>NZ_JBLWWU010000035.1:0-6054 GCF_048267785.1 Parasphingorhabdus sp. | reverse complement strand
GATTTGCCGGCGCGCAACTGGCACCGGGTTCCGCTGCCCGCTCCGCTCCGGTAACCGCCGATGACAATCATCCCCCTAATCCCGTTGTCATCGAATTGTTCACCAGTCAGGGATGTTCGTCCTGTCCCCCTGCAGATTTGCTGGCCAGTCGGCTGGCGAAAGACGACTCCCTGCTGGTGATCACGCGACCGGTGACTTACTGGGACCGGCTTGGCTGGAAAGACACGCTGGCCCGTGAGGACAATACGAGGTTGCAGCGCGCCTATGCGGCGAAAGGCCATGAAGGGTCAGGCGTCTACACCCCGCAAATGATCGTCAATGGCGGTGGCGGGGCAGTTGGGTCGCGCGAAGATGATATCCGCTCGCTGGTGCGACGCGCCGACCGGACCGGCCCGGCGATCAGCGCAGCCACCAATGCGGAAGGTCAATTGACCGTCACGATCAGCGGCAAGTCCGACTATTTGGCCGGTGTTTCGCTGATCGCGCTCAGCTCTGCGGAAACCGTGCGTATCGGAAGCGGCGAAAATGGCGGCAGGACCGTGCACTACACAAATGTGGTTAAGGTTGAACGCAATCTGGGTAGCTGGCGCGGCAAGTTCGCGCGGTTTGTTGTCCCAAGCGGGCAATTGCGCGTAAGCGGCGCGGACAAATATGCGATTGTCGTCCAGCGGCCGGGCGCAGGGCCGATTGTCGCGGCAAAGCTGCTCGATATTTGAAACGTTACAAGATCAAGCTGGCATTCAGGTGAATAGGCGCTAAAGATTCCTTCAGTGCGAGGGAGAATATGGCGTGAGTGAGCAGGCAGAAAAACCGGGTTGGCGCAAAGTAATCGCGTCACTGGGTAATCGCAAAACTCTTTTCATGGCGATCTTCGGTTTCGCGGCGGGACTGCCCTATGCGTTGCTGCTCGGAACGCTCTACGCGTGGCTTTCGGACGCCGAGGTTGATCTTGAAACCATGGGCGTGTTCTCGCTTATCGGATTGGCTTATGCGTTCAAATTTCTTTGGTCGCCGGCGCTTGACCGGATTAATGTCCCGGTCCTGAAAAGACTGGGTAAGCGCAAGCAATGGATCGTGACCGCGCAAATATTGCTTGGTGTCATATTGGTTGTTCTGGCGACGTTGAACCCGGTTTCTTCGCTTGGATTATTCTCCTTATTGGCTGGTATCGGTGCGTTTGCTTCCGCTACGCAAGATGTCGTGATCGATGCATGGCGGGTCGACGTTGCCGACGAAGTGGCAACGATCGATATCCTGTCGACCGTTTATCAGATGGGATATCGGATCGCCGCGCTCGTCGGTGGCGCACTGGCGCTTTTTCTGGCCGAACGAACGGACTGGCCGACGGTTTATATGACTATGGGAGTCATAATGCTGTTGATCGGCTTTGCCGGTCTTTTTGCACCCGATGCCAGGACAACCGTGCAAACCGCCACGGAAATGGCAGATGAGCACGGCCTGCGGAAAGCCGGCCAGCTTGACCCGAGCATCAGGGGGTGGGCATTGCTTGCCGTAGCAATTCTGTGGGGTTGGGCCTTGATAACGGTCGGGACTTTCATGGTCCAATCGCTCGGTAGCGATCCGGAAACGCGACCTGATTCAGTCGCGTTCATCTCGACAATGGGACCGCTGATTGTGGTGGCAACGGTGGTAATCCCTGTCTTCATCTCAGCATTTCTGGTCCGACTGGAACGCAGCGGGCAATATCTGTTGAGCCAGGACCTTCCAGCTGAATCGACCGCCGGGCGATTTCTTGATCACGGCTACCGCGCGCTGGTCCTGCCTCTCACAGAATTTGTTGGACGGTTGGGCTGGGCGCTGCTTGTTATATTGGGTCTCGTTCTGACCTACCGTATCACCGATTCCATCTGGGGAAGTTTTGCCTATCCGTTCTACCTGGGAGAGCTGGAATATACCAAAGATGAAGTCGCGGTCGCGTCGAAGTTCTTTGGTGTTGGCGCGTTGATGCTGGGTCTTGCCGCTGGCGGCTATATGCTCACGACGTTGGGACGCATGTTGACGCTTACTCTGGGTGCTGTTCTGGCTGCTGCTACCAATTTGCTCTATGCCGATCTGGCGAGAGGAGGCGCTGTCGTTCAATCGGTCAGCGATGTCACGGGCTTCACCTGGCTGATCGCCAATTTGGGTGGGGATGCAGGACTCGCCAAGTTGATGATGGCTATTGCCGGCGAAAATATTGCAGTCGGTATCGCCGGTGCAGCCTTTGTTGCCTATTTGTCGTCGATTGTCGCCAA
The DNA here is from genome assembly GCF_048267785.1 of Parasphingorhabdus sp. Lineage (GTDB taxonomy): Bacteria > Pseudomonadota > Alphaproteobacteria > Sphingomonadales > Sphingomonadaceae > Parasphingorhabdus. The sequence goes on along the minus strand of NZ_JBLWWU010000035.1, from coordinate 3,799 downwards.
GGGCTATAGTGCAGTTCAATATGCGCTGCTGTCATCGCTCACCATGCTGGTCGGAACGTTGGGGCGTGGTGCATTGGGGCAGATGATTGAGGAGCAGGGCTATTTCCAGGTATTCCTTTTGACCACCGCTATGGGCGGAATTGCGGTCATAATCTGCATCATCGAATGGATCCGAATTTCGCGTCTGGGCGCCAGGTCGGGTGTTGATGCAACAGCTTTGAAAAACGCCTAATCCGGGACCTGCTCGTTCGCTTTCAGCACTTCGCCCGCCAGATAGAGCGAGCCGGCGATCAATACGGTCTTGCCAGTGCCAACGGACAGGGATTGAAGTGCGTCCGCAATATCGGTGGCTTCAGTCACGGGTGCATCGGGATCGGGATAGTCGTCCAGCGCGTGGCTGTCATGGCCGGGCACCGGGATCACCGTTACGCTGGCCAGCTTTTCGTGTAGCGGGGTGATGATCGCGCTGGCCTCCTTGTTGGCCATCATCCCGATCACGAGATTGATCGAGCCCGCTTCATAATCGGCAAAATGCTTGGCCAGCGCCAGACCCGCGCTGATATTATGGCCGCCGTCGACCCATATTTCCGCGTCACCGGGCAGCAAATGGGTCAGTGGGCCGGCAATCAGCAAATGCATCCGCGCCGGCCAGTGGGCCCAGCCCATCGCCGCCTTTAACGCGCTGTCTGATATCGCGATGGTATGCTGATGCCGCAGCATTGCGACGGCGAGCGCAGCATTGTCAGCCTGATGCGCACCGACGAGGGCGGGCAGGGGCAGGTTGAGTTTTCCGGCGGCGTCTTTGTAATGCAGCTGGCCTTCGTAAGTGGCTGCATCCCATTCCTCGCCGCGGGGAAAATGCTGCGCACCGATATCTGCAGCATGATCAGCGATCGTGTGCAGCATGTCCGCAGCATATTTTTGTGTCAGCAGGGGCGTGTTCTTTTTGGCGATGCCGGCCTTTTCCCATGCAATACGGGTCATTGGGTCGTCCGGCGTGCCTTTTTCGGGGCTGAGCAGAAAGCCTTCATGATCAATGCCGAGCGCTGCTATGCCGGTCGCGACAGGGTCGGTGATGACATTGGTGGCGTCGAGCCGGCCGCCGAGGCCGACTTCCAATATACAGGCATCGGCAGGTGTTTCGGAGAAGGCGAGAAAGGCGGCGGCGGTGGTGGCCTCGAAGAAACTGGGGTTGATATCCTCGCTGATGTCGAGAACCCGGGCGAGCAGTTCGGCGAGATATTGGTCGTCGATCAGTTTGCCGGCGAGCCTTATCCGTTCGTTGAAGCGAACCAGATGCGGGCTGGTGTAGACATGGGCCTTCAGCCCTTCCGCCTCGATCGCGGCGCGCAGGAAGGCACAGGTCGATCCCTTGCCATTGGTGCCGGCAACGTGGAATATCGGAGGTAATTTTTCATGGGGACTGCCGAGACGGTTCAGGAGTTCGCTGATCCGTTCCAGTCCCAATATGTCGCGGCCGGGGGACAGCATTTCCAGCCGGTCGAGCTGTTTCTGGACCGCGGGATGATCGGAACGGGCGCCGTCTGCCATTATCTCTCCTCCCCTTCAGGGGCGGTGGCGGGGCGTGTTGGAGGAAAACCAAGGTCGAGATTGAAGACATGCCCCACCCGAACCCCTCCCCTGAAGGGGAGCGGCTTTTTCAAGCCGCGTCTTTCCATGCCATCAGATAACCCATGACCTGGGCCAGCTTTTCGCGCAGTTCCTTGCGGTGCACGACCATGTCGATCATGCCGTGCTCGAGCAGATATTCTGCGGTCTGGAAACCCTCCGGCAGCTTCTCGCGGATGGTATTCTCGATCACCCGCTGGCCGGCAAAGCCGATCATCGCGCCGGGCTCCGAAATATGCACGTCGCCGAGCATCGCATAGCTGGCGGTGACACCACCGGTCGTCGGATCGGTCAGCACGACGATGAACGGGATGCCGGCTTCGCGCAGCATCGAGATCGCCACCGTGGTCTTCGGCATTTGCATCAACGACAATATGCCCTCCTGCATTCGCGCGCCGCCGGCGGCGGTGAAGATGATATAGGGGCACTGGTCTTTCAGCGCGCGCTTGGCACCGTCGACAAAAGCCTGTCCAACGGCCAGTCCCATCGATCCGCCCATGAAGGCGAAATCCTGAACGCCGACGACGCAGGGGATCGATTCGATCGTGCCTTTGACGTTAATCAGTGCATCCTGTTCGCCGGTCTTGGTGCGGGCATCTTTCAGCCGGTCAGTATATTTTTTCTGGTCTTTGAATTTCAGCGGATCTTCTTTCACCGGCGCCCAAGGAATCATTTTCCAGCTATTTTCGTCCATGATCTGGGCAAAGCGGGTCATCGGTCCGATGCGACCGTGATGGTCACATTTCGGACAGATATACATATTGTCCTCATATTCCTTGAGGAACACCATCGCTTCGCATTTCTTGCATTTGTGCCAGAGATTATCGGGCGTTTCGCGCTTGGTGATCGAAGCGATCTTGTTGCGGACATTGCTTAGCCAGGACATGATTTACCCTTATCTTCTGTTCCGTTCGTCTCGAGCGTAGTCGAGAGACTTGTTATCCGCAGGCATCTCGACTTCGCTCGATGCGAACGGTTTTTGATATTTATTTTTTTCCGGCAGCCCTGATAGCATCGGAAAGCGACTTTACATAGTCCCTGACATGCGGCGGTGCATCTTTGCCATGTTCGGCGACAATCTCGACGATTGCGGAGCCGACGACAACGCCATCGGCAACGCGGGCGATATCGGCGGCTTGTTCCGGCGTGCGCACACCGAAGCCGACCGCGACGGGCAGGTCGGTGCCTGCTTTCAGATGGGCGACCGCCTCTTCGATACTCGCCTGGGCCGCCTGTTGCTGGCCGGTGATCCCGGCGACCGAGACATAATAGAGAAAGCCGGATGCGTTGCTCAATATCTGTGGCAGGCGCTCGGCATCGGTGGTTGGCGTCGCAAGGCGGATGACGGCAACATCCTTTGCCCGTAGCGCGTCGCCGAGGCTTTCGTCTTCCTCGACCGGAATATCGACGCAGATCACGGCATCGACACCGGCGTCGACGCAGGCGTCTGCGAACCATTCGGAGCCCCTGATCGTCATCGGATTGGCATAGCCCATCAGCACCAGAGGCGTATCCGGGTGACGCTGACGAAATTCCTTCGCCATGTTGAAAATATCGGCGGTCCTGGTGCCAGCGGCCAAACTGCGGATGTCGGCTGCCTGAATCGAGGGACCATCGGCCATAGGATCGGTGAACGGCATGCCGAGCTCGATGATATCCGCGCCGCCTTCGACGAGCGCGTCGAGTATGGCACCGGTATCGGCAGGGGTCGGATCGCCTGCGGTTACGAAGGTGACGAGCGCTGCGCGGTCGGCGGGGAAAGCGTTTGAGAGACGGGTCATCTAGCCCTCTCCCCTTCAGGGGAGAGGGTTGGGAGAGGGGGAGCCATCTCTGAGATGGTCGTAGCTAAAGCCTCCAAAACGCCCTCCAAATTATGCATCACTTCCTCATTCGTAAATCGCACTACCTGATATCCTTGCTGTTCCAGAAAATTGGCCCGCACTCCATCATATTCTTTTCGTCCGGCGTGTGTATCGCCATCAATTTCAATCACCAGCATCGGTTTGCGGGACGAGAAGTCGACGATATAATTGCCGATCACCTTGTGCTTGCGAAATTTGATTCCCCGAAATCGTTTTGCTCGTAGTTGCAGCCACATTCTTGTTTCTGGCTCGGTCATTTCTCTTCGGGATTGCTTGGCATATTCAAGCAGTCTGGGATCGCGCATCAC
>NZ_JBLWWU010000034.1:0-9227 GCF_048267785.1 Parasphingorhabdus sp. | reverse complement strand
CAAAGTCAAAACCGGCGCGGATAGCAAAGCTGCGGCCGATGTCGGCAAGCGCGTTGCCGAAGCTGCCAAGAAGGCGGGCGTTAAAGAAGTAATTTTTGACCGTGGCGGGTTCCTGTTTCACGGACGTGTGAAGGCTTTGGCCGACGCGGCACGTGAAGGCGGATTGGAGTTTTAATATGGCTGATGACAAAACAACACCAGAAGGCGCGGCGCAGCCGGGTACAACTGGCGAAGGCAATCAGCCTGAAGCAGCTGTAGCAGCTGAAGCCAAAACCGGTGGCGCAGAGCGTCAGTCGCGCGGTGGAAACCGTGGCGGCAGCAATCGCGACAATCGCGGTGGCGGACGTGACAATCGTGGCGGCGGACGCGGTCGCGGTGGCCGTGGTAACAACAATGACGGCGGCGAAGAACTGGTCGAGAAACTGGTCCACATCAACCGGGTTTCGAAAACCGTAAAAGGCGGTAAGCGCTTTGGTTTCGCGGCATTGGTCGTGGTCGGTGACGGCAAGGGCCGGGCTGGCTTCGGTAAAGGCAAGGCGCGTGAAGTGCCTGAAGCGATTACCAAGGCAACGGCAGCGGCCAAAAAGAATATGGTTCGCGTTCCGCTTCGTGAAGGCCGGACCCTGCACCATGATGGTAAAGGTCAATTCGGTGCGGGCAATGTGACCGTCCGTTCGGCACCTGCCGGTACCGGTATTATTGCCGGTGGCCCGATGCGTGCTGTTTTCGAAAGCCTCGGCGTTTCGGACGTTGTGACCAAGTCCAACGGCACCGCAAATCCTTATAACATGATCCGCGCAACCTTTGCTGCGTTGGCAGATCAGTCCAGCCCGAAAGCTGTTTCGCAGCGCCGCGGGAAGAAAGTGACTGACTTGCTGGCACGCGCTGGCGGTTCGGCTGCTGAAGTGGCAGCGGATGCCGCGGCAGTTACGGAGTAATTTTTGATGGCCAAAATTAAAGTCAAACAGATCGGCTCTCCGATCCGTCGCCCTGAAGTTCAGCGCAAAACGCTGATCGGTCTTGGTCTTAACAAGATGCACCGTGTTTCAGAGCTGGAAGATACTGCCGAAGTCCGCGGTATGATCGGCAAAGTACATCATCTGGTGGAAGTTGTTGAAGGGTAACACCTGACAATTCCGTGCGCATAAAAGCGAAAGCGAGTACAAGACATGAAATTAAACGAACTTAAAGACAACGACGGCGCGCGCAAATCACGCATGCGCATTGGCCGGGGCATTGGCTCGGGCAAAGGCAAAACCGGCGGACGCGGCCAAAAAGGCCAGAAGTCCCGCTCCGGTGTTTCGATCAACGGATTTGAAGGCGGCCAGATGCCGCTCCACATGCGTTTGCCGAAGCGTGGGTTCAACAATCCGTTCGGTACCGATTATGCCGAAGTGAACCTGGGCATGATCCAGAAATTCATCGACAGCAAAAGCCTCGCCAACAAAGGCACGATCGATCATGCGACCCTGAAGGCCGCTGGTTTGGCGCGTGGCGGTAAAGACGGTGTACGTCTGCTTGCCAAAGGCGAATTGAAAGCGAAAATCACCATTGCCGTTGCAGGCGCTTCGAAAGCAGCCGTGGCAGCGGTTGAAAAAGCCGGTGGCAAGGTCGAAATTCTTCCCGCGGGTGGCGAACGCCGCGCCAAGGGCGAGAAAAAAGCTGTAGCTTCCAAGTCAGCGAGCGAGAAAAAGGCCGCGAACCGGGCGAAGAAGAAAGACTGATCTTCGAGAGGCGCTAGATTTAGCGCCTCTTTTTCTGGCCCCTTGTTTTTGATGCACTAACATCCGATATGGGGCGGGTTGCATAGCTTCAATAGTAGCTATCCATCTCCGGAGATTGCAACAGGCGCAATAGTTGGAGATGGGCCTCTGTCTTAACAGGGACGCGTTTCAAACTTTTAGTGGGGCAGGGAAGTCAAGCATGGCATCAAGAGCCGATCAGGTTGCAGCCAATCTAAGTCTATCGAAATTTGGACAAGCTACCGAACTGCGGAAACGCATCTGGTTCACACTTGGCGCGCTTGTCATTTTCCGCTTGCTCAGCTTTGTCCCGCTGCCAGGTGTTGATCCGGTCGTTCTTGCTGATCTTTACGATCAGACCCGTGGCGGCGTTCTGGATATTTTCAATACATTCTCGGGCGGTTCGCTGGAGCGGATGAGTCTGATTGCCTTGGGCGTCATGCCTTATATTACGGCTTCGATCGTGGTTCAGTTGGGGGCGGCATTGTCTCCGACGCTGGCAGCAATCAAGAAAGATGGCGAAGCCGGGCGCAAGAAACTCAATCAATATACCCGTTACGGCACGGTCGGCCTGACCGCTGTTCAGGGCTATTTTATCGCAGTAGGCCTGGAAAGCTTTGCATCCCAGTCGGGACTGCAAGCGGTCGTTGAACCGGGCTACATGTTCCGTGTCGGCGCGGTTATCAGTCTGATCGGCGGCACTTTGTTCCTGATGTGGCTGGGTGAGCAGATCACCAGTCGCGGTATCGGCAACGGTATCTCGCTGATCATTATGGCCGGTATCGTCGCCCAGATGCCAACCTTTGTCGGCAATCTGATGGAAGGCAGCCGTACCGGTTCGATCAGTGCGCTGACCATTGTCGGCCTGATTGCGATGGTTGTCGGACTGGTCTTGTTCATCAGTTTCATGGAACGCGCCCAACGCAGGGTGCTGATCCAATATCCCAAGCGCGCGACCCAGCATGGCGTGATGCAGGCGGATCGCAGCCATTTGCCGCTAAAGGTCAATACCGCAGGCGTTATCCCGCCGATTTTCGCTTCTTCGCTGCTGTTGATGCCGCTGACGGTGAGCCAGTTTGCTGGCAATACCGCCTCCGGAGAAACCGCTTTTGGTGATTTCATCATCATGCTCAACCAATATCTGGCGCATGGCCAGCCGCTTTATATGGCGCTTTATGCTTCGGGTATTATCTTCTTCTGTTTCTTCTATACGGCGGTTGTGTTCAATCCGGAGGAAACGGCTGAGAATCTGAAGAAAAATGGCGGGTTCATTCCCGGCATTCGCCCGGGGAAGAATACTGCGGATTATCTTGATTATGTGCTTACCCGAATCACCGTGGTCGGCGCTGCCTATCTCGCCCTGGTCTGTGTCTTACCGGAATATGTCATGGCGCAAACCAATCTTCCTATTTTCTTCCTTGGCGGAACCAGCCTGTTGATTGTCGTCAATGTGACGGTCGATACGGTAACCCAGATTCAGAGCCATTTGCTGGCACTGCAATATGGCGATTTGCTGAAAAAAGCGAAGCTGAAGGGTGGTCGGCGTAGACGCTAAGGCCGGAAGGCGTTAGGTCCAGATCAGAATCATTACACTACGACAGGGGCAGACACATGGATATCATCTTGTTGGGACCACCGGGTGCCGGGAAGGGGACTCAGGCGAGCCGTCTTGAAGAAGAACATGGAATGGTCCAGCTATCCACTGGTGACATGCTTCGGGCCGCTGTGAAGGCCGGTACAGAAGTTGGCTTGAAAGCCAAGGCTCTGATGGATGCCGGCGAACTTGTTCCTGATGAAGTGGTGTCGGGCATTATCGGTGACAAGCTGGATGAACTCGGTCCTGACAAAGGCGTTATCTTTGACGGCTATCCCCGGACCGCCGCGCAAGCGGAATCGCTGGACGAGATATTGGCGGAGAGGGGCCGTACGCTTTCCCACGTAATCGAACTGGTCGTGGATGAAGACGCGCTGGTCGAACGCATCGTTGGACGCTTTACCTGCGGCAAATGCGGAGAAGGCTATCACGACAAGTTCAAGAAACCGGCGGTCGAAGGCGTCTGTGACGTTTGCGGTTCCTCCGAATTCAAGCGGCGCCCCGATGACAATGAAGAAACCGTGCGTACCCGCATGAAAGAATATCGCGCCAAGACAGAGCCTATCCTGCCGATATATGAAAAGCGCGGGATTGTGCGCAAGGTCAATGGCATGGGCAGCATGACGGAAGTCAATGATGCAATAGAGGCTGCTCTCTCGCTCTGAAACGATTTCACAGGAGACATGGTCATGAACAAGCTGGCATTTCGAACAATATTGGGAATGGCAGCGCTTTGCGGGGCGAATGCCGCGCAGGCAGAAGTGACCAACACCGCCGCAAACGGCTTCACCGTTCAGCATCAAACGGTGATCTCCGGCGATATAGAGTCGGTCTGGAAAGCGATGATCGCGCCGTCGCGCTATTGGAATGCCGACCATAGCTGGACAGGCAATGCAGAAAATTTCTATCTCGTTCCGCAGGCTGGGGGATGTTTCTGCGAACTGATCCGGACGACATCGGATGATAATATCAAATCATCGGAAGGCAGCGTTCAGCACATGCGGGTGATCTATGCCCGCAATAACAAGATGTTGCGGCTTTCCGGTGCGCTGGGGCCTCTCCAGGGTGAAGCGGTTACCGGTACGCTGACCATGCTGCTCCAGCCGCAAGATACTGATACCGTGGTCCGGTTCACGTACAAAGTCGGTGGCTATATGGAATTTCCCGTTGATCAGATCGCTCCTGCCGTGGACGGCGTGATCGGCGAGCAGTTGACGCGTCTGTCAGCCCTGTTTGGTGATGCCGCTGTCGCTGATACCAATGTGGTCGATGACGTAACCGATGATGGGGGCGAGTAAACCGAAAAGAACACGACTCTATTGGCAAAGCCGATGATGCCCGGTTGATTAGCGATGCGTTTCAACGCTTTACCTGAACCATTTATTAGTTCTATGATGATTACATACTTGTTGTCGGCTTGAGGACGTCGATGACGAACAACGGGGCGTGCAGACATTCAATCATTGAGGGGGTAGAAGATGGCCGTTTCCGATCATGTAGATTTTCCAACATTCATGGAAGGCGTCAAGAAGCGCAATCCGGGGCAACCTGAATTTGTTCAGGCGGTTCAGGAAGTCGCGATGGATATTTTTGATTTCATCGAAGACAAAGAAGCCTATCACAGCGCACAGATCTTGCGCCGGATCGCAGAGCCCGACCGGGTGGTCTCCTTTCGCGTTTGCTGGGAAGACGACAATCATTGCATTCGTGTGCAGCGTGGTTTCCGTATCCAGAATAACAACGCCATCGGTCCGTATAAGGGCGGGATTCGTTTCCACCCCAGCGTGAACGAAAGCGTTCTGAAATTTCTTGCATTCGAGCAGACGTTCAAAAACGCGCTGACCGGATTGCCGATGGGCGGCGGCAAGGGCGGTGCAAACTTCAACCCAAAAGGCAAGTCCGACGCCGAAGTCATGCGCTTCTGCCAGTCGTTCATGACCGAGCTTTATCGCCACATCGGGCCGGACACGGATGTTCCTGCTGGTGATATCGGCGTCGGTGGCCGCGAAATCGGCTATATGTTTGGCCAGTACAAGCGGATCACCAATCGCTGGGAAGGTGTGCTGACCGGCAAGGGCCTGGAATATGGCGGCTCGCAGATGCGTCCCGAAGCGACCGGCTATGGCGCGGTCTATTTCATGGAAAATATGCTCAAACACAGGAATGACGCGATCGCCGGCAAGACGGCGGTGATTTCCGGTTCCGGCAATGTGGCAACCCACGCGGCGGAGCAGATCACCAAACAGGGCGGCAAGGTTCTGACCCTTTCGGACAGCGGCGGCTTCATTCACGATCCCGATGGCATTGATCAGGAGAAGATCGACTGGGTCAAGCATCACAAGACCCACACTCGGGGCCGGATCAGCGAATATGCGGATCATTTCACCGGTGCATCCTATCACGAAGGTGCGCGTCCCTGGAGCGTGCCTTGCGATCTGGCATTGCCCTGCGCGACACAGAATGAGCTCAATGAAGAGGAAGCCAGGGAACTGGTCGCCAACGGCGTGATCGCCGTGTCAGAAGGCGCGAACATGCCGACCACGCTGGAAGGCGTTCACGTCTTCCACGATGCCAGGATCATGTACGGTCCCGGCAAGGCGGCAAATGCTGGCGGCGTCGCCGTCTCCGGTCTGGAAATGAGCCAGAATGCGGAGCGCATCAGCTGGAACCACGAACGGCTCGGCGAAATGCTCACCGATCTGATGGAAGGCATCCACGGCAAATGTGTTGAATATGGCAATCAGGGCGACGGCTATGTCGACTATGTGAAGGGCGCGAATATCGCGGGCTTCAAAAAAGTGGCTGACGCCATGCTTGCATATGGTGTCACCTGATACATAATTTTCTTGCGCAAAAAAGCGCCATCGGCCAGATCATGGTCGATGGCGCAGACAAAAACTCCGAAAGTGAAGCGGCTTCGCACCAAGCTTGAACAGCCATGTGAAATAGGCTGGTGCGAACTTATTGATTTACCTGGATTGGGCGTAAAAAACCTTCACGCCAAGGTCGATACCGGGGCAGCGACTTCCTCGCTTCACGCCACCCGGATCAAAGCCTTTGATAAAGATGGCAAACCATTCGTGCAATTTACCATCCCGATGGGGACCGGTATTCCCGACTATCATTGCGAAGCGCTTGTTTATGGACAGCGCAGAATAAAGAGTAGCAATGGTGTCATGCAAACCCGTTATGTGATAGAGACGGTCATGAAACTCGGGCCGCTGGAGTGGGTCGGGCATATGACACTTGCCAACCGGCAATCAATGATATTCCCGGTCCTGATAGGACGTCGGGCGCTGAAGCGGGGCTTTCTCGTCAACAGCGCCAAGCGCTGGATGCTGGGTCGGCACGAAGAAAGATAATTTATGAAAATTGCCATGCTTGCCCGGAATCCGAACCTTTATTCTCATAAAAGGTTGGTCGAGGCAGCGGAAGAGCGCGGCCACACGCTCGACATTCTAAATACGACTCGCTGCACCGTGAATATCGCCAGCCATCGGCCGACGATCACGTATGACGGGGTGACGCTGGAAGGTTATGAGGCGGTGATCCCAAGGATCGGCGCATCCATCACCAACTATGGCACTGCCGTTGTCCGCCAGTTCGAGATGGCCGGTGTCTGGCCGCTCAATGAAAGCGTGGCCATTGGTCGCAGCCGGGACAAGCTTCGTTCGATGCAGATTCTGGCCAAATACGGGCTCGGTTTGCCGCTGACCGCTTATGCTAATGATCCAAAGCAGGCAGAAGAGATCATCAAGGCGGTCAACGGGCCGCCGGTGGTTATCAAGCTGCTCGAAGGGACGCAGGGTATCGGTGTGGTTCTCGCCGAAACCATGTCGAGCGGCAAGTCGGTGATCGAGGCGTTTCGCGGCGCAAATGTGAACATATTGGTGCAGGAATTTATCAAGGAAGCAGGCGGCACGGATATTCGCGCACTGGTCGTCGGCGGAAAAGTAATTGCCGCCATGAAGCGCACCGGAGCGCCGGATGACTTCCGTTCCAACCTGCATCGGGGTGGTAGCGCCCAGATCGTCAAGATCACGCCGGAAGAACGGTCAACTGCTGTGCGCGCGGCCAAACATATGGGCCTGAACGTCTGCGGCGTCGATATGCTGCGGTCCAACCACGGTCCGGTGATCATGGAAGTGAACAGCTCGCCCGGTCTCGAAGGCATTGAGAATGCCACCGGCAAGGATGTCGCAGGGCAGATCATCGAGTTTATCGAGAAAAATGCCAAGCCCGGCAAGACGAAGACGCGCGGCAAGGGGTGAGGCTTTCACTATGCTTTGCGAATAGGCGGGGTCCTGCATTATTCGATGTGCTGAAGCGTCGTTATCCTAAATCACCTCGTCCTCGTCGAGCAACTGGTTGCTGGTGATCGCATCCTCGATTGTTTCTAGCCGTTCGCTGACCGTATCAAACACGCGCACTTGGGCGATGTGGAGCAAAGCGTCGCCCTGATTGACCACGGGCAGATTGCTGTGCCCGATGACTATGCCATCGACGGGGGACAGGATCGCTTCCTCGCCATCGCCGAAAATATCGCTGATACAGGCCACCGTATCGCCTCTGTGCACTTTACTGCCGGAGGGTGAAATCAGGCGGCAAATCCCGCCTCTGGTCGAACGCAGCCAGACCGTGCGGGTCGCCTGTGCGGGCGGAACACCCCGCTTGCCGAGCCGCTTGGTGTCGATTATCTCGAGTTTTTTCAGTACCCGCAATATGCCGTTGACCCCGGTCAATACGGAGAACTCGTCGAACCGCAGCGCTTCCCCGGCTTCCATCAGCAACATGTCGACACCGGCCTCCCGTGCCAGCGCGCGCAGGGAGCCGGGGCGCAATTCCGATTCGATAACCACCGGCGGCCCGAATTCGAGCGCCAGCTCCTTGAGTTCGGGATTGCCTGCAGCGATCCGGATCTGCGGAAGGTTATAGCGGTGCTGGGCAGCGCTGTGGATGTCGATGCCCAGAGAGCAGTGATCGATGATCTCGGTCGAGAAAATATGCGCCAGTTGCGATGCCAGCGAGCCTTTTTCGGTTCCGGGGAAAGACCGGTTGAGGTCGCGGCGGTCGGGCAGGTAGCGGCTATGGGTGATGAACCCGAACATATTGACCACAGGTACGAATATCACGGTGCCAGACATCCGGGTCGGATGGAGTTTCTTCATGACACGGCGGATGATCTCTGTACCGATGATTTCATCGCCATGAATCGCTGCGCTGACAAATATCTTCGGCCCGGTCCGCTTGCCGTGAAAGACGCGGACTTGCATATTGGCCTGCATCCCGGCGGGGAGATCGCTGATCGGGATGGCAATATCGCCGACTTTCCCGGGAGCAATTGTCTGTCCGGCTATTTCGAACAGATCATATTTGTTTCTATTGGTCAAAAATGCCCCCCCATTGATTTGCAGGAAACGCTACTGCATTTTTGCGTTAAAGCGAAGCGTGAACGCGGGTCCGGTGCCTGGCTGAACAGGCTATATTGATTCCGGTTAAACCGCTCGGGCCATCCAGTTCGGGATATGTCATTGGTTTTTTAATGCTATTGTCTTTCGTGCAATCGGGGTAGGGGGTTGAACAGGCAGGGAATAGCTGGTTTTCAGGCGATTCCATAGTTGACAGCGACGCCGACTCGCCCTACTTCACATCTATTCGAAATCCAACACAACCGGCAGCGCCCTTCGTGCGTCCGCTGGTTTTGTGCGTTTCGGGTGTGTTTTTAACGACTTGGCTATGAGATAGGTTCCGGCGAATCGGTACCTGTGGAGCATGGAGAAATATATTGGCACGTATTGCTGGGGTAAATATCCCCACTAACAAGCGCGTAATCATTGCGCTTACCTACATTCACGGTATCGGACGCACGGCTGCGGCTGAAATTGTCGAAA
>NZ_JBLWWU010000033.1:0-9298 GCF_048267785.1 Parasphingorhabdus sp. | reverse complement strand
TATCAACCAATAAGACGAGGCCGATGCTCCGCTAATTTACGCAGCCATCTGTGCCAAATGTTCTGACGACGGACAGTTTTCGCACCTTGGTCGATATGCTGACCCTGGCCTGCGACCAAGGCGTGGAAAATGTGCCGGACGCGCCGCCCGAACTAGTCGAATTAATCCGCGAGATGGAGCGAACTCCCGACTGGGTAGACATGAAACTTGTCGAGGAAGGCGCACGTATAGACCGAAATTCAGCCGCAAATTTCGGCCCATTCATCATCCGCGGCGCGTTCATTGCAACTTTCATGAATAAATATGCCGCCTTGCCAATGGCGATCACCGGCACGTTAACGACCCAGACGGCTGCCAGACGCGTCAAGGATACCGCGACTTTCTTCACCACTTCCTTGTTGCCAGGCGCGCTCGAACGCTTTGGTCCTGGCTTCAAAGCTGCGGCCATGGTGCGATTGATGCATTCGATGGTGCGTGCGAACGTCTTGCGCCGACCCGGTGAATGGGATGTCAGCATTTATGGCATACCCATTCCACAAGTTGATCAGATGCCTGCCGGACTAATTTCGATCTTTCTGTTGTCGTATAAAATGATCGCGGAGGGCCGGGAGCAATTCACGGACTCTGAACGCGCGATGGTAGAACTGGCGCGCTATCGATGTTTTCTTCTCGGTCTTCCTGAAGATCTGCTCGCCGATACACCCCAAGGGATTGTCGACCTTATGAACGCGCGCAGCGGAACCCTGCTTAGCGGATATGATGATGAAACATGTGGGGAATTGTTGCGGGCGACCATGGCTGCAGATTTACGGCCGAATAATTCGTTTCGCGCGCGCGCCCACGAAACTTTCGAACGCGCTTTTGCGAAGCTATTTTTCGTCAAGAGCTTCATGGGCAACGACAAGGAGAAAGCCGCGTCGATCGGGGTGAAGCTTACATCGGGCGATGTTTTCCTGGCCGCCATCGCGGGTCTGTTTATCTATGCCAGAATGCGCCTCTACGCGCTTGCCTCGCATATTCCCGGCCTGCGCGGGATAGCCGATCGCCGACTGGTCGCGAAGCTTAAGGCTCAGCTCGCTGATTATGGTCATGCAGAGTTTACGACCGACGCACGGCAATATCGTCCGGCTACTACGCCGGCGGCATAAGGGCGTCCAACATCCGCATTGCGTTACTGTCAATCGGATGAATGCCCATATCGGAGCGGATTTTACTAATCGGATCGGCGATGCGCTTGTGCCAAGGAACGGCAATTAGTTCTTTGGTGGCACGGCCATGGCGCCAGCCATCGAAAGTCACAGTCAGCAACATGTCGGTTAGCGCAGGCGCATGAACTGCGGATTTGGTTGCAACCGTCGCCAAAAAACGGGTTGAATAATTTTGCCCGAACTGTGCCATCTGAAACCCGGAAATCGCCACCTCACCGGCCGCTGTAAAACCATATCCTCCCACCAGATGCCAAACGTCATGAAGCTGGAGAATGCGACGGTTGGTTCTGTTCTGCGCCGGATAGTCTCCCGGCAGAACCACGTTATCGGCATCAATTACCTCGATATCATATCCGTTCGAATTCAACATCGTTAGCAAATCGGTCGCCAGCGTATCCGTCGGGTAATGTTCCAGATCGGCAGTGGTCAGTCGTACTTCGGGTTGGGCAATCAGATCATGCACCCCGTCAAATTCGAGAAGAGCCTCTTCGCAGCAATCCACCATCCGGTCGTCATAAAGATCGCCCAGCGCGACAACTTGCAATGTCAAATCCAGCTCGCTGTCGGTCGGCGACGGCGGTGCCTGAACAATATTCCAGAACCCGTCCCATAATGGCCGGGGCAATGCGATACGCGGCTTTCCGGTTTTCACCCATGGCAATGCCTCGGTAATTTCAGCGGCGCGCTGGGTGCTGTCGTTGCTTGCCAAAGTCGCCGCAGCGATAGCGTCGAAGATCGGCACTTGGGCGACTGGATCGACAAACGCCGCCGTCGTCATTAGCGCGGCCAGTCCCAATATCGGTTGCTCCTCGAGCGGGGGCTGGCCTGTCTCGACCCACGTTTCGAATTCATTCTGCATCGATAGATCCAACATAATAATCACCCTCCTAGAAACTGTTTTTTTGAGATAACACTATAAAGATAGAATGATCAAGTTAGAACTGGCGCTTCCCTGTTTATCGACTATAATAGAGCTATGTCAGAACCAGCTAAAACCAGTTTTCCGAGGCGGACCGCGACAAAAGCGCGCACACGCCAGCGCATTGTCGATGCCGCCCGGCGGCTTTTTGTCACCCACGGTTATGCAGACGCAACAATGGCGGCAATTTCCGAGGCTGCCGATATCCATATAACCACACTGTTCACGCATTTTTCGTCAAAGCGTAAACTCGCTGCCGAGATTGCTGTCGTGGCGGGTGCCAGATTTCAAGCCGTGGTCGAGACCCAGCGCGAACAGGGTATACCGGTGCTGGTATTCTGGCGTAACCAGGTCGCGCGAATTGCCCATGCTTATGAG
The DNA here is from genome assembly GCF_048267785.1 of Parasphingorhabdus sp. Lineage (GTDB taxonomy): Bacteria > Pseudomonadota > Alphaproteobacteria > Sphingomonadales > Sphingomonadaceae > Parasphingorhabdus. Next base: position 6,793 of record NZ_JBLWWU010000033.1, on the reverse strand, counting down.
CGCGACGGAGACGGACAGATTAATCTCGGACGAGCCATTGCCGGCGAGCCTGAACTGTTGCCCGTCTGGTTCGCCCATCAACGCCTCCAGATCACTTTGATGACGGATTATATAGCTGACGAACTCGGGATTGATCCGGCGGAAGATCGCCGAGCACAAATGGTCGCTGCGATGTTGGTTGCGGGTGGTCGAATGGCGTTCGACCACTGGATCGAAAGCGGCCGTGCCGGAGACCTCGTCGCGGAAAACGAGCGTTTACTGGACGCTGCCGAAGCCGTGCTCGCTAACGGCGTGCCACTGATCAAGGGCGGCGCAGCGGGAACCGCGGATACCGCCTGATAACACGACCCGGACTATCACAGCGCGGTCTCGCCCAGTTGCCGGATATTCTCGATATGGCGCGACCGGTTGATCGGATAATATGCAAGACAAATGATCGCGAGTATCGTCGCTAGCAATGTCGTACCGATGTAGACGCCGGCAAGGCTTCGCAGAACGTCGTCACCGACAAGCCCTGGCTGGGCATTATCGGGGAAGTTGACGAAGGCGAGCAACAGGCCTGCTAATAAAATACCCATGCCCGATATAGCTTTGTTGACCATCGTCGAGGCGGAAAAGAGCAGCCCTTCGGACCGGTGCCCTGTTTCCAGCTGGATTTGATCCGTGACATCCGCAACCATTGACACAGCCAGGATCCCGCCAGCGATGGTCGCCATCATCGTGAAAGCGAACTGGCCCATTAGCAGCCATAGCAACATCAGTTCACCATTGGCTGGAAACAGGTCGGCCAGCCGCAAAATCAATGGCGTTACATTGGAAATCAGTGCCAAACTGAACATCAGCAACGCAGAAGACTTTTTGCCGAAGCGTACAGACAGAGGCAGAACCACAACGAATGCGAAGACTATGCCGATGACGCTGGTAGATGCGACCATGGCGATCTGGTTTGCGCTCAGTTCCCAGAGATAGGTAGAGAAATACATTTGAAGTGCCATGTTGATTCCCGAAGCAATGGCAAAAAACAGGCTGGCGAGAAGGATGGAAATATAAGAAGGGTGCACCAATATGCTCAACATTTCCTTCAGCATTTTTGACGTTGATATCGCTTCGCGCGGTGGCGGAGCCGGGCGTTTCAGCACCTCTTTTTGCGTGCCGAACGACGAGATGAGGACCGATGCCATCATGATAGCTGCCGCTACCCAGGCGTAAACGGTATAGCCCCCGGCGTTTAAATGGCCGACCGGTTGCTCGGGCGTCGGCTGCAGAAAATAGCCGAATGTCACGACTGTCATTCCAAGGCCGCCGCAAACGCCAAAGAAGAAACGGGCAGCGACAAGTTTTGTGCGTTCGTCATAGTCGCTGGTGAACTCGGCGAGCAGAGCGGTAGATGGAATTTCGTAAAGGCTGATAGAGAAGCGCACGAAAATTGCTGTCGTTACAAGCCATGCAAATTGTACCGTATTTGAGGCGTCAGGCGGTGACCAGAGCAGCAGGTAGAAAAGTCCGATAGGCAAAGCGGCTGCATACATGAAGGGGTGCCGCCTCCCCAGGCGGGAGCGGAAATTATCAGAATATTGCCCCAGCAAGGGATCGAAAAGCGCATCTGCGATCATGGCAATCATGATCGCAGATCCAACCCAGGCAGCCGGAAGACCAATGACCTGATTATAGAATAGCATCAGAAGAGCGTTGAATCCGTGATCCTTGACGCCAAACGCTATAGTACCGGAGCCATAAAGAAGCCGTGTTGAAATTGGCAACTTGCCTCCGGTCGCCGAACTGGTTTGTGACACCCGCCGCTACCTATCGGAAGCGAATTTCAAGCTGAACACCGAAGGTTCGGGGTAGCGTCAACGAATATGACTGCGCCACCTCCAGTGTAGGCGAGGAAGCGAGGAGATCGCCCGATGCGCTGTCGTAACCCACGCTGTCAAAAACATTCTTTACGAAAGCGATAACCCGGAAACGGTCATTACGTTCGGTCCAGATCGCGCGCAGGTCCACCTGATCATAAGATGGCATACGGTTATATTCGCGGTTGAAGATGTTGCTATATGCCGCACTGCGCCAGACATAATTGCCGGACAAGGATAACGTGCCGGGATCGAAGTCGATGTTATATACAGCATTTAGCGCAATCTTGTGACGTGGTGCGTTGGGCAGCCGCGCGCCGTCGACACTTTGCGGTTGCTGTCCTGCTACAGCAGCGCCCGATGGCTGAGCTTCCGGCTGGAGAGCCAAGGGATCCTCTCCATCGACAAAACAGCATCCGCTGTCGACGCGCGAATGGCCAAAGCCATAATTGAACGCCAGTTGTAGAGCATCCGTTGGCTGCCATGCCAGTTCGGCTTCAACCCCGTAGCTTTTCGAACTGTCGAGATTGAAGAACTGGGTAAGCTGTGCACCTCCCGGTTGTGATACGGTCAATGGTACCTGAAGCCCCTGATAGTCGTAATAGAAGCCCGCCAAGTTAACCCGAAGTCTCGCACCCAGCGTCCGTTTATACCCTATCTCGTAGGCGTTGACATGCTCCGCTCCGGTTTGTGGCAGCGCCGATATACCGCCCGCGTTGAAACCACCGGATTTATATCCCCGGCTGTATCGCGCGAACGCCAACTCATCGTCTGTCGGCTGCCATTGGACAGCGACCGTGCCGGTTACGGCATCCCAACTGTTCGACAAGCCACGAGTGGCGATACCTGTCGCCGGATCAATCACGACAGCAGACGCTACGCCCGGCGCAGCGGCGGTAGAAATTTGCGATGCAGTAATGTCGAGCGCCGGGGTCGCCGTCCCGTATAGATCGGGAGAGAACCCGCCACACCCAAGACACAGGATGCGGAAGGATTCGTCTCCGCTTTTCTTGTCACGGGTATAGCGCAATCCACCTGTCACTTTGAATTCGTCGGAGATTTGATAGTCGATCTGGCCGAATGCAGCTATCGACTTGGTGGTCAGCGTCGAGGCGGCATATACGAAATCGCTGGACGGATTATCGGGCCCATTGGCCGGCGTTTGAAGTTCCAGCTGATCGGGTGCACGGAAGTGCGTTTCCTGCGTCAACGTTTCCTGATAATAATAAACACCGGCGACCCATTGCAGCGGTCCGTTGGTGTTCGACGTCAGGTTGAGTTCGCCGCTACCGAACGACTTGTCGGTGCCCAGGTCAACTTGTGACGAGGGGAATACTGTCAAAGGGCCACAGCCGGGAATGAAAGCGCAAACACCTCCACCAGCAGCAAGCGGGAATGTATAAGAAATCACGCTGGTATCATCGAGTTCATAGGTATTTTCAGCACGATATTCCTGATAGCCGCCGAGCAGGCGAACATCGAAAGTTGGCAACGTCCATTTTACATCGCCGGTCACACCGAAATTGTCACGCAAACGTTCGGTCTGGGTCGTGTCGGCGCTGAAGTGCCTGATATCGGTCGCACCGGGCGGCTGGGGGTTCGGGTTCAGCGTAACCACTCCCGGGATTAAATAGCCAAAGGCAGCCCCGGGGGTAATTGCTCCAAATGGATAAGGTGCGAAATCATAGTCACCGATACGGTTGATAGTGCGAGGATTAAGGTCGGTACTGCCGGTTGAAAATTTGAACCAGCCAGTCACATCCGGCCCCAGGTCGGCTTCCAGTTGCAACTCCAGATACCGGCGCTCACCCCGCCCCCCTTCACTGACCTTGCCGGCGTCATTTTTGAAATAGCCGTCATCCTGATTATAATACGCGCCGGCCAACCGTGCCCGAAGTCCTTTCGCGACCTCCCCAGATGCGGAAGCTTCCAGATTATAGACACCGTAATTGCCAAGCGTGCCGCGCAAATCCGCAGTCAGTTCTTCGGTCGGTCGTTTCGAGATCGCATTGATGGCGCCGCCGATTGAATTGCGTCCGTAAAGCGTGCCTTGCGGGCCGCGCAACACTTCAATGCGCTCGATAAAGAAATCCGATGCGCCGATTGAGTTGGTCGAGGAATCATATATTCCGTCCGTGTAGGTGGATACACCTGGATCGCTGCCGTTGGTGTTCGTTTGACGTCCGATACCGCGGATAAAAACACGATCGTTACTGGCCGAATAGCTGAGGCCGGGTGTAAAATTCGCAAAATCCTGAAGCGTATTTATACCCGCAATCTGTCGCGCATCAGCCGTGTAGGCTGATATCGGCAACGGCACATCCTGAAGATTGACACTGCGCTTTTCAGCCGTGACGACGATTTCCGCGAGGCCTGAAGCGGCTGTTTCGGCCGCCGGCTGATCTGCTCCCGGTACCGTTTCCTGTGTTTGTGCTGCAACCGGCGTCCCTACAAATGCGACGCTCGCAAGCATCCATGAAATGTTTCGCATAGCCATCCTCTCCCCTCGCCAGCGATCCGCTGGTCGATAACTAGAACAATGAGCCCGCTTGATACGGGTCTCACAATATTTGTGTCCGAACATGCCTTTGCGGCATCTTCTGAAGCGGATGTTATAGGAGATTCATATATTAGTCTATAATCATATAATTATCTTGATAGATAAGTAAAGATTCGTTGGAATTCTGCGGGGATGATGCTTTTTGCCGTATGGAAAAAGCAAGATATTCAATCAAATTCTCCTCCGAATTGGCGTCGCATCTGCGCTGTATTTTTGGGAAAATGAGAATCCCCTCAAAACGCCTGCAGCTGCACGAAGGGCGGCATAGGATAGTCTCCGCGAATTCCATTTCGCTCGATATAATAGTTGTCCGATAGATTTTTATATGTCAGTAGAATTAAGTGTATCGATGTGTTTCGTCACACTGACAGCGATCAAGCCACCACAAAGATGGAGGCAGAAAATGGGGATTGGAAACATGGCTCGACAAATGCGCCAGACGAATTGGCCGGACATATCTCAAAAAAGAAAAATTGGTGCGATACCAACGAGTGGCCGGAATAGCTCTATGGGATTATGGGAGATTTTAGCATGAGCCCGTCCTCCACCCTCGCCGAACTTTCTGCACGCAAATTGCCTGACTGGTATGATGACGCAAAATTCGGGATATTCATCCACTGGGGCGCTTTCGCGATTCCCGGCTTTGCCCCTCGCCTGGGTTCCATTGGCGAAGCATTTGCCAAAGATTATGACCGAGCCGTTGCCATGGTCCCCTATACCGAATGGTACTGGAACGCGACCAAGGTTGAGGGATCTCCTTCGGCAGAGTTTCATAAAACGAATTATGGTGACGCGCCCTATACAGATTTCAAACAACCTTTCGAAGAAGGGCTTAAGCAATGGGATCCCTCCGCTTGGGCCGAAGCTTTTCGCGATGCAGGCGCCCGCTATGTCGTGCTTGTGACGAAACATCATGACGGGCTCTCGCTTTGGCCGTCCGACATTGCCAACCCGCACGAAGAAAACTGGACCACGAGCCGTGATATTGTCGGCGAATTGGCGAACGCCGTGCGCGCGGCCGGCATGCGGTTCGGGGTCTATTATTCGGGAGGAATCGACTGGACCTTCAATCGTCGGCCGATGCGTACTCTTGGCGACTTCATTTCATCAACGCCTAGCGGCGATTATCCGGCCTATGCTATGGCTCAGGTTCGCGAACTGATCGAGAAATACGAACCCTCGGTGCTCTGGAATGACATATCGTGGCCAACTCGTTCCAAATCGCTCTATCAGCTATTTGCCGACTATTATTCTGCGGTCCCGGATGGCGTGGTCAACGACCGCTGGGTTGCGGCAAGTTTTCCACGAGAATTGCTTAAAATTCCCTTGGTCCGGAAATTTATTGATCACAAAATTAAGGCATCATTGCGCAAACACAGTGGCAAGGAATCGGAGGGCATCATCCCGCCTCCAGTGCCGCACAGCGACTTCCGTACGCCCGAATATGCCGCCTTTGCCGAAATCCAGATCAAGAAGTGGGAAGCGACCCGCGGGATGAGCCATTCATTCGGTTTCAACCGCAACGATACGGATGCTGATTATGACAGCGCCGAAACACTCATTCATGATTTCATCGATGCCGTGTCGCGCAATGGCAATCTTTTGCTCAATGTCGGTCCGCGTGGAACCGATGCCACCATCCCCGACGAACAATTGAAGCGACTGAAGCAATTTGGCACCTGGTTGCGAGCCAATGGCGATGCGATTTATGGAACGCGGCCGTGGACTCGCTCGGATGGAGAGACTGAGGATGGCCAAGCCGTCCGCTTCACCTCCTCACCAGGGCGTTTGAACCTGATATTCAAGGGTCCAATTACATCCACCCGGTTGCAGGTAAAGGACTTGGTCATCTCCGGCGCTGCTTCCCGCCTTGCCGATGGCAGCCCGGTGATCTTGGAGGCGCAGGGAAAGGATCTTCTGCTAACCTTCGCTAGCCCGAGCTCTGATCCGATCGGCACCGCGGTATCGGTTGCGCTAGCCGAAACTTGATGGTGCTGAACGCCGGAACGTCGCTATGACAGATGCTTGGCTAGATTATGTCTAGAACATCCCAACTCGCAATGGTTTGGTCTCAGACAACTCGATCAAGACCTATTATATAGCGGAGAACATGACACGAAGAGCCACGAGCAAAACTGGTTCAACGATCAATGGGTCGATTCCGACGGCGGGAAACGAGCAAAAGCCCCGATCTTTCGACCGAGGCTTTTCGTTAAATCACTGACATTAAGACGTTAAGTTGGTTGCGGGAGTAGGATTTATGGGCTCCGCCCATGATCATCGCTTCGCTCCGATTGAACGAGGTTAAAATCCGGTCGCTCACCAAACCGACACAAAAAACCCCGCGCGAGGCGGGGTGTTCTGTTTGGTTGCGGGAGTA
>NZ_JBLWWU010000032.1:0-9389 GCF_048267785.1 Parasphingorhabdus sp. | reverse complement strand
TATCAACCAATAAGACGAGGCCGATGCTCCGCTAATTTACGCAGCCATCTGTGCCAAATGTTCTGACGACGGACAATGCAGTTCTCAAGCCAACGGGTCGGAAGGATATCATCGCCGGCAATAAACCCCTGGGATTTATCGCCGGTACTGTCGCCGGATTTACCAGCTTTGTGGCGCATGCCGGTGGACCGCCATATCAGGCCTATACCCTGCCGCAAAATCTGGAGAAGCGCGTCTATGCCGGCACTGCGGTTATATTCTTCTTTGTGGTAAATTTCGTGAAGATCCTTCCCTATGCGCTACTCGGTCAGTTGGATCGGACTAACCTTACAATTTCACTGATCCTAATGCCGTTGGCCCCGATAGGAGTGTTTATCGGAGTCGCGCTGGTCAAGCGTATAAACCATGAAACATTTTACCGGATCATATATGTCCTCATTTTTGCGGTGGGGCTGAAACTACTTTGGGATGGGTTAATATAAGATATTTGCCCTAAAATTCGCTGTCAGTTAGATCGCTGTATTCAGCTCTCTCTCCCTACACCACTCCTGAGATGCGATATCTTTTTCCCTTGGATGAGCGAAACCCTTTTGGCTGGAGCCCCGGCCTGCGAATTGAGCCAATTGCCGACTTGGCAGGGCGAAAAGTGATGGCACAATATGATCTAGTACGCCACATCGACAGAAATCCGGATTGTTCGCGGACGGAGCGGTGTTAAATAGCCATCGCTTCCTGAGTTGAAGGGGGTCCCCAGTGCAAAGCGATTGCCCCGCGCATCGAGCAAGTTGGTCAAGGTCAAGGTCAGCCCTCGCCCATCGTTGCCGATACGTGCGGCGATGCCCGTATCGACATAATCTCCTTGCCCTTCGCCCAAGACCGGGCCGATTCCGATCCGGGATGGACCGACGTAACTGGCCCAACTCTGAATCCGAAAATCCTCGTCGCCCAGAACGATCGCATAATTGGCCGACCCGCGTATCGCATGACTGGCGACATTGGGTATCCGGCCCAGCCGACCGAGCGCAGAAATGATTATGGGTGGGGAGAAATCCGCTGCCGGCCCGCCAAAAACCACCGCTGCGCGCTGTAGGGATGAAGATAGTTGAGTGACCCGACTCTCGTTATAAACCGCGCCCAGTTCGAGCGACAATCCGGTCAGCGGTCGCACGGCGATCGAACCTGATATGCTGGTAATTTTGCCATCGCCAATATTGGCTGTGGTCGGGAAGCCATTGGCATCGATATAATCTGCCTGGATGTCCTTCCAGCGGCTGTGCGAGATGGAGATGGTAGCGTCGAACGGGGTGATGCCCTTCCGTCCGAACCGCATGCCGGCATCATAAGTGGACACATGATCATTGCGAAAGCGCTGAACAAAACTGCCATCAATCGACAATCCACCAGGCCGGAAACCCTCCTGATAGCGGGCATAGAAAGTCACGTTCTTGCCCAGCGTCGCCAGCAGAGATGCCGAGGGCAGCAGATCTTCCTCTTTGCGTCTGGCGGTTATCGCTCGACCGGCTTGCGTGAGCGCCAGCAATGCATCGACATCCTCGCCTGCACCGCCGAGCCGTGCGTAGCTATACCGCAGGCCGCCATTGACAATGATGGCGGGCAACAGTTCTGCCGATGCCTCGCCATAGGCAGTATATTCGGTGATCGAGTTGGTCACACCGGCGATAGCCGATCGCATGGTTTCGACTCCGAAGGACCTGGTCTGGCGCGTCCTGTTATCGATGAAGCTCGTCCCGATCACCCAGCCCAGCCCATTCCGAAAGGGCCGCGACAATCTGGTTTCGCTGGTCAGCATCCGCGTATGATTATTCTGGTCAAAGATACGTGGCGTATCATTGACCATGCTGGCATCAAATCGCTCATAGAGATGATGGTCGACATAGGCATTGGATAACTGCAAATGGAGGTCGTCCCAGTCCTTCGTCAGCACCATCATGGCCGATCCGTAGCGCGCCTTTGCCCCTTGTTCGACCATACTGCTGCGGGTCAGCGGCGGTGCATCCTTATCGGCATATTGGGCATCATCAGCTGTGATCGTTTGATAGAGGCCGCCGACGTCCGCCCTCCAACTGTCACCCAGATCGACACGAAGCGTACCGCGTGCACCGCGGATATTGGTCCGGTTCACATCATGCTGTCCGAGCAGCGGATTATCGATATAACCGCCCTCACTAATGGAATAGCCGGTCAGGCGCAAAGCGTGGCCGCTCTCTCCGAGAGGAATATTGGCGATCGCGGCAATATCCCCGCCGGGCGCACCATGCTGTACCAACGAGACGCCCCCTGAGGCGATCAAGGCCGTGGCAGAAGGATCGGGCACCTTCGGGATCATGCGGATAATCCCGCCCAGTGATCCTGCACCATATAACGTGCCTTGGGGTCCTTCTAGGATTTCTACCCGATCTATATCGTAAAGCCGGAGGTCGGGATCGGGTGCGTTGTAGCTGAGACGGATGTCGCCCAGATACTGGCCAACCGTTGCCTGTGTCGGGCCAGTAAAACTAGAATCGGCGATACCTCTAATGAACAGCTTGTTGCGGCCACTGCCAAGATGGGTGGATGATATTGTCGCCATGCGCGACAATATCGAGTCCATGCCTCGCTCCCCGCCAAACTCCAAATCCGCACCATCCAATATCGTGACGACACCTGCATATTTGGTATATGGTGTGTTGATTTTGCTGGCGCTTACGACAATTTCCTCGACAGGATATTTATCGACCGCTTCTCGCGGCGACCGCGCCTCTAAAGGGGGAGCTTTACGGCTCGGGTTCGTCCGGCGGCGTGCGATATTTGTCTGGGGTAGACGCCGTACGATACGCCAGCTGGTCGCTCCTACCTTGACGGCTCGGGCATCGGTGCCTGAAAGCATGCGATCCAGTGCTTTTGCCACACTCATCCGTCCCCGTACCGGCTTCACCGCACTTTGCCATAGTTTCGCATCGGCAACGCTGATGCTGATGTCGGCCTGACGTCCCAATAGGGGGAGGCTTTGCAGCAATGTTCCGCGCGGCAAATCAATCGAGCGCGATTTTTCGCGCGCGGCGACCGGCGTCGCGAGCGAGAGCAACAACAGTAACGATAGCAGGCGGAAGATCATCTTAGCGGGTCAGCAACCATCCTTCCGTTTGTTTTTCTGCACTAATACCAGCTAGTGCCGCTAGGTCGTCAATCACCCGTTGCCTATCATCGCTGACCAGCAGGGCGCCACGGAAGGGCAAGGCTGCGACATCGGGCGAGACAGCAACTTTCAAGCCGGCCGTTCTGCCAAGATCCTCGGCAACATGCGCGATGGACGTACCATTGTAGACAAGTTGGCCTTTCCGCCAACCACCTATGCTGGCGGGATCAATAGTCTGCAATTTCGGCGCGCCACCTTCGTCGGAGGCTTCGATGCTATATCCAGCCTTGATCCGAACATTTTCTCGTTTGGGATTATAAGCGACGAGACCATGCGATACGGCAACGTTCAAGGTTTTTCGCCTGCGGACAACGTTAAATTCCGTCCCCAGATCGACCAGTCTGGCATTGCCAGCCTCTACCGTGAAAGGATCCCCCGCGTCGTGGACCACGTGAAACATGGCTTCGCCGCTTTCCAGACGGGCAAACCGTGGCCGGTCCTTGTCCAGTTCGATTATTGTGCCACCATTTATCTCGATCCGCGAGCCATCTGCGAGTGACACCGTCCGCTGTTCTCCGGCGGCGGTTTCGATGCGTGTGGCATCACTGTTGAACAAGGAAAAGCTGATCACGCCGACCAGCGTCGCTGCAACTGCGCCGCCAAGCCATGCCCTGCGATTGACGACGATCGGGCCCCGGGGGGGCGTAATTTCCTCGACAGGATCGGACAGTTGCTCGAGATCTGCATCGAGGCTCGCAATTCGATCATATGTAGCCGCGTGATCCGGGTCCAGGCCTAGCCATGCGGCAAAGCCGTCCCAATCTGCAAACGCAGGATCTTTTTGTCTGATCAGCCAATCGATCGCTTTTTCTTCGACCTCCAAAGCAATGTCATCATTCATCAATTTGCCCCTTCAATCTGGCGAGCGCCGCATAAACCTTGCGCAGATCGGCTTCGACCGTGCTTAGGCTGACTCCAAGGCGGGCTGCGATGGCGCGCTGGCTCATGCCTTCAATCCGAAAATAGCGGAACGCGGCCGCGGCTCGGTCGCCAGACGTGTCTATCATTGCCTCCACCCGGGCTAGTTCTTGCCGCGAAATCAGCGACTGTTCGACAGACGGAACGGCGCGGTCGCTATCATATTCGCCCCAGGCCTTTTCCCGTTTTTCCGCGGCCCGCGCTGACCGGTAACGGTCCAGCATCAGGTTGTTGGCGGCGCGGTAAAGATAGGAAAGCGGATGAGCAACCGGCCCCATGTGCGATCCCGCGATGTGAACCCACAATTCCTGAAACACGTCTTCAGCGCTATCGCCGGCACCACGGACTGCGAGAAAACGGATCAGCAGTTCCCGATTTTCCAGCAGCACAGCTTCCATCCCGCGCGGTGACCCAGATTCTCCTTCCGCCCTGTTCATGAATGCTTCGTTTCGACCCTGATCCTTCGTTGTTTTGATGTTCCACCTCAAGAATCGGCCATCACGAATGCGTCTCGCTGGCGCGATATACAGCAATCGCATTATGCCACGCAACAATAGCGTCAACGGGCGAGCCGGGATCGAGGCGGGGGTGACAAAAACATCTATCTCCAGTTCATTTCCAAATTTGAAGCAAGAAGGGGAAACAAGGCACGAATCTGCTCTCCCCCCTCCTGCAGCGCGGCCGATGCTATATTCTATAGCCCGAGCCGCAAACTCGCGCGGACGGAGATGGCTGCGTGATTCTGCTGTTCCTCCACGGACACCTCTCCGCCAACCTGAATACCAGAATTTCCGGCAACAGCACGCAAGCGACCGATCCAACCGCTCTCGCGTTCTTCGGGGACGAGGGTGAACGGGGTGCCGTTGTTAAACTGGGCGACGGTGACGCCAAGTACGCCATCAACAAGTTGTCGGCGACCGCCTTCCAGTTCAAAACGATACCAGCCGTCATATTGATCCTCCCCGCCGAAATCGAGACCAAGCGCAACCGTACCCGAGACGGCCAATTCGTCGCTGTTGCGTTCCGCCACGGTCAGATCGAGGGCGTCACCACCTCCGGTCTCGGCATAACCATCCTCCTTCAACTTGTAGTAATCCACGGCTACGGTCGGGCGGATCGAGAAATTCCCCGAGCGTAGGTCATGGCTAACCGCACCTGATGCCGACCATAAGGTGCCGTCCCAATCAGCGGTCATCGTCTTGCTAAACTTTTCGCCGTCGAGAGTGCCGATAAAGAAGCGAGAGCCTTCAAAATTGATCTTGGCACCGGACACACGGGCATGTGCTAACCAAGCGCCTGTATTCAAACGCCAATAGCCCGCCAGTTCATATTGATTTGACCAGACCTCATTGCTGTTGCTGCCGTTTCCATCTTTGCCATTCAAATAAGCCACAGAGGCGCCAAAATTGCCGATACCGGTCTTGTGCTCGGCACCTGCCGATATGCCCCAGCCGCCGACATCATAGCTGGCAGTGTCGCCGCGGCTTTTCGAAGTCCCCCATGCGGCCTGTGCAACCCAATAGCCCCAACTGCCTTCATCCTTGAACGGGCCTTTGGGATCAGCAAGAAACCGTGCCAGAGCGCGCGATCCTGAAGTGACGTTTTCAAAGATTCCGCCTTCATGTTCCGGCAACATCTGCTGGAGCTGGCTGCGAAACTGTTCGCCATCGCCAATCGCCAGAAAAATATCCTCGACATCTTCATCATTAGTCAAAGCCGCATATGCCGCATCAAAGCCGCTTGCTTCGGATCGGTTAAGACCCAATTCCGTTGCATTTTTGCGGGCGACCTTGACTATTACCTGATTGGCAGTCGAGCTCAGCGAGCCCTTGTAAAGAAATGGTAGAAGCGTAGTGGTTGCCGTCAAATTGTTGGCGCCGTTAAGCGTTCCGGCTTGCACCACCACATGATCGCCCTCGGCGCTTTGCACGTCGGAAAGTTTGATAGCCAGCTTTGAGCCTGTACCAAAACTTGCCCCGCCCGAAACCTGCAACGATGTATCGGTAGTGCCACCTACGGTCACACCGAGCACGCCATTGTCGGTCACGGCGAGCGATGCTATCTGAGCGGTGCCGATAACGTCGAACGTGGCACCGGATACGGTAACCGCAAGGCCTTGTGCATTGGCCAGCGAGCCCGAGAAGCGGGAAGTGCCGGAAAGAGTCATCATGTCCGCACCGCCGCCAAAGTCGGCGCTGCCATCAAACACAGATGTTCCAGCAAGTGCGAAGATGTCACCCCCTGCGCCAAAGCTGACTTTGCCAGTATAGGTGGCATCGCCGGACAGTTTCAGTTGGTTGTCGCCATTCCCGAAGCTGCTATTACCCTTCACACTCCCATCGGCGATGTCGAACAGGTCATCCCCGCTACCGAAGCGGACGTCACCCATGATCGAAGGTGCCTTGGCATTCGCCGCCACGGCAGTTTGACGAAGAATTGCTCCTGTATTGTTTGCCGACAAATCGACCGCGACATTGCGCTCCGATGCCGCCAGCGCACCGGAGGCCGAAATGGCTCCGCTATTTTCCACCAGGTCGACGCTGCCCGATTTGTCGACAATGGCGATGGCTGTTGCTTCATTGCCACCCGCCTTGGCGCTGATCGTGCCACTGTTGCGGATAATCCCGACATTGGCGCCCGCGTCGATTACAAGCGCAGTGCTCGTTGACGCCACGCTACTGCCACCGGTTGCCTCGATCGTGCCGGCGTTGCGGATTTCCGGCGTCACCGCACCCGATCCCAGCCGGATGGCGGTTGCCGTACCACCATTGGATGCAGCCTTTACCGAGCCGGTCGCGCCAATGCCGATGCCGCCCTCAATGGTCACGGCAGCGCCCAGTCCGCCAACTTGCAGACCGTTAGCATTGACGCCGGCATATACACCGCTGCCCGAAATCCCGCCATCGATGACTAGGCCAAAGCCAGTTCCGGTGCCTGCAACTGCACCGATCGTGATGGCGTCGCTGGTGTCGCCGATCCGCATCGCAGGCGCAGCACCATAGGAACGGACGATGGCAGAGCCTTCCTTGGAATCCTCGATTCCATCATCATCTTCGTCATTGTCCGTGCTGCTGTTATCCTTTGGCGGTACGGCAAGAACGATACCACCGGTGACATTGCCCTCTACGGACAATGCCGGCCCGCCTTGCAATAGGTCATCGGCATCTAGTTTGGAGGAGTCTGCGGGTGCTGTGGTATAGCGGTAACCGGTGGCAGTGAGTGAACCCTGAACCACCAACGCGCCTTTGACATTTCCGTCCATACGCGCCGCTACTGCATCGACGCCCTGTGCCGTGATCGTGCCTGCCAGCCGGACATTGCCGTCGACATCCTGCAAGCCGACGCCAAGTGCGCGGTCGCCCAGGACGGAGGTCTTGCCATCATGGACAAAATTTCCTGTCAGTTTTCCGCCGAGACGAATGCCGGCGGCGTCATTGCCCTCGACGGTGATCGAGCCGCTATTTGTGATATTGCCGGTAAAATTACCAGCAGTCGCAATGCCGGTGCGGCCGGTTCCCGTCGCAAAGGGGCCGTCGATGTCACCATCATTGTCGGCGTCGGTGGGGGCGTAGGATTCATCGATGATAATCTTGCCGGACGCAGCATTGTTGATCGCACCAGACACGCCGGCATTCGCCCTAATACCGGTCGCGTTGTCAGCATTGTTGATCTCGATGGTGCCCTCGTTGGCCAGCTGGTTGTTGCTGTCGATGGTGACTGCAGTGCCCGATGTCGGTTTGATCGATCCGGCCGACGTAATTTTTATATCATCGGCAGCGCCAGACTTGATCGTCGATGTGCGGACCGGAGTGGTAGTAGCTGTTCCGACGGTCGTTTCTGCAAAAGCGGGGACCGAGACCACGGCGAACAGACAGGTCGATGCGAGTAGATAATTGCGCATATAATCCTCTTGTGTTTGTGGGGATAAATTTTCCCGTACAAACACAAGACGGAATCATTCCAACGCAGCCTTGATCAGATACAATTTTTTTCTGACGGAGCGATATCCTCGGTGATAATGAGGCCGGCCGAAGCGCGCTGCCGGATCATTGGAAAGAACAATATCCCGCTAGACTGGCCCAGCCAGCCGAGGATGTTCGGGTTCGCATAAGCCAGAAACCTCAGGGGAAATTACCCCTGAAAAATGATCTCTGTCCCAAAACCAACCATCTGCATCTGGACTCCAATATTTGGGCCATAGAGATAATCCATGAAAACTCAGCATATCCGCGGCTTCCAGAGCGTCTCTGGCACCGCAGCCGCTGCACCAACGGCGCGTAATCCTCGGACATTGCGCGACTATGTTCAGGGGTCGCCCTACAGTTAAATGGTTGATATAAAATGATAAAAATGGTGGTGCGCGACGCAGTTCGTAGCGAACCGGTCTCAGCAGTAATCTTCCCATATTCGTGGGAAAGTAGTGGGAAAAACGCCCTCACAAGACCAAGTTCGACCGTTTGCCCTGTGTGGGCCCCAGCAATAGCGCGGCCTCAGGGCAGTTTTCCCATATCAGATGTTCGTGGGAAGGCTGGACTATGTTTGTGGGAACGAGATGCAATCTCGGGCGAAAATTCAGTCCTTTTGTTCCTTTTCAGCCGTTTATGCATTTTCTCGAGGACCAGATAATTTCAGGCTGGACAGATCCTGTCCAGAAGAACATAACGGGAAGGTCAACTCTAAGGCCGACACTTTTCACCACAGAAATTGTAAATTTTATTAATTTTTGAAAGTGAAAAGATATGTCCAAATCCCACGTAAAATCCAACATCCCTTCCCGCAATCATACGCCCGGTCACCGGCGTCTTGATGAACTAATCGGATCCGCGACCAATCCCAACACGCATTCGCTCTCCCAGATAAAGAAAATCCAGCGGAGCATGAGGACGTACGGCTGGACAAATCCCATTCTCATCGACGATGACGGGAACGTAATCTGCGGACATGGCCGTCTGGAGGCCGCGCGCCTCAATGGCGAGACCGTCGTACCGGTGATCAACCTGGGCGAAATGAGCGAGGCGGACCGCCGCGCCTATATCATCGCCGACAACAGGCTCGCCCAGGACGCCCAATGGTCCAAAAAACTGCTGCGCTCGGAACTTTCCGGCCTGATTGATCTCGGCTATGAGGTGGAACTGACCGGGTTCGACACGTTCGAGATCGACGGCATCCTCACTATTGGCGAGGACGAGCCGGAGGCGGAGGACAATGTCGAGCTGCCGGCCGATGACGCGGTACCGGTATCGCAGCTGGACGACCTTTGGAAAGTTGGCAATCA
>NZ_JBLWWU010000031.1:0-13186 GCF_048267785.1 Parasphingorhabdus sp. | reverse complement strand
AATATCAACCAATAAGACGAGGCCGATGCTCCGCTAATTTACGCAGCCATCTGTGCCAAATGTTCTGACGACGGACAGTCTCTTTGAAATGGAGATAAAGCGGAATCTCTCAATGCATCAGCTAAATTAGTCCTCTCTAACTTTTTCAGTTTTTGATTGTCTAGGGCATTTATGGCCACTCTCAGGCCAAAATCTCTAATTATTGAACGATCATTTAAGTACATCCAGCCATATGAAAATGTCGAGGCAAAGATTCTATCTGAAGACCGAAATGCCAAAATTCCGCATACGGATAATGTAAGTTTGTTTATATCAATCTCGAAGGCCGTTTCGAGCCGCCGGATCCACGGGGGAGAATGTGGATTTCCGGCGATGATATATAGCTTCCCCCCGTCACCAATGTCCAAGCCATCAAAAGTGGCACTGTTTGGATTTGCTAAAGCTTCGATTGAGCTTTCAGATAACAATTGATCAAAGTCTTCTATTTCAGGTTTAGCAAGGTTGAGGTTAAAGGTGTTGGTTGCCATGATAACCCCAGATTAATGTTGGGTCACTATTAAGCCGTTTATGTACAAAAGATAATAAATTTGCAATATCCTTGATTATTCAAGAATAAAAATCTTCACTATTAATTCTTCTATCTTTCTATCATTGTCTTAACAACCGTTACTCAACTGTGCGCCCCGTTCAGCTATGCAATTTTCGAACGGCCTTAAACCGTTAGCTGGGACACCCTCCTAGTTGCGCCTTTAACCCCCCTACGCTAAAGCCCACCCGAACAACCGAATCCCACCTCCGCCAGCGCCCCAACCGGCAAGGCACTCCCCGTAGTGTGGGTTTCAAGAAAATAGAAACGAAAGGCCACACTCCACCATGACAACCACCGGCAAAGACACACTCGGCACCCGCTCGACGATGACCGTCAACGGCACCGACTATGCTTATTACTCGCTCGCGAAAGCGGCGGAAAAGCTCGGCAATATCGACAAGCTGCCTTACACGCTCAAAGTGCTGCTGGAGAATATGCTGCGGTTCGAGGATGGCGGCTTTACCGTCGACGCGAAGGACGCGCAGGCGGTGGTCGACTGGCAGAAGGAAGCCAAGAGCGCGGCGGAAATTCAATATCGCCCGGCCCGCGTGCTGATGCAGGATTTTACCGGCGTGCCGGCGGTGGTCGATCTCGCGGCGATGCGCGACGGGATCAAGGCGCTCGGCGGCGACGCGCAGAAGATCAACCCGCAGGTGCCGGTGCATCTGGTCATCGACCATTCGGTGATGGTCGACGAATTCGGCACGCCGCAGGCTTTTGAAAATAACGTGGCGCTGGAATATCAGCGCAATATGGAGCGTTACGAATTTCTCAAATGGGGTTCGCAGGCGTTTGACAATTTCAAGGTGGTGCCGCCGGGAACCGGTATCTGCCACCAGGTCAATCTGGAAAATATCGCGAAAGCGGTCTGGTCGTCGAAAGATGCCGAGGGCAATCTGGTCGCCTATCCCGACACCTGCGTCGGCACCGACAGCCACACCACGATGATCAACGGTCTCGGCGTGCTCGGCTGGGGCGTCGGCGGGATCGAGGCGGAAGCCGCGATGCTGGGCCAGCCGGTGTCTATGCTGATCCCCGAAGTGGTCGGGTTCAAGCTGACCGGCAAGCTCGCCGAGGGCATTACCGCAACCGATCTGGTGCTGACCTGCGTGCAGATGCTGCGCGAAGTCGGCGTGGTCGGGCGCTTTGTCGAATTTTACGGACCGGGCCTGAAGGACCTGTCGCTCGCTGATCGCGCGACGATCGCCAATATGGCGCCGGAATATGGCGCGACGTGCGGCTATTTCCCGATCGACGAAAAGACGCTGGAATATCTCGAGCTGACCGGGCGCAGCGCTGACGAAATCGCGCTGACCGAGGCCTATGCGCGGGAGCAGGGCTTCTGGCGCTATGACGAGACGACCAAGGACGCGATCTACACGCGCACGCTGGAGCTGGACATCGGCAGCGTGGTGCCGTCGCTCTCCGGCCCGAAATTGCCGCAGCAGCGGGTTTCGATGAGCGAGCTGGACGAAAGCTTCAACCGCGATCTGCAGGCGGTGTTCGGGGTCAAGGACACCGGCGAGCGGGTGGCCGTCGAGGGCAGCGACCACGGCTTTGCCCATGGCGATGTCGCGATTGCCGCGATCACCTCTTGCACCAACACCTCCAACCCGAGCGTGCTGATCGCCGCAGGGCTGGTCGCGAAGAAAGCGCGCGAGCGCGGTTTGCAGCGCAAGCCGTGGGTCAAGAGTTCGCTGGCACCGGGATCGCAGGTCGTGACCGACTATCTCAACAAGGCGGGATTGCAGGATGATCTCGACGCGCTCGGCTTCAATCTGGTCGGTTATGGCTGCACCACCTGTATCGGCAACAGCGGGCCTTTGCCGGCGCCGATCAGCAAGGCGATCAACGACAATGGTATTGTTGCTGCTTCGGTGCTGTCGGGCAACCGCAATTTCGAGGGCCGCGTATCGCAGGACGTGCAGGCCAATTATCTCGCCTCACCGCCGCTGGTGGTCGCCTATGCGCTGAAAGGCACGGTCCGCGAGGATATGTATGAAACGCCGATCGGGCGGGGCAGCGACGGGCAGGATGTCTATCTCAAGGATATCTGGCCGACCAATGACGAGGTCAACGAGGCGATGGGCGGCGCGGTCAATCGCGAGATGTTCATGAGCCGCTATGCCGATGTGTACAAGGGCGACGCGGCGTGGCAGGATATTGATGTGGCCGGTGGCGATACCTATCAGTGGCGCGCGGGCAGCACTTATGTGGCCAATCCGCCTTACTTCGAAGGCATGGAAATGACCCCGGCACCGGTCGGCGATATCATCGAGGCCAAGACTTTGGCGCTCTTGGGTGACAGCATTACCACCGACCATATCTCGCCAGCGGGCGCGATCAAGGAGGACAGCCCTGCCGGAGAATATCTGAAAAATCATCAGGTTAACAAGCAAGATTTCAACAGTTACGGAAGTCGCCGCGGCAATCACGAAGTCATGATGCGCGGCACCTTCGCCAACATCAGAATCAAAAACGAAATGGCCGACGGCAAGGAAGGCGGTTACACCAAATATAACGGCCAGATCATGCCAATCTACGACGCCGCGATGAAACACAAAGCTGACGGAACGCCATTGGTGGTCATTGGCGGAGAGCAATATGGCACCGGCTCTTCCCGCGACTGGGCGGCGAAAGGCACCAATTTGCTGGGGGTTCGCGCTGTGATCGTCGAAAGCTACGAGCGGATTCACCGGAGCAATCTGGTCGGAATGGGTGTGCTGCCGCTGCAATTCATCGACGGCATTGACCGTGAGACATTGAGCCTCGACGGCACCGAAAGCTTCACCATCAAGGGTGTTGCCACGCTGAAGCCGCTACAGGAAGTCGAAGTCGAAATGACCCGCGCTGACGGTACGGTCTCAACCTTCAAGACCCAGTGCCGGATCGATACCGCCAATGAGATGGAATATTTCCTGAACGGCGGAATCCTGCACTATGTGCTGCGGAATCTGGCAGGCTAGCATCGGCCGAAACATTATGTATGGCCGGGGCGTGGAAGAGACGCCATGCCCCGGCTGCACCACATGGCGCGAGGGGTGGTGACCGCCGGGCGACTCCAGCAGTTTCTGATGGCATTATCGGAAATGGATTCCTGGCCGCCGCCGGCCAGGATCAAACAATGGCGGGCGAAAGACGCCTAACCGGTAATATGCAATTCCAGTTTGGCTTTCGCCGGCTCTTCGTCGGCCCGCAGGCCATTCAATATGGTGTTGACCACAATCCGCAGCCGCTCTTCGGTCGCCACGTGCATCATCTGCATCATGATCCTGGGATTGCAAAATGGCTGCATCATGGTGTTGACCAGAGACACGATGCTATCGAGTTCCAGGCCTTTGAAATAGCCTTTTTCCATCGCTTCGACCAATATTGAAGCCATATAATGATCGGCAAGATCGACATAGCCCTTGATCACTTCGAAATGCTCGTCACCCAAATCCATATAGGCTTCAAATAGTTCAGGATCATCCTCGTATCGCGCGCGTTTCACGACCAGTCGATTGGCAAAAAACTGATAGAGTTTCTCTTCTACCGGGATATCCGCGGAAACCAGCGTTTCCATGATTACTTGCAATTCCGCGAACCATTTACCAGCCATCGCTTCGGCAAGCGCATCCTTGCTTTCAAAAAAGCGATAGACGTTGGAGGGTGACATTCCGACTACCGTGGCGAGATCAGCCATAGTGAAGCTGATTGCGCCTCGGTCCTGAATCAGACGGTCGGCGGCTTCCATGATTTTGATCCGGGTGGCTTCGATATCTGTTTCGGGACGGGGCATATACGGGCTCCTTCGCACGGCAAAATAGCCATCGTGATCTATATAGGCAATACGGTTTCATGATAAAAGATGGAATCCTTCACTTATCAATTGCATTTTGCTGAAATGTTTGTCTGTTCGTGATCGTTTTGGGCCGCTAAAGATTTGCTATGCAAGACGACCAGGCCAATAATCCAAGTCCGGAAACACCAAAGTCGAAACAGGGTTTCGGCGCATTTGCTCCGGTCACGGGCAGTATTCGCCTATTCCGTCGGTGGTGGCGTGTCGCCGTTCGCGCTGATGTCAATCAGCAGGCGGTAATCAATAAGGTTCGCGAGGACAGTGGTTTTACGCCGCATTTCGCATTTATGACCTCAATGTCGGCCGGCATCGCGATACTCGGCTTGTTGCTTTCATCTCCGGCAGTAGTGATCGGCGCGATGTTGCTATCACCATTAATGGGCCCGATCATGGGTGCCGGCTTTGCTTTGGCGGTTGGCGATTCTGTGTGGCTGAAGGAAAGTGGAAAAGCCATTCTGTTGGGCACGATAATCTCGATATTATTCGCAGGCCTGGTGGTGACCATGTCACCGCTGCAGATGGTCACGGCCGAAATCGCATCCCGTACACGACCCAATCTGTTTGACCTCGCGGTAGCCCTTTTTTCGGCATTGGCTGGCGCCTATGCAATGATCCGGGGGCGAATGGGCACGATTGTTGGTGTTGCTATTGCCACCGCCCTGATGCCGCCACTGGCGGTTGTCGGTTTCGGGCTGGCGACGTTAAACTGGTCTGTTTTCGGGGGATCGCTACTTCTGTTTTTCACCAACCTGATGACGATTGCCCTGACCGCAACGGGGATGGCGCGGCTCTATGGTTTCCGCTCGCATCTTTCCGAACGGCAATCGCAGGTGCAGGTCGCTATCATGGCTGTTGTGTTCGTCGCACTTGCGATCCCGCTTGGACTGTCGCTCCGGCAAATTGCATGGGAAGTCAATGTTTCGCGCTCAGCCAATGGCTATATCAAGGACCAATTTGGCAGTAGCGCAAGCGTGTCAAAAATAGAGATTGATTTTGATGCCCAGCCGATCGTGGTGAATGCGACGGTTTTTACCCCAAAAATTCTCGCCGATGCCAATGAACAAAGCACACGCGTTATCAGCCGCACAGTGGGGCGGTCGGTTGTCGTAAAAATAACGCAGTTTAAGGTGGAATCCGGCGCCGAGGCGCACGCGGCCGAATTGGCTGCCGCAGGCGCGCAAGCGCAGGCGCAGGAGGCTGAAATTCAGTTGGCCAGACTGCGCGAAAACCTTGCCTTGATCGCTGGGGTCTCGGTCGACGAGGTGACGCTGGATACAGCAAAACGACGGGCGCTGGTGATTGCAAAGCCGCTTCCGGGTGCGTCGTTGGCCTCATATTATACGCTCGAACGACGTGTCGCTGCAAAAGCGAAAGACTGGAATATCAAGTTGCAACCTCCAACTGTTGCCCTGCCGGAATTGACAATTACGGACGGTGCGCTAGCCTCGACATCGAGTGCCGATCTGGAGTTGATAGTCTGGGCGTCGGAACGGCTAAACTTGCCATTGGGGATAACCGGATCGGCTGAAGGCATGGCTGTCGCCAAGGGAATTTTGCAGGCCCGGAATGTCACGGTTGCGCAGGAAACAGAAGCGGCTGCTCCGGATGGCGGCATAAGTTTGCGATGGGCGGCTCCGGCAGAAAGCACAAGCTTGCAGCAATAGTCATTTAGGCCCTGTTAATTTTCAATAGGTTAGCGTCGAGTCTCAATAGGGGAGAAAAAATATGCGGCATTTTGCTTTCACTGGATTATTGCTGGCGACGATGGCTTCCCCGGCGATCAGCCAGTCAACATCGGAGGTTTCGGCGCAAGGCGATGTCTCGGTTACAATCTATAATAATAATCAGGCGTTGGTGCAGGATGTCCGCAATCTGAATCTCCCAAAGGGGCGTAGCAAGCAGCAATTTCCAGATGTCTCGGCCCAAATTCGGGCGGAAACCGTGACGCTGTCCGGGTCCGGTGTCGGTATTGTTGAGCAAAATTTTGACTTTGACCTGCTCACCCCGGCCAAGCTTATGGAAAAGGCGGTTGGGCAGACGGTCACGCTGATCCGGACTAATCCCGCGACCGGTGCGGAATCCCGGGTGCGGGCCGAAATCCTCGCGGCGAACGGTGGTGTGGTTATGAAGATCGGCAACACGATTGAAGTGCTGCGCGATGACGGTCTTCCGGTAAGGGTAATTTTCGACCGTGTGCCGCCGAATCTGAGGGCGCGACCGACGCTGTCGATAACCATGGAATCTACCGGAGGGAGAGTGCCCACGACATTGAGTTATCTCACGCCCGGCCTCGGCTGGAAAGCTGATTATGTGACCATGTTTGATGATGCAAAGCAGACGATCGATGTGCAGGGATGGGTGACGTTGACCAACAATAGTGGCACCGATTATCGCAATGCCAATGTTCTGCTGGTCGCTGGAAGTCCCAACACGGGTGGAGGACGGAACAGTTATCCGCGATGGCCGACTGGTACGATCGACAGCGCTGGAACCGAATCCGGTGACCGGGAACGGCTGGGAGATTATTATCTCTATCCGCTCACCGAGCGAACCACAGTTGCCAATGCCCAGCAAAAGCAGGTCAGTTTTTTGGACGTAACTGCTGCTCCAGCTCGCAAAGTCTATGAATTTACCAATGGTTGGCTAGGTACCCGTGAGGCAACCAGCGCCAATTCGGTGTTAAAATTTTCGACTTCACGCGCAGGCGGTCTGGGCGACCAGCTACCATCCGGGATCATGCGCGTCTATATGCGTGACAAGCGGGGCGATCCACAATTCATCGGCGAAAGCCAGATCGAGGCAACCCCGATGGGGTCGTCCATGTCGATCCGCACCGGTGAAGCTTTTGATGTCAAGGTCAAGACGGTGGTCGAAGAACGAACCCGGCGTTCGTCCAGTCGCTGGCGGACCAAGATGCGCTACGAGGTTACCAATGCCCGCCCTGAAGCAGCGACGGTCGACCTGTCCCAGTCAGGATTATGGGGGGATGTCCGTATCGAACAGGAAAGCCATGTCAGCGAACGGGTGTCGGCCGACAAGGTGGAATGGCGTCTCAACGTACCTGCCAATGGTAGCGTGACGGTGACCGCGACTTTCGACAGCCGTTACTGATCGGCGCGAACAGCATGACCGTCTTCCGGCTCCTGGCCTTTTTGGCATTGGCGTTATGTTCGCGGGTCAATCCGCTTGCCGCGCAGCAGCTGGTCGTCTCCGACGAACCCACAGATGTGTCGATCACCATTTATCGTGCGCCCGAACGCGGTGACGAAGCGATTAATGTCGATTGGCCGCAAGGCTATGCGCTGATCACCGAAACCCGTATTGTGAACCTCCCGGCGGGGGACGCGATGGTCCGTTTTGAAGGCGTATCGGAAGGCATGTTTCCGGAAAGCGCGATAGTGACGGGCTTGCCCAACGGGGTCAGCGAAAAGAACCGGGATGCCCGGCTTTTGTCGCCGCAAGGCTTGGTTGATGCCTATCTCAAGCGGGAAGTTTCCATAACCCGCACCGACAAGGCCACCGGAGCCTCTCGTACGCAAAATGTATTCATCACTGCCGGGCCTGACGGGGGCGTGATTTTTGAAAGCGATGAAGGATATGAGGCCTTGCATTGTACCGGCCTTCCGGAACGGATGATTTTTTCGGAAGTTCCTGCAGGTCTGTCTGCAAAACCGACGCTGTCTATTCTCACGACCTCGCAGCAGGCAGTGACCGCGAAACTGACGCTGACCTATTTGGCTTCTGGCTTTGACTGGCAGGCCAATTATATCGCAACGGTCAAACAGCGAGAAGCTGATGAGAAGGCAAAGCTGGACCTGTTCGCTTGGCTGACCGTAGCCAATGGCGGCAACCAGAGTTTCGAAAATGCCAATATGATGGTGGTTGCCGGCGAACCCAACCGCGAGCGACGTGGTAACCAGGTGCGTCCGACCGGCGGCGCGCTGATAATCCGGTGCTGGCCGATGCAGCGTACCCATCAGGTACCCTATAATCAGGGATATATGTCATTTCCACCTCCGGCGCCCGTTTACGCCCCGATGATATTTGAAGGCGAAGGGGCAGAAATCACGGTCACTGCGACGCGGCGTAGTGAAAAAATGATGGATATGGCGTCGCCGGTTGCGGCGGTAGTGGCGGAACAGCAAGATCTCGGTGATCTCAAGCTATACCGCGTACCCGAACGGGTATCGGTTAATGCCAAGGGGCAGAAACAGGTTGCAATGATCGTCCAGTCGGGTGTGACTTACGAACGCATTTTCGTCGCGAATGCCGGCAATTATAGTGAAGATAGCGCACCAATCAGCTATATTTTACGAAGCAGGAATGATGCCGTAAATGGTCTCGGTGTGCCGCTTCCGGCGGGTAAAGTTGCGGTTTTCGAGAATAGTATTGTCGGACCGCTTCTGGCCGGAGAAGGGGCTTTGCCAGATCGGGCAATAAATAATGAAGTAGAGGTGGAAGTCGGCAGTTCACCTGACGTGCGATTGTCGGTGATTCAGGTGAAACGTTCCAGACACAAGGAAAACTGGCGCGCTGTAGTGACCAATGCCCGTAATCATCCGATCAGCTTCGAAATGGAAATTCCGTCCGACATATCGGGTCGGCCAAAGGGCATTGACGTTATTGACGGTATTCCCACATGGCGGGTGACAGTTCCGGCCAATGGGGAAGCGAAGCTCTCTTATGCGATCCAATTGCGCTGACGACGGGCACCCTACTGTTGCAGATATTTCTGCTTTGATTCTTCCGGGATGATTCGGGGATGATGGTTTTCGTCGAGCGCCACGAACGTGAACAATCCGCTGGTCACCGGCACCTGTTCTTCCGCTAGATTGCGTGAGGCAATCACGTCGAGCCGGATCGCGACCGAGGTGCGACCGATCCGTTCCACCCGGGCATAGACCGAAATCAAATCACGGGACAGGATAGGCGCGATAAACTCCATGGCTTCGATCGCGACAGTGGCGGTCGATCCGCGCGCCACTCTTGCCGCCATGATTCCACCAGCAATGTCCATTTGCGACAATACCCAGCCGCCAAATATATGGCCGTTATTATTTAGATCGCGTGGCTGTGGTGCAACGCGCAACACCGGTTGCATTTTCGTCAGTGCGGTCAGATCATCATTCCCCATCGTGTTGGACCTCTCGGGAGACCGGATCGTCGATTGATTCATCATGTCCGCTCCCGCTCGATAGAAATACCAGTCCCATCAACGCAGCGGTCAGCATCAAAGCGAAGACGATACCTGCCGCCGTGGCTATATATAAATGAATCGAAACCCAGCCATGAAGATAAAAAAGAATGGCCAGGGTGATGGCGACGCACAATAGGGCGAACAGCGCCATGCCACGAATCAGCCGCCAATATCGCGCCCAGGCGACGGTTGCGTACAGGGGATCATCAAGGCGGGAAGGTCGGGACAAAGGGGACTCCATAGGTTTCCAGTGCATTGGGCGCGTTTCCTGTTACCATCAAGTCCAATCAGATTCAAAAATATGTTATAGATGTGTGAAAATCAGAATCAGGATCGAGGAGATGGACGATGACCATTCATACAATTTTGCAGGGACGCAGCGCCGAAATACATAGTTGTACTGCAGATATGTCGGTTTCGCAGGCGGTCGAGATACTGGCAGAAAAACGAATCGGTGCTCTTCCTGTGCTCGATGGAGAAGGAGTGGCAGGTATATTTTCCGAACGTGATGTGCTGCATTGTCTTCGGAAATATGGGCGAGCTGCGTTGGATCATGTCGTGCGCGATGTGATGACATCCGATGTGATTTTCGTCGAACGAACCAAAAGTGTCATGGGTGCGCTGTCTTTGATGACGAAAAGGCGGATTCGCCATTTGCCGGTCGTAGAAGATGACAAGCTGATCGGTTTTGTATCGATTGGCGATCTTGTCAAATACCGGATCGACAAGATTGAAAGCGAAGCGGCGGCAATGCGAGACTATATTCAATCTGCCTGACGCGCCTCGCGGGGCAATAAATAGGGTCCTGATCAACCGATCGATTGGTCTGGAAGACAAACGGCGATATGTTCAACGGGAGCGTATAGCGCTCACTGGCGACGCGGGCGTCGATACTGATTGGCGTGATGACACTCCTGTTCAGCCTCATCATATATCGTCATGTGGTCGAGATACCGGATTGTTCGAAAAAAGCGAGAGCGGCGGAGCGTATCGCTCTGGCCCGTTCAACCGGATCAGGATATTGATCGCGACAGGCCTTAGATCGTATCTCAAGACTGAGCGGGATACCATCGGGTAAGCCGTGCAGGATATCGCTGACGGGGAGCTCCCCCTCACCGGGCATGCTTCTCAAATCCACGGCATCGGTGAGATAGGCTTCGAAATTGTTGTCACAGGCGAGATGGCCGTCGCAGACCTGAGTATAGGGCAGCAGGTTGGGATCCACATCTTTGAGATCTTCTACATGGTGCCCGGCGCGTTGAAAGTGGATTATATCAATCAGCAATGCAGCAGCGGCGTGATCTGCACGGTCGATGATATCAAGAGCATCGGCCATGTTGCGGACCGCTGTTATCATCAGAAACTCGAGTGCCACGCGCATATTCCCTGGTGCAGCCCAATCACAAAGCTGATGGATGGCCTCTGCTGTTCGATCTTTATCCGGTTCTGCGCTGACCATCAGGACATTGGCAGCTCCAAGCTCCAATCCCGCATCGATGATCATTTTATGTTGTTCTGCCAACTTGCCGCCCTCGGGAATCCATATCACCTCGACATCAAGAATGGATAGATCATATCGCGCGATTGCTGTCCTGGTAGCGTTTAAAGAGGTGGCATCCCATTGGTCCGGATCAATCGTAAATCCGCAATGGTTGAATCCCGCCTGACCGGCTGCATCCGCGATCTGATCTGGCTGGAATTCCGGCAATGTCCCGGCAGCGAGTGATAGAATATGATCCATAAGGGCAGACTGTGCGTCCGATGTCGTTCAGACAACAGCCATTATTATGAGGGGGAAGTCCGCGATCCCGTTATCAGCATTTCGTCTCGCATGATCGGACTCGCTGGCAATATGGGATCATTCGGCTTCTAAAGTCTGCGACCTCATATCCGCCGGTTTTGGTTCCGGCGGTTTGCGCCGGACGACCAGCCGGATCACCTCCATTAGCGTCGGTTTGGCAAGAATATATAGCAGGCCTATATAGGCGAGCCCTCCGGTGGCGACCAGCAATGCCAGACGTGCATAGACAATCATCTCTGGCAATATCTGATCCGCGACAAAGACAATGGCTGCCATGGCGATCGAAGCCGAGAGTCCCGGCCAAACGGCTTTGGCCACGTCCCATGCGGTAATTCCGATATGGCGGCGGGATTGCCAAAAGGTGAAAATCGTGAGGATGGGAAATGCGATCACCCAGCCCCAGGCGAGACCGTAAACGCCATATTGGATTGCGATCAAAAATGTGACCGGCATCAGGATGGCGCCAAACATATTGGTCCGAGCGGTGACTTGGGGGCGACCCAGCGCGTTGTTTGCCGGTGTGAACAAAATCTGTAACGTCATGACCGGCATTGCAAGCGCGAGTATTGCGACAAAGGGAGACATTTCAGTCCATTTGGGGCCGAACAATGTTTCCACCAGTGGATAGGCGGTTACGGCCATGCCCAGATATAGCGGGCATGAGATCAGCATGATCAGACGGATTGCCTTCAGGAAAGACCATGCCAGCGCGCGCGGATCAGATTGCAGGCGCGAATAGGCAGGGAAGGCGACTTCGTTCAGAGGCGGAACAAATTTTGCAGCAAAAATTGTCGTGAGGAATAACGCCTCTGCATAAAGGCCGAGATCATGCGGATCAAGATAACGGCCGGCAATGAAAATGTCGGACTGGCTCTGGATGGTCCAGAACAAATGGCTGGCCAGCAGCGTAGCTCCGAATCCGAACATGGCGCCAGCGCCTTTGAAGTTGAAGGTCGGCAGGATGTAGAATTTGACGGCTATGACAAGGCAGATCGCGCGGCTCCAGAATATTGCCAGAGGCGCATAGACCAGAGTCCACACGCCATAGCCGTTATAGGCAAAATACAGGGCTGTGACCGCGCCGACCACTGCAGAGATAAGATTGATGATTGCAGGCTTCTTGAATTCCAGTTCGCGTGTCATCAGCGCCTCTGGCAATACCATGAATGGAGTCGCCAGATAGATAAGCGCTTGGACTCTCAGCAAATCCGCAATTATCGGTTGGCGATAATATTCGGCAGCGAAAGACGCGAGAATCAACTGAAGGATCGCAATGCCGGCATTTAGCAGTAAAAGCATCCCGAAGGCCTGGCGAATCCGGATCGGTTCCACTTTTTCGGCCTGAATGATCGAACTGGCCAGCCCGTATCCATTCATAAAACTCAGAAAAACGAGAATGACCTGCGTCATCGCAAAAATGCCATAGTCCCCCGGGTTGAGCAACCGGATCACTGCCAGAGTTGCTCCCCAGGAGATTATCTGCGACAATATCTGTGTGCCGGAACGCCAGAAAACTGCGTTTCTTACCCGGTTCCCAAAATTACTATCATTGTCCAATGGTGCGGTATCCTTACGCTGGATTCGACGGATTGATGCCGTTTTCTCCCTGGAAGCCCGGTCATAAACATAAAGTGCAAATATTTTTGAAACAAAAGTGAAAAACTATGTTGACCAGAATGGGCCATCCATCTAGAGGACGTTTCATCAGCATGCGGTGGCTCGTATGGGCCCGGTTTTGTTGATCGTCGAAATTAGTAA
>NZ_JBLWWU010000030.1:0-16417 GCF_048267785.1 Parasphingorhabdus sp. | reverse complement strand
GGGTGATAAAGCTGGGAAATCTGGTAGCCCTGCGGCAGATCGGCGTAGAAATAATTCTTGCGGTCGAAGCGCGAATATTTGTTGATCTGGGCGTTGATCGCGAGACCGGTGCGCACCGCCTGACGGACGCATTCGGCGTTTAGCGTTGGCAACATGCCGGGCATGGCCGCGTCGACCAGACTGACCTGTGTATTGGGTTCCGCGCCAAATTCGGTGGAAGCGCCGGAGAAGAGCTTCGATTCGGAGGTGATCTGGGCGTGAACCTCGAGGCCGATCACGACCTCCCATTCGCCGGTTCCGCCCTGGATACGATATGTTGATTCAGTCATTTCTACCACCACTGCTCAGGCTTGGCGACGAAGCCAGCCCGTTCTTCGATTGCCAAACCAGCGTTAAACACGCTCTGTTCGTCCAGTGCCTTGCCAATGATCTGCAATCCCAAAGGAAGCCCCTTGCCGTCTATGCCAGCAGGCACCGACATTGCGGGCAGACCGGCCAGCGAACTGGGCACGGTGAACACGTCGTTCAGATACATGGCCAGCGGATCACTGTTTTTCTCGCCCAGGCCGAAGGCGGCGCTTGGCGCGGTCGGGGTCAGCAGCAGGTCGCAGCTGTTCCAGGCCTTTGCGAAATCCTGAGAGATCAGGGTCCGGACTTTCTGTGCCTGGGTGTAATAAGCGTCATAATAGCCAGCAGAGAGCACATAGGTACCGATCATGATCCGGCGCTTCACTTCCGGTCCGAAACCGGCTTCGCGGGTCGCTGCATACATGTCCTGTAACCCTGCCCCGTCCGGCAGATCCCGCAGACCGTAACGCACGCCATCATAGCGCGAGAGATTGGACGATGCTTCGGCCGGTGCGATGATATAGTAAGCCGGCAACGCATATTTGGTGTGCGGCAGCGAGACATCGACGATGGTTGCGCCGGCATCTTTCAGCATTTCAATGCCTTTTTGCCACAACGCATCAATGTCGGCCGGCATATTCTCGACCCGATATTCCTTGGGAATACCGATCTTCTTCCCCGCGAGATTGCTGCTGAGCGCCGCCTCCCAGTCCGGGACGGGCAGATCGAGGGACGTCGAATCCTTGGCATCGAAACCGGCCATCGATCCAAGCATGATCGCGCAATCGCGAACATCATGGGCCATCGGTCCGGCCTGATCGAGCGAACTGGCAAAGGCAATCGTGCCCCAGCGCGAGCAACGTCCATAGGTCGGCTTGAAACCGGTGATGCCGGTAAAGGCCGCTGGCTGGCGAATCGATCCGCCGGTATCGGTGCCGGTTGCTGCCGGAGCGATACGGCCCGACACCACTACTGCGCTGCCGCCCGACGAACCGCCGGGAGTCAGATCATTATTGCCGCCGTCGTTGCGCCGCCAGGGCGAGATGACATTGCCGAAGGCGCTGGTCTCGTTGGACGACCCCATGGCAAACTGGTCCATGTTGAGCTTGCCGAGCATTCCGGCACCGGCCTTGAACAGATTGGCCGAAACGGTCGATTCATATTGCGGAACGAAGCCCTTCAGGATGCCGCTGGCCGCAGTGGTCTCAACACCTTGCGTACAGAACAGATCCTTCATGCCGATCGGTACGCCTGCCATCTTGCCGAGGGTTTCACCCGCCGCCTTCGCCTTGTCGGTTGCTTCTGCCGCTGCCAGAGCATGTTCCGGCGTCTCGACCAGAAATGCGTTTAGCGGCTTGGCTGCACTGACCCGCGCGATGAAAGTCTCTGCTACTTCCTTTGCGGTGAAATCGCCATCCGCAATTCCGCTGCGGATGCCCGCAATGCCCAGTTCAAAAATTGCGGTCATAGCACTGGCTCCGTTCGTGCTGAGCTTGTCGAAGCATTGGTTCGCGCCACTTCACCCTTCGACAGGCTCAGGGCGAACGGGGTTTCTTTCCGAAACATCATTATTCAATCACCTTGGGAACTGCAAAAAAGCCATGTTCGGCCACGGGCGCGTTGGCCAAAATCTTGTCGCGAATCTCGCCGTCGGTAACGACATCCTCGCGCAGCCGCAATTTGTTCGGGATCACCGCCGTCATCGGTTCGACCTTCGAACAATCCACTTCGCCCAGTTGCTCGACCCAACCCAATATCTGGTTGATCTCGGGCACGAAGGCATCCGCTTCGGTTTCGGTAATCGCGATCCTCGAGAGGCTGGCGATCTTTTTGACGGTTTCCTTATCGATTGACATGACTCATTCTTTTTCAGTTCATCTTTTTTCGGGTAATACGGATAAATATTGTGTACCGAGCGCCGCTAGCACTGGCGCGGAGCGGCTTCAAGCGGATTGAGGTCGCAGCATATTGGTTGGAGTATCTTTTGGCTCGAAAATTTCTCTATTTTATTGCAGGCATGGTCGTCCTCCTGCTCGCTGGCGCGTTTGTTTTTCAAGTCTACGGCGACGAGCTGATGGAAGTGGCCTTCGTGCCCGACGCCGAATTCACCGCCCAGGAAGTGCTGGAAACCAATGTCTATGCCGATAGCGACATGTGGCTGGCGCGGCCGGAACTGGTCAAGGGCAACCCTGCCCTCTGGCTTCCGGAAGGATATGAGGATTCGGAAGAAGCCTTGCCCGAGGACAAGAAAGCTGCGGTTTTTTTCATTCATCCTACCTCCTTTCTAAAGAAAGATCGCTGGAACGCGCCGCTGGATGACGACGCATCGCAAGCCCGCGCGCGCATTTTCCTCCGCGGTCAGGCCAGCGCGTTCAACGCCATCGGCAGTGTCTGGGCACCGCGCTATCGCCAGGCGACTCTCGGTGCATTCCTGACCGACAAGCCTGAAGGCCAGCAAGCGCTGGATGCCGCCTATCAGGATGTGCTTGCGGCCTTTGACTATTTTGTTGCCGAAATCCCCAGCGATCAGCCGATTATCTTGGCGGGACACAGTCAGGGTAGCCTGCATCTCACCAATTTGCTCAAGGACCGGGTCGCGGGGACGCCGCTCGCAAACCGGATTGTCGCCGCTTATGTCGTCGGCTGGCCGGTCTCGGTCGATGCGGATATCCCTGAAATGGGGCTGGCAGCTTGCGAAACGCCCGACCAGACCGGTTGTATCCTGGCTTGGCAGAGCTTCGCAGAACCCGCCGATTATGAGCGGATTATCCAAGTCTATGACACCACGATTGGTTTTAATGGGGAACCTCGCAAGGGCACCGCATTGCTGTGCAGCAACCCGATCAACGGCGACCTCAAATCCTCTGCGCCGGCTACGACCAATCTCGGGACTCTGGTTCCCAATGATGATCTGAGCGAGGCCAGCCTGGTCGCAGGATCGGTACCGGCAAGATGTGATAACCGGGGCTTTCTCCTGATCGGTGACCCACCCGACATCGGCCCCTATGCATTGCCCGGCAATAATTACCACGTCTATGATTACAGTCTGTTCTGGGCCAATATACGCGCCGATGCACGCCGGAGGATGATGGCATTTCTGGCACGCTAATCTCTGATAATGTCGCGGCGTTCAATGCGGCACTGCCCGATTGCGGCAGGCTGCTCGGTCTCGATATCGGCACCAAGACCGTCGGGATGGCCTTGTGCGATTCGCACTGGACCTTCGCCACGGCAGCCGAAACGATCGAACGCCGTAAATTCTCCAAGGATCTGGAACGGATCAAAACGGTGATTGCCGAGCAGAATATCGTTGGGCTTGTCGCCGGCCTGCCGCTCAATCTCGATGGCAGCCAGAGCCCACAGACTCAGGCCGCACGAGCCTTTGCGCAAAATCTCAAACCGCTCGGCCTGCCGATTTTGCTTTGGGACGAACGGTGGAGCACCCAGGCCGTCACCCGCGACCTGATCGCCTCGGACGTCAGCCGCAAAAAACGGGCCAAGGTCGTCGACAAAATGGCCGCCGCCTATATTTTGCAGGGAGCCATCGACAGGCTTGCCGCGCTGCCATGATGACTCTATAGAACCCGCTTTAATGACATCGAAAAAAACCGCATCATCGCAATCCTTTCCCGCCGGATCGGATGCTTTCCCCCATCGCCATCTATTGGGTATTGCCGGGCTGCATCCCTGGGAGATATTGTTTCTCCTAGAAGAGGCCAAGCAATGGGTCGATCTCAACAAAAAATCCAGCAAACATGCCAACAAGCTGGACGGCCTGACCGTCATCAACGCGTTTTTTGAAAATAGCACCAGAACGCTGCTATCCTTTGAAATTGCCGGAAAACGGATGGGCGCCGATGTCGTCAACATGCACGCGGCGCAATCCAGCATCAAGAAAGGCGAAACGCTGATTGATACGGCGGTTACGCTCAATGCGATGAAGGCGGACGCAATCGTTATCCGTCATGGCAGTTCCGGCGCGGTGCAACTGATTGCCGACAAGGTCGACTGTCCGGTGCTCAACGCCGGGGACGGCAGCCACGAACATCCGACGCAGGCGCTTCTCGACGCTCTGACCATCCAGCGGCGCAAGGGCGAGATCAGCGGACTGACCGTTACCATTTGTGGTGACGTGATGCACAGCCGGGTAGCGCGGTCCAATATCTATTGTCTGACCACGCTTGGTGCAAAAGTCAGGGTTTGCGCTCCACCGTCGCTGCTCCCTGCCGCGCTTGACCGCTTCAATGTCGAGGTCTTCACCAATTTTGATGAAGCGCTGGATGGCAGTGATGTCGTCATGATGCTGAGGTTACAGAACGAGCGCATGAACGGTGATTTCATCCCCAGCCCGCGCGAATATCATTATCTCTATGGTCTCACCCGGGAACGGCTGAATCTCGCCAACAAGGACGCGCTGGTGATGCACCCGGGTCCGATGAACCGCGGCGTGGAAATCGACAGCGACGTTGCCGATGACCTGCCCCGTTCCGCCATAACCGAACAGGTCGAGATGGGGGTTGCGGTGCGGATGGCCTGCCTGGATATTCTTACCCGCAAATCCCGAAGTGTGGAGGGATGGTCATGAAGCAGGTTTTCGCCAATGCACGTCTGATTTTGCCAGACGAGGAACAGCCCAAAGCAGGCCGCCTTGTGGTCGATGGTGACCGGATTGCCATGGCTGACGACAGCTCCGATCACGACCCCGGTGAATCGATAGACTGCAAAGGCCGCCTATTGGCGCCGGGCATCGTCGATCTTGGGGTATTCGCAATCGACAAGCCGGCTTTTCATTATGGCGGGATCACCCGCGCCGCATTGATGCCGGACCAGGCTCCCGTTCTCGATCTGCCGGCAATCATCAAGCATAATGCCGTCGAAGGCAAACCAGACCTCTGGTCGCACCCGATCGCAGCCGCAACCAAGGGGCTGGAAGGCAAACAACTCGCCGAAATAGGCTTGATGAAGCGATCAGGGGCCAAAGCGGTTGCCACCGGTCGACAATGGATCGCTGATAGCGGACTAATGCTCAAGCTGATGCAATATTGCCGGTCACTGGACCTGCCCCTGATTGTCCATAGCGAGGACGCGGGCCTGACCGCTGGTGCCGTTGCGACCAATGGAGAAACCGCAACCCGGCTGGGTCTGTCCAGCGCCACAGCAGCCGCAGAAGCCGTTTCCATCGCCCGGGATATCGCGCTGGTCAGGGAGACCGGAGCCCATGTGCATTTTCGTCAGGTTACCACCAAAGACGGGCTGGACCTGATCTGCGCCGCCAAAGCCGATAATCTCCCGGTAACCTGCGGAATCACGCCCGCGCATCTGCTTTTGTCTGATATCGCGATCAATGATTTTCGCACATTTACCCGGCTCTCTCCGCCATTGCGCAGCGAAGAGGACCGTCTCGCCTGCATCACGGCAATAAAAGATGGCACGATTGATGTGATTGCATCGGGCCACGATCCCCGCGGCGCCGAGGACAAAAGATTGCCCTACGCAGAAGCCGCGCCGGGCATGGCCGGTGCGGAGACGCTGCTCGCACTTTCGCTGACGCTGGTTCGCGATGGCACAATTTCCATTGGCCGTCTGTTCGAGCTTTTATCCACCAATCCGGCAAAAATTCTCGACGTCGATGCCGGCTTGCTGTGCCCGGCGTATCAAGCCGATTTCATTCTGGTTGACGAAGACAGTCCGTGGCAGGTGGACACCCGAAAAATGGCTGCGGCCGCCGGCAATACGCCTTTTGACGGACTCCCGGTTCAGGGCCGGGTAACCGCAATATATAAAGGCGGCAGGGCTTATTAGCACCGCCGCCTTGATGCGATTTTCAATCGACTAGCGCGAGGCGAGTTTTTTTGGTGCCTTGCTGGCCATCCGTACCGGAGCAGCTTTGACAGCACTTGGCGCATGCCGTACGATGCAGTTGCTGCCCTTGGCCTTGATACCTGCACACATCGCTTCGGCGGTTTGTTCGTTGCCAAAACCAATTGCCGCGAGGCGATAAAGGGTCTTGCCCTTCACATTGATCCGCGAGCTTGCATATTGAAACGATTTCAGATCGCTATTCTTGCTCGAAAGGATACCCCATGCGCGTTTGGCGCTTTCGGGCGAGGAAAAAGCCCCCAATTGCACCATATGGGTTCCCGATATGGAAGCGGCAGGCTTTGCAGCCGGCTGGTATGAGACTCTCTGAATTGCCGGCTTAGCGGCAGGAACCTGTTCTGCAGCGGCGGACTTGACCGAATCTGTCATGTTGCTTTTGACAGCAAATTTCGGCTGCGGTGCTACACGAGCCGGTTTTGTTTCGGCCTTGATTACCGGTGTGGTGGTGGACGATTTCGCCGCAACTTTGCTTGCAGGAAGTTCAACATTGGCCACTTTCACATTATTTTCTGCAGCCAGTAAATCAATATCATCCGCAGCCGCCGGGGCTGGTCCGACCGCAGGAAGCGGCTTATTTCGGTCAAAGCTGGCGACTTCACGTTCATAGTCCTGCTCGGAAGACACAGCCACATTCACCGGAACCTGGGCTGGCGAAAGCGCCAGTCGAACCGGTTGACCGGGATCATTGGATACGGGCGTTACGTTCAGCACCGTAGCAACGCGCGTCTGATAGGCACCAGGGCGAGCCATTTGGGCCCATTGCATGACACGGTCATTGACCGATGCCGGAGCGACATCCTGTACAGCCATCAACTTCGCTTCTTTCCAGCGCCCATCCAAAGCATAAGCCAGGCCAAGGTTCTGACGGGTGCGACCGGTAACATTATCTTCGCGAATAGCCTGTTCCAGAACCTCGACCGCAGTCTTGCTGTCGCCAGCAAGCGCCAGAGCAAGACCGTAATCAGCGGCCGGAATATACTGACGATTGTTGACCACCAAGGTCTTCGCCTGATCCGCTTTGCCTTGACCCAGTTGAGCCAGACTCAGACTGAGGATCGTTCGAGCGTCGGATTTGCCAAGTTCCATGGCATCCAAAAAGCTGCGTTCCGCAGAAGCCATGCGCCCAGCGGCCAAATAAGCCTGACCCAGAAGCGCCCGGGTTTCAGGATCGCTGCCAACACCCGCAACCGAACGCTCGGCATAGGTAATCGCCGCGTCGATATTGCCCTTCGCCAGCGCCTTTTTAGCCTTTTTGGCATATTTGGCGCCATCTTTAACCGTTGCCGGTTTATTCGATACGGAGGCAACAGAGCCGCCGCCAAAAGGACCGCAACCGGTCAACACGGTGGCGAACACCATGGAGGAAGCAGCCATTTTCAAAATCACATCGCGTTTCATTTCTATGCCCTCGCAATAATAGTCAGTCGTTTTCGTTCAAAACTTACTTCAAGCCCTGTTTAAGCAGCCCCGCGCGATGGAATGCGCTCGGCCAGTTCATCCAATTCGGGGATAGACCTCAAATATTCATCCACAGCTTTGGTTACCAATTGCTGCGCCGAGGTGTTTTTTACCGCCGTTGCCAACCGCAATTTCAAATGCCGGTCCGGGTCCATCCGCAAGGTGAATGCTGTTGTTGCCTTACGGGTCCGGGATTTCTTGGCCGGACGCGATTTCTTGGTCACACGCTTTTGCTTGCTGGCCGCTTCCAATATTGCTGAATTCTCAGCCAGTGGCTCAACTTCGCGGGAAATCGATACAGGCACAGGCGCCGCAGCAGGCTTTTTGTCGGTCGCCTGCGTCTTCGTTTCGGCGACCGGCTTCTTGCCTAATTTGGCTGCAATTTCTTCCTGCTGATGTCTGACGACAGAGCCGGGATTCGGGATTGCACCTGCCAACGGATTATGGTGAATATGTTCAACCGGATGTGCGTCATGATCCGGGTCAACATCATATCCCATATCATTCCATCCCAGATCTTCATGTTCATCACTATCGTGATTTTGTGAATGATCGGGAAAATGGGTAAAGCCCTGACGGCGCATCGCCGGCTTTGCCCCACCTTTTCGGGCCAACAAACTGGACGAAAGAGAAGCCTGTGGTTTTGGTTCGCTCATTTTTTTTGCCTCTGCCATCACGATCCAACAACCCGGCGGCCAAAATTACCGCCTGGGCGCTGAATACCTGGATTGACATTTTGCGCCATCGCGGGCGCACTGAAGATTGTCCGGCGAAAATTCTTTTCAAGACGATCAGAAATATAGGACCAAAGATGGACGACTTCCTGTGCGGACCGCCCTTTTGGATCAACTTCCATCACCGTGCGGCCGTCAATCATGGAACCGGCAAAATCAGTGCGATGGTGGATGGTAACCGGTGCCACGGTGCCGTGCTGTGACAGTGCCACCGCGGCTTCCGAGGTAATCTTGGCTTTCGGAGTCGCGCCGTTCACGACAAAAAGCAGAGGCTTTCCTGCTCGTTCGCAGAGGTCGACAGTCGCCCCAACAGCCCTGAGATCATGAGGACTTGGGCGGGTCGGGATTACGATAAGTTCGGCGACCGAGATCACGCTCTGGATCGCCATGGTGATTGCCGGCGGGGTGTCGATGACAGCCAGCTTGAAGCCCTGTTGGCGCAAGATCGCAAGATCGGAAGCAAGCCGCGAAACGGTGGTTTGCGCGAATGCCGGCAAATCTGCCTCCCGCTCGTTCCACCAGTCAGCGAGTGAACCCTGCGGATCGATATCGATCAACACAACGGGGCCAGCCCCGGCCAATTGCGCCTGTACAGCCAGATGGCCCGACAATGTTGTCTTGCCAGAGCCGCCTTTTTGCGATGCCATCGCTAGAACTCGCACGCTCTTCCCCTTATCCATCACGGGCAAAAAATTGCCCTAAAATTTCTATTCAGGTGCTTTTGTGACAGAGCAGGGCTAAAATAGGGTTAACAAAATCACGACGAGTTCCGGATTTGTAATAAACTTTTGCATCACCGGCTCGGAAAATCGCTGACCCCTTGCCTCCAGTTTTTGCTAGACTTCAAGAGTTCCGGCGGTTTAGCACTAAGGGAACGGCTAACATCATATTGCAATTGTTATTTGATCACCAAGGAATAGACCATGAAAAAGGCCAATCATCCCATCACTCATTTGCTTGGCATCATGCTTGTTGCGGTTTCGACACCGGCGCTGGCCGATGTGAAAGCTGGCGTCGATGCATGGGGACGCGGTGATTATGCGACTGCGATAAATGAATGGCGCGGCCCCGCTGCGGCCGGGGATGCCGATGCGCAATTCAATCTTGCACAAGCCTATAAACTCGGCCGCGGCGTTCCGCAGGATCTCGGGCAGGCCGAAAAATGGTATAAGACCGCTGCCGATCAAGGCCATTTGCAGGCCAATGACAATTATGGTCTGATCCTGTTTCAGAATAACCGCCGCAAGGAAGCCCTGCCCTATTTGCAGGCCTC
Organism: Parasphingorhabdus sp.; assembly: GCF_048267785.1. Taxonomy (GTDB): domain Bacteria; phylum Pseudomonadota; class Alphaproteobacteria; order Sphingomonadales; family Sphingomonadaceae; genus Parasphingorhabdus. Next base: position 6,724 of record NZ_JBLWWU010000030.1, on the reverse strand, counting down.
CGCCAAGCGCGGAGAGCCGCGGGCTCAATATGTTCTCGGTACTGGCCATTTCAACGGTGATTTTGTAGAAAAGGACTGGATCAAGGCTTATGCCCTCATGACCCGTGCATCGGCCCAGGAACTACCGCAGGCAACTTCCAATCTCGCCCAGATGGATCGTTTCATTCCGGTCGAAGACCGGCGGCGCGCTATCGAACTGGCAGGCCAGATGGAACAGGATGAGAAGCGGGTCCGGGCAGCGCAAACCGGTGGCCTGCGACCGATCCCGTCGACGAGCGCCGTGCAGACCGCACAATTGCCACCCTCTCGCCCCGCCACCTCCACGGCAGTCCCGACGCCCGACCCGATCACTCCCGGCGTAACCTATGCACCCGGCCCGACGACGCCTGCGCCTGCAGCGCCAGTTGCGACTTCGGCTCCGGTTCGTGCGGCGGCGAGCGGTGACTGGCGCGTGCAACTCGGTGCCTTTAGCGATGAAAACAAGGCCAAGACCCTGTGGACCAGGCTGGAGGGAAGTGTTGCTGCCCTGAAAGGAATGCAGCCTTATCTTGTGCGAGCTGGCAATATTACACGGCTACAGGCGGGACCATTTGGTACCCGCGCGCAGGCAGAAGCGACATGCAGCAGCGTAAAAGCCACCGGCAATGACTGTATTTCGAAACGGCGCTAGGGACAGCTATCCGGTGACCCACTGGTCCGACGCCAAACCCTGAATATAGAGCAAAGCGGTCAAATCATTATATCGGATCGCGACATCCGCCGCCTCGGCGGCTTTTGGCTTCGCATGATAGGCAATCCCCAGCCCCGCCCGTTGGAGCATGGGAATATCATTCGCACCATCGCCGACCGCGATGCACTGCTCCAGCGGCAGCGTCGCCGCATCGGCAGCCGACTGGAGCAATTCCACCTTGCGGGACGAGTCGACAATCGGTCCGTCCAGTCCGCCGGTCAGCAGGCCGTCTTCTACTCCCAGAACATTGGCGTAAAATGACTCAAACCCAATGGCTTGCGCGACGGGCTTCGCAAATTTCGTGAACCCGCCCGAAACGAGAATGGTCAGGGCACCGCGCCCGGTCATTGTCCGCACAAGATTCTCCGCGCCCGGCATGATTTTTACCCGTTCGTCCAGACATTGCTGGATCGCCGCCGTATCAAGTCCCCTGAGCAGCGCCACCCTGCCCCGCAGCGCTTCTTCAAAATCCAGTTCGCCCTGCATTGCCCGTTCGGTGATTTCCGCGATTTGCGGCTTTATACCGGCATAATCTGCCAGTTCGTCGATACATTCGATGGTAATCATGGTGCTGTCCATATCGGAAATCAGCAGTTTCTTGAGGCGATTGGCTTCCGGTTGCACCGCAACGTCAATTTCATTCCCTATCAGTTCGAGATGCCGGCGCGCGGCAACAGGATCGCCTTCGAAGAAAATATCGACCACGCGCCCGTCGACGATCTCCGATTGACGGACGATCACGGCGTCGACCGCCTCGAGGCTGGAAACCGCAGATTGAATATCTCTCTCATTCAGAGAATCTTTTGCTATGAGGGTCGCGATGAACATGATTTCTCCAAAACTGTACAAGAACGTCGCGCTGGTCGTCGGACCAACGGCGAGCGGTAAGTCCGCCTTGGCATTGGAGATTGCCAAAAAGCAACCCTCGGTGATCATCAATGCGGATAGCGCCCAGGTTTACTCGGATCTCCAGATTTTGAGTGCACGGCCAAGCACAGCGGAAATGGGCGAAACCGAGCACAAGCTTTTTGGTTATATCGATGGCAGTGAATCCTGCTCCGCTGCACGCTGGGCGCGCGATGCCAGAACGGCAATCGCGGACGCACATGGCAATGACCTCCTGCCGATATTGGTGGGTGGCACCGGTATGTACGTCCGGATCCTGCTTGATGGCATTGCTCCGATTCCCGAAATCGATCCGGGAATTCGTCAATCCATCCGTAAAATGGAAACATTGGAAGCATATCAGGCACTGCAAAAGCTCGACCCGGTCTCTGCGGAACGCCTGAATTCGACAGACACCACCCGTGTTCAACGCGCGCTGGAGGTCATCGAGTCTACCGGCCAACCGCTGGACCACTGGCAGAAGCGCAAGGTTGGCGGCATTGCCGATGACATCCGGTTGCACCCGCTGGTGATGCTGCCCCCGCGCGAATGGCTTTACCAGCGTTGTGACCTGCGGCTGCATCAGATGATTGACGGCGGCGCGAGAGAAGAGGTGGAGGCGCTGCTGGCGCGCAATCTGCCAGCGAACCAACCGGTCATGCGGGCGATCGGGGTCGCCGAGATCGCCGGTTGGCTGACTGGCGACCTCAGCCGGGAAGTGGCTATAGAGCGCGCGCAGACCGTCACGCGGCGATATGCCAAGCGACAATATACCTGGTTCCGCAATCAGAGCCCTCCGTTATGGCCAAGACTTGAAAAGCCATTAAATAATTATTTTGATAGTATATTTGAAATTATATTACATGATTAGTCCTTGACATAACATATTCAAATATGTAGCGACCCCCAAATCAACTAAGCCTTGCCTATTGTGCTGCGGTGCATCATGGCGAGGCCGCAATGCAAAACAGACAGTTAATGGAGCATGATGTGGCCGAACAGAGCGGCGCCGATATATTGGTCGAAACCCTGCTGAACCTGGGTGTGGATACCGTTTTCGGCTATCCGGGTGGTGCCGTTTTGCCAATCTACGATGCGCTTTACGAACATCCGAAAATCAAGCATATTCTGGTCCGTCACGAGCAGGCCGCAACCCATGCTGCGGAAGGCTATGCCCGCTCGACCGGCAAGCCGGGCGTCGTGCTGGTAACATCCGGCCCGGGTGCGACCAACGCCGTTACCGGTATTACTGATGCCCTGATGGACAGCATCCCGATGGTCGTCATCACCGGTCAGGTCGCAACCAATCTGATCGGCACGGATGCCTTTCAGGAGGCCGATACGGTCGGTATCACGCGCCATTGTACCAAACATAATTATCTGGTGAAAAAGCCTTCCGATCTGGCACAGGTTGTACAGGAAGCCTTTCATATCGCCACCCAGGGCCGGCCGGGTCCGGTGGTCATCGATATTCCCAAGAATGTCCAGGTTGCTGCAGCAGAATATAGCAGCAATGCGACCAGGACCAACACCCGCTATCAGCCCCAGACCGAGGGTGACTTTAAGGCAATCAACGCCGCCGCCGAAATGATCATGAACGCGAAAGCGCCGATCCTCTATACGGGTGGCGGGATCATCAACAGTGGTCCGAAAGCTAGCGAGACCCTGCGGGAGCTGGCCGAATTGCTGGGATGCCCGGTAACCACGACGCTGATGGGCCTGGGTGCATTTCCGGCTTCGTCCGACAAATGGCTCGGCATGCTAGGCATGCACGGCACTTTTGAAGCCAATATGGCGATGAACAAGGCCGACCTCGTGGTCTGCCTGGGGGCCCGTTTTGACGATCGGATAACCGGTCGGATCGACGCATTTTCTCCAAACAGCAAGAAAATCCACGTCGATATTGACCGGTCGTCGATCAACAAGACCATCCGCGTTGATCTGCCGATTGTGGGCGATGTCGGTCGGGTCATGGAGCAGTTGCTCGCGGTCATGAAAGGCCGCCGTTTTGTAGCGCCGGGCTATGACGAATGGTGGTCACGGATTAAGGGATGGCGGGCAACCAACTGCCTGGAATATCCCGAAGGCAAAAAGGAAATCATGCCACAGGAGGCCATCCGCAGCTTGTGGCGCGCCACCCATGAACGCGAACCGATCATCACCACCGAGGTCGGACAGCACCAGATGTGGGCCGCCCAGCATTTCGATTTCGAAAGCCCGAATAAATGGCTGACCAGTGGCGGTCTCGGCACCATGGGCTATGGCCTGCCTGCCGCGATCGGTGCACAACTGGGTAATCCGGACGCGCTGGTGATCGATATCGCAGGTGAAGCCTCGATCCAGATGAATATTCAGGAACTTGGCACCGCCAGCCAATATCGCCTGCCGGTGAAGATATTCATCCTCAACAACGAATATATGGGAATGGTTCGCCAGTGGCAGGAATTGACCTACGAAAGCCGTTATTCAAATAGTTATAGCGATAGTCTGCCTGATTTTGTGAAGCTTGCGGAAAGCTATGACTGGACCGGTATCCGGATCGAGGATGCGGCAGGTCTTGACGCAGGCATACAGAAAATGCTGGAAACCGATGGCCCCGTACTGGTCGATTGCCGGGTCGCAAAACTGGCAAACTGCTTCCCGATGATCCCGTCCGGCGCCGCCCATACGGAGATGCTTCTCACCGAAGCCGATGTAAAGGGTACGATGGACGATCAAGCAAAGGCCCTTGTCTGATGCATATTGACGAAGAAACCGTAGAACGTCACGTTCTCGCCGTTCTGGTTGACAATGAAGCCGGTATATTGGCGCGCATTGCGGGTATGTTTACCGCGCGCGGCTATAATATCGACAGCCTGACCGTTGCCGATATCAGCGAAGATCATGCTGTCAGCCGGATCACCATCGCCACCAATGGCCCGCCCCATGTTATCGAGCAGATCATTGCCCAACTCGAGCGTCTGGTACCCGTGCACAGCGTACGCGATCTGACGGAATCAGGCCCGCATGTCCAACGCGAGCTTGCGCTGGTGAAAGTTGCAGGCAAGGGCGAGCATCGCATAGAAGCCATGCGACTAGCAGAAATTTACCGCGCCCGGGTAGTCGATGCGACGACCGAAAGCTTTATATTCGAAATCACCGGCGCGCCGGAAAAGATCGAAACATTCGTCGGCCTGATGCGCGAGGTTGGTCTGGTCGAAGTTGGCCGCACCGGTGTCGTCGCCATTGGCCGTGGCCCCGAGCCGGCATGAACAATATTCTGTGCATATAGACCGGCCCAATCCGGCGGCTGTACGCGCTCTAACCCTATTCGCAATCATTTGATTATAAGGAAGAAAAATGAAAGTTTACTATGACGCCGACGCTGACCTCGGCCTGATCACCGGAAAGAAAATCGCGATTGTCGGTTACGGCAGCCAGGGCCACGCCCATGCCCAGAACCTCCGCGACAGCGGCGTCAAGGACGTAGCCATCGCTCTGCGTGCCGGTTCAGCCACCGCGAAGAAGGCCGAAGGCGCCGGTTTCAAGGTTATGACCAATGCAGAAGCGGCCAAATGGGCCGATATCGTCATGGTCCTCGCGCCGGACGAGCATCAGGCTGCGATTTATGCCGATGACCTGCACGCGAACATGAAAGAGGGCGCCGCCCTTGCCTTCGCTCACGGTCTCAACGTCCATTTCGGCCTGATCGAGCCACGCGAAGATCTTGACGTGATCATGATTGCCCCCAAAGGCCCCGGCCACACGGTGCGCAGCGAATATCAGCGCGGCGGCGGTGTTCCCTGCCTGATCGCGATTGACCGCGATGTGTCCGGCAATGCCCATGATGTTGCCCTCGCTTATGCATCGGGCGTCGGCGGCGGCCGTTCGGGTATCATCGAAACCAATTTCCGCGAGGAATGCGAAACCGATCTGTTCGGTGAACAAGCGGTGCTGTGCGGTGGTATCACCCATCTGATCCAGGCAGGCTTCGAAACCCTGACCGAAGCCGGCTATGCTCCGGAAATGGCCTATTTCGAATGTCTGCATGAAACCAAGTTGATCGTCGACCTGCTCTATGAAGGCGGGATTGCGAATATGCGTTATTCAATCTCCAACACCGCAGAATATGGCGATATCACCAGTGGTCCTCGGGTCATCACTTCGGAAACCAAGGCGGAGATGAAGCGGATATTGGCGGACATCCAGTCAGGCCGTTTCGTGAAAAATTTCGTGCTCGACAACCGCGCCGGACAGCCGGAACTGAAAGCGGCACGCAAGCAGGCTGCCGCGCATCCGATCGAGGAAACCGGTGCTCAGCTCCGCGCCATGATGCCATGGATCGGCGCCAACAAGCTGGTTGATAAAGAAAAGAACTAAAAGGCAGCGGGACCGGGTGACTGAATGTCAGGTTGCCCGGTCACGAGCCGCAGCGAAGCTCAACAATTCTTCTGCAACGTCACGGTCACAGCCTTTTACCAGTTCCCTCACCGCACTGGTCAGGCTGGCACTATGATCAACCGTTTTTGACGCCATGCTCCATCCGGGGAACTGTCTCCGGACAATCAGACCGCTCTTCAGCCGGAAAATCGCATGATGACGGGGATCCATGGATATTCGTGCAAATGTTTGCTCGACCCGGCCTTGATCCCCTTCAAGATACTGCAAAAAACGCTTTTGATCCTGGATCAATATGCCGGTGATTCCGTTTCGATCATTGTTTTTTGTCGCCGCGGCCAGGATTCCCGTTAGCTCTTCACCCGATAGCGGGCGCCGGGGCGTGCTCATATAAACGAGTCGATACATTCCACAGTCCCTTCCGTGGCCTCGAACAGATTTTGATCCTATATCTACCGTACAGGATTACAACATATCGTAAAAAATTCGATTTCCTACGACAATAATCCGCATCGTCTCGTTACCATCTGCCGCTATTGCCTGTCGATCCGCGCGAGCCGCGTGAAGGCTCGCCGATGATCCCGGGGCCCCACCCGGGTGTCGCTCCACCGATAAAAAAATTGTGGCCGCTCAAAAAAAAGTCGTCCGACATAGGTGATTTACCTGTCAGTCCGAATAGATAGGGCTGCATGAAACGGCCAAAAGCTCTTCTGCTACTACGACTTATACGCC
>NZ_JBLWWU010000029.1:0-17039 GCF_048267785.1 Parasphingorhabdus sp. | reverse complement strand
CCCTTTGTTTCCGCCAAGCAGCTATTTTCGCATGATCCCCCGATCGCAAGACTTCAGGGATTATGCGCCCTTCCCATATTTGAGGTCGGGTATATTGCGGATATTCCAGAATTCCGTGCTCGAAACTCTCGTCATCTCCGCTAGACGACGCGCCCATTACCCCGGGAAGCAGTCGAATGCAAGCGTCTAAAAGCACCAAAGCGCCCATTTCTCCGCCTGACAGGACATAATCGCCTATCGAGACTTCTTCGATCGGGCGCGCATCGAACAGACGCTCGTCAAATCCTTCAAAACGGCCGCAGATTATGGTGACGCCGGGACCGGCTGCAATTTCCCGGACACGCGCCTGGGTGAGCGGTTTTCCGCGGGGGGTCATCGCAAGAATTGGAGCAGTTGGCAGGCTAGAAGCCGTTCGTCCTGAGCCTGTCGAAGGACCTGTTTCTTCAGCCGCCGTCCGTACTTCGACAAGCTCAGCACGAACGGAGTTCTGTGCCGCTACCTTACCGGCCATTCGTTCCACCGCGTGGTCGACCGCTGCCGCCATGACGTCAGCCCGCAACACCATGCCAGCCCCGCCACCCGCCGGCGTATCATCGACGCTGCGATGCTTGTCGGTGGTAAAATCACGCGGGTTGATGGTGTCAAGTGACCACTTGTCCTCCGAAAGCGCCCTGCCCGCCAGCGATGTGCCGAGCGGCCCGGGGAACATTTCCGGATAGAGAGTGAGTATTTGGGCGGTGAAGGTCATCGTATTGGTTCTATCCAGTGACCAGCGTCTATCGCTTTAGCAATGTGCTCCAAGGTCAATCGTTCCAATTTGCCGGGATAACCAAATGTCCCGCGAAACGGCCAACTAATCAACTGCCAGATCAACATCGGCAAAAAAAGAAGCGATAACCCTTCGCCCATCATCGCAAATCGGCTCCACGGCCATTGATAGACCTCATCTCCATATTTTTTAGCTATAAGATCGATAAACTCTACTACATCGTCACCAGCGATCCTCAAATCTTGATCGACGGCGGTCTCTGCATCAATCGATTTTAAGCCAGACACTTGCCTAGCCATAGAAATAACATTTGAGAGTGTATTTTCGTTCACACAACAAGCTCCGAGTTCGAAATGCTTGGAGAATGAGTCAAAATTGGCGCGGTGACCGTCATTTCTTCTTGCGCCAGTTTATCCACAATATGGACGTCGTCATACCGACGAAAAAACTGCCAAACATACCCACGGCGGCTCCGACGGACATATACACCATGCCTTCCCGGCCACAGACCTGAATATCCCGACACTGATCAGATTGCAGCCACCACATGTTGAACAACCAATAGACCACAAATAATCCCGGTATCGGAAGACTGGCCCAGAACGGCAGCCAGGCGAGATTTATGTCCGGCTTGAACCGTTTCGCAATCTCGATAATCGCGACGGTCAGCCCTGCTATCAGGAAAATGATGACAATCAGCATCATAGCGGTTCGACAATCGCCGGATCATCACCTGTATCGATCCCAGTCGCGCGAGCCGTCGCTTTTCTGCTCTTGGTGGTGTTTCTGATCTCCAGAACCACGAATGTCATGATCGAGATGACTACCCCCATGGCGGCATATGTGAGCGCTGTTTTTACGGGGTTATCAGCAACAATCGTGCTTTTTGAGAAAATGATATAGGCCATGACGGGGGTGAGAACCAACTGCCCTGCCATTACCGTTCCCGCCATGCGGACCGATTGACCGTGCTTCCGGCTCAACTTCCAGCCCGCAAAGGCAGGCCCGACAACCAGCGCGAAGACCAGCAGGATATAGAATATCGGGCCGATCACTCCTCGACAAACTCCGCTTCGACGATTGCCGGATCGCCACTCATGTCGATCGCAATGACCGGAACCATGAACTTTTTGCCATTGGCGCGTTCGATCTCGATCACGTCCCCGGCGCCAAATTCATAGATAGCGAATATCTTGCCAAGTTCCTCGCCCGCGTCGGAGACGCAGCGCAGGCCGATAATATCGATATGGTAGAATTCGTCCTCGCCCAGTTCCGGCAAGGCCGAACGCGGGACGGACAGTTCTGTACCGCGGGCGGCTTCGGCGCCGTTGCGGTCGGTTATTTCGGCGATCCGCGCAATCGCACCCATTTTATGGGGTTTGACCGATTTCAGCGTGAATGCACCGCCGTTGAACGTCTTGTGCGCCTTGAGACTGTCCAGGCTGTCACAAAACAGCTTGAGCCGGACTTCCCCGGTCACCCCGTGCGCGCCAATGATGACGGCAAGGGGGACGGGTTTGCCCGGATCAACCGTATCCAAGGATTAGCCCTCGGACTTTTCTTCAGCAGGTGCTTCTTCCGCAGGAGCCTCTTCAGCGGCGGGTGCTTCTTCCGCAGCCGGAGCTTCTTCAGCCGGAGCGGCAGCGGCTTCCTTGGCAGCTTCTTCAGCTGCAGCGGCTTTTTCCGCTTTCTCTTCGAGACGCTCGGTGGCTTTTTCGCCTGGCTTACCCTTGTTCGGGTTGTTGCGCGCTTCGCGCTTCAGCAGACCAGCGGCGTCGAGAAAACGGGCGACGCGGTCAGAAGGCTTGGCGCCCATTTCCAGCCAATGTTTCGCACGCTCGGTATCCAGAACAACACGCTTTTCGTCGTCTTTTGCGAGCAGCGGGTTGTAGCTGCCGATCCGTTCGATGAACTTGCCGTCGCGCGGTGCGCGGGTGTCAGCGATTACGATCCGGTAATAAGGACGCTTCTTGGATCCGCCCCGGGACATTCTCATTGCTACTGCCATGTTAAAAAACCTTTCTAAAAATACATAAATTCAAATTGTTACGACTATTTCTTCTTATTCAATAAATTTGCCAGATCGGGCGGAAGTCCGCCGGGCGACATGTCGGGAAGACCAGGCATGCCAGCGAGGCCACCATCCTGTCCGCCCATGCCGGCACCGGCTGCGCCACCTCCGCCGCCAAACATCGACATCAGCCCTTTGATCCCGCCCATCTTCTTGATGCGCTTCATCGCCTTGGCCATTTCCTGATGCATTTTGAGCAGCTTGTTGACGTCCTGCACCGTTGTACCGGAACCGATCGCCACACGCCGCTTGCGCTTTGCATTGAGCAGACCCGGGCGGGTCCGTTCTTCCTTGGTCATCGAGCCGATGATTGCATCCATTCGGACCAGAACCTTCTCGTCCATCGCACCACCGGCCATCGCCGCTTTCGCCTTTTTCATGCCGGGCATCATCGATGCCATAGCGCCCAGACCACCCATCTTGGTCATCTGGTTCAACTGCGAGCGCAGATCGTTGAGATCAAACTGCCCTTTGAGCATTTTCTCGGCAAGCGCTTCGGATTCTTCCTTGTCGACAACCTGAGCCGCTTTTTCGACCAGACTGACAACATCGCCCATGCCCAAGATCCGGCCCGCAACGCGTTCGGGATGAAATTCTTCAAGCGCATCGATTTTTTCGCCGACACCGACGAACTTGATCGGCTTGCCGGTAACCGCGCGCATTGACAGGGCAGCACCGCCACGTGCATCGCCGTCCATGCGGGTAAGCACGACACCGGTCAGCGGGACCTGGTCGGAGAAATTCTGTGCAACGTTGACGGCGTCCTGTCCGGTCAAGGAATCTACCACCAGCAGAATTTCCTGAGGCTGGGAAATATCGGCAACCGACTTCATCTCGTCCATCAACTGCTGATCGACGTGGAGACGTCCGGCGGTGTCCAGCAGCAGGACATCAAAGCCCTGCAGTTTCGCGGCCTGCAACGCGCGTTTGGCAATCTCTACCGGCTGCTGCCCGGTGACGATCGGAAGAGTAGCGGCGTTGATCTGCTCACCCAATACGGCGAGCTGCTCCTGAGCCGCAGGACGATTGACGTCGAGCGAGGCCATCATGACCTTCTTGTTCTCTTTGTCTTTCAGTCGCTTGGCAATTTTCGCCGTGGTGGTCGTTTTACCCGATCCCTGCAGACCAACCATCATGATGATCGCAGGCGGCGCGACCGACAGTTCCAGCCCACTGACTTCCGACCCCAGCATTTCGGCGAGACCGTCGTTGACGATCTTGACCACCTGCTGGCCCGGAGTCACCGATTTGAGGACCGATTGACCAACGGCCTTCTCGGTCACTTTCTCAACGAAATCCTTGACCACCGGCAGAGCAACATCGGCTTCAAGCAAAGCGATCCGCACTTCGCGCATCGCACCACGAACATCTTCTTCCCGCAGCGCACCGCGGCCGCGCAGCTTATCGAAAACTCCACCAAGGCGGTCGCTTAACTTATCGAACATGTTCCCGCCCTTCCTTCTTCAAAACGACCAATTTCCCGGCCAACGCAAAAAACGCCGATGGGCGAAACCTCGCTGATCGGCGTGTGAGTTTTTTAAACTCTAAACTGAATCGGCAATCAGATATTGCCTCTAGCGCCGGTCCACTAATCCACTTTACCGCAAATCGCAAGCCCGGATTTCAGCTAGTATAGATTGATCTTAACTAGAAATTGAGAACTGCTGGCGTAAGAAATCTATAATAACAGCGGGGGATTTCATTATGGCTGGACCAGTAGCCGACGAACGCGTCCAAACTATGAAAAACGTATATAAACTTTCAGCCAGACGTGACGCTTTAACCGGCGTCATTGTCATTTGTGCCATTCTGATGTTTGCGAGCACGGGGGGGACCGTATTGTCGGATGCCATCACTTCCCTGTCCGGCCAGGCCGGCGGCAGCGATAATATATTGGGTTCGGCTTTCCTGCTCAATATCGCGCTTATTCTGTTTGGATGGCGTCGTTACAGGGATCTTTCGCTCGAAGTGGAAGAAAGGGCGGCTGCCGAACAACGTGCCCATTTACTCGCCGTTACCGATCCGCTGACCGGATTGCTTAACCGCCGGACCATCGAAGAGAAAACGACCGATCTGGTCGACGCGGCCGAGCGGAAATATAAAAGCGTCGCGTTTCTGATGCTTGATCTCGACAATTTCAAAAATATCAACGACGTATACGGCCATAACGCTGGCGATACCGTCCTGAAGCATGTGGCGAGCCGCATTGCCAGCGTCCTGCCGCCCAAGAACCTGCTCTCACGGTTAGGGGGCGACGAATTCGCCTGCGCGTTTATTTTTGATCCGGAGCAGCCGGAAATGGTCGAGAGGATTGCGGATGATCTGATTGACGTGATCGCTTCGCCAATCATCGAAAATGGCATCCATCTCGTTGTAACCACTTCGATCGGTATATCGTGCTATGATCCTGCAGCTAATGGCGTTGATGCCCTGATGCGGCAAGCCGATATCGCCATGTATAACGCGAAAAAACAGGGACGGAATCGCCATTGCTGGTTCGATGACACGATGGAGAAGGAACTACAGACGCGCAATTCCCTCGAGACCGAGATGCGCGCGGGCATTCCAAAGGGCGAGTTCGTGCCCTATTATGAACAGCAGATAGATCTTGCGACTGGCAAGCTAGAGGGCTTCGAGATGCTCTGTCGGTGGGAATCCCGGACACAAGGGCTTATTTCTCCTGAAATATTCATCCCGATTGCCGAAGAAACCGGAATGATTGGTGACCTCTCGCTCAGTGTCTTGCGACAATCGTTTGATGACGCCAAACATTGGGACCCAAGCCTCACCATTTCGGTGAATATTTCGCCGATTCAGCTCCTTGATCCTTGGCTGGCCCAGAAAATAGTGAAGCTGCTCGTGGAAACCGGTTTTCCGGCAAATCGTCTGGAAATCGAGATTACCGAGAGTTCGCTGTTTGAAAACCTCAGCCTGGCGCAATCCATCGTCGACAGCCTGAAAAATCAGGGCATCAAGATCGCGCTGGATGATTTTGGCACCGGTTATAGCTCGCTTGCCCATTTGCGCGCCCTGCCCTTTGACCGGATCAAGATCGACCGCAACTTCGTGACATCGATACTTGAAAATCCGGAAAGCAAGGCAATCGTCAAGGCAATCAACGGCCTGGGAGACAGTCTGGGCATAACGATCACCGCCGAGGGCATTGAGGACAAGGAAACCGAAGACGAATTGCGCAGTCTGGGCTGCACCAAAGGTCAGGGCTGGTATTATGGCCGTCCTCTGTCGGTCCATCAAACCCGCGAGATTTTGGCGGAACGCAATTTGTTGCCGGCCAAACCGGTGGCAGAAAGCGACCGTCCGGACATCGAAACATCAGCTTCGACCGCTGTCGAAGATTTGCACAAGAACGTTGGCTAGAACTAGTTGCCGACGGTCAGCATTAGCCGAATTGCTGGACTCGCACGAACTGCATCCCTAAATCGCCTGACATGATGACCGGACGCTTTCACAAAATGCATGGATTGGGCAATGATTTTGTCATTATCGATGCGCGCGACCAGACCATCGAATTGTCCGGTGCAATGGTCGCGGCGATTGCAAACCGGCACAGCGGGATCGGCTGCGACCAATTGATCATCTTGCGCCCGTCCAGTAAAGCCGACGTCAGAATGCAGATTTTCAACGCCGATGGCAGTGAAGTGGAGGCCTGTGGCAACGCCAGCAGATGCGTCGCCAAGCTGATTGGTGACGAAACCCGGATCGAAACCGATGGCGGGATTATTACCGGCAACGCAACCGAAGATGGCGCCATCGTCGACATGGGCACACCCCGGTTTGAATGGCAATCCATACCACTCGGCTATGCGATGGACACGCTCAACATGCCAGTTGGCTGGGAAGATCTGCAAAATCCTGCCGCCGTCAATGTCGGCAATCCGCATGTGATTTTTTTCGTGGACGATAGCGATAACGTCGAACTTGACCGGCTCGGCCCGATGATCGAGGTCGATCCCCTGTTCCCCGACAAAGTGAATGTCAATGTTGCCCATATCAAGGACGGCACAATCCATTTGCGCGTCTGGGAGCGCGGCGTAGGCTTGACCCGGGCCTGCGGCACCGGAGCCTGTGCGACTGCCGTTGCCGCAATCAGACGCGGCCTGGTGACCAGTCCCGTGCAAGTGGAATTACCGGGCGGAACCCTGGTCATCAGCTGGGAAGAAGGCAATACAATCCGGATGCAGGGCCCGACCACCTATGTCTTTTCGGGTGAATCTGACTGGACCCAGTTCGGATGAGCGCACCGGAAATGATCAGCATGGGCTGCCGGCTCAATATCGCGGAAAGCGAGACGTTGCGGCAGAATCTGGCCGCCCATAATATTGACGGGGACAATCTGATTATCGTCAATAGCTGCGCTGTGACCAACGAAGCAGTCCGGCAGACGCGGCAGGCCATCCGCCGGGCCAAGAAAGACAATCCGGAGAAAAATATAATCGTGACCGGCTGCGCTGCGCAAGTCGATCCCGCGATGTTCTCCGCCATGCCGGAAACCAGCGCGGTGGTCGGCAATTTCGACAAATATGACGCGGCCAATTTCAAACTCGGTCTGCAAAGCAATCGTCCGGATATCAGGGTTTCCGATATCATGCGGGTCACCGAAACCGCTCCGCATATGGTCAGCGCCTTTTCCGACCGGTCGCGCGCCTTTGTCGAGATTCAGAATGGCTGTGACCATCGCTGCACATTCTGTATCATCCCCTTTGGTCGAGGCAACAGCCGCTCGGTTCCCGCCGGACTTGTCGTGGATCAGGTGCAGGCTCTGGTCGACAAGGGCTTTCAGGAAGTCGTGCTGACCGGGGTCGATGTCACCAGCTATGGCCCCGACCTGCCCGGCGAGCCGACACTGGGCATGTTGATCGAACGGATATTGAAGCACGTCCCAGCCCTGCCAAGGCTCCGGCTTTCCTCTCTGGACGGTATCGAGATTGATGACCGTCTGTTTGACCTGCTCACCGGCGAAGCGCGGCTGATGCCCCATATCCACCTGTCGCTCCAGTCCGGCGATAATATGATCCTGAAGCGCATGAAGCGGCGGCACAACCGGGAGCAGGCGATCGATCTGGTCGAACGGCTGAAAGCCAGACGTCCGGAGATTGCGATCGGGGCCGATATTATCGCCGGTTTCCCGACCGAAGATGACGCGATGTTTGCCAACAGCCGTTCGATAATCGAGCAGTGCGATGTTGTTCATGGCCATATTTTTCCCTATTCGCCGAAACAGGGCACTCCGGCAGCGAAAATGCCGCAGGTTGACGGACAGTTGATAAAGAAAAGAGCGCGAATATTGCGCGAGGCCGTTGCCCGGCGCGCGCAGGCATGGCGCCGGTCATTGATCGGGTCGAAACAGACCGTGCTCGCGGAAATTTCCGGTGACAGCGGCTATTCGGAGAGTTTTGCCCGCGTTCTACTGGACGCGCCGGCAAACAAAGGCCAGATGGTTCCGGTAGAAATTACGGGCATGCAGGATGAACAATTGATTGGCAGGATAGCGGCATGACCGAAAAGAACAGTTGGAAAGATCGTCTGTTCGGCGGCTTTGGAAAAACTTCGGCGCGGCTGACGGAAAATCTCGCCGGGCTGGTGACCAAGGCCAAGCTGGACGAAGCCACGCTCGACGATATCGAAGATGCGCTGATCATGTCGGATCTTGGTCCTGCTACCGCCGCCTCGATCCGGGAAAAACTTGCAGCTGAACGGTTTGAAAAAGGGCTCAGCGAACATGCGGTGAAGGAGATAATCCAGCGCGAAATAGCCGCCATATTGGAACCGGTTGCGATACAGCTCGAAATAGACGCTTTTCCACGGCCCCAGGTGATATTGGTGATCGGGGTCAACGGTTCCGGCAAGACCACGACGATTGCCAAGCTCGCCCATCTCTTTCTGGAACAGGATTATGGTGTCATGCTGGCCGCCGGCGATACCTTTCGCGCCGCGGCGATCGGGCAGCTTAAAATCTGGGCCGAGAGGCTGGGTGTACCTATCGTCAGCGGCCCGCAGGGCGGCGACAGCGCCAGCATCGTCTACGAAGGCGTCAAACAGGCCACCGCAACCGGCATCGACGTATTAATCGTCGATACAGCCGGGCGGTTGCAGAACCGCACCGAGTTGATGGACGAGCTGGACAAGATTCGGCGGGTGCTCGGGCGGCTTAATCCGGAAGCACCGCATAATGTCGTACTGGTCCTGGACGCGACGACCGGACAAAATGCCCTTTCTCAGATAGAAGTTTTCCAAGATGTCGCCAAAGTGACCGGACTGATCATGACCAAGCTGGACGGCACCGCGCGCGGCGGCGTGCTGGTCGCAGCAGCAAAACAATATGGTTTGCCGATTCACGCGATCGGGATCGGGGAAAGTGTAGATGATTTACGACCGTTCAAGGCCGAAGATTTGGCCGCAGCCATAGCCGGGATAGAAAAATGACCGAAACGACAGCAATTGAAGAAATTCCAAAAGACCACCGCGGTTTGAACTTCGCGCTCGATTTCGGGCCGCTGCTGATATTCTTCCTCGTCTACAAATTCGGCGCTCCGGCAGGCAATCCGATCACCGCAGCCGTCTATGGCACGGTTGCCTTCATGATCGCGATTATCATTGCCATGATCATTTCAAAATGGAAGCTGGGCAAGATTTCACCCATGATGTGGATGTCTGCCATCCTGATTCTGGGATTTGGGGCACTGACCATCTATTTCAATGACCCACGGTTCATCCAGCATAAGCCAACGATCATTTACGCCGGATTTGCGGCGATATTATTTGGCGGATTGTTGCGCGGAAAAGCGATGCTGAAAAGTCTGCTGCAAGCGGCGTTTGAAGGGTTGAACGACGAGGGCTGGCTGAAACTATCCCGCAACTGGGGGATATTCTTTGTCGCAATGGCCATTGCCAACGAGCTGATGGTAGCGACTTTGAGCTTTGACTGGTGGCTCACGATCAAGGTGTGGGGCGTCACCACCGCCTCTTTCGTCTTCGCGATGGCCAATATTCCGATGCTGATGAAGCATGGCTTCTCGGTCGAAGAAAAGCCGCGCCCCGACAGTCAGGACGCGGCTTAATCTCCTTGGCTTCTTTTAGCCCTGATCGGCGCGGCTGACACCGTCTCCGTCAAGGTTGAGGGCAACAAAGTCCCAGTCGATTGCATTGTCGAGCAGCGCGGACACATAGTCCGGACGCGCGTTCTGGTAATCCAGATAATAGGCATGTTCCCAGACATCGAGCGTCAGCAGAGGCTTCACGCCATGCGCGACAGGCGAGTCGGCATCATGGTAGGATGTGATTTTCAACTCATCCCCGTCGAGTACCAGCCAGGCCCAGCCACTGGCGAAATGGCCGACAGCTTCGTCCTTGAATTTGGCTTTGAAATCTTCGATCGAACCGAAGGCGTTTTCCAGACGGTCTTTCAGTTCGCCGGAAATCTCCTTTTTCTCCGGTGAAAGGCACAGCCAGTAAAAGCTGTGGTTCCACACCTGGGCCGCATTGTTGAACAGGCCGCCATCTGCCGCTGCAATGACCTCCGAAAGCTTTTTGCCCTCGTTGGCGGTGCCTTCGATCGCGTCATTGGTCTTGCTGACATAGGCATTGTGATGCTTGCCATGGTGATAGTTGAAGGTGTCCTCGGAGATTAAATCTCCGAAGGCAGTTTTTGCATAAGGAAGCGGGGGAAGTTCAAAAGCCATTTTGTCTTTTCTCCATTTGTAGGTGACATACGCTGCGTAAACGCATCAATCGAAGGAAAGATGCAAGGGGAAATATGCCTTTCAGCGCTTCGGAACGGCAAAAAACCATTTTTTCGTGACATGCAGCCGACACGGACATAATGTTAGGGCCTAAATGTAAAATAAAATCTGGGGGGATGACTAATGGCGAAGTTTTTTGGAAACCTGAATGCAGTAATGATTGTGGGGCTGATTGCTGCTCTTGCACTGATGTTTGGCCTGCACGGCGATATGGTCACAGGGAATAGCATCGGCCGCTGGCTTCACCTGTTCTTTGGCGTACTATGGATCGGCCTGCTATATTATCTCAACTTTGTTCAGGTGCCGTTGATGCCGACCATTCCTGACGAACTGAAACCTGCGGTCGGCAAACATATCGCGCCGAAGGTCTTGTTCTATTTCCGTTGGGCTGCCTTGCTGACAGTGGTGACCGGCCTTTATGTCGCATGGGTGAGCGGTTGGGTCCATCAGGCGATGACGCTGCAAGAACCCTATGCAATGATCGGTGCCGGCATGTGGATCGCCATTGTGATGGCGGCCAATGTCTGGTTCATCATCTGGCCCAAGCAGAAAAGAGTTCTCGGCATTGTCGAAGCAACGGCCGACGAAAAAGCGGCAGCCGGGAAAATCGCGCTGATGGCATCGCGCACCAATGTCCTGCTTTCGCTGCCGATGTTCTACGCGATGGTAAACGCCAACGCTGGATAAAATGGAAGATATGGAAGCATGAAAAGAGGGCCTGGCGGCCCTCTTTTTTTATGACCCGAGCAGATCGTGCCGTTTCAGCGCATGGCGTAGCTGGTCATAGGTCAGGTTCAACGCCTTGGCGGTTTGCCGCTGGTTGTAGCGCGATTTGGCCAGCGCGCTTTCCAATATCCGTTTTTCAAAAGCTTCTACCGCCGTCTTCATATCGTCGACATCATATAGCGCAGATTCCGATGCATGCGGTTCATTGGGCGCAGGCGAGACTTTTGCGGGTGATGGCGCAGCTTGCTCGTTTTCCTGCCGCGATCTGGTCTCCCGTGGTTTCCACGGCGATTCAAAAGGGTCGAACACGACATGGTCAACCGGTCTGCTGTGATCATTCCATTGATAGACCGCGCGCTCAATCACATTCCGCAATTCCCGCACATTGCCGGGCCACGTGTGGCGACTCAACGCTTCGGAAGCGAGGCGGCCAAAGCCGGGCCATGTCGGCCAATCAAGTTCAGCCGCCATCCGGCGGCCGAAATAGTCGGCGAGCACCGGAATATCGCCTTCCCGCACCCGCAGCGGCGGCAAAGTGACAACTTCGAAAGACAGACGGTCAAGCAAATCAGCCCGGAATTTATTATCCTCCGCCATTTTCGGCAGATCGGCATTTGTCGCCGCGACGATGCGGACATCGACTCGCTGCGGTCGGGATGATCCGATCCTGGTGATTTCCCCATATTCCACCGCCCGCAACAGACGTTCCTGCGCGCCGGTCGACAAGGTTCCCAGTTCGTCAAGGAACAACGTCCCGCCATCCGCTTCCTCGAACCGCCCTACCCGCGCCTTGCTTGCGCCGGTAAAGGCACCGGCTTCGTGACCAAACAATTCCGCTTCAATGAGGGTTTCCGGCATGGCAGCGCAATTGAGGGTAACGAACGGACCATCCCAGCGCAGGCTGAGCCGGTGAAGACGTTCCGCGATCAGTTCCTTGCCGGTTCCACGTTCACCGACTACAAGCACGGGGCGGTCCAGCGGTGCCGCCCGACTGGCTTTTTCGACTGCGTCGAGAAAAGCGCCCGATTCCCCGACAAACTGATTTTCCCGTTTCATGGCCAATATATAGTGCAAATTCCTATTAAATAGCAATTAATACTATGTTCACGTTGCGGAAAAATCCACTATTTCGTTATTTATCAATAGGATAGATAATTTGGCACGGGTTCTGCAAAGTAGGTGTCAGATACGAAATACACCAACCACTGGAGGAAATCATGCCAGCATTGAACAAAATGACCCGCACCGATATTTCCGCGATCATCTCGATCCTGCTATTTGGCGTGACGATCATGATCAGCGCAGTCGGACCCGCACAGGCCGAAGGCACGATCGCAAGCACCCAAATCGCTTCCCCTCCTGTCAGCCTGATCAACGTTGGTTATCGGGCATGACAGACAAAATGGCCGGGACCACTTCTTTCCCCCTTGCCGAAGTCAAGTCCCGGCCACCTTTTGAAATTCAACAGGATGATGTAGAACAGGATTGGGGCCAAGGCTCGAACAAGTTCAAACACAACCACAAACGCAACCGGAGTATGTACATGGCTGGTATTTTTTCAAGAACACGCGACATCATCGCCGCCAATGTCACCGACATGCTGGACAAGGCGGAAGACCCGTCAAAAATGATCCGCATGATCATCCTTGAGATGGAGGAAACTCTGGTCGAAGTTCGTGCCTCGGCGGCTCGTACAATTGCCGATCAGAAGGAAATGCGCAGGCATATCGACAAGCTCGATCATCTGACCGAAGACTGGAGCGAAAAGGCCCAGCTCGCACTTTCCAAGGATCGTGAAGATCTGGCCAAGGCGGCGCTGGTTGAAAAGCGCAAGGCCGCCGACATGGCCGACCAGCTGAAAGCGGAAATTCAGGTCCTCGACGAAGCGCTTCGCTCTTCAGAGGGTGACATCGCCAAATTGCAGAAAAAACTGCAGGAAGCCCGCTCGCGCCAGAGCAGCCTGGTCAATCGACTGGAGAGCGCCGAGAACCGCGTAAAACTGCGCGAAATGTATAATGGCGAAAAGGTCCACGATGCCTTCTCCCGTTTCGAATATCTCGAACGCCAGGTCGATTTTGCTGAAGGCCGCGCTGATGCGCTTGGCATGGGTGGCGAACCGCAGAGCCTGGAGAACCAGATCGCGGCGCTGGAATCCAGCGACAAGGTCGATGAAGAACTGGAAGCCATGAAGGCGGCCATGAAAAAAGGTGACGTATAATGGAAGATATTTTTGTACCCTTATTTGCCGTACTCGGCGTCTTCGTCGCGTTCCCTTGGATCATATTTCACTATGTCACCAAGTGGAAAACCGCCGCGACCATCACCAACGAAGATGAAAACTTGCTGGAGGAACTGCACCACATGGCCCGCCGTCTGGATGACCGGATGGAAACCATCGAGCGGATCATGGCAGCGGACAATCCTGACTGGCGTCAATCTGCCCTGCCCAGGGCTTCCACCGACCCTGTTCCCACGCTCGACAATTTTGACGAGCTGTTGAAAAAAGAAAGGCACCCATCATGAGCTCCTCCCGCACGAAATTCTATCTCGACAAAAAACGCGCGAAATGGAGCGGGGTATGCGCCGGGATTGCCGACTATACCGGCATCAATGTGGCATGGGTCCGACTGGCAGCGATTATCGCCACCGTCACCTTCGCCTTTCCCTGGACGCTGGTCGCCTATTGGATCGCTGCGAAAATTTCCGAGCCAAAACCCCGTGAGATGTATCTGAGCGACCCGGAAGATACCAAATTCTGGCAGGGCGTGCGCCAGTCACCGCGCCGCACGACCCGGGATATCAAATCACGGTTCCGGGAAATTGATCGCAAGCTGGCCGACATGGAACTTTACTACACCAGCAAGAATACGGCGCTGTCGAACGAGATAGAAAGTCTGCGCTAAGCGCCTCAACAGGGAGAATGGATATGGATTGGGGAAGCCCGCAATTTGTTATCGCGATTATCGCCATCAGCTACGGAGCGTGGATCGTGAACAACTGGATCCGAGCCAAACATGGCTATGAACTGGAAGATGAATGGGGCGGAAAAAGTGGAAAATCTTCAAAATCCGGTCCGGACGAACATCGCAAGATCGAATTGCTGTCCAACGAAAATGCAGAATTGGTCGGCAAGATCGACCGCCTGCAGGAACGCCTCCAGGTCCTTGAGCGGATTGCCACAGACCCGGCGAAGCGCACTGCCGATGAAATCGAAGCGCTCCGGGAGCAAAACTGATGGACCCGGAAAAGATTGCCTTGATCACCGAGATCGCTCCGATAATCGCAGTTGTCACTGCCATTGCAGTTGGCGGCTGGGTCGTCACCACCTGGATGCGGATCAAGAACGGCTACCCTCTCGAAAACCAGTGGGGCAAGTCGGTCTATCCCAGGACAGATCGTGAAGCGGTCGAACGGGTCAAATTGCTGACCAACGAAAATGCCGAATTGCGGGCTGAAATCGGTTCGATGAAAGACCGACTCGCCAATGTCGAACGGATCGTCACTGATGACAGCCACCGACTAACCCAGGAAATCGAGCAATTGCGCGACAAGCGCACAAATTAGACCAATCCATGGAGCCTATAAAATGGAATTTCCAATGCTTATCCCTATCCTCGGCATCTCGTGCGGATTGCTCGCGATTATCGGCGGCGTTTTCGTAAAGCCCTGGATAAAATACAAACAGGAACAGCTTAAGGTGCAAACGCAGATGACAGCGGAAAAGGCCGCGCAATATGCCGCGCATACGGAATTGCTTGAACAGCGCGTTCGGGTTCTTGAGCGCATAGTGACCGACAAGGGCATGGATGTTTCACAACAGATTGAACAATTACGGGATGCTAGCGAAATGAAGGAGCTGAACTGATGGGTGATCTTGTCTGGGCATTGATACCATTGGCGCCTTTCATGCTGGGCGGGCTCGTGATCTGGACCCGGCACCAAAGCAAAATGGCAGAAAAATACGGCCACCTTCCCAATAAAGTCGATCCCGATGCCGAGCAGATGCGCGAGGAAATGAGATATTTGAAGGAACGCGTTGCGGTGCTGGAGCAGATCACCACCGATGGACACAGCACCAAGCAGCTCGAAAATGAAATTGAACAATTGCGGGACCGCTAGTCCGGTCCGGAAGATAGAAGTAGAAGGACAAGCATGATGCAAGACTCTGCAATTTACATGATCACCGCAGCCTTTTCACTGATTGGATTGACCGTCGTCGCTCTTGTGGCCCTCCGTGGATGGCGCGACTGGATTGCCCTGAAATCCCGCGAACTGGAACAGCGGCGGGAGGATAATCCGCCAACCGCCACCTCACGGATTGAGGTTGCCGACCTGAAAGAACGCATCCGCAAACTCGAAGCCATCGCAGCAGGCGTGGAGCTTTAGTCACTCACCGTTCGTGCTGAGCCTGTCGAAAAGAATCGGCCAGAGTGCGTGCCGCCTGCCCTTCCTCAGTCCCAGCACGAATGGGGAATTGTCCCAAGACCAGTAGATGGATAGCGCGTCGCAAACGGACGGCTAAAAACGGGTGACCTTGGCCCCGGACACTGCTAACCGCCACCCCATGAGCAAAATTGACGACCTGATCGAAGAATATGAGTTCCTCGAACCCGATGATCGCTACCGTCTGTTGATCGATCTCGGCAAACAGCTTGATCCGATGCCGGATGCGCTAAAAACCGATGCGACCCTGGTTCGCGGCTGTTCTGCGTCTGTATGGGTCTATCCGACGCAACTGGATGACGGGCGCCTGCATTTTCTCGCCGACAGCAATGCCGCGATTACCAAGGGTATTATCGCACTGGTGCTGGAAACGGTGCAGGATCAGCCGGCGGAGACCATCAAAAATACCGATATCGCCACCGTGCTGCAACCCTTTGATCTCAAGAATCAGCTCAGTTCAAACCGCACCCAGGGCATTCCCAATATGATTGCACTGATCCAGCAGACGGCCGAACGTCTGGAAAAAGCCTAGACCGGCTTCCACACTCGCCGTTCTTCGGCAATGCGCAGCACCTCGAACGCTGCCTGTGCTGTCTGAAATTTTTTCGCGGCCTCGGCATCGCCGGGATTGACGTCGGGATGATATTCCTTGGCCATCGAGCGCCACGCCTTTTTCACCGTTTCAAACTCGACATCGGGAGTCAGGTCAAAAATCTCCAGCGCGGTCATTTCGTCGCGCGATCGGCTGCCGTCACCGGATCCCATCCAGCTATAATGCTTGGCTTCCTGATAGGCATTGGCATCGCGCTGCTCGTCCGCTTCGCGCTTCTTGCGCTCTTCCTTGTCGAGCCCCTCGAAATAGTCCCATCCCCGATTATATTCGGCCGCATGGGTCTGGCAGAAATACCAGCGTTCGGGACTGTTGGGAGATTTGGGCGCAGGACAATTGCCGGGTTCGTTGCAACCGTGCCGGTCACAAATCTTGACTTGTTGCGTTTCGCGGGAGCTTTCATAGCTTCCCCAGCGGGGAAAACCCCAATTATCGGATCGTTTTGCTTTTGGCATAGTCTCTTTTCTAACAGAGGAACCGGGTGAGTTCTACCGTTAAGATAATACCAGAGGGTCTGTAAGCCGGGTTCTGTCCATCCGTCGAAACGGAATAGCCAGCCATTCATCTGGGCCATGCATTGCTGCGTGGCTCTAGCAACCAACCCGGGCAGCAAGCCGAAAAAGCCATATGCCGCCCCTATTTGGTTTTGCTCCAGGTGGG
>NZ_JBLWWU010000028.1:0-17097 GCF_048267785.1 Parasphingorhabdus sp. | reverse complement strand
GCCAAATGGCTAAAAAAATTGATGGCTATATCAATTTGCAAGTGCCCGCCGGTACTGCAAATCCATCCCCGCCGATCGGCCCAGCATTGGGTCAGCGCGGCGTCAACATCATGGATTTCTGTAAAGCGTTTAACGCCGCAACAGACAAGCTTGAAAAAGGCACGCCGATCCCGACGAAAATCACCGTCTTTTCGGATCGCAGCTTCACCTTTGAAACCAAGACACCGCCAGCAAGCTATCTGATCAAGAAGCTTGCCAAGCTGAAAAAGGGTTCGAGCGAACCGGGCAAGGAATCAGGCGGAACGATCAAGACTTCGCAGATCAAGGAAATCGCCGAAACGAAGATGGCCGATCTCAATGCCAATGACATTGAACAGGCAATGAAAATCATTGCAGGCAGCGCACGCTCGATGGGCGTCGATGTGGTGGAGGGATAAGAACATGGCAAAACTCTCCAAAAAAATGCAGGCTATCAATGCCAAGGTTGATCGCGAAAAACTGTACGGCATCGATGAAGCTATCAAGACGTTGAAGGATCTCGCTTCCAGTTCGAAATTTGACGAAACGCTTGACGTTGCAATCAACCTCGGTGTCGATCCCCGCCACGCTGACCAGATGGTTCGCGGCGTGATCTCGCTGCCAGCAGGAACCGGCAAAACCGCACGCGTTGCCGTCTTTGCCAAGGATGCGAAAGCAGACGAAGCGAAAGAAGCCGGCGCAGACGTTGTTGGTGCGGAAGACCTGATGGAAGCCATGCAAGGTGGCGACCTCAACTATGACCGCGTCATCGCCACCCCGGACATGATGGGTGTTGTCGGCCGTCTCGGCAAGGTGCTGGGTCCCAAGGGCCTGATGCCGAACCCGAAACTGGGCACGGTCACCCCGAATGTCGCGCAAGCGGTCAAGGACGCCAAGGGCGGACAGATCGAATATCGCGTCGAAAAAGCCGGGATCATCCACAATGGCATCGGCAAGACGAGCTTCTCCGAAGCCGATCTGCGCAAGAATTTCGATGCGCTGATCGACACCGTAATCAAGGCGAAACCAGCTGGCGCCAAGGGCAAATATGTCCGCAAGATCGCGTTGAGCACAACCATGGGCCCAGGCCTCAAGGTTGATCTCGGCGAGATTGAAGGCGCCTGATTCGCCACCCGTCGCCCCGGCAAAAGCAGGGGATGTCACAATAGCCGTTAGAAAAAGGCCGGGCGCAATCCCGGCCTTTTTTCATGCGCCCTGTATTCTATAAGGACCGTTATGACGATACTGCAGATCAGCGCCCACCTATCCTACCGCCTCCCCGCGCCCTGCACCATCCTGGTCCAGGTCGAGGCAGCAGCGACATCTGATCAGACGCTCACCGACGCGCATATCGACATCGGACCGGCAGACAACAGAACCATCGTCCCGGCCCATGACAATATCGGTACAAGATTGTGGACCACGCAGCGGGAACAGCTCATCGTGTCTTATGCTGCACGGGTTACAATTGATCGCCCCGATCCGGACTTTGCCACCCTGCCAGCCACCGCCCTGTCCGACCTGCCCGGCGAAGCGGTCCCTTATCTGTTCAACTCGCTCTATTGCTCGGTCCATGCTTTTGACGATGTGGTGACGAACGAATTTTCCGGCCTCACCGGTGGCCCGCTGGTCTCCGCCATGGCCGACTATATCAAACGGACCATGACCTATGGATCCGATGTCGACAATGCCAACAGCAATGCCCAGCAATGCTTTGCCGCACGCAAGGGCGTTTGCCGCGACTATGCACATATCCTGATCAGCATGGCCCGCGCCGCCAATATCCCGGCGCGCTTTGCCAGCACCTATGCGCCCGATGTCCGGCCGCAGGATTTTCACGCCGTACCGGAGGTTTTTCTCGATGGCCGCTGGCACCTGATCGACCCTACAGGAATGGCGCTAGCAAGCGACATGGCCGTCATTGGCGTCGGCCGCGATGCC
Source organism: Parasphingorhabdus sp. (assembly GCF_048267785.1). Taxonomy (GTDB): domain Bacteria; phylum Pseudomonadota; class Alphaproteobacteria; order Sphingomonadales; family Sphingomonadaceae; genus Parasphingorhabdus. The sequence continues at coordinate 15,138 of NZ_JBLWWU010000028.1, read as the reverse complement.
ACCGACGTCTCTTTTCTCACCGCCTTCGGCAGCATGAATATGGTCGAGCAGCGGGTCCGCGTTTCACGCGCCTGAGTTGCCGGGTATAATTTCCCGCTTTCAAACCGCAGGGCTTTTCCGTTAAACTTGGCGTCGGACAACTTCTGGGAGGAAAACATGCACAAGGGCTCCTGCCTCTGCGGCGCGGTAAAAATTGAAGTCAGTGGCGACCTGCCAGAGGGCGATGCCTGCCACTGTACCCTGTGCCGCAAGCAATCCGGCCATTACTGGGCCTCGCTCGACGTTCCGACCAGCGCTGTCACGATCGACGGCGAAGACCATGTCCGCTGGTATCAGTCCTCCGAAAAAGTCCGCCGCGGCTTCTGCGACACCTGTGGCGCGTCCCTGTTCTGGGACCCGATCCATCATGACAAGATCGCCATCGCCATGGGTTGTTTCGACAAGCCCACCGGTACGAAAATCTGGAGTCATATCTTTGTTGCCGACAAGGGCGATTATTACGAGATCGAACCGGGTGTTTTGCAGCGCGAAAGCTAGCCTCTCATCTGGGGACATATTTCTGAAATATTTGAGTCTCCAAAGCTTCACATAATCAAAGCTCGTACGTCATCTATCCAGCCTATTGCCCCTGACCGAGGCGATGGGGGTTAGCTGATTCTACTCCGTGTCGTTTGAACACCAGTTTCAAATCTAAAGTCTGCGGAGACAAATCCATGTTGAATAAGCAATTCCGTTCTGTTCTTTTCGCCAGTGCAGCAGCGCTCGCGGTAAGTGCCTGTGGCGCTGATGATGTCGCGTCACCAGGTGAAGGCAATCTGGTTGTATTACCATCCCCGACCCCAACGCCAACACCAACCCCGACGCCCACCCCGACTCCGGTGGCCGGAACGCCCGCAACCGATTGTCCGACTGGCACAGCCAATGTCGGAACCATTACCACCGGTAATGGCGAGGAGGCTCGTAACTGCCAGGTATCCGGTGTGATCCAGGGCAATCTTGTTTTGCCCAAACGCGCATCGACCGAAAACACCGTATATTCCCTGTCCGGCGGCGTTGAAGTCGGCATTGACGGCGGCGCGCAAGGCATTCTGACAATCGAACCCGGCGTGACCATTTTTGGTTCGTCTGGCGGCGATTATCTGCTCGTCAACCGCGGTTCGCAGCTTTTTGCCGAAGGAACAGCGTCTGATCCGATCATCTTCACTTCTCGTCAGAATATACTGGGTACAGCCGGAGTCGACAGCATCGGTCAATGGGGCGGCATTGTCATCCTGGGCCGCGCACCAATTTCCGATTGTGCTACCGGCGGCGCATCCAATCCCAACGGGGCGCGCGCCGACTGCGAAGCGATTGTTGAAGGGCCTGCCAATGCGGTTTACGGCGGCACTTTACCTACGGACAGCAGCGGCCGGCTGTCCTATTTGCAGGTTCGTTATCCCGGCTTTGAAGTATCTCCGGGCAACGAGCTCAACGGCATCACTCTGGCCGGCGTTGGCAGCGGAACATTCTTCCAGAATATTCAGGTCCACAACAGTTCCGATGATGGCGTCGAATGGTTCGGTGGTCGCGTAAACGGCAAGAACCTGGCTTTTACCGGCATTGATGATGACTCGGTTGATTCGGACTCGGGCTATCAGGGCGCCAACCAATATGTTCTCGCGGTTCAGCGCGTCGGCGGCGGCGATCATGTCATGGAAGCCGATTCCAACGGTGACGAAGATGCCGAACCACGCCAGCGCCATCTGCTCGCAAATGTCACCTTTGTTTCGAGCGGTCAGGATCATGTCATCCTTCTGCGCGGTGGCGGCGACTATGAATTTTACAATAGCATCTTCAACAGCGCGGCTGCGTGTATCGACATTGACAGCGCGACAACCGTTCAGGCGGCGGGCGCGGCTGCGGATGAAAATGGACCGCCCGTTTTTCAGTCCTTGTTCATGAGCTGCGCGACGTCATTTGTGGATGACGGCAATATTACCGTTGCTCAAATCCAGACGATTTTCAACGCTGGTACCAACAACACGGCAAGCGGAACATCCACTCTTGCCAATGCTTCGGCGGCCTTCCCCTTCATCAACGGTGCCAATGAAAATGCGGTCACCCCGTTCACTGCAAGTGCAGCGAACAGCTTTTTTGAAGATGCCGCCTACATCGGCGCGGTCAAGGATGCGAATGACACTCGCTTTCAGGGCTGGACCTGCGGCCTTTACGCCAACGACTGCATTGTAGCTCCAACGATCGGCTGAATTGCAATTGACCTGAGGGATGGCGGCTCATGGGAGCCGTCATCCCGTTTTTATTATTTGACGAGGATCACATCCGATGAAAAAGCGCGCAACGCTAATCGCCAGCTTGATGTTGGGAAGCACATTGACTTCGCCAGCTGCCCACGCCCAGCCTGCAAATGAGACAGAGAATGTGGATGTTGAACAGCCCGGCAAGGAGGAGGTCGACATCTCGGCACCGGGCGGCGGCGGCAATGTCATTATCGTGCGCGGCCAGTTCATACCCGATCCCGTCCGTGCCACGCCGGAAGTGGTGACTGTACTCGGCGAAACGGAAATCGCGCGGACAGCCGATGGTGATATCGCCGGATCGCTGCAGCGCGTGACCGGACTTAGTGTTGTTGGCGGCCGTTATGTTTTTGTTCGCGGTCTTGGTGAGCGCTATTCACTGGCTTTGCTGAACGGCCTTCCCCTGCCCTCACCGGAACCGCTGCGGAGGGTTGTCCCGCTTGATCTCTTTCCCACCAGTGTCATTGCATCGACCGTTGTGCAAAAAAGTTATTCGGCCAATTATCCCGGTGAATTTGGCGGCGGGGTGATCAACCTCACCACCAAGGCCACGCCCGACGAGCCATTTCTCAAATTCAGCACCAGTTTGAGCGGTGACAGCGAAACCACGAGCAAGCTTGGCTATACATATGATGGCTCGGACAGTGATATCATCGGATATGATGGCGGTTTGCGCGATATTCCCGGCGGTCTTGCCGCGGCTATTGGTCAGAACATTCCGATTTCTGTCGGCACCGAATTTTCCAGTCTGGATCTACAGAATTTTGCGGCCAGTCTGAACAATGCCGAAACCAACCTCATCCAGCGCAATTCCGATATTCCGGCCAATTTCTCCGCGGAACTAACCGGCGGGACGTCCTTTGACGTTGGCGACGCCAATATCGGCGTCGTCGCGACAGCGGGCTATGAAAATAGCTGGCGGACCCGCGGGGGAATCCAGCAGACATCCCAGGGCATTGTCAATATAGACGGCAACCCCGGCCTGCTCCCGGATCAGGACTTCCGCTTTGTCACCACCGAAAACCGTATCGTGGTCAATGGTTTGCTCGGATTGTCGGCGGAAATCGGCGAGCATAAATTGCGCTTCACCAACCTCTATATTCACGACACATCGAAAGAAGCATCGATCAAGGCCGGTGTCGATGCGATCAATGTCGACGAAGAAACATTGCTGAATCAGGGACGAACAAGCTGGTTCGAGCGACAGTTGTTCACATCGCAATTTGTCGGCGAATTTCAATTTGGCAATTTCTCTCTCGACCTGCGCGGTGCCTACGCCAATTCCAAACGTGATGCCCCCTATCAGCGGTCGTACAGCTATGCCTATGATGATCTGATCGCCAATGATTTTGTCAACGATCTGACCTCTCCGGGAGAATCAGCCCGGGTCCAGTTCAGCAACCTCAACGATGATGTTTATGGTGGCGGCATCGATTTTGGATATGAAACCGATATCGGCATCCCCCTCAACCTGTCCGCCGGCTATGCTTATTATCTCAATGATCGTCAGGCCGAGCGCCGCGACTTCCGTTTTGTGCCCGCCAATGGTCTGCCCAATCCGATAGATCAGGAACGGATCGATTTCCTGTTGTCCGATTATAATGTGTTCACCCACGAAATCGAATTGCGGGAAGTGGCAGCGCAATCATCGGTTCCTGCCTATGAGGCTCAGCTTGAAATTCACGCAGGCTATGGACAGATCGATGCCGAACTGGCTGACGGTTTGCGCCTGAACCTTGGCGTCCGCTACGAAGATGCCGATCAAACCGTGACCCCGATCCTGTTGAGCGGTGCTGGAGGGATCGCTGTTGCATCGGGCATAAGCAATGATTACTGGCTGCCGGCCGGAACGCTGACATGGAATTTCGCCGATGATATGCAATTTCGCTTGGCGGCATCCAAAACAATCGCCCGCCCGCAATTTCGCGAATTGGCGCCGCAGCAATTCCTCGACCTCGATACCGACCGGACCTTTATCGGCAACCCGCTGCTGACCGACAGCGAACTCACCAATATTGAGGGGCGGTTTGAATATTATCTTGGTGAGGGTGAGCGCGTCACTCTGGCAGGCTTTTACAAGGATATTAAGAACCCGATCGAGAATGTGGCGTTCGTACAGGGCGGCGGAACTCTGTTTACAGGGTTTTCCAACGCCCCTTCGGCGACATTGGTTGGCGCAGAAGTTGAACTGGTGAAATATTTCCCGCTCTATGATCTGGGTAGCGGTTTCTTCGAAGACCGGCGGCTGCTCCTTGCGGCAAATTACACCTACACCAAATCCGAAATTCAGGTCGGTGCGGATGATCTGGCGATTAGTCCCGTCACTTTGCAGCCGACTGCCGCTTCCAATCTGTTCGACGACGGCGATCGCCTGACCGGACAGTCTAAACATGTCGCCAATCTGCAATTCGGGATGGAGCGCGAGGAAGGTTCCCTCTCCCAGCAAACGATGCTGCTAACCTATAACAGCCCGCGGGTGACCGCGCGTGGGCCACAGGACCAGCCCGATCTGGTGGAAAAAACCGGCTGGCGGCTGGATCTGGTGCTGCGCGAGGAAATGAATATCGCGGGACAGGATTTCGAACTGAAATTCGAAGCGCGAAATATTCTGGGTACGGATTACACCGAGTCCCAGACATTGGGCGACACGCAGATCCTGAACAATGCCTATGCCGTGGGGACCCGCTTCTCGATGAGTATCGGCCTGAACTTCTAGGCACCATGCCCGATCTGATGAAAGCAGGTCCATATTGTAATCTTTATGTCACGCAAGAGTCCCTTAGCGTTCACGAACCTATCGTAACTATAACACTTACAGTGTTTTTTGCATGATTTGCAGACGGGACAGACGATGACGATCGGACAGGAAACAGGGCAACGGACGTTTCTGGATTCCGGCGGCGGCTGCTCCCGATTGATCCCCGATCATCAATCACCGGCGGGGCTGGAACCAGCCCTGCCGGTGACCGACATATCCTACGATTTTGCCCGCAATCACGGCATATTGATGAAGGCTATCGAACGGGAAAGGTTGATTGTCGCGCTGCATGAGGATGCCGATCCGCTCTGTCTTCTGGCGGTCAGTCGGCATTTGGCTTTGCCGCTGGACGTCGAACGGGTGGACCGGAGCAAATTTGAAGAACTGCTGTCGGCGCATTATGCGACCGATGCGGCTTTGTCCGAACGTCCGGATTACCATGACGACGCGATGATCAATGACATCATGATCCAGGCTATTAACGCCGAAAGCCTGTCCGACATTCGGGATCAACCCGCCGGTATCCGGCTGATCCACGCTATCATTGCAGAAGCAGCACGACAGGGTGCTTCGGATATTCATATCAAGATATTCGACAGCGCGCTGAATATCAGGATGCGTATAGACGGCCGACTGCATGACAAGCTCCAAATGCCATTATGTTTTGCGTCCGATATCGCCGAGCAGATCAAGCAAATGGCGCGGCTGGACATCGCCGATCACCGTATTCCACAAGAGGGGCGGGCCAGGTTCACCCTCAGCGGGAAAACTTTCGACGTCCGCATTTCAACCCTGCCGAACGCCGCCAATGAATATATCATACTGAACATAGGAGACAGACAGTCCGCCAACATAGCGCTGAATCTGCCCGGATTGTCTGGCGACAGCCTTGCGATATTGTCCGAAGCGCTATCGAGCCCCGATGGCATCATATTGGTCGCCGGACTTGCCGGTTCGGGAAAAACCGCAACGCTATATGCCTGCATGGAGCAGTTCAACGACGGTCGGCATAATATTCTGACGATTGAGAACCCCATCGAATATGCCATTGAAACCATCAGCCAGACACAGGTGGATGTCGAACACGGGTCGACCTATGCAGAGGGCCTGACGGCGATCCTGCGGCAGGATCCCGATGTCGTCATGGTCGGAGAAATCGGAGATCGCGAGACGCTGGATATCGCAATTCAGTCTGCGCAAAAAGGGCTTATCATATTGTCCACCGTGGACAGCAATGATGCGGTGGGGGCGATTACCAAATTGCTCGACATGAAGGTCAATCCGTTCAGGCTCGCCTCCACGATCCGCGCGATCGTTGCCCAGCGTCTGGTGCGCAAACTTTGCGAGGCCTGCCGCCAGCCGATACAGGCCGATGGTTCGCTTGCCTCGCTGCTGGGATTTGATCGCGGGACCGTCGTATACCGGGAAACTGGCTGCGCGAAATGCAATTACACCGGCTTTCAGGGCGACATCGGCGTATTCGAGGCAATCCGCATCGACGATACCATCCGCAAGCTTGTCAATGACGGCGGCGACGAAAGCCGCATTGCCGCCCATGCCTTCCTGCAAAACAGATCACTCGCATCGTCCGCCCGCCAGATGGTCCGCGATGGCATCACTACGGCAGAGGAAGGCATTCGCGTCTCACGGTAGGGCAAAACCGCCCCTGTGAGCGTCCAGAGTCACCATTCACTGCCCACAGCTCTTGACTTCCCCGCGCCATCCTTTAATGGCTCCCCTACAAATTGCGGTTCGGTCAAACGAATCACAATTTCCGTCCGAGACAGCCGGTGAGGGGAATTTGCCTCTCTTAATTTCCAGCCTAGACGGGGATCAGTTTTTTCGTGTGGCAACACACGGGCATGCAGCCAGCGGTTAGCCGCAGCAGAGCAGCCAAAACCCCCCTTCGGATTATATGGTGCGGCAATTTGCCAAACCTTTCGCTCGTCATGCTGAACTTGTTTCAGCATCTCGCCGGGAAGCATGTTGCCTCCCGAGGTCCTGAAACAAGTTCAGGGTGACGAAAACTAGAATGGGATTGCGCCTCAAAACGCAGTCCTCGTGAAGGAGCAAAATATGGATCGTGGTCAAAAGACCGAAGCGGTTGCCGCTCTGAACGCTGTTTTCAAGCAGGCCGGGGTGGTCGTGGTAACACGCAACCAGGGTCTGACCGTTGCTCAGTCTACCGAGCTGCGGACGAAAATGCGGGCAGAAGGCGCAAGCTTCAAAGTCTCGAAAAACCGCCTCGCCAAACTGGCTCTGGAAGGTACCGACTATACCCCGATAGCAGATATGCTGTCTGGTCCGGTCGCACTTGCCACATCGGATGATCCGGTGGCCGCTGCGAAAATCGCAGTGGATTTTGCAAAAGCCAATGACAAGCTTGAAATTGTTGGCGGCGCAATGGGTGATACCCTTCTGGACGAAGCTGGCGTGAAATCGCTGGCCTCCATGCCTTCTCTCGACGAACTGCGCGGAACGATTGTTGGATTGCTTGTTGCACCACAAACGAAAATCGCTCGGGTTGTCAAAGAGCCTGCTGGAGCCCTTGCACGTGTGGTCGGCGCTTATGCCGCTACGGGTGAATGAATTTTAACCGAATAAACTGATTAGAAATCTGGAGTTATAAAATGGCTGATATTGCTAAACTTGTTGAAGAACTTTCGAAACTGACCGTCATGGAAGCGGCTGAACTGTCCAAGGCACTGGAAGAAGAGTGGGGCGTTTCTGCTGCCGCTGCTGTTGCAGTAGCCGGCCCTGCTGCGGGTGGCGGTGAAGCAGCTGCTGAAGAAAAAGACGAATTCGACGTCATCCTGACCGGCGACGGCGGCAAGAAAATCCAGGTCATCAAGGAAGTCCGTGCGATTACCGCTCTCGGCCTCACCGATGCCAAGGCTCTCGTCGAAGGCGCTCCGAAACCAATCAAGGAAGGCGTCAACAAAGCCGAAGCAGAAGAAATCAAATCGAAGATCGAAGCTGCCGGCGGTACCGTCGAACTCAAATAAGCCTGACGGTTTATGGAAAAATCAGGGGGTGGTTTCCGGTTCGGAAACCGCCCCTTTTTTATGTCCGCTGACCGGGAGAATGCGCGCCTCGCCTGCTCGTCATCCGCTTTGCAAAAGCCATGATGATTGACATGGTCCGGCCGCTGCGCGACTAGGATGGTTCGTGTTTCCGGGGGACAATATGACTGACAATCAGGACCTGATCGATCTCGTGCGAACGATCCCGGACTATCCCAAACCGGGTATCCAGTTTCGCGATGTATCCACCCTGCTGCTCGACGGTCCCGCCTTTCGCCAGACGATCGACCGGATGATTGCGCTGGTGGACCCGGACAGCTTCGACCTGATCGCCGGGATAGAGGCGCGTGGCTTCATTGTTTCGGCGGCGATGTCATATGCCCTGGAAAAGGGCAAGGTCATGCTGCGCAAGCCGGGAAAACTGCCGGGCAAGTCGGTGAGCATCGATTATGCACTGGAATATGGCACCGACCGGATCGAGATGCATGACGATGCGATTCTGCCCGGCCAGCGTGTGTTGCTTGTCGATGATCTTCTCGCGACCGGCGGTACCGGCATGGCCGGCGTAGAATTGCTGCGCGGTCAGGGTGCCATTGTTGACCAGGCGCTGTTCATCGTCGACCTGCCAGATCTCGGCGGCGCGCAAAAACTGGTGGCCGCCGGAGTGACGCCAGCCGCCCTGATGGCCTTTGCCGGTGATTGACCATATCGCCATCATCACCGGTGTCCAGGATGAGGCGGATGCCTTTCTGCGCGATCAGCCGGTAACGCGCGTCGACAGTCCGCTCGGCGAAATTCGCCAGCTGGGCCATGAGGGGAAGCAGGTTTCCATCCTGTGCTCGGGCATCGGCAAGGTCCACGCCGGTGCCGCCGCCCTCTATATGCACAGTCACTTCCAGCCGGACCTGTTTCTGGTAATCGGCACCGCTGGCCATGTCAGCAGCAGCGAGGGCGATTGTTTCTACCTCCATGAATCCCTGCAGGCCGACTATGGCACGCTCGAGAAATTCGGCGATCATGACGGCTTCACCCATTATAACGCAGGAGCATGGCCGATAGGCCCTTCTGACTGGACGCCGTTCCGATCCCATCCCATGCCGGCGGCGCTTGCCCTACCACAGGCGCGGATTGCGACCGCCGACTGTTTCGTAAAATGCCCCGAACGATCAGGCTATCTGCGCGACACACTCAAAGCGGACCTGGTCGACATGGAAACCGCAGCGGTCGCGCAAATTGCGGCGCTTCTCGACATCCCCTGGGCGGGGATCAAGGCAGTCACTGATAGCGCGGACGGCAACAGTTCCGGCGATTTTCATGCCAATCTCGAACGCGCCGCAAACCGTGCCGCCGACGAGGCCGCGCAGCTCATCGCGTTGCTTTGATTGTAATTGACAAGCAGCATCAGGTTTCGCCACACATAGACGGTCGCGCAACATTCGGGGATTAACCGCATGCCAGCACTTGAATTTGTCGTGAAAAAAATCCTCCATTATATGCCGATCTTGTTCGGCCTTCTGTTTCTGGGCCCGCTTATTGCCCAGTCCATGGACAGGCTGGGATGGCCCGCACCACCGGGCCTGTCGACCCTGACGTTCGGTCTCATCATCGGCGGAACATGGGGCCTGTTCGCCTTTTTCCGGGGCAGCTGGATTTGGGCCAGACCATGACGGAAGCGGAACTGCGCAAACAGGAACGGATGATCGCCCGTAAATATGCCGATCGCTTTCCGTGGGAAGTCCCGGTCTGGGGCCTGGGCAATCTACTGATCTGGTTGACGCTGTGGCCGCTGGTTTTTCTGGACATATTACCGCTGTGGATTGCTTTCCCGATTGCCTGTGTCAACGTGATGGCCTGTTTCCTGCCCGCGCATGAAGCGGTGCACGGCATGATTGCCCGACCCGGCCAGAGGCTGCGATGGCTGAACGAACTGGTCGGCCATCTCAGCCTGCTGCCGATGGCCATGCCCTATCGCATCCAGAAACTGACCCATCTGGAGCACCACAAACATGTCAATCATCCGGAAGATGATCCCGACATCACCACCCGGTCGAAAGGCCCATGGGACGCCATCTGGCAAAGCTTTGTCCAAAGGCAACGCGGCAATGGCGGGGTGCTCCGCGGCTATGGCTATATATTGGAGAAAATCGGGCGATCCGATGTGCTGGTCGATGGTGCGCTCTACCAGCTCACCTTCTTCGCCGCCTTATTCGCATTGGCGTGGAGCGGCTATGCGATAGAGGCCGCCCTGCTCTGGTGGGCGCCGCGCCATATCGGAATCGCCTATATCCAGTTTTTCTTCAGCTGGGCCCCGCATCATCCGGCGGTCAAACAGGGGCGCTATACCAATGCCAAATTCTTCAAAAGCCGGGTCGGCAATATCGCATCCATGGGCATGCAATATCACCTGATCCACCACCTTCACCCGTTCATCCCGCTAACCGACACGCCAAAGGCCTTTCGCGAATTGCGACCGATCCTCGAAGCGCGCGGCTGCCGGTTTGAGGGAGATTTGCGCTAACCGGCTTAGACGCTCGCGACCCAATTGCCGTGGAATCCGGGCGGAATGCGGTGCGGCAAATGGATGATCGCCTGCGGCTCGCCGAGGAAATCATCAGCGTTGAGGATCTGCAACTCGGTTTTTTCCTGACCGGCGTCAATCACCAGTCCGATCAGCCAGCCTTCGTCCTCGGCCGCATCCGGCGAGCGGGGCACGAACACAAATTCTCCGGGGTGACGCCCCGCTCCGAAATCGCGCACCAGCTTGTCGCCGTTTTTCAGATCATGCTTGAACAATTCCGTGCCCGCCATATCGAGCTCGTCGGGGCGGCCGGCCAGCGCGATGTCGTAGATATAACGATAGGGCCTGGTCGACGTCCGCTCGTCATAGCGCGGGAATTCCTGCGGCCGGTCATCGAGGATCTTGCGGTCGACTTTCTTCGCCACCGGATCGACGGTCCAGCGTTCCAGCCGCGACCATTCCCCACCCGGGCCAAAGGTCGTCCGTGCGTAAGTGCTTTCGTGCACCACGACATCGACGACCACCTTGCCGTCATCACTCTCGAACGCGCCAGCCGGATGATAGACATAGCAGGGTTCGACATCGCACCAGATCGTGTCAGCGCCTGATCCGTTGCGCGGGCAAAGACCGACCCGCGCGCCGTGCTCGGGATTCCAGTCGTAGGGAAATTCAAATCCTGCCAGCATCCGCTTCATCGAGAAGACCGCCGGCAGATCGAACACCAGCACATAATTTTCGGTAATCTGGCAATCGTGGATCGAAGGCCCTTCCTTGACCGCAATCGGTTCCTGCCGGGAGACCCTGCCATCTTTGTCCAATACGACGTGCCAAACGGTATCAAATGTCGATGCATTGTAACAAATTGCATGCATTTCGCCGGTTTTCGGGTCAAAATGGGGATGCGCGGAAAAGGCATGATCCAGCGTCCCGTCAAACGGATTATGCGCGATCGTGTCGAGTTCATCGGTCAGCTCCACCGGAAAGCCGCCCGCCTCGACAATCGCGAACGTGCGACCGTTGAGACCGATGATATTGGTATTGGCGGTGTCGGTGCGCGGATTGCGGACACCCGGTTTCCGCTCTTCACCAAGCGCATCGCTCACCTTGTTCGAGCGGATCCAGCGGTTGCGATACCATTCGGCCTTGCCGCCAGCGATCCGGACGCCATGGGCCATGCCGTCACCGACAAACCAGTGATAGCTGCCTTCATCGGGAGGGCTGGCCGGATTGGGGCCGATCCGCAAATAGCGGCCATCGAGTTGCGCGGGAATCTCGCCGTCGACCTTCAGATGAGCCAGCGTGAGTTCCTCGGTCATCGGCTTGTGGATACCGGTCAGATAGGGATGTCCGCCTTCCGGCGTCGCGAGCCGCTTGCGGTTGAAATTTGTAACGGCGCCCATCACCGGGGTGACGGCGGCGCGGATGGTTTTTTCGATTACAGAAGCCATGGGATTTTCCTTTGCAGAAACGACTCGCGATGTTTATGCTGTTAACATGACAAGCAATGATAACAGTGTCAACATAAGAGTTCCGGCAAGCAAAACATGCTTCCAAATCTTCCAATGTCAGGCCTTCCGGTGAACGCGCCCTATCATCACGGCGACCTGCGCGCAGCGGCGCTGCAAATGGGGATGGAACGGCTGGAAAGTCAGGCGCAACCCGATCTCGGATTGCGCGCCCTTGCCCGCGATCTCGGTGTCTCGGCGACCGCACTTTACCGCCATTTCCCGAACAAGGATGCCTTGCTGGATGCGCTGGCCCTGGAAGGGCTCAACCGCCTGGGCCGGAGCCAGGCAGAAGCGGCCACGAATGCCGGCGGCGGTCGCGACGGATTTACCGAGGTTGGCATTACCTATGTCGAATGGGCGGTCGAAAACCCCGCCTTGCTGCGGCTGATCTACAACCGCATCGGCCAGGTTGATCTGACCGACGATGATCCCAGCGCGATGGGCGAGGCCTTTTATCAGCTTCGCGCCGGCATTGCCGCGACCATGCCGGACGATATGTCGAAAGACGAACGCGCCGCCGCGGCGCTCCACGCATGGTCGCTGGTCCACGGGCTGGCGATGCTGATTCTCGATGGTCAGGTCGCCTATGATCCGGCGATGGTGCGCAAAGTGGTGATGATGACCGATTTCAAAGACTGCTGACCGTTCGCACGAACTGGTCCTATTGTGCTTAACCCGCCTTTTACCTGCTTCTGCTAGCTTTGCCCTGCCAATAAAAAGTGGGATTTGCAGCCGAACACGATGAGAGACCTCTTCACCAAAAGCGATACGCAAAAGAAGCTCTTCTTCGGAGTCATTCTCGGCCTGATCAGCATGCTTGCCGCGCTGGAACTCGCGCTCGCTGACCGCAAATATGGACTGTTTACCGGCGGCTTTGGCCAGTCGCAGGCAATCGACACGTTCACCGAACGGGCCATCTTCCTGGTCGGCTATATCTCTTCCATAGCCATGCTGGTCATCGGTACATGGTGGATCATCGTCCGGCTGTTCCGCAGCAAAAGGTCCTGGCCACCGCTATTCTTTCTCGCGACCATTGTCGGCGGAACCTATATCCTGCTGCTCGCCCTGACCTTCCAGCTGCACCAGTATTTCAGCGATACGATGAGCTTTGCGCTGATGGCCAATCTCGGCGGCGGCAGCCTGACCGATGCGCTGCTGTTCGCTTCGAACGAGATTTTTCTCGGTGCCGCCGCACTGGTCCTCGGCCTGTTCGCCTATATCTATATGTTCCGGCTCCTGTCCCGCAAATTCCCGGTACGCGCCGACCATCTTACATGGTCAGCGCATGGCCGAACGTTCATCGGCCTATTTGTCTCCACCCTGCTTCTCGCCATCGCGGTACCGTCGGCTTCTTCAAACGTGCAAAATGGCCTGAACCGCACGCTTGCCTGGGGCCTGTTTACCCAGGGAGCCAACAAACTGACCGACTTTGACAATGACGGCTATGGCTGGATCTCCAGCATGCCGGACCGGCATCCGTTCAACAGCGCCCGCTATCCGCTGGCGCTGGATATCCCGGCAAATGGCATCGACGAGGATGGCTATGGCGGCGACCTGCAACTGGTGCCGATAACTCCGCAACCGCCGATCACCCTGATATCGGGGCCCCGCCCGCATCTGATCCTGATTGTCATGGAGAGCGCACGATATGATGTGATCGGCAAGCGGATCAATGGCAAGCCGGTCGCGCCCAATCTTGAAGCCATTGCCCAATCCGGCAGCCTCATCTCCCCGGCATTCAGCCATGTCGGCTTCACCACCGCGTCGCTCAAGTCGCTGTTTGGCGGAGCGCTGCAACCGGCAAAGGGATCGCCCTCGCTATTCCGCGAACTCAAATCCAGCGGCTATGAAATTGCTGTTTTCTCCGGCCAGCCAGAAGATTTCGGGGATATTTCAAAGACCGTAGGCATGCGCGACAACGCCGATATCTTTTTCGATGGCGACAGGCTGAAACATCTGCGCGCGTTCAGCAACGGCGCGCAAGGCTCGATCCTGATCGACGAGAAACATCTGCTGAAAGCCTTTGCGGACGAATATCAGCAGCCGTCAAAATGGAAGCAGCCGCAATTCCTCTATTTCAATTTCCAGTCACCGCATTTCCCTTATTTCCACGAGGGAATGCCGCTCAATCTGATCGACAGGCCCCTGCCCCGGTCCGAGATCAGCGCCGGCAAGCGGGACCAATTGCAGCAGACCTACTGGAATGCGGTCCATTATTCGGATCAGCAGCTGGGCGAGCTGGTTTCCCGGCTGAAGCGGGATGGCGTGTGGGACAACAGCGTGGTTGTCATCACCGGCGATCATGGCGAAGATTTATTTGAGGACGGCTTTCTGGGCCACGGCCACAATATCAATATCCGCCAGAACGGCACGTTTCTCGTCACCAACCGCCCGGGAGTCGCGGCCAACGGCCCGATTGGCATGAGCGACTATCGCGCCATCATATTGGCGCTGCTCAAGGGTGAGAAACCGGACATCCCTGCAAAACCGGTGCTGATGACGGTCGGCGATCTCGAACGCCCCACGCAAATCGGCATCGCTGAAGGCGCTTCGAATATTACATCCTTGCGGCTCGACACCGGCGAGGCTTGCATGGTCGAGAAAAAACAATGTGCCAATGCGAGCGGCTTGACCGGCGACTTCAAGGATCGCGTGGACCGGTTGATCCGCATCTGGGGATCGGCAAGATGGCAAAACCGGGCGAAGCCGACGCGCGATTAAACGCCAGCCGCGCAATCGGATGTCTTCAGCCGCAATGATCGCCGACACGCCCCCTTGACCGGAAGCGGGTACATCCCTATATCCCGCGCTCACCACAGATTTCGAGACAGGGCGTGCAGTCGCGCGGTACGCCAGAAGAAATGAAATTTGCACGGTTTTCAGGACGCTAAAAAGCTGCAGTTTCCCACCTTGGGAGACATGCGGCTTTTGTCGTCTTGATGCGTCTCCACATTTTGATTTTCCGCCGGTTTTCCGGCGATGGCGAGAAGGCAAAACTATATGGCTACCCAAGCAGCTTCGGTCGGAGCCGTCGTTT
>NZ_JBLWWU010000027.1:0-22053 GCF_048267785.1 Parasphingorhabdus sp. | reverse complement strand
ACTTCGGAAACCTGGGCTTCATTGCCAAAATTGGCGATCTGGTCCTTGATGACCTTTGAAATTTCTGCGGCGCGAATATCCATGTATCTCTTCCTTTAGCCTTTCATGGCCTGCGATAGGGTGTTCAAACGGGTTTTAATCGAGCTGTCGATCATCTGGCTGCCGATTTTCACGACCAGCCCGCCCAAAATGGACGGATCGACTGCGGTGGAAACGCTAACATCGCTTCCCACGCGTTTCTTGAGTTGCGCCTTGAGCGCCTTGATCTGCTTGTCATCGAGCGGATGCGCTGATGTCACTTCTGCGGTTATCTCGCCACGATGGTCTGAAGCCAGCGTGGAAAAGGCCCGAATGACGGCCGGTATCTGGTCAAGACGACGGTTCGCCGCGAGCACGCCGAGCATATTGGTCGTCAATTTGTCGAGGCCCAGTGCCTTGGCGGTGGCCGCGATAGCCCTGCCGGCATCTTCCCGGGACAGGACAGGGCTGCTGACCAGCGCCTTCAGGTCATCCGATTCGGCCAACGCCGTATTCAATGTCGCCAGGCTGGCCTGCACCGCATCGATGCTTTTATTCTCTTCTGCAAGCGCGAACAAAGCGGTGGCGTAACGCCCCGCTAAACTCGCTCTGATGCCGCTGGAATGATCCACGCGTTTGCTTCTCCCTGACCGAAATATGGTCTGAAAACCGTTCATGAAATGGTCCGCTTAATGGCCGAAAATCCTGCGATTCCGCCCACGGATGCGCGGCGTCTAGCAACCATTTTGCTGCGATGCAAGATGGCTTTGGGAATCATTTGCATAGGATGAGAAAGCGTCGGTTTTTTGCGGGTTTCAATTATCCGTCAGATAATATTTTACTTTGAACGCAAGATACGGGACGCGGCGACCATCCCCTCCATTTAGACGGATTTCATCAATCAGCGATGGAGAATCCCTATGACGTATCAAATCACCGGGCTGAGTCCGGATATTGCCACAGCCTTTGAAAATGCAACTGATGCAGAGCTGTCATCGCTCCGCGCAGCAAAAATGATTGCAACATCCAAACCCGGCTTTCCATGCCGGATATCGCTGGAAGATGCAGAAGTCGGGGAAGAGGTGTTATTGTTTCATCACATGTCGCATGATGTGGATTCGCCCTACCGGAACGGATATGCGATATTTGTTCGGACAGGATTGTCCGCAGCGGCGCACTATACCGACGCCGTTCCTCCGGTTTTCAAGGGGCGCAATTTGGCAATGCGTGCCTTTGGCGAGGATGCCATGTTGAAGACGGCGGTTCTGGCGTTGCCCGGAGAGGCGGACGAAGTGATTCGCAGGCTATTTGAACTGGAGGCGGTTGCCTATATAGATGTGCATAACGCAGCGCACGGATGCTTTGCCGCGCGGGTAAAGAGGTTCGAATCATGAAGCGCGGCCAAATTGATAGCGACAAAGCCTGGGACGCCGTGCAGGCCCGCGACCGGTCGTTTGACGGCAAGTTCGTCACCGGCGTGCTGAGCACCGGAATCTATTGCCGCCCCTCCTGTGCCGCTCGCCATCCCAAGCGGGAGAATGTCCGCTTCTTCGCCAAAGCAGAGCAGGCCGAAGCCGCCGGATTGCGCGCCTGTCTGCGGTGTCGCCCCAATGATGTGGCTCGCGACGAAGCAGCGGTGAAGGCGGTGATCGACGCTGTTCGCACCGCCGAAAATGCGCCAAAGCTCGACGAACTGGCGGTGCTGACCGGCTATTCCGCCACGCATCTTCAGCGAATTTTCAAACGGGAGATCGGGCTGTCACCGGCTGCTTATGCGCGGGCCTTGCGATCCGAGCGGGTCAAGGATGCACTGGCGGGCGGCGCAACGGTGACCGAAGCCATTTATGATGCGGGCTATGGTTCGGCTTCCCGCTTTTACGAGGAACAGAAAATGGGCCAAAAACTGGGAATGAAACCGGGTGTCTGGAAAAACGGCGGGGCAGGGGTGACGGTGCACTGGGCCTGTATCGAAACTTCGCTCGGTTCGATGCTGGTTGCGGCAACCGACAAAGGCGTCTGCTGTCTCTCCTTCAACGAAGGCGAACAGGAATTGCGCCGCCGTTTTCCCAAAGCGGATTTGCAGCCCGGAGACGATGCATTCGCAGCGTTATTCGCGGAAGTGGCTGCGCAAGTGGAGGCACCGGGACGCCCCCACAATATCCCGCTTGATGTTCAGGGCACCGCCTTTCAGGAAGCAGTCTGGCAAGAATTGCGCAAGATCCCCGATGGCGAAACCCGCACTTATGCCGATATCGCCGCCGCCATCGGCAAACCCAGAGCCGTCCGGGCGGTTGGCAGCGCTAACGGCGCCAATAATGTCGCCGTCCTGATCCCCTGCCACCGTGTGGTGCGCAGCGACGGGACAATGGGCGGCTATGCTTATGGGTTGGAGATAAAAGCGGGTTTGCTGGAGAAGGAAGCGAAATGATGGAAAAAATAAAAGCCTTTGGCAAACTTCACGTTCCGGGTGCCCCACTCATCCTGGTCAATATCTGGGACGCGGGCAGCGCGACGGCGGTTGCGGCAGCCGGGGCAAAGGCTCTTGCGACCGGAAGCTACGGGGTGGCCGGTGCGCAGGGAATCGCCGATGGCGAGGCATTTTCTCTCGATGACGCGATCGTCGTTCTTGAACGGATCGTCGCTGCGACCGAATTGCCGGTAAGCATCGATATGGAAGCCGGCTATGGCGAAAATGCCAGCGAAGTGCGTCGATCAGTGCAACGCGCCTTTGATGCCGGGGCGTGCGGAATCAACATGGAAGACCGGATGCCGGGAGAAGACCAGCTGATTGAACCGTCGGTCTTTGCCGAGCGTGTGGCCGCTGCGGGATCGACCGGTCTCTGGGTTAACGCGCGATGCGATGTTTTTCGCGGTCAATCGGCGGAGACCGATGGCGACGCCCTGGTAGGGCAGGTGCTCGAACGAGCAGCGCGATATGCCGATAGCGGCGCAGGGAGTCTGTTTGTGCCGTTTCTGAGCGACGAAAAATGCATCGGCACAATTTGTGACGCATCGCCCTTGCCGGTCAATATTTTGCGTTCATCCGAAGGCCCAAGCCATGCGCGGCTGGCGAGCCTCGGCGTCGCGCGGATCAGTCACGGACATCAGCCATGGGCCGCTGCGATGAACTGGCTGACAGGGCAGGCCGAGAAGGTTTTCGGAGGCGGCGAACCCGACTATTAAGTGCGCTTTCTGCTGCGCCCATCGGTACCGTCCAGCCCCACCGCACATTCAGGCAAAACAGAGTTCAGCGATATTCGGGATTGGGATGATTAAAGCGCGTGCCGTCGTCCCATGCTTCGCGCGAATTGCCGTAGCCGGGAATGCCGCCAGCCTGTTTGAGCATATGGGCCGTGTGCATCAGGTTCCAGGCAAGAAATGTCGCGTTGCGCTGGGTGAAATCGCTGTCGAAACCGACGCGAGAGCCATCGTCTTTCTCGTCACCATAAGAAGGGCCCGGGCCGATCGGTCCGATCCACCCCGCATCGGCCTGCGGGGGTATGGTATAGCCGATATGCCCGAGCGAGTAGAGTGTGCTCATGGCGCAATGTTTGACGCCGTCTTCATTGCCGGTGACTACCACGCCGCCGGTTTTCCCGTAGAAAATATATTGCCCCTTGTCATTTGTCTCGCCGGAATGGGCGTAGAGCCTTTCGATGATCTTGCGGCATTCCGAAGAGACGTCACCAAGCCAGATCGGAGTGCCGATGACGAGGATATCGCTGGCCATCACCGCTTCGGCAATGGCCGGCCAAGAGTCGCTTTCGAAACCGTGTTTGGTCATGTCGGGATAGATGCCGGGGGCTATATCATGATCGACGCTCCGAAAGGATTGCACGGTCGTACCGGCATCTTCCATGATGGCGCGTACCGTCTCCATCAGGCATTCGGTGTGGCTGAACGCAGGGGAGGGGGTGAGAGTGCAGTTGAGAAATACCGCCTTCAGACCGGAATAATCGGGCTGCTTCGGAACTGCTGTTTCATCGGTCATCTGTTTGCCTTCCATTGCCTATACCTCAATCAACAGGGCTTTCCGCAATTGGTTCCCTTGGCGGCGCCCGGCGATTGACAATGGAGGTCGTTCAGCTATCCACCTTCTTGCACTCATAAACCAGACTTTCATTCGCCTGGGATGGCAATTCCGCCCTGATCGCTTTCACCATTTCCTCAATATCAGTCAGTGCCTCCACGTCGGTGGTACAGGCCTTGTTGCCATATTTGGCGCGAATTTCCCTTGCCCTGGTCATCGCGTCCAGTCCCACCAGATAGCGTTCTTCGGTAAATTCGCTGCGATCCGGCTGGAAGCTGCTGATCGTGATTGTCTGCTCCTGATTGGGGACAAATATCCGGGACCATTTAGCACCATCCCGGCCATATTGGGTGCGTCCGTTGATGCAGCCGTCTTCTGCCCATTCGAGCGGCAATTCATTCTCCTGGGACACGGTAATCCGGCTACGTTGCGGGTTGATTGTACACTGATATTTGCCGGACACCGCGATGCTTGTCTTCTCCGGCGTCCGTTTTTCCACGTTAGCCTCCAACGCTTCGGCTACACGGTCATCGATTTCGGTAAAATCCGGTCGTGACAGAAAGACAATGACAGCGCCAAGTAACAATATAGCTGCTCCGCCCGCTGCCCCGATTGCCGGATTGCGCTTGCCCTGAACCATCAAAACGCCAGCGCCGCCCGCAGCCAGCAGGGACAGCGCCAGCATCAGGGCCGCTATCGCCATCCGGTTTTCGCGTTCGGCAATAATATCCTGGGTTATGGCGGTGCGCAATTTTGTCTCCGCCAGTCGACGCTTCTCGGCTTCTGCCTCTTTCGCCGCTTCTACTTCGGCCCGGGCTGCGGCTTCGCGCTGCTGTTCTTTCAGGCTGATCTCCGCTGCGGAACGGCACGCTGTCGCCGTCGATCCCGCTTTTACGCCGGCCTTGCGCAGGAAACTCAATATTTCCCGCGCCGATACGGCAAAGCCAAATTCCGCGTCATTGCCATCGCTGATGGAGCCAAAGCTGTTCGCGCCCAGTATCCGGCCGCAATTGTCGATCAGCGGTCCGCCGCTATTGCCCGATGCAATGGGGGCCGTGTGAAGGATGGTGTCAAATTGCTTGGTCGTGCGACCACCGGAAACAGTGCCCGTGGTCTTGACCGGCGACATCGGGTTGATCAGGTCATCGAGATCAAGCCCCTGTGCCCGGTCGACTGAGCCCGGATAGCCGATCGCCACCACATCGGCGCCATCGCCAACCGGACCACCAAAAATCGTCATCGGTGGCAATCTTCCGCCGTCGAGTACCTGGATGAGAGCAAGATCATTGCCCGGCGAATAAGCGATAATCTTTCCGCCATAGCTGGTTCCGCCCTGCGAGGGGATGATGCCGATGACAACAGAGGATTCCTGCCGTGCAATCTCGACGACATGGGCATTGGTTACGATCTTGTCGGGTGCAACCGCAAAGCCGCTGCCATGACCGACGAAGGCAACCTTGTCGCCATCTTTTGCGGCTAGAACGACACGGACAACCGAACGACTTGCGGCGCTGATATCGGCCGGATCGGCCTGGGCGGTGCCGGCAACCAATGTGGCAGCGATGATGGAAAGGATGAGGGTGAGTTTTTTTATCATGGATGGGTTCATGCGTTAAATGCGCGTAATATTCAAAGGACTTTTGAACTTCTTTCGCCCCTCCTTTTCAAAGTAGGGGTCGGGATAGTTGCTAGCGCCAGCGAGCCAGCGCGCCAGCAAGGCAAAACCGATATCGAGCCGGTTGGCATCTCTGCCCCCATTCTCCTTTGCTGTCCCGGAAATCAAACAAAACTATAGGGATCAACATCGACCCCGACGCGGACAGCGCGCGGCCATTCGAGCTGTTCCAGCCAGTCGCGCATGATATGCTGCAGGTCGACGGAACGCAGCGCATGGACCAGCAGTCGGTGGCGATGTCGACCGCGCAGCATGGCGAGCGGTGCGGGAGCGGGGCCGAAGACCGAGAAACCATCGAGCTTCGGTGCTGTCTGCCCTATCAGGCGCGCGGTTTCCATTGCCTCGCTATTGTCTTCGGATGAGACGATGATCGCCGCCCATCGTGCAAAAGGAGGGGCCAGCGCCTGGCGACGCGCCTCAATCTCGGCCGCGTAAAAGCCTTCCCGGTCATTCTTGATCAGGGCCTGGATCACCGGCGCACCCGGCATCCGGGTCTGGACATAGACATGGCCCGGTTTTTCTGCCCGTCCGGCGCGGCCCGCAACCTGCGCGATCTGCTGGAAACTGCGCTCGGCAGCGCGCAAGTCCCCGCCTTCCAGACCAATATCTGCATCGATCACGCCGACCAGCGTGAGATTGGGGAAATGATAGCCCTTGGTCACCAGCTGGGTGCCGACCACGATATCGATCGCTCCGGCCTCCATCTGGTTGACGAAATCGGCTGCCTTTTGCGGCGACCAGATGGTGTCCGACGTGACGATTGCGGTGCGTGCCTGCGGAAAGAGCATTTTGACCTCGTCGCAAATGCGCTCGACGCCGGGGCCGCAGGCTACAAGGCTGTCCTCGTCGCCGCATTCGGGACATTTCTCTGGGATTGGCATCACATGTCCGCAATGGTGACAGGCGAGGCGGCGGGTCAGGCGATGTTCTACCATCCAGGCGGTGCAATTGGGGCAGTCAATGCGGTGGCCACAGGTCCGGCACAGGGTCAGCGGCGCAAAGCCGCGCCGGTTCAGGAACAGGAGCGACTGCTCGCCCCGCTCAAGATTGTCCTCCAATGCGTGGACCAGCGTCGGTGCCAGCCAGCTTCCGCGTGGCGGCACATCCTGCGTAAGGTCGAGTGCCTCAATGTCGGGCATCGTCGCCGCGCCAAAACGTGCCGGCAGTTCGAGCAGTTCATAATTGCCCTGTTCGACCTGATGCTGGCTCTCGATCGCCGGAGTGGCGGAAGCGAGAATGACCGGTATCTTTTCATGCAAACCGCGCATGATTGCGACATCGCGCGCATGATAGCGGACGCCATCTTCCTGCTTGAAACTGGTTTCGTGCGCCTCGTCGACGATGATCAGGCCAAGATTGGCATAAGGCAGGAACAGCGCCGAGCGCGCGCCGACGATCACCTTGGCTTTGCCGTCGGCCAGCGCCCGCCAGTTCTTCTTGCGCTCCGACTGTTTCATGCCGCTGTGCCAGGCCAGCGGCTCGGCCCCAAACCGTGCATGGAAGCGGTTGAGAAATGGTTCGGTGAGGGCGATTTCCGGCAGTAACACGAGCACCTGCCTGTCCAGCCGCAGCGCTTCGGCCACAGCCTCGAAATAGACTTCGGTCTTGCCCGATCCGGTCACGCCGTCGAGCAGAAAAGGCTTGAACTGCGCAGCGCGCACCGCCTCGATCAATATATTGCTGACAT
This sequence comes from Parasphingorhabdus sp., assembly GCF_048267785.1. GTDB lineage: Bacteria > Pseudomonadota > Alphaproteobacteria > Sphingomonadales > Sphingomonadaceae > Parasphingorhabdus. Next base: position 14,643 of record NZ_JBLWWU010000027.1, on the reverse strand, counting down.
CTTGCTGATCCTCGCTGAGGTCGACCATGTCGAAATCGGGCGAGGGATTGGCGGTGGTGGCGAAAGGGGAGACCTCTTCCCGGTCAAACACGCCGAGCTTTTCCAGTCTCCGGATGACCGCGACAGAAACGCCCGCTTTAAAAGCCAGTTCGCTGATAGTGCCCTGTACGCCGATCAGCTTCTCCAGCGCCTGTTGACGCTGCGGCGTGATCCGGTCCGGCACATTGCCGTTCAGACGATATTCGCTGATCGGGCGATTGTCGGCAAAGGCGGCTCCGCTGGAAAGAACCATGCGTAGAACCGATGCCGGTGAGGCGAAATAATAATCTGCTGTCCATTCGATCAATCGCCGCAATGGCGTGCGCAGGGGCGGTACATCGCGAACTTCCAGCAGCGGTCGCAATTTTTTTGGGTCGATTTCTTCAACTGGAAAGCTCTCTGCCTCCCACACGACGCCGGGCATTTTACGCGGACCAAGCGGTGCCATGACGATCGAGCCCGGCTCGACCTGCATGCCATCCGGTACCCGGTAATCGAGCGGGCCGAGGGCGGCGTTAAGCAGGAGTACACGAACACGATTCATATTCATGCTATAGGCATGGAAACATCATTCGTCATTCTTGCATTGACGAAAAGGGGAGAGGCAGAATGATCTATCATCGCAGAGCAATATTGGGTTTTGGTGCCGCCGCCGGATTGATCGCGCTACCCGGCTGTTCCAGCCTGCCAGGCCTGAGCCTCACGGAAGCGGTCAAGCGGCTGCTGACCCTGTCATCCCAGAATGCCTTCGCCGAACTGATGCAGCCGGACGGTTTCTTCGACAGTCAGGTGGCAAGGATTGCGGTTCCGGACTCGCTGGGCGGATCGCGGGTGACCAGCGTCGCAACGGCCCTGTTGCGCTCCAAGGCGATCCAGGACCGCTTGCTGAAACAGGTCAACCGCGCGGCAGAAACGGGCGCGGAACTTGCCGCTCCTATCGTCGCGGAAACGATCCGCAATATGAGTGTCGCCGACGCTACTGCGATCATCAATGGCGGACCGCGAGCGGCGACCAGCCTGTTGCAGCGGCAGTTGGGCAATACCCTGGTCGAGCGGATATTGCCGGGCATTGGCAATGGTTTGAAGCTGTTCGACAATGAAATCATCAATCTGGTATTGTCGCAAGCGACCAACGTCGATTTTTCCACCCTCAGTCGCGATGTGGCAAATCAGGTCAGCGACGCCATTTATCGCTCGATCGGCGCGCAGGAAGAATCGATTCGCGCCAACCCGCGCGCAACCAATGATCCTCTGCTGATTGCGGTGCTGGGCGTCGGAAAGGCATTTTAGCGGCATTTTGTCCCGCAATTTTCCCCCAATCTATCCACAGCTTTCTGCCAGGAAAGCGGGGGGCGCAGTTTCACGCCGCGCGGAAAGCGGATAGGCAAATCGTAACAGCCGCCTTTTTCCTATTTCTGGAGCCAGACCGATGAAATTCTTTGTAGATACCGCCGATACCGCGGAAATCGCCGACCTTGCCGCGACCGGCATGGTCGACGGCGTCACCACCAACCCGTCGCTGATCAAGAAGTCCGGTCGCGATATCATGGAAGTGACCAAGGAAATCTGTGGCCTGACCGACGGACCGGTTTCCGCCGAAGTGATCGCGCTCGATCACGAAACGATGATGAAAGAGGCAGAAGTGCTGCGCAAGATCGCCGACAATGTCTGCATCAAGGTGCCACTGACCATCGATGGTCTGAAAACCTGCAAGGCGCTGACCAGCGAAGGCACGATGGTCAATGTTACGCTTTGCTTCTCGGCCAATCAGGCGTTGCTCGCGGCCAAGGCCGGCGCCACGTTTATTTCGCCGTTCGTCGGACGTCATGATGACAATGGTCTCGATGGGATGACGCTGATCGAAGATATCCGGTTGATCTACGACAATTACGCTTTCGACACCGAAATCCTGGTCGCCTCGATCCGCCACCCTATTCATGTGCTCGAGTCAGCCCGCATCGGCGCCGATGTCGGAACCATGCCGCCCAATGTCATCCGCGGTCTGTTCAAACATGTGCTGACCGACAAGGGACTCGAAGGCTTTCTCAAGGACTGGCAATCGACCGGTCAGAATATCGGCTGAGTTTATCCGGAATTAATTCGTCATCCTGAACTTGTTTCAGGACCTCCAACGGCAGTGCGCTAAATCAAGGGGTCCTGAAACAAGTTCAGGATGGCGTAGCTTTTTTCAAAAACCGATGATCAAGAGTTCTATCAAAAACCTCTGGGTGCCGGATCAACCACGGCAAAGCTGCCGTTGCGGATTTCCTGAACTTCCAGAGCCCGTTCCGAAATGCCGTCGGCCTTGAACCGGAAGACGCCGTCGAGGCCGATGAAGCCGCCCTTGTCGGTCAGCTTGTTGATCGGGAAGGGTGATCCCACTTTCCAGTCGCGGGCAACCTTGACCGTCAGCAGTACCGAGTCATAGCCGAGGCTAGACAGCCGGAAGGGCGCCTTGCCATAGCGGGCGCGATATTTGTCGGCATATTGCTTGTACAGGCTGTCGGAAACGCTGGCGAACCAGGCGCCCCGCATCGAGGGCGCGCCGGCCAGATTGCTGCTGGTATTCCACAGGTCGGTGCCGAGAATTTTCGCGGTGCCGCTGGCATTTTTGCGAATATAGGGGGCGGCCTTGATCGCCATGTCGCCATTGTCGGCCAACAGTACCGCTTCGAAATCACCATTCTGTGGAAGCTTCTTGGTCGCGGCCTCGATCGACTTGGAATCGCGATTGAAGGTCTGGATCGACACCACCGTGCCGCCGACATCCTTCACGCTGCGTAGTAGAGTCGAAGAAGCCCGCTGACCATAGACGCCATTGGGCACCAGCGCCGCAAAGCGTGTCATGCCTTTCGACTTGGCATATGCAACGACCCGGTTAATCGACTGTGATGGAATATGGCCAAGGATATAGACGTTGTTGCCAGCCACACCGCTGTCGTTCGAGAAGCTCAATATCGGAACGCCGGCTGGGCGGGCAATATTGGCGGTTGCGACGACATTGTCGCTGAGTAGCGGACCGATGATCAGCTTGTTGCCGTCGCGGATTGCGCTTTGCGCCGCCGCGGTCACGCCCTTGGCCGTGTCATAGCTGGTCATGCGGATATTCTCAGCCTTGGTATCGAGCAGCGCCATGGTGGTGGCATTGGCGAGCGACTGGCCGACACCGGCATTCTTACCGGATAGCGGCACCAGCAGAGCGATGCGGTGATGTTTCTGATCTTCCGGCAAGCCTGCGGTCACCGATGGCTGCGTCGGGGTGGCGGTCGGTGCCGGTTCTGCACCGCGCGGGACCATGGTTTCGCAACCGGCCAGCAGGACAAATGCGGACACGCCCGCCCATTTCAAAAAGCGGCGTCTCCTGCTTTGATCTTGTCCTTGATACACCTTGTCTGCCATGACCGTCATATGTCTGCTCCTACCCAACCCGGTCTCTATATCGTTGCCACCCCAATCGGCAACCTTGGAGATTTGTCCCGCCGCGCCGAGGAAACCCTCGCCAGCGCGGATATCATCTTGGTCGAAGATACAAGAGTTACTGCCAAGCTGTTGAATCATATCGGGAAAAAGGCGAGAATGATGGTCTATAACGACCATAAGTCGGCGGCCGACCGCGACGCTATTTTGGACGCGGTGCGATGTAAAATTGTCGCACTGGTCAGCGATGCGGGGACGCCTTTGATCTCCGACCCCGGCTACAAGCTGGTCCGTGATGCCCAGGCGGCCGATCTTTATGTCACCACGATTCCCGGCCCTAGCGCCGCGATTGCGGCCTTGACGCTGTCCGGATTGCCCAGCGACCGGTTTCTTTTCGAAGGTTTCTTGCCGAGCAAGTCCAAGGCACGGAGCGAATCTCTCGCCGCGCTGAAGACTCTCAATGCCAGTCTGATCTTTTACGAGAATGGCTCCCGGCTGGGCGCGATGCTGGCCGACTCGCTGGCCGTGCTGGGGGACCGCAAGGCGGCGGTCGTCCGTGAAATCACCAAAAGATTCGAGGAAGCCGTGACCGGTTCGCTGAGCGAGCTTGCCACCCGCTATGGCATGGAAAAGCCGAAAGGCGAGATCGTCGTGATCATCGGCCCGCCGGGCGCGCCGGAACCAGCCAGCGAAGCGGATATCGAGGCAGCGCTGCGCGAGGCTTTGGAGCGGTTGCCTGCCTCAAAGGCAGCGGGCGAGGTCGCAAAGGCCTTCAACACCGACCGCAAGGCGCTCTACGAACTGACCAACCGCTGGAAATCGGAAAAATGAAACTCCGAGACCCGCAAACCGTTCGTCCTGAGCCTGTCGAAGGACTTCTATCGGCCAAGCGGTGCCCTGGCGGACCAAATGCTTCGACAAGCTCAGCACGAACGGGTTTCCAGAAATGAACGCTTACGGCCCCCGCGCCGTTCGTCCTGAGCCTGTCGAAGGGCCTCTATCGGCCGTGTGGTGCCTTGGCGGACCGAATGCTTCAACAGGCTCAGCACGAACGGTGTTCCCAGCATCACGAACGGCAGTCCTAAAAATGAAGCGCGAGGCGGCGGAGAAACGGGGTCGCCAGGCCGAAAAGACCGCAGCCCGCTTTCTGCGCCTCAAGGGCTGGCGTATATTGGATGAGCGAGTGCGGACCCCGCGCGGCGAAGTCGATCTGGTCGCCAAACGCGGCGGACTGGTCGCCTTTGTCGAGGTGAAGGCGCGCACGAAGCTGGAGGATCTGGAACAGGCGATCGACCTGAAACGGCTGCAGCGCGTCGCCGATGCGGTGGAAATACTCTATCCGCAATATTGCACCAAGGGTGAAGACGCCCGCATCGACGTGATCCTTATCGCCCCGAGACGGCTGCCGGTCCATTTGCCCAATGTCTGGCACGGGTTCTAGAATCCAACAATCCGTTCGTCCTGAGCCTGTCGAAGGACGTCTATCGGACTTGCGGCGGTTTGACGGTCAAGATGCTTCGACAGGCTCAGCACGAACGGAAAGCGGATCGAACTTTCTCTTTGCCCCGCTAAACAAAAAGGCCCTTCGACAAGCGGGGGACGAATGGTTAGAAACACATCTCCCCCGTTCGTCTCGAGCGAAGTCGAGAGACGCTTGCCGCAATGCCTATGTGTCTCGACTACGCTCGACACGAACGGTAAGCGGGTGCGAAAATGTCTAAGGAATAGAAATGACCCTGAAAATCGCCGTACAGATGGACCCGATGGAAAGCGTGAATATCGCGGGAGACAGCAGCTTCGCGCTGATGCTCTCCGCCCAGAAACGCGGGCACCAGATTTTCCATTATGATGTGAAAGGCCTGACCCTGCAGGCGAATGGCCGCCTGACCACGCCCGCCCATCCGGTGAGAGTACAGCCGGTCAAGGGTGACCATTTCAGCTTCGGCGATCCCGTGAAACTCGACCTCGGCAGCGATGTCGATGTTGTGCTGATGCGTCAGGATCCGCCGTTCCACGTCGGCTATATCACCGCGACCCATTTGCTCGAGCGGATTGAGGGCGAGACTCTGGTAGTCAACAATCCCGTCTCCGTCCGCAACGCGCCGGAGAAAGTCTATGTGCTCGACTACGCCCAGTTCATGCCGCCAACCCTGATCACCCGCGACCTCGACGAAGTGCGCGCCTTTCAGGCCGAGCATGGCGGGGTTGTGGTCAAGCCGCTGCACGGCAATGGCGGCAAGGCGATTTTTCTGGTGCCGGAAGATGGCAGCAATCTCAGCGCCTTGTTCGAGGTATTTAACCAGACCTGGCCGGAGCCGCATATGGTCCAGCCCTTCCTCCCCGAAGTGCATCAGGGCGACAAGCGCATCGTCCTCATCGACGGCGAAGTCGCAGGCGCGATCAACCGCAAACCCGGCGAAGGCGAATTCCGCAGCAACCTAGCGCAGGGCGGCTATGCCGAAGCGGCAGAGCTGACCGACCGTGAGAAGGAAATCTGCGCCGCGATGGGGCCTGACCTGAAACGGCTCGGCCTGATCTTCGTCGGCATCGACGTGATCGGCGGCAAATGGCTGACCGAAATCAACGTGACCTCGCCGACCGGCATTGTCGCGATCGACAAGTTCAACGGCAGTGATACGCCTGGCATGATCTGGGACGCAATCGAGCGACGGCTTGCTGCGCAATAGATCCGCGCCGGACAGCGCAGCATGAGCAGCTGGGTCACAGACCTGATCGAGCAGGGCGGCTATTGGGCCATTGCGCTGCTGATGGCGCTGGAGAATATCTTCCCGCCAATCCCGTCCGAGCTGATCATGGGCCTGGGCGGCGTCGGCGTGGGGCAGGGGACGTTCCACCCGGCATGGCTGGTGCTGGTCGGCACAGTCGGTTCGCTGGCCGGCAATTATGTCTGGTTCATGGTCGGGCGTCACTGGAACGAAGATGATGTGCGCGCCTTCGTCCGCAAACATGGTCGCTGGCTGACGCTCGACGTCGAAACGGTCGACCGGATCGACCGGATTTTCGACAATCACGGCCAGTGGGTCGTCTTTGTCGCCCGCTTCATTCCCAATATCCGAACGATGATTTCCGTCCCGGCCGGCCTGTTCGGCATGTCGCACAAACGCTTCATCCTCGCGACCAGCGCAGGCGCCGCCGTGTGGAACAGCGCTTTGGTCTACGCCGGATATACGCTGCAGCAGAATGTCGAGGATATCGGGCAATATCTCGGACCTGTGTCACTGGGCGTGATCGGGTTGCTGATCGTGATCTATGTCTGGCGGATTATTTTCTGGCGGCCGAAGGGTGGTTGAGGGGACTCGGAGGCTATTGAAGTGGGGTTGCAAGAGGGAATTTGATCCATCGTATTAAGGATTGCTTTGATCCTCATGACTTGAGCCAGCGAAAATTAGTTCTTCAAAATCCGAATTTGTTGGAATGGTGCCGTTGTCAATCATCTTCACGAGACAGTTTCGCAGAATGATATAGCTGCTCACAAGATCTCCTGGATCGGTGCTACGTGCAGTATGGGCTGCCTTAGATCTAACATCATATAGCTTCGCGATGCCTTTGAAGAGCTCCAATCTTTTTGGCCCGATTGGCTCCAGATAGGCAGATATATTTGCAGAGGTGCGAAATTTGAGTTCTGTGCGAGAGGGTGAGAAAAGTTCTTCCAATGCCCCCCAAGCCGTTAACAGCATTGGCGCTTGAGGATTACTCAAAGTGCATCCGTCAGCCGCACGCAGGGCAGAGCCAAACGACTTGTTTTGTTTTGATAGCATTGCAGTTTTTGGCCATACAGATTTGACCCATTCCAAATGCTCAGGATTGATAGCAACTGGCTGTCCACCGGGAGCCATAAGTATGCGAGGGTCCTGTTCAAATGGAGTCAAAACAGGGTCGTCGATTTCTTTTGCCGAGATAAACGCATGGTTTGAAATAACTGGAACTGCCAGATACGGATATTTGATCAATCTCAACAGAGCTGCGATTAGCCAGATGATTTCTTCCGGTTTTTGTTTGCTAGGTATCTCCAGATTCCTAGGTATCCCAATTTCTGCTTCTATATCGAATTGAAATCCGCCTCTTGCTGCTCGCCATGGTGCAGGATGAGCTTTTCCTTGTTCAGCTCGTTCAAAGGCCATCATTTGCGTGGAAAACAAGTGGGCATAGGTTGTGCGAAGTGTGATCCCATGACCGAGATCAAATGGTTGGCCATCATAGGTTACGTGAGATAGGCCAGCATAATAGAGTTTTTCGTCCATTCAATCTGATACTCAGTAAGTGCAAATTGTCGAACAACAAATTGTATTATGCTCTCGGATGCGCATTCTGATACACATCCAGCAAATGCGCCGCATCGACCGCCGTGTAGACCTGTGTCGAACTCAGGCTCGCATGCCCCAATAATTCCTGCAGGCTCCGCAAATCCGCGCCGCCCGCCAGCAAATGCGTCGCGAAGCTGTGGCGCAGGGCGTGGGGCGTGGTGCTGTCGGACAGGCCGAGCTTGGTCCGTGCCTGCTGGACCACGCGGCGGATCAGATTGGGGGAGAGCGGACCACCGCGCTTGCCGCGGAAAATGGGCTCGCCCGGCTCCATAACATGCGGGCACAGGTCGATATAATGTTCGATCGCCTCGCGCACCCTGGGTAGCAGCGGCACGATCCGGACCTTGCTGCGCTTGCCGGTGACCCGCAATGTGTCGGTCAGGGGCAGGGCGTCGGCGGTCAGGTCGAGCGCCTCGCTGATCCGCAGGCCCGAACCATAGAGCAACAGCAGCACCGCCCAGTCGCGCGCACCGACCCAGTCGCTGCTGGCGCTGTCCTGCGCGTCGCCGGCCAGCGCCAATATGTCATCGGGCGCGACCGGTCGCGGGACGCCGCGCTTGACCTTGGGACCCTTGATCTTCGGGATTTGTGCCTCATCGCCGCCGACATGTCTGAGGAACGCCCGCAACGCCGACAATTCCCGCGCCGCGCTGTTGTTGGTCAGCCCGTCTCCGCGCCGATAGGCGAGATAGGAACGGATATCCGCCTGTTGCAGCGCCCTGATCTCGTCCGCGCCGACACCGCCGCCGATATGGTCCATCAGAAAGGCACAGAAACGCTCGGCGGTAATCACATAGGCGCGCACCGTATGCTGCGACCGCCGCCGGTCGTCGCGGAGGTGACGGGCGAAGTCGTTGATGAGTGTTTGACTGCTATCGGCCATGAAACCCGTTCGTGCTGTGCGTGCCTGTCCCCGCGAAGGCGGGGATCGATGCAGGGCGTCTATCCACCCTTCGACAGGCTCAGGGCGAACGGTGATAGTCTAGCAGACCCACAATTGAAATCCAACTTTCCTCTCCCTTAGAGCTTCCTCTCCCATAGGGAGAGGCAAGTGAAGCTTGTGAACTTGTTCACAAGCGTAACTCGGTGAGGGGTTGGAACAGTCGCGAGGGATAAAACCCCTCACCGACTGCGCCTAAGGCAATAAATTGCCAAGGCTTGTTGCCTCTCCCCATGGGAGAGGAAATTACAGCGCGATAATCTTCGGCAGCAGCGCATCAAGCAAAGGCATGCCCTTGGGCAGGATCGTCAGGTGACCCTCGCGCTGCTCGACAAAGCCAAGCCCGCAAAGTTTCTCCACTTCCGCGCCATCCACCATTGCCGCGACCGGCAGCCCTGTCTTCGCTTGGAGATCGGCCAGATCGACGCCCTCGGCCAGTCGCAGCCCCATCATCAGCGCTTCCATTGCCCGTGTTTCGGGCGACAGGGGCTGTTCGACCTTCAGGCCATTACCGTTGCGTTCGACCGCTGAGAGAAAATTTTCCGGCTTCTTGTGCCGCTCGGTCGCTTGTTCAAGCCGCCGCCCGTGCGCGCCGGGGCCGATGCCGACATAGTCCTGATAGCGCCAGTAGGTCAGATTATGGCGGCTTTCCTGACCGGGCCTCGCGTGGTTGCTGATCTCGTAGGCGGGCAGGCCGGCTGCCGTCATGATATTGCGGTTCAGTTCAAACAGATCGGCGCAATGGTCATCATCGGCCGGGACCAGCTTGCCGGTGCGCACCAATGTCTCGAACCGCGTCCCCGGTTCGATTGTGAGCTGATAGAGCGAGAGGTGGCCAGTGCCGAAGCTCAATGCGCGGTCCAGTTCGGCCTGCCAGTTGTCCAGCGACTGTCCGGGGCGGGCGTAGATCAGGTCAAAACTGACCCGCTCGAACGCCTGTTGCGCGGTGTCGAGCGCGGCGAGGCCTTCGTTGACATCATGGGCGCGACCGAGAAATTCGAGCGTCTGGTCATCCAGAGATTGCAGACCGAGTGACACCCGGTTGACGCCGGCGCCGGCCAGATCGTGAAAATTTGCCGCCTCGACCGAGGACGGATTGGCCTCCAGCGTGATCTCGATATCATCGGCAAAACCCCAGTGGCGCTCCGCTGCCGCGATCAATGTTTCGACCAGTGCGGGCGGCATCAGCGAGGGCGTGCCGCCGCCGAAGAAGATGCTCGACAGCTTGCGCCCCGGCACCAGTGCCGCCTCGTGCGCCATATCCGCAAGCAACGCGCTCTGCCATGCTGCGACATCGACCTGATCGCGGACATGGCTGTTGAAATCGCAATAGGGACATTTGGAGACGCAGAACGGCCAGTGGATATAGAGGGCGAGAGGCCCCATATCACTCCTGTTCAGATTTTCCGTTGTAGAGGCCCGTTCATGCATATATTCCGCGCCCTTAGCCCGATCCTTCTAATCACGCCAGCCTTTGCCGCCTGTTCCGCCGGGACGTCGCACAATCCGGCGCCGACCACGGTGGTGGAAGAACGTACCAGCATGGCGCCGGCACCGCGCGGCGAGACTCGATTGCAAAGCGCGATGATGCGGGCGCATAATGACGCGCGGGCAAAGGTCGGCGCGCCGAAACTGGTCTGGAATGCGGAACTGGCCAAGGACGCTGCCGTTTATGCCGCAACTCTGGCCCGCACCGGTAAATTTGCCCATGACCCGCAGACCGGTCGCAGCCCGCGGCAGGGCGAGAATCTCTGGATGGGCACCCGCGATGCCTATAGCTATGGCGAAATGATCGGCCACTGGGTCGACGAGGACCGCTATTTCAAGCGCGGGCTGTTCCCGGACAGCAGCACCACTGGCACCTGGGGCGATGTCGCCCATTATACCCAGATCATCTGGCCGACCAGCCTGCGGGTGGGCTGCGCGGTGGCGAGCAATGCGCGTGACGATTTCCTGGTCTGCCGCTATGGTCCGGCGGGGAATATTGTGGGGCGGGATCCGTTGAAGGGATAGGCTACAGCTGCGGTGACCGGTTCAAACTGATTGCGTCAACCCGTTCGTCCTGAGCCTGTCGAAGGACATCTATTCGCTGAGAGCTGCACTTCGACAAGCTCAGTGCGAACGGCAAGAGGCGGCATTCAACCCGCCTAAAGGAGTCTCGCGATCATCGGTTTGGGCTCCAGCCTTCGCTGGAGTGACAGGTCAAAAACAAGCCGCAACCAGTTTCCGAAACGCATCCGCCCGGTGGCTCATCGCCTGTTTCTGCGCCGGATCGAGCTCGGCAAATGTTTCTTCAAAACCAATCGGCTGAAAAACGGGATCATAGCCGAAGCCAAGCGCCCCGCGTGGCGGCCAGACGAGATTGCCCTCGACGCGCCCCTCGAAAACTTCCGAATGGCCATCCGGCCATGCCAGCGCCAATGTGCAGGCAAAATAGGCGCTGCGGTCGACATCCGGGCCTTGTTCGGCCAGCTTTCCCTCGACCTTGCCCATCGCCATATACCAGTCGCGGCCCGGCTCGCCCTCGAACCACTGCCGCTCGGCCCAGTCGGCGGTGTAAACCCCCGGCTTGCCGCCCAGCGCCGCGACGCACAGCCCGCTGTCATCGGCCAGCGCCACGCAATTTGAACCCTCCGCGCTCGCCCGCGCCTTGAGCAGCGCGTTTTCAGCGAAGGTCGTTCCGGTTTCTTCCGGCTCGGGCAGATCGAGGTCGCCCGCCGATACCGGCTCGATGCCATAAGGTTCGAGCAACGCCCGGATTTCCCGCACCTTGCCCTGATTATGGCTGGCGATCACGAGGCGTCCGGGGGCGAGTTTGCGGTGGGTGGTCATGGGCATTCGCTTTCCAGTCATCCTCTCCCACAGGGAGAGGCAAGTGAAACTTGCGAGCTTGCTCGCTAGTGGAACTCGGTGAGGGGTTGGAACCTTCGAAGGGATTAACCCCTCACCGACTGCGCCTAAGGCAATGAATTGCCAAGGCTTGTTGCCTCTCCCTATGGGAGAGGATCATATTCCGTTCGTGCTGAGCTTGTCGAAGCACCTCTCGAGGAGAAGTGCCCTTCGACAGGCTCAGGGCGAACGGTGGTTCTTGTAGTCAAATCCTAGCCGACCGCCTTGTCCTGCGCTTCGAAAATCTGGCCACAGCCGATTTTCGCCAGCCGCATCAAGCGCATCAGGCCTTCGTCATCAAAAGTCTGACCCTCGGCGGTCGCCTGCGCTTCGGCGATATTGCCATCGCCGGTCAGCACGAAATTGGCGTCGGCGCCGGCGTTGCTGTCCTCGTCATAGTCGAGGTCGAGCACCGGTGTGCCGTCGAATATGCCGCAGCTGATCGCGGCGATTTTCTGTTCAATCGGATCTTCGCTGATCAGCTTCATGTCGAGCAAACCGTTGACCGCGAGGCGCAGCGCAACCCAGGCACCGCTGATCGAGGCTGTCCGTGTGCCGCCATCGGCCTGGATGACGTCGCAATCGACGGTGATCTGGCGTTCGCCGAGCTTCTTCATGTCGACCACGGCGCGGAGAGACCGCCCGATCAGCCGCTGGATTTCCTGCGTCCGGCCGCTCTGCTTGCCGCGCGCCGCTTCGCGCGAATTGCGGGTATTGGTCGCCCGCGGCAGCATCGAATATTCGCCGGTCACCCAGCCTTCACCCTTGCCGCGGAGCCATGGCGGAATCCGCTCTTCGATACTCGCGGTGCAAATCACCTTGGTATCGCCAAAGCTGATCAGGCAGCTTCCTTCAGCATGTTTGGTAAATCCGGTTTCGATAGAAATGGCGCGCATTTCGTCCGGCGCACGGCCCGATGGTCGCATGTGTGATTCCTTAGTTTGAGTTGGGGAGTCTCTATCCGCTCGCATGCGGAGAGACAACCGCTCATCGGTTCGCTTGGTGACGGGCGGATCCTTTAATAATTGCGCGCTGGAAACCTCCCGACAACTCACCTATCTAATATCCATGACCAACACCCCGATCACCGAAATGACCACCCGCGCGCAGGACATTTTCCGTGTCATCGTCGAATCCTATCTCGACAGCGGCGCGCCGGTCGGGTCGCGGACCATTTCGAAGGCGCCGGGTCTGGAACTCTCGCCCGCCTCGATCCGCAATGTCATGCAGGATCTCGAGGAGCTGGGCCTGCTCGCCGCGCCGCATACCAGCGCCGGGCGGATGCCGACCGAACTGGGCTTGCGGCTGTTTGTCGACGGCATGATGCAGGCGGCGGTGCCGACGCAGCAGGAGCGCGAGGCGATCGAGAGCCAGATTACCGAACAGGGCCCGGTCGAGGACGCGCTGCGTGCCACGACCTCGATTCTGTCCGGCCTGTCCTCCTGCGCCGGTCTGGTGCTGGTGCCAAAGCGCGAGCCACGGCTCAAACAATTCAGTTTCGTCAAACTATCCGAGGGGCAGGGGCTTGCGATCCTCGTGTCGCAGGATGGCGCTGTCGAAAACCGCGTGCTCGACCTGCCGCCCGGCGTATCGGAATCCGCGCTCGTCGAGGCCGGCAATTATCTCACTGCCCGCTATGGCGGCATGACGCTCAGCCAGGCTCTGGCAACCGTCGACCGCGAGATCAGCGCCGGCGAACTCGCGATCGACAAGGCGTCGGAAGAGCTGGTCAAGGCGGGCATGATCACCTGGAGCCGCGATCCCGCCGACCGGCCGGTGCTGATCGTCCGCGGTCAGGCGAATCTGCTCAAGGACAATAGCGCGCTGGAAGATCTTGACCGGGTGCGGCGGCTACTCGACGAACTTGAGGGCAAGCAGGAAATTGCCCGCCTGCTCGACAATGCCCGCGACGCGGAGGCGGCAAAAATATTTATCGGCGCGGAGAATAAATTATTCTCGCTTTCCGGCTCATCTGTGATAGCGGCGCCCTACAAAGACGGCGACGGACAGGTGGTTGGCGTAGTCGGTGTAATCGGCCCGACAAGGTTGAATTATGCCCGCGTCGTACCCATGGTAGACTTTACCGCGCAGAGCCTGTCGCGTTTGTTAACCAAATGATGAAAATAGAGTGACCCAAGCCATGAGTGATACCAAGCCAAACACCGAAGAACAGAATAACGACGCCGCGGCAGCAGCCGAGTTGGAAGGCGTGCCGGAGAGCATGAAAGATGGCGGAGAAGGCTCAAATTCTAGCGAAGCCCCCCAGCCGGAAAATGCCGACAACCGGATCGAAGCGCTGGAGAATGAACTGGCGGAATCCAAGCAGGCGGTGCTCTATGCACAGGCCGAGACCCAGAATGTCCGCCGCCGCCTCGAAAAAGACGCGCAGGATGCCCGCGCCTATGCCGCGACCGGTTTTGCCCGCGACATGCTCTCGGTGATGGACAATATGAACCGCGCGCTCGAAGCCATTCCCGCCGAAGTGAAGGACGAGGAAAAATGGAAGGGCCTGATCAACGGCATCGAAGCCACTGCTCGCGAGTTGCAAACGGTGTTCGAGAAAAACGGCATCAAGCGCGTTGCCTCTGTCGGCTTGCCGCTCGATCCCAATCAGCATCAGGCGATGGTCGAAGTTCCGACTGATGATGAAGAACCCGGCACGATCGTGCAGGAAATGCAGGCCGGCTATATGATCAAGGACCGCCTGTTGCGTCCGGCGTTTGTCGGGGTGGCTAAGAAACCGGAGTAGTTCGCCGGTTTCACGCGTCTCGCTAGCCTGTTTGCCTGGCCTTCGCGGGCGAGGGCCAAATCGCCAACAGTTTCATATCAATCGTGTCATGCCAGCGCAGGCTGGCATCCGACCCGCCTGTGTGAGTCTCGCTGCCCTTGGCTTAGGCCCCAGCCTTCGCTGGGGTGACGGGTCATTCAACGGGATTCTTTTGGATGTGACGAAGCGGGTGGAATGACTTTTTCGTCTGCTCATGTTAATTTCCCGGCTCGTTCTTCTGGCTACGGCCAGCATGATTTCCTCTC
>NZ_JBLWWU010000026.1:0-23559 GCF_048267785.1 Parasphingorhabdus sp. | reverse complement strand
AAAAACCGTCACCGGGACTGCCGCGTCATCCGTCGCCGTGGTCGCACCTATGTGATCAACAAGACGAATCGCCGGTTTAAAGCGCGCCAAGGCTAATTGTTTGTTTATGGCAGAGACTTCTGCCATTTCCAAAATTGACACCGTCATCTTTGATATAGGCAATGTCCTGTATCGCTGGGATTTGCGCTGCCTGTTTGCCAAGCTGATTGACGATCCCGAAGAGCTGGACTGGTTTCTGGCTCATGTCGTGACGCCGGAATGGCATTTCCAGCATGATGCCGGACGGCCCTTTGCCGACATGGTCGCGGAGCGAAGCCGCGAATTTCCCGAATATCGTGATCATATCATCGCCTATTCCCGGCGATTCCCGGAAACCATTCCCGGTCCCGTCGAAGGCATGGTCGATATTGTGCGCGCCTTGGCGAATCGCGGCGTCCCTTTATTTGCGATCAGCAATTTCGGCGCTGAATCCTGGGCGCAATTCCGGCCATCGGCGCCAATATTCGCGCTATTTTCCGATATTGTCATTTCCGGCGAAGAAAAAATGATCAAGCCGGATGCAGCGATCTACGAACTGGCGCTGCAACGCTTTTCTTGCCGCGCCGACCAATGTCTTTTCATTGACGACCGGCTGGACAATATCGAGGCTGGTCGGGCGCTCGGAATCGCCGGCCATCATTTCAAGGATGCAATGACCCTCGAACAACAGTTGATGGCCTTGCGGCTGCTCTAGCGGCGCTTGAGTTCGTCTCCGCTTAGGCGAATGATATGGAGCAGGTTTGTCGATCCGGGCGTGCCAAAGGGGACGCCGGCGCAGACGATTAATCGCGATCCGGCTTCTCCCAATTTGTGACGCAGGGCCATGCGTTTTGCCTTCGCAATCATTTCCTCGAAGTCCGAAACGTCCCGGGTGACGACCGCATAGGCACCCCATAGCAGGCCCACCCGCCGGGCGGTGTGACGATTGGGCGTGAGCACCATCAGCGGCACGGAAGGCCGTTCGCGGGCCATTCTGCGCGCCGTGGAACCGGACGCGGTATAGCAGACAATCGCCGAGGTCTCGATTGTCCGGGCGATATTGTAACTTGCCGCGGCCAACGCGTCCGCAGTCGTCTCATCGGGAATGGTTTCGGTGAAATGGACACGATCGGCGTAGGATGGATCATTTTCCACCTGGGCGGCGATCCGGTCCATCATGGTCGCCGCCTCGATCGGCCAGTCGCCTACCGCCGATTCGGCCGACAACATGATTGCGTCGGCTCCGTCATAAATCGCGGTAGCAACGTCGGAGACCTCGGCGCGGGTCGGGGTCGGTGATTTGATCATCGATTCGAGCATCTGGGTGGCAACCACCACCGGCCGTCCGAGCGCGCGGGCTGCAGCGACAATTTTCTTTTGCAGGGGCGGCACCTGTTCGGGCAATAATTCCACGCCGAGGTCGCCGCGCGCGACCATAACGGCGTCGGACAATTCGAGTATCTCGTCGAGCCGGTCGATCGCGGCGGGTTTTTCGATCTTGGCCAGCAGGGCAGCTTTCCCGCCAATCAGCCGACGGGCCTCTGCGACATCTTCGGGACGCTGGACGAAGCTGAGCGCAATCCAGTCGACATCCTGTTCCAGTGCGAAGGTCAGATCCTTGCGATCCTTGTCGGTCAGCGAGCTGACCGGCAGCACCACTTCGGGCACGTTGACGCCCTTGCGGTCGGATATTTCACCCCCGACAATCACTTTTGTCTCGACGCTTTTGCCGTCCGCCCTGGTCACTTCCAGCCGGATCTTGCCGTCATCGAGCAACAATGTATGGCCCGGCTGCAAGGTACTCAATATTTCCTTGTGGGGCAAAGTGACGCGTGTCGCATCGCCCTGCTTCCTGAGCATATCGAGGGTAAATCGTGCACCCTCTTTCAGCATCACCGGAGGTTTGGCAAAAGTGCCGATACGCAATTTTGGCCCCTGCAGGTCGGCCAATATAGTGATCGGGCGTCCGATTTTCTTTTCCAGCGCGCGGATCGATTTTACATTGGCGGCATGGGCCTTGTGCTCTCCGTGGCTCATGTTCATCCGGAAAGCATCTACACCGGCACGATACATTTTTTCGATCATGGTCGGGCTGCCGCTGGATGGCCCGAGCGTTGCCAGCACTTTGACTTTGCGACTGCGGGAGAAGATTGGCGATGCCATGCACAAATTCCTTAGTGGCGCTTTACCAGGTTGATGCCTATCCTCAAATCATGACAGGTTAAAAACAAAAAACAATGGAAACAAACATGACCGATCAAATTTCTGATGCTGCCGCTGCTGCCGCTTTCCGTCGCCTGGTCAATCATCTTCAGCATCGCCACGATGCGGAGAATATCGATTTGATGGGGCTGGCGGGTTTCTGTCGCAACTGTCTGGCCGACTGGGTGATGGAAGCGACCGTGGAAGCGGGCGGCAGTATGACCAAAGACGAAGCGCGCGCGGCGATCCATGGCATGCCAGCGAGCGAATGGAAGAAAAAATACCAGACCGAAGCCACCCCGGAGCGGCTCAAAAAGATGAAGGAAAGCATGGCCAAAAACGCCGGCGCGTCTTAAAGACACCCTTCGAATCCGAACATAGATTTTCAAAGGAATGGAAGAATGAGCGAAGGCAATGTCGCCGCAGACCAGTTGCGTCTGTTTATTGAACGTATCGAGCGGCTGGAAGAAGAGAAAAAGGGCATGGCGGATGATATCCGCGATGTTTATTCCGAAGCCAAATCACAAGGCTATGATGCCAAGATCATGCGCCAGATTGTCCGTCTGCGGAAGATGGAAACCCATGACCGGCAGGAAATGGAAGCGATACTTGACACCTATAAGTCGGCGCTTGGTTTGGCCTGATCAATAGGCTAATAGCCGGAGTCTAGAGACGGGAGAGCAGCGATGATTGTCACCACGACACCGAGTATCGAAGGACATGCGATCCGCGATTATCACGGAATCGTCATCGGTGAGGTAATCGTCGGGGCCAATTTGTTCCGTGACCTGTTTGCCAGCATCACCGATATTGTCGGCGGCCGTTCGGGCAAATATGAAAATGTTTTGAAACGCGCTCGCGATGAGGCATTGCAGGAAATGGAAGCAGAAGCGGCGAAGGTCGGTGCGAATGCTGTCGTCGGCGTCGATCTTGATTATGAGGTCGTCGGCGACAAAGGATCGATGCTGATGGTATCGGCATCGGGAACTGCGGTAAGCGTAGCATGAGCAAATCGGGAATTTGAGGTAAAATGGCAGGCCATAGTAAATTTAACAATATCAAGCATCGCAAGGGTGCCCAGGACAAGAAGCGTGCGGCGCAGTTTTCCAAGCTCTCGCGCGAGATAACCGTGGCTGCCAAATCGGGCATGCCGGATCCGGATTTTAATCCCCGTCTGCGTCTCGCGGTCAACAGCGCCAAGGCGGTGTCGATGCCGAAGGACAATATCCAGCGCGCGATCGACAAGGCGTCGGCGAATGAAGGCGAAGATTATAGCGAAATCCGCTATGAAGGTTTTGGCCCCGGCGGTGTCTCTCTGATCATCGAAACATTGACCGACAATAACAACCGCACTTTTACCAATGTTCGCACGATTATGTCACGAAATGGTGGCAATCTGGGCGAAAGCGGTTCGGTTTCGCACGGTTTTGACCGGGTCGGCTATATTCAATATCCGGCCAGCGTGGGCGATGAGGAAAAGGTCCTCGAAGCCGCGATGGAAGCGGGCGCGGAAGATATTTCCTCCGATGAGGACGGCCATGAAATCTGGACCGCGATGGAAGATCTGCACGAGGTCTCCACCGCACTGGAAAAAACGCTCGGCGAAGCAGAAAGCGTGAAACTCGCCTGGCGGCCTTCGGTACAGGTCGAGGTTAATCAGGAACAGGCCGAGACCTTGCTCAACCTGATCGACACGCTGGAAGAGGATGACGATGTTCAGACCGTCTGGGGCAATTATGACGTGTCCGAAGAAATCATGGAAAAACTGAACGCCGGGTGATGCGCTCTGGCGCGGAAAACAGGGTAATTGCATGCCGGTCCGATTTTTCGGAACATGCTTCCATATCTTCCATTTTTCCGGCTGATTCCGATCATGCGGCGCCAGGCTGTCAGCGTCTGTTTGTCTCTGGCAGCCGGGTCACAGACACTCTACATGATCGTGGTTTTTGGCTGCCATTTCGGCAGACTGTCGGCCCAGAATGATCATTCTGGGTCTCGATCCGGGTCTTGGAACCACCGGTTGGGGGGTGATTGTGGCGGACGGTAATCGCCTGTCCCATATCGCCAATGGCCAGATCAAGACCGACAGTAAAATGGCGATGGCCAGCCGTTTGCTGAAGCTTGACCTCGAGCTGACCGATCTGCTGCTCGAATATAAGCCTGATGCAGCAGCGGTGGAGGAAGTGTTCGTCAACAGCAATCCGCAGAGCACATTGAAGCTGGGACAGGCGCGGGGCGTCGTGCTGCTCGGCGCTTCGCGGACGGGAATCGAAGTCGGCGAATATTCGGCGAAGACGGTAAAGAAATCGGTGGTCGGAGTCGGCAAGGCGGACAAGGATCAGGTGCAGGCGATGATCAAGATCCTGTTGCCGGGCGTGAAGCTGGCCGGCGCGGATGCCGCCGATGCGCTGGCGGTGGCGATCACCCACGCGCATCACCGGAAGCGGTAGACGGTCAAAACACCGTTCGTCCTGAGCCTGTCGAAGGACCATGGAGCGCGCGAATCCGTACTTCGACAAGCTCAGCACGAACGGATTCTCACACGAAGACACAAAGTCACAAAAATAGATCATGGGCACCTTCCGCTTGGTGCCTTCCTGTCTTCGTGCGGGGTCATTTTTTGCCGTCTGCTGGTGCCCGAGAGAGAAAAGAACAAAACAAAAACTCGACAGATTCGCCTGCGGCGCTAAAACACGTTCATGATCGCAAAACTGACCGGCACCATCGACGAAATCGGCACGGACAATATCGTGCTCGACGTGAACGGCGTCGGCTATCTGGTTTTCTGCTCGTCGCGGACCATCGGCGCGATCGGTGGCAAGGGCGATGGCGCGACCATCTATACCGAAATGCAGGTTAGCGAGACCGACATGCGCCTGATGGGCTTTGCCAGCGGCTCGGAGCGCGACTGGTTTCGCTTACTGATCTCCGTACAGGGCGTCGGTGGCAAGGTCGCGCTTGCGATCCTGTCGGCGCTGGAGCCGGGAGAAATTTCCCGCGCCGTGGCAACCGGGGACAAGGCCATGGTTTCGCGGGCAAACGGGGTTGGTCCGAAACTGGCGCTGCGGATTGTCAATGAATTGAAAGACAAGGTCGGCGGGATTGCGACCGATCCGATTATTGGAGCAGGCGGCACGGTGCACGCGCCCTCGAACAACAGCGCCGATGCGGTCAGCGCGCTGCAGAATTTGGGCTTTAAACCGGCGGATGCCAGTGCCGCGGTCGCTGCGGCGGATGCCGAGGTCGGCGATGGCGCGACACTGGATGCGCTAGTGCGCCTGGCGTTGAAGAAGGCGGCGCGGTGATGGACGGCTTGCACCGGCAGTCCCATGAGCATTGTTTCCGTCACCCTGAACTCGTTTCAGGGTCCACTTCTCCGCGCTCGCAGGCTGTGATTGAGGCACGATGGATGCTGATACGAGTTCAGCATGACGGTGGTTGTGTGAAATCAATCTCTTATCGGGGGCATGCCCAGATTAATTGCCAGATCAACCCATTGCGGGTTTTCCGACTCAATCAGATTGATCTTCCATGGACGATGCCAGTTTTTCAGTTGTTTCTCTCGCGTGATCGCGTTGCTCATGTCGTCGAATATCTCAAATCGGACAAGGTGATACACGGCATATTTAGAGGTATATCCGGGCGTCAGTTTGTTGCGATGCTGGTACAGACGCTGGATCAGGTTCGACGTTACGCCGACGTAAAGCGCGCCGTAAGGCTGGCTGGCGAGTATGTAGACGCAAGGTTGCTTGGCTTCGCGCATAGTCTGAGTATAGGATCGCGATGGACCCTGAAACGAGTTCAGGGTGACGAGTTCAGGGGTATTGGCCGTTACTGATAATCCGCATCTTTCGCCGCAGCGCCAGCCGGAAGACATCGACGCTGCCCTGCGTCCGAAAACGCTCGACGAATTTATCGGGCAGGAAGCGGCGCGCGGTAATTTGCGCGTGTTTATCGAGGCGGCCAAGGGGCGTAGCGAGGCGCTGGATCATGTCTTGTTCTTTGGGCCTCCGGGTCTCGGCAAGACCACGCTGGCGCAGATCATTGCGCGGGAACTCGGAGTCGGGTTTCGCGCCACCTCGGGGCCTGTCATCGCCAAGTCCGGCGATCTCGCGGCGCTGCTGACCAATCTCGAAGAAGGCGATGTCCTGTTTATCGACGAGATTCACCGGCTCAATCCGGTGGTCGAGGAAGTGCTCTATCCGGCGATGGAAGACCGCGCGCTCGATCTGATCATCGGCGAAGGCCCCTCGGCGCGCTCGGTACGGATCGACCTGCCGCAATTCACCCTGATCGGCGCGACGACCCGCCAGGGTCTGCTGACCACGCCGCTGCGCGACCGTTTCGGCATACCGGTACGGCTCAATTTCTATACGACCGAGGAACTGGAAAAAGTCGTCCATCGCGCTGCGCGGCTTCTCGATCTCGATATTGCGCCCGATGGTGCCACCGAAGTGGCGCGCCGCGCACGGGGCACACCGCGGATCGCCGGGCGCCTGCTCCGGCGGGTCCGTGATTTTGCCAATGTCGCGGGCACGAGACTTGTCGATCGGAAGATCGCCGACGAATCGCTGGTCCGCCTTGAGGTCGACAGCATCGGGCTCGACGCGATGGACCGGCGCTATCTCTATATGATTGCGGATGTCTACAAAGGCGGCCCGGTTGGCGTGGAAACGCTCGCCGCGGGCCTGTCGGAACCGCGTGACACGGTGGAAGAAGTGATCGAGCCCTATCTCATCCAGCTTGGCCTGATCGCGCGGACAGCACGAGGCCGGACGCTCAATGATCGCGGGTGGCAGCATCTTGGATTGAGCCCGCCTGCGGGCAAAGAAACGGGCGGTGAGCTGTTTGATTGAGTTTTCCTCTCCCTCAAGGGGAGAGGAAAATGTCCATTCATTTTAATCGCGTCTCTATCAGTCGCGCAATAATTCGTTGATACCGGTTTTGGAACGGGTCTGTGCGTCGACCGTCTTGACGATCACCGCGCAGTAGAGGCTCGGACCGGGTACGCCGTCGACATTGACTTTCGGCGGCAATGTGCCGGGAACCACGACCGAATACGGCGGCACTTCGCCGATCCAGATCTTGCCGGTGACCCGGTCGACGATCTTGGTCGAAGCGCCGAGATAGACACCCATGGAGAGCACAGCACCTTCGCCGACGCGAACGCCTTCGGCGACTTCGGCGCGGGCACCGATGAACGCGCCATCCTCGATGATCACCGGACCGGCTTGTAAAGGTTCGAGCACACCGCCAATGCCGGCACCGCCTGAAATATGGACATTCTTGCCGATTTGCGCGCAGCTGCCAACGGTCGCCCAGCCATCGACCATCGTGCCTTCATCGACGAACGCGCCGATGTTGACAAAGCTTGGCATCAGCACGACGCCTTTGCCGATAAATGCGCCCTGACGGACGATCGAGCCGGGAACCGAGCGGAAACCCGCCTCGCGAAACCGGTTCTCGCCCCAGCCGGCAAATTTGCTTGGCACCTTGTCCCAGTGATTGGCGCCACCGGGGCCTTCGATCAGGACGTTGTCGTTGAGCCGGAAGGAGAGCAACACCGCTTTCTTGAGCCACTGGTTGACTACCCACTCGCCGTCTTTTTTCTCGGCGACCCGCGCAGTACCGTTGTCGAGCATGGAGAGCGCAAGATTGACAGCATCGCGCTCCGGTCCTTGTGATGTGAGGCCTAATGATTCCCGTTTGTCCCAGGCGGCGTCGATTACGGTCTGTAAAGCTGCGGTCATGTCGATGGTTCTTCCTCTATGCTTTGGAGGCTGGTGACCCAGCTTTCCAGATCGGTGATTTCGTGATCAATATAGGCGGGATCATGTTCCCGGCCAGCCCATTCCGCACCGGTGTTGATCCACACGGTTGTCATGCCCAATTCCTTCGCCGGGCGCAAATTGCGCGCCATATCCTCGACGAACAGGGAGCGGGTCGGGTCGATGCCGGTGGTGGCGATCAGGCTGTCGTAAGCGGCTGTCTGTGGTTTGGGGATGAGGCCCGTATCCAATATGTCGTGTATCTGGTCAAACAGACCGTCGAGCCCGCGTTTTGCCAACACCCGTTGTGCATAGGGACGGTCGGCATTGGTGAAGATCAATTTTTCGCCGGGGAGTGCGTCAATCGCCGCGCGGACGAGGGGCGCGGGCAGGAGGCGGTCCATTTCGATATCATGGACGAAATCCAAAAAATCGGCGGGATCGGTGCCATGATGATGCATCAATCCGGCCAATGTGGTCCCATGGTTGTGAAAGAACGTCTTCTGCACCTTTCGCGCTTCGATCAGATCACAATCCAGCGCCCGCGCGATATATTCCCCCATCTTCACGTCGATCAGTGCGAACAGGTCACATTCGGCCGGATAGAGCACGTTATCCAGATCAAATATCCAGTGATCGATATGGGAAAGTTTCGGTAGCATGTGGCAATCGCCTAAAGACCGTATTCGCCAATCACAAGCGACAATATAGTCTAGACTCCTGTTCCGGTATTTTCGACGCTTGCGCTATTGTGCCGCAGGGCTTTCAGGACCGTCTCGACAATACCGTCTGCATCCAGGCCCGCTTCCTTATATTGCAAATCCGGTTTGTCCTGATCCTGGAATATATCTGGCAGGCGCATCGTCCGGATTTTCAGGCCGGCATCGGTGAGGCCGTTGTCAGACGCATAGGTCAGGACATGCGCGCCGAGGCCACCGACCGAGGCTTCCTCGACCGTAACTGCGACTTCATGGGTGGTCAGCAATTTGCGGATCAATTCTTCGTCGAGCGGTTTGGCAAAGCGGAGATCAGCGATGGTGGTGCTGAGGCCTCTGGCCTCCAGCCGTTCTGCTGCCTTCTTGGCTTCTTCCAGCCGGGCGCCGAGCGAGAGGATCGCGACCTTTGTCCCTTGCTTGACGATCCGGCCTTTGCCAATTTCAAGCCGTTCGAGCTTTTCCGGAATCGGAACGCCGGTGCCATTACCGCGCGGGTAGCGAAAGGCGATCGGACCGCTGTCGTGCAAGGACGCAGTATAGGTCATATGCGCGAGCTCGGCCTCGTCGGCTGCGGCCATCACGACCATATTGGGCAATGTCGCCAGATAGGTGACGTCGAAGGATCCGGCGTGGGTGCTGCCATCGGCACCGACCAGGCCGGCCCGGTCGATCGCAAAGCGCACCGGCAGATTCTGGATCGCCACGTCATGGACGACCTGATCATAAGCGCGTTGCAGGAAGGTTGAATAGATCGCGCAAAAGGGCCGCATGCCTTGGGCAGCCAGACCGGCGGCAAAGGTTACGCCATGCTGTTCGGCAATGCCGACATCAAAGGCCTTGTCCGGATGGGCCTTGGCAAATTTGTCGACGCCGGTACCCGAAGGCATGGCTGCGGTGATTGCGCAGATTTTGGGATCGCTGTCGGCCAGCTTGGCGAGCGTTTCGCCGAATACATTTTGATAGGCGGGTGGTCCGCCACCGGGTCCTTTGTTCTGTTTGCCTGAGACTACATCGAACTGGGCGACGCCATGATATTTGTCGTCGGCTTCCTCGGCGAATTTATAGCCTTTGCCCTTTTCCGTGACGACGTGGATCAGGCAGGGGCCTTCCGCTGCGTCGCGCACATTTTCGAGCACGGGAATCAGATGTTCCAAATTATGGCCGTCGATCGGGCCGACATAATAGAAGCCCAGTTCCTCGAACAGGGTCCCACCCATGGTCATACCGCGGGCATATTCGTCGGTCTTGCGCGCTGCGTCATATAGCCCTTTTGGCAGCTTGCTGGCGATGCGCCGTGCCAGTTGGCGGACGCCCAGAAATTCGCGCGAGGATACGATTCGGGCAAGATAGGCCGAAAGCCCGCCCACTGGCGGTGCAATGGACATGTCATTGTCGTTTAGGATAACGACCAACCGGTTTCCGGCGGCCTCGGCATTGTTCATCGCTTCGTAGGCCATGCCAGCGCTCATTGCGCCGTCGCCGATAACAGCGATGCCGCGACCAGGTTTGTCATTCAGCTTGTTGGCGATCGCAAAGCCGAGCGCCGCGCTGATCGATGTGGAGCTGTGCGCGGCGCCAAACGGATCATATTCGCTTTCCGACCTTTTGGTGAAGCCGGATAGTCCGCCGCCTTGACGCAGGGTTCTGATCCGGTCGCGGCGCCCGGTGATGATCTTGTGCGGATAGCATTGATGGCCGACATCCCAAATCAGCCGGTCCTCAGGTGTGTTGAAGACATAATGGATCGCTGTCGTCAGCTCGACGACACCCAGGCCAGCGCCCAGATGGCCGCCTGTTGTCGATACTGTGTCGATTACCTCGGCACGCAGTTCGTCGGCAAACTGGCGGAGCTGACTGGGCTTCAATTTCCGCAAATCTGCCGGAAAGGAGACATCATCCAGCAATGGTGTATTCGAAACTGGCATATTCACTCCCTGTTTGCCCCAGCTTTAACGGCATCATAATGCTCTGTCGAACTTTCAGCAGCCCGTCTGTGAACCTTTGCTGACACCCGGAATCAATTAGCTGCATTTCTGGCAAATGCCGCGAACCTCGATTACCGGGCGAATGGAGCTAAAACCCTGACTTTTTGCGACCGTGCGCACTTGCTGGGTCAAAGGGTCATCATCAATATGAGTCGCTTCTCCGCAGGTGTCGCAGACCAGGAAGATGCAATCATGCGCGCAGCCAGGGTGGGTGTTGGCGAGATAGGCATTGGCGCTTTCGACCCGCATGGCGAGATTGTTGGCTACAAAAAGGTCAAGTATCCGGTAAACGCTGTTCGGTGCGACGCGCTTGCCGCGCGCAGCAGAAACCAGTTCGGCAATATCATAGGCAGATGCCGGACGGGAGAATCCCGCCAAAGCTTCAAAGATGGCCGCTCTTGTATCCGTCCATTTTTCGCCAGATTTCTCAAGATTGGCGCGCGCTGCATCGGCGAGCGATTCGCCTTGATGCTCATGATGATGATGTTTTCCCATAAGGATAATTTAGGGATGTTTCACCGCAAGGGCAATGGGGCGCAGATTAATGGGTGGCGCGATAGTTCAGATCATGTGCCAATGCGAGCAAACCGACGCCTATCATCGTATAAAAGACTTCGTCGCTGCCATGTCCGCCGTCATGGCCGATCGTAATCGCGCCTATCATCATTCCCAGCCCCAGACTGCCGATAGCGACGGGCATGATATAGCCATGATCCAGAACGCCACGTCCCAGACTGAACATGCCAAGGGCAATAGCTATCCCCAAACCAACTTCGTGGATCAGGGGATCAAGCAGCATGCCGCCAGCTGAGGAAAGGATCGCGACAAAGGCAATAGTCGACACGCAATGTACGACACACAGGCCCGAAATCAGCACGGCGATGCGATCCCACAGGCCGTCCTTGATCAAAAGACCATCTTTGCGCCACAATTTTACTGCCGTTAGCACGACTCACTGTCTCACTTATTGTGTGTATAGGAGGGATATAGGAAAAAGCGCGTTAAGATACAACATATCATTTTTTTGAATTCCGGTTTTCTTCGGCCGGTGATTACGTTTCTGGTTGTCAGGCCATGAATTTGATACCAAGTAACCGTGAATGACCGAACAATCCTTGCCAAATAACATGTGTAGCACGGCCAAAAGCCGGCCCATCGCCATCGCCAACTGGCTCTTGGGCGTGGCGGTGCTGGTGTTCATCATGGTCGTGGTGGGCGGGATTACCCGGCTGACCGAGTCGGGGCTTTCGATAACCGAGTGGAAGCCCGTGACCGGAGCGCTGCCGCCGCTGAGTGAGGCAGACTGGTTGTCGGAATTCGCTAAATATCAGCAGATCCCCGAGTATAGGGAAATCAACGGGCCGGCAGGCATGACGCTGTCGGATTTCAAGTTCATCTATTTCTGGGAATGGGTCCACCGCCTGCTCGGCCGGATTATCGGTTTGGCTTTTGCGCTGCCATTGCTTTGGTTCGCGGTGAAACGGGCGATTCCGTCGGGCTATGGTTTGCGGTTGCTGGCGCTGCTGGCGCTAGGCGGGCTGCAAGGAACAATTGGTTGGTGGATGGTAAGTTCTGGGCTGAGTGAACGGACCGATGTCAGTCATTTTCGGCTAGCGGTGCACCTTTTGACTGCGCTCATCATTCTTGCCGGTCTTGTCTGGACCGCGCTTGACCTTCGGCAAGCGGCAACGGGTAGGGAAAAGCCTGCTCGCATGACCAGTCTGGGCACGACAGTTTTGGTGGTGCTTCTTATCCAGCTACTGTTCGGCGCCTATACGGCGGGTCTGAATGCTGGCTATGTGTCGAGTACGTGGCCGTTGATGAATGGTTATTTCATTCCTGGCGGGATTGACTGGAGTACTGGCGTATGGAGCGCCCTTAACAATGACCCCTATCTGATTCATTTCATACATCGTTGGTGGGCCTGGGTGGTTGTTGGCTTCCTTGTCATTCTCGCACGAAAGGTCCGGCCAATTGACCGCAGAGCATCAATCGCGATCCATACTGCCTTCGGCAGCCAGATATTGCTTGGAATAGCGACTGTGATGACCGGAATTGATCTTCATCTGGCGGTATCGCACCAGGCGGTGGGGGCCCTTGTGGTCGCGGCGACGATATGGGGTGTGCATGTGATCGGTAGGCCAAATACTGCCTACGGTACTATTATACCCGCTGGCTAAGCCCCGCTTTTGCTTGACTTGCCGGAATAACATCGCCAATAGCGCCGCAGTCGGCCGGATCATCGCGTCCGGCTTTTGTTATTTTTAATTCAAATCATTCTCCCAGAAGGAGCCACCCCATGAAGGGTATCACCAAACAGACCCAGTCGGCCAAGCCTGCTGAAGTCGAAAAGAAATGGCATATCATTGATGCCGAAGGTCTGGTCGTTGGCCGGACAGCCTCGATTATCGCCAATATTCTGCGCGGCAAGCACAAGCCGAGCTATACCCCTCACGTTGATTGTGGTGACCATGTCATCGTGATCAATGCCGAGAAGGTGAAGTTCACTGGCAACAAGACCAAGCAGAAGACCTATTACAAGCACTCTGGTCATCCTGGTGGTATCAGCGGCACAACCGCCGAGAAGGTCCTCGAAGGTCGTTTCCCCGAGCGAGTAATGGAAAAAGCCGTCGAACGGATGATCCCCAAGGGCCCGCTTGGTTTCGCCCAGATGCGTGCTCTGCATGTTTTCGCTGGCACCGAGCATCCATATGCCGGCCAGAACCCAGTGGCGCTCGACGTCGCTTCGATGAACCGTAAGAACAAGGTGGGCGCATAATGTCTGACGTAAAAACCGATCTCGCTGATCTTAAAGATATCGCTGGCCCGGCTGTGGTCGATGCACCGGCTGCTGCTGAAGCAGAAGCTGAAACCGTAGCCGCCGAACCACCAGTTTCAACCATGCCATTGCGCGAGCAGGAGCTGGATAAATTTGGGCGTGCTTATGCAACCGGTCGCCGGAAAGACGCGGTTGCCCGCGTATGGTTGAAGCCTGGCAAGGGCAAGATCACGATCAACGGTCGCGATCAGGAAACCTATTTTGCGCGTCCGACCCTGCGTCTGGTGCTCAACCAGGTTTTCGCGATCACCGAACGTGAAGGTCAATATGATGTTGACGTTACGGTTAAAGGCGGCGGGCTTTCCGGACAGGCTGGTGCGGTCAAGCACGGCATTTCGCAGGCCCTGACCAAATATGAGCCGGCATTGCGGTCGGCAGTGAAGGCCGAAGGCTTTCTCACCCGTGACAGCCGTAAGGTTGAACGTAAGAAATACGGTAAGGCCAAAGCGCGTAAGAGCTTCCAGTTCTCCAAGCGTTAAGCAAAACCCGATCGAAATTCAAAAAGGCGGCCTTCGGGTCGCCTTTTTTTGTTCCCAGTTATGGCATACGGGATTTCGGAGCATGATGTTGCGGCTGAATGATAGCTGCGCGGCTCGAAACGAACAAGATGACAGCCGTCAATATCGCGGAGACCAGCATCACCCAGGCGGCCCCTATTGTCCCATAGTCTGGCAGGAAAATAGCCAAGAGCAATCCCAGTGCTACAAGACCGGCTATTCGCGCGACAAGCGCATTGCGCGCACGACCGGCGGCCTGAAGCATCGGTTCCAGGCCTAGTCCGGCCAGACTGATGATCGTCGCGGCACCAAGCAGCAACAATATCGGGAAAGCAGCAAGATATTCAGGGCCCGAGACAATATCGATGATATTTTTGCCGAACAGCAACAGGGCGACGAAGAGTATGCCTCCGCTAATCGCTGAAACCCGCAAAGATCGCCAGAACAAAGCCCGCAATTCTCGCGATTGACCGATGGCAAACAGCCTTGAGAGCTCCGCAAACAGAGGCCGGGCAAAAACTTCGGCCAGCCGGTTGAGACTGTTGGCGATCTGATCCGCTAGGCGAAACAGGCCCGCTGCCGCTGGGCCGACGAAGAAGCCGACAATAACAACGACCAGCCGTTCGCGGATAACACTCACCAGATAAGCAAGATTGGTGAACAGCAGAAATGCCAGAAATTCTCTCCGGTCTGGAGGTGCTATTTCGATCGCCGATGAGTCGCGCACTGGATGCGTCGTTTCGTGTCGACGCCATACCATCAGCCACATCACGACAAAGCTGATGAATTCGGAAAGCCCCCATACAATCAAAAATCCGGTCATCGAAGGTAGGGTGAGAAACAGGATTAACGCTCCGATAAAACGGACGATGGGGATGATGGCATCGCCAAAAGCATTACCACCGTAGCGGTCCTGCGCGCGCAATATCCCGATCGGTGTCGAACGCACTGACAGAAAAACAATCACGCCATAGCCCATGATCGCCCGGACGGCTGAATCGGTCCAGCCGAATTGGGATGCACCATAGGGAAGCATCAGCCACAGAACGCCGCAGGCGGCCAGGCCGCCGATGAATTCGATCCAGAAGTTTTGCGCCGATAATTTTCGAAAGGCCTTTTTCTGGTTGGCCAGTAGAAAGGGAACTCCAAATTGCACGACTGCCTGCCACGTCTGAAGCTTCAATATTGCGGACAGAACCTGCACTGCTCCGACAATGACCATGAATTCGCCAAAGCCTGCAACGCCCAGAGTCCGGGTCAATATAGCGAGATAGAAAATGCTCAGAATCGCGCCCAAGCCTTTGGCGGAAAAGAGCCAGCTGCTGTTACGAAACACGCGCACCAGTGAATCTTCGCTGCTGGACCATCTGGAGAGCAAATTTCGCGACACAGGTTTCAACTTTTCCAATATATGATCCGGCGGTTGACCTTCTCTTTATCGGAAAATCCAACTTTATCTATCTCTCTGTTACCGGGATATCTTGAAAAACCAGATCTGCTCTCCATAAATGAACGATGAGTGATCAATTTGATGTGATATTGCTTGCTGCCCAGCGTGTCGGCACAGTCAATCCGCTGGCAGCAGCCCATGGTGTCAGCCATAAATGCCTTGTTCCGGTTGCCGGTGAAACACTGATCGGCCGGACTTTGGCATCGGTTTCGTCACATCCAGATTGCAGATCGATCCATATTCTGATCGAACCCGATGGAGAACGTGCTGTACGACCGGTCGCAGAGTCCTTTACCCGAAAAGATCTGCCAATCCACTTCATAGCTTCAGACAGTAATATAGCGGCAAGCGTTTTATTGGGCTGTGAAAACGGGACCGCCCCGTTCGTCGTTACGACCGCCGATAATGTGCTGATCAAGCACGACAGCATAAACAAAGTCGTGCGGGCGATCGGTGATGGCGCGGATGCGGTGGCCGCGCTTGCTAACAAGGATGATATACGCAGTGTCCACCCGCTTGCGCAGCGGTTCTTCTACGAGTTTCGGGACCATGGCTATGCCAATTGCAATCTTTACGGGATAGCCAGTACGGACGCATTGAACGCGGTGGAAATCTTTCGCGAAGGGGGCCAGTTCATGAATCACCCCCGGCGTCTTGTGAACGCTTTCGGTTTGTGGAACATCCTGCTCATGCGGTTTGGCTGGGTTAGTATTGATGCTGCGTTTCGGCGTATGTCCAAGCGTTTTGGCATTGATATGCGCCGCGTACCGCTAAGTGATGGCACGCAGGCTATTGACGTCGACAATGAGCGGACTTACCGGATTGTTGAAGCGGTGTTGGAGAACCGGGTTCACGATCTCAAAATCTGATTCATCCGGTCAAACTCCAACCATATATTGTCAGAGCTTAACCAAGAAAGTCTGCAGGATGTCAAAACCCTCCGCAATAAGCCCTCTTACCATACCCGATGAAGCCAAAGAGCGCTTGAAATTTCTGTTCATGGCAAAACATGCCCTTTGGGGTGGTGGTATGCATCCCGAAGATGGCAATCATGCAATCTATCACCATGAAGTGAGAACGACTCTCGAGAGTCTTGGTATCAACCTGACATTTGCAGACTCTTATGATGTTCTGTTCGAACATCCCGGGGTGGATTTTGTATTTCCGCTACTCAATCGTGGCGGCTTTGTGAATAGCGAGATGATGATTCCGCTTTTGTGCAACATGCACAAGATTGCCTATGTCGGCGCAATGCCTTTCATTCGCGGACTGGGTGATGACAAATCGGTTTCCAAGCTGGTTGCTGCCCATGCCGGTGTGCCGACCGCACCTTGGTTCTGTTATCGACGCGGCGCACCGGTTAACGAGTCCGATTGTCCGAAAGCCGAACGCTGGGTAATCAAGCCCAACGCCAGTTCCGCAAGTTGGGCGATCTCTGATGCTTTTGACTGGAACGGTGTTGTCAATGCTGTGGCGGGCATACATGGTCAGGGGCATGATGCCATCGTTGAGCCTTATCTTGATGGCTATGACGTGCAGGCTGCCTTTATCAGTTCCAATGGTCCCAAAGCGCTGCCGATGCTGATTTACGAGCGTGAGGATACGCAGAAGCTGTGGACCTATTACGAAAAGCGCGACCTCGTGCCCAACACCGAGAAAGCGACATTGAAGCGCTTTGACGAGCCTGAATTCGCTCCCAAAGTTCAGGAAATGGCAGCGAAAATTGCCCGCGAATTTGAGCCATTTGACTATGGCCGGATCGAATTTCGTCTCGACCGGAAAACCGGTGAGATCAACTTTATCGAAATCAATCTGAATTGCAACTTATGGTCTGAAAAGGTGGTTGCAAAATCGGCTGCAGCAGCAGGCTTTAGCCATGCACAATTGCTAGAGACGATTATCGCGGAAGGGCTGAAACGCAACGGTCTGATTGCCTGACGATCTGGAATCATAAATTGGATCGCCGAGATGGCGAACAAGGTGCCAGTTCATGCGCGGTGCAGGCCTTCCTGACGGAAACGGTCGGAACCGGCGTCGGAGCGTCATTGCCAGCGCATGAGGGGCTGGCTAAGAAACGTTTCATGAAATGGTTTGTCATCATCGGTGTATTGTTGCTGGCGTGCGGCGGCTTCGCATTTTGGTTTTTTTCGCAACCCGGGGCAAAGCAGCTGAATATGGTCAACAATGCCATGCCCGGCGACAGTGATGCCAAGCTGTTGGTGGAGAACAAAGTTTACGACGAGGCACTAGGTCTCGGACTCAATATATGGGCTCCGAAAAGCGCTGCGACCGGGCCACTTCCCGTTATCGTTTTTATCTACGGCGGCGGATGGCGTGACGGGGCCAAGGATCACTATGCCTTCACCGGTCGCGCGCTGGCCAATCGCGGTTATATGGTGGTTCTTCCGGACTATAGGCTGTTTCCTCAAACCCGGTTTCCCGGCTTTCTTGAAGACAGCGCCAAGGCGCTTGCCTGGGTGCATGATCATATCGGCGAGCACGGCGGTGATGGGGGACGGATATTCCTCTCTGGTCAGTCCGCTGGTGCCTATAACGCGATGATGCTGGCGCTCGACCGCCAATGGCTGGGACGCGAGGGCAAGTCGCCGGACCTGATCCGGGGCGTGGCGGCGCTTGCCGGCCCCTATGATTTCTATCCGTTTGATTCTGAAACAACGAAGCAGAGCTTCGGTGATTATCATACGCCTGAGATGACTCAGCCGATCAATTTCGTCCGTTCCGATGCTCCACCGCTGTGGCTTTCCAGCGGCACCAATGACAGGCAGGTCAGGCCGCGCAACAGCAGAACATTGCGCGACAAAATCCTCGAAGCGGGCGGTGATGCCGAATATGTCGAATATCCCGATGTCGACCATCTCGAGATCATGATGGCGCTGGCCAAGCCGTTTCGCAGCAAGGCACCTGTGCTGGACGACATGGTTGCCTTTTTTGAACGGCATAAATGATTAGATGTTTTGATAGTCCAGATGCGGTTTTTGCAGTGCAAAATGGTTGAGATAGCAGCACTTCTTGGTTATGCCGGTCCACAGAACAAGGGAATCCGATAGACATGGCTACTTTTACGCTCCCCAAGAACAGCAAGGTCCGGAAAACGGGCGAATTGCATCAGGCGCTGACCGATGGGAAGAAGCGATCGTTCAAAGTCTATCGCTACGATCCGGACAAGGGTGAGAACCCGCGCTATGATACGTTCGAAATTGATCTCGAGCAATGCGGACCGATGGTGCTCGATGCGTTGATCAAGATGAAGTCGGAGCAGGATGCTACCCTGACCTTTCGCCGCTCTTGCCGCGAAGGCATTTGCGGGTCATGCGCGATGAATATCAATGGTAAAAATGGTCTGGCCTGCACCACCGCGATCGAGGATTGCGGCAGCAAGGTCACCATCACCCCGCTCCCGCACATGGAAGTGATCAAGGATCTGGTTCCTGATTTTACCCATTTCTACGCTCAATATGCATCGATTCAGCCGTGGCTGAAAACGGTTACGCCGACACCATCGGGCAAGGAGCGGCTGCAATCACCGGAAGACCGCAGCAAGTTGGACGGGCTTTACGAGTGCATCCTCTGCGCTTGCTGCCAGACCAGCTGCCCCAGTTACTGGTGGAACAGCGACAAGTTCCTCGGCCCCGCGATCCTCTTGCAAGCCTATCGCTGGCTCGCCGACAGCCGCGATGAAATGACCGGTGAGCGGCTCGACGAACTGGAAGATCCGTTCCGGCTTTATCGCTGCCACACGATCATGAACTGTGCCAATGCCTGTCCCAAGGGGCTGTCCCCGGCCAAGGCAATTGCCGAGATCAAGAAGATGACTGCATCGCGCGAAATCTGATCTGAACGCAGGCATCCATTCATGATTGAAGCCGAGCGTCATTTTATTATCAGCGACCCCGACCCTGCCTATCCGGGCTGGAACACATGGGTGCTGACTGATCCTGATTGCTATAACAGCTTTCTTGGACCGATGATTGTCCGGCGAGGTGGGGATGGACTGGGCGAAGATATCGCGCGCGTTCGCATGTTTCCTGAAATACGGCACCGCAATCTCGGCGATGTCGTCCATGGCGGGACGATGATGGGCTTTATCGATTGCTCGCTGTTTGCGGCAATGCGGGTGTTGGACCTCGGGCCATCCGGCTTCGCGGTAACGCTCGAATTGCAGACGCAATTTCTTGGTGGCGCCCGGATGACCGAACCGCTCGAATCGCAAGTGGAAATTACCCGTGAAACCGGCCGCTTTCTATTCATGCGCGGTCTGGTTGTGCAGGGAGAGAATGGCCAGGATAATATGGCCTCCTTTACCGCAATCGTCAAAAAGGCACCCGGTAAGAAGACAGATTTGCAATGAGCAAATTTTATCAGAGTTACCAGGCTCTCATTGCGCAAGGCGAACTAAAACCCGATCCGGACCAGGATCACTGTGCCAAGCGTCTGGCCGAATTGCAGAAGGAATTGGAAGCGGTTCCGCCTCGGGGCAGTATCTTGTGGCGTACATTCGGCAAGAAACCGCAAGCGCCCAAGGGTATTTACATGTGGGGCGGTGTCGGACGCGGCAAGTCGATGCTGATGGACCTATTCTACAATAGTCTCGCCATAAACCGAAAGAAACGGGCTCATTTCCACGAGTTCATGCTGGATGTCCATGCTCGGCTCAATGTCGAACGCAAGAAGGAGCAGGGCGATCCGGTAATTCCGGTGGCCAAGGCGCTGGCCGGCGAAGCGCGCTTTCTCGCCTTTGACGAGATGGTGGTCAACAACAGCGCCGACGCGATGATCATGTCGCGGCTTTTTACCGGGCTGGTCGAGGCGGGAGTGACGATTGTCACCACGTCCAATCGCCCGCCGCAGGATCTGTACAAGGACGGTCTCAACCGCGAGCATTTTCTGCCCTTTATCGAACTGCTCAAAACGAGGCTCGACGTGCTTTCGCTCAACGGGCCGACTGACTATCGGCGCGAGCGGCTGGGGGACGTCGATCTCTGGCATGTCCCCAATGGCGAGGCGGCAACAAAGGCGCTGAGCGAAGCCTTTTTCCGCCTGACCGACTATCCGCCGGAGGATCGTGCCCATGTCCCGTCGGCAGAGATAGAGGTGCAGGGCGGGCGGATGCTGACCGTTCCGAAATCGCTAAAGGGTGTCGGGGTATTCTCGTTCAAACGGCTGTGCGCGGAAGCGCGCGGTGCGCAAGATTATCTGGCGATAGCGCGCCATTATCATAGCGTTATTATCGTTGGCATACCGGTGCTTTCCCAAGAGAATCGTAACGAAGCCGCCCGCTTCGTAACGCTGATCGACGCGCTCTACGAATATCGGGTCAAGCTGCTGGCCAGTGCGGATGCCGAGCCCGATGCTCTATATCCTGCGGGTGACGGTTCCTTCGAATTTGAACGCACCGCATCGCGGTTGCTCGAGATGCAGTCGGATGACTATCTTGCCCTGGGTCACGGAGCCGCAGTCTAGAGCAGACTCAGACTGTCCAGTTCCATCGCCATATGGGCCGGTCGCTCGGCCATCGCCGCGAACATCCGGTCTCCACGTTCGGTTCGTTCGACATGGAGCGAAGCGTTGATGGCCATGATGAATCCGGAAAAGGCATAGCGGCGGTACTCGATCCAGAAGGCATCGAAGTCCGGCGCGTTTGTCCGGCGGCCCAGATAGTCGCGAACAAGCCGCTCTTCATGTTCCCGCCGAGCCGCCGGATCGGCGAAGCTTGTGCCGACCAGATAGGCGACATCATGCGCGGGGTTGCCCAGCGAGCAGGTCTGCCAGTCAACCAGAGCCGCGATGTCGCCATCATCGTGGAACAATATATTGTCGAGCCGCATATCACCGTGGGTGATCGCGGGCTGTTCCGGCTGGAATGCTATATAGGCGCTGATCCGATCCACCAGCTGTTGGCCGAGATCCAATATGTCCGGTGAGAGCAGGGACGAGAAACGCTCGCGAAAGACGGGATAGCCGGCGGACAGGCTGTTCTCGAGAAACTGGCTGTTGCTATCGCCGTGATGAAGCCATGGCAGATTATCGAAACCGGATTGCGGTTGGAAACTATGCAGAGCGGCGGCTTCCGCCAGTGCAGTCCGGACCTGGTTCAACGAAGCGCCCGCCAGTTGATCGCCCTGCGATGCGGGTGCCATGTCCTCGAGCAGGAGCACAAATTCCTGCTCGTTTTCGGCGATATCGGCGTGATAGGATCCGGGGCAGAGCGCCGTGCAATGATCCGCAACATCCCGGTACCAGCCGACCTCCATATCATAGAGATGGAAAAATGCCGCTGCAGCCCGGCTGTTCGGATCGGCGCTCGGGCATTTGGCGATGAAGGTCGCCGGATGATCGCCCCCGGACCAGTCGCAGGTGAAGCGGTAGCTGTCGCAGACCTGCCCAGTGCCGACCGGTTCGTGGGTCAGGGATTTGAGGGATCCCGGAGCTGCATCAAAGACCTGCTCGATAAACGCGATCTCGAATTCGTCGGGACGGACGGGGAAGCGACGACTCATGCTGCAGGGTCCATGAGGCCGGTCAGGCCGCTGGCGGAGTGCGGCCCGATGAACAATTGTTCGACCACGCCGATGCCGTGATGTTCCCGGCCATTGATGGTCAACACCGTATCGCTGAGCGCCTGGATGTGGATGGTGATCATATCGATGGCTGGAGCGGGGTCGAGGGTAATGACATCGTGGGCGACTTCGAGATCGCCATGATCCATGCCGTGGCCCCAGACCGGATGGAGATAGCCGAGGCCGGACATATAGAATGACCGGGCGGCATCGCCGGTGCGGGGCGTGATCGAGAGCGATCCGTTGCCGGTTTCGAGCCGGACCTGTTTGATCCGGCGGGAGCCGCCATGATAGCTGAGATCGATAGTCTTCGGTTCGAACTCGGTTGCGCTACCGGAGATGGCGTCGACCACGCCGCGCCGGTTCCACGGCAGGCCGTCGCCGTCGTCGTTGCTGTGGAAGAAGCAGGCATGGTCATCGAAATTGAGCGGAGTCCAGAGCCACCAGAATTGCGGGAAAGCCCCGGCTGGCGGTGGCTGCGATTCCGGTGCGCCGACTTGCCGGATGCCCCAGCTGCGGTCGCGGGTACCGCGGCAATTGCCGATATCGATATCCTGACCATCTACGGTGATCGTGCCCGACCAGTCGCCGTTTTGCGTCATTCTGGTATAGTCCATCAGCAGGCGCGGACCGTCGCGGCGGATGAAGCGGGGTTCCTCGATCGGCTGGTGGCGGGCGTTGAAGCGGATGTCGGCGCTGATCGCGCTGTCGTTGCCGGTGACGGTCAGGCCAAGCTGCTGAAGCGGTTCGATGATCGTGACGGTGATCGGGCCGACGGTGAGGTCGAGCCGCTCGCTGGACATTCTCTTCGAGGCGCGCAGATTATGCTGTTTGCCGTCAATCGAGACACAGAAGGCGGCGTCCATGATATCGAGCTGCGGGTAGATGCCGAGGGCTGCGGCGAAGAAGATGCTGCCGTCGGCGCTATAGCCGTTGAAGAAATAGCGATCGTAGAAATTGCGGTTTCCGCCCGATAGCGCCATCGGTTCCGGCGTCTGGTGCAGCGGATATTCGTCGCCTTCTGTCAGCATATTGGCATCCTCTTTTCTTTGTACCATGCCATTTCAATTTCACTTTACAACGCAAAAGATTGGAAGATTTGGAAGCATGTTTTCGGTTCATCGTCACATCGGTGAGGGCTGGTATCCAAACCAATCTGTGGAGCGCCTCTCACGACGGGATCAGGCCCTTGTCTGCGCAGGGGTGGCAGCATTTTTACAGGAATCAAGTTGGCACTAATGCTACTGCGAACCAATTGCAAAGATAGAGGGTAAAATGATGCTATATGCGGTTGAATTTGTCTTAATTGCGGCCTAATCCGGTCGTTAATATCCTTTTTCGACTCTATTCTATCAGGAGAATTTTCCAATATGGCCCGTAACAAGATTGCGCTGATCGGCGCAGGCATGATCGGCGGCACGCTCGCCCACCTCGCAGCTTCCAAGGAAATGGGCGATGTCGTCCTGTTTGATATTGCCGAGGGCATGCCAGCGGGCAAGGCGCTCG
>NZ_JBLWWU010000025.1:0-24971 GCF_048267785.1 Parasphingorhabdus sp. | reverse complement strand
CATCCTGCTGGAAAACTACTTCCTGCCTGGCGATCTCGAAACCCAGATCGAGGCGTTCGTGCAGCATTACAATCACCAGCGCTATCATGAGAGCCTAAAAAATGTGACGCCCGCAGACAACAATCACCAAGGCAGATCTTGATGCGTGGGAAGCGTGGGCCTGCAAATACGCGGACAGTGTCGATCCGGTGATTTCGGGCCATGTACTCACGCACATGAAGACGCCGCGCCGGGACTAGACAAAGCCTCTTTCACTGGCCCCGACCCGTATCGCCGGAAAACCGCAGCCAGCTAACGCGAGCAAATGGTCCCTCACCTTCGGATCAGGAACCCATCCGTTCAAATGTCAGAGAGCTTGAGTAGCTGCCATACTTGGGATTCGAGTGCATTTGCGATCTTCTTGAGGTTGAGGACCGTAAGATTGCGCTCTCCGCGTTCAATCCGTCCCAGATGTGACCGGTCAATTCCCGATGCATCCGCGAGCGCTTCTTGCGACAGGCCACGTTCCTTGCGGGCACAGCGGATCACGTCTCCGATCTTTGGGAGCAGACGATCTGCGTCATTTGTGCCGGATACTCTTTTCACGCAAATGAACTTGATATACTGCGCCAAATAGACCACGGCATTTACGACCCATTTCTATGTTTGGAGCTCAAATATATGCGATATGTTGCTTTTTCCGCTGCCGCGCTGCTTCTTTTTTCAGGTTGTTCGCAAACTCCGCCTTGCGAAGACAAATATTCTGCCCTCACGATGGCCAATAAATTTATCACCGCACGCCTTAGATCACCGTCCACCGCCGACTTTCCTGTGCTTGGTGCCAAAGGTGTTTCGGTCCGACCCGAGATACTCTCAAACGGAGACTGCGCCTTCACAATTATGACGTATGTGGATGGACAAAACGGGTTTGGGGCCACTGTACGTCAGAATTTTCTGGTTACGGTCGCGCCAGAGGGTGGAGGGCGGTACAAGCTGATTCAGTTGTCCAGTTATTAAATTTGCGAGAGCAGCGCTTTTCATTCTGAATAGAACAGGTTGAAAGTCGCGAACTATTCCGCGCCCGCCGGCCACATTTCTCGCCCAAAAAGCTGCCTGGGGCTGATTTGTCTTTTGGGCGACGGGAACCCGAACAGTTGGCGTTGGATAGCCCAGTTAGTAGGAATATTGGAGTTGAGCACAATATCGCGCGTTAAAGTTGCCGGCTGGGTGCCATCGAGTATTGCGGTGATGATATCCGGAGCAAGGTAATTCAATCGGATGAGCTGGGCAAAAAATGTGGTCCAATTGCGGGTCGTCCGGTTCTGTTTGGTGATTCCGGGAAGTTATAGGTCAATGTTAGCCTTGTCTTTTCATGCGCGGCAATCCGCCCCACTTTATTTGTTCGCGCGAATCTCGTTTACTGTTTTGTTGGTCCAACGCCGGATCGCCCGGCGCAAGTTTGCGCTATCGCTGAAGCCCACCTTCCAGGCAACATCGTCGACGCTCATCTGAGTTGTCTGCAGATATTCGATCGTCAGTTTACGCCGGACATCGTCGACGATCGCGCCGTAGCTAGCATTTTCGGCCGCAAGGCGGCGGCGGAATGTTCGCTCCTGCAAGCCCAGCTGCGCTGCGATTGCCGCCATCGAGGAAAACTGACCAGGCGCGCTCAGCAGGAGCTGGTAGACTTCTCCCGAGAGGCCGGAGGAGATGCGCGTTTGCCCGATCAGGCGCTCGCAGGTCTCCTCCAGCATGGTTCTGGTCAGCCGGTTCCCCAGTTCCGGTGTCCTGTCAAGGATGCCGATCGGATAGTGGAGCTCGTTCGCCGTCTCGTCGTAAATGCAGGCGCACGAGAGTTCACATGTGTCCTTAGCCGCATGCGCATCTTTCGGCAGGGCAAATAGAGCGCGAATCGGTAGGTTGTCGGTGCCGGCAGCATCGCGGACGTGAGTGAAGGTCATCTTCATCTGTTGCCGAACGAGGAAGGTGCGAACTTCGTCGCTCATTACGTCGCGGTAGATCTCGCGAAATTGCCAGATCGCGACATCGCCCTCAGTCCGCCAAGAAAGACGAACAGTCGGAGTAGCAAGCGGCTGGTACCGCACAGCGAAATCGAAGAATTCGCGCATCGTAGGTGAGCAAATCAGGGCATAACCGTACATATAGCCTCGCTTTGTCGCTATCGGGTCGCTACGATCACTATAGTGATTTCGGTTCGACGACGAACCCGAAAATCGGCCTTACCTGGCAACCGGTAGACGGGGTGAGTTTCCGTGGCAGCTATGGACACTCGTTCCGGGCGCCAGGTCTTCGGGATCTTGGCTCGACCGTCGGCTCCTACTATTCCGCAGCCGCTCTTGTTGATGCCTTCGGCGCCCGCGACCCGTCGCGCGGTGCGGCACAAGTCAATACGATCCTGCTATACGGCGGCAACCAGTCGCTGACACCGGAAACGGCGCGCACCTGGTCGCTCGGTGCCGATCTGCGACCCAGGTTCGCGCCCAACCTGAGCGCGAGCGTTACTTTCTACGACATCAAATATGACAATGTGATTGGCACGCCATCGGGCCTCGGCGCGCTGCTGTTCAGCGATCCCACCTTCTCCTCGCGGGTTATCCGCAATCCGACAGCGGCACAGCTGAGTGAGGCGATCGGCGACACTGTGCCGTTCTTCTACACTTTTTCCGCGGTGCCAACGATCGGCAATATACTGGATCTGCGGCAGGGCAATTTCGGGGTACGGAAGACCAACGGCATCGACTTTGACGTGAATTACCGGCAGCCCACTGGCTTCGGTACGGTCTTCGTCGGTATCGCGGGCAACTATATCCTGAACTACAGCAACAAGCTGTCGCCAACCTCGGCGGAGAGCAACTCGCTCGAAGCCGGCATCCCGCGTGCCACACTTCGCACCACATTGGGCGTCACGGCGGGCCCGGTGACCTTCGTCAACTTCGTCAATCATCGGACGGGCGTGACCGCGTCCTATGCGACTCCGACTGGTTCCAGCCTCTATTCGGCCGGGAGCTACACCACCGTAGACCTGCGCCTGTCGGTACGGTTGCCAGACCTCGGCTTTGCCGAAGGCACGGAAATCGGGGTTCAAATCAATGACCTGTTCGATGCGAGGCCGCCCTTCTTTCCGGGCACTGACGGTATCGGCGGCGCGTATAATCCGATCGGTCGGTACGCGGCGATGAGCTTGCGGACGTCATTCTAAGTCCTCGCGGGCGAATAGGCTGCTGAGCGAGTGCCGCTTCGTTCGCGAATATGAAAACCAGTCAAGGTATACCTCTTTATGATTCCTGTTATATGACCTCTGCAAGACACAGCTTGAACACTTCGACACCGATTCCGCAGATGCGCCTGTATCGCGAGTGGCTGAAGGCGAAGCAGGGTCGGGAATTTGCGACCTATGAAGCTCTGCACCGTTGGTCGGTCGAGGACCTGGACGGCTTCTGGCGCAGCATCTGGGACTATGACGGTGTCGCAACGCCCACATCGTTCGCCGCTGCGCTGAGCGAAGAGGTCATGCCCGGCGCGTGCTGGTTCGACGGGGCACAGGTCAACTACGCGCGGCATGTGTTCCGCCACGCAGCGGCCGCCGACGAAATGGGACAACCCGCGATAATTGCGATGGACGAACGCGGCGGCAGCATCACCCTGGGGTGGGCAGAGCTACGGCGCCAGGCGGTGTCTCTGGCGCTGGAGCTGCGTGGTCACGGGATCGAGCCGGGGGACCGCGTTGCGGCCTATCTTCCGAATATCCCGGCGGCGGTGGTCGGCCTGCTCGCCTGCGCCAGCCTGGGGGCGGTGTGGACCCTGTGCTCACCTGACATGGGCATAAATGCAGTGCTGGACCGTTGGCGCCAGACCGCGCCCAAGGCACTTATCGCCGTCGATGGTATCTTCTACGCAGGCAAGGCGATGGACCGAAGCGCTGCAGTGGCCGAAATCCGAAAGCAGCTACCGTGCATCGAGACCCTGTTTGTGATCTCCAGCGGCTGCGGCGAAGGCAAGGTGCCGGACGCGATAGACTTTGCCGAGGCAACGGCTCGCGAGGGCGAGGTGGTTGCGGCCTTCGAGCCGGAATGGCTGCCTTTCGATCATCCTCTATGGATCCTGTATTCGAGCGGCACCACCGGTCTGCCCAAGGCGATCGTTCACGGGCATGGCGGCATCATTCTGGCGACCGCCGCCGGGCGACTGCATTTCGATCTCGGGCCCAGCTATGTGCAGAACACCCTCGG
This sequence comes from Parasphingorhabdus sp., assembly GCF_048267785.1. Classification (GTDB taxonomy): domain Bacteria; phylum Pseudomonadota; class Alphaproteobacteria; order Sphingomonadales; family Sphingomonadaceae; genus Parasphingorhabdus. The sequence continues at coordinate 20,742 of NZ_JBLWWU010000025.1, read as the reverse complement.
AGACCGCTTTCACTGGTACAGCGCCAGCGGCTGGGTCATGTGGAATATCCAAGTCGGCGGGCTACTAAGCGGCACGACCATCTGTCTATTCGATGGTTCGCCAAGCGGCACCAGGTCCGATCCAGACTGGACCTGTCTGTGGGATTTCGCTGGACTCAGCGGTGTCACCTGGTTCGGCGCGGGCGCTGCCTTCTTCGCCAATTGCCGCAAGGCGGGGGTCGGGCTTGAACAAATCGCTGGGATGGAGCGCATCCGCGCACTCGGCAGCACTGGATCGCCCTTACCACGAGACGTACAACGCTGGGGGACGGCGCAATTCGCCGCGCTTGGTCGCCGGGACATTTGGTGGTGCAATGTAAGCGGCGGGACCGAGATCGCGGCCGCTTTCATGGCCGGTAATCCCGAACTGCTTAATACGCCGGGTCGGCTGCAATGCCGCCACCTGGGTGCCGCCATCGAGGCATGGGATGACCATGGAAATCCCGTGATCGGCGAAGTGGGTGAACTGGTCTGCACCAAGCCTTTTCCCAGCATGCCGCTCTATTTCTGGAACGACGACAATGGTAGCCGGTACCGGGACTCCTATTTCAGCGAATGGCCTGACGTTTGGCGGCACGGCGACTGGCTGACCATTGGCCGAGACGGCAGCTGCTCTATATCGGGCCGTAGCGACGCGACCATTAATCGGCACGGCGTGCGCATGGGTACCGCCGAAATCTATGCCGCTGTCGAGCAGCTACGGGAAATCGAGGACACGATGATTATCGATGTCGAAGACGCGAACGGCGACAGCGATCTCATCATGTTCGTCGTGCCGGTCGCTGGTCAAAACGTCGATAAATCCCTGGAGGCAATCGTTGCCTCAGCGATCCGAAACAGTCTGTCTCCGCGCTTCGTGCCCGATCGGCTTATCGCCGCTCCGGGCATACCGCGCACTCTGTCGGGGAAGAAGCAAGAATTGCCGATAAAGCGGCTGTTCGCCGGCTGGTCTGTCGCCAAGGTGGTCAGCCCGGACGCGACCGCGACACCGGATATTCTGCCCTGGTACATCGAGCAGGCACAACTCTGGCAGCGGGACGCGCAAATCGGCATCGATCCGCGAACGGGACAGACATCATGAAGGCGGGCGTTGTCGGTGCGGGCCTGATGGGGGCGGAGATTGCGCTGGTATTCGCGCTGGCAGGGCACGAGGTAGTGCTCCACGATCGCAGTGATGACGCGCTGGCTGGCGCGATCGACCGGTTGCGTGGTATCCTAGAGAAAGGCGTGGCGTGGCAGTTTTACGCATCGGAGACCGCAGGCACGGCTCTTGCGCGGATCGAGCCGGTCACAACCCTTGCTGCAATGGCCGATTGCCAGATGGTTACCGAAGCCGTCCATGAATCGATCGATATCAAGGCCGCCCTCTTGGGTGCGCTGGACGAAATTTGCCAGCCGACGTGCATCCTTGCGTCGAACACCTCAACACTGACGATCTCCACGCTTGCCGGGTTTCTGACGCCCAAGCGCCGCGCGTGCTTCCTTGGCACCCATTATTTCTCGCCGGTTTCGCGCATGAAGCTCGTCGAGGTAATCCCCTGCTTCTCTACCGATGCAGCGGTGGTTAACGAGGTGACGGACCTACTAGCCGAGATCGGCAAGCAGCCGATAAGGATCAAGGACGTAGCGGGTTTCGCGGTCAACCGGATGCTCCACGCTCTTCTGATAGAGGCAGTCAAGCTGGTCGAAGAGGGCGTAGCAACGCCCGCCGATCTTGACGCCGCCTGCCGCCTTGGCCTCGGCCATCCCATCGGTCCGTTCGCGATGATGGATATCGTGACATCGGATTTGTGTCTGCAGGTCCAAGAAATCCTCTACGATGCCTATGGCGAGCGGTTCCGTCCGCCTGCCTTGTTGAAGCAGCGCGTCGCGGCGGGATATACGGGCGGGCGGGAAAAACCCGGCTGGCTGGCCAAGAGCCGAGAATAAAAGGACTGGAGAGGAACGAGACCATGATTGAAGCCAAACTACTGCGCGACTGCTATAGGTGTCGCACATGATCGCTGCCACCGTACCTGATACCAGTTACAAGTCCACGGCAGGAGCTAGGATCACCCTTGGCATGTTGTGCTTTGTCTATGTGCTCAACTTTCTCGACCGCCAGTTGATTTCGATTCTGGCCAAGCCAATCCAGGATGGACTGAACATAACGGACGGCCAGCTCGGTTTACTCACTGGTTTTTATTTCGCCCTTTTTTATTGCTTCATCGCGATTCCGATCGGCTGGTTGGCCGATCGTACCAGTCGCGTGAAGGTCCTCTCCGCAGCCTGTGCCATCTGGAGTGGCGCAACGGCCGCCTGTGGAATGGCTGGCAGCTACGCTCAGCTGGTTGCCGCACGCATGATGGTGGGCGTGGGCGAAGCAGGCGGCGTCCCGCCATCCTATGCGATCATCTCGGACTCATTTCCACGCGACCGACGGACAACGGCAATGGCGATCTTTAACTTAGGCCCGCCGATTGGCTCCGCTCTTGGCGTTGCATTTGGCGCGTCATTGGCCGCTGCGTTCAACTGGCGCGTACCATTCTACGTGATCGGCGCGATCGGTGTGGTGACTGCACTAGTAGTCTATTTGACCGTCCGTGAGCCCAAACGCGGCGAAGCTGACGAAGTGCCAGTGGCGGTCACGTCGGAGGTGGCTCCCGAAGGGTTCGTCGCTACCATCACGCAATTCTTCCGCAATCCGTTACTTGTCATGGTATCGCTGGCAAGTGGCGCGGGCAATTTCATCACATATGGCTTGTTGAATTTCACTGTACTGTTTCTGATGCGCGAAAAGGGAATGACCCTGGAGGACGTCGCGCTCTGGTATGCGCTGATCGTCGGAATCGGGATGAGCGCAGGCATCTATGCCTCAGGCCGTATTGTCGATCGGTTCGCGCGCCGAAGCAAGACCGCTTTTGCCACAGTGCCTGCGGCTTCGCTTATACTGGCATTGCCCTTTTTTCTGGGCTTCGTTTGGGCGCCAACTTGGGAAGTTGCGTTGGTATTTCTTGTAGTTCCGATGTTCCTCAATTCCTTCTTCCTCTCGGCGACGGTTACCTTCGTCCAGAGCGAGGTGGCGCCGGAACGGCGCGTTATCTCGGGGGCGCTTCTGCTCCTCGTAATGAATTTCATCGGTCTTGGCCTTGGGCCGACCTATGTCGGCATGGCGAGTGACTTCTTCCTTCCGACCTATGGCGAACACGCCCTGCAGGCAGCATATTACGCGCTAGCGCCCATGTATCTTATCGCCGCATTGCTGTTCCTGTGGCTCGCTCGGCTGATCAAGCGCTCGGCGTCGGAGACCGCCCCGTGAGCGCGGCTAAAATAATGTCAGGAACATTGGAGAGGACCATGAAACGCAAGCACTGCTTCGCCATTCTCGCGGCGAGCTATATTGTCTGGACGGCGCCGAGCACGGTTCTGGCTCAGAACAAGGAACCGACCGGGGATGCGCAAGCTCGCTGCACTGCGCTCGCCGAGCTGAAGCTGGCCGACACCACTGTCGAAAGCACGATACTTGTCCCGGCCAAGTCTGCCGAGACGACCATTGCGGGCGAGGTCCCAGGTTATCGCAGTTTTTGCCGCGTCGTTGCGCGCGTGCGGTCCGAACCCGGCTCCGACATCGGAGTGGAGCTTTGGTTGCCGACGCAGGGCTGGACCGGCGTCTTCCATGGCAATGGCAGCGGCGGCTTCGGCGGCACCTTCGCGCTCGGCTATGCGGGCATGGCCGAAGGGCTGCGCCGCGGCTTCGCCACCGCCACCACTGATGCGGGAACCGCACCTGCTTCCCCGCTGGACGGCGATGCCCTGATCGGCCAGCCTCGCAAGTGGCGCGACTGGGGCCGGCTTTCGACCCATGCCATGACAACGACCGGCAAGGCGATAACCAAGGCATTTTACGGCGAGGATGCGCGGAGATCCTATTATACCGGCTGCTCTACGGGCGGGCAGATGGGTCTCGTCGAGGCGCTCTACTATCCGGACGATTACGACGGCATTCTCGTTGGCGCACCGGTCATGAACCGCACATGGGGCCATGCAGCTGTCCTGTGGAACTATGCAGCGGCGAACCGCATGCCTGGTCGCATGCTTTCGGAACCAAAGCTGAAGCTGCTCAACAAGGCTGCCATCGCCACTTGCTGGCGACAGGGACACGGGCTTGCGGGTGACCGCTTCATCGCGGACCCCATGAGTTGCAAGTTCGATCCGCAGAAGCTTCAATGCCAGGACACGGCGACCGACAACTGCCTGACAAAAGGCGAAGTAGCGACCGCGCGCGCTTTCTATTCCGGGCCGACGGATCGCGAAGGCAAGCCGAACTTTTTTGGCTGGCTTCCGGGTAGCGAGATGCCCGATACCTTCGGCTGGTCCTTCCTGCAAAAGCCGATTGACGATCAGCCACCCTTCGGCGCGCTTTTCAATTGGGAGTTCGGAGCCGACTGGAACTGGAAAGACTTTGATTTTGATCGGGACATGCCGATCGTCGATGCCCGACTGGATCAGATCGTCAATGATGCGACGCGCGGCAGCCTCGCCGCTTTCGCCGACCGTGGCGGCAAGCTGATCGTCTTTCACGGCTATGCCGACACGCTGGTGCCGCCAGGCCAGTCGGTTGCGTTCTTCAACCGTCATGCCAAGCAAATGGGGGGCGCGGCCAAGCTGGCGGACAGTGCGCGATTATTCATGGCGCCGGGCATGATGCATTGCGGGCGTGGTGCCGGCCCGGATTCTTTCAACACCACGCTGGGTATTCCGCCCCGTCCTCCATCCGACGATCCGCAGCACGACCTGTTCTCTGCCCTCATCGCTTGGGCCGACAGGGGCGAAGCCCCCGATCGTGTCACCGCGACAAAATTCTCGAGTGAAGATCCCGGCAGGATCGAAATGCAGCGGCCGCTTTGCCCTTATCCGCAACGGGCAGTCTATCGCGGCGTCGGAGCGACGTTGGCGGCCAGCAGCTTCCGATGCGAGGCACCGATTGAAAGGTGAGGCGGGCATTGCAGCATTTCCGCGGGCGAATAGCGATCGGTGATTGATGGGAACGACCAATGCTGACTCCCCAAGACTTCGCTCGCTTTGCAGCTGGCACAATCACCTCGTTCGCGGCACCTTCGCTTGCCGCATCCGTCAGTACTGTTACGATCCATCCGCTCATCTCGAATCACGTTTCCGGAGAGCTGCCAGTCGCACTCTATCTGCTCCTGCTCCTCCCTCATGGTGGAAATGGCAGCGAGCAGGATCTCCCCTATTTCAAGGCGGTGATCGACGCCGAGATCCTTGCCGGTCGCCTTTCGCCATTGGTAATAGGAACGCCTGGCGCGCGCCGATCACTTTACATGGATTACCGCGACGGATTGTAACGCTGGGAAAGCTTCATCCTCCGCGACGACTTTCGCTTCCTGCGGCGCTCCGAGCATGTCGCGCAAACCCGAGAATGGACCTATATCGGTGGTTTGTCGATGAGGGGACTGGGTGCTCTGGGGATCGCATTCAAGCATCCGCAAGTGTTTGCCGTCGTCGCAGGGCTGGAACCCGCTGCAGAGGCGACGCTGACCTGGCAGGGTGTTGTCGGTCCGGAGACCCGGATCTGGCAGCCCGAGACTGTATTGTATCCCATATTCGGCCAGCCAGCCGACGCACGCTATTGGAGGCCAATAACCCCGTAGCTATTTCCAGCCACACCCCCAATCGCCTCCTCAACCTAAGCATCTATTTCGAGGTCGGTGACCAATACATGCTATTCCTCTACGAAGGTGTTGATTTCCTCCAAAGAGTTTTGTTCGAAGCGCGGCTTGCGCACGAATATCGTCTGGCGCACGGCGCTGAGCATGTGGGTAGATCCTTGGTACCCCGTATGGCCGATGCGCTCGATTTCATCAGCCGCCAAATATCGCCGCCCCTGTGGATCGAAGAAGGAGTTCTTGGTCTTCGGTCCATTATGGACCGGCAAAAGCGTACTGCCGGTGTTGAGGTTCAGCCAGTTGATTCGCGGCAATTGAAAGTCGTGAATGCGACCTGCCCAAACCCTAATTAGCGACTTCGCAAGTTGAACCTCGCCCGACGGGCGAGAGAGCGGGGTGTAGCGCAGCTCTCTAGCTGTCGTCATCGTGATCGAACGCGAAGTCTGATCGCGCGAAGGTGTCACCGCTTCGGGCTGACTTGTCGAACACTGCGATAATGGTCCGCTAAATGCGCATTTAAGCTGGGAACGCTCTTTCCGCTTCCCGTTCGGCTGTTGTCATTCAAGCAGATAAAATGGAAATTAGAAGTGGTTGGTCGCTACCCGACACAACTGCTGACGTTCATATTCTAAGGGCAGAAAATAATTGATGCAAGTCTTAGCGCCACACATTCTCGCCGATCTTTTTTGTTCCGCTGTAGCCCGTGATGCCTGCTTTGAAATCGTCTATTTGGCACCCGTTTCACGGTGCGTAATCTAGGGATGTGGCAGGCAACTGCCTATAGGTATGCCATCCTTTTCTTCGCTAACTCGCTCAATTGAAACGCACAAACATTGCCAGCAATCGGAAAACTATATCAAAAATAATATTCACACACGTGATAGTGAGTGTTGACATTCCAAAATGATGTCGACATAAACCCTGTCCAAGTCAGTGACAAAGAGCGCTGATGAGGAGGAGAGGTTCACATGAAAGTTAAGTTTTTTGCGTCCGCATCTGCGGTCGCTATGCTCGCGCAACCCGTTTCCGCTGCAACACAGTCCAGCGAAACGTCAAAGTCTACTGACGAGACAGTGCAGGATCAGAAGCGCGGTGATAAAGAAATTGTCGTTACAGCCACACGCCGCAGCGAGCGAATTCAGGACATTCCCATCAGCGTCACTGCCTATTCCCAAGACGATTTGGATGACCTTGGCATCGTCGGCTTTGAAGGCATTGCGCAAAATACGCCCGGCATCGTCGTCAACAAGCCGACACAGAATTTCAACAATTTCACGAGTCGGGGAATCAATACCAACGGCTATAGCGCCGGCCTGCAGAGCGCGGTTGCTATCTATATTGACGAACTGCCGATTTCAGCGAACGGCAACTCGACAATTCTTGATCCGAATCTGTACGATGTCGAGCGCGTAGAATTTCTCCGCGGCCCTCAGGGTACTTTGTTCGGCTCGAACTCGCTTGCCGGCGCGATGCGGATCATTACCCGCAGCCCCGACCTCGATGATTTCGATGCTTCGGTAAGTGCCGACCTCGCTCTCACCGGATCCAGTTCAGTGCGCCAGCGCTACAATGCAATGATCAACATTCCGATCATGACCGATGAGCTGGGTCTCCGCGCTAGCGGCTATTACCGCAACGAAGACGGTTGGGTCGACAACATCGGAACCGGAGTGAACGACTCCAATAGTCTGGAAGCCTACGGCGGGCGCGTCAGCTTGCTGATGCAGCCCAGCGACCGCATGAAAGTCCGCTTGCAAGCATCTTACGAAAATAGCAAGCCTGCGGATTCCGGCCTTACCAATCCGACACTAGGGAAATTTACACGCAGGTCCGACCGGCCCGATCTGTTCCAGGGCGAACTCACCAACTTCAACGTAACGGTCAATCATGAGTTCGATTTTGCAGAACTGATCAGTTCAACGACATTGTCTAATTATGATGCCTCTTTTTACGTCGATCTCGCGGGAACCTTCGGCCAACTAATCCCATTCGCGCTTGACGCATATGGATATGATGACCTGTTTGTTCAGGAAACCCGGCTGGTGTCGCGTACATCCGGCCCTATAGAATGGGTCGCCGGTTTCTTCTACTATGACAAGCGACGCACGGTTGATTTTGCCTATCGTTCGTCACCGGAATTCCTGGCGGCGACCGGGCTCTCGGGATTGCCGAATGAATATTATCAACGCTTTGAAGCTTACACCGATCAAACAGAAATCGCGGGATTTGGCGAAGTGACCGCGCGTTTCAGCGATAGCTTCTGGATTACAGGTGGTTTGCGATACGGCAGCACGGAAGTGCAATCCTTTACCCGGGGTGGAGGGTATAACAGCGATTATCTGAACCGTGCTTTTTTCGGTCCCTATTTTTCACCTCTCAACATTACATCAGTCGATTATGCAGAGGGATTGAAGGTCAAGGATGATCGCCTGTCCTACAAGGCCAGCGTTTCGTGGAAACCGAATTCCGACCTGACCACCTATGCAACCCTATCAACCGGGTTTCGTACGCCGGTGGTCAATGCGCGCGCCGGACTGGCCAGTGCGCTCGACCCCAATGATCTCGTTATCCCGGACGGCGCAAGGTCGGATAGCGTCACCAATTACGAGGTCGGGCTCAAAGGCCGGTGGCTGGGCGGTGACCTGGTCGCCAATATTGCTGCCTATTATATCGACTGGAAGAATATTCAGGTTCAGGCGAACCGGGTGTCCGATTCGATACAATTCGCGACCAACATCGGCGGCGCAGAAAGCTACGGCCTCGAATTCGAATTTGTGGCGCGGCCCGTCCAGGGTTTGAGCCTTACGCTCAACGGCTCGTTTAACGAAGCCAAGGTAACCCAGCTGACGGCACTCGAGGCGGCAATCTCCGGCGCTGAAGAGGGCACACGGCTTGCGTCACCGCACTTCCAAGGCTCTGGTACAGCGCGCTACGACTTTTCGATTGGCGCGAACAATAGCGCCTTCGCCGCGGTCAATGTGTCGCATGTCGGTTCGTTCCCGAACCAGTTTCCAAACGTGCCTGGTAATCCCGCGGCCCTGTCTCCTACTTACGACTTTACCCAGGCATGGACCAATGTGAATCTCTATGCCGGGGTTAAGCTGGGGTCGATTGATCTGACCGCCTATGTCGAAAATGTCTTCAACGACAGTTCGATCACCTATGTTCACCCGGAAGCGTTCCTTGACGGCCGCTATGCCAGATTGCGGCCACGCACCGTTGGCGTCCGGGCCAATTACCGGTTCTGAAGGGGCACCGAAAAATGAAAGCTACGAAGATCTGCCGCATGCTGCCCCTCACCCTTGCTGTTGTAACATTGTTTGCAGGGCCAGCTGCCGCCGCATCCGACCCGATGGTCGATGCGCCGGCAGGCAAGATGCAGGGAAGCGAGGCAAAAGGCGTCCGCATTTTCAAGGGGATTCCTTTTGCTGCGCCACCGGTTGGCAAGCTGCGCTGGGCGCCGCCCCAACCGGTGCCCGACTGGCAGGACGTGCGCGATACGACCAAATTCGGCGCGGCGTGCATGCAACCAAAGCCGCGAGGTCCGAGCATCTATGCGTGGGAACTGCCGGCGATGAGCGAGGATTGCCTGTCGCTGAACATATGGGCACCGGAGAATGCCACGCGGGCGCCGGTTTTCGTATGGATACATGGCGGCTCGCTGACCACGGGATCTGGCGGCGATCCGCTTTATGACGGCAGCGCGCTTGCGGCTCGCGGCATGATCATTGTGTCGATCAACTACCGTCTCGGGGCGCTTGGCTATCTCGCGCACCCGGAGCTCAGCGCAGAATCGTCAGAAGGCGTGTCGGGTAATTATGGCCTGCTCGACCAGATCGCGGCACTCCAGTGGGTGAAGCGAAACATTGGCGCGTTCGGCGGCGATGCAGCCAATGTGACGATCGCAGGCGAGTCTGCGGGCGCGCTCAGCGTCATGTATCTGATGGCGGCGCCGGAAGCGCGCGGACTGTTCGACAAGGCGATCGCCCAGAGCGCCTATATGGTCTCGGCACCAGCGCTGCGCGAAAAACGCAACGGCATGATTCCAGCCGAAGAGCAGGGCATCGACTTGACGACCAAGCTGGGTATTGACGATCTTGTCGCACTCCGGGCAATGCCCGCAGAAGAGATTGCCGAAAAGGCACCTGCGGCCGGATATTTCCCTTTCCCTGTCATCGATGGCAAGACCGTGCCGCGCCAGCTGGTTGAGACTTTCGACCGCAACGAACAGGCACCGGTGCCAATACTCGCCGGCTTCAATGCGGGCGAAATCCGGTCACTGCGTTTCCTGCTGCCCAAGGCGCCCGACAATGCTTTCGCATATGAAGCGGCTATCCGGGCCAATTATGGCGAGTTCGCCGACGCTTACCTGTCGCGCTACCCTGCCAAGAACATGGAAGAAAGCATGCTCGCTGCGACGCGCGATGCCATGTACGGCTGGACGTCGGAGCGGCTGGTATCAAATCAGGCGGCGCTCGGCATACCCGCCTATCTCTATCTTTTCGACCATGGCTATCCGGCAACCCAGGAGTGGAATTTGCACGCCTTCCATGCTGCAGAACTGCCTTTCGTATTCGATACTGCCGGCAAGACACCGCCCTTATGGCCGAAAATCCCGAACAAATTGTCAGAGCGCAAGTTGATCGCCGCGATGGGTGATTATTGGGCAAGCTTCGCCCGAAGCGGGCAACCGCGAGCCAAGGGCCAGCCGGACTGGCTGTCCTATTCCCAGAACAAAGCCTTCATGCATTTTGCCGACAAGCCGCGTCTGGGTCATAATCTGTTCCCCGGAACAGCAGCGCTGCACGAAGCGGTCGTGTGCCGCCGGCGCGCTGCGGGTGATACCGCATGGAACTGGAACATCGGCGTCATTTCGCCACCACTACCACCCAAAGCCGAGGGGTGCCAATGATCGACGGTTCAATGCAAGACTATGCACTGACACTCGACAAGTTTCTTTCCCACGCTGCAAAATGGCATCCCCTCGCCGAGGTGGTCTCAGCAGCGCCGGACGGAACTGTCGAACGGATCAGCTATGCCGCTATCCATGATCGCGCGCGCGCCGTATCGGGTGCGTTGCATCGGCTGGGCGTGGGCAAGGGCGACCATGTCGCGACGCTCGCCTGGAACAGTCAGGGGCATTTTGAAAGCTGGTACGGGATAATCGGCATGGGTGCGGTGTGTCATACGCTTAACCCGCGACTCACCGCCAAGAATCTCGGAGCTATGCTGGCGCAGTCCGGTGCAAGCCTGCTGCTGGCCAGCCGGGATCTGCTGCCGCTCGCCCGGGCGACTGCTGCGGAGGGTGGCACCATAAAACAGATATTGCTGCTCGACGATGATGGAGCGACGATCGAAGCAGCGGATGATTCGATCAATGTCGGCGTGCTGGCAACAGCGATGGCTGAGGCATCGCCGGACATCGAATGGGGACAGTTCAACGAAAACACACCTTCCGGACTTTGCTTCACTTCGGGTACAACCGGCGCACCCAAGGGAGTTACCTATACCCACCGCGGTTGTTATCTGCATACGATGCGCCAGCTACAGGCCGACGTGATGGGCGTTCGCGCGAATGATGCGGTGCTGGCGGTCGTTCCCATGTTCCATGCCAACGCCTGGGGCCTGCCGTTCACTGTCCCCGCGGTTGGCGGCAAGCTAGTGTTACCTGGCAGCAATAGCACTGGAGCGCATCTGGCCGCTCTGATCCGGTCCGAAGGCGTGACTCTGGGCGTCGGCGTACCGACCGTGTGGCTTGGCTTGGTCGAGCATCTCGAGACCGAGGGCGGTGAGGTACCATCGCTCGAACGGATACTTGTGGGAGGCGCTTCGATGCCACCGGCGCTGATGGAACGGATAGAACAGCGGCTCGGCGTCGAGGTGCAGACCAGCTGGGGCATGACCGAATTGTCGCCGCTCGGCACCGCTGCAGTAGCCGGAGATTCGGGGCGGGTCGCAGGCCTTTCGGGGCGGCCTGCTATCGGCATAGACCTGCTCCTCACCGACAGCGAGGGGCACCCGCTCGACAAGCAACGCGGACCAGAGGGCCATTTGCGCGTGCGCGGACCGAGTGTCGTCAAACGCTATTTCGGCGATGAGAAGCCCGCGACCGACGCGGAGGGCTGGTTCGACACCGGTGATCTCGCGCGCATTGACGTTGACGGAAATCTGATGATCACCGGTCGCGCCAAGGACCTGATAAAATCGGGCGGTGAATGGATCAACCCTGCGGAAATTGAATCACTGGTCGGTGCCCTGCCCCAAGTGTCGCTTGCCGCGGTGATAGGCCGGAGCGACCCCAAATGGGGCGAACGGCCGATTCTGCTGGTCGAAACCTGCGATAATTCGATCAGCGACGAAGAATTGCTTGCGCCGTTGCACGAGAATGTCGCGTCCTGGTGGATTCCTGATGCAATCATCCGTCTGGACGGGATGCCGCTCGCGGCCACCGGGAAGATCAATAAAATACAATTGCGGGCAGATTACGGACACGTGTAGGGTGATCCCGGTCGCGACGGATATAGTGTAGAAGGAAATGAGTTTGGCATCGACAGCAAAAACCAGTGTGAAGAAAGTTTCCAAGGCCGAACAACGCGCCGAGATGATGGAACAGATCCTCGATATTGCCGAACTCCTTTTTTCTAAGCACGGCTTTTATGGCGTGACACTGAAGGACGTGGCCAAACAGGTCGGCGTCCATCACACTTTGCTCAACTATTATTTCGACGACAAGCAGACGCTGTTCGACGCCGTGTTTGCCCGGCGTGCTGTGGTTACAATCGAGAAACGTATGCAGGCGCTTGATGATTATGACCGCGCTGCCGGGGAAAACCCGACCGTTGAAGGCGCGCTCCACGCCTTTCTCGACACCGACCTCGACCTCTATATCCATGGCGGTGAAGGCTGGAAGAATTACGGCGCATTCGGCGCGCAAGCATCGAATAGTCCCGATGGCGCTGAATATATGGATAAATATTTCGACCCGGTCGTGCTGCGCCTGATCGATATTCTGAAAAAGGCCCTGCCAGACGCCGCAGAAGAAGATATTTTCTGGGGCTATCATTTCGTAACCGGCGCGCTGATGCTGACGCTGGCGCGAACGGGCCGTATCGACAAATTGTCGCACGGCCTTTGCCAGTCGGAAGATTATTCTGCGGTCAAACAACGTATGGCCCGATTCATGGCGGCGGGCTTCAAGGAAATTTGCGAGCAGCGTTAACGGGCTGGTAGCTGAGACTAGAAACAAGATCAGTTCCAGTTTCAAGATGAACTTCTTATTCACTCACACGTGAGTTATTGAAAGTGCAAGATCTATGATGAAGGCATATTTGAAGGGACGGCCGAACAGCTTGATGCGGGCGTCGTCGAACGCATGCGGTTTCGGAGGGCATCGCAATGCTCCCGCAACAAACCGCGAAATGATGAGCATCGAACACGAGAATTCGGCGATCACTGCCAGGCATTGATATTCCCCGGTAGTAGCGAGCTGGCCAAAGTCCGCCGCCGCTGCCGGGATAAATGGGAGAAGGAATATGGCTACCGACACGGAAGCTTTGCCAGACGGCGTGGGCAAGAAACAGAATGAAAAGCTCGTCATCACCGCTTCGTCGCTGGGGACGGTGTTTGAATGGTATGATTTTTACCTCTACGGCCTGCTTGCCAGCGTCATTTCGGCGAAGTTTTTTTCGGGGGTCAACGAAACCACAGGCTTCATCCTCGCGCTGATGGCCTTTGCTGCGGGCTTTGCGGTACGGCCGTTTGGCGCGCTGGTATTCGGGCGGGTCGGCGATATCGTGGGGCGCAAGAAAACCTTTCTCGTCACCATGGCGATCATGGGTCTGTCGACCTTCGCAGTCGGCTTGCTGCCAAGCTATGACCAAATCGGCATTGCGGCACCGATTATCCTGATGGCGCTGCGATTGTTGCAGGGCCTTGCGATCGGTGGCGAATATGGCGGTGCGGCGGTCTATATCGCCGAACATGCACCGAACGGGAAACGCGGTTTTTACACCGGCTTCATCCAGACAACAGCGATGCTCGGCCTTATTCTGGCTTCCATGTTCGTGGTCGGGTTGCGGACCAGCTTGGATGCCGATGACTTCCTGTCCTGGGGTTGGCGCCTACCGTTTCTTTTCTCGATTGTCTTGCTGCTGGTCGCGCTCTGGATCCGCCTTCAGCTCAACGAAAGCCCGGTATTCCAGCGGATGAAAGCGCATGGCGCGACATCCAAAGCACCGCTCAGGGAAGCTTTTGGCAAATGGAAAAACCTGAAGATCGTTCTGATCGCGCTTTTCGGAGCGGTTGCGGGACAAGCGGTCATCGGCTTCTCGGGCCATCTCTATCCGCTTTTCTTTCTCGAGAAAATCGCCAAGGTCGATGGTGCTACCGCGAACTTCCTGGTCGCCACTGCGCTCACCATCACGATTCCTCTCTATGTTTTCTGGGGCTGGCTCAGCGACAAGATCGGCCGCAAGCCGATCATGATGACCGCATGTGTTATTGCCGTTTTTGCCTATTTCCCGCTCTACAGTGCGCTGGTCAGCGCTGCGAACCCGGCAATGGCGGCTGCTATCGAACGCGCACCCGTTAGCATCGTGGCGCATGGCTCCGAATGTTCGTTTCAATTCGATCCTATCGGTGGCAACACCTTCGACACAACGAGCTGCGACATCGCTAAATCCTATCTCGCGAAGAGCGGGATAAATTATGAAAATATCGATGCGCCAATCGGCAGCATAGCGTCAATCCGGATCGGCGATCGAAGCATCATTGCTCCCGACCCTGCGCTTGTCTCAGGCGACACCAAGAATAGCGCCGTTGCCGCTTTCGAAGTTGATGTGCAGCGGGCGTTGGTAGCCGCAGGCTATCCCACCGACGCAGACCCGGACCAGATTGACCGGTTCAGGGTGATCGTGATCCTCTGCATGCTCGGAACGTTGGGAACGATGGTCTACGGGCCGCTGGCAGCGTTGCTGGTCGAACTGTTTCCCGCACGTATCCGCTATTCGTCCCTGTCGCTGCCCTATCATATCGGGAACGGTTGGATCGGGGGCTTCATGCCGACGGTTGCCTTCGCGATGGTTGCGGCGACCGGCAGCATCTATCAGGGCCTGTGGTACGCTATTGTCATCGCCGGCATTACCGCAGTGGTCGGAATATTGTTTCTCCCGGAAACCTATAAACGCGACATTGAAGCGTAGAAAGGAACCAGCGATGGCGGGTCAGGACTTCGAGATCGGGCGGCGCGAGTTGATGCAGGTGGCGGCAGGCACAGCAGCCGCTCCTGCGCTTCTGGCAAATACGGCATCGGTGACCGCCCGTCGCCCTGCACCGGCGGATTTTTTGTGGGGTGCCGCAATCTCAGCCCATCAAAGCGAGGGCAACAATACCAATAGCGATGCCTGGCTGGCCGAAAATCTTGAGCCGACCTTGTTCAAGGACCGCTCCGGTGATGCGTGCGATAGCTATCATCGCTATGATGAAGACTTCGCACTCGCCCAGCAATTGGGTTTGAACTGCTACCGGCTGGGCGTCGAATGGGCCCGGATCGAACCCAGCGAAGGCTATTTTTCCAATGCGGCTCTTGATCATTACATGCGCGTGTTCGAATCATGCCGCGCGCGCGGGCTGCGGCCGATTGTGACCTTGAATCATTTCACCACCCCGCTCTGGTTTGCTGCCCGTGGTGGCTTTGAGGTACAAGATGCGTCAGAGTTGTTTGCTCGCTTCTGCCGTACTGTTGCCGAAAGACTGGGCGGGCTGATGCATCTTGTGACCACGTTCAACGAAGCCAATATCGGATTGCTGGTTGCGCTGTACCCACAGTCGGATGAAGCCCGAAAGCAGATCCGCGCGGTCAACCAGGCTGCGGTTCGTGCCACCTGTTCGCCGCGCTTTTCGCGCCTGGCCTATTCCGATCCGGCAATTTCAACTCCTATTCTGCAACAGGCGCATCGACTGGCCTATGAAGAAATAAAGTCGGTAAGACCGGATCTTCCGGTTGGGATAACGTTGACAACCCAAGAGATTCAGTCCGCGGGATCACCTTCTCTGGTCGCGCATTATGAGCGGAAGCTCTATGGCGACTGGGTCGATGTTGCCCGCAGCCACGCGGATTTCTTCGGTGTGCAGTGTTATACCCGCATGGTTTTCGACGAGAAGGGCATGGTCGCGCCGCCGCCGGACGCCGAACTGACGATGTCGGGCTATGAATTCTACCCCCAGGCGCTGGCGAATACGATCCGCTGGGCGCATCGAACCATTGGCAAGCCGATCTACGTAACCGAAAGCGGCGTGGCCGTGAATGATGACAAACGCCGGAGTGCCTTTATCGATCAGGCGCTCGATGGCGTCCGGGCCTGTATTGACGAAGGGATCGCCGTCCGCAGCTATCTCTACTGGTCCTTGCTCGATAATTTCGAATGGACATCGGGCTATGGCCACACTTTTGGACTGGCAGCCGTTGACCGTGAGACGTTCAAACGGACGCCCCGGCCAAGTGCCTATCATTTCGGTGCACTGGCTCGCGCGAACCGACTGTAACAACGCAAACCTTCAGGCTTTGCCAGCTTCCAGCAGAAGGTTGCGAAATGCCTCGGTCGTGTCGGCAACGCTCGACGCATCTATGCATCGTTCATCATCGTCGGCGACATGATGGAAGCGGTGCACGCCGAACACGCCTGCCACCGAGGGGTAGCCTGCGGCAATGATTGCGGTTAACTCGCCCGCCGATAATTTGTCGCTGGGATAGGGGCATTCGAGACCAACCAGTCCCTTGAACAAGCGCCGAGCCGGGGCAAGCAGTGGCGGGGTGACAACCAGATAGCGCTGCGAATCCGTGCCCGGCAACGGCGATAGGCCAAACAGCCCTTCGTGCCAGTCGCGTGCGGCAAGATTGGCGCCGAGATGTAACCAGAAGTGGGTCTTTTCGGGCTTGGGCGCTGTCGCCTTCAGCGATTCCTCGGCACCCAGATTTTCATATTCATGACCGCTGTTGCAAAGGAAGGAGATATCGTGATCGGGCAGCATCCTGGGTATGTTGCGCGCAAGGTCGAGCCATGCGGCAATTCCGCCGCCGCGTTCTGCCGCGCAACCGTACCAGCCGGAACGCGGTGTCGAGACGACGATCCATTTCCCTTTTTGCCGATCCATCCGGCCGATCACGTTGAACGCCGGTCGCCGGCCGGCCTGCCCCGTCAGCGTCACGGTTGCCCTGCCATGTGTCATCGCAGCGCCCAGGAAGGCTGCAGCATCCGCCGGCGCAAGCAGGCCCACAGGTCCGGCAAACATAGATGCGCCACCATCAGCATTGAGTGCGATCACCTTGCCGGTTGGTCCGTTGGTGACAATGACTGCCGCCTTTGCACCGCCGGCAAAGGCAGCCTCGACCGGCCCGCGTACGTATTTCGAAAAGGCCGAGGACCAACGGCCATAGGGCAGGTCAACCATCGCAATTGCCCCACTGAGCGGCGCATCGGCCCGTCCCGCACCATCGACGCGAACCAGCGGCCCTGACAGGCCGTCGGCGGACGTCGGAATGACAATTGGTTGCGGACAGAGTGTTGCTCGCGCACCGTCGATGGTGATTTCGCAATTTGCTTGATCGAAATAAGGTACCGAAAGCACGGGTTTCTCAACCACAAACCCGGCCTCCTCAAGCTCGCCGGCAAGCCAGTGGCCACAGGCTGCATCGCCCTCGCTGCCCGACTGCTTGCTCCCAAATCCGATATATCTGGCGAGATCGTCTGCAATCGAATTGGGCTTAGTGGTGGCTGTGGCCTGTGCCGCTGTCGGTATCGCGGCAGTCAGGGACAGGCTGCTCGCACCTGCCAGCACCTCGCGTCTCGTCGGTCCGCTCATATCATCATCTCCCGGTTTTTCTGCCGCTTGTTTCCTTGCCGACATTATGTCGATCGTGAAGGAAGCGCACTTGATATTCACTAGCGAGTGAGTGTATAGTTGGCGCCGGACAATGGCAAGCATTGCGGCAGTGGCAGGAGAGGAACGGAATGAGCAAAATCGCTCTTCAGATCGCAGCATATATCGGAATCTTCGCGGCTGCCATAAGCGGCTCGCAATCTTCAGCGAAAATGCCAGATCGGCCTGAAGTCCAGATCCCACAGGGGCGGCTCACCGGAACAATCAAAGACGATATCCGCATATTCAAGGGCATAGCCTATGCATTGCCGCCGGTCGGCGACCGGCGCTGGCAACCACCCGCTCCGCCTGCAAAATGGCAGGGCACATTTGATGCAAACGCATTCGGAGCCAGTTGTATCCAACCTCCCTACCCCGCCAACAGCGTCTATTTCGAGGAACTGGCAGCGACCAGTGAAGATTGCCTGACACTCAACATCTGGTCGCCGAAAAATGCAAATGGCGCACCCGTGGTTGTCTGGATTCACGGCGGTGCACTGCAACGTGGATCAAGCGCCAGTCCGATGTATGACGGAACCGAATATGCGAAGCGCGGGATTGTGTTTGTATCGATCAACTATCGGCTCGGTGTCTTCGGCTGGCTGGCGCACCCCGAACTGAGCGCCGAATCTGCGGTGGGTATTTCCGGCAATTATGGCTTGCTTGACCAGATTGCAGCGCTGGAGTGGGTAAAAGGCAAAATCGGAGTCTTTGGCGGAGATGCGCAGAACGTGACCGTGATGGGCGAATCGGCCGGTGCGCTGAGCGTCACCTATCTGCTCGCGAGCCCCCTCGCACGAGGTCTTTTCGCGAAAGCGATCATTCAGAGTGCGAATATCCGCGCAGTACCGCGATTGCGTGATCCTGCGTTCGGAATGCCCGCCGCGGAGACTATCGGCGTGATGCTTGGTGAGGATATCGCTGCTCTGCGGAAGCTGGATGCCGGTGTGCTGATGAGAAAGACCTGGCTAGCCCGCTTCCCAGCACAAGGCACGGTCGATGGCAGGATATTACCCGCCCAGGTAGTCGATATCTTCGACCGCGGCGAGCAAGCGAAGGTCCCGATCCTGGCCGGGCTCAATAGCGGAGAAATCCGCTCACAACGTTCCCTCATTCCGGAGGCCCCGAGACAGCCGGCTACCTATGAGGCCGAAATCAAGCGCCGCTATGGGAACCTTTCGCCTGCCTATTTGAAACTCTATCCCGCCTTGGATATCGCAGAAAGCCAGCTCGCTGCGACGCGCGACTCGGTCTATGGCTGGGCAATCGAGCGGTTGATCAGGCACCAAGCCGCTGCCGGACAGCCCGCCTATTCATTTGTCTTTGATCATTGCTATGCAGCGGCCCGTGCGCGCGGGCTGTGCAATTTTCACGCTGGTGAGATACCGTTCACTTTTGGTCATATCAGCAGCGATGCGCGATTGCCGCCTAACTGGCCGGTACCCGTTGATGCGGCCGACGATGCCCTAGCGACGGTGATCATCGACTATTGGACGAGTTTCGCCGCTACTGGTGTTCCTTCGGCCGCTACCGGTCCCTTGTGGCCGGCGTTTGACAATGGCCAAGCCCGTATGCGCTTCGCGGCCACGCCAGTGGTGGAACATGGTCGAGCGGCAGCGATGTTTGAACTCCATGAGCAGATCGTGACACAGCGGCGATGCTATGACGAGCAGTGGTTTATAAACATGGTTCCAATAAAACCCTGTCCACAGGACTGTAGTCTGTACATTGATGGCACAATAGCAACGGCGAAGGATTGAGAAGCTCCATGATAGTCTGGTTGAATCGAGAATATCGCGCTGGTACGAATGATCCAGCGGTTTAGTCTCGATAGGAATTGACACCCCCGAGGAAAAAGACCGTGTGGCTATCTATTAGGCACCCCAAGGGTCCTTCTCATATAATGAACCGGTTTGGCTTAAGTACCCATCATATTCATCAGCAATCATCTCCTCAGGCCCTTCGTTAAGCGGGGTACGAAACATATCCTTTTCCTGCACCCATAGCAGCAACTGCGAAAGTGCGTCGACCTGGTCGTCGTGGCGGGAAGATGGGAAGCCGAGGAGTTCGCCGGTAAAATCACCCAGCCAGTGCGCGCGCTCGGGAAGGAACAATCGCCCGCCCTGGATCATCGCGCCCGCGTTCAGGGCCCGGGCGATCTTGTCACCCTCTGGACGGCGAGCGATCGGTGGCGGCACGCCCCGCGGGTCTTCCGCCCGTAATGACTGGATAAGCGCGGTCCCGGAGGATGCATCCTCAATCAGCAGAACTTTCGCGCCGTGCAACCTTGCAAGCTCGATTGTCTTGTCCTTGAGCAGATGAAACTTCAGGCGTGCGCGAGCGACATCAATTATATAGATTGACTTACCCTGTATCAGAGCTGTGACACAGACAGACCAGTCATTGAACGGATTGTCCTTGGACGCAGTATCCCAGGACTGGACGATCTGGCCATAGCTGAGATCAATGGTCCCTGGTTTGTAATAGCAAAGCCAGCTGGCCTCGATAATATTGCCAACCGCAGGAACTGGTGCCTGCTGGAACTGGCTGGCAAAAACGATCGGATTGTCTGCCTTGCGCCGCTTCAGCACCTCGAGACTCTGGCGGGCAGGGTGAAGCGCGCTGCCGGCGCGCCGATGCCAGATCCTTCCGCGGGTGAGGGGAATATCCTCGTCGCGCTCGGCAATGGCGGGCAGGCACAGCTCGTACCAGCCCTCGCGTTCCTTGAGGATGCCGACCAGATCACCTTCATGAAGACGCTGCATCACCACGATGATCACACCGGTCGCCTGATTGTTGAGGCGCTGCGACAGCGTGTCGTCGAACCAGCGGATGACCTTCTCGCGTGCCGGCTGGGACATCGCATCCTGGGTTTTCATGGGATCATCGATGATGATGATGTCGGCCCCGAACCCGGTGGTCACGCCGTCAACCGATGTCGCCATGCGGCGTCCGCCGGCGCTGGTGCGGATGTCGGCCACCGAGCGGCGGGTCAGCACCAGGCTTGGAAAGGCGCGGCGATACCAGCTGCTCTGCATGATCTTGAGACAGTCACTGGCATGATCCTCGGCCAGGTCCTGGCCGTAACTAATGCACAGGAAGGAGAGCGACGGATCGTGTC
>NZ_JBLWWU010000024.1:0-39159 GCF_048267785.1 Parasphingorhabdus sp. | reverse complement strand
GCAGGCGCTCGACATTTTCCGGCAAGCGGGCATCTGCAACAAGCAACCATTGATTGCCAACTTTCCAAAGGTCGTCCAGCTGCGATACCGGTACCGCGTCATCGGCCGGCAGCTCGACATTGTCCTCGGCCTCCGGCTCGTCCTCTCCAATAGTGAGCGCGCCTATTAGCGCGATGGCGAAGATGGTCTGGTCAATGCCAAAATAGCGACATGTCCTGGCGACATGCCCTATCTTCTCTGCGTGCTGCAATATCCGCAATTTACGCTGTACTTCGCGTTCGTCATCCTTCGTCATCAATACATCTCCTTCCTGCGTCAGGAATTTACAGAAGATGTCTCGCGAGTCCCTACATATCTACAGGGAAATGGAGCGGCGATGGATGGTTTACGGGGTCGCATACCGTTAGGCGTGTTCTTGAATTGTTTCTTGGATTGGCCGGGGCAATTTGCTTATTGCTGCTGATCAACATACAGGCCAATACCCGCTGTCACAGCAGCCCAAGCCCACCCCAAAATTTCATATGTCATTTTGAAAGATCTGCATAATTCCCGCTTAGTCATGGTTCAATTGCACGGCTGTCAAGGAAGCATTCTCTTCAGGGTATTGTCTTTCCATAGATAATGATGAGCCAATGCAGCGAGAGCATGTAAGCCAATCAGGTAATAGCCAAAGCTACCCACCGTCTCGTGAAGGTCTTTAATCTGACCAGCGAGATCCTTGTTTTCTTCGATTAAGGAAGGGAGCCCAAAGCCGAAAAACGGGATTGGCTTGCCGGAAGCGCTCAGGATCAGCCAGCCTGCTATGGGCATGCAGATCATAAATAGATAAAGTGTAATATGGACGATACGTGCCAGAAGTCTCTGCCATGTTGAAGGTTCCGGTGTAATCGGGGGTGTTGCCTGTGCGATACGTATGACTATCCTGAAGGCAACCATACCTAGAACTGTCAAGCCAAGAGTGAAGTGCCACGCCTTGAACCCTTCCCTGATATCACTACCTTTGGGATAGAATTCACGCAGCTCGATACAAGCATAAACAGCAACGATCAGCAGCAGCATCAGCCAATGCATAGCGATGCTCAGGCGACCATAGCGTAAGATGGGAGTGTCTGAACTCATATGCCTATCCTTATTTCAGTTTGATCCTTGAGTCGAATATTCGATCAATATAAACCTACGCGACAATAAATGCCTTTACTGGACTGAAACCATTAGACCGATACCACTGCAGAGCCAAGACATTCTCTATTTGGCCATTTCCTCGTCACGCTCATCATCGCCAATCCAAAGACTGTGGCTATCAATCCTGAGTTTCGTAATCGCCCTGAGCGCTTCAGTGCGTGCTTTTACCTCTGTTCGGAAAGCGTCATGCGCCATGCGTTCTGTGAGCAGCAGATCGGCGAGGTCAAATGCTCCCAATTCATAACCGCGCCGCATCTTCATGACGCCGCCAACTTGAGCTTTCATGCCTTCGCGGCTGCGCTTCCACGCCTGCCAACCTGATTCTGCCGCCGCGAAATCAGTATCGGCCATCTCCTGCACATCGAAGCGCACGGCAGCCGCTTCGGCCTGCATCGCAAGAGCTTCGCTCGACGCCCGGTCAGACAACGCTCTTCTGTGTCTACCTCCCAACGGGATGGATGCAATAACACCAGCGCCCTTTTCCATGCCGTCACGCTCGCTGAAAACGCGAAACCCAAAGGACGGATCAGCAAACCGGTCTCGCCTAGTGCGCTCGGCGACCGATCCGGCGCGATCAGCTTGCGCATTGGCCGCTGCAATTTCGTGGCTACGTTTTATAACCAAATCGCGCAATGCCAAAAATCCACCTTCAGGAATTTGCGGCAATGGCAGTTCAGGTGCCTCTACCGGCAGCGGCAGAGATGGAAACTGAGAGGCAATGCGTGCACGGGCGAGCGTAGCCCGACCATTTGACTGCGCTGCTGCTAACTTGGCAGCACCCAGCGTCGCTTCGGCTTGATCTGCATCAAGCTGCGCAGCGTCACGAAGCTGAACCCGGCGCTTAATCGCGCTGAGTGTTTGCTCGTAATTTTTGACGGCTTGGGCATCGACGCGGGCTTCTTCGCCAGCGCCTACCCATTCCCACCAGAGCGAACCAAGTAATGTCGCCGCCTGATGTTTGACATCTTCCGCCATATTCTCGGCCGCAATGATTCCAAATTTACCAGTCTGCCGATCAAGTCGCTTCTTCCCGGGTAGGCGGAAAGGCCGCATGGCCGTTGCATCAAATTCATTGAATCGGCCTTCATTGTCAACATCACGGCGAGTGTAGGAACCGGAGACTGTTATTTCATGCGATCCTACACCCAAAGCTTGTGCTTCCGCCTTGGCTGCTTCTACTCTGGCGCGTGCTGCAAGGACGCTGGGATGATTTTCGAGCGCGCCCTGTACAACGGCTTCGTCGGGCAGGCCCTGTTCGGGTTGTGCATAGACCGGCGCGGCAACACTGATTGCAGTTAACGCCAGGGGAAGCGAATGCCGGATATTCATGCGGTCTGCTCCTCAGGATTGTTATGTGTTTCCGCCTCGCGCTCGGCTTCACTTTCGCCGAAGCGCTCATAGAGTATCGGCAACAGGATCAGGGTCAGCATGGTCGCGGTCACAAGCCCGCCGATTACGACAATTGCCAAAGGTTTTTGAATTTCCGATCCCGGGCCGCTGGCAAACAACAGCGGCACAAGACCAAAAGCGGCAATGCTGGCGGTCATCAGTACAGGTCTTAACCGCCGCGCTGCGCCAACGCGCACCGCCTCAGCCATCGGAACGCCTTCTTGGCGCAATTGCCGGAAATAGCTGACCAGCACCAACCCGTTGAGCACCGCGATACCAAGCAAGGCGATAAAACCGACAGAGGCAGGAACCGATAAATATTCACCCGACACAGCCAGCGCGACAATGCCGCCGACCATCGCAAAGGGAATGTTGACCAAGATTAGCAAGGACGCACGAACCGAATTCAGCGTCGCGTAAAGCACCGCAAATATCAGGATCAGCGAAATCGGCAGCACCACCATCAAGCGGGCCGAGGCGCGTTGCTGGTTCTCGAATTGTCCACCCCAGACAAGCCGGTAGCCGGCAGGCAATTTTACATTTTCCGCAACATCCGCTTTTGCTTCCTCGACATAGCCAACCAGATCGCGGCCCGACACATAGGCTTGCACCATCGCAAAGCGAGAGCCGTTTTCATGCTCCAGCTTTACTGGCCCAGCGACCTGACTGACGCTCGCAACATCGCTTGCGCGTACCAGTTGCGAAGTGGGCGATCGATAAAGCTGATCCGTGAAAGTCTGCGGGCTCATGCCTTTACCGCCTTCACCTTTTATGAGGATGGGTATTCGGCGGTTGTCATCGGCAACGACACCTGAATGAACACCCTCAATCTGCGCGCGCATCATATCTTGCAGACCATCCACGGGCATACCCGCGACCCCTGCCGCCATCCGGTCAATATCAAGTTGGAGATAGTCAACTGTATCATTGGCGACCGTCATCGCTTCACTGGTTCCCTCAATCTTCTCAAGGCGGCCTTGGATCTCCCCGCCAAGCCGCGCCAACTCGCCCAGATCAGGACCAAATATCTTCAGTGCCAAATCACCGCGCGCGCCAGTGAGCATTTCGGAAATCCGCATATCAATAGGCTGTGTGAAACTGGGTTCAATTCCCGGCAAATTGTCGAAAACCTTGCGGATTTTCTCGGTCAGAGCGTCCTTGTCCTTCACCTGCCACTCTTCGCGCGGCTTAAGCTTGAGGAAGCTGTCTGTCTCATTCGGACTCATCGGATCAAGCCCCAGTTCATCGCTGCCAACGCGCGCGATGACGTCGGTAACTTCGGGCACTTCCTCAAGTATTGCCTTCTGCACTTTCAAATCGCCATCGACGCTATGTTGCAAGGAAATGCTAGGGAGCTTGGTGAGCTGCACGATGATCGAACCTTCGTCCATCGTCGGCAGAAAAGTCTTGCCGGTGACGCTATAGGCCAATCCCGCGACGAGCAGCGATAGACCGGCCACACCAAAGACAAGGGGGCGTTTGTTGAACGCTCCTGTGAGAAGTTTTTCGTAGACCGGAGAAAGCTTGCGCATCAGCCAAGGCTCGTGGTGACCCTTGGGCATTTTGAGCACGAAAAAAGCGAGCACCGGTATCAACGTGAGCGAGAGTAGCAATGCTGATAACAGCGCAAGCACGATAGTCAGCGCAACCGGTGCGAAGAGCTTACCCTCCAGCCCTTCGAGCGTGAGCAAGGGCATGAACACAAGCGCGATAATCGCGAGACCTGACGCCACTGGCTTGGCTACTTCTGCAGACGCAACAAAAACATTATGCAATTTGCCGGCCTTACGATGTTTGTCATCGGACAGGCGTTCGACGACGTTCTCCACCACCACGACCGCGCCATCGACCAAAATGCCGACTGCGATAGCAAGGCCGCCAAGGCTCATCAGATTGGCGGTAAGTCCAATAGATCGCATCCAGATGAAAGTGAGCAATGCCGCCATTGGCAGGGCGACAGCGACAACAATCGAAGCCCGCAAATCTCCCAGAAATAGCAAAAGCAAAATAACGACAAGAACGGTGGCTTCGAGCAGTGCCGACTCCACGGTTCCAACAGCTCGCTCGATCAAGTTGGAGCGGTCATAAAATACGTTCACTGTCATGCCTGGCGGCAGGCTAGGTTGGATTTCCTCCAGACGCTGCCGCACGCCATCGACAACCTTGCTGGCATCCGCGCCGCGCAGGCCGATAACCAAGCCTTGTACTGCCTCGCCAGTGCCATTCTTTGTAACGGCTCCATAACGGGTCAGGCTGCCCGTACGCACGGTCGCGACGTCGCCAACGCGCACGATAGTTCCATTTTCGGACTTCACAATGATGGAGGCAAGATCATCTACATTGGTGATAGCGCCGACGGCGCGGACGATCAGCGACTCTTCGCCGGTGGTCAGTCTACCTGCACCATCATTGCGGTTGCTGCTTTCGATGGCGTTGCCAAGATCGGTGATGGTCAAATTTGACGCGGCCAAGGCGGCATTGTCGGGGACAACCTCGAAAGTTTCGACAAAGCCGCCCAGCGCATTCACGTCAGCGACACCGTGAACAGTGCGGAGCGCGGGTCGAATGATCCAGTCCAGCGCGCTGCGTTTCTCGGCAAGCGTCTGCGGACCTTCCAGCGTGAACATATACATATCGGAGAGAGGCGTCGATATCGGAGCCATGCCGCCCGATACTGTCGCAGGCAGATCCCCCATCACGCCGTTGAGCCGCTCGCCAACCTGACTGCGCGCCCAGTAGATATCGGTCCCATCCTTGAAATCAATTGTAATGTCGGCAATCGCATATTTGGCAACCGAACGCAGTACAGCCTGATCGGGAATGCCGAGCATCTCCATTTCAATCGGCGTAATAACGCGGCTTTCCACTTCTTCGGGTGTCATCCCGGGCGCTTTCAGGATGACCTTGACCTGGGTTGAGCTAATGTCGGGGAAGGCATCAATCGGCAGATTGATAAAGGAATAGACCCCGAATCCGGCAAGGCCGAGTGCTATCGCTATAACAGCCATGCGAAAGGCGAGCGCCTTTTCAACCAGATTACGAAGCATTCGCTATTCTCCGGCCAATATGACTTTGAGTTCGGCAATGCCAGAAATGGCAACGCGATCTCCTACGCTCAGACCATCGCTCAATATTGCTTTTCCGCCAGCCTCCGCCACACGGATGACTTCCCTCCGTTCAAATTTGTTTTTGGACTGAACAAACACAAAATCTTTCTTACCTATGCGGGTCACAGCGGTAGCGGGAACAGCGACGCCGGTTTGCTCGCCATCGCCCCGGATCGTTACCATCACGCTTTTCCCGGCCACCATCCCCGGGGCTGCGCCGATCCGGGCCTTGGCCATTACCGACCGCGTCATCTGGTCCAGACCGGGCGCTACCGAGATTATGGTTCCGCCGACCGGAACAGCTTCAGCGCCTTCCAAGCCGCCAGGCATCATGACTTCAACAGCCATTCCGGGACGTACATCCCTTGCAAGCCGCTCAGGCAGCTGAATATCGAGCGTGTAAGACGATGTGTTGTCGATGACGAAAGGCGCGGTCATACCATCTACCGGACCGCCGGTTTGCACATTGACCGCTGACACCCGACCACCGATGGCCGCTCGCAACGTCATCTGGCCGCTGGTTCCGGCGCCAGCCTGAGACAATATCCGCTGATTCTCGGTTACACTGACTTGTGCTTGGCGGAGTGCGGCATTGGCTTGATCGGCGCGCGCTCCAGCCACTATGCCCTCGCGCTCCAATTGGTTCAAGCGCGCCGCATTTGCCTGTGCCAGCCCTGCTTCGGCGCGTGCTCTTGCCAGTTCGGCACCAATTTGAACCGGTTCACGCGCTTTAACCGATGCTAGCGGCGCACCGCGGGCGACCGCTTGTCCTTCGACAACAAAGAGCTGGATCACCGCTCCGTCAAACGGAGCGGTGACTGCGACCCGCGCCTCTGGCGGCAAGCTAACCATTGCAGGGACGGTTCCCAGCGGAATGGCACCAACCTCTTCGGCCGAAACAGTTTTGATGCCCAGTCGCTTGATCTGTTCAGCGGTCATCCGACCGGGCTTTAATCCGCTATCGCTTTGTTTTGCGGCCTGTTCTTCCGATTGGTCAGCACCGCCGCCATAAAAGAGATAATAGCTACCGCCAATGACGAGTAAGATCACAGCAGCTATCGTCGCAATTTTATATTCACGCTTCATGAAACAGCAACTGCCGCAACGACGCGCTCCAGCCGGTCTTTAACTTCACCGGCAGTGGCCGTAAGTTCGGTATTGCCGGTTCGGCCAAGCGATGTAACGGGGTCAATGGCAGCAACTTCGACTTTGCCGTCTTTCTGCTGCACGATCACGTTGCATGGCAGCATCACCCCAAGCTTGTCTTCCATCATCAACGCCTGATGTGCGAGCGAGGGATTGCAAGCGCCGAGGATGACATAAGGCCGAAAAGTTTTACTCAGCTTTTCATCCAGTGTTTTTGCGATATCAACCTCGGTTAAAACCCCGAAACCTTCGTCCTTGAGTGCTAATTTTACGGCATCAACAACTTGATGGAATTCTCCATCGACCATTTTTGCAATATAGTATGACATCAGTTCATTCTTTCATTTTGACCAGACAAGTTTCGCTCACTTCTTTCTTAGGCCATCCTTCAAGCGCCCTCATTACGGGAAAATACCGAGATATCCTCGAAAACCCGTAACCTGCGCTGCTCTGATCGGGGAATGCGACGTGAACCTGACAACAACCTGTCAATTTGTCAGCTTCGCTTCAGTTTTTTGATATAGAGATGCAAATCGGAAAGGGAGTGTGACGCATTTATGCGCTTGTTGTTGGTTGAAGATGATCCAGAACTATCGCGCCGCCTGTCCGAAAGATTGCAGGCGGCTGGTTTTGCTGTTGATATGGCGGGCGAGGTTGATCAAGCGAAATACTGGCCCGATATCGAGCAGCTATCTGCGATTATTCTCGATCTTGGTCTCCCTGACGGAGAAGGTACCGATTTGCTCGACTATTGGCGCAAAAAGGGGGTAACTGTACCGATTCTGATCCTGACAGCGCGCGGCAGCTGGCAAGACAAGGTTGAGGGGCTAAATAGCGGCGCCGATGATTTCGTTGTCAAACCCGTTCGGTTTGAAGAGTTGCTTGCCCGGCTCCACGCACTTATCCGGCGCCAGACTGGCAGATCGGACAACAGCCTTTCGGCAGGCGGCCTAATGCTTAACCTGGCTGCAAAAACCGTATCTCGAAATGGAGAACCCATCGCGTTAAGCCGCAATGAATTTAGGCTACTTCATTTGTTTATGCGCCGGGCAGGACATATATTGCCGCAAGCGGATATTCTCGAAAATCTCTATGCGCTAGATGCGGAGCGCGAACAAAATACCATTGAGGTTCATGTCAGCCGCTTGCGGCGCAAGATCGGCAGGCAGGCCATTACAACGGTACGCGGATTGGGTTACAGGTTCGAAAAATAATGCCAAAATTACACAGTCTGCGCCTGCGTTTCATGATCGCCATATTGCTTTGGACAGCATTGGGCATTACTTCCATCTGGTATAGCTCCACGCGTCTATTCGAAATGCACGTCGAGCGGCAATATCACGAAGAACTGGACGTCCATATCAAGGAATTGGACAGGCTAACAAAACTCAAAGCCAACGGCCAACCATTTCTGTCGCGACCGCTTTCCGATCCTAGATTTGCGGTTCCCAATGCAGGGTTCTATTGGCAGATAACCCGCCAAGGCTATGAGCCAATTAAATCTGCCTCAATGACGAAGGGTGGAATTGATGACAGCATTGCCAATTCCCCCCAAGTTTCACATGGCCACCAGGTTGGCCCCACCGGAAAAGCAATCACATATGGGCTGATCCGGCCAACCGCAGATGGTGATAGCGTCCGGTTCGTAATTGCAACAGACCAGCGTTTGCTCGACGCAATCACGAACGAATTTGAAGCAGAATTGAAACTCTGGTTGGCGATCCTAGCTCTGCTGTTGCTGGCAAGTGGAGGTGCGATCATCCTGTTCGGATTGCGCCCGCTGGACAGGCTTAGAAAAGCATCGGAAACGCTTCGTCGCGGAGAGGCGGATGTAATTGAGGGCAATTATCCAAGCGAAATCGCGCCGCTAGTTGGGAATCTGAATGCATATATTTCCAGCAATCGGGAGCTGATCGTTAAGGCGCGCGTTCAGGCCGGTAATTTAGCCCACGCGTTGAGAACGCCGCTGGCAGTGATGACCGACGAAGCTGAACGCATGGCTGAACAAGAAAATGGTTCTGCAGCGGCAACTTTTCTGGAACAATGCCGGTTGATGACCCAGCAAATCGAATATCAACTCGCCCGCGCCCGTTCTGTTGCCGGTAAGGGGAAAGCTATCCAGGCCAGCGATTTCTCCGCGACGGCGATGACAGTCATCAGCGCGATGGAACGGTTGCATCCTGACAAATCCTTTCGTTTGGAAAATAGTTTGCCATCTTCGCTTCGGCTCGCAATTG
The DNA here is from genome assembly GCF_048267785.1 of Parasphingorhabdus sp. GTDB lineage: Bacteria > Pseudomonadota > Alphaproteobacteria > Sphingomonadales > Sphingomonadaceae > Parasphingorhabdus. The sequence goes on along the minus strand of NZ_JBLWWU010000024.1, from coordinate 30,098 downwards.
ACCCGGTCGACCTATCAGAAATTATGGGATGTTTGCTAGACAATGCCGGTAAATGGGCAAATCGATGCGTTGTGTGTAGAGCAGAAGTTGCCGAGGGCCGCGCAATCATCGAAATTGCAGATGATGGTCTTGGTTTGCAGGAGGAAAATCTCGAAACGGCCTTTGAAATTGGCTCCCGATTTGACGCCGTAAAAACCGGTTCCGGATTGGGCCTGGCTATTGCGCGCGATATCGCACGCGGTGTCGGTGGCGAAATTACGCTCATCGCAAATCCTTCGGAGGAAGGAGGGCTGATAGCCAGATTGTACCTTCCAGCGATAATTTGCTTGGGAAGTTAGAGCATAATCATTTCATCGGAACATCAAACTGTTCGCTATAATTAGCTTTTTACTTCCCCAGCAGAACTGTTCCCAATATGGTCATCGTCAAACCCGACATGGAAAGGGTAAGAACAGCCTATGCTATTGGGCAGTATAGCCGCCATCAATAACCAGTTCGGCACCGGTAACGAATTTTGATTCATCCGATGCAAGATAGAGCACTCCATATGCAATATCATCTGGGGCTCCGACATGACCAATAGGATGGCGACTATCGAGTTCCGCCTTGAATGCCTCTGGACCTTCAGGAGAATCTTTTGCAAGTGCCTCAACCAACGGTGTCCAGATAAAGCCCGGATGTACAGAGTTGACCCTGATGTTATCCTTTGCATAGATTAAGGCATCATTCTTACTCATCAATCGCACTGCACCCTTGGAGGCATGATAAGGCGGTAGGTCAGCCGCTCCGACCAGGCCATAGATTGACGATAAGTTTATAATGCTTCCGGTGGATGATTTCTGCATGTACGGAATGACGTGTTTTGTACAAAGAAATACACCGGTGACATTGATGCTCATGAGCGTCTCCCACTCTTTCTTGGATATTTCATGCGTTGGTTTGTTCACCCCGGCAATACCGGCATTATTGACAAGAATATCTATCGATCCGAACTCGCGGGCCACATCGGAAAAAACCTTTTGAACATTGTCTTCGTCCGAGGTGTCGAGATGCCAAAATTTCGCCACGCCACCAGCTGCCTCAATCTCAGCCACCACGCATTGTCCATCTTCGTCATTCAAGTCTGTGACGGCAACTTTAGCGCCTTGCTCAGCCAAAAGCAGAGCAGCCGCTTTCCCGATCCCGTTTGCTGCACCTGTTATCACTGCGGTTTTTTGATCTACTCTTTTCATCATGATGTCCTTATAAATTGAAGTTCAATCGGGGTGACGGTATGCTCGAGCAATTGTCCGCTGTTCCAGTGACGGCCAAAGACCGCCCAATCGACGGTCTTGTCCAGATCAGCGGCCTCAATTGCCCGAATAATTTCGGCATCAGAGGGTTCCGGTAACGTCTGGATGACTTCTCCTGAATACGGGCAGGATGTCACGCAGACTACGGTCTCCGTCTGGGAGATGCCGGTTTGGTCCGAAAAATACTGGACGGATTGTCTGCGTTTTTAAGGGAAACGTGATTGATGGAACATTCGTAATCTTACTGATCTGGATTCTATGTAAACGCCTGCCGAACGGTTCGATGCATGGGTTGCGACCACCCATTGAAACCGCAGTGCCAAAGTAGTTAGTTTGATGCCAAAATAGCGGCACGTCTTGGCAGCGCAGTTTTGCGGGGAAGCGGTCCGGCATCGGGACCGCTTCCTCTCATTCAAAACCGGAAGCCTATGCCGGTAAGTATCTCATTCCGGGATATGTCATCCTCGTAGATCGAATGGCGATATTCACTTTTGAGATAAGTTGAAGGTGTCAAGGCGACTTCCAAACCGCCACCGAGCCGCAATCCGTCCAAATTGACAGTTTGACTAGTCAATACATCGCCAATCTCAACTGACGCGTCTGTACGGTAGTTGGTGTAACCGGCCGTGAGATAGCCGAGAGCGTTACTGCCAATCCGCGTACCGAGGCGTCCCATAAGTGAAATGTCTCTTTTTCCATCGTAAGAACGCCTGCTTGATCCGTCGACGAAGCTGTACTTGTCGTCTGCGAAACTAATGCCCGCTTCGATACCCGCTATGAGGTTCGTTCCCAGCGGAACATCGTAGCCGGCGGCAAAGCCCCAACCCAGTTCCGAATTTGTCTCGCTCTCGGATGCCTGCTGGTCGCGCAAGTCGTAATTGAGCTGGTTCCAGCCTATGGTAGCCTCAACGCGAGGCCCGACAAATTCTTCCGCTTGGGCGGACGTCGTGCCGAGCACCGCCGCCAGAATGGTAACTGCGCTTGTTGCAAGATAAGATTTCATGTTGTTTTCCTTCATTGACTGAAACGCGGGAAATTTCCTGCGTCGGACCATTTGTGAAGGAGGTTGTTTACAGGGTGATCTCATTGTGTGTCTGCATTGATCGAATGCAGACACAAAGCTGAAATGTTTACCGGATCGGGAGAGATACGCGCGCGCACAACCCACCCGAAGATAGATTTATGAGGTCTATTGTGCCGCCGTGCGCCTGGACGGCACTGTACACGATCGCCAGACCAAGACCCATGCCGCCGGTCAAGCGATTCCTCGAACTTTCAGCCCGGTAAAATGGTTCGAACGCCCGGATGAGATCCGCTTCGGACATACCGGGCCCGTCGTCGATTATTTCCACAATCGCAAAGCCCGCATCGACACGGACACTGGCCCGGGCGCGGTTGCCATAGCTGACCGCATTTTGAATGAGGTTTGCGAACACGCGTCTAAGAAGAACGGGGTCACCATCGATGGTAACGGATACTGATGCGGTCATTCGGACGTCCTTGCCAAGGTCCGCCTGATCATCCACGACACCTTCGATGAGCAGACCTAGCTCGATCAACTCAGACACTTGGGCACGCGTTTCATTCTGAACGAAATCAAGCGTCACCGCTATCATCTGTTCCATCTCCGCAATTTCGGCTTCGACGTGCTGTCGAACGGACAAAGGCGCCGGAAGCAGATGGAAATGAAGGCGCGACAGGGGCGTTCGAAGATCGTGGGCGATCGCTCCCACCATCGAGGTCCGTTCCTTGACATATTTCTGTAGCCGCGCTTGCATGTCGTTTAGCGCCTTGGCGGCCTGCCTGATCTCGGCAGGACCGCTGACTTCAACCCGCTCCAAGTCCTGGTGGGTGCCAAGAAGTTCCGCAGCGTTCCCGAACGCGCGGATCGGGCGCGCAATCCGCTTGCTGAACCACCAGGCTATCGGCAGGACCAGTAAGACTGAAAAGAGAATCCAGAGGGTCATTCTGGACCGCCATTTTTGGACGATTCGGTCGCTACCGCCCGATACCGTTCTCCAACTGCCGTCAGGTTGCTCCAAAGCGACGGTGAAGGATCCGAAAATCACTGGATCGAAACCCTCGGTTTGCACGACGGTGGGCAGTTCTTCTTGTGAAGACATGGTCCTGGGTGCAGTCTGCGTCATGATCGATTCTTCCTGCTCCTCCGAGTGCATAAATTGACTGATGGCACGCCGCAATTGGCCGCGAGGCATATTGTCGTCTAGCAAGGGTAGCGCATCGGTATTTTCGACCTGAAGGGTGGTTTTAGAGGGAATCAGCTTTTCGCCATTGAGCAATTCGGCGATCTCATGCGCCGTTACTGGATCGCCTGCCGGTGGCGGATACAGCAGGATGATCGCTACGTTGACCAGCGTAACAGCCACCACGACGCCGATCACCAAAATCAACGTATGCGAAAAAATCGAAGCCGTTTGTTGATCGTCACTCATGTCCGCGACACTTTCGGAAGGAACATGTAGCCTTCGTTACGAACGGTATGGATAAGCTCGTCAGCCATCCGGGTGGAGAGCTTGTGACGTAACCGACTGATCTGGGTATCTATTGCCCGATCGAACGCATCGCTGTCAGGGCCGCGTGTATAGTCAAGCAGTTGATCGCGCGTGAGTACCCGCTGCGGCCGCTCGACGAATGTTCTCAAAAGCGAAAACTCACCTTCGGAAAGGGTGATGATGATGTTCTTCGGATCGTAAAGCACGCGGCGAACCAGATCGAACCGCCATCCTCCAAAGCGATAACAGTTGTAGCAGTCTTCATCCTCATCCTGCGGTTGTTGTCTGCGTAGCACGGCACGAATACGCGCGAGCAGCTCACGCGGCGAAACCGGTTTCGGCAGATAATCGTCCGCACCGACTTCAAGGCCGATAATCCGGTCCGTCTCGCTACCGAGAGCGGACACCATGATGATCGACAGATCGCGACGACCTGCCAGCGATCGAGCCAGCGAGAGCCCGTCTTCGCCTGGCATCATCACATCCAGGATCACGACGTCGATTTTATGGCTCTCGAGAAACTCGCGCATCTGCACGCCTCCGTCCGCCTCAAGTACCGTAAAGCCCTGGTTGCCGAGAAATTCGCCGATTAGGCTACGCAGCGAGGGATCGTCATCGACGATCAATATCCCGATGCCCCAGCTCATTTCATTTTCTGCGATTTCGTACATGCAGTACATATTGCCTGCGAATTGATGCATCAATATGTCGCGGGTGACAAAAAGCCGACACATTTCGATTGGAGGGCGGGCAGAGACCATGTGGCCAACGCTTGGGCAGAAAGTGCAGTTGATCGGTCTCAATCAGGACGTGGAATCCAGTGACCTCCCGCGCCGGCTCATGGAACGTGATTTTCACGAGCTGTTCCGCTCGCGGGCCTTCCACAGAAACCGGTACGCGATCGACGCAACGGCGATCCACACCGCACTGCGCAGGCTCATCGCGACGACGGTACGCAGTTCGTACCCACCACCGTTCGCCAAATGTACACCGAATGCAACGAAGACAGCGAGTGTCGCTATCGCGATCACAAATCCGAGCCCGGCCGCCCATAGCTTCCGAAACCAAAGTCCAACGCCAGCCAAAACGTACACAGATCCTGCCAGAAAGTTGAACCAGACGACGAAGGGGACATATTGGCCCGCCGCGCGCCGAGCCGCCTCGCTCCAGAATAGAACGCCGCCGCCTTCCCGGATCGTCAGCAGGCCGAAGAGAACGGCGACGATACTCGCTGACCGGATCCAGAATTTTCCGTCCGTACGTGTCGGCATTATCACGACTCCTCTGTTTTCCGGATCACTATATTCTGTGCGAAAGCTTTCACTTCTGAGGGCATCCGGATAGTGAACTGCCGTCTGTGGACGAGAGAAAAGCCGCCGCGATCAATATAGCCGTCAACCGGAGGAACAATCGAAGCGAAAAGTCCCGGACGCGAAGCTTTACGCCCTGCGTACTTTCAAGAGACGCGGCAACCATTTGTTTCTCCAAGTGCTTGGTGACGGAAATTATGTCCCGATGTATGCGCAATCAATACGGTTATTCCCCTAGAGGCGTTCTTGAGGCTGATTTCAGGGTTGTGAAAATTCAGCACGCGCCGCAACGTCGCTAAATGCCTGTCGACACAGGCTTTGGCCGAACATCACCATCACTTGGCCGAACATCACCTTTACTCGATGTGTTGACGGTTTATAGTCGGCCTAGGAAAATGGGCGCGAGTGTAATAAATATAACGCGCCCAAATGCTGTGTATTTGGGATAGGTTCATGCAGTTAATGTTGGCGTTGTGTCCGTGGGCAAGGCTTGATCGATGACGATGTTTGAAGCCAAGCTACACTCCGCGCAGAAGCTACGCAAACTTGTAGGGTTCGTTGCGGCCAACGGCGAATCTATCACGCAATTACTACATGGCACCGGGCTCGACCAGCACATGCTGGATCGCGGTGATGAACCGATCACGCGTGCGCAGCACATCCAGACCTATCGCAATGCTAACCGGATGGCGGGAGAGCGCCCGTGGGGTCTTCAACTCGGCAGGTTACTGGGCCTCACCGATTACGGCTTTTACGGCTATGCATTGATCTGCAGCCCGACGCTGCGCAAGGCGCTGGACTTTTCTATCAAATATCACAAGCTGGCTACGCCAACGGTGATCATGAATCTGTATCCTGAGGCCGAGGATGGCCTTTGCGAACTACGGGTCGAGGACACGCTGCACGAACCCGAGATATATCGCTTCAATATTGAAATGCAGATTGGCTTGATATTTTCCCTGATCCGCGATGCTATGGGCCAGAATTTCCTTTTCGATAAGGTAACTGTGCGCTTCAACAAGCCGCTGTATTTCGGGGCTCTCGAGCAAATCATGGAATGTCCGGTATCTTGTAGCAGCGAATTTAATGCGCTCTATTTCGATGCCGACCTGCTCGACAGACCCTTGCGCCGGGCGAACCTTGCCACATGGGAGGCAACCCGTGCCGTCTGCGACGAGCTGCTTGCCGGAGTGACAACCAATACCCCAATAGCCCAGTCCGTCTACGAAACTCTCATCCGCGACAGACATCAGTTTTCCACGGCCGAGGGAGTGGCGGCAGCACTCAACATGTCTGAACGGACTATGCGACGACGTCTTGGCGAAGAAGGCACTTCATTCCGCGAAATCAGAGGTGAGGTGCTGAGCAAGCTAGCGGTCGGGTTCCTGTCTACGACGGAAATGACGGCGGAAGAAATCGCCGAGCGCCTTGGTTTCAGCGATGCTTCGAATTTCTGCAAGACGTTCAAGAAATGGACCGGGAAGAGGGTTTCAGAATTCAGAGAGACGGTTGCAAACTGATTTATCGGGAAATTCAACTTTGAACTTTGTTAGTAAATATAGACGGGAGATCTAGCGTGCCAAAGAAAAACTTATTCAAATACACAGGTGCAATCCTGCTGACATTTCCTTTCATGCCTGCGACGGTCTTTGCACAGGGTACACAAGATAGGGATGTGGGCGAAGAAACCGACATAGCGGAGGACGATAATATTATCATCGTTACCGCCCAACGCCGGGAACAGAATCTCCAGGATGTCGGCCTGTCCCTGTCCGTCCTAGGCAACGAACAGCTTGACGAGCAGAAGGTTGTCGGGATCGCCGACATCGCGGCTACCTTGCCCGGTTTTGACCTGTTTCGTGGCAACGGATCGAACAATCCGACGATGACCGTCCGCGGCGTCGGGACGACGAATCCATGGATCAACAACAATCCGTCGGTCGCGGCCTATGTCGACGACGTCTATATGCCCGTCAGTCCCTTCCTGACCTTCCCGATCTTCGATATCGAACGGGTCGAATTGCTAAAGGGGCCGCAGGTCGCCCTTTATGGCCGCAACGCCACCGCAGGGGCACTGAACTTCATTTCCGCGCGCCCGGAAGGGGCATTCTACGGCTATGCGGATGTCAGTTACAACGAACATGATATGGTGGAGGCTCGCGGGGCTGTGACGGGTCCACTTGCCGATACAGTCAATCTCCGTCTGGCCGGAATTACCCAACAGGGCGGTGGCTACATCGACCGCCTAGGTACGGACAGCACCACTGCAGGCTTCACCCGCGTTTCCGGTGTCGTGCCGCCGGTTGCTTCGGTAGCAGCCCGTAAGGACTATGGCGACAAGGACATTTTTGCCTTGCGCGGGTCGCTGGAATGGTTTGCCAGCGACCGGGTTGAGGTTTTTCTCAGTGGACATTATGGGCAAGACCGGTCCGACATCATCGGATCGACCGCCATCACATCGGACAGGCTAGGCGTATTCACGCCACCGGCGGTGAAGGTCCCCTTCACCGATTACGACGATGTCGAACCGGCGATGGATTCAGAACAATATGGCGGCGTGTTCCGGGTCGACGTCGATCTCGATGCGGTTACCTTGACCTCGATCACGGGCTACGAACATATAGATCGCGCCTTCGCGATCGGCGATTTCGTACCGACACGCATTGCCGAACCTGTGTTCGACGAAAGCATATCGTCATTCAATCAGGAAGTGCGTCTGACGCATGAGGGCGCGCAGACTTACTTCCTTATCGGCGCTTCCTATGGCGAGGAGACGATCGACTATCGCCGCGATCTCATAGCCTACGACCTGCTGCTCGGGTCGCTATCTACGGTTTTCGAGGAGAAGGACCGGTCGTTGGCGGTGTTCGGACAGGGCGAATGGGAATTCTCCCCCGGCTGGAAAGTCGTTGGCGGGTTGCGCTACACTTCCGAGGACAAAAGCTATTCCGGAGGATCGATCGAACTCGATCCCTTCGGCGTATCGCAGGTGAAAGCACTGTTCCCCAACACAGCCGGAAACGGCCTGTTCGGCAACCCGGAATATGATGACGACGACCTGTCCGGCTCGTTGGCACTGAACTGGAAACCGTCGGATACTGTGTTGCTATATGCCAGTGTCAGCAACGGCTACAAGAGCGGCGGTTTCGATGGGTCGGGCATTACCGAACCCAGTTCCTTTACACCCTATGGAGCAGAAAACATCTGGGCATACGAGACGGGAATCAAGGTTTTCGCTGATCGCATCCAGGCGACGGGTTCGTTTTTCTATTACGACTATAGCGACAAGCAGGTGCTTGCCCTGGTCGACCTCGGCGGCGGAATCAACGAGGCGATCATCCAGAATGCTGCCGGATCCGAGATATACGGTATTGACCTGGACGTCGGCCTCGACCTCACGGACAATCTGCGCTTTTCAATGAACGGATTGATCGTCTCATCCAAAGTCACCGATTGGGAAAGCGCGGATCCCGTAGAAGTTGCCGCACGCATCGGCAACGAACTGCCGGGAACGCCGCAGGCTTCACTCAGTGCCAAGCTCGACTGGTCGCAGGACATTGGGAGCGACTGGGAACTCAAGACTTCGGCATGGGCAAGTTATACCGATGGGGCTTTCCGCGATATCGAGAACAATCGTGATCTGCGTTCCGACGAACGTTTCCTGGCAAATGCGAGAATCGAGCTCGGCCAGATCGACGGAGGGTTACAATTCTATGTCATAGGCAAGAACCTGTTCGACAAGACTTACGTTACTTCGGTGCGCAGCCTAGTCGGCATGCTTGGCGAATATTACGGTGAGCCCCGGACGGTTAGCGTCGGCGTCCGTTACGCATTCGGCGCACGGTAAAGCGGGAGAGGCATATGACACATGGCGTCTCCAGGCGATCCTTGCTGCTAGCCGGTGCAGGCATGGCGCTTCCACTATTATCCGGCTGTACGCAGTTGCCCGCCTTATGGCTCCCACCACCGAGGGGGTTAAATCTAGAGGCGGACGGATTGTGGCAGCGTCAGCTATGGATGAACGCGCTGGGGCCGCGACTGACCGGAAATCCGGCTCATCTCGCCTTTATCGATCATATCGCTGCCGAGCTCCACGCAATGGATCTCGAGGTTCGTGAAGATGTACAACATTTCACACGGTGGGAAGTGCGGCGCTCCGCTCTCGTTTCTATAGATCGTGATAAAGAAGCAGTCGAACTCCCGATAGCATCCGAATATCCCTATTCGGCCGGGACGGGGAAGGAAGGCATCATTGGAAAAATCGTCTATGGCGGAGCGGTCGGTGATAAATTGCCCGATATCGATCTCGAGGGTGCGATTCTCTATCTCGACGCTCCCGCGCCGGCTCTCCCGTTCGGCAAATTTTATGCTGATGTCCGCCCTTACGGTTCACTGCGCGAGTTTCCGATGGAAGTGACGCAGGCGTCCGGGCAGATCGTTTCTGCCCCCGGACTCGAAGACTTTGCGAAGCGCGGGATCAAGGCGGTCGTGTTCGGCTGGACCAATGTCTCGGAGGGGCAGGCCAAGGGGCAGTACATACCTTTCAATCGCGCACTCCAGCCCATTCCGGGGCTGTGGGTGGGCCCGACCGTTGCCGCCCATCTGAAGAAACTCGCCAAAAGAGACGTAAGTATCCGCATCACGCTGGACGCCGATCTCGTGCCCGCCGCGCAGTCGCGTACGCTGTATACGCTGGTTCCAGGCGCATCGGACAAGCTGATCGTCGTCACAACGCATACCGACGGACCCAACGCGATCGAAGAAAATGGCGCGCTCGCGATGCTTGCGATGATGCACAATCTGTTACGGCAGGACCCTGCATCGCGGCGCTATTCGGTACTGTTCCTTTTCGCGAGCGGCCATTTCGTGGGTCCGGAGGCGAAATCGACCGACCGGTTTCTGGAAATTCATCCTGATATTCGTGAGCGGGCAATTGCGGGGCTCGCAGTCGAACATCTGGGAGGCCTCGAATGGATAGACGATTCCAACGGGCGCTATGCAGCAACGGGGGAAGCAGAGACCAGCCTGATCTTTGCCCATGGTGAAGGCATGGCGGACATTGCTATTTCTGCTGCGGAGGCAAGCGCAGACCGGCGCGGTGCCGTCGTTCGGCCAAAAGACCTGTCTCATTTTTTCGGAGAAGGCCGGGCGCTCGCACGTGCGGGTATCCCATCAATCGGATTTATTCCCGCCCCCTCCTATCTTCTCGCCGGTGGACCAAATGGCCATGTCGAGAAGCTTGACCGGGGTTTGTTCGAGGCACAGACCGGCTTGTGCCAGGATTTACTGGATAAACTTCTTAGCAGCGCGTGATTCCAAAATGGCATGGCTCGATTCGTGACGTGCATGGTGTCCTGAAACCGCGGCAACGACAAGGCCATTGGACAGTAGCTGCGCGGCACCTGGCGGCGCAATGTAACCTCACCGAAAGGGATGCTCATGATGACTGCGGTCGGCTGACTTCCAGTTGTGAGTTGCCACTCATGTGAAACGTATTAGCGAATAGCAGATTTTGTGGGTTCGATTCCCGGAAACTGAACGGCCGCTGACAGCCCAGAGCAAACATTCAGCCCGGCATTCTTCAATGACAGCAACGGCCCAATTTTTGACGCCGCACTACCTCCAGTTTTGAAATAGTCTGGACATCGGGTTCTACAATTTCGTCAATGGCTTCGTCATCGTGGCGGCTTTTTTGCCTTCGATCCCATCTGGCATTACGGCGTTTTTGGCCGTAATCGCCCATGAAACCCTACAAGATGTTGGTGATTTCGCGATACTTTTGGAAAATGGCTACTCCAGACTGAAGGCTCTCATCCTTATAGCAGCCGGAATTAGAACGATCGGGCTTGCCTCCCCCCCCCGGGGCATCCGGTCGACGCTTTAACACATCTCGAATATCTTTTCTTACGATCAACCTATGGACTAAACTCAGTCGGATTTTGAGGAACAAAAAAATGATATCAATATTGGCTCTAATGACGGCGATAGCGTCGCCGATGCTGATATCTATCCCAGCTGCGGCTCGAACGGGGCGTCGGTCAATGTCCTTTGCGATTTCTCAAAGCCATGCTTAACCGCTGTCATTGACAAGCTTCTCGTAGATTCAGGTAAAATATTGTTATATCCTGATCGACTAATCCGGCTTAATTCGCCATTTCCGCCTTAGCCCATTGAACGATAGAAGCGGTGGTCATCGCACCGGCCGTACGTGATATTTCCTTGCCCTTTGACAATAATATCAAAGAAGGAATGGACCTTATCTGGAACCGCGCCGCTATGGTCTGTTCTGCTTCGGTATCCAGTTTGCCCAGACGCACATTCGGTTCAAGCTGCGCCGCCGCCGCAGTGAAGGCAGGTGCCATTTGACGGCAGGGTCCGCACCAGCTTGCCCAGAAGTCCACCAGCAACGGAACATCACTGTTACTAGAGTGCTTTTGAAAATTCGCGGAATTCAGAATGACCGAGGTTCGATCAAATAAAAGCTTGCGGCATTTGCCACATTTGCCTTGCCCGTTCAATTTTTGCGCCGGAATACGGTTAGTTGTACTGCACGATGGGCAAACAATCATCATGGGATCAACCATATATCAGTCTCCAGTCTAACCAATTTCGCGGGGCATCATAGTGCACCAGTATCCCATCGCGCATTACCGCGAACGTTGCGTATCTGAACAGGACCCGCATCATATCTCAACCAAAGTCTCGGCCAGAAACCCTGAAAACCACCTGATCACGGCAACTCATCAGGACAGCGCAACGACAAACGGGTTATGATATTTTTCAAAACCGGTCCAGGTTCATCACCTTACCCCAAGCAGCGACGAAATCTTTCACGAACATCTCCTGCCCATCGTCGGATGCGTAGGCTTCAGAAACCGCGCGAAGCTCCGAGTTCGATCCGAATACCAGATCAACCGGGGTGGCCGTCCATTTCAACTTGCCGGTCTCCCGGTCGTAACCTTCGTAGAGACCCATGGACTTTTCGGATTTTTGCCACTTCGTCGACATGTCGAGCAAGTTGACAAAAAAGTCATTGCTCAGCGTACCCGGACGGGCGGTGAAAATGCCGTTTGCCGAATGCTTGGTGTTTGCATCGAGCGCACGCATGCCGCCAACCAGAACCGTCATCTCTGGAACTGTCAGATTTAACTGGCTTGCCTGATCAATCATCATTTCCGCAGGCGAGCGGTCACTGTCCGCACCGTAATAGTTTCGAAAGCCGTCGGCGCGGAGCCGCAGGTGCTCGTACGAGACTGTGTCAGTCTGCGCTTGCGAGGCATCTACTCGGCCTGGGGTGAACGACACCGTCACATCATGGCCAGCTTTCTTCGCTGCCTGTTCGATTGCCGCATTGCCGCCCAGCACGATCAGATCGGCGAGCGAGACCTCCTTGTTACCGCCGGCTGAGCGGTTAAATCGCTGTTGAATATTTTCAAGCTTGCCGAGCACCTTGGCCAGTTCGGCCGGGTCGTTAACCGCCCAGGTCTTGGCCGGCTCCAGCCGAACGCGCGCGCCATTGGCACCGCCGCGCATGTCGCTGCCGCGAAAGGTCGATGCGGAGGCCCAGGCGGCCTTTATCAGTTCAGGGAACGTAAGGCCGCTGGCCAATATCTGGGTTTTAAGCTGGCTCACATCTGATGCATCGACCGCCGTATAGTTCGCGTCGGGTAGTGGGTCTTGCCAGGAAAAAATTTCCTGCGGCACGTCTTTGCCGAGATAGCGGGCGTTTGGTCCCATATCGCGGTGGATCAGCTTAAACCACGCCTTGGCAAAGGCATCCTTGAATTCCTCGGGATTGTCGTGGAAGCGCCGGGAAATCGCCCGGAAACCGGGATCTTCTTTCAGTGCAATATCGGTCGTAAACATGATCGGCGCATGTGTCTTGCCCCTGACATGAGCGTCCGGGACGAGATTGGCTGCAGCAGGTGCGCTAGGAATCCATTGTGTCGCTCCGGCCGGGCTTTTCGTTTTGACCCAGTCGAAACGGAACAGATTGTCAAAATACTGGGTGGTGAACGCAACCGGGTTAGATGTCCACGCGCCCTCTAGCCCGCTGGAGACCGTGTCCTCGGCATTGCCCTTGCCGCATTTATTTTCCCAACCAAGTCCCTGCTGTTCTACGCCCGATGCTGTAGGATCGGGGCCAACACATTCGTCTGGCTTATGGGCGCCGTGCGCCTTGCCGAAAGTATGTCCCCCAGCAATAAGAGCGATCGTCTCTTCATCGCTCATCGCCATGTTGCCAAAGGCAATGCGTATGGCTTTCGCTGCTGCCAGCGGATCAGGATTGCCGCCCGGTCCTTCCGGGTTGACGTAGATCAGGCCCATCTGGGTTGCAGCAAGCGGACCAATCAGATTGCCCTCCTTGTCGAAGCGGTCAGCGCCGAGGAATTTTGTTTCCGGTCCCCAGAACACCATATCCGGCTCCCAGGCATCAACACGGCCACCGGCAAAACCGATGGTCTTGAAGCCCATATTCTCCAGTGCAACATTGCCCGTAAGAACCATCAGGTCGCCCCATGATAGCTTACGGCCATATTTTTGCTTGATCGGCCAGACGAGGCGGCGCGCCTTGTCGAGACTGACATTATCGGGCCAGCTATTTAGCGGTTCAAAACGCTGTTCGGCGCCGCCGGCGCCGCCGCGCCCGTCACCGACGCGGTAAGTGCCCGCGCCGTGCCAGGCCATGCGGATGAAGAATGGACCGTAATTGCCATAGTCCGCTGGCCACCAAGGCTGCGAGGTGGTGAGAACCTTCTCGATGTCGGCTTTGACAGCGTCGAGGTCGAGCGTCGCAAACTCGGCGGCGTAATCAAAATCGTCACCATAGGGATTAGTGCCTGCGTCTTGCTGACGCAGCGCACTTAGGTCCAGTTTATTCGGCCACCAGTCCTGATTGGACATCACCTTGTCTTGGGCAAAAGCGGGGGCAGACGTTATTGCTGGCGACATGGTTGCCGCCAAAAGTGCGATGATCGATATTGTGCATTTTTGCATTTGGATTCTCCTATGAGTGAATAAGGCGGTTTTGGGACTGGCGGTCGCACAACCAACGATACTGCGTTTCAATTCGTTCGCGTTGTTGCCCATCAGTAATACACCCCATAAATCACTTGGAGGATTACTCCGCTGCTGATCTGAACCAGAAGCGCGTCTTCACCATAGCGCACCCAGACATAGCCACGCGGCGGAATCGGCAAACCGAAAAGCCAGAAGTCGGTTATCCAGTAGCTTCGCGTCCAGAACAAAGTCGGGAGAATGTCGCCATATATCCATTGGTGTGAATACCAGCCATTTGGCCTCACATAGGGCTTTGAACGGTAACGCTTTTCTGTCCGGTAATTGTAGCGATATGTTTGCGGATTGGCATCGCGTCGTTGACGGTCAAGATCACGCGGCCGCGTTCCCGGACGGTAGGTAGTGGGGCCATCATAATGTTTAACAGGCGGCGCAACCCGGTGACGTTCGGTGTGTTGCCTGCTATCGGACCGAGTCTTTTGTTGCGCCTGCACCGGTATTTGCGATGATAAAAGGGCTATGGTTACAACGCTTGCGATTGATGTGACGATCGATTTCATCCTTCATTCCCTTATTAGATTTGGCTGCGTTGATATTTCGCAGTTAACTCACCAGCCGCGATGAAATTGCTCTAATTCGCCGTAGCTCAGTTTCCCGTCATTATTGACGTCAGCGCCGGGAAAATTACTTTCGCCAGATTTCATATATTCGGAGCGCGTAACAACGCCGTTGTCATCGCTATCCATTAGCCGAAAACGTTCGGCCTTACGGAGCTGTGCAGTTTGTTCATTACGCTGTCGTTGAGGGCCCGCGGTGTCGCTCATAGGTCCGGGGCCGAGCCGGACAGCTTCAAATTCCTGCAAGCTAAATCCGTCTTTGCCGCCAGCATTAATCGCATCATAAGCGGACTCGTGCCATTGCTGAAACTCCGACTGGTCAATTAAGCCGTCGCTATCACGATCAAAAGTTTGAAGCCGGTCTCGAGTGCCGAGATAGAGCGGATCGTGGTCCCTGATGCGGTCCTGATCGGCAGTGTCTACCCTATCTTGATCGCGTATACGTTCCTGATCCGGAACATCAATCCGGTCACGGGTCCGGTCCTGAATGACATCGCGAGAAACGGGCGGAGCGGTGCGAGTTGAAGGCGGAGTGGAAGGAGTGATAGATCTGCCGCCTCGTTGAGCCGTTGCGGGCGAAGCTAGCGCGAACGCGATCGTGAGGGCCAAGCCAAGACTAACAAGTTTCTTTGGGCGGGGGATAGACATTTTGGTTTCCTACTTTTCCGTTTGAATTTTTCGCGTCAGAATGAAACCGGCATCAGCTCCTGCAGCACATCATCATTTGTCTCGCCGGAACAGAACTCAACGGGATGGGGGTGGAGCCGACTCCAGCGAGACGCTGCAAAATCACCGAAAAGTAGGCCCAAGGAAATTAGTAATATTACGTATCGGCACTTTTACTTTGATGGCTGAACAGGAGATTCATCAATGTAAACCTCGCCTGCCATTGGTCTCGAAACAATTCCAGTTGTTCGACCGGCTAATTCGTCCCTCAGGGCGGATGAAGCTTCAACTTCTCCGTGGGTAACAAATATCTGTTTTGGTATCTTCTTGAACGCCGATATCCAGGCGAGCAGTGCGGTTCGATCAGCGTGAGCTGAAAACCCGCCGATTGATCGCACCTCGGCTCGCACCGGAATATTCTCCCCGAAAATTCTAACGCTGGTTGCTCCCTCCACCAATTGCCTGCCGAGAGTCCCCTGCGCCTGATAGCCTGCTATCAGAACCGTATTATTCCTGTTCGGTAATCCGTGACGCAGATGATGCAGAATTCTCCCCGCCGTGCACATCCCGCTCGCGGATATAATGATAGCGCCTGATTTTATCCTATTCAGGGCGATCGATTCTTGCACGCTTTCTGTGTATTTGAGCAGGATTGAAGGGTTTGTCCTGTTTTTCCAGTTTGCGAGTTTTTTCGCTTCCTCATCAAACAGCATTATATGCCGTTTGGTCAGTTCTGTTGCGCGTTGCGCCATCGGGGAATCTAGAAAAATATCAAGGTTGTTGAGGCGACCCTCACAGGTCAGATGATGGAAATAATAGATCAACTCCTGTGTTCGCCCAACTGCGAATGCCGGGATAATGAGATTGCCTTGCTTATTGTTTAGGGTCTGAGTTGTAATGTCGACCAATTCATTCAGCGATGGACCAAGTGCTTTATGATCACGGTTTCCATATGTGGATTCAACGACAAGATAATCTGCTTCGTCGATGACAACGGGATCGCGGAGTATCGGGCGTCCTGGCTGGCCGAGGTCTCCTGAAAATACCAGTTTCCGTCTGTCGCCACCGGTGCCAATCCAAATTTCGAGAATGGCCGAACCCAGGATATGTCCGGCATCCCGCATACGCAGTTCTATTTCAGGGTGCAGGGAAACAATCTCATCGTAACCATGCCCCACAACTTGTGAAAGCGCCTTCTCGGCATCTGCCATCCGGTAAAGCGGCTCTAAATCCTCTTTGGACTGATTGCGTTTTCTCGCGGCGCGTTTCGCGGCACTTTCATGGATGTGGGCACTGTCCCGAAGCATGATCTCCAGCAACTCGGCAGTTGCGTTGCTTGTGTATATGCTGCCTTCAAATCCATCACGGCATAGCTTGGGAAGTAGTCCGCTGTGATCGATATGCGCGTGTGACAAGATAACAAAATCGAGAGAGGACGGATCAAATGCAAAAGCTTTACGATTTTTTGTTCCAGCATCGCGTCCGCCTTGAAACATGCCGCAATCGACCAGAAACCGGAATCCCTTGTTTTCTACCAGATAGCAGGAGCCCGTTACCTCTCCGGCTGCGCCCAGAAATGTGATTTTCATGTTATCGTTCCTTTTTCAGGGTTATCTCCAAACCTATTTTGGCGGAATTTCGTCATAAAATTCGCAAATCAAATGGATGGCTTCACGGGCAGTATCGACGATTTGGAAAAGGCTAAGATCGTCTTTGTCGACATAGCCTTCATCTACTAGAAAATCGAAGTTGATAGCTCTGTTCCAATATTCCTTGCCAAGAAGAATAATCGGTATGGCTTTGATCTTGCGGGTTTGAACGAGCGTCAAGACTTCGAGAACTTCATCTAAAGTACCGAAGCCTCCGGGAAAGGCCACAAGAGCTTTTGCCCGCATCAGGAAGTGCATCTTACGCAAACCAAAATAGCGGAACTGGAAACATAATTCCGGAGTAATATACGGATTTGGCGATTGTTCCTTCGGCAAGTCTATGTTGAGACCAATAGAGCGTGCCCCGACATCGTAGGCGCCTCGGTTTGCCGCTTCCATAATGCCCGGGCCGCCACCGGTCACGACGAGGAAATCTGCCCGATCTTCTTGTTGGAATCTTTTTGATACTATCGCAGTAAATTTCCGCGCTTCATCATAATATCGGGATTTCTTGCCGTGCTGCTCCGATTTCACCCGTGCGCTGCCAAAAACCACTATAGTGGAACCAACCCCCTCATTTTTCATGACGATATCCGGCTTCAGAAATTCCAGTTCCAGTCGTACCGAACGCAGATTATCAAGATTGAGAAATGCCGGATCATCGGTTGCTGGCTTATAGGCCTCGCTTTCGAGCAAGGTCTGAACCATTGTGTTTCTGGATTTTGCGTCAGGTGTCACCGTCATGACCTTGCTCTTCGTATTTTCAAGGCAACAACGACGGGTGTAAGCGGATCCCAGTGGACAATACATGTGGGTAAGCCCCAAATGAAGACTTTGCTTTCATTGAGAGGCAGGCTTGATATCATGATATTCATCCTCAAAAAAGTCGCCCGGTATCAAGGGAGGGGGTGACACCGGGCGACGAGCGGATTTCCGTCGAAATGTACGAGCGGAGCATCCGCCCCAACTTTTGTCCCATGGATCATTTTATTGACATGTTCGCGTGCCCCGTCAATCGCATGGAGTTGCAAACGTAACGACAAAAAAATCAACTCAGCGACTCCAATAAGATAGTGACTAATTACTATCTTTTGTATAGATATGCAATATGAATCGTAAAAACCTGACATCGGAACAACGTCGCGCCGCAACTGTGGAAGCGGTGATCGCTCTCTCGGCATCGTCAAATCCCGCTGAAATCACCACAGCGCAGATCGGGGAATATATGGAGGTGACACAGGGAGCCTTGTTCCGCCACTTTGCTACCAAGCAGGAAATCTGGGCGGCGGTGATGGACTGGACGGCCACAAATCTGTTGGCGCGGTTCGACAGGATTGAAACCGATAATCCGATTCACGGGTTAGAGGCGATGTTCACAGCGCATGTTGAATTCATCATCGCCCATCCGGGTATTCCGCCCATTCTCTTTGGTGAATTACAACGCAGCGGAGAGACTCCGGCGAAGGCGCGACTGAAGGAGTTGATGGCAGGCTATGGTACCCGATTGGCGACAAGGCTCACAGAGGCGAAGGCGGCAGGGCTTATTGCCAGCGACACCGATATACCGGCTGCCGCGATACTTTTCCTTGGTATCATCCAAGGCCTGGTGATGCAAACCATGATGACGGGTGACTTTGCTGCAATGCGCGAAATGTCAGGTCGCCTATTCGACATATATGCGAGCGGGATAGGAGCCAAAAGATGAAATTACCCGCTGCTGTCAACCGCCGGAACCTCACGATCATTGCAGTCCTTGTGCCATTAGTGCTGCTTTTTATTTGGGTGGCGCTACGCGCTGGCCCATTGGCCCCTATCAATGTCACAATTGCCAAAGTGGAGGAACGCGCGATTTCTCCATCGCTATTTGGCATCGGCACAGTCGAGGCGCGCTATACACATAAAGTCGGATCGACAGCACCGGGAAGGGTGACAATGCTCGCCGTTGATGTTGGTGATCGGGTTGAGAGTGGCCAGTTGCTTGCGCAAATTGATCCTGTTGATCTTGATCAGCGGATCGACGCAGCGGCAAGCACCGAAGCCAGAAATGCTGCGATGGAGCAATCGGCGTCGGCGCAAATCGCGGATGCCAGCGCGCGTGTGCGGCTGGCCCGAACGCAATCGGCGCGGGTTGAGGCACTCATCAAGAATGGCTGGGTTACCGAGGCGATGGTCGACCAGCGCAGACAGGAACTGGCGGCGGCTCAGGCAAGTCTCGCCGCCGCTCAGGCAAATCTCGCCGCAACACAGCAAGACAGAAGCCGCGCCAGCCTCGACCGTTCTGCCCTGATCGCGCAAAAGGCAAATTTACGTCTGGTCGCCCCGCGCGCCGGACTGGTTGTGAAAAGAGCGGTTGAACCCGGAACAACGGTGGTTGCGGGACAGACCGTGGTCGAGATTGTCGATCCAGCCGAATTGTGGATCAATGCCCGCTTTGACCAGACGCGGTCGGGCGGCATCGCTGCTGGCCTTGGAGCCAAGATTGCCCTGCGATCAAGACCAAATCGCCTGATAGAGGGATCGGTTTTGCGGGTAGAACCGTTAGCCGATGCCATCACCGAGGAGATTCTTGCCAAGATCGGTTTTTCAGCGCCAGAGAATTTGCCTCCCATTGGTGAACTGGCCGAGGTCACGGTCATACTTCCGTCAGAAAACAAGACCATCGTCATCCCCAATTCCGCGGTCCAGAGTGTGAATGGCAAGACTGGTGTCTGGGTTCTGCGTGATGGTGACTTGTCCTTTGTTCAGACCTCGCTTGGTGCGGTTGACCTTGATGGATGGGTTCAGGTCATGTCCGGCCTCAAGAAAGGCGAAGAAATTGTCACTCACAGCGCAGCCGCATTATCGACGAATAGCCGAATTTCAATCGTTGATGAATTGCCATGATCAGCTTGGCTGGCCGCGACATTATGCATGGCTGGGGCAAATTTTTGCTGACCGGCGTCGGGCTTGGTTTGCTTATTGGTGTTACCCTTTCGATGGCGGGGGTTTATCGCGGGATGGTCGACGATGCACAGGCGCTTCTCGACAATAGCGGCGCCGATCTGTGGGTCGTACAGAAAGACACGCTTGGTCCCTATGCCGAGCCATCGAGCCTGCCTGAAGATACCAAGCGTCCTATCCGAGCAATGCGAGGCGTGGACCGCGCAGCCGGAGTCACCTATCTCACGATGCAGATTGCACATGCGGGCAGCGATGTCCGGGTGATGGTTGTAGGCGTCGATATGACACGTGCGGGCGAGCCGGGCCAGCCAACGCATATAATAGCCGGACGGCATATCGTTCACAGTCATTATGAAGCGGTAGCAGACGTCAAAACCGGCTTTGCCATCGGTGATATTGTCAAGGTTCGGCGCAATGACTATCGCATCGTCGGGCTGACCAGCCGGATGGTATCTTCCGGCGGTGATCCGATGTTATTTCTGACATTGAAGGACGCCCAGCAGGCGCAGTTTCAAAAAGATAGTGATGCGATCATACAGCAACGCGCCCGCACGGAGGCCAGCCCCACTCTCAATCCTCCGGGGAATCCGGCAGTTGCGACGGCGGTCAATGCCGCACAGACAGGGAATACCAACGTCAATGCCATATTGGTGACCCTTGCGCAGGGCGCAGATGCAGACAGCGTGGCCGCTGACATAAGGCGATGGCAGCGGACGACGGTCTACACGCACGCACAGATGCAGGAAATTCTTGTCGAAAAGCTGATTGCTAATTCCGCGCGCCAAATAGGTATGTTTCTGGTCATTTTGGCCATTGTGAGTGCGGCCATTGTTGCCTTCATGATCTACACCATGACTATCGGAAAAATTCGCGAAATTGCGGTGTTGAAACTGATTGGTACACGTAACCGGACCATCTCGTGGATGATCCTGCAACAGGCGCTTGGATTAGGTTTGATCGGGTTCGTCGTCGGTAAGATAGCGGCTACCTTATGGGCACCGTTTTTCCCCAAGTATATATTGCTGCTTCCCAGCGATTCCCTACTGGGTTTCGCTATTGTAATGATTATTTGCACATTGGCGAGCTTTCTGGCCATTCAGGCGGCTCTCAAGGTCGATCCGGCGGAGGCAATCGGTGGCTGAGGGTATTCGCATCGAAAATATCGTCAAAACATATGGCAGCGGCGACACTGCCGTTCGTGCCTTGCGCGGATCCAGCATGCAGGTCAGAGCAGGCGAGGTGGTGGGTTTGATCGGTCCGTCTGGCTCGGGAAAGAGTACTTTACTCAAATGCCTTGGCGCGGTGATCGAGCCAACTTCGGGCCGGATGTTTATCGGCGATCGCATGATCTATGACGATAAATGGCTGGTGAAAGATTTGCGGGCGCTGCGCCGCGACCTCATCGGGTTCATCTTTCAGGCACCCTATCTCATCCCCTTTCTGGACGTGACTGACAATGTCGCGATTTTGTCGATGCTGGCGGGCAGGTCGAACAGCAAGGCGAGGGGGCAGGCGCGTGATTTGCTGGAAGCACTAGACGTCGGTCACCGCGCCGCCGCAATGCCCTCGCAACTATCGGGCGGAGAGCAGCAGCGCGTTGCAATCGCTCGCGCACTCATTAACCGTCCGCCAGTGATCCTTGCCGACGAACCGACCGCGCCGCTCGATGGTGAGCGCGCCCTGGCGGTAGTGAAATTACTAGATGAAATGGCGCAACAATATCAAACCGCCATAATCGTTGTGACCCATGATGAAAAAATCATCCCGACCTTCCGCCGCCTGTATAATATCCGCGATGGTGTGACCCATGAAGAAATTCAGGAATGACCGCTACTGTGCCGCACAAATCAGTCCTCCTGATTTTTCAGGGAGTTTAACGTCGCACAACGTATAGCGACTTGTCGCAACCTAACTTAAATCGTTAAGATTGCAACATCGGGTGACTGGCGCGACATTTTCTACATGCGACTATAGCTTCTCTCTGAGCGCTTCATAGGGTGTTTTTCCTTTGAAGGCACCGTGCCGTCTGTGGAAGTTGTAGAAGCGTTCCCACCCAATTGTTGCCGTAGGCAACGACTTAATCAGTCGGGATCGCCTTGAAGCTGTCAGTCCGTTTTTAGCTTGGCGAATTGCCCTTCGGAAATCGCCCCAATAACGGTCATTCCTTAATCACAAGGCTTTACCCGAAAACGGTTGCAACCAGCACCCGCATGGCATTTCGATCCATATTTATATCGACCGGGCTGCGGAGCGCGCCTCCCGGTCGATACACACTGGCGAAGGCGACCCTATTACCTGATCTTCGCCAGCGCAGCCTTGTATGCTTCGTAGTGGACGCCTTCATCGACCGCGATCTGGCGGAACATGGCTGCAATCTTCAGATCGCCATCGGCCTCAGCCTGATCGGCAAATTCGATATACATTTTTGTGTATTCATAATGCTCGCCGGCCATGGCGTCTTCAAGATTGGCGGTGTTCGAGCTTCCGAGTTGCAGTGCCTCGGCCTCACGGTCAAAATGCTCGTTCGCTTCAATATTTGCGGAATCGCGGAACAATTGGGCCAGTTCTGTATTCCCGGTGGCATCAGCTTGTTCGGCATAACGTAGATATTTGAGGTTTGCGAAGGCTTCCCCGTGCATGGCTGCTTCAAGATTGGCCTTTGTTTGCGGCGAGAGTGCCTTAGGATTATCGCCCTGACCAGCGAGTGCAGCAGTGCCCGACAAAGAAAGTGCAAGGATAGCGGTACTGATTTTTACAAGAGTCTTCATGGTGTATCTCCGAATGTTCTTCGCATCGTTGCGACCCTGCTTTGTTCGGCCAAATTCCTGACCGCATCCTGACGGAGCGGGGAATTAAATTGCGCAATTGTACAATTTAATTGCTCAATGCGTCAGCACTTCGTCAGCTTTGTAAGGCATCTATTTGTTGTTGGCCCAATCTTCGGGCAACAAAAATGGAGTGACAATTATGACCAACAAATTATTGATTTCAGCCGCTGCAACAATCGCAGCGCTGACATTTTCCTCGACCGCTTTCGCCAGCCCGGTTTGCACCGCGCAACCGCAAAGCAAATGGCTCACGCCAGCGAAAATGAAGTCCAAGATTGCCAAAATGGGTTTTAAGTCGATCAAAGTCTTTCAGGTTTCAGGCAGCTGTTACGAGATTTATGCCATCAACAAGGACGGTCGTCGTGCCGAGGTTTATTTCAATCCCGTAACGGGCGCTGTCGTCCAGAACAATGTAGACTGACAGTGGAAGATAACAATCTTCGGGTCGATCGGGTTCCAACGGATCAGATTGGAAAAACCTTAGTAAGACGCCAGCGGATCAAAGTTTGGGATCCGCTGGTACGCATCTTCCATTGGACGGTCGCACTTGGCACTATCGCTAACCTTACCGTGCTTCGCCATGTCAAAGACCCGCATATTTATCTAGGCTATGCAATGGTCGCAGCGCTGCTCATCCGCCTTATCTGGGGCTTCGTCGGAAAAGGACATGCTCGCTTTTCAGCGTTCGTGCCCGGTCCAAAAAAATTAGTCTGCTATGGGGCTGCCTTGGTAGCTCGCCGTGAACCCCGATATATCGGACATAATCCCGCCGGTGCAGTAATGATGCTTATATTAATGGCACTTGTTGCAGGTATGGGAATCACTGGCTGGATGATGGGCAGCGATCAATTCTGGGGAGAGCCCTGGGTGGAAGAATTGCATGAAATTCTGGCCAATTTAATCATTGGCGCAGCGGTGCTGCATGTTGGTGCGGCGATCATTGAAAGTGTTCGTCACCGGGAAAATATGCCATGGTCGATGATTACCGGCTATAAGCGCGCAGCTTCTGGATCGGATATAGACAATGCGCCTGCTTCTCGTTGAAGATAATGCCCGTTTGGCAACCCTTATCCGTGATGGATTGGATCGTCAGGGTTTTGCCATTGACTGGTATGAAACGATTGAAGGGGCTCACCATGCCCGGCAGATTGGCGACTATGATCTGGTGTTGCTCGATCTCGGATTGCCTGATGGAGAGGGTCTGGATCTGGTTACTGCGATGCGCGCGCAGATGGATCAGACACCCATCTTGATTATGACGGCACGCGGCGGGCTTGACGACAGGGTGGCCGGGCTGGATGCCGGCGCAGATGACTATGTCGTCAAGCCGTTTCAGATCCCTGAATTGGCGGCGCGCTGTCGGGCTCTTCTGCGGCGGCCAGGCAATGCGCTGGAAACGGTGCTTCATGCCGGGAATGTATCACTCAACCCTGCCGAACGAACGGTTTGCGTTGGTGACGTCGCTGTTGATACCGCACCGCGTGAAGTCGACCTGCTTGAAGTTCTGCTCCGCAGAAGTGGACATGTCGTGGCGAAGCAATCGATTGAGAGCGCGCTATATTCGATGGATGCCGAGATAACTCCAAATGCGATGGAAGCCTCGATTTCGAGGCTACGCAAACGCCTCTCGGCAGCATCTGCCGATGTCCAAATTAAAACCATTCACGGGGTCGGTTACGCGCTTTATGCTCCAGCGAATATTACCGATTAAATTTATGACGCAAAAAGAACAATCCAAGGGCCCTACATTATTTCGACAGATTGCTACCCGGCTGGCGATCTTTACATTGTTGTTTGCTGTTCTCGATATCGGCATCGTCATTTTCACTTATAGCCAGCAACCACAGTCGCTGGCCGAAGAACTCCTTACGCTTGAAGCGGGTAAGATGGATCGCAGCAAACGAACCGGCCCGGAACAGTTTGCAGGACCGCCCGGAGCAACCCACTGGTTCGCAAGCTATGTTGACAGCGATCTGGCCAAAACCGGTAGCCTGCCCGCCACATATCCCTCGACCAATCGCGGAACGCTCATGGATTGGACGCGCCGGGAAAAACTATCTCAAGGCTTCCGCATTTCAGGCGTGCGATCAGTAGACATCGCAGGAGAACAGCGTTGGCTCTACATGCAGTTTGAAGGCAGAGGCATCAAGCCCTATGTTCCGGTAATTGTTAACGAGCTTATTCAGCATGTTGCTTTACCGCTGATACCGCTTTCGGTGCTTATGCTTCTGTTCAATATATTTGCTGTTCGCCGCGTTTTGAATCCATTGCGGCGCGCTGAGGCAGAGGTCGATAGGCTCGACCCTGAAGACATGGCGCTTCGAATAACCGAACCCAAGGAGCCCAGAGAAGTTACAACATTGGTTCGGGCGGTAAACCGTGCGCTAGAGCGACTGGATAGCTCGATGGATATTTTGCGATCCTTTACCGCCAATGCAGCGCATGAACTGCGTACACCGTTATCGATCATGCAATTATCTATTGACCAATTGCCAAAGGGCGAACAGCGTGATGCGCTTTTGACCGATAACCGGCAAATGACACGGCTTGTGAACCAAATGCTCGACCTTGCGCAGGCGGATGCCAAAGCGTTTGAAACCGGGGCAACGGTTGACCTAGCTGAAGTTGGCCGCAAGGCTGTAACACAGCTCGCGCCTGCGGCTTTTTCAGTCGGACGCGATCTTGTTTTTAAGGATTATGGCAAAGCAATGACCAAGGGCCATGAGGAAGCGATTTTTCGCATTTTTCGTAACCTTATCGAAAACGCGGTCGCGCATGCGCCGGGCCATACACCTATTGAAATAGAAGTTGGCCCAGGCCCTCGTTTCAGCGTTCGCGATTATGGTCCGGGTATTTCGGATGCAGATGCTGCTAAGCTTTTTGAGAGGTTCTGGCGGAAAAATCGCAGTACGGGTCAGGGTGCGGGCCTCGGCCTAGGAATTGTCCAAAGACTGGCTGAAGCGCATGGTGGATCGATAGCCTATGAAAATCCGGAAGGCGGTGGCGCAAAATTCATTGTCACCTTCCCGTCCGATATCGCCGCTTAAAATCATGAATATTGCAGTTTCCGATTTCGACTAGTTGAAAGCCAAATGCCAGGAACCGATTGTAACATCGAGTGACTGGTGAGACATTCTTTACATGCGATTATAGCTTTTCTCTGAGCACTTCATAGGGTGTTTTTCCTTTGAAGGCACCGTGGGGTCTGTGGAAGTTATAGAAGCGTTCCCATTCATCGAGTTTGGCTTCCAGATCGACATTCCCTTTATAGCTTAGCAGCTGGTAAAACTCTTGTTGGTCCGAGCGGTGGGGTCGTTCAACTTTGCCATTGAGCTGCGGTGTGCCCCGTTTGATAGGCGTGGCGGATGCCGAGGTCTTCGACATGCCAGCGGAACTTGATCTGGAACTCGTGAATTTAATCCATTAAGCACCCCAGGGATCCTTGTCCTGCCAGAGGGAAGGCAATATTGCAGGCTCGCCACATTCATAGTCGATCATCTCCTCTGGCCCTGCATTGACGGGCGTTCGGTACATATCCTTCTCCTGCACCCACAAGAGTAGCTGCGAGAGCGCATCGACCTGGTCATCATGACTTGATGCAGGGAACCCGAGCACCTCGCCGGTAAAGTCGCCGAGCCAGTGCGCGTGCTTGGGAAGGAACAGGCGTCCGGCCTGGATCATCGCGCTCGCGTTGAGCGCCCGGGCAACCTTGTCACCCTCCGGGCGGCGGGGAATGGGGGGCGGAACGCCCGCCAGGTCTTCTGCGCGCAGGGACTGTATCAGGGCAGTCCCGGAAGAGGCATCTTCGATTAGCATTATCTTCACGCCGTGCAGCCTCGCGAGTTCTATGGCCTTGGCCTTGAGCTGGTGGAACTGCAGCCGCGCTCTGAAAACATCAATGATATATACTGATTTTCCTTGTACCAGCACGGTCACACAAACCGACCAGTCATTGAACGGATTGTCCTTGGATGCGGTGTCCCATGACTGGATGATCTGGCCGTGGCAAAGGTCGACCAAATCCGGGTTGTAGGATCGCAGCCAGCTTGCTTCGATGATATTGCCATGCGCAGGAATAGGCTTCTGCTGGTACTGGCTGGCGAATACAAACGGATTGTCCGCCTTGCGCCTGAGCAGAACCTCAAGACTTTGGCGGGCGGGGTGGAGCGCACATCCTGCTCGGCGGTGCCAGACCCTGCCCCTGGTGAGGGGAATGTCCTCGTCGCGCTCGGCGATCGCTGGCAGGCACAGTTCGTGCCATCCTTCGCGTTCTTTGAGTACGCCGACCAGATCGCCTTCATGCAATCGCTGCATCACGATAATGATCGCTCCTGTCGCCTGGTCGTTGAGGCGTTGCGATATAGTGTCGTCAAACCAGCGGATTACCTTCTCCCTTGCCGGTTGTGACATCACGTCCTGCGTTTTCATAGGATCGTCAATAATGATGATGTCGGCACCGAACCCGGTGGTCACACCGTCGATTGACGTTGCCATGCGCCGGCCGCCAGCACTGGTGCGGATGTCGGCAACCGCCCGCCGGGTCAGCACAAGGCTGGGAAAGGCGCGGCGATACCAACTGCTCTGCATGATCTTGAGGCAATCGCTGGCATGGTCCTCGGCTAGATCTTGGCCGTAACTGATGCACAGGAACGATAGCGACGGATTATGTCCCATGCTCCAGGCGGTCCAGGCGACCGACGTAGTTCGAGACTTGAGATGTCGTGGTGGCATGGTAATAGCCAGACGTTGGTTCTCGCCGTCCAGAACCCGGTCAAGTTGGTGAATGATCGCGTCGATATGCCAATTGTGCTTATAGGCGCTCTCACCGCCCAGTTCGCGAAATACAAATCGCAAAAACAAACCAAAGTCGGAACGTATGGCAGCAGCGATAGCATCGTCGGTATCAACTTCAATCATCGGAACCTCCTGTACCTAGATCTGCTTCAGGTTTTGGATCTCCAAACAGGTCTGGATCCACGTCCAACTCCTCCGCCCGCTCTCGCAGCCAGGCCGTGAGAATCTCCTCGTCACCTAGCGTGTGATAATGGCGGTTTTGCTGCGCTTTCTCGGCGATCCGGCGACGACGTGTATCGACCATCTCGATTGCACGGTTATCACCCTTGCGGGTGGCATTATCGATAAGACGCAGGTCCACCGCATGGCTCTTGGTGACCTTTCGCTCCTTGCCATTCTCCTTGATGGTCACTTTACGCCTGAGTTCCCGCTCGAACTCGGTGTCGACGTTGCGCACTCCTTTTTGTCGTCGTCCCCGCTTGCGTCCATCACCGGCGGCAAACCGGTGTTGTCTAGGCGGCCGGTTACGGCCGGTCTCGTAAGACCCGTCTTCGCGAACATTGCCGTCTTTATAGGGTTTTCCATCCTTGCGACGTCCCTGCCGAGAAGTTGGCTTGTCTTGGTCATCCCCGTTCATGATGCTTCTCCCAGCCGCGCCCTGGCGACTTCATGAAACGGCGTGACGCCGTTTAGCAGCGGCTCGCAGCCAGTGGCCTCTGCGGTGCGGCGCAGGATGACGTCGGCGTAAACGGGATCCAGCTCGATCGCCCGGCCGCGCCGCCCTGTCATCTCGCAGGCGGCAAGGATGGTCCCGGAGCCGGCAAACGGATCCAGCACAATCCCCCCGCGCTTCGAGCAGTCGAGAATAGCGTCCGCAATCATCTGCTTGGGTTTGACGGTTGGATGATCAGCCAGATCCTGCATGCGCCCTGCACGAAATGTGTTGGCGGAGGGATATCGCCAAACATTGCAGCGATTTCTCTGACCCAGCGCAATATTGCTAATATGCTTGCCTGGACTGACCTTGAAGGCATAACACAGCTCATGGGCCGACCGGTAAAACCCTCCCATTCCCGGATTCTTGACCCAGACAATCATGTTTTTGAGTTCGTGGAACACGCCTTCGGCCGCGCCCAGCATATGCGGTGCGCCGCGCCAATCCATGAACACAAAGGCAATTGCGCCCGGCGCACTGTGCACGGCCATCGCCTCGAAGGCCGGGCGCAGCAGCGTTTTTGCGAACTCCGGCAGGGAAACTTCGCCAGCACCCATCACAAAATTTGAATGTTTGACTTTGCCATTGCCCGAGACATTATTTGCAATCGCGCAGCCATAAGGCGGATCAGTTACGATCAGTTGCGCAGGCTCGCCTGCCAGCAAGCGGTCGTAAGCATTCGGGTCCCTTGCATCGTCCACGAGCAGCAGGTGATCGCCGATCGTCCAAAGGTCCTTGAGGCGGCACACGGGAACTGCGTCAGCTGCCGGCAGCTCGACATTCTCTTCGGTGTCCGTATCATCATTTCCAAAGGTGAGGGTGCCGTCGATCTCGAACATATCGAAGCCGGTGAGTTCAACGTCATAGCCCAGATCAATCAGCCCGGAGAGTTCCGAGCGGAGCATATCCTTGCTCCATTCAGCCTCTTCTGCGAGCCGATTGTCCGCAATGATATAAGCGCGGCGGTCGGCCTCATTCATTTTACCAAGACTGATCACGGGGACTACCGTCTCTCCGTTGAGCTTCGCCGCTTCCAGTCGTCCATGCCCGCAGATCAGATTTCCTGCATCGTCAATCAGGAGTGGGTTCGTCCAGCCAAAGGTCTGGAGGCTTCGTTGGATTTTGCGTATCTGCGCGCGCGAGTGTTTGCGCGCATTGTTGGCATATGGGGTTAGCTTGTCGATCGGATAGGAGTCGACAACAAGCTGACGTGTTGGAATGGAAGATTCTGCATTGATTTTAGCCACATTTTTTCTCCACAAAAAAAGTTTCAAAAACAAATTCCGTGGTGAAAAATGTCAGCCAGAGCAGACGGTATTCTTGATATGTTCTCCCGCAGGATTTGTCCAGCCAGAAATGATCTGTTTGGTCCGCAAGTCCATAAACATGTCAATGTTCACACCATCAGTGGATATCATTCCCACAATCATTGGGCTTGTTTCCCACAAAAATCAGATATGGGAAAACTGCTAGAGAGCCGCGCAAATGAAATGGGTCTGGCGGATCAACCGATGCATTTCAGCCCGAACAAGTCCATTTTCCCACTACTTTCCCATATATATGGGAATATTGCGCCTGAGACCCGTTCGCGACAGACTGCGTCGCGCACCACCATTTTTATCCTTTTATATCAACTATTTAACTGTAGGGCGGCCCCCGAACATAGTCGCGCAATGTCGGAGGGTTACGCGCCGTTGGTGCAACGGCTGCGGTGCCAGAGACGCTCTGGAAGCCGCGGATATACTGAGTTATCACG
>NZ_JBLWWU010000023.1:0-52582 GCF_048267785.1 Parasphingorhabdus sp. | reverse complement strand
CGCCTGCTTGAAGGCGGGAGGGCGCAGCTGATTGTCACCGATCCTCCTTATGGATGCGCGATCCAGAACAACGTATCAGGCAATGGCCAGGTCAAGCATGACAATTTTGTCATGGGAGCAGGCGAGATGCCGCTGGCCGAGTTCGGTATGACCCTGCTGCGTCCGTCCTTCAGAGCGATGGCCGCGCACTGCGTGCCGGGCGCGATTGCCTTTGTGTTCATGGACTGGCGCGGGGCGCCCTATATGCTCGATGCAGCGCAGGGCGTGTTCCATGAACTCAAAAACATGATTGTTTGGGCCAAGAACCCGGGAATGGGCGCGTTCTACAGATCAGCCCATGAGCTTTGCTATGTCTTCAAGGTGAGCCCGGGCACGCATATCAGCAATATTGCGCTGGGCCGGAGAAATCGCAGCAATGTCTGGCGGTATCCATCCGCCAACACTTTTCGTGCAGGAAGGATGGAGGAGCTCGCCGATCATCCCACCGTCAAACCCAAACAGATGATTGCCGATGCCATTCTCGACTGCTCGCGGCGCGGGGACATTGTGCTCGATTCCTTTGCCGGATCCGGCACACTCCTGGCCGCGTGCGAGATGACGGGGCGGCGCGGCCGGGCGATCGAGCTAGATCCTGTCTACGCCGACGTGATCCTTCGCCGCACCGCAGAGGCCACCGACTGCGAGCCGCTTCTCGACGGCGTAACGTCGTTTCATGAAGTCGCCAAGGCGCGGCTGGGAGAGGCATCATGAGCGGGGATGATAAAGACAAGCCACCATCCCGGCAAGGACAGCCCAAGGACGGCAAACCTCTCAAGGAGGGCAATGTTGGCGATGACCAAAAGCCGCCATCCCGGCAGGGACGCCGGAAGGATGGCAAACCGTTCAAGGAGGGCAATGTCCGCGAGGACGGATCCTACAAGGTCGGCCGCAACCGGCCGCCCAAAAAAAGCCGGTTCGCCGTCGACGACGGGCGGAAGCGCGGAAGCCGGAAAAAGGGCGTGCCCAATGCCGACACCGAGTTCATGCAAGAGCTGCAGCGCAAAACGACCGTCAGCGAAAACGGGAAAAAGCGGCGGATGTCAAAAAGGCGCAGTATCGACCTCAGGCTGATCGACAATGCATCGGTCAAGGGACAGAACAAGGCGATCGAGATCGTTGATAAAAAGTGCCAGCGCATTGAGGCGGCGCAGCAGCAGAACCGGCGCTATCACACGCTTGGTGATAAACAGATACTGGAAGCCTATCTGAAGGAACGCTCGCAGGAACTGGGGATTGATCCTGGGCTTTTTGGAGACCCGGCTCCGACTGAAGACCTAATTGGAGACGGGGCTGAAAACGCGGCAGAAGACGGGGAGAGCGTCGATGGCTGATGCTGATACCGATGACGCGATCTGCGCTCTGCTGCGCCTCGATTTTTACTTTTTCCTGCGCTTTGCATTTCGCGAGCTGGGCGGCGAGAGCGCCTTTATTCCCAACTGGCATATTGATGCGATCATCCGGCAGCTGGAGCGGATCGAGGAGGGGGGCAACACGCGCCTTGCCATCACCATACCGCCGCGGCACCTCAAATCCCGGACAGTAACTGTTGCCTGGACGGCCTGGCGCCTGGGGCATGATCCATCGCTTTCGTTCCTGTGTATCAGTTACGGTCAGGACCTGGCCGAGGATCATGCCAGCGATTGTCTCAAGATCATGCAGAGCAGCTGGTATCGCCGGGCCTTTCCAAGCCTTGTGCTGACCCGGCGCTCGGTGGCCGACATCCGGACCAGCGCCGGCGGACGGCGCATGGCGACATCGGTTGACGGTGTGACCACCGGGTTTGGTGCGGACATCATCATTATCGATGATCCCATGAAAACGCAGGATGCGATGTCGCAGCCAGCAAGGGAAAAGGTCATTCGGTGGTTCGACGATACATTGTCGCAGCGCCTCAACAATCAGGCTACCGGCGTGATCATCGTGTTGATGCAGCGCCTGCATGAAGGTGACCTGGTTGGCATCCTCAAGGAACGGGAGGGCTGGTACGAGCTATGCTTGCCCGCCATCGCCGAGCGCGACGAGGACATTCCTCTCACCCGGGGGAGGATCTGGCAAAGGCGAGCCGGCAGCGCGCTTCACCCTGCCCGCCAGAGCCTCGAGGTGCTGCTCAGGCGCAAGGCCGACAATCCGATCGTGTTTGCCAGCCAGTTCCAGCAGGCGCCCGTTCCTGCGGTTGGCAATATTATCGAGGCCAAATGGCTGCGCTATTACAAATCAGGTACCATTGACCTCGGCTACGGCCAGATTGTCCAGTCCTGGGATACCGCGTCCAAGGACAATCCGTTCAACGACTGGTCCGTCTGCGTCACCGCTTTGATCCAGGGCAAGCAAATCTACATTCTTGACGTGTTTCGGGAGCGCCTGAAATTTCACTTGCTGAAGGCCAAGGCCATTGAGCTTGGACGGGCACACAACGCAACGGTCCTCCTGATCGAGGATGCCTCGTCGGGGACTGCGCTCATCCAGTCATTGTGGGCGGAAGAACCGCAGGGTGTGCCGCTCCCGATTGCCCGGCGCCCCGAGGGTGACAAGATCGCCCGGGCTCTGAACGCGGGCGCTATGATCCAGAGTGGGCGCTTGTTTCTCCCGGAGCGCGCGCACTGGCTGGGTGATTTTACCAGCGAGCTTCTCGGGTTCCCTTCCTCGCGTCACGACGACCAGGTCGATGCACTCTCGCAGCTGCTCCGGTGGGTGCAGGCGATGGACACGTACCGGACCCCTGATATTGCAGGGCCCGAGGAAATGCCGGAGGATGGCGTCGATATGGATGATGATGGCTGGTACGGCCCCTCAGATGATCCCTGGGGGGCCTGAGAGTTAAGCGGGCTGGCCCCGTCGGTAGCAGAGGATTTCGGACCGGCACGCTCACAGCCGGATATGATGGGCGGGGTACGTACCTTTGGACCGGCTCAGAACTTCATTGATTGACAACTCCTGCCAATCACCGCCTGCCAGATTGAGAAACAGATACCGGCATTGGTCCTTCAGGGATTGAGCGACGAGCAACTCGGCTGAAGTAATATTGAAGAAATATCGTTTCAAATCCTGGCCAATCGCTTCCTGAGACGTGGACTTGATTTCAACGAGGATACCCCTCTGCCGCGACGGGGCTATTGCGTTCATCTGTATTGACTGGCGCCACATGACCGATCTCAACCAGGCCGGCATGCGGGTCTTCGACGAGCTCAAGAACGTATGCATCTGGAACAAGAAAATGCGGGCGGTGCGCGAGGCTGATCGAATACGACCCCGGTTATTGTGACACCGTCGTTCGCAGGTGGCAGAATTAAACGGACAAGAAAGCGACGCTGGTCGAAAATGGTCGTAGCTTTAAGGATCTGGAGCATGACATGCTTCGCTCTTGATCTCGCAAATTCCAGTTCCGTCTGAATATTGCGCTTGTTTTCCTCTGGACCTCTTTCGACAAGAGGTTTGCGCGAAAGACCGATGAGCCGGATACATAGACCGTTTTCACGGCAATATTAGCTAGTCTATCTTACCAAACATTTTTAGAGCAGCCGCCGATTCGAAGGGCATCGTTACCTGCGTGGCCAATAAGGCATCGCTTCCGGTTGCTTCTGGTGCATCGAAATATGTTCTTCGCAACATGGGTCCTTTTAACTAAATAGGGACTTTAGTCCCTAGGCCTTTCTGCCTGTCTGTCTGGCGCTCTTAAACGCCATGACGAAATGGCGCGTCATAGTCGGGAATACAGAACACGACGCTCGGCCGCACTGGCCGAGTGCTAAATCTCGCGGCCTGACGTAATCTCGATCTGGCTTTTGGTGTGCCGACCGGAGACGAGTTGCGGCTAGACTGACAGCACTGCGTTGCGCACTTCCTGCGGTAGGTCAAGTTCCGCCAGGATCTCCTCGCTGTGTTCGCCTAGACGCGGAGGTACGGTCGGCGAAACATTACTTTCCGCTAGTTTGATGGGGCTCCTGACAAACCGCATATCCCAGTCCCCACCGGTGGGCATCGTCGCAAACATAGCGACGGCCTCAAGATGCGGGTCGTATTCGAGATCTTCGAGCCTGTTAACCGGAGCGCATGCGAGGGAAAGGCGCGCGCCCATCTTGATCCAGTAGTCCGTCGAATTTTCCGCGATTATTGTCTCGAGCAGCTGGTAAAGCTCCTCGATGTGCCGAGCCCGCGTGCTCATCTTCGTGAACCGCGCATCCCTGGCAAGATCGCCCCGTCCAATCGCATGGAAAAATTTCTGCCAGTCACGATCACTGTAGGGCATGAAGCAGACATAACCGTCTTGGGTACGAAAGGGCTTTCGCGAAGGCGATAGCGTTCGGCGATACCCGAAGCCCTCATCGTCATCACCATTGGTCTTCAACGAATTCTTCGCGATATGCCTTGAGTTATAATGTTCCATCAGCAGGAATTGTACAGTCGCTTCGAACATCGGTATTTCAATGAATTGCCCACTGCCGGTCCGCTCTCTTTGGTAAAGTGCGGCTAGAATAGCATGCGCCGCCATCTGACCGCCGACTTTATCCGCGACGATGGTGGGCATATATCGCGGCGTTCCGGACTGGCGCCGACTCAGATCAGCTGCACCGGACAACGCCTGTATTATGTCGTCATAGGCAGCCTTGCCGGCATAAGGACCGTCTTCGCCAAAACCATGCAATCCCGCATAGATAAGTCGCGGGTGGCGGGCGCAGAGCGCTTCTCGCGTCAGTTCGAGACCTGGCAGTTTTTGTGGCCTTATATTGTGCATGAATACATCGGCGGTGTCGATCAAAGCCATCAACACTTGTCGTCCCGCCTCTTCCTTGAGATCGACCACTATTGAGCGTTTATTGCGATTTGCTCCGAGGAAGAGCGAAGCCATGCCAGCTTCTGCCGACGGTCCAGTATGGCGGGTAGAATCGCCGCCGGGGGCCTCCACCTTGATCACATCGGCTCCATAATCTGCCAAAATCTGACTAGCGGACGGGCCGAAGATCACGGTCGTCAGGTCAATAATCCGGACACCTGAGAGCGCAGATCCGTTCACACCATTTTCGCCTGGATAAGGTCGGCGGCATGCCAAGCCATCGCTGCTACGGGCGCGAAAGTATTGCCGGCCGGCATGACAGGAGCAATCGACAAATCTACGACGTGAAGGTTTTGCGCACCGCGAACCCGAGTAGCCGAATCTATGACCGCATCGTCGTCATTGCCCATCCGACAAGTTCCGCACGCATGATAGGCGGGAGTCCCCATTTCGCGATATGCGGCGAGTATATCATCGTCGCTCTGCATATTTGGCCCGGGCCTAGTTTCGCTCGTTATGACGCCAGAAATGTGATCGGATGCCACGAGATCCCGAACGAAGCGGACTGCGCCTATCATAGTGCGACAATCACCCTCGGATGCAAAATAATCAAGATGGGCCTCTGGATAGACATTCGCGTCCCGGCTTACAATATGAGTGCTACCGGTTGATTCAGGGCGCAACGGGTAGACTGCTATCTGCATACCGGGCTCTCGCTCCATCGCGAGTGATTGCTGACTCTTGTCGATGCTGAAAGGCGCGGCGATCATCTGTGCATCGGGTCGGTCAAGTTCCGGGCGCGTCCGAAATTGACCCAGAACATCATAAGCAGCGCTCGCCATTGGCCCTCTTCTGGTCGCGAAGTATCGCACGGCATTGAAGGCCAGCCGGGCACCAGAGAACTGCGAATTCAGAGAAAGGGACTGATTCAGCCGGAACTGCAGGGCCAGTGCGCAATGTTCACGCATATTCTCACCGACAGCCGCCCTGTCGATCTTGCATTCGATAGAAAGTGCCTCCATGCGTTCGCGACTTCCGACGCCAGACCGTTCGAGAATCGCAGGCGAACCGAATGTTCCGGCGCTCAGGATCACGCGATTTGCATAATAATGAATCTCTTCGCCGCGTTCATTGCCAAGAACACCAGTAGCTGTGGTGCCGTCCCAGAGGATCTGGTCTATACTCACGCCAGTGCGGACGGTCAGATTAGACCGTCCCTCCGCTCCATGCAGGAATGCGACCGCCGCGCTTTGTCGGCGCCCCTTCCAAATGGTAGAGGGGCAATATCCGATCCTGGCTTCGTCATCGGGGTGATTGACGTCATCGGTATCCTTGAGTCCAATGGAGGCACCCGCGCGAATGAAACGGTCCATCAGTGAATGGCGCGGTGGCAGCGATACGCGGAGCCTGTTGCGCCATTTATCGTCCGCGCCTGCCTCCATTGACCTGTAAGCATCAGCCATGACGCCCCAATTCCAATCGGGGCCAGCCAACTCGGCAAGATCGGCGCCATCGCCGGGCTGGCTGCGAACATACATCATGCCATTGACCGAGGACGATCCACCCAGAGTTTTGCCGCGAACCCAAATTTCCGGATCCGCATTGCTCCGCTCCCTAGGCGACACCGAAAAAGGCCAGATATAACGCCGATTGGTCAGTATTTTGCCAATGCCGCGCGGCATGTGGATAAACGGATGATCATCGCGTGGCCCCGCCTCAAGCAAGAGGACCTTGCACGACGGATCTGCCGACAGGCGTTCTGCCAAAACGCAGCCTGCAGCGCCGCTGCCCACAATCAGAACATCGTATTTGTGCGTATCATCCATGAGATTTTCACCACCAAAATATAGACGGACAGGCAACACTGCAACTCACGCTGCCAACAATTTCAAGTCGGGTATCCGTCCTATCATGTCGAAAACCATGGATGAATTAATGTCCCCCGCGAGAGCACATGAGCCTTGCTTGCCTTCGGCACTCCAGTCTTTCCAATTAGTTTCCGAACCGATAGGTTGCGCGCACCCATATTTCTCGGCCACGGCTCGCCACCGCTACGGTATCGGCCAACAATGTGCTGGTGCCACCGGGCGCTCCACCCGAGAACGGATTGCCCGCCGACCTCGTGAAATAATACTCGTCCGTCAGGTTGCGGCCCAGCAAGCCGATCTCCCAGCGATCATCGGCATCCATCAATTTGATGCCCGCATCAAACAGCTGATAGGAGCCCTGCCGTCCGCCCGGCGAACTGGTAACGTCAGTGAAGAAGCTGGAACTAAAGCTGACATTGCCTTGTGTACCGATTTTCAGGCCAGAAAACTCAGATGATTCGTATGTAAAGCCAACGTTACCCATCCAATCGGGTGCACGTGCGAGTTGGGTACCCGACAAGTCCTGCAGCTGTCCTGGCTGTCCGGTGAAGCGATTCACCTGAACTCGACATTCGGGCGCCGGAAGCCCGCGATAGCACGTAGCCTGATAATCGGTATACTTGCCATCCTCATACGCTACTGCACCATATAGGTTCAGGCCTTCAAGCGGCGTGCGATAGCTGAAATCGAATTCGACGCCGCGCGTACTGACCTCGCCCGCGTTGCGCAGCTCCTGCTGCAAGCCGACAAGTACAGCGACTTGTAGACCAGTTGTATCATAATCATAGATCGCCAGATTGGTGCGCAGATCGCCGCCCAGGAGCGAAGCTTTCAGCCCGCCTTCAAATCCATGAATTAATTGCTGATCGTAACGGGGATCAATCAAAGAGACAAGCTGCCCCTGACCGTTCGGATTCGGAGCGACCACTGGCTGGGTCGCATTGAAGCCGCCGGAAAGAAACCCTTCCTTGTAAGAAGCGTAAGCGGTGAGATTGCGGCTGGGTCGATAGGTTAGCGTCGCTTCTGGCGAGAGATTGTTGAAGCTGACACGACGAGGTGCAGAGATGTCGATTAAATCGGCCGGAGCACTTCTGACCGCCCCAGTAAAAACTGGAAGCGATTTGCGTTCATAGGAGTAGCGGGCTCCGCCTGAAAATTCCAGATTCTCGCTCAGGTCAACCATTACCTGACCAAAGATCGAATAGGCAAGGCCATCCTGCTGGTAGGCATAGTTCGAGCTGAAGAACGGGGTGTTTGACAACAGATAAACGACCGCTTCAGATTCAGCCTTGGAATCCTGATAAAGGCCTCCGACCATCAGGTTCACTGGGCCGTCGAAACTGCTCGTTAGCCGCACTTCTTCGGTAATCTCACGGACTTTCAACCGCGCGTAGGCCGGCAGAAACGTCTGGGGAATTCCGGCTTCCAGAAAGTTAGCGGTAAAGCTTCCGATATAGGAATTATTTGCGTCATAATATCCGGTGATCGACGACAAGGTAAGAGTATCGGTCAAATTCAAATTCATTTCCAAGCTGCCGAGGATCTGGTCGGATCGTAGGAATGTTTCCTCCTCGAACCTGGAGTCGGCGGCTTGGAAATTAGGACCAATATTGTCGCTGGCAGTGACGCGGTCGTCGGCCTTGCAATTTTCAGGCGTAGGATAGCCAGCAGGCGTCCCCTGGGGCACGCCCAGTGGGCAGTCGACGAATTGCAGGACATCAGTGGAGCCCGAACCATCTGCTTTATTATACGAAACCTTTAACCGCGCATCAAACTGGTCGCTGGGCTCCCATTTTACGGTGCCGCGAACGGCATATTCATAGCCATTGGGCACACGCCGATCGAACGGGACACGGACACCGGCGCCGCTATTAGGCGCGACATTGGTGATATATCCTTCCATCGTGCTGTAATAGGCCGCAACACGGACTCCCAGCGTGTCGGTGACAGGCACCGAAACATAACCTTCGGTACGAAACTCATCGGCGTTGAATTCGTAACCGGCAGTGATCGACGCAGACAGATATTCGGTCGGATCGTTTGACCGCACGGCGATAATGCCCGCCGGACTGTTCTTGCCAAAAAACAAAGCTTGCGGGCCTTTCAGGACCTCGATCTGAGCGATATCCATCTGACTCAATCGACGAACGGAAGACCGGGCAACCGGGACGCCATCGATATTGAAGGACACGGCTTGATCGCTGAAAGGATTCGCGTCGACACCCGACAGACCACGCAGCGAAACAATACCGCCCTGCGGCGAGGATGTTGCCTCACTCGTAATCAGCGTCGGCACGGAACGCGCCAGAGCATCCACGTTGCTGATCCCGCGATCATTGAGCTGAGCACCGCTGACCGCGGTAATTGCAACCGGAACCGAGAGCGACGTTTCCTCCCGACGCCGTGCCGTCACGATGATTTCGTCAACCAGGGGTGCCTCGTCCGCACCCATCGCGCCGGGAGTGGCGTTCGTGGCACCATCTGCCCAACCGGAGTCGATATCGGATGGCCCGGCTCCCTCCGATTGCGCCAGTGCCGGGACCACCCCGAACAGACACAGGCCAGACGACGCCATCAGCATGGAACGATAGACATTTCGAATGCGCATAGAAATTCTCCCAAATTTTCTTGCGCCGGGTCTCATCGACGCATTTTCCGTTAATTGTTCTAGATATTATTGACTGTTCACCGACCATTCGATTTCGAGGTCTTCGAGGGCCATCACCACCCCGGCGCGCCAAGTTGGGCACCAGCCTTCGGCCAGCGAGAACCGCGGAATTCGGCTGAGAAATTCCGCGATAAAAATCCGCATTTCAGCCTTTGCTAACCAGTGACCCAGACAGAGATGCGGGCCGGTGGAAAAGCTGATATGCTGGCGCTTCTTGCGATCGATATCGAATTTTTCCGGTTCCGGGTTCCGCTTCGGGTCGAGCCCCGCCAGCGTCATTGGCGCAACAATCATTTCACCTGCGCGGAGATTCGCCCCTGCAAACTCCATATCCTTGCGGATCATGCGGACGCCGTTGGTAACCGGAAACCGCCGCATCATCTCGTCGATGAATTCGGGAATGTCAGCCGGGTTTTCGCGCAGGCGATCCTGAATGTCGGGACGCTGAGCAAGAAAATGGAAGCCGAAGGTCATGGCATTAGCGACCGTATCAAGTCCGGCAACGAAAAGAAGAAAGCCGATCGAGAGAAGCTCGTCCATATTCAAGGCACGCCCGTCGATTTCCTCGGCAACCAACTTGGTGAACAAATCATCCTGCGGATTTTCCATACGAGCCCGGAAAACTGTTTCAAGTTCGCCAAAGATCCTGCCCTGCAATTCAATGCGCCGCGCTGCCGGTATGTGGCTGAAGAACTCGGTAACGATCTGCCGGAACTCAAGGTAGCGATCGAGCGGCAATCCCGCCA
Source organism: Parasphingorhabdus sp. (assembly GCF_048267785.1). Lineage (GTDB taxonomy): Bacteria > Pseudomonadota > Alphaproteobacteria > Sphingomonadales > Sphingomonadaceae > Parasphingorhabdus. The sequence goes on along the minus strand of NZ_JBLWWU010000023.1, from coordinate 42,490 downwards.
TTTCCATGAAAATCGTGACGGGATATACCGCGCCCAGGGCTGCTGCAAAATCGCATCGCCCGTCGTCCTGGACCTTGGCGATCAATCTTTCGGACCATTCCTGCATCGCGTCTTCAAGCCTCGCGATCACGCGCGGCGTAAAATGCTTCATCAGCATACGGCGATAGGGAGTATGTTCTGGCGGATCGAGATTGATTGGGATCGCCACGAAGGGACTTTCCGTCTTCGGAATCTCGATTTCCCGGTTCGAGAAATTTGCCGCATCTCGCACGACCTTTTCCACGAGATCATAACTCGTTACCAGCCAGTGTCCGCCATTCTTCGGTGTGTAAAAAATTTCCGGCGCTTCCTGCGCCATTTCGCGATAACCCAGATGCACATCGCGAAGCAGGCGCGGGTCCTGGTAGATGTCGAAAGGATATATCTGATCAGGGCGGATATGTTCCGGAACGCTGACTTCTGCACTACCTGACATTCGATTTCTTCTCCCCTGCCATACATTCGCCGTGGCATGCCTCGAGCAATTGATGCCCTTCGGTCTTTCATATCCACACTGACCGATTCCTTGTCAAGCGTTAAGAATAACATTCTCCATAGCGAATTATTTGAACCGAACGTAAAAGAAGGGTTGCCGAAATCAGAACTTCATCTCTATAGCGAATGATATTCTGATTTCTTTAAGTCGGATAAAAGGTGCAACGGGAAGACGAAATCATGATCGAGACGCCAGCAAAACCCAGCGATTATCTAGACCGCTTGTTCATCGGTGGAGAGTGGGTCAAGCCCGACGGATCAGACAAAATTAACGTGATCATGCCGTCACAGGAAGAGTGCTGGTTCAGCGTACCCGCAGCGAGTCGCCATGATGTTGCGTGCGCCGTCGCCGCCGCCAGAACTGCATTCGACACCGGACCATGGCCGCGGATGTCCCCGCAGGAGCGGGCTGTATTTCTGCACAAAATCGCGGATCAGGTGGTGCAGCGAAAGGACGTTCTGGCCGACCTGTGGTCCGGGCAGTTCGGCGCCCTACACGCTGTCGGCCTGGCGACATTTGGCTCGAATACGGGCGAGTTTTCAAGGACTGCTGCTCTCGCCGAAACATTTCCGTTCGAAGAGCAGCTCAAGCCATCGCGCGGCGGCGAGATTGCCCTCATGGTACAGGAGCCGGTCGGTGTTGTAGCTGTAATTATTCCGTGGAATGCTCCGTTCTTGGCAATAGCCGCCAAATGTGCCCCGGCGCTGCTTGCCGGCTGCACCATAGTGCTGAAGCCGTCGCCGGAGGGTCCCGGTGACGCATTTATATTCGCAGAGATGGCAGACGCCGTCGGCATTCCCCCCGGCGTGATCAATATCGTACCCGCTGATCGGGAGGTGTCCGAAACCCTGGTATCTAACCCGTCCGTTGACAAGGTCACTTTCACAGGATCCACCGCTGCAGGAGAGAAGATCGGCTCTCTCTGTGCTTCGCGCTCCGCGCGCTGCACCCTCGAAATGGGGGGGAAGTCCCCCGCTCTTATCCTAGACGATTTCGACCTTGCGGTGGCGGCGCGCACTATTGCCAAGTCGGCCCCCAGCATGGCGGGACAGGTCTGCTCGTCCCTGACCCGCCTGATTGTCTCGGACAAGAGGCACGATGATTTCGTCGATGCCCTGGCAGCCGAGTTCTCGAAAATCCGAGTCGGCGATCCGTTCAATACTGCCTCACAAATGGGACCGCTGGCGACGGAACGGCAGCGCGATCGCGTAGAAAGCTACATTGCCAAGGGCATCGACGAGGGCGCCCGGCTGGCTACCGGGGGTCGCCGGCCGCCGGAACTCGACAGGGGTTATTATATCCAGCCGACGGTATTTTCTGGCGTCGAGAATGACATGGTGATTGCCCGCGAGGAAATATTCGGCCCCGTCGTATGTGTGCTGCCGGCGGCCAATCTCGACAAGGCAGTCGCGATGGCTAACGACACACCATACGGGTTGAACGCCAGCGTGTTCACCAACGATGTCGAACAGGCCTATGCCGTTTCTCGCTCGCTCCAGGCGGGAACCGTTGGTCATAATTCATGGCGCACCGATTTCACCTTGAGCTTCGGCGGGTTCAAGCGATCGGGCGTGGGGCGTGAGGGTGGAATCGAAGGGCTGCGCTCGTTTTGTGAACTCAAGACGATCATCCTAGACGAAGTCCCAGCCCACGCCGCCACAGCCGTTTAAGAATAGTCCAAAGAGACAAAATTATGTATTTCGACCCAGATAGCGTCCACACCATTTCCGAGATGATGATCGGCGGGGAACTGCGCCAAGGCACCAGTATCCATCCCGTGGCTAGCCCCTCAAGACCGAGCCTGAAGCATGACATCGGGTGGGCAGATGCAACGCAAGTCAATGATGCCGTTCTGGCCGCGCGCAATGCGTTTCCTGAGTGGTCAGCTCTCCCGCCGCGCGATCGCGCAAAAATCCTGTACCGCTTCGCCGACCTCGTAGATGCGAATGCCGAAGAGATCGCCAGGCTGGAGTCGCTGGTGTCGGCGCGGATTTACAGCGAGTCAATGGCCCGCGATGTGAAGGTCGTGTCCGGCGTTCTGCGTTATTTTGCCGAATTTTCCGACAAGATCGAAGGTAGTGTGACCTCGACTCCGTCCAATTCCCTCTCGATGACGGTTCACGAACCGCACGGCGTTGTCGCAGCAATTTCGCCGTGGAATTTTCCCATTATACTATCAAGCTGGAAATTCGCACCCGCTCTTGCGGCCGGCAATACTGTCGTGCTGAAGCCTTCGGAACTGACGCCCTTCAGCGCGGTCCGCATCGCGCAGCTGGGAACCGAAGCAGGCCTGCCCAATGGCGTCTTCAACGTAATAAACGGCGACGGCCAAGTCGGCGGCGAACTGGTTCGTCATCCCGATGTGGATTATGTCACCTTTACCGGTTCCAGTGCCACCGGAGCGCAAATCATGGCGGATGCGGCGACAACAGGGCTGAAACCGGTCAGTCTCGAACTGGGCGGCAAAGGGCCGCAGCTCGTATTCGAGGATGCCCCCGATCTGGACCGTCTCGCCGCGATGGTAGCGCGGGGTATCACTTACAACTCTGGGCAGGTCTGTTTTGCCGGCTCCCGCCTGATCGTCCAGCGACAACTTGCAGATGATCTCACTCGCCGCGTTGCCGACCTAATGAGCGAACTTCAAGTTGGCCCGACATGGGGGGATACCACCACCATGCCGCCGATTATCAACAAGAAGCAAAATGATCGTATCGCGCATATTGTCGAGCAGAGCATCAGGAGCGGAGCGGAGTTGCTTTGCGGGGGGGAACGGGTCGAGACAGCCGAAGGCGAGTTCTATAAACCGACTATCCTGAATGTCAGCGACATCGACAATGCCGCTGTCTGCGAGGAGATTTTCGGACCGGTGCTCGCGGTCCAGACGTTTGACGATTTCGAAGAGGGTGTCGCCCTCGCCAATCATTCAGATTACGGACTGACCGCATCGGTTCACACCCGAGATATTTCTCGCGCGTTCAAGGCGGCGCAAGATATCCAGAGCGGCACCGTCTGGATCAACGATTGGGGTCGCCGCACCGATTTTACCGCACCTTTCGGAGGATATAAGAAATCAGGCCTCGGCAAGGATATGGGCCGTCCCGGCTTTGAAAAATATCTCAAATCAAAAGCCATTTGGCTGGAGATCGACTGATGCCACTAGCGCGAATTTCACTTATCGAGGGCACGAGCGACGAACAGCGCCGCCAACTGATCGCCAAGGTAACCGACGCGTTCGTGGAGAGCGTTGGCGCACCGCGCGAACTGGTCCGAGTGCTTATCGACGAATTGCCCGCTTCAAACTGGGGCGTTGGCGGGCGCTCTTTCAATGATCGCGCCGAGAACGGCGGATGATCATGAGCCAAGCCGAACAAGGTCGGTCCGCATGAAGTTCGGGGAAGTCACCGAAGCTCCGCCAAGCGCTGCTTATCGTCATTATGCCTTGGGTATATTCGCGTTGGTATATGCATTGAACTTTGTCGATCGCCAGATCATTAGCGTTCTGGCGCTGGATCTGAAGCGCGATCTGGGACTGAGCGATGCCGATCTCGGGTTTCTATATGGCACAGCATTTGGCGTGTTCTATGCTTTGTTCGGCATACCAATGGGGCGGCTGGCTGACAGCTGGAACCGTATCCGGCTGACGACCTTCGGGCTGACCCTCTGGTCCAGCATGACAGCGCTGTCCGGTATGGCCCAAAATGGGATGCAGCTAGCGCTTGCTCGAATCGGCGTGGGCGTGGGCGAAGCGACGGCGAGTCCCTGTGCCTATTCCCTGATTTCAGACTATTTTCCGAAGGCGCACCGCGCCACTGCGATAGCGTTCTACACGGCAGGCATGTATATCGGAGCCGGTGCCTCGCTGTTCATCGGAGCCACTGTAGTGGCGCGCTGGAACGCGACATTTCCAGAGGGCTGGGTCGGCATTGTCGGCTGGCAGGCGGCATTTTTCATAGTCGGGATCCCTGGCCTTATACTGGCCTTGGTCGTTGCGTCGCTGAAGGAGCCGGTTCGCGGCCTATCAGAAGGATTGACCGCCGCGCCAGCGCAGCAACCTTTCCGGGGGTTTTTCGAAGAACTTCTGACGATGGTGCCACCATTCTGCCTGATCGGAGCGGCCAGACGCGGAACCCGCGCCCTTATCGCCAATCTGGCGTTCGCAACCGCTCTGGGTCTTCTCGCATGGTTTCTCATCACGATGACCGGGGACCTGTTGCAATGGCTCGCCGTCGCGATCGGGATTTACGCTGTCTTTAGCTGGGTCGCCGCATTGCGAGTTCGCGACCGTCCGTCGTTTCAGCTCATTTGGGGCACTCCCAGCTTTGTGATGCTGGCAATCGGCCACGGGCTGACCTCCTTCGTGAACTATTCGGTAATCTTCTGGTCTCTTCCCTATGTCGAAAGCGAGCTGGGTGCGACGCGATCAACTGCCGCGCTTTTGATAGGCGGTGCCGGAGCCGCAGCGGGCTTTCTCGGCTTGATCCTCGGCGGACGCCTTGCCGACCACCTCAGGCGAACAAACCCCTCCGGCAGGATTCTCGTAATCATCGCCGGTTCGATACTGCCATTTATACCCCTGACAATCATGTACACATCGAGCAGCCTGACACTCTTCTACATACTCTACTTCCCCATGATCTTTTTTGGCAGCATCACACTGCCGGCTGCTGGAGCAACCACTCAGGATCTTGTCCTGCCCCGGATGCGTGGCCTGGCATCCGCGACTTTCTTATTGTCGCTAACGATGATCGGATTGGCGCTCGGTCCCTATACCGTGGGAAGGATTTCAGCTGCGACCGGTGATCTTGGCACCGCCATATTATCCCTGATGGGTGTGCTACCGATTTCCCTGATCTTGCTGACGCTCGTTTACGTGCGACTACCCAAGGCCGAACAGTCCATTATCACGCGCGCCCGAAGCTGCGGAGAACCGATATGAGACAGAAAACCTACAGCAACCCCGACGCAGCGCTTGACGGCCTGTTGCGAGACGGGATGACCATCATGTCAGGTGGGTTCGGGCTGTGCGGCAATCCCGAAAGCCTGATCGACGTGGTCTCCCGTTCGGGCGTGACCGACCTGACGGTGATCTCCAACAATGCCGGTGCCGACCATTTTGGCCTTTGGGCGCTGCTTAACAAAAGGCAGATTCGCAAAATGATTTCATCCTATGTCGGCGATAACCGCTTGTTTGAAGAGCTGTGCCTGTCCGGTGAACTGGAAGTAGAGCTCAATCCGCAGGGCACGCTCGCCGAGCGGATTCGTGCGGGAGGAGCCGGCATTCCCGCATTCTATACCCGCACCGGCGTCGGCACCGTCGTTGCCGAGGGCAAACGGGTCGAGAATTTCGAAGGTTCGGATTACGTCATGGAACGCTGGCTGCAGGCTGACGTGTCGCTGGTAAAGGCGTGGAAGGCCGATCCCGAAGGCAATCTTGTATATCGCAAAACGGCACGCAACTTCAATCCGATGATGGCAACCGCTGGCCGGGTGACGGTTGCCGAAGTCGAACAAATCGTGCCGGCCGGAACGCTCGACCCAGAGGCAATCCAGACACCGGGCATCTATGTCGACCGCGTAGTCAAGGCGACAATCAGCGAAAAGCGGATTGAGCGGCTGACAGAACGCAAGCGGGAGAATGCTTGATGCCTTGGACGCGCGACGAAATGGCGAAGCGAGCGGCTCGCGAATTGAACGACGGCGATTACGTCAATCTCGGTATCGGTATTCCCACGCTGGTTGCCAATCATATTCCTCTGGGAGTGGAGGTCACGCTGCATTCCGAAAACGGGATGCTCGGTACCGGTCCCTTCCCATTCGAGGGAGAGGCCGACGCTGACCTGATAAATGCAGGCAAACAGACGGTTACACAATTGCCCACCTCAAGCTTCTTCTCTTCTGCGGACAGTTTCGCCATGGTGCGCGGCGGTCACATTGACGTTACCATCCTGGGCTCCATGCAGGTCGCGATGAACGGTGATATTGCAAACTGGACCATCCCGGGGAAGATGCTGAAAGGCATGGGCGGGGCGATGGACCTGGTTGCGGGCGTACCGCGCGTAGTGGTCGTCATGGACCATGTCAGCAAAGATGGTCGCGCCAAAATCCTGAGGCAATGCACTCTGCCGCTGACCGGGATTCATGCCGTTGACGTAATCATTACCAACCTCGCCGTTTTCACGTGCGATCGTCTCGGGAATGGCCTGACACTCATCGAACTCTCTCCCGGCGTTGACCGCGACGAGGTATGCCGCAAGACGGACGCGCCCTTCGCGATCGCCCCTCACCTCTAGGTAAAGGATCAAATACATGACCGAATACAAAGGAAAGCTAGGCCTCTATATCGGTGGCGAATGGCTAAACTCCGACGGACGCGACACTCAAGACGTGCTGAATCCGGCGACTGGAGAGACACATGCTGGCCTACCGATGGCGACCAGCGATGACCTCGACAAAGCTCTGGAAGCGACACAGCGCGGTTTTGCTGAATGGCGTAGCACCGCGCCCGTGGAGCGGGCTGCAGTTCTGACAAAGGCGGCCTCTTTGCTGCGCGCACGGGGCGACGAGATCGCGAGAATCGCTACTCTGGAGCAAGGCAAGCCGACTGCGGAAGCGAAGGGCGAGATCACCCTAGCAGCGGGATTGCTTGATTTTCATGCTGGCGAGGCTCAGCGCATCTATGGGCGCGTGCTACCCCGCCCGACCGGCAGCCGGTCGTTGGTCCTGAAACAGCCTGTAGGTCCGGTCGCGGCGTTCTGTGCTTGGAATTTCCCGGTCCTGAATGTCGTGCGCAAGTTGGGACCCGCGGTGGCATCCGGTTGCTCCATCATTATCAAGCCGAGTGAGGAAACGGCGGGCAGCGCCATAGAAGTCATGCGATGTTTCCAGGATGCTGGCCTGCCCGCTAACGTGGTTCAGATGGTGTTCGGCGTGCCCGATACCATTTCGCGACACCTGTTGAGTTCGTCAGTAACGCGCAAGCTCAGTTTCACTGGTTCGGTACCAGTCGGCAAACATCTGCTGAAGCTGGCGGCAGACACCGTCATGAAGTCGACAATGGAACTAGGCGGACACGGGCCGGTTTTGGTCTTTGACGATTGTGATCTGGAAATTACACTAGACCTCTTGGTCGCTAATAAATTCCGCAACGCCGGACAGGTCTGCATCTCGCCGACGCGCTTTTACGTCCAGGACGCCGTTTATGAAAGATTTGCCCAAGGTTTCGCCGAGCGCACTGGTCGCATCAAGGTTGGTGAGGGTCTTGATAACAGTACACAGATGGGGCCTATGGCCAACCCCCGGGGGGTGACGGGAATCAACGAATTGGTAAACGATGCCCGGTCCGCTGGCGCGCGTATCCTGACGGGCGGCGATCACGGAAATCAAGGCCGGGGATTCTTCTATTCGCCTACCGTGATGACCGACGTTCCCCTGACCGCCAGAGCGATGAACGAGGAGCCTTTCGGGCCCCTAGCGCTAATTAGTCCCTTCGCAACTGTCGAAGAAGGAATTGAACAGGCGAACCGTCTGCCCTTTGGTCTTGCGGCCTATTGTTTCACCGAAAACGGACGTCTCCAGAACCGCCTGGCCGAGGAAGTTGAAGCAGGGATGATCGCGATCAATAATGTCGCGCTGAGCGCTCCAGACAGCCCATTCGGCGGAATGAAGGAGAGCGGCTTTGGATCTGAAGACGGCCCAGAAGGAATCGAGGCCCACCTCGTGATCAAGACGGTGCATATAAAGTAACAATATATTCTCTAATGAGAATACTATTCTCTATTTCTTGACTCTGTTTTCCGGGGCTGTAAGGTTCCCGAGATAGGTCAGGTGGAACTGATGGAACAAGGGAGAGACAGCCATGTCTATTGCTCGCATAAAAGGCGGTATCGGAGCCGACGAAGAATACTGGCTCTCCCTGGAGCGGGGCGAATTCCGGGCTCCACGCTGCTCCGAATGCGAACAATGGATGTGGCCAGCGCATTTCCGGTGCGGGAAATGCGGCTCATGGGAGATCGCCTGGGACCAGATCGAGCCTTTGGGCACTATCTATACCTGGACGCGCAATCATGCCATCTCGGATGCCGTAAAGGAACGGCGGGAGGATTTGCCCTTCGTCACCATCCTCGTCGAACTGCCGCAGGCCGGATTGATCAGGGTGCCCGGCGTACTTGAAGGCAGTGAAGAGGGCCTTTACATAGGGGCGTCGGTCACTGGCAATATTCGGCCCGCCGATGAAAAGACGAAAAATTACGCCACAATGGTTTGGCGCCTCGCCGACGAGAAGGTCAGCAAATGAGCACGAAAAACTCCATGCGCGGCGCAGCAGCCATTGTCGGTATAGGCCAGACACCATATTACAAGCGTGGCACTTCGCCCGATCCGGAAATGAAACTGGCCCTGCGGGCGATCGTTGCAGCCTGCGAAGATGCGGGCATCGAACCCTCGGAAATCGACGGGTTTGTCTCTTATGGGTCGGAGCAAAACAGCGGGCAGAAGCTAATGCCGGCGCTAGGCACCAAATCCCTGAAATTTGCAGCGCTCGCATGGACGCACGGTGGCGGTATTCCTGCAGCAGTGGGCCTAGGCGCACAGGCAATCCATGCGGGCACGTGCGATGTCGTTGTCGTTTATCGAGCGATGGCGGAAGATAGCAATCAGCGCCTGCAGGTTGCGGTTACGCAGGGGGATACACCCGCCCAGTTTCTTGCCAACGGGATCGATATGGTCCTGCAACGCTCTGCCCAGCGTAGCCAGCGCATGATCGAGAAGGAAGGTGTGCCGCGATCGACGCTGGAGGCGATTGCCCTTGTAGGCTATCATCATGCGCAGAATAATCCGGCGGCGGCCGGATATGGTCAAAAAATGGGCCACGAAAAATACGAGTCCTCGCGTTATATATCCGAACCCTTTCACTTGTTTGACTGCTCGCGTGAGAACGATGGCGCAGCTGCTGTTATCCTCGTTTCCGGTGAACGCGCAAAAAGGCTGAAGCAGAAGCCAGCCTATCTCCTTTCATGTCCTATGGGGGCTGAGGCCGGGACATCGTCGGGCGCGCTTGAGGACAACCACGAGCCCTATACCAGCGTTGGCATGGTTGATCTGGCCAAACGGCTATGGTCGGAATCAGGCTATCAACCGGAAGACGTGGATGTCGCTCAGATTTACGAAAACTTTACCGGCATGGCAGTCGCCTCGATCATTGATCACGGTTTCTGCACGAGACAAGAGGCCGGTGAGTTCATCTCGCTGGAAAATCTCAAGGCACCGACCGGCGGATTTCCGATCAACACCTCCGGCGGAAATATTGCCGACGGATTCATCCATGGCATGGGGCTGGTCCTCGAGGCCGTTCGCCAATTGCGCGGCACATCGCCGAACCAGGTTCCGGGGGCGAAGCTTTCGCTGATGGCAGGGGGGCCGGGCGACTCTGTCACCAGCACTGCACTCTTCGGATCGGAAGAGACACTTTAAACCTCAGACAATCAGTTCAGGAATAGGAAAAGCCAAATGGTCGACCCAAAAAAACAAGAGTCCGGAGTAAAGCCCCGTATTCAGACGCTCGACATGCTGAATTCCAGTCAAGTCGAGGCGATACGGGAAATCCCCGCCTACGGCACGCAGCCGCCGCCGATAATGACCCGGCACTATCCCACCGCTAATTTCACAAATGCAAAGCGTTTCCAGGATGAGCAGGAGAAAATATTCCGCCGGCTTCCCGTTCCGATCATCCCCTCGGTACGGTTGCCCGAAGCCGGGACCGTGCTTGCCCATAACGAATACGGGCTTCCCCTCCTCATAGTGCGCGGCAAGGATGGGTCGCTGAAGCTGTTCCTCAACGCCTGCCAACACAAGGGCGCCAAGCTGGTAGAGGAATGCAGCGTACAGAAGCTATCCCGGCTGACCTGCCCCTACCATTCCTGGACCTATGGACTCGACGGCAAGCTGCTTGCCATCGCCCGTCAAGACGCATTCGAGGCCATCGACAAGGCGGATTTTCCTCTTACCGAACTGCCGGTGAAGGAATGCGGCGGGATCATTTGGGGTATCCTCGACCGCCACGCGAAAGGGGATTTTTCCTTGATCACGCCCGATATTGAGGCGGATTTGAAGAGCCTCGAAATTCCGACTGCGCATCTATATGGCCATCACACATTCGAACTTGATGCAAACTGGAAGCTTGTTCTAGAACCGTTCATGGAAAGCTATCACGTGCCTCGCTTGCACGCATCATCGATCGGCAAGCTTTTCGGAGACGTCACGCGCATCATCGACATGCTCGGGCTCCATCAGCGCAAGGTTGCAGGAAAAATTAACTACCAGCCTGAGATGCTGGAAGAAACAGGTACAAACATTCATAAGACGGTAACATTCGCCTATCAGCTATTTCCTAATGCCGTGCTGATCACCAGCCCCTATTATACGAGTCTGATGATCTTGATGCCAATCAGTGAACGCAAAACAAAGGTCGATTATTACATGCTGACGCTGGAGGAGCCGAAAACGGACAAAGGCAGAGATCTTTACAAACGATCCTATGATCTTGTCCTTAAGGTATTTGGCGAAGAGGATTTCCGCGCTGCGCAGATATCGCAGGAGGGCCTGGACTCTGGCGCGCTGGACAAAATGACCTACGGGGGGATGGAGAACACTATTCCAATGTATTATGATCAGCTCGAAGCCTACCTAAATGGCGAGGTCTAATAGCGATGCCGAGTAATGGGCTTTTGCACGATGGCCTCGCCTACTGGGCGCGCAGGACCCCAGATGCCGTCGCCGCAACCCTGGATGGCCGCGAGACGATCACCTATTCCGAATTATCGTTGTGGAGCGACGGCATCGCCCGGCACCTTCAAGCCAAGGGCGCTCGCGCAGGTGCCAATGTCGCGATCGCCGCGGCCAATTCACTCGCTTGGGTGGCCAGCGCCTTTGCCATACTTAAAGTCGGAGCTACGATATCTCCGTTTAACGATCGCCTCGTCGCTGAAGAACTCAGATATCTCGCGGAGAATTCCGAGGCATGCCTGATCATTGCCGACGAAGAGCGGCGGCACCTGTTTGCAGATGCAAAGGTCGAAACGCCGCTCGTGGATATGGAGAGCCTGGAAGATTGCCGTGACGGCGCGTCTTCTGGATGGCGCCCGGTTCGAACAGATTCCGATTCGGTCGCGATGATCATCTTCACCAGCGGATCTACCGATCGCCCCAAGGGTGCAATGATGACCCATGGGAACTATCTCGCCAAATTCCTGGAAATGCGATTGCTGGATGACCGGCTGGGTTCAGCCACCCGATCATTGATGCCGTTTGGTCTCCACTCCTCACCCGGATTGCCGTGGGGCATTTTTTTCACTACAACCCTTGGAGGCACTTTATATTTTACCAGCCGGTACAAGGCCGAAAATATCTTGGATCTCTTGGCGAACGAGGCAATTGACTTTTTCATCGGTGTACCCATGATTTTTGAACAGGTAGCAAACCTATCAGGATTTCCAGCTGCCGAACTTTCTCACCTGACCTTCGCCCGCATAGGAGGCGCCACGCCTACACCGGAAATCATCCGGCGCTGGCGTGAAAAAGGTGTCGCCCTTCGGCAGCTCTACGGGATGACCGAAGTTGGGGGCGGATGTCTTATCGCGAATGAACAGGAAGCATTCGAACGCCCGGACAGCTGCGGGCGCGGCCTGGCCTTCTCGCGATTCAAAATCGTTCGTGAGGATGGATCAGAATGCGGACCGAACGAGCCGGGCAACATCTTGCTACAGGGACCCGGCCTGATGAGCGGTTACTGGAAAAAGCCGGAAGAGACCGCGGCCGCACTGAAAGACGGCTGGATGCACACTGGCGATATCGGGCTCTACGACGAAGACGGGTATTTTAAATTCCTCGACCGGTCAAAAGAGATGATCAAGTCGGGCGGTTTCAACGTGTCCCCTTCCGAAATCGAATGTACCATCCGCAAGCATCCGGCTATTGTCGAGGTCGCTGTTTTCGGCATCGAAGATCCCGACTATGCGGAAAGCATCTTCGCATTCGCATCTTGCGACAGCGAACTAACGCAGCAGGAACTTTTCGATTTTTGTGTCGAACATATGGCCGGATATAAATTGCCACGATTCATCGAGATTTCACGTAACCGACTTCCCCGGCTAGCAAATGAAAAGGTCGACAGGCGGGTTTTGAAACAGCGCTTCAAGAACGCAGCCCGCGAACGCGTCCGGCTGAAGGCTTTACGACCGTTAGATAGATAAAAGCATGTTCGCGAAATGTTTAGGACAGATTGACCGCACAACGACTACAAGCTAGCTATTCGCTATGGAGAACAATGAAAGTCCCAAGGCACCGAAAAGAGTCGGCGCGGTAACCCAAGCGTTCCGTATAATGCGGTGTCTCTCGGATTCCGACGGCCATCTGGGCGTCAGCGCAATCGCCCGAAAGGCGACAGTTAACCAGTCAACAGCATTCAACATATTGCGGACATTGGTAGCGGAAAAAGCAGTAGATTTTGATGAACCTAGTAAAACCTATTCACTGAGTAAGGGGCTGCTAGAATTGTGCGAAAAACTTATCGGCAATTCCATCGTGGCGGACATTCGCGGTGAACTGGAACGCGTTGCTGACGAGACCAACTGTCTCACCGGATTGTGGCAGGCTAATGAAGGCAAGATGATTCTGATCGCACGCGCAGTCTCAAAGCGACCAATGCGTCTTGATATGGACATTAAGCACAGACTGCCGCCTTATGCCGGTTCGATCGGGCGTGCCTATGCGGCGTCGCAGGGCCTGTCTGACCAAAGCATAAAAGAAGCCTTCAAAACGCTTCACTGGGAAGGCAATATTGACGAAGATCGTTATCTGGCAGAGATCAGGCAGGCAGAGCGGGACGGCTTTGCGATTGACAAGGAAGGTCTATATCCCGGTGTGATAACGGTCTCCTCTCTCATCTTTGATCGTCATGGTCAGGTTCTCTATGGGATCACTGCCAGCGACATCGCTTATAATTTGAGCGAAGTTAAAATCAACGAACTGGGTATCGAGATTCGCACCATTTGTCGTGCCATGACACAACTCATTCAGTAGTCCATTAGATATGACTTTAGTGACTCACCTTTGGAGCAAACCCACCAGCTCCTAGCTGGTAGAGGCGTTGACACATTAACTTGGCTGAAGCGCAAGATTGTCAGCCGTTTGATAATCAGGCATTCAGGGCCGCAACTTTCCAGCCGCTGAAAGCGCCAGCTCTCAAATTCTTGAACAAGTATCGATTTACGAGATGGCGTTGAAGGTCGAAATGATTGTAGGTTGAAGCGTGGACATTGAGGAAGCGTTGAACTGATCCTGGAGATTTGAAACGCTGCATTCTCGCTCCTGTCTTCGGGCGGGCTGGTGAGAATTTTCTGCTCTATTGTTGGCTCGTTTATTGTCGATATACTCCGCGCCTAGTCCTAATGCTCGGAATGCTGCGTGGTATGATCGCAGCTTGTCGGTGACGATTAAGTTTGGCGACATCTTCTGTTTCTTGAGCAGGCTTATAATCATCTTTTTTGCGGCTATCGTATTTCGCCTGGACTGAACAAGAAAGTCCAGAACGGTTCCTTCGTTGTCGACTGCTCGCAATAGGCAATGCCGTTTTCCGCGAATTACAATCACCATTTCATCGAGATGCCAATGATCGCTGGGTGCAGGTCGAGCTGTTCCCAGATTCGCTGAAATCTGGCTACCAAACTTGAGAAACCACGGCGCACTGTTTCATAAAAAACATCCAGACCGCGTTCGTCAAGCAAGCCTTCAACGTCGCGAAAGCTCAGGGTGAACCGTGCATAAATCCAAACCGCATGGACAATTATTTCAAATGCAAAGCGATGGCGCTCAAACGAGATTTTCTGCATCTGCCGATGCTATCTCAGGCCGGCACCTATCACTAGCCAAGTTAATGTGACAATGTCCTCACACAATCCCAGAACAAATAAATTAGAGAAATGGTATATTATGAAATTTGACGTTCTCATCGTTGGCGCGGGGCATGGCGGCGCGCACAATGCTATCATGCTGCGTCAAAATAAATTTGAAGGCTCTATCGCTATAATAGGGGATGAGCCTGAAATCCCTTACGAACGCCCGCCTCTGAGCAAGGAATATTTCTCCGGCGAGCGCAGCTTTGAACGCATATTGATCCGCCCCCAATCTTTTTGGGATGACCGCCAAGTTACTATGATGACCGGGCAGCGGGTTATGTCGGTAAATCCCGCCGCGAAAAGCGTGACGACCAAAGGCGGCGAGATTATCGAATATGACAAACTGGTGTGGTCTACCGGCGGCAGTCCAAGAGCGTTGCCCCTGCCTGGCTTTGAGATGGCGGGTGTGCACGGCGTACGTACCCGGGCTGATGTCGATGCCATCTTGGCAGAGTTGGACGATGTCACCGATATGGTCATCGTAGGTGGTGGCTATATCGGACTGGAAGCAGCGGCCATTTTATCGAAATTCGGGAAAAATGTTGTCGTTCTGGAAGCGCTTGACCGCGTGCTCGCACGTGTTGCCGGCGAAACATTGTCACGTTTCTATGAAACGGAACATCGCGTCCATGGTGTTGATGTCCGCTTGTCCCAAAAGATCGCCGAAGCCGTTGGAGAGAATGGGAGAGTTACCGGCGTTAAATTGGCCGATGGGACAATAATTCCGGCACAGCTCGTGATTGTCGGCATCGGCATTATTCCGGCAGTTCAGGCTTTGATCGCAGCAGGGGCAAAGGGCACGAACGGCGTCGATGTGGACCCATATTGCCAGACATCCCTGCCCGATGTTTACGCAATTGGCGATTGCGCGGCCCATGCCAATGATTTTGCCGATGGCGCCATTATCCGGCTTGAATCGGTGCAGAATGCAAATGACCAAGCGACGACGGTGGCAAGAGCAATTTGTGGAGCTGCCCGGCCCTATCACGCGATCCCTTGGTTCTGGTCCAACCAATATGACCTTCGACTGCAAACGGCGGGCCTTTCTATAGGCCATGATGATGTAGTCATAAGAGGCAATCCGGATAAGCGCAGATTTTCGGTCATCTACCTAAAGCAAGGGCGCATTACCGCCGTCGATGCCGTCAATTCGGTAAAAGATTTTGTCCAGGGAAAGCAGTTGATTGTAAAGAACGCGGCCATTGACAAAGCCCAACTCGCTAACACCGCAATACAGTTAAAGGAAATGACGACCAGTTAGTCGACGGGTTCGTTTTAGCAATCGAAATCAAACAAAGTCGTTTGCGGTGCCAACGGCGGATAAGCTTTCGAACTTATCGCTGCATCACACCCGCTTCGAGTTAACGTGACAATGCCTATGCAGTATCAACAACTCCAGCGACGTTCAGGCTCGCCTGATAAAATCCACATGAGCGTCGAACGTTTTCTGCAAACAGCTATGATCAATCCACAAATTCAAACGGATGTCCCGCACTCAAGAGGCACGTGATCACATTGCGTGAGAAATGGGAGGCAGATTACGTGATCGTCGAAAGATCAAGTAACGGCCTGGCGCTCGTCCAGCAGTTACACAAGGAAGGGCTATTCAGGCCTGTCCCGTGGCCGCCCCGCGGTATGCGCCAGAAGGCAGAGCGTCTGCCGGCACAGACCGGCCAGGTCGAGGAAGGACGCGTCTGGCTTCCCGCGCAGCTCGAGGGTCTCGATACGTTTCTTTCGGAACTGCGCGCCTTTCCCAGCGGAAGGCACGATGACCAGGTCGACAGCCTCACGCAGATGCTCAAATGGTCCTTCTGGCGCTGGCGGCGTCTTCATGAAGAGCGGGATGAGAAAGGGCGCCTCAAAACTGCTGTTCGGGGGAAACGGCCCACCCTGCCCAGGCTTCCCGAATGGGTCAGGTAAATTGATTCAAGCCGTGCGTGGGTGCACTTGCGTCAGCTTGCGAGCCGAAGCAGAAGTGAATGCGCTCGCACGGCGCATCACCCGGTCACCATTGCTGCCCCGATTCCCTCATATTCGTGCAAATGGGACCCGCTGTTGTTCGGCATACCGGGCTTGGTGAGACAGCCGCGCGGACGGACATAACTGTCGATCCGCCGCTCGGGCTCGTTGGCATGGCCCATTACGAGGGTGAATTTGCGGTTCATGGTCGTGAATCATCCTTCATTCGCGATTTTATGCAATTTCTTGATTTTCTTGGCGAGCGACCATTTGTGGACTTCTGTCGGGCCGTCATAGACTCTGAAGGCTCGCACTTCGCGGAACACCTGTTCAACAACAGTATCGCGGCTGAGGCCGGTACCACCCATCACCTGCACACAATTGTCGGCAATGCGGAACAGGGCTTCTGACACAGCGACTTTTGCCATTGAGCTTTCGGTGGTTCCCAGCATGCCGGTGTCGAGCACCGATGCACACCAGTCGATCATCAGTTCCGCCTGCTTGAGATCAATCTGGTTCTGCGTCAGCATGAAGCCGACGCCTTCGTGGTCGATCAGTGGTTTGCCGAAGGCCTGCCGCTTGCAGGCATAGTCGATGGCGATTTCCTGGGCCCGGTCGCAGCAACCGAGCCAGCGCATGCAATGGGTCAGGCGAGCCGGTGCCAGTCGCACCTGGGCATATTTGAAGCCTTCGCCGCTTTCGCCCAGCATCTGGTCGGCGGGAACGCGGAGATTGTCGATATTGACCACCGAATGGCTGCCCGGCATCGAGCTGTCGATCGTGTCCAGCACCCGTTCGATCTGGATCGCGGGGTCGGGCAGGTCGACCAGAAACATGGTAGCGCCTTCGTCCGACTTTGCCATGATGATGCCGACCTTGGCCCCCTTGGCGCCGGTGATGAAGGTCTTGCGACCATTGATCACCCAGTGATTGCCGTCCGGTTTTGCGGTCGTCTGCATCATCATCGGATCGGAGCCCGCGCCATTTTCACTAGCCGGCTCGGTCATGAAAAAGGCGGAGCGTGCCACGCCGGAAACCAGCGGAGCGAGGAAATGCTCTTTCTGCTCGGGAGAGGCGCATTTGCCGAGCAGATACATGTTGCCCTCGTCCGGCGCGAAGGTGTTTACCGCCAGCGGCCCGAGCGGCGACAGGCCGGACTTGCGCAGCACCAGCGCCGTTTCGAGGTGGGTGAGATGGCTGCCATCCTCGCGGATATGCGGCGTCAGAACTCCCGCCGCTTTGGCGAGCACCCGCATTTCCTGCACCAGTTCATCGGTCGGACCATGGTCTTCGCACCGGTCATCTTTTTCATAGACAAATATTTCATCGCGGATAAATTTCTCCACCCGCTCGGCAATGTCATGCGCCTCGGCGCTGATTTCCTTGGTCATTGAATCTCCTATCTTTGGAGAACCGTTACGGCAGATACGCCCGGTGCGCCATAGGCTCGCGTATAGGCGGTCCTAGGATCGCCCGGCGGCATTGTCACATTAACTTGAGTAGCGGATTGATCAAGCTGTTGATAAGCAGAGTGGATGCAAAAAATATCGTTCGACCGCCATCGCTTTCCTCCCGAGGTGATTGTCCATGCGGTCTGGCGGTGCTGTCAGTCTAACCGCAACTCGTCTCCGATTGGCGCACCAAAAGCCAGATCGAGATTACGTCAGGCGGGGAGATTTTGCCACTCGGCCAGTGCGGCCGAGCGTCGTGCCCTGTACGCACCCCACTGCCGCAACAGTGTTCGGGCGACGAACGAAACATCGCGAACTTGTTTGTCATCGCTGAACGACCCTTCGAAAAATGTGCCGGCCGCGACCGCCTGCAAATCGATGGCATCGTTCACGCGCTTCTCGAGCTTCTTCCCGCGACCTGCACCCTTTCCAATCCATGCGAGCGTATGGATCAGGACACACAACGAATAGCGGAACGCGAACAAGTTCATCGCGTCCTTGACCTTCATCGGCTCCGCTCCTTGCTTCTGCTGATTATCGATCATGAAGTTTCGAGTGGCCTCCAGCAGCAGATCAATCGCTTTAAGTCGCGTCGCCTTGGATACCTTCTGCTGAGTCGCGATGGCGCGCCGTTTCTCGCGAGTGAACTCACCCGTCGCACTCACCAACGCATCTTCCCAATCGGTGACCTCCGCACGCAAGCGTTCGATCATATTGCTCGCGTATGCTTCTGCCTCCTGCATCATCGGGCCAAGATGTTCCGGTGGAGGAACACGCCTTAGGTCAGCAGCAAGTTGCCCTAGCCTCACGCTCTCGACGTAGTCGATCAGCTTTATCGCATCGTCTTTGGAACGAACTTCATCGTCGAGAATGTCGCCAACAGTGCGCAACGCAAACACTTGGTTCGGGAACTTCGCGGCAGTCGCCAAAGACTCCCGCGAGGTCCTCAGCGCGTTTTTCTTCTGCATCTCGATGATCGTCCAATCGGAGAGCGCGGCGGCGTGATTCCGGTCCATCGCCAGGAATTCTTCCATCGCTGGCGCCCGCATTAGGTTCGTGTCGAAAACTATGGTGATCATGCCGTTGAAGTGATGCAGAACGCCCGAAATAGCAATGCGAAGCTTCCTAAATCTTGGTCACGTTGTTCCGGCGAAAGGTGCGATCACCTTGGCGAATGGAACTTGCCGATGCGATACTGAAACCGACAACCAAACTCACCCGAATATACCGTTACGAGCTAGCGACTTCGTCGGTTCTCGGGCAGAGCGGCTTCTTCGGCAGGTTCGTCCGCCAAAACCCGCCAGTCTCCTCCCGGCCCATTTCCAGACACTTTGTGCTTTGCCGAGAAGATTGATAATCAGCCAGTATGATAAGCTACACAGTGATCCAAAGCCGACCACCTAGCTGTAGATCAATCCCGCTCTGAAAATTATTAGTTACGGTGATATTTTACGGTCGATTTTGCGCGGACGGGGGACAATTCAGACGAAGCACGATGGCGCTCAAACGAGATCTTCTGCATCAACTGATGCTACTCCAAGTCGGCACCTATCGCTAGCCAAGTTAACGTGACAATGCCCCTTCCGCCTCTTTTCGAAAAATTTCCTTTGACGACTTTTACCTAATGACGGTAGGTTATAAACCGTAGAAAATTTGGCCTGAAGAGCCTTTAATGGAGATGGAACTAGTGACTGAGATGCAGATCGAACCCTTACGCGATTTAATCAATGGGGGATGTCTCTCATCCGACGGCGCGCTACAATCCACTCACTTTACGCGACTTGCAAAAGTCAAACAGTCTGGGTTTGGACAAGTGAATAGATTGGCTGGTCTGCTGCAGTTCAATCGGCCGAAAACTTTCTTCATACCGAAAACGGACAATGTCGAATGATCGCAGAAGCCAATGAGCTCGATGCCTTCAAAGCGGAGGTTCGTAAATTCCTTTCGGAAAACTTGACGGCGGAGCTACGAAAGGCCGGCAGCCGGATGACCAGCGTCTACGCTGATCACGCTGCTCAAATGGAGTGGCAGGCGATTCTGCACCGTCGCGGGTGGGCTGCGCCCGCTTGGCCGACGGAGTATGGCGGAGCTGGTTGGAGTCCGATGCAGCGCCACATCTTCGAGAGCGAGAGGGTGAAAGCAGGGGCACCACCGGTTTCTCCAATGGGCATCAAGATGGCCGGACCAGCTATTATAGGGTTTGGAACGGACGACCAAAAGAAACACTTTCTCCCCCGAATGCTGAACGGCGAACACTTTTGGTGCCAGGGATACTCCGAGCCTCAGGCCGGCTCGGACCTCGCTGCTCTACAAATGAAGGCCGAAAGGCATGGCGACGAACTCATCTGCAGCGGCTCGAAGATATGGACTACGCATGCAAATGTTGCAAACTGGATGTTCTGCCTCGTGCGCACCTCCAAAGCCGAGCGCCGTCAACAGGGAATAACATTCTTGCTGATCGACATGAGCACTCCTGGAATCGTAGTCCAACCGATCGTTATGGCGAGTGGCGAATGGATACAAAATCAGGTCTTCTTCGAAAACGTTCGAGTTCCAGTGTCGAACGTCCTTGGTGACCTTGATGATGGTTGGACTGTCGCCAAGTACCTGTTGGAGTTCGAGCGCGGAGGCTCGGCTTACGCACCAGCACTACGCGCGGGACTAGATACGCTCCGCAGCAATCTGGATGGGTCTAGATTTGAAAAGACTCCAGAACTCCTAGGTAGGCTGGCTGTTTTCGCAGTGCAAGTGGAGGTTCTCGACGCCCTAGAAATGGAAATTCTTTCGGCTGTCTCACAAGGTCGGCCAATCGGCTCCGACGCATCAATGATGAAGATTTTGGGAACCGAGCTGGAGCAGCGCTTCACCGAACTTCAACTTGAGGCAGCGGGGCCCATCTCCCGCGCTTGGCAGCCTGGAACGACGGCGCCTGGGGGTCCGATCCTGTCGTACCCCGGCATTCCGGAGGATTATTGTACTGGCGACGTCTGGCAGGCAGTCGCTCCTCTTCGCTATCTGAACGAACGAGCTGGTTCTATTTACGCCGGGACGAATGAAATACAACGAAACATTATCGCGAAGTCAGAGTTGCGGCTCTGATTCTAAACAAAAGCATTAGCCGCGTAACGCTTGACGTGCATGTCGCTGTCACCCAGCTGTTGCTCAACAGCGGTCAGCCGTTTGAAATAGCGGCTCACTGGGTGCTCGTATGTCGTGCCGATAGCACCGTGAAGCTGCACTGCCTGCTGGCCTACATAGCGCCCCGTCTCCGCAATAGTCACCTTAGCTGCGCTCGCTAGCGCAGCGCGCTGCACCTTGCAATGTTCAAGACCAGCCATAGCGCGTCGGGCTATGGCTCCGGCCCGCCGCGCGGCAATATACATATCGACGAGACGATGTTGAACCACTTGAAAGCTGCCAATTGGCTGCCCAAACTGCGCGCGATCACGAGCAAAGCTGGCAGTGTCTTCGACCAGGCGGGTCATTAGTGCTGCAGCCTCGATAGCAGTGCAGGCGATCGCCTGGTCTATTACTCGCGAGAGTGCCTCGGAGCAATCGTCGGCGAGAACGACACAAGTTGCATCGTTGAACCGCAAATCCGCAGCCATTCGTCCATCAATCGTTGGATAGGCATGCTCAACTAACCCGTCAGCCTTATCCAAGACAGCGGCCAGACTCACCTTGGCATCTTGGCGCACCAGAATAAGCAACACGTCTGCTTCGACACCTTCGAGGACAAGTGCAGCGCGCCCTGAAAGACCGCATCTCTGGGCAAAACGATCAAGGCGCAGATGTGGCGCCGTCGCAGGCTCCAAACCTACGATGGCAATGACAAAGTCGGGGTCAGTTAAACGGCGTAGGAGCTCCCGCGACTCCTCGCCTCCTATAGAGTCCAGTAAACCCGCCGCAATAATTGAGCTCTCGAGGAAACGAGTAGGGCGACAAAGATCTCCGAGCACCTCAAACACAGGCTCGCTTTCGCGGATTCCTAAGCCGAGACCACCAAGTTTTTCTGGAACGCAGATACCAAGGACACCAGCCTTGGCTAGTTCCGCCCATGTATCTTCGGAAGCGCTCCTGCTGAGTCGAGCAGCTAGCGAATCGCGAAGTGCTGTGTTCTGCTCTTCCACCTCAGTCGACGCCTTCAAGGGCGTCCGCGCGAAGAGCGACAAAAACCACCTTGGCTCCCTCTGAGGCCAGAACCGGCGCGAAGCTGCGCCCCAAGCCTGCGCTCGCGCCAGTTATAACCACAGTTTGTCCGTCCAGTATCGTCATCGTCAGCTTCCGCTTTCGAGGGGCAAACAACGCTCCAGAAAATTCATAATTGCTGAAACGAAGGTATCATTGTTGTCGCCTGCCACCATGTGACCGGCCTGCCTCACGTCGCTGACTTCCAAGCCCGGGACGAGAGCCTTGAATTTTACAACACCCGCATCGCTCACCACGTCACTGGCCAAGCCACGCACGAGCATTATTGGAACGGCGGCGCGACGGCCTACCTCCCGCGCTGCTCCTTGAACCTGGGCATGGTGGGTTGCGGGCTTTAACTCCATTATTCGTGGATCCCAGTGCCAGTACAGCCGACCATCTGAGCGTCGCCGCAGATTGCGCATTAGTCCCGCCGAGGCGCCAGAGCGTGGACGCGTCGGATTGTACGCAGCCACGGCCTCGACAGCCTCTTCGAGCGAACCAAAGCCATTCGGATTAGCGCTCATGAATCTTGTGATCCGCTCGATTCCTTCGGGTTCCGGTTCTGGAACTATGTCAACGAGGACGAGTCCAGCTGGAAGAATACCGGTCGCCGTGGCTAAAAGTGCAGTCGCCCCACCAAGCGAGGCACCGACCAGAGCGAACCGCGGCGAACTCAGCGAGAGCATCGCTCTTAAGTCATCCACCCGGTCGGCTAATGAGTACGCCCCCCGCGACGACCAATCGCTGTCCCCATGCCCGCGGGCGTCGTAGTTAACAACGCGGTAGCCGCGATCCACTAGAGCTCGCGCGGCGCCGGACCAACTATGCCTTGTCTGCCCCCCTCCGTGCATCAGGAAAACCGTCGGGCGATCTTCTTGTCCTTCCACGTCGAAAGCGAGCGTCAGATCGTCAGAGGATGGCATCCTACCCTCAAGCGGCCCTGCCTCTCTTTCGAATTCACGTTTCCTTGTTTTTCCGTTCATGTCAAAATTATATCTAGCAAAATCAAAGAATTGCCGGAAGCTTGGGCAAAAAGACTGTTTTGATCTCATAATAGGGCTCAATGCCCTCGGGACCACCCTCGCGCCCCACGCCGGATTGTTTGAAACCGCCAAAAGGATTGGTGAGGTCGAATTCGCGTCCGTTTTGCGTGAAATGACCGGTTCGAACCGATCTCGCGATGCCATAGGCGCGGTCGGTGTCGTTGGTATAGACGCCGCCGCTCAGCCCGAAATCACTGTCGTTGGCGATCGCAATGGCCTCGGCCTCGCTATCGTAGGGAATCACCGTCGTGACCGGACCGAATATTTCTTCGCGGGCTATCACCATGTCGTTAGTGGCGTCCGCGAATACCGTTGGTTCGAAGTAGAAGCCTCGGTTCAGGCCTTTTGGTCGTCCGCCACCGGTGGCGATCCTCGCGCCTTCGCTGACGCCTTGCCGGATATAATGCTCAACCCGTTCCCGTTGCCGATCCATGGCGAGCGGCCCCATCTGGGTCGCTGCATTCATCGGGTCCCCGACCGTGACCGCTTCCATCGCTGCAACGAGACTGTCGACGTGGTCGGAATAGCGCGAGCGGGGCACCAGCAAGCGACTGTAATTGATGCAAACCTGTCCGCACATCAGGGTGATCTGGGGAGCCAGGGAGGGGCCGGTGAGCGCCGGGTCGAAATCGTCCAGCAGGATGGCCGCCGATTTTCCGCCCAGCTCCATCGTGAACCGCGCCATGCGCGAAGCGCAGACCGTCGCGATATGCATGCCTGCGGCCGTTGATCCGGTAAAGGCGACCTTGTCGACGCCGCCATGGCTGATGAGCAGATCGGATATCTCCCGATCGGCCGGCACGAGGTTGACCGCGCCGGCGGGAAGGCCCGCCTCCTCGGCCGCCTCGGCGATCAAGAAGGCTTCCAGCGGCGATTCCGGTGACGGCTTCATGATCACAGTGCAACCGGCGGCGAGAGCCGGTGCGACCTTCATCATCATCGTCATCAGCGGCCCGTTCCAGGGCGCGACCGCAGCAACGACCCCGACAGGTTCCTTCACGATCACGGCATATCTTGACTGCATGCCCTGAGACGGGCGGACCTCTTCCACACCCTGCTCTTCGATCAGCGCCGCATAATAGTTCAGGATAGCCGATGCGCCCGCACTGGACCCCCGCGCCATCGCCAGCGGAACACCGATCTGTTTTACCCACGCATTTTCGAGCGAACCGGCGCGCCTGTCCAGCGCCTCCCCCATTTTGCGCAACTCGGCCGCGCGCTCGGCAACGCCCATTTGCGGCCACGGACCATGATCAAAGGCATTGCGGGCTGCGGCAACCGCGGACTCGAGATCGTCTTGCCGCGCTTCGGCCACGGTGAAGAAAATCTCTTCATCGGCGGGATTTACAAGCCTCAGTTGATCCGCGCTGGACGGCCGGATCCACTCCCCCCCCGATAAAAAGGCGATCGGGATATTCTATCTGGATCGCATCGCTCATGTCTTGGTCCTTGCAATCAAATCGGGCGGGTTGTGATTGGGAGAGCGCAACCCGCCCGTAACCGGTCAGAACCGGAACGAAGCTTCCACGAAAATTTCCCGCGGATTGTCGACAAAGGCGGACATGTCGGCGACGGTACCCGGACCAGCGGTCCCGGTGCCCTGGGCCAGCCCCCCGGTGAACGGGATATCATTGGCCGCGGTAACGACCAGTTCGTTGGTCAGATTGCGGCCGATCACCGCCAGGCTCCAGCGATCATCGGGCGCATGATAAGCGATCGAAGCGTCGAATTTGACATAGGCGTCCTGGACAGAATCCGGGCGAAGCGTATCGGTAAAATTATATTTCGATGTATAGGCAGCGTCGCCATTGAAGGACAGCCGGCCGCCGGAGCTGCCGATCGGCAAGTCATAGGTGAAGCCGGCGCGCGCAGCAAATTCGGGTGCCTTGGGCGGCGTGCGATTGCCGTAATTCTGGGACGTGAAGGCACCGGTCGAGGCGTTCAGATTGAAATTACAACCTTGCGCAATGGTCTGCCCCTCGAAGCAGGCCCCGATGAAGTCCTTGTATTTGGCATCATTATAGGCCGCCGCCGCTCGGATGCTGAACGCGGGCGAAATCCTCCAGGTCAAATCGGCCTCGATCCCCTGGGTTCTCAATTTGCCGGCATTGTCTGCAATTAGTGAAACGGTCGCCGGATCAAAAACCTGAACCTGGAGGTTGGTATATTCGTAATAATAGGCGGTGGCATTCAGTGCCAGGTCGCCACCCAAGAAGAGCGTGCGAATACCCATTTCTCCGCCTTCCGCGCTTTCGCTGGCGTAACGACCGGAAGCGGTGGCGCCGGCCGGATCGAACAGGGCAGCCACGGACAGAACCTGGGAAATATTGAACCCGCCGGTCTTGAAACCCTGCTTGTAGGCGGCGTATAGCGTGACGTCCTGGCTGGGTTTGTATCGCAGGGTCATCTGGGGCGATAAATCGCTATCGGTGAACTTGTCCGATATGTTTATGCCCCCTGGAAAAGCTGGCAGGAAAACACCCGGCTGGACTTCGGCCACGATGCTCGGATTGGCGCTGAGCGATCGCTGGAACGAGTTGCGTTGCTCGTAGGAATAGCGGGCACCGGCGGACAGTTCGAAATCGCCAAAGGCCAACTGCGCCTCCCCGAATATCGAGAAAGATTTGGCATCGAAGCCGTTGTCCCGCTTGAAGGTGACAAAGGTCCCGGTCGCGGTCGGCGGCGGAAACGGGAGGATGAATGCATCCGTATTGAATTCGAAATTGCCATCGGAGTAGAACGCGCCGAACATGGCGTTGAAAAAACCGTCAAACTTCGACTGGAAGCGCACTTCCTGGGAGAATTGGTCGAATTCGGCCAACTGGGTGAAGTTGGCGGGATAGGACTCGCCGGACACGACATTATTGTCGGTCTGCTTGAAATGATAATAGCTGGTGATGCCGGTGACATCGAACATATTGCTTTCGATCGTTGTCGTCAGCACGCCATATTGCGAAGCGAAATCCGCATAGAGTTCGCCATTCCTAGCATAGCGATAATCCGCTGTTGCAACCTCTACGGGAATGGCAGCAGCGTCCGCTACCCCATTGATGCTACAATCGGTGTTGGGACTGGCAGGCACGACGAACCCGGGTGCCGGTATGGAGGGTTGTGGGACCGTTCGTCCGCCACCACAGAGACGTTCCAATATATCGGTTGGCCCGCCATCCTGAACATCGGAAATGCCGGCCTTGACTTCGAAGCTCAACCCCGGTGACACATCCCATTCTGCGGTAGCACGCAGCCCGTATGTTTCTGCGCCGCCTCTTTTCTTCGAGTTGCGGGTGCGATTGATCTGATTGGGTGTTCCCAAGGTTCCGGTGAGGAAATTGAGCGGCGAGGGATAGATATCGGACGCGCTGTTGGTGAATGCGCCTTCGCTGTCGGAATAGCGTCCAGCGAGGCGGAGGCGGAAGCTGTCGCTGAGCGGCCCAGAAACGAACGCCTCGACATATTTTTGTTCCGCTTCGAAACCGTAGCCGACCTTGCCGCCCGCCTCGAAATAATCCTCCGGGCCGTTGGTGACGATGCTGATCAATCCGCCTGTGGTATTCTTGCCAAAGAAGAGTGCCTGCGGTCCCTTGAGAACCTCGACACGCTGAATATCGAACTGGGGCAGGGAAATTTCACGCCCGCGGCTCATCGGCAGGCCGTCGATGACAAAGGACACCGACTGGTCGAAGCCCGCGCTCAATGCGGTCGAACCGACACCGCGCAGGAATATCGAAGCGGATGATCCGGATGCGGCCTTGCCGGCAACCAGATTGGGCACCTGCTGCGAAAGGTCGGTCACCGAACTGACCGCATATTTGTCCAGCGTCTTGCCCGTGACGGCGGTAATCGCCACCGGCGCATCGATCAGTCGCTCGTCGCGCCGGCGGGCAGACACGATGATCATATCCGATTCAGAAAAGGAACCGGTGTCCGGATCGGTCGCATCCTCGGCGCCACTTGCAGGCGACTGATCCTGCGCCTGCACTGGCGAAGCAGAAAGCAGCGCGACAGCCAGTGTCGCCAGACCGGCGGACGCAAAGAACTTCAGATGCATTGATTTTTTGGCCATTTCGACATTTCCCTCCAAAACCGTTCTCTTGCGGAACGACAGACATTATTCTACGGTCATTAGGTTTAATTGCAATAGAGAAATGAAAACTGGCATTTTATCTCGGAAAACCGGGCCATTGCCGTCACCGCAGCGATCGGGTTGAACAGAGTTTGGGCCGGCGACAGGACAAGGAAAAGCCGTTGAAACAGAGAAGCAGAATCGCAATCGAACCGGGCCAGGACGGTGATCACGTCACTTATTGTCGCATCTGCGAGGCGCTGTGCGGTATGGTGGCAACGGTGAAGGACGGCAAGATTGCCAAAATTCGCCCCGACCACGACAATCCGCATTCGCAAGGGCATATTTGCGTGAAAGGCCCAGCGCTCGCAGATATCGTCCATGATCAAGACCGTGTCACATTTCCGATGAAACGAGTCGGCGGGCCCGGGGAATTCGTCCGAACAAGCTGGGATGAAGCGCTCGGCGATATTGCACGGAGACTGACCTCGGTGCGGGATCAATACGGCCCGCAGGCTTTCGCCATGAACACCGGGAACCCGCCCAGCATGGGCTGGCCGAGCGCGATGGCGAATGCCCTGTTCCAGCAGGCCATGGGATGCACCAGGCATTATACGCCGGGATCGGAAGATATCGCGTCGCCGGTTCTGGCCACCGAATTGATGTTCGGCACCCATGCGTTCGTGTTTCCCGACCTGGTGGCGTGCGACCATCTGATTGTTTTCGGGTCCAATCCTCTGGTCAGCCATGGCTCGCTATTGATTGCACCGCGGTTTCGCGAGGATCTCGACGCGATTGCGAGCCGCGGGCGCGTCGTCGTTGTCGATCCGAGACGGACCGAAACCGCCCGCAAATATGAGCATGTCCCGGTCATCCCGGACAGCGATGTCTGGCTGATCGGGGCGCTGTTGCAGGTAATCGTCAGCGAGGGGCTGGAAGCGAAGCAATTTCTTGCGGAAAACTGCACCGGTTGGGAGGCTTTTGCCGAGGCGATCATATGGATCACCCCGGAAGTCGCCGAGTCGCGGTGCGGGATTGGGGCAGAAGCGATCCGCAAGCTTGCAAGGGATTTTGCGACTACGCCGAGATCAGCCGCGATGGGGCGCGTCGGCATCTGTCGCGGCAGCTATTCCACTCTGACCAATATTTTCCTCAATAGCCTGAATGTCATCGCGGGCAAATTTCACACAGCCGGTGGTGTGGGATGGGGGCATGGTGGTTCGGCGAAGGCGGAGCAGGTTCGCGGGATTGCGCCTGGCGCAGCGCTGGGGGGCCATCCCTCGCGGGTCAGCGGCCTGCCCAGCGTCTGGGGATCGCAGCCCAGCCTGACCTTGTTCGAGGAAATGACCACGCCCGGCGAGGGACAGATAAAATCGCTGATGGTGGTCGGCGCCAATCCGGTCATGTCGATGCCCAACGGACCCCGCCTGCCCGATGGATTTGCACAGCTGGAGCTGATGGTCGCGCTCGACCTTTACGTGAATGAAACGTCGCGGCACGCCGACTATATCCTGCCGGTGACCACCGCGCTCGAGCGCGCCGACATAAACCAGTTTTTCATGAACCACATGGTCCGGCCCTTTGCCCAATATGTCGATGCCGTCATTCCGCCGGTTGGCGACGCGCGAGGTGAATTCGATATTCTGAGCGAACTGGCCGAACGCATGGGCAAGGCAGACCAATATTTTACGAGAACTCCTTTTGAAATTGCGGATGCCGAACTGCGCGCCGGCGTCGAGGGACAGGACGGGCTGTCGCTAGAACGCCTCAAGGCCGAGACCCACGGCATCATGATCGAGCGCGGCAGATGGGCGTTTGATTTCAAGAAACGCATCGGGCACGCGGATCGCAAGATCCACCTGTGGTCCGACGTTTCGGCATCGGAAATCAAACGGCTGGCCGCCGCGCCCGAGCGTGACCGGAACGGCCTCCGGCTGATCAATCTGCGCAAGCTGCGATGCATCAACAGCTGGATGCACAATGTCGAGAAGCTGGTCCGCAACGATGAACCAAGGCTGCTGATCCACCCCGCCGATGCCGAGGATCGCCATATAGCCGACGGTTCCGCCGTCATCATGCGATCGCAATGGGGGGAGATCGAGGTGACGGTTAGCCTGACCGACGAGGTGCGCCGGGGCTGCGTCGCCTATCCGCACGGCTGGGGACATGCCGGGGGATGGAATCGCGCGAACCGTCAGCCGGGAGCGAATCTGAACGCGATCACTCCCTCGCAACCGGAAATGGCCGAACAGGTTTCCGGGATGAGCTGGCTGGAGGGATTTGAAATAGACCTGATAGTAGCGGCAGGCCCGCAACTCGCTGAACCCCTAATAGATCAAGCGCATTGACAATTTGCGGCTGGTAGGAAAACAGGATCGCTGGAAAACAAGGGGAAACAGGCTTGGCCCGTCCAAAAAAAGCATTGATAACACGCGAGACCGCCGTCCAGGCCGCGCTGGAAATTATTGAAGAACACGGTCTTTCGGACTTCAGCCTAGGCGCTGTGGCGAGGAAAATGGATGTCAAATCCCCGTCGCTCTACCACCATTTCCAGCACAAGGAGGATCTGCTGGAAGAGGTCGCGCGCGAGATTCTTTCGCTTGCCAAATTTGCAGAGGACGACTCCGGCGACTGGGAAGCAAGAACGATCCAGATCTGCCTGGACACCCGAAAGGCCTTGCTGCGCTATCCCAATGCGGCGCCTCTGATACTGCAGTTTTTTCCGCGTCATCTGATGCTCGGGGCTTACGAACGAACGGTGAAGGGCTATC
Source organism: Parasphingorhabdus sp. (assembly GCF_048267785.1). Classification (GTDB taxonomy): domain Bacteria; phylum Pseudomonadota; class Alphaproteobacteria; order Sphingomonadales; family Sphingomonadaceae; genus Parasphingorhabdus. Next base: position 12,528 of record NZ_JBLWWU010000023.1, on the reverse strand, counting down.
CCGAAACCCGTGAGCTGCACATGGCGATGCTAGAGGCGATCGAGAAACTCACTTATGGTTCGGCGCTGTTCCAGGCCGCCGCGCTCGCCAACGGGTCACCGAGCATGCCGGCATTTGTCGCGGACCGATATCCGAATCTGGCCGAATCGATAGCGGCCAACCCTTATGACGATGAACAGTTGTTCCTCGAAGCGTTGCGGACGTTGATCCTCGGTATTCGCGTTCGCACCGATGCAATGCGCGAGGACAAGCCGTCAATCGACACCGAAGATCGCTGAGCTGATGGTCGGCGAGCCCGGCCCTCCGGCCAGCAGGCAGGTCTTTGCATCAGGGACCGGGTTTACCGATTCACCGCGCAACTGACGGATTGCCTCGATCGCGCAGATAATCCCGTGGACGAAGCCATGGGCGAAATTGCCACCCGAAGTATTGACCGGCAGCTTGCCATGCGGCGCGACCAGATTTTCGAACCGGACAAATTCGGCGACATTGTCATAGGTGCAGAAGCCGTGATCGATCAGGGACGCCACGCCTTGGGCGCTGAAATTCTCATAGAGCTGCACCACATCAATGTCGGCGGGGGTCAACCCGGCCTGCTCGAACAATCTCTGTCTGATCGCCCGAAACCCCGTGGTGGCGTAGAGTTCGGCCGCGTCATTCTCCAGCAAATCGCCCCAGCCTTTTTCCGTTCCCTGAGCGGCCGACAGAAGCTGCACCGGTTTCTTGGCCAGATTCTTGGCAAGGTCCGAGGACACCATCAGCAACGCGCCCGCGCCATCATTTTCGCGGCTGCAATCGAACAGGCGAAACGGCTCCGCGACCCAGCGCGAGGTCCGGTAACTCTCGACATCGAGGTCCTTGCCATAAGCGACCGCATCCGGGTTGCGACTGCCGTGATAATAGGAGGCGCGGACCAGTTCCTCGCAGGTCGATTGTGGCACCCCGTGATATTCGAATAAGCGCTGGGCGCGCATCGCGCAGATCTGCGCCGGCGCGACCATTCCCGCGCCGACCATATGGTCGTTCAGATGGTGCGCCATCACCGCCTCTGCCAGGCGGCCGCTATTGCCCTCGACCAGCGCCCGGAAGATAACGACGGCATTCGCCTGGCCGGTGACGATGGCGGATGCCGCCAGCTGGAATGTCCCGGCGATACCGCCACCGCCACCGCCCCATACCTGGGTCGACAGCTTCAGCTCCTTGGTCCCCAGATCGGACATCAGCCGGACCGGTTCATTATGATCATCGCCATAGGACACGAAGCCGTCGATGTCCGCCGGGTCGAACCCGGCATCATCGCAGGCGTCGATTATCGCTCGCACCAGAACCCCCCGTTCGGGCAGGTCGGCAGTTCCGCGAGGATATTGGCGATAGCCGACACCGGCGACGGCCGTCTTCTTGAACAGGAATCCGGTCATAGGCTTTTGCTCCAGCGGAGAGCCGGCATGTCTCTGTCCCGGAATTTCATGGTTTCGACATGGCCCTCGAGCGGATCCCCGATGGCGATCTCCCCCTCGGCCTGACCCAGAATTCCTATCAGCCGGACGGGCACGGCGTCGAGCGTGACGAGCACGGAGGTGAACGGCTTGTCGATCGATTCCGTGCCGCCGAACGGGTGATGGGTTCGCGTCCAGGAAAAGACCGTGCCGACCAGCGGCTGCCTTTTCCAGTCATGCTGCCAGCTGCCGCATTCTCCGCAGCGAAAGACCGCAGGCCAGTGCCAGCGACCGCAGCCGGCGCATTGCGGCAATTCCAGATGCCCCTCGCGCAACGCGTTCCAATAGCGCCCTTCTGCCCCGACCGGGGCTGTCGCTGTTTCGACCATCAGTCGACGGTCCACGAAATCGGCAGGCTTTCGATTGCGAAGACCGTTCCGATACGGAAGCCATGCTTCATTCCCGGTTTCGCCTGGAATTGTGGAACCCGTTTCAGCCACTCTTCCGCCAGTACCCGCATCTCGGCCCGTGCCAGCGCGTGGCCGAGACACAAATGGGGTCCGGTCGAGAAATTGAGATGCGGTTTGTCCTTGCGGTCGATATCGAATATATTTGGATTTTCGATCTTGTGGTCATCCCGACCTGTCTGACATAAAAGATTCAAAACCATCTCCCCTTTGCGGAATGCGACGCCAAAAGCCTCATGGTCCTTCACCACCAGACGCGGGGTGCCGATGACCCCGAACATTCTCAAACCCTCTTCGGCAAATTGCGGAATAAGCGACGGGTCATCCGCAAGCCTTTTCTGCAGGGCCTGATCGGTTGCCAGATATTGGAAACTGAAGCCCGTGACATTGGTGACCGTGTCCATTCCGCCCAGAAACAGCACAAAGCACATGGCCAGGATTTCCTCGTCGGTGATATCCCGATCTGCGATCTTGACGGTCAGCAGATGGCTCATCAGGTCGTCTTCCGGGTTGTTACGACGCAATTCCATGAGCTCGGTGAAGATCGCAAAAATCTGGCCTGATACAGCCTGCAATTCTTCATTGGTTCTTGCGTTAAAATAAGTGTCGGCAATGCTCCGGAATTCGCGCAATTTGTCGAGCGGCAACCCCATGAGTTCCATGAACACCGATACAGGAAACCGTGAGGCGACATCGGCAATGAAATCACATTCGCCGGCTGCCGCAACGTCCTCGATGATCCTCACCGCCATCTCACGCATTTTCGGTTCCATATCTGCAACCGCTCGTGGAGAAAATCGGGGCATCAAGGCATGGCGATAGGGGACATTTTCCGGGGGATCGATCGACAGTGGAATCATGAAGGGCGGGTTTTCGACCCGCGGTATCTGCATTTCCCTGGCAGAGAATACCTCCGGATTCTTGACGATCTCGGCAGTAATATCATATCTCTGGACGATCCAATGGCCGCCGTTGAGCGGCGTCCAGAATACATCCGGCGCATTTTCCAGCGCCCTGTTATAGGTGCCTTGCACATCGTCCCCGATGCGGGGATCGGCGTAGATGTCGAACACGAACACCTGGTCGGGGTGAATGTGGGCCGGAATGTCATGTGTCTTTGTTGCCATCAAACTCTCCTTCAACGCACCTTGCGGAGTTCCCGGTGGGCGTTTTTGTATTTCTCCCGTAATGTCGGCTTGTCGAGCTTGCCCGTGGCAAGCCGGGGCAAAGGTCCCTCTTCGATCGCCACATAGCGGGGCACTTTAAAGTCGGCGAGCCGGCCGTTGCAATGTTCGATAAGGGCAGGGATTTCGAGCCCGCCCTCGCTCCAGACAATGGCCATCGGCGTTTCCTCGAACTTTTCATCCTTGGCGGCGATGACGACCGCCTCCTCGACGCCCGGAAATTCGAGCAGTGCTCGCTCGATTTCCGCCGCCGATATATTCAGCCCGCCCGAGACGATAATATCCTTCACTCGATCCACAAAAGTGATCAGGCCGCGTTCGTCGATTGTCCCAATGTCGCCGGTATGCAGCCAGCCATTACGGATCGTCGCTGCGGTCTGCTCGAGATTGTTCCAGTATCCCAGCATCACCGACGGCCCCTGGATCAGTATTTCGCCTTCGGTGTTCGGCGGCACCTCGTGGCCGTTTTCATCGACGACCTTGTGCTTCATGAATATTCCGCCCCATCCGCATTTCTCGGGGTCACTCGCGGCAAAGGCCACCGGATTGACCGTCGAATTGCCGCCGGCTTCGGTCTGGCCATAGGTCTGCCGAATATGCAGGCCTTTGCTGGCCCAAAGGTCATATAATTTGCGGGTGACGCGGGCACCACCGGCAGAGACCGTTTTCAGGCTGGACAGGTCCGCGTCCGCAAAGCGCGGCAGTGCACCGATACGCTCAAAAAAGGCCGGAGCACCGGCAAAGTTTACGATCGGCTCCTTGATGAGGATATCGAGGAACAGTTCCGCGTCGAATAGCGGTTCGAAATAGAGCGTGCAGCCGAGCACCGAATAGTGGACGAGCTGGACCATGCCGGCCGATGTGGCGAGAGGCGCTACGATGATCACGCCGCCGCCATCGCGCAGCGCCCCGTCCTCAAGGGCATTGGCCATCGCATAGGCCGTCATGGTGCGATGGGAGAACATCACGCCTTTCGGCTTTGCCGTGGATCCGCTGGTGGAGATGATCACCACACAGTCATCGGGATCAAGGTAGCAAGCGACATCTGCCGGCTCACCTTGTCTCAGAGCCGCTATTTCCGAAAAATCATGAAGGGGAACGCCCGTTCCAGAGAATTTTTCAGCTTGTTCTTCGGCGGCAAAGATCAGTCGCGGCGCATGATCTTCAACAATCTCCCGGAGCTCATGAGCGGTGAAGCGCGCATTCAGCGGCGCAATTATTGCGCCGGCGCGCATGGCAGCCATTGCCAATGTGCAATATTCCAGGCTGTTGGCACCGCAGGCGTCGACCCTGTCCCCCTTTTCAACACCCATTTTGAGCAATTGGGCCGCGACCCTTTCGATCCAGGGCACCCATTCACCATAGCTGATATTGTCACCGCCGAGCGAGAGCGCCGTCACATCGGTCCGGCTTTTTTGCCACCACTGCAAGGCACTGAAAATGGTTTGCACGCGAAAAACTCTCCCAGGTTGTTTTGATTATTGTTGTGGTAGACAGCTTTCCAGAATGTCATAATAACGTGGGATTGTCTCCTCGAGGCCGGAATAGACGACCTCGTCAAGCGCGCCGCTTTCCAATCCGGCTTGCGACATTTGTGCGGCCCAGAAATCTTCATTGCCGAACACGTCCACAATCATGTCATAGGATTTTTTGTACAGTTCCTTCGCCTTTTCATTGTCGTCAGGCGAACGGGTCAGCATGAAATATTGGACGGTCGTTCTGTTGACCGCTGTGGGCATCAGAAACATCACGCTGATATAATAGGGGCTGGTAACCACCACGCCATTCGGGAATATATTATAGGCGTGGGTAACCGACTTGTGGATATTCTCGTTCGGGATATCCAGGCAGTCGGGGGTATAGTTGAGCTTCCCCGAAATCTGCCGGATATTGACGCCGAGAACATCCGTCACATTGGGCACATCCGCGAACAGAGGCCCTACTGTTTTCGCGTGCAGCCGTTGGACGTGATAGCCTTCCAGAAATGGCTCAAGTACACACTTCCAGTTGGCGTCGAGATGGAAAGTCTTGCGCCCGTAAATATATGCGCTGTCGATATCGAATGCTGCCATGTCGGCGACAAGCTGCTCATCCATGCTTGAAAAATCGGGCTCCGCATGCCGGTCGAGCATGGCCCAGATAAATCCGCCGGCTTCCCGAGACGGAAGTTCGGCCAGATTGTGCTTGGACTTGTCAAAATTCTCGAACGTCTCGGATCGCGCTGCCGCCAGAAGCTTGCCATCAATGCCATATGTCCAGGCATGGTAGGGACAAGTAATTCGTCCCTTTTTGACAGGATCGCATCCTTCCAGCAATTTTGCACCTTTGTGCATGCAGGCATTGAGAAAGACGTGGACTTCACCCTTTTTGTCCCGGCTCACCAGCAGCGGAATGCCGTAGCCGTCATGTGCAAACACCGTATCCGGCTCGCCCACCATCATCGACAGGGTCAGGGGAACGGCTCGCTTCCTGAAGATATGCCGCTGCTCGAGATCATAGAATTCCTGGCCGGTAAACATCGAAACTGGCCTGGTGGCCTCGATTTTCGGGACGCGTGCATTATCGTGCGAGGATATTTTGCGGATAGCCGTCTGCTGGCTGTCCGTCAGCATGTTGATCGTCTGCACGAGCGGTTTGCTTGTCATTTCCTCAAGCGCGGGTTTGGTCATGGGCTTCCCTTTAACATTGCCTCGCAGAGACTATCAGAGCATTAATCTACAATCAATAGGTTTATAGCTGCGCTTCCGGTACTGACACCCGCATGCCTTCCATTTCCGCCACGACCGGTATCTGGCAGGAAAGCCGGGACGTTTCGCGCGGAAACAGCGAGAATTCAATAAGATCGCCTTCGATTTCGGAAGGGTCTTCGAGTCGCTGGTACCAGTCTGGCTCAAGATAAACCTGACACGTGCCACAGGCCATCGACCCGTCGCATTGGGCTACGACACCGGCGACTCCTCCATTCTTGGCTGCTCGCATCAATGGTTCACCGACTTCGGCATCCACCGTGATTTCCTCGCCATCGGCTTCGACAAAAACTATTTCCACCATCGGTTCGATTCCTGATCCAAACAATTGCGTACTCTATTAATCTATGGCAGTTAGGTTTATAAAAGCAAGGGAGAGAATTTTTGACCGAGTATAATTATATTATCGTGGGATCAGGTGCTGCTGGTTGCGTGCTCGCCTATCGTCTCTCGGAACGGCCGGAAAACAGGGTGCTGCTGCTCGAGGCCGGACCGCGCGACAAGAATCCCCTGATACACATGCCAAAGGGCATCGCCAAGGTCATGGCCGACCCGAACCATATCTGGGCGCATGAAAGCAAGCCGGAAGCCTCGACCGCGAACAAGTCCGAATATTGGGCAAGAGGCCGGGTGCTGGGCGGCTCGACGTCGATCAACGGCATGATGTATGTTCGCGGCATGCCCGCCGATTTTGCCTCGTTGGCGGAACAGACCAGCGAAGACTGGAACTGGCAGCATATCGGCCAGGCTTATTCGGAACTCGAAAATCACGAACTCGGCGCCTCCGAGACTCGCGGCGACAAGGGACCCATTCATATCACCCTGCCCACGCATCGCGACCGCCTCTCCGAGGCCCAGGTAGCCGCCGGCCACGCGCTGGGCTGGGCCAGCAAGCGCGACATGAACGAACCCGACGACAGCGTGGCCATCGGCTACGCCCCCCGCACAGTGCATAAGGGCAAGCGCGAAAGCGCCGCCAAGGCCTTTCTGCGCCCGGCGATGGCGCGCAGCAATTTGACCGTCATAACTGACGCTGTCGTCGATCGCGTGCTGTTCGAAGATAAGAAGGCAATCGGGGTGGCTGCAATCGTCTCGGGCCGTCCGGAGGAATTCGGGGTCGATGGAGAAGTTATCCTGTCCGGCGGCGCTCTGGCAACACCCTCCATTCTGGAACGTTCGGGAATTGGCGATCCCGAAATTCTTGAGCCGCTTGGGATCAAGATGGTGCATGCAAATCCTTCGGTCGGTGAGAATCTGATCGAGCATCGCGCCATATTGATTCAGTCTCGACTCAATGAGAATATATCCCACAACAAGCAATATGGTGGCCTGCGTGTGGTCTGGCACGCGCTGAAATATTTTCTCGGCTTCGACGGGCTGATGTCGGCGGCATCCTACGAAATCGTCGGCTGGCTGAAGACCGATTCCGGCCAGAACCGGCCCAACGCACAGATCCTCGTCGCTCCCTTCAGCTTCAACATGGAGGACCGTACGCAGATCGAGGATATTCCCGGCATGCATGTCTGCGCCTACACGCTGCGACCCAGTTCAAGGGGACGCATCCATATCGAAAGCACCGACCCCAACCAGGCCGCCCGTATTGAGGCCAACCACCACGCGACCGACAAGGACAAGAAGGAGATGGTGGCCCTGGTCAGGGCGGTCAGAAAATATCTGGCGACCGAACCGCTGGCAGGGCTCATCGCCGAGGAAACGTCGCCCGGCCCCGAATATCAGTCCGACGAACAGATATTGTCCGCCTATGACAAATTCGGCACCTGCGGATATCACGCGGTTGGCAGTTGCCGCATGGGCAATGATGAGACCTCGGTCATCGACCCCCAGACCCGCGTTCGCGGCGTGGCCAATCTGCGGATCATGGATACGTCGGCGATGCCGGCGATCCCGTCCGGTAATACCAATGGCCCGACCATGGCCATGGCCTGGCGTGCGGCGGACATCATTCAGGCGGGATGAGCAACTGGGCCGGGCGCTGCGCTGCGTTAGGCAAGCTTGCGATATAGCGCCTAGTCCTTGCCGATATCCTGGATAGCGCCTAGTCCTTGCCGATATCCTGGATGGCCAGCGGCGGCGTGTCCTCGATTTCTATCTGGAGGCTGCGCAAATAGCCGGCGGTCATGATATAGAAGCCGGCGACGATGGTCAGTTCGACCAGTTGTGCTGGCGTGAAAACTTTCGTTGCCGCCATCATTGCCGCTTCGCTGGCGCTTGCATCGCGATGAATCTCCTCCGCGACACGCAACGCTACCTGCTGGTCGTGCGGGAGAACCGAAATGTCCTCGCGCTCGATCGCCGCGATCTGATCGTCGGGCATGCCGATGCTCCGGGCAACGCTGACATGCTGATGCCATTCATATTCGCTGCCGCACAGCTGGCCGATCCGCAATATCACCGCTTCCCGGACAAGTGGATCCAGCGTGCCCTTCAGCAAAATCGTTGTGCCCAGGCGCGCATAGGCTTCCATCAGCGGCTCATTGTGACTCATCATCCGCGTGACATTGAGTCCGCCCAGCCTTTTCAGCCGGTCCTTCAACTCGTCGGACTGCGCTGACGGGTCTGGAAAGGGAATGAACGCCATATCAGGCCGCCACTTCTTTTGAGGCTGCGCTGCCAAGGATCGCTTTCACCTCGAGAAAGCTCTCGAAGCCGTGGTCTCCCCATTCCCGGCCATTGCCTGACATCTTGTAGCCTCCAAAGGGCGCCATGCCGTCGGGGTGCGGGCTGTTGATCAGCACCTGACCCACCCGAAGTCGCGACGCCACATCGTTGACCTGATCGCTGTCGCGACCCTGAATATAGCCCGCCAGTCCATAAGGTGTGTCGTTGGCGATTGCGATTGCCTCGTCGACATCCTCATAACCCAGCACACAAAGAACCGGTCCGAATATTTCCTCTTGGGCCACCGCCATGTCGTTGGTGACATGACTGAAGACCGTCGGTCGCACGAAATATCCTCTGGCCAGATCATCGGGTCGCCCCGGCCCGCCGACGGCAAGCGTCGCGCCTTCCGCCATGCCTTTCTCGATCAACGCCTGAATACGGTCATATTGGCGTTTTGAGACTACGGGGCCGACATCCGGATTGGTCTTTGGATCGCCCTGCCGAATTGATGCGCCAACCGTCGCAAGGTGGTTCGCGACTTCCGCCATGGCAGCGTTCGGTACCAGCATGCGGGTCGGCGCATTGCAGGATTGGCCGGCGTTGGAAATGACGGACCGGAAACATGCTTCTGCGGCTAGCTCCATGTCGGCATCGGGGAGGATGACAAAGGCGGATTTTCCGCCAAGCTCCTGATGCACACGTTTCACGGTGGGAGCGGCAGCTCTTGCAACCTCGATTCCGGCTCCCGTCGATCCGGTAAAGGAAACCATGTCGACTTCGGGATGCGAGGCAAGAGCCTCTCCGACTTCCGGGCCGGTCCCCTGGATCATGTTGAAGACCCCGGCAGGAACGCCGGCCTTGTCAAAGACCTCTGTCCATATCTGGGCGGAAAAGGGCGAATATTCGGATGGCTTGAGCACCATCGTGCAACCGGTGGCCAGCGCCGGTGCGACCTTCGCGGCGATCTGATTGATCGGCCAGTTCCACGGCGTGATCAGCGCGCAAACCCCGATCGGTTCATAAGCCAGCGTGGACCCCCCGCGTTCTCGCCTAAAGGCAAAATCCTCCAGCACCTTCTGGGCAATTTTCAAATGGATGTGCCCGATCCTGGCGTGTAAATCCTTCGCCAGTTTCGAAGGGGCCCCCATTTCTTCCGTAATGGCGTCTGCCAGATCGTCGATCCGGACGCGATACTCTTCCAGGATCGCATCTATCAATTCCACCCGCTCGGCCTTGTCTGTGCGAGAAAATGAGGCGAAGGCATTACGTGCGGCCCGAACCGCACGGTCGGCATCGACGGCATTGCCCATTGCAATCTCCCCTGCGACTTCCTCGGTCGCGGGATTGATCACGGCAAAGGATCCGGCACCGGCCGGCGCAACCCACTCGCCATCTATGTAGAATTTGTTCGACTGCCGCATGATTCTGTCTTTCTCTTTACCTATTACTCATAGGTTATAGAAGTTCGACAGCTTTGTCACGCAGGCTTTGTGGACGCGACGACCGGCTTTCGAGTCTTGAAGGCGCGAAATTAGGGCGGATGCTGCCATCGCGATGTGAAACAACTCCATGTCCGCATGTCACCGATGATTTTCTATGAGCAGACATTCTGCTGTCCGCCCAATTGTTGATTGTCTGAAATGGGCCCCAATTTCGAACATTGGCGGGCAGTGAACCGCCACCGGAAAGCGGACCTATTTATGGGCAGCTATATGGGCAGCTGGCGCTATATTCATTTAGGCCGAGCGATTATCGAAATTACGGCGACGGTTGACGAGGTTGCTTCGAGGCATAGGGCCGCAAGCTGTTGGTTTGCGGTGCGCCGATGCTGCAGCGCGAGCGCCAACCGAAGCGATGCTTTGGCGTGAGCGCGGACCTCTTCTTTGCTGGCACCGCCGAAGGCGAATGCGATGAATGCGCCGATCATCCGGTTGGCATCGGTTTCGCTGGGTTTGACTCCATCGGGTGATGAATGAACAAGCGGGTCAAAGACTGCTTGCCCAAGCGATATGAGCACTTCCCGGCACAACAATCCAATTTGTTGAAAATCTTCTTCGACTGAAGATAGGCCAAGTTGCGTCCGCGCCTTCGACAAAGCGCGATCGACGCGTTCCCATCCGGTGGCTTCCCGCTCCGGCAAAGGCATCGAAGATCGTTTCGCCAGAGTTTCGATCGCAGGGCCGAAAAGCTGACGCGCATAAAGTCGGCGATCTTTCCATTGTGGAAGTTCTTTATCCCAATGGTGATACCATGCCCATAAGTCGTCATGCGGGTTAGCGTATCGAGAATCGGCGGGCATGCGCTCGCGAATACGAACTTCGCGCGCACGGTAGTAATCGTTCACTTCCTGAATTCGTTGTCCGCCTGTTGATACGTCTATCATCATTTCGCGATGAATCAGCATTTCGGCGAGCAAAGCAGGCACGCCTTCAACTTCACGTTTCACGGTCTGAACGTCTAAATCGAATGAGCCGTCACGTCCCCATCCATTGGCAATCGCGTCGGCAACGCGCTTTCGATCGGTTTCATCAAGCTTCCGAAGAGCTTCGTCAATCGGTTGCGGTGCGACGACGACGGCGTATTCATTCGGCATATTGGAAAACCAATCGTCATCAACGAAACCGCCTTTGGTTTCTTGAATCGTAATAGAACATTCGCCCAAAAGCGTCGATAGTTCGAAGCGTTGAAGACTTTCGAGGAATTTTCGCGCCGTTGTCAAAGCATCATCCATAACTATATCATTGGACATGCAGGCACCCAATGTAAACTTTATCCCATACGAAAGGAAGAATGACGGTAATTGCTCCGCTCAGAGCGAAGCGCATACCGGTTTTTTGGTTGATCGTGCATGAAATCGACAGTCCGCTACCGGCCACTAGGCGTCATGCCGCACTAATTTATTTTACTACCTGACTTCCCGCGCTGCCGATCCACCAGCGCTGCCCGACCCCAAACCTACCGAGCAAATCACGGCTAACTGCAAGATGACAGTCGCGTGCGATAATTCGCCACTTGTCGACGGCTTGCCGGTGCCGGCTGTGGTTGGTGAGATGATTGTCCATGCGCGCAGTCTCGTCGCGAAATTCGACACGGTTCAGCGCATGAATAGAATCACTGACCGCGCTGTGTTTCAGCGAGATGATCAATTTCATCGTCGAGATCTGACATGCCGCAACAATGCTCCGATCCGCGGGAAGTCGACATGCAGCTTGTAAAATTCAGCCGATAATCCACTGGACTTCGGTGTTCGTTCGAGCATTGCTGTTGGTATTGCAACTAGCAGATGCGACGCGCCGCCCACGCTAACAAGCGACCCGCGGCTCGGGTCAGTGGAAGCGCTGGAACCTCCAGCGCCAGGCTGGAGACCCAATATGCCAAGCAAAAAACCAAAAGACCAAAGTAAATCCGCCACAGTTATCGCTCTGCTAAACCGAGGCAAGGGTGCGAGCATTGAAGAGATATGCAAAGCTACCAAATGGCAAAAGCACAGCGCCCGTGCCTTCCTGACAGGCCTACGCAAAAAGGGCCTTGTTATCACCCGCGAACAACGCGACGAGGACGGCACCGCTTACCGGATTGCCCAGACGGCTGACCAGAATGCAGGAGCGGAAGCATCATGACCGGGCTGGAAAAGCAGCTGGCCGAGCTGATGACCATGCGCCCTACCCAGCTGCGTTCGCTGTGGCGCGACACATATCGATCGCCTGCTCCCGACATTGGCCCGGACCTGCTGCGCCGCGGTATAGCAAACCGCCTGCAGGAGCGTGTTCACGGCAAATTGCCCAATGCCACTAGGCGCGAGATCGATCGACTGCGCAAACGCGTGGAGCGTACCGGCAAGGCCGGGCATATGCATGCCATCTCCCTGAAGACCGGAACCAGGCTGGTCCGGTCATGGAACGGCAAAAGCTATCATGTGCTGGTCTGCGATGACGGTTTTGAGTTTGAAGGCCGCCATTTTGACAGCCTCAGCCATATCGCCCGGAAGATCACCGGTGCCCACTGGTCCGGTCCCCGTTTTTTCGGATTAAAGAAGCGGAGCGGATATAAATCCAAGGTCTTAACCAATGTC
>NZ_JBLWWU010000022.1:0-60163 GCF_048267785.1 Parasphingorhabdus sp. | reverse complement strand
AACCGGCGATTCGTCTTGTTGATCACATAGGTGCGACCACGGCGACGGATGACGCGGCAGTCCCGGTGACGGTTTTTAAGCGACTTCAAAGAGTTGCGGACTTTCATTTTGGTACCACGCCTTGATTATCTGAATTTCTTGAAAGCAGCCTAGCTGCGTTGAAGCAGGGCAATTAAGGTCGACTGCCGCCAAAGTCAAGCGACCAGCGCTAATCTCCCCGAATTTCGACGAGTTTGCGTTCCCACGCCAATGCATGGGCGACAATTTCATCGAGGTCGGCATGTTTCGGCTGCCAGGGAAAGCATTCCATAATCGCCCGATTGTCGGAAATCAGCGAATCGGGGTCGCCCGCGCGCCGCCCTTCCATATTCCGCTTGATTCGCAGGTTGGTGACCCGGTCAACCGCATCGAGCACCTCGAGCACGGAAAATCCGCGACCATAGCCGCAGTTGAGCAGATGGTTCCGATTCGGGTCCGCGATCAGTGCTTCCAGCGCCAGCACATGTGCGCTGGCGAGATCCGACACATGAATATAGTCGCGGACGCCGGTACCGTCCGGCGTTGCATAATCCGTGCCGAAGACAGCGACGCTGTCCCGCTTGCCAAGCGCGGTCTCGACCGCGACCTTGATCAAATGGGTCGCGCCGGCGGTCGATTGCCCGGTCCGCGCCTGGGGGTCGGCACCAGCGACGTTAAAATAGCGCAGTGCGCAGAAATTCAGATCGTGCGCCGCAGACACATCGTGCAGCATATGTTCGGTCATCAGCTTGGACATGCCATAGGGATTGATCGGCAGTTGCGGCGTGCTTTCGCTGACCGGGCTTTCCTCGGGGATGCCGTAGGTTGCTGCAGTTGACGAAAAGATGAAATGATTCACGCCGCCGGTCACCGCCGATTCGATCAGACTACGGCTCTTTGCGCTGTTATTGTGATAATATTTGAGCGGATTCTCCACCGATTCCGGGACGATGATCGAACCGGCGAAATGCATGATCGCGCCGATTTTTTCGTCCTTGATGATTCGGGCGACCAGGGCATCATCCTCGATATCGCCTTCATAAAAGGCGACATCTTCCGGCACGGCCCAGCGAAAACCGGTGGTCAGATTGTCAATCACCGCGACCGGCCATCCGGCATCCAGCAGCGCCAGCACCGCGTGGCTACCAATATAGCCTGCTCCGCCGGTGACCAATATCGTAAACGGCTTTGCCATTAATCTTACGTTCCTATTTCATCTCTATATCGGCTGTTTAACGAGATGGTCTCTCCAATCGGTTAACCACGATCGCCTGCGGATATATTTTTTTCCATAGTCTCGGAGATTATGCGCTAATATAGGATCAAGCAGTTTTAAGGAGTGAGTATCATGGCCGCTTTTCAATCATTCGCAACAATGACATTGGCAGCATTGCTCCTGTCCGGTTGTACGGCGATGACACCGCCTGTGGATGTCACCCGTTTTCACAATGCGCAAGTGGCGCCGATCGTGCCGGGCAGCGTCATCATCCGGCCCAATATGACCGATGAAGGCCATAACCGCAGCATTGAATATACAAGCTACTCGGCCGCCTTGCTGCGCGAATTGCAACGAGTCGGATTTTCCGAAGCGCTCGATGACGCGAAAAGCAGCGATTATATCGTTCGCTATACGCTCGAAAGGGCAGTTTTGAGCGCCAGCGGATCACGATCACCGGTTTCGGTCGGTGTTGGCGGCAGTACTGGCAGTTACGGGTCCGGCGTCGGCCTGGGCATTGGCATCGACCTCAGCGGCCCGCCGAAGGACAAGATCGTCACCGAACTTTCGGTACGTCTGACCAAACGGGACAGCGGCGAGATTGTCTGGGAAGGCCGTGCATCGGTCGAAGCAAAGGATGGCTCACCTGCGTCCCAGCCAGGTCTCGCCGCCGCCAAATTGGCTGATGCCTTATTCAAGGACTTCCCCGGAGAGTCCGGAACCACTATCAGGGTGCCATGACCATAAAAATCACCAGCGCATTCGATAGCGGCAATATCGAAGTTCATGCCGTCAAAGGTACCACCGCAGAACTGTCCATCCGCAAGGACAAGGACAGCGAGTTTTTTCAATGGTTCCATTTCCGGGTCGCCTGCGAAATTGGCGACGAACTGGAGCTGAACATCGGCGGCCTGAAGGAATCGGCCTATCCGCAGGGTTGGCCCGATTATAACGCCTGCGTCAGCGAAGACCGGGAATATTGGGGCCGCGCGGCGAGCAGTTATGACGAAGCCAGCGGCACCCTGTCGATACGCTATACCGCGAGCAGCAATATCATCTGGTTCGCCTATTTCGCGCCATATAGCATGGAACGTCATCACGATCTGATTGCCGAGACAGCCGGATTCGAGGGCGTCACGGTACGGACGCTGGGCCATAGTCTTGAAGGCCAGCCGATGGACTGTCTGGAATTGGGCAGCGGTGACAAACAGGTCTGGCTCTACGCCCGCCAGCATCCGGGCGAAAGCATGGCCGAATGGTGGATGGAAGGCGCGCTGGAAATGCTCACCGATCCAGCCGATCCCCACGCACGGCTTTTATTGCAGCAATGCCGGTTCCATATCATCCCCAATATGAACCCGGATGGTTCGCGCAGGGGGCATTTACGAACCAATTTCGCCGGAACCAATCTCAATCGCGAATGGCACGAACCGAGCGCAGAAAAATCTCCCGAAGTGCTTTGTGTCCGCAACGCCATGGACGAGACCGGCGTTGCCTTTGCCATGGATGTGCACGGGGACGAAGCAATACCAGCCGTTTTCATCGCCGGTTTTGAAGGCATTCCGTCGATCACCAAAGCACAGCTGGAAAAATATCACGGCTATCGCAACCGCCTCGCCCAGCGTACACCGGATTTCCAGACCGACCTCGGCTATCCCACCGCCGCAGAAGGCAAAGCCAATCTGTCGATGTCGACCAATCAGGTCGCAGAACGTTTTGGTGCGGTAGCGATGACGCTGGAAATGCCGTTCAAGGATAATCGCGATCTGCCCGATACCGAACAAGGCTGGTCCCCCGAGCGCTGCAATCTGCTCGCCCGCGAATGCCTGGCCACGCTGGCGGAGATGATCGGCGATATCTAGAGAATCGGGATTGCGTCCACCCGTTTGCGAAGCGCCTGCCGGTCGCGACGAACATGATGTTGCCCGCTCTCAAGACAGAGAAGCCGCACAGCCGAAGGAATCCCGAATTCCCACCCTCACTGCACCAACGGTCCGTCTGTGATTTCGAAGGCGACGCCCTCAACCTCGGTCCGGGATGCCAATATCGAAAGATATTGGGACACTGCCTTACGAAAGCTGGCTTCTTCCAAATAATCCACGATCTTCTGCCGAACGGCTTCAAAAGGAAGCGTTTCCCCCTCAACCCGGCGGCCTGCACGAATGACGTGAACGCCAAACCGTGATTTAACCGGTTGGTCGCACAGTTCACCCTCGTTCAGGGCAAACAGGGCCTGCTCAAACGGTTCGACCGTTTGTCCTGGACCAATCTGCCCAAGATTGCCGCCCTGTTCCTTTGACGGGCAGGAGGAAAGCTGGCGCGCCAGTTTGCCGAAAAGATCCGGCTCCGCCTGAATTTTCCGGATCGCACCGCGCGCATCTCCGATCGCCAGAGAATAAGCGAATTCATCATCGGGCGACGCCGCAAACAGAATATGCTCCGCTTCGACGATAGTCGGTGAAGAAAATCGATGCTGATGCTGTCTATAGAAACGCTGCGCAGTGGCCTCATCGGCAGATGGCGTTTTTACTTCCTGTTCCAGCAAAGCTTCGATGCGGGCATCATCGGGGGCGAGCTTATGGCCCTTGGCATCTGCCAGGTCGGTTGCCGCAATATCAAGCCGGTCTGCTTCGTCCAGCAACAACCGTCGTACAACAAGCGCCTCGGCAGATCGTATCCACGCATCCTCAGGCGTCTCTGAAGGATGGTTCTGTGCCTCTGCTGCGATGTCGCCCGGTGCTATTTCAACACCGCCCACGCTGATCCTTTCCATAACATCAGCCATTGCGCGCCTCCATCTTGTGGCCGGCTAATTTCCGGGAACGCACTATCTGATATCCTGGACGCCAGATATAACGTAGCGGCGCTGATAACATGTGCACCAGCCGTGTGAACGGAAACAAAAGAAATATGGTCAGGCCCAGCACGATATGGGCCCTGAAAATCCAGTGAGAGCCAAGAATGTAGGAAGAAGCTTCCGGATTGAACGTAAAGATGCCATTTGCCCACGCCATGAATCTGACCATTTGCATACCATCCATATGGCTCAATGAAATCGGTACGGTTGCCAGACCTAAAGCGAGCTGAAACCATAGCAGAATCAGAATACCGGTATCGGCAAAAGTCGAATTCACCCTGATACGGGGATCAAACAGACGCCGATGCAACAACAGGCTTGCCCCGATAAATGAAACGGCTCCGGCAAATCCCCCACCACCGACAGCCAGCGCCTGTTTCCATTCATGCTTTACGTGAAGACTGTCAAAAATCCAGATTGGCACCAATAGTCCGAATAAATGCCCGAAAAAAACGACAAGCACACCCAGATGAAACAGGGTCGATCCCCATATCAATTGCTTGCGTCGCAAAAACTGGCTGGACCCGGAGCGCCATCCATAGGGTTCACGGTCAAAGCGGATGATAGAGCCAATCGCCAGAACCGTCAGCGCGAGATAGGGATAAATCCCGAAGAGCAAATGATTGAGAAAATCAGCCATGTTTTTCACTCCTGATTGATTCAGCATCCAAGGACGGAGAAAAACGGCTCACCATCGCCGCCGCTTTCGGGCATTCCGCTTGACCATGAGGCGCAGATTCTGCGCCAAACGTCACTTCCTCCTCCTCCCACGCGGCATCCAGTGCTTCGAGATCATCGGGATCGTCGGCTGGCTTGATTGCGCTTTCAACGTCAATGCCGCGATCAATACCCGCCATATCGCACAATGTGATCAGAACCGTGGCATAGTCCGATCCGCGTTCCTCCAGCCGCCGAGCCAGTGCAACCAGCACAAGACCGGGCTCGGCCAATTGTTCAAGCGCTGCCTCTCGCGGCAACACCGAGCAATATTCAAGGAACTGAGGCAAATAATCGGGCAATTCACTGGACACCGGGTCAAGTCCGGCTGCCAAATATCTTTCGCGTAGATCAACCATCGCCTGGCCCCGGTCACGACTTTCACCATGGACATGTTCAAACAGATGCAGCGAATGGACGCGGCCACGATCAAACAATTCTACATAATTCTGCTGCACATCAATCAGGTCATTTGTCGCCAATCTGTTGAGTAGCGGCTCCAGGGCCTCGATATGCGCTGCGTTCAACATGGCGTCCTCGAAAAGCGCTTTTCGCATTTCCGGAACAGCATTTTGTATATCCACAGTAGGATATTGGAGCAGGGCAGACAGGATGCGAAATGTGACGCTCATGATATTAACTCCGTCGGGGTCGGGAGTTTCTTGCGGGCGGGCGCACCAAAGAGATTGGTTTCGCTGCTCCCGTTCGAACAACCATTGCCAAAGGAAAAACCACATGAACCGCGTTCGTCGAACATATCCTCTGCGTCTTCACGATGTCCGGATGGAATCACAAACCGGTCTTCATAATTGGCAATGGCCATGATCTGGTACATATCTTCAATCTGCGCTGGCGTGAGGCCGACACGTTCCGCAACCTTGTCGCGGATGACGCCGTCAACGGTCTTGCCCCGCATATAGCTGCGCATGGCGAGCATTCGCTCCAGACAGATCGCGATCGGGTCTTCGTCGCCGGCTGTCAGCAGATTGGCGAGATATCTGAGTGGAATGCGCAAGCTGCGGATATCGGGCATATCATCAATCATCTCGATCTTGCCCGCACCGGCGGCGGCGCTGATCGGAGACAGGGGCGGCACATACCAGACCATCGGCAAGGTCCGATATTCCGGATGTAGCGGAAACGCGACTTTCCATTCCATTGCCATTTTCCAGATGGGCGAATGACGAGCGGATTCCAGCCATGCCT
This sequence comes from Parasphingorhabdus sp., assembly GCF_048267785.1. Classification (GTDB taxonomy): domain Bacteria; phylum Pseudomonadota; class Alphaproteobacteria; order Sphingomonadales; family Sphingomonadaceae; genus Parasphingorhabdus. Next base: position 54,149 of record NZ_JBLWWU010000022.1, on the reverse strand, counting down.
CCGGCACGCCATCTTTGCGTGCCTGTGCGATGACTTCAGGGTCATGGGGATCAAGGAAAATATCGAGCTGCGCCTGATAAAGATCCTCGACATTTCCCGCCGACGCGGCCTCGTCAATACGATCCGCATCATAGAGCATCACACCAAGATAGCGGATACGTCCAACACAAGTTTCTGAACAAACGGTTGGCTGTCCAGCTTCAATACGGGGATAGCAGAATATGCATTTCTCCGATTTTCCTGTTTTCCAGTTATAATAGATTTTCTTGTAGGGGCAGCCCGACACACACATGCGCCAACCACGACATTTTTCCTGATCAATCAGGACAATGCCATCTTCCTCGCGCTTGTAGATGGAACCGGACGGACAAGCTGCAACGCAGGTCGGGTTAAGACAATGTTCGCATAGACGGGGCAAATACATCATGAATGTATTTTCAAACTGGCCGTATATTTCTTTCTGAATTCCGTCGAAATTATAGTCCTCCGAACGCTTGGAAAATTCGCCGCCGAGGATTTCTTCCCAATTGGGTGCCCAGTTGATTTTTTCCATGCGCCGGCCGGTGATGGCCGAGCGGGGCCGGGCGGTGGGTTGCGCTCTGGATTCTTTCGCGCTTTGCAAATGACCATAGTCGAACGTGAACGGTTCATAATAATCGTCGATTTCCGGCAAGTCAGGATTGGCGAATATCTTTGCCAGAAGCCTCCATTTTCCACCCATGCGTGGTTGCAGACGACCGCCTTTTTTCGTCCATCCGCCATTCCATCGTTTCTGGTTTTCCCAATCCTTGGGATAGCCAATGCCGGGTTTCGTCTCGACATTGTTGAACCAGGCATATTCCATGCCTTCGCGACTGGTCCATACGTTTTTGCACGTCACCGAACAGGTGTGGCAGCCGATACATTTGTCAAGGTTCAGAACCTTGCCGATTTGCGCTCGAACCTTCATGCCACTTGCTCCCTTGCTGCCATTGCTGGCAAGGCCCCATCGGGCAGTTCCTCTTCCATCCAGTCCACTCTGGACATTTTGCGAACGATGACAAATTCATCGCGGTTGGACCCCACTGTTCCATAATAGTTGAAGCCATAGGAAAGCTGCGCATAGCCACCGATCATGTGGGTTGGCTTCAAGACGGTGCGGGTGACGCTGTTGTGGATTCCGCCGCGAAGGCCGGTCAGCGGCGAGCTCGGCATATTCACGATCTTTTCCTGTGCGTGGTACATGAACAATGTACCTTCTTTCATCCGCTGCGACACGACGACGCGCGCGACCAGAGCACCGTTGCTATTGAACGCCTCCACCCAGTCGTTATCGACCAGCCCTGCCTTGGCAGCATCGATTTCCGACATCCACACAATCGGTCCGCCACGCGATAGCGTCAGCATCAACAGATTGTCGCTATAGGTTGAGTGGATGCCCCATTTCTGGTGCGGTGTGATAAAGTTCAGAATGACATGTTTTTCCTCCGCCGCCTTGTCGATCATCGGCTTGACGGCCTTCGTATCAATCGGCGGGCGATAGACGCAGAAGCCCTCACCGAAAGCGCGCATCCAGCTATGGTCCTGATATAGCTGCTGCCGTCCGCTCAGCGTGCGCCAGGGGACAAGTTCGTGCACGTTTGTATAGCCGGCATTGTAACAGACATGTTCGCTTTCTATCCCCGACCATGTTGGCGAGGATATGATCTTGCGTGGCTGAGCCTGAATGTCCCGAAAACGGATTTTCTCGTCTTCCTTGGGTAGTGCGAGATGCCTGTGGTCGCGTCCGGTATTTTCGGACAATGCTTCCCAGGCCTTTACCGCGACCTCGCCATTGGTTTCGGGGGCCAGCATCATGATAAACTCGGCCGCGTCAATTCCGGTATCAATCCGGGCATTGCCTTGAGTCGGTCCTCCGTCATTGACAGTACCGTTGAGCTGTTTCAGCAGTTCAACCTCATGCCCGGTATTCCAGCCGATACCTTTGCCGCCATTGCCCAGTTTTTCCAAAAGCGGTCCGACGGAAGTGAAGCGTTTGTAAAGTGCGGGATAATCGCGCTCCACCACCGTCACTTTGGGCATGCTAATGCCGGGTACAGGTTTTGTTTCGCTCTTGCCCCAGTCCTCCACATCGAAGGGCTGGGCAATCTCACCCGGCGTGTCATGCATGATCGGAGTCAGAACGACATCGTCTTCGACCCCCAGAACCTCTGGTGCGATTTCGGAAAACTTCTTTGCGATCGCCTTGTATATTTCCCAATCGGACTTGGATTCCCAGACCGGATCCACCGCAGCGGACAGCGGATGAATGAACGGATGCATATCCGAAGTGTTGAGATCGTCTTTTTCATACCAGCTCGCCGTTGGCAGAACGATATCGGAATAGACGCATGTCGTGGACATCCGGAAATCCAGGGTTACGACCAGGTCGAGTTTGCCTCTTGGCCCCTGATCATGCCAGACAATCTCATCGGGCTTTTGCCTGCCGGTTTCACCCAGGTCTTTGCCCTGGACACCATGCGACGTCCCCAGCAAATGCTTCAGAAAATATTCATGCCCCTTTCCCGACGAGCCCAATATATTGGATCGCCAGACAAACATGTTGCGCGGCCAGTTTGCGGGATCATCGGGATCCTGGCAGGACATTTCCAGCGCGCCGGATTTTAATCCATCAGCGACATAATCCTGTGCCTCTTTGCCAACCCCCTTGGCCGCTTTGGCGATGTCCAGCGGATTGGTTTTCAGTTGTGGCGCGCTGGGCAACCAGCCCATGCGTTCCGCCCGGACATTGTAATCGATCAACGTGCCCGACCAGTCGCCGTCTGGCGCAGTGGGTGACAATATCTCTTTGATGTCCAGCGTTTCATACCGCCACTGGTCACTATGGGCATAAAAGAAACTCGTGCCGTTCATCTGGCGCGGCGGACGGTTCCAGTCCAGTCCAAAGGCCAGCGGCAGCCAGCCGGTCTGCGGACGCAGTTTTTCCTGGCCAACATAATGCGACCAGCCACCGCCCGATTGCCCCACACAGCCGCACATCACCAGCATGTTGATGATGCCACGATAGGTCATGTCCATGTGATACCAATGGTTGATCCCGGCCCCCAATATGACCATGGATTTGCCATTGGTTTTTTCCGCATTCGTAGCGAACTCCCGCGCGACCGATATGATCTGGTGCGCCGGAACGCCGGTAATCTGTTCCGCCCATGCAGGGGTATAAGGCACATTGTCGCGGTAATCCTTGCTGACATGTTCACCGCCCAACCCTCTGTCGAGACCATAGTTGGCGCAGAAAAGGTCAAACACGGTTGCAACCATTGCCTCGCCGTCTTTTAATTTCACGGCACGGACCGGCACTTTGCGGTTCAGAACGTCAGGATGATCGGTTCCCTTGAAATGGTCATGTTCCTGATTGCCGAAATATGGGAAGGATACATCGACAATATCATCGCGATGCTGATCCAGTATTGCGGTCATTCGCAATGCGACATCATTGCCCTTGCCGTCCTTCTCCTCCAGGTTCCATTTGCCTTTTTCACCCCAGCGGAAACCAACCGAACCCAAGGGCGCAACAATTTCTCCGCTGTTGTCATCAAAAGCTACCGATTTCCATTCGGGATTGTTCTTCTCTCCGAGTGAACCCTTGAAATCGGACGCGCGCAGCATCCGTTCCGGAACATAAGCACCGTCTTTTTCAACGAGCCGCACCAACAACGGCATATCGGAATATTTGCGACAATAATCCTCGAAATAGGGCACCTGGCGATCAAGATGATATTCACGGAGGATGACATGGCCGATTGCCATGGCGAGGGCGGCATCGGTTCCTTGTTGCGGGTTCAACCAGATATCTGCAAATTTTGTCGCCTCGGCGTAATCGGGAGACACTACGGACACTTTCGCACCGCGATAGCGTGCCTCTGTCATGAAATGCGCATCGGGTGTCCGTGTTTGCGGCACGTTTGACCCCCAAAGCATCAGAAAACCTGCATTGTACCAGTCCGCACTTTCGGGAACATCGGTCTGCTCACCCCATGTTTGCGGCGATGATGGCGGCAAATCACAATACCAGTCATAAAAAGACAGATTGGTTCCACCCAGCAACGAGAGATAGCGTGCACCGGCGGCATAGCTGACCATCGACATGGCCGGGATTGGCGAGAAACCAACCACCCGGTCAGGACCATATTTCTTGGCGGTATAGGCATTGGCAGCGGCGACAATTTCTGTCGCTTCATCCCATGCCGCGCGGATAAAGCCGCCATGCCCGCGAATGGCGGTATAGCTTTGCCGCTTCGCCTTGTCCTCGACAATAGACGTCCAGGCCGCAACCGGTGTCATCGTTTTGCGTGCCTCACGCCAAAGGCGGACCAGCCGCGACCGGATCAAGGGATATTTGAGCCGCTGTGCCGAATAGATATACCAGCTGTAACTCGCCCCGCGTGGGCAGCCTCGAGGTTCATGGTTGGGAAGGTCAGGCCGTGTACGCGGATAATCCGTCTGCTGCGTCTCCCAGGTGATGATTCCGCCCTTGACATATATCTTCCACGAACAGGAGCCTGTGCAATTGACTCCGTGGGTAGAACGCACAATCTTGTCATGCTGCCACCGTTTGCGATAGCCATCTTCCCAACTGCGATCTTCGGCCGTGGTTACACCATGCCCATTTGAGAACGGTGCTTTTTGTTGCTTGAAGAAAGTCAATCGATCAAGAAGGAAGCTCATGGTTCGGGTCCTTTAATGGGCTATGCTGGAACGGTTTGCGGGGCTTTGCCGCGTTCGATATCGTGGAGGGTTCCGCCTTTTCGGACATAGACAAACCATGTCAGAGCCGCGCAGCTGGCATAGAAGATCAAGAAACCCCAAAGCGCGGCCATCGGCGAACCCGTTACGGCGATTGAACTGCCAAAGCTTTTGGGAATGAAAAATGCACCGTAGGCAGCGATGGCGGACGTAAAGCCAACAATCGCCGCCGATTCCTTCTCAGCCTGTCTGGTGCGGTCCGCGTCGCTTAGCTCCGGCATCAAGCGGCTGACTTCCTGACGCATGATAACAGGGATCATCTGGAAGGTGGAAGCGTTACCCACACCGGTGATGAAAAACATGAAAATGAACATCGCCAGGAAGCCCACAAAGCTATTCTGGTTCAGGAAATAGATGACGCCGACGACGCCCAGCATCATGGCGGCAAACACCCAAAAAGTTACGCGCGCCCCACCCCATTTGTCGGACACCCAGCCGGTGGCCGCGCGGCTCACTGCCCCGACCAATGGCCCCAGGAAAACATATTGAAGGACATTTACATCGGGAAACTCGCTCTTCGCGAGCAGCGGCAGTCCGGCAGAGAAGCCGATAAAGGATCCGAATGTTCCCGTATATAGCCAGCACATGATCCAGTTATGCTTGCGCTGGAAAATCACGGCTTGTTCGGCAAAACTGGCTTTTGCATCCGCAATATCACTCATTCCGAACCATGCCAGCAAGCCCGATACAATAATGAACGGGATCCAGATAAAGCCGGCATTCTGGAGCCAAAGCGGCTCGCCCTCGCTGGTCGATATCGGCTCACCGCCAAGCGCGCCAAAAACGCTCACCGTTATGACGATGGGAATGAGGAACTGCATTACCGAGACGCCAAGATTACCAAGACCAGCATTGAGCGCCATTGCATTGCCCTTTCTTGCTTTTGGAAAGAAGAAGCTGATGTTGGACATGGAAGAGGCAAAATTTCCGCCGCCAAATCCGCATAGCAAAGCAAGAACCAGAAAGATAAAATAGGGCGTATCCGGGTTTTGAACCGCATATCCTATCCCGAAAGCCGGAATCAGGAGCGAGAAAGTTGATAATGTTGTCCACAGCCGCCCGCCGAAAATGGGAACCATGAAACTGTAGAATATTCGCAGCGTGGCCCCCGACAGCCCCGGCAATGCGGCTAGCCAGAACAATTGATCGGTTGAATAGTCAAATCCGATCAGCGGCAGCTTGGCAACCACCATCGACCAGACCATCCAGACAGCGAACGCGAGCAATAATGCGGGTATCGATATATAAAGATTTCTGCGCGCGATCGGTTCACCGACATTTTTCCAGAAGTCTTTATCTTCGGGACGCCAGTCTTCCAGTATCTTGGAAGGAACCTGCCCATGAAATTTTTCCTCATGGATCTCCGCGAGTTCCGGAAATTCCGGGAGCGACCGGGCATCAACCCCCGACGCCTTTTGCTCCATCTGGCGAACTGCGACATGCATCCATGCCAATGCTATGCCGACAAGCGCAAACAAGACCATGAAGCAACTCGTCCAGATACCGGTGAGATCGCTGACCGCGCCAAAGACAATAGGGAGTATGAATCCGCCAAGCCCGCCAACCATGCCAACGAGCCCACCGACCGCGCCAACATGTCCCGGATAATAAACCGGGATGTGCTTGTACACAGCGGCCTTGCCCAGCGACATGACGAAACCGAGCACGAAAATCGTCAGAACAAACGGTACGAGCCCCATGGAAGTGGAAAAACTAATGTCACCCTTGATCCCGTGGATCACGTAATCGGTTGCGGGATAAGAGAGCATGAACAGGCAAAGAAGCGATATGCCAAAGGTCGCGTACATGACCTTGCGTGCGCCATATTTGTCCGAGAGTATGCCGCCATATGCCCGAAACAGGCTCGCTGACACCGAGAAGGTTGCGGCTAATATGCCGGCCATCTTGATGTCGAGACCATAGACGCCCATCAGATATTTGGGCAGCCAGAGGGCCAGTGCGACAAAGGCACCGAAGACGAAGAAATAATAGAGCGAGAAACGCCACACCTGCTGGTTTCTGAGCGGTTCAAGCTGTTGTTTCAGGGATTTTGGTTTTGCGCCGGATATTTTGCGGGCCGCATGTTCAGGGTCATCTTTTGCGAAAAGGAAGAAGATTATCGCGGTGGCCCCCATGATAACCGCCCAAATCTGTGCCACCGCGGTCCAGCCAAGAGCGACCATAACAAAAGGTGCTGTGAATTTCGTGACTGCGGCGCCAACATTTCCCATGCCAAAAAAACCCAAGGCCATTCCCTGCTTCTCTTGCGGATACCATTTGGAGACATAAGCAACGCCCACCGCAAAACAGCCGCCAGCAAGCCCCAGGCAGAGCGCTGCAACCAGCATCGGGAGATATGTTTCGGCATAGGACAGCAGGAATGTTGCCACCGCCGAGACCAGCATGGTCAGCGGAAGTACCAATCGTCCGCCATATTGATCGGCCCAGACCCCGAGGAACAGCCGGGTCAGTGATCCGGTAAGAATTGGCATCCCGACAAGCAGACCAAATTGGGTATCATTCAGTCCCAGTTCGGCTTTTATCTCGATGCCGATAATGGCAAATATCGTCCAGACAGCGAAGCAGACCGCAAAAGCAAAGGTACTGAGACCCAGAGCCCGGTTCTGATCCGCAACGGTCGGAATTTGTGTCGCCGGCATCATATAACTCCATTAGAGTTTTCTCGCGATTCTATTGGGAGGGTTGACCAGACAGTATTTTGATCTGGGTCAAACAAGTGGGCACAGATGACCAGAAATTGCTTGTTGCCTGACAAGTTTCAGGCCATGCCTAGATTATGATCATTTCGCGAGTTGATTAAAATCAATTTACCCGATTTGTTTGAGTATCATGCGTTGAGGAAATAGCTTTGCGTGCAGGTGAACGTCCAGAAATAGCCCAGCTGCCTCTTTTTGCTGAAATGAATGAAGACCAGCGCGAACGTGTTTTCGCCGCGTCGCTGTTGCAGGTATTTCCCCCGCAACTCACATTGTTCGACGTTGGTCAGAAACCCGATTTCCTCTTTGTTCTTGTCGATGGTTTGGTCGAACTGTTCACATCAAATGCGGACCGGGATTCGACATTGGCGATTGTTGAACCGGTGACCAGTTTCATCCTCGCAGCACTGGTTACCGATCAGCCTTTTCTCATGGCTGCGCGCACGTTGAAACCTTCCAGAGTGATGCTGATCCCGGCAGACCTGCTGCGCGATGTGATAAAGCAGGACAGTGCATTGATGCAGCAAGCGATGCGCGAACTGGCGATCGGCTACCGGAATATGGTGCGCGCCCTGACAGACATGAAATTGCGGCAGTCGACCGAACGGTTGGGAAATTTCCTCTTGCTCGAAAGCCACAGACACAATGGTGATAGGAACCTGCAACTGCGAGGCGAGAAAAAGCTCTTGGCTTCCCTGTTGGGAATGACGCCAGAAAATCTCTCGCGCGCGCTCAGCGCGCTATCGAAGCATGGCGTATCCGTCGATGGCCCAAATATCGAAATCACAGATCATGATGCGCTCGTAAAATTTGCCCGGCCCGATCCGTTTCTCGATAAATATATATCCTAGATCCAACAGCCTTTGCGGCAGGTTTTCATTTTGGCTCGATAGAGACGCATGCCTTGGTAATATCGGCGGCGAAACCATCGACTTCCTATCTTGTGCCGAATTCTTTTCGCACCGGCTGGGTTGATCTCGGCCGGCAGGAAATAATTGACTTATATCAAGAGAGACCGCACTATCAGAGACGATAATAAGGCCATGCTTCATACAAGAGAATGAGATGGATGATTATACGATAGCGCGAGTGGTCCATGTCGCCAGCGTCCTGCTGTGGATCGGTGGGGTCGCTTTCGTAACGATGGTTGCGATGCCGGCAATCCGGCGTCAATCCGGCGTCAATCGCACAGCGATGACCGCTTGCATAATTTCCACAAGCTGGAAAACGGCTTTGCCTGGCAAGCGAGAATATGGGTTTTGCTTGCTGGCGGGAGCGGGTTTTGGATGACCTGGCGCGCTGACCTTTGGGACCGGTTTCTGGATATTCGTTTTTGGTGGATGCTGGCGATGATCATAATCTGGCTGCTGTTCATGGTCATGCTCTTTGTGGTGGAACCGCTGTTCCTGCATCGCCGGATGGCCGAATCCAAAGAGCCCGGTCGTGATTTTCTGAAAATGGAAAGATTGCACCGGGTTTTGACTATTTTTGCAATGCTAACGGTCATGGGCGCTGTTGCAGGTAGCCACGGGCTCATCTGATAGTGGCGCGTTTGGCGATACTTTTCGCTGCAGCCCATCGCCCGCTGTTCCTTGCCGGTGTGTTGAATTTTGCGTTGCTGATGATGTGGTGGACGGCAACGCTGTTTGATATTCATATCTGGCCCATCGGCATGCCGTCGAATGATTTTCCCGCCGCGCTTCAGCACGCTCCGGTAATGCTGTACATCATGCTCCCTGCTTTCTTTTTTGGGTTTCTGCTGACCGTCTTCCCGCGCTGGATCGGCTATGCTGATCTGCGCCAGATACAATATCTACCGGTCGGATGCGCTTTCATCATCGCGTCGATACTGGCTTACTATGCGCTGTTCGCCGGGCAGCATTATTGGCTGGCAGCCGCCCTGTGCGTGGCTGGCTTTGGCTGGTTGATTGCCTTGTGGCATATGGTTCTCTTGATCCTGGCAGAAAGGCGCGACGGCAAGGGTCCTACCTGGCATGCATGGTCTGCATTTGCGGCTTTATGCCTCAGTCTCGCGGGCCTCGGTTTTTCCGTTGTCTTCTTGATAACGTTGGATGGTCAAGCCTATCTGGTTGCCAGCAGCATCGGCACGTTCGGCTTTCTATTGCCTATATTCTTTACCGTTGCGCACAGGATGATTCCATTCTTTGGAAGCAATGTTGTCAAAGATTATGTGAGCTGGCGACCTTATTGGGTGCTGGCGCTATTATGGATCTTTCTCATCGCACATCTGCTGTTTTCGCTTGGCGGCTATAATGCGATGCGGTTTGTCAGCGCATCAGTGCTCTGCGCGCTCACCGCGATACTGCTGCGGCGGTGGTGGCCATCGCAGAAGGCACCGGGGCTTTTCATGGTTCTGATATGGGGTTTTGCATGGGCTCCCATTGGCTTCGCGATGATTGCCGTTGCCAGTTTGATCGAATATACCGCATCCGGCATTGGACTGGCCCTTGCGCCGGTCCATGCACTGTATATCGGGATGGCGGGCAGCCTTGTGATCGCCATGGTCACGCGAGTAACATTGGGCCACTCTGGTCGGCCATTGGCGATGAACCGTATAGCATGGCTGGCATTCTGGGGGATCCAGCTCGCCGCCGTCGCCAGAATTGTCGCCGGTGCACGCGGAGAGCATGGCCATTGGCTTGTTCTGGCGGGCCTGATCTGGGTCTTGCTTGTCACGCCATGGGTTTGGCGACAGGCGGGCATGTACTTGTCAAAACGAGCCGATGGAAAGCCCGGCTAAATGACAGGTGCTCGAAATTCTGAACCGAATTGCAAATGGAACAATCTCATTATGCTGCGTTCATTGACAATCATGCCTGGTCATCGACCATGAGCGACTGTTCAACCTGTGTTGTTCGCAACCGGGCCATTTGTGCCAGTCTTGACGCCGGTGAATTGCAGGTGATGGGCAAGCTGGGCCACAAACGTGTGATGAAACGCGGTGAAACTTTGTTGTGGGAGGGCGATCCGGCTCCTCTTGTCGGCAATGTTATCGATGGTGTACTCAAACTGTCGGTGAACCTGCAGGACGGACGAGAGCAGATCGTCAGCGTGGTGTATGCTTCCGATTTTATCGGGCGACCGTTTGGCAAGGAAAGCCCTTATCGCGTAACCGCCATGACGGATGCAGAGGTTTGCGTTTTCACAAGATCTTCCTTTGACAGTTTTGCGCGCGAACATCCCGACTTGCAGAATAAATTACTGCAGCGGACGTTGGATGAACTGGATCGCGCACGCGAATGGATGACGTTGCTCGGCCAAAAATCTGCAAATGAGCGTATGGCTACCCTGCTGATAGAATTGTCTGATCGTCTGAGTATGAATGGGTGCGCTCCTGTTACCCACTATCTTGATCGTTTCGAGCTGCCGATGGGCCGCCAGCAAATTTCGGATATATTGGGCCTGACGATAGAAACCGTGAGCCGCCAATTTACCCTTATGCGCAAACAAGGAATCCTAGACCTGCCGGACCGGCGCACAGTTATCATCAAGGACCGTGACCGGTTGAAAGCACTTGCAGAAGTAGAATGAGTCAAGGCAGGGGAACCGGGGCTTCGCCGAAAATCGGAAATCAAATTGCCCCATTCCAGGCCCTTTTCTGAATAGCGTTTTTGACCGAGATCAAAGCGCATCGTGCTCCCATCGCCTATCGGCTTCGCCATGTGGCCTTATCATCCAGAATTGCTGGCAAAACCTGTGCCGCGCTATACGAGCTATCCCACTGCAGTCGAGTTTCATGGGGGCGTGAATGCGGACGAATATGTCCGGGCCCTATATGACATAAGATCAGGGACGCCGCTCTCACTTTATGTCCATATTCCCTATTGCCAATCCATTTGCTGGTATTGTGGATGCAACACCGGTGCAGCGGGCAAAACCCAGAGGCTAACAGCCTATCTCGACGCGCTCGAAAGCGAAATCGCGCTTGCTGGGCGCTTGCTCAGTGGAAGGGGAAAAATTCGCCGGATTGCCTTTGGCGGGGGAAGTCCGAACGCAATCACAACCGTAGAATTTGTTCGCCTGCTGGACAGGATCATAACAATATTTGATGCTGGCACACCCGAAATATCGGTTGAGCTCGATCCCCGCGGCTTTTCCAAAGAATGGGCGTCGACGATGGCTGCGGCCGACGTCCGCAGAGTGAGCCTCGGCGTGCAGACTTTTGCGCCGCATGTCCAGGAAGCCATAGGCCGTGTACAGCCGCTGGCCGATATCGAAAAGTCGGTGTCGGCTCTGCGTCTGCGTGGAATTGAAGCCATTAATTTTGATCTGATGTATGGCCTGCCCAACCAGTCTCTTAGGGATTTGAATGAAACATTGGCGCAGGCAATTCACCTTGAACCCAGCCAGATCTCATTATTCGGCTATGCCCATATGCCCGAGATGATACCGCGGCAGAGGCGCATTGATGGCAATAGCCTGCCCAATGCAGAGCTGCGTTTTGCCCAAAGTGCAATGGGCTATGAGCAGCTTACCAAAGCAGGCTATGTTGCGATTGGCTTTGATCATTTTGCCTTGCCGACCGACGCGCTCGCCATAGCTGCCGCCGAAGGTCGGGTGCATCGGAATTTTCAGGGTTTTACCGATGACCCGAATGATGTTCTGCTGGGTTTCGGCGCTAGTGCGATCAGCAGCTTGCCAGGCCTTCTGGTTCAAAATGAAAAGAATGTAGGACGGTATCGGTCGATGGTCTCATCCGAAAAGGTGGCGGCCGTTCGCGGAGTGGCTTTGAACGACGAAGCACAAAAACGGCGAACGATCATCTCGTCTTTGCTATGTCAGGGGCGGGTCGACGACGACGCCCTCGATATGTTGGCGGAGCCGGGGATATTGGATGTATTTGAGAGCAAAGGCCTGATCAGCCAGCGTGACGGCGCACTGTTCATTACCGGGGCAGGAAGACCTTATGCAAGGCATATTGCATCACTTTTTGATCAGTTTCGTACGGCACATGAAGCAAAAGACACGAACCACCCGGTCCCTGTTCAGAGGGCAATTTCGGTATAGTCCCCGCGCATACAATGGTTCGAACTCATTGATGCGCCATAGCCCCCCGCGTTGAGGAGCGCGATATGGTCTTCTTCGAAAAGCGGCGGTACGGCGACCGCCTCTCCCCAGATATCGAGAGCCTCGTTGATATTGCCGGCGATGGTAGCGCTTTGCCAATCGGCGGGATCACGACTTCGAATGAAACAGGCCACCGGCTCGCACGGCATATCGTAGAAGGCCGGTTCGGGGTGCAGGTTGAAGCCGCCATCAACGCTGACGAACAGCGTATCACGTTTGCGCTCTACATCCGTGACACCGAGCACCAGCATGCCGGCGTCCTTGACCAAGAAATCACCCGGCTCGACCGCTACGGTCAGACCGGTTCCGGAAAAATGTGACCGCAAAATCGCGGACCAGCGTGTCAGATCGAGCGGCCTTTCGGCTGCGCGGTGCGGCAGACCAAGGCCTCCCCCGACATTGACCATTTCCAGATCGGGTAATTCCGCAACAGATGAAAGTGCGGCAGCGACGGCCTCTTCCCAACTTGCGAGCTGGCCGTCGAGATATCCGCATCCGACATGAAAGTGCAATGTCGTAACCTTCAGATCGAACCTGCGCGCCATATCCAGCGCTTCGGCCCATTGCTCCCGATAGATGCCGAATTTGGTGGTGCGCGCGCCTGCATAGGTCAGCAGGGCGCTATCGCCATAGCCGGTACCGAGACCGGGATTGACGCGAATACCGATGGCGCGCCCTGGTGCGCGTTCGCCGATCCGCCGGATCATGCCGATGGAATCGCAGTTGATAACCAGTTCGGGATGAACGAGCAGCCGATCGAGATCGCGATTGGCGACACCGGTTCCGGTGAAGCTGATCTGCTTCGCAGCAAAACCGCAGGATAACGCGAGATCAAGCTCATTCGGCGAGCAAATGTCGACGCCGCACTTTCCGGACCTCGCCATCATTTTCAGGAGCGGCGCAAAGCGATTAGCCTTCATCGCATAATAGACGCGATGCGTGCATTCGGTTCCGTCAAGCGCCTGCAAAAGGGTATCAAGCTTGGCAGCTACCCGGTCGAGAGAATAAAGATAGAGCGGTCCATCCGCTTCCGCCGCCAGGGCGCCGACATCATGGCCGGCGAATTGAAGCCGGTCGTCATGATAATGCAGATCATTCCGCTCCCACCAGAAATCTTCGCGGAGCGGGAGGCCTGGCGATATTGTCATCACCCGGTCTAGAGCCGATGATCGGCGTCGTTTATATCGTTTGCGGGGGGCTCGCCCGCCTCGATCCGCCCGACGATCCAGTCGCGGCAATTCTTGGCGCCGCAGTTGCAGGAAAAATTGGTGAACAACCGATCCTCTGTTTCTGCATAATCGATACTGAGCAACTCGTCGGGAGCAATGTCGCGCAGGGCAATCAGCTCCTGACGCTGCATGTCGAGTCGGCAATTCGGATCGCAACCATGGGAAATATAGCCGACGAAACGGGTGCCGGAAATATGCCAGCCCGGACTAACCTGCAAACTGTGCTGGGTCAGTTCCGGTCCGATTTTACCGGTAAAACGGTCAAGCAGATCGCCCTTGGAAAAATTGACTCTGGCAACCACGCCAATGCCGACCGCTTCATCATAGCAAATCGCCAGATCATCATTCGGATTACGAAGAGTAAATAGCTCGGATGATGTTTCCTGATACATTTCAAGCTTTTCCCTGTCTGACGCCATTGATGACCAGCGCATGATTGCGCTAAGTGGTCTCTAACGGGAAGACTTTAAAAAATCGTAGCCTGTTCCAGCCATCCTCCCGGGAATAAACGATATCATCCATAAGTTTGCGCACGATATGCAGACCCAGCCCGCCAAGCGCCCTGTCTTCGACGGGCAGATCGGTGGCAGGCTCCGGCCGGGAGAGAGGATCAAATGCATTACCGTCATCGGCAATTTCAACGCTGACAGAATCTTCCCGAACATCGATCTTGACATGTACCGCCGGCTTACGGCCATCAGCTCCATGGCTGAAGACATTGCTGATCACCTCGTCAAAGACAATCATCAGCTGTGCCGCAGTTGCGGACGGAACGCATTGTTCATCCAGATAGGCTTCGATGGCCTCGAGGAACCCCGCAAAACCTCCTCGCCCGTCTTTCAGGGTGCGCTCAAAACTGGACATCGTGAGCCTCGATCCCTGCACCTGCCATATAATTTTCCTGAAACCAGCTTAATCGAGTGGAAAAATTTCTCAATCTCTTTAACATAGAACCTATAGACAAAACCATTGGCACAGAGGCGATAGATGCAGATCAGCGAAGAACTCAAACCCGAGGCGCTGGTGATTGTCGCTTCTGGCCGGATCGACAGCAACACGGCATCGCAACTCGAAACGGTCCTTCCCGAACGGGTTCAGGTCAATGACGCAACCGTGATGGACCTCAGCGATGTCGCCTATGTCAGCTCGGCCGGGCTGCGCGTATTGTTGAAAGGTGCAAAAATCGCGAAAACCACAGGGCACAGACTGGTTCTATCCGGTCTCTCGCCATCGGTTCAGGAAGTCTTCGACATCAGCGGTTTCACCAGCATATTTGCTATCGAACCCGATATCTCAAGCGCGCTGGCTGCGATCGGCTGAGCCCGACGCACCGACCGCCATGAATATGCCCGATGGAGCAAGCAGGATTTCGATTGCCGCCAGCCATTCTGCCGGCGTCGCGTCCGAATTTGCCGATATATAGCGCTGTGCAGCGGCAGCAACGTCCGCATCGGCAATGCAGAGCAATCGCTCATCTGGCTGAGGCAGCTCATCGCTTCGCCACGCAACGCTAACCAGTTCTTCGATGCGATAGGCCTCACGCGCAACAGCCAGGCAATTTTCTGCCCCCATATCGATCCAATTGGCTTCGATAAAGCGCCGCGCTGCGGTTGCCTGGGCAAGGGCGCTGACCGGGTCCTCGGCAGCACAACAGCCAATCACCGCTGCTGCTGCTTCATCCACAGCGGCAAGGGCAAAAAATGCTCCCGACGGCGCGTCACGGGAGATGCGCATCGCAATCCGGGCACCGGCAGCCTCCTGTTCCAAAGGCTTGAATAGCAAAGCCCGCGATCTGAGAACCGCTTCGCCAAGATTCCGCTTCCGGTCATTCCTTGCCACAACCCGGCGATCGCGCATTTCGGCAGCGCTCTGGCTCGCTCCCATCAGCCGGACAGCATCGGCCAGATCACGCGTTTCCCGGATCCGCAAACCATCTTCACCGGAAACCGTTTTGCCCGCTGCAATCGCGGCGAGCGACCGGCCGTTAATCCGCAATTCGCGTTCGATACGGCGGGCGACGAACCAGCTAAGCCCGGCGGCAAATATACTGGCACCCAGGACGATCAACAGGATTGCGCGCTTGATTTCCTCGATTTGCGCAAACATTGGTTCGGCGTCCAGCCGCACGGCGATAAAGCGCCCATTGGCGGCGGGAGCGAAGGCTGCAACGAAGCGCGATCCGTCAGTTCCTGTCATCGTCGGGGCAATACGCTCCCTGACAACAGGAGCATCGGGCTGCGGCAGCCACTCAACCGAATCCGTTGTAAGCGGTATCGCTGCGCCGTCAGCATCGACGAGATAAATGGCTTGCATGCCAACGATCCGGCGGCTCGCTGCATCCATGGCCTGACGTCTGAGCGGCCTGGCCAGTTCCTGCTGCGGATCCTCCATCGCAGCGACAAATTCGGCAGTGACCACCGCTGCTGCCAGTGCCTGCTCGCCCAGCGCACGCGACATTTCCGCTTTCTGTTGAAAATAGAGCAGCGCCCCGTTCACCGACGCCATGACAAGAAATAGTGGAACCGTCAGCATGATGATGATCGATCGGATTTTCATGCTAAGTCATCCGATTCCAGCGCAACCAGCCCGACGACAAAGTCGGGGCATTCTCGCGCAATCGTGAAAAGGTGCGGTTTCGCCAGACAGAGAGCCTCCAGCCCATCGGGACCGGCGAGAATCGCATCGCGAACCGGCAGGCCGAAGAGGGCTGATGAGGGGTCGAATATGGCAGGACCGCGCTCACCGCGAACTTGTGCCTCGCCCGCAAGGGTTATGACCAGCATGTCCGCAACCTGGCCAGCGGCAAATATCGTTGCGCCGGATGCATAACGGCGATGATGCGCATGCATTGCGATAAGCAACAGCTCACTTTCGGTCAGCACATCAAACGGTTTGGTCGCGCTGAGCACAAACAATTTACGAACTGTGTCGATCGCGATCATTGCACCTGACCTTTTGCAAGGCTCTGATAACCACCCGTAGCGATCCGCAGGACATCGACCGCGGCGTCGAACACCATGGGAAGTTCGGGATTGAGCGAAAGCTCCCGACCATCGCGACGGATGGTAACGTCTGCATTTCCGACAAGCTCAATCGACCGTTGCCGATCATTCACCACAAGGCATGCGCCGTGATTTTTATCCGCAAGCCTCCGCCAGTGTTTCGCGAGCGCCGGGTTTGTCGAAAAACGCTCGACCAGCCGGACCATTGATCGTGACGCGAGCGCAGTTTCAACATTCTGATCACCGCCCGGAATCCAGAAGATGCGCGCACCGTCCCGTTCGGTAAGGTAGATGATCCTTTCGCCGTTCCGCCGAGCGTCTTTCAGCAGCAGGGCACTATCGGCATCATTTTCATGCTTTGCAGCAGCCCTCTGACGAGCAGCCGTCGCAACGCCCATTTTTTTGGCCAGCGCCGCCAGCGCATCGTGCAAACGGGACACCTCACGCGGTCCCGCCGCCAGTGACGAAGCATGGCCGTTGCCAGCCGCAAATTTTAGCGCATCATCCTTGAGCGCTTCGATCGGCTCAGCCACTCTGCGCACGATCATCAGCGCCACCAGCAGGCATGCCAGTATCGAACCAATGCCGATCAGGGCGCTGGCAAACAGGGTGTTCTGGGTAGCCACCTGGATCACCGAGATGTTCACATCGGCGCCTGCGGTCGCGGTTATTTGCCCGTCACTGCCATAAACCGGTGCGAGGGCTGTCTTCAACAAGCCCCACTGCTCCTGATATTCGATCGGCGAAACGTAAATCCCTTTGCCGGCCTCTGCATTGTCGAGGCCCTCCATCGTCATATCGGACAAGTCATCTTCCGAACCGATCGGTGAATGATCATCCCCTTCCGAACCATCGAGGATATAGGTTACGTCCTGCGATCCTCCGGCGACCTGGCTATAAAGATAGGTCAAATCCAGTTTCGACCGGATCCGCCGGATCGGGATAACGTTTCGCAAATAGGGTGGAGACTGCTCGACCACATCGGCATCTTCCTGGGCAAAGGCGGCATGTATCAGTCGATCGTGATCAGCAGGATCGATCAACACTCCTGTAAGGGCGCTGGTTGTGGTCAGCTTTTGGTCAAAGCCGTCAATGATCGTGCTGTAGAGCCAGTTATAAACGAACAGGGCGAGTAGCATCGACACGAGGACCACTGCGGGGACAAAAATACGCAGTAAAAGCGTTTTGATCGGAACGGTCTTACGCGGCATATCGGCGACCATCCATCGACCGGAGCATGACAAGAGCGAGATCGGAATAGCGTGTTGCTATATCACGTATATCACTGTTGAGAATCCAGGCCGGGCTATCTTTGACCAATATCTGAAACGCGGGTCCGGAGGGTTCTGACCATTTGGCTTTTTCCGCAAGCGCCAACAAGGATTCGAGAGTGGCACTGCCAAACTCCTCTGATTGGCTCAAAGCCTGCAGAATCTGGAGAGCAGGTGGACAACCCGTTTTTGCGAGTCCGTAAAGCGCAAGCAGTTGATCGCGCAGGACCCAAGGCATGTCAGGGCAGACAAGCGGGTGCATGCGACGGGAGAATGTCGCCTCATCCAATCGTTCGTGAAGTATATCTGCCGCAGCGGCCGCTTCAATCGACCTGCCGCTTAGCAGAGCCTTTGCGAGAAGACCGTCTATATCGCCCTTTTCGCTTTCCTCGCCAGCAGCCGGACCATGAGCTCTCAGCAATGGTTCCAACTGCCGGAATGTCGCGTTATCTACACCGCTTTCGATAGTTTCAATGGCGTTACCACGCACTTTCGCGTTTGCAGAATGGAGCGATACGATCAACAAGTCGGCATTGGGCAACCGTCCGCCAAGCGAAAGCAATTCGAGCGCGAAATCGATTGATGCTGCAACCCGCGCACGCTGGGTGCGGGCAAGCAAGACAAGAGACGCAGACTGCCGATCGCTGCGTTCCAGCCTGTCGGCACTGGCAAGCAGCCTGCCGGTGTCGCGAAGTTCGGTTTGCACCAGCCCGTCCAGATGCGACATAAATTGCGCCAAAGACAGTTCGGCCAAAGCCCGTGCCGCTATCGAACGGATGCGGTAGGTTGTGGTTCGGTCGCCCATGGCAAACAGCAAGCGCGGGATGGCGGTTTCTCCCATTGCCGCGAGGATCGCAGCGACCGCCCGCCGGTCGCGGGGAGAAAGCCCGCCGGCTGCGGCGAGGATTTCCGGTATGGCTTCGACATCACTGATCCGACCGAATAGATCAATGATCCTTAGCCTTTGTTCCTGGTTCAGATCCGGCAACCGGGCAGCAAGCTCGGGAATCAGATAGAAATCTTCGGAAGTGGCGGAAGCAATCAGACTGTTCAGCGCCGCCTCGCGGTCCTCTGGACTTGCATCAAGTTGCGGGACAAGGTGTTCGAGATCGGCGGCTGGTTTTGCAGGCGGTGGTAGAGGCTCCGTCGCCTGCAACAGACGGCGGGCAATATCGCCTTCCATCCCGCCATCGATCCGTGCCGTCGTCTCGAGCAGATCATATGCGTCGGGATCATATTGCGGCGATTTCGCGCTGCGATCACCAAAGTTCAGCCAGCCGAACCGCATATTTGCAGCCATGGCTGCCGGATAGAGCTGGCGGAGCGCCACGACCACGGCAATCAGCACGATACCAGTGATAACACCGATACCCGATAGCTCCCGCATATCCAGATAGTTCGCCGCATAGAGCAGGAATCCGCCCGCAACGAGACTGGCAACTGGTTCGCACATGCCCTCCATCACCGTTCGCAGAGGCCGTTTCACGTGCGAGGGCACCGCGTTAAAAAGCAGGTTTTCGTTATTGTACTGAATCGAGGTCAGAACGCCATGATAGGCAAAAAATGCTGCGAGGGCGGCGCCGGTTCCCCCCTGCAGAAAAAAATAGCCGAAGACCTCAAAATAGGTGAGCGGCTGGATGAAGGCGACATTGCGTACGCCGAACCGGGCGACCAGCCGGTTGAAAACAAACAGACATACGACGAGATTGAAGAAGTTGGCCGCGGCGTAGAGCGCGCCCAGAAGCGATGCCAGTTCGGCCTCGCTCCGGCCATCCTGCAAAACTTTGGAATATTGGAACTCGGCAAGATTGGTCATCAACAATGTAAGGAACAATGTCATGGTCAGGACAATTGCATAGCGGGAATTGCGAAATGCCCGGCCGACCTCGGCCAGCTGGTTCACGGTGCTGCCGTCATCCTCCGCCGCCGCCATATCATTCTCGGCGATCTGTCCCCAGCGCCGCCCCAGAAACCGGGCGAGCGGTGCGGTGAGCAACGCGATTCCGGCCCATATGAGCAGGAAATAGTGCATCGGGATCGATCCCGCGAACAGGCTGACGAACAGCGCCCCCGTGGCCGTGCCAAGCGCGCAAAATGCTGCAAACAGCGGAAACAGGCGTTTGGCATCCTGAATATCGAAATAGGTGTCGGTGAAGTTCCAGAATAGCGTGTAAAGTGCGATATACCAGACAGCCAGATACAATTTGAGGATATAATATAAAATTGTCTGCCATTCTGGATCGAGACCCGCATCGAGCAGCGCCCAAAGCATCGCGCCACCAGCGATCAGCGCACCCAGCGTGAAATCCACCATGTTACCAATGGAAGACCGGACCAGAAGATAGGAGAAGACTGCCGTGTAGAGCAGCATGACAATGGGCGTGAGCAAGAAAATGACCGGCAGGCTATCGGCACCGACATTGCTGAGAAATGCCGCGTCGCCCGCGCTGAAACCAATGCCCATGCCCATTTGCAGAAGGAACCCGAACAGCCCGAACTGAATCAGCTTTGGCCATTCGCCCTGTTCCAGACGGAAGATATGATTAAAAAATTTCTGCAATTATCCCCCCGATGGCGCTGGCATCCGTTTTTCTTAATCAATTCCTTTTACTAAATCCTTTAGAATGGGCTATTCAGTCGGTTCGGGGCATCGGGGGGTATCATTTCAGACATGGTTGAGACGGCACAGCGCAAGCGCAGGTTTGGCCTGAAGCCACAACTGGTTTTATTGCTGCTCTCCCTGAACCTCATTTCCGCCTTCGCCTATACCACCGCACTTTATACCAACAGCAGATCAGAGATCATTGCGGGTATCGACGGCCGTTTGTCCGCTGCCGCAAATGCCGCACGCGAGATCATCCCGGAAGGCTATCATAGCAGGATCGAAGGACCCGATTCCATTCCACAGGATGAATTTGACGAGGTGCAGAAGCGTCTGTCCCGTTTCGCCAACGATTCCGGCTTCGTCTATGTCTATTCCTATATGAAATTTGGCGATGAGATCCGCACCGTCGCCACCAGCGCCACACCATCCGAACTGAAAGACGGCGCGCAGACCGGATATTTCACCCTGTACAGCACCGCTCCGGCAAAACTCTACCGGAGCTTTGAAGACGGCCGTGTCCGGTTCGACGAATATCATGACTCCTTTGGCTCCTTCCGGTCGATCTACAAACCCATCCGCAGTGAAGACGGTCGAATTCACGTCATCGGGGCCGACATCGATCTCGCGAGTCTGGACAAACGGCTGCATCAGGCTCTGGTGAAATCGATCCTTATCGGCATCATGATGTTCGCTCTGGCCATGGCTGTGGGATTGCTGCTGATAGCGCGCATTGTCGGACCGCTCGTGCGTCTAACCGCCTATACGCGGAATATGGAGCAGCGCAGTTTTGAGCCTGACGAAGAGGAAATGGCTGCAATGCAGCGGATCAGCCAGAGCCGGGGCGACGAGGTCGGTAGCCTGGCCGAGGCCATGGCGGCCATGATTTCCCGTCTGCAACGCTATCTGGTTGAAATGGAGGTCGCCACGGCCGCACGCCAACGGGTCGAAGGCGAACTGTCCGCCGCGCGTGATATTCAGATCGGTATGCTGCCTCGCAAGTTTCCACCCTTCCCGGAACATGGCGAGCTGGACGTTTTCGCGATGCTCGAATCCGCCAAAGAAGTCGGCGGCGATCTGTACGACTATTTCCTGATAGACGATCACCGGTTATTTTTCGTGGTCGGCGATGTGTCAGGCAAGGGCGTTCCCGCTGCGCTGTTCATGGCGATGACAACCACCCTGTTCAAAGCGCACGCCATGTCGTCCAGCTCGACCGGCGAAATCATGGAGAAGGTCAACTCCGAACTTTCGCGCGAGAATGCGGCGGAAATGTTCGTAACCGTTTTCGCCTGCATCCTCGATCTGCGCGATGGAACGGTAGAATATAGCGATGGTGGCCATGAGGCACCGTTTATCGTCCGGGCCGATGGGTCGGTCGAGCGTCTGGCCAAACATCAGGGGATTGCCTTGGGTGTATTTGACGATGCTTCGTTCAAGACCGATCGGTTCCCGCTTCGTCCGGGAGATGCGCTGGTCCTGTTCACGGATGGCGTCTCCGAAGCAACCGACGCCGACGACATGTTGTTCACCACCAGCCGTATCGAAACGGCGCTCGCAACTGCGCGATCCGAGTTCTCGGCGCGCTTTATTGCTGAAAATCTGGCTGAAAATGTCCGCGGATTTGTCGGTGCGGTGCCTCAATCGGATGATATTGCGATCCTCGTCGTCTGTTACGAAGGAACACCGGTAGCCGACAGTTGACCGGGACGCTTAGTGACCGATCCGGAACGGTCCCCGTTCGATTCCATGCATCTTGCTCAGATATAGCCGCATATCGCCAATGGCACGGCGCAGCGTTTCATTGTCGGTGGGCGAAGCATCGGTTACGGACGCGGTCATCGAACAGGTTTCAATTTCCCACGGGAGAAAATCGAAACCGGTCTCCGCATCCGCCATCCAGATGATCGGATAGGGCCTGCCGAACAGAACCCCTTTCAACTCCTCGCTTCCCACGAGATAGAGCGCGATTGATGACAGGTTGTCTGCCTCCAGCAGCAGCTCGACAAGATCAAGGGAGAGAACCAGGCTGGCAGGCCGCGCAAATTTGGAAAGCCTGAAGCCGAGATCAAGGTCCGGACCGATAAAGTCGACATGAGGCGCCCCTTCACTGAACGAAAGCTCGGGAATATCGAGTTCGATATTATGTTCGCCAAATTCGGCAAGCCACGCCGTGCCCTTCAATCGCAGCGGCAATTTCGCATAATGCTGCTGTTCGTATAGCTTCATGGTGCGCAACAAGGTCCGCAGGATAGACGCCAGTTCCTCCGCGCTCGAGGGCTCGGCCATGAAGATCACTTCATCACCCATCATTTTCCAGACATCAACTGCGGGTGTCTCCTCCTTGTCGAGAAATTCAAAGCCGAGCTGGCCGGCAAGCATCAGCGGAAAATGCGTGAAAAAAGTGTGGAACGTATCGAGCCAGCCATCACTGGCGCGGCCACTGAATTTTGCCTTGAACTGGGTTGAGCCAACCATGTCGACGGAAAGGAAGAGACGTAGCATGTTCAGTTTGACCTTCAGAAATCCACTGCAACAGACGCTACCAGACCGCTGCGGCCAAGTCTGCCAGCCTCACCCACACCGCCATAATCACTATCGACATAGGATAACGACGTCGTGAATTTTCCGAAAGCATAGGCAATGCCGGCTTCCCAGTCCCATTTCTTGATGAAATCGCTGGTTTCCCGGCCCACACGCGCGGTTGCGGAAAATGGCGTCTCCGGGATGGCCACTGCCGCTGTACCAGAAACATAGACATTATCGCCGGGATAGTTCTTCTGATCAGGAACATAGGCAATCTCGACGCCCAGCGTCGCCAGACCCACACCCTTTTCCACACCCGCGCTGACTTCATAATAATTTACACCGCTGCCGCCCGGATAGAAATATCCCAGCGCCGTTACCGTATAATCGAACCCAGCCGCCGATCCGGCATAGCCACCATAGAGATCGACTTCGACATTGGAACCGCCGGTATCCGCGACGCTGGATGCCCAGCTTCCCAGAAACAGACCATTGTCCATGCCTAGATCCACACCCCCCTGAATTGCCGGGTCGCGATCGGAAAGGCTTATACCCCGAAAACGGTAGTCCGAAACGATCGCGGCATTGGCGGACAGGGTAAAGCGCGAAACGCTCTCGTTCTCCACGGTCGACTGCGCCTGGGCTGGTGTTGTGCCAGCAAGACCAACGGCAGCGCTCACCACCCAATAGAATTTCAAACGTGTCATCCGCACCTCTAGATTTGTTTAGGTCCGGCATTTACCACGATGCCCATAAATAATTATTAACCAGCTTGGGCGTCACTGCTTCCCGCGCTATCTAGAAATCTTGTTCGGAAGCACTATTCGCCCGCCCATCAGGTAAATTATTCAAGCTACAATATTTCATACGAACAATAATCGCGGAACCGAAGACACTCGAGTTATCCAGTTAACCCACTGATATATTGTTGATATATTCGCTACATCTCTAAGTGATCCCCGATCATCCCTCGCCGCTATGAATGCTATATTTTGGGCCTGTCTTATGACCTGTTCCGCTCATCGGATGGCTTGACCGGCTATGGCTGTCATCCGTCACTATCCGAGCAAACCAAACGCTATTGTCAGGTCCGACTATTTTGCGACCCGTTCCTCTGCTGCTTGTTCGCGGGCCAGAGCCCGCTGAAACGCCGGAAGCGCCTCCACCCGCTTGCGATGCGCCGCGATGCTTTCCAGTCCGGCGAGCGAATAGCCGCCTTCTTCAGCTGCCGAATAATTCCAGCAGAAATACACGTCGAGAATTGACCAATGGTCACCATACCACCAGTCGTTGCATTGCAATCGGTTTTCAAGCTGTGCGATCGGTCCATTGAGCAGTTCGCGGCCCCGCTCCTTCACCGGTTCAATATCGCCGGTTGTCCATCGTGTGGGAGCGCGATTGGCACGAACGGCGGGATGCCAGCCTGAAGAAAGCCAGAACAGATCTGATATCTGCATTGCCTGGCTCCAGTTGTCATTCACTTCGGGGAAAAGGCCAGCTGCCGGAAAATTCTGGTGAAGCCACCACAGGATGGCACCGTTTTCGCTTATCAACTGCCCGTCTACCACCAGGGCCGGAACCTTCCCTTTTGGATTGATCGCGCGATATTCCACCGAATTCTGCTGGCCCGAACCCAATGAAACCAGTTCATCTTCAAACGGGTTACCGATCTGCTCTAGAGCCGTCATTGTGACCCTGGAGCAAGCGCCTGGCTGGTGGTATAATCTCATTGTAGCCATATGCAGCTTCCTCTGACTTGGTTGGATTTACTGTTGCAGAATTTATGTGGCGAAGAATCGGCAGACTGCCTTCTGCCCAGGATCAGGGGTAATGCAATGCGTAATTTAAACGATCGCGATACCCATCTCGATACGAGCAGCCCGATCTTGAGACGTTTCTCGTCGGTCATTTTGAACTTTCCCTGTCCGCTTCCACCCAAGGTATCCCTGTTTCCGGAAGCCGGAGGTTATAATTATTGCTGCCGTCTTTATTTTGAAAAAGCCTTTCGGGTCGCGGACCTGTCTCGGCGAGCGATTTTATCCCGTCATATTGCTTTAATTGCGCTGCCAGCTGTTTCGCAATTTTCGGATATTCTTGCGTAATGTCCATTGTCTCCAAGGGATCATCTACAATATTGTAGAGCGCCGTCGTCACCGTTGTTTCGAACCTCGGTATGTGGCGAACATATTTATAGGGCCAGAAGAGGACCAGAGACTTTCAACAACCTGTTATTTATAATCAATTTTTCTGGAATTTGTTTAATTGAGGCCCCCAATTAGGCCCCCAAAAGTGCATTTAGATTTGGGTTCGAGTCCAACTACCTTGCCAGAAAATGGACGAACGTCCCATGAAACTGCCATTTTTTGTATTAAACGAAAAGTGCACTGATTTGCTATAATTCGCAACCCATGAATAGCCAATCTCAATCGTTTGTAACCTTCGCTGACCTCATGTCAAAGGTCGGCTCTTTCCTTTTTTATTGGAGCTGGCTGGAGCAGGGATTATCAAAATCCATTGTCGAAATGAGAGAAGCTCTTGGCGATCAACCCAAGCCGGTAAGGGGTGAGTTGAAAAAGCGGCTTGAGGCTTGGTCGAACCTATTAAATCGCACCGGGATTTCTGACGATCAAATCGATATCGCAAACGCTGTTGTTGAGCAGGCACTCGCTATCAAAGCTATCAGAAATATCATCGTGCACGGTCTCTGGGGAGGCGACACACATTCAGACACTGATGGTCGATCAATCGAATGTGTTGTAAGTGGGTATGAAGAACCAGATGGTAAGCGAGTGCGTTATACCTTGGATGATTTAGAGCATTTTACCCAAGCAACCGATGCATGCCGACGCGCATTTATCGATCTGTCATATTTTAACTACATGCTTGACCGCTCCCTAGCGGTATCAAATTGACATGATCATTGTTCCTGACGTTCCCAACAGGGTTTCCCCTGACGATGCGTTAAAGGCAAATGTCGTGAAAGTATTTGATGGCGACGGCTTCCTTGCAAATGTCTGGCATCCTTCGCGTGAGACTTGGATTCAAAAAATTCCCTTTCGCTTCGCATTCATAGATGCCCCTGAGATCGACCAGCCATTTGGTCCAGAATCGAGAGATTTCCTAAATCACTTGATAGCCGGAAAACCGCTGAGTCTTGACCCTATTGGCAAGGAATCTAACGACTATATGCCAATTGATCCATACAAACGGGTGCTGTGTATGGGTTTCCTGACCGAGCAGATGGATATTGGCAGGATCGAATATTACATGAATGGCAAATGTCACGCCGGTTCAGTGAAGAGCGGTCGGCCCGCTACCCGAAATATCGAGCTGGAAATGATCGTCAACGGCTGGGCCTGGGTAATTGAGCAATATACGTTTGATCGGGAAGCCGAGTATTTTGAAGCGCAAGATGATGCCCGACAAAATCGGCGTGGCCTCTGGTCGATGGATGACCCTGAGCCCCCATGGGTTTTCAAAAAACGTCAGAAGCGCCGGAAGCGCGTAAATGATGGGCAAGGCCGATTGCTTTAGATATGTGAAATGATATCGGTGTGTGAATATTGCATCGCACACATGCCCGTTCCATCGGACTTGTTTGAATAGCTAGTATAAGTATGGCGAAAGGTGACGCCGGACTGGGTTTGGAAATGACTATTCAATCCACTTTTCGGAAAAGATTCATATAATCATCAAACACAAAAAGGCGGTTGCGCCGCTGCCCTGTTATCTCCCGCAATACGCCATGATTTACAAGGTCGTCGATCAACGATGAAGCGGTGTTGGGTGTCGTATCAAGATATGCGGCAACGCCTTTCACATCAACCACAGGACGCGCATAAAGACGGTGGACCATTGCCTGTGCATTGGCCTGTCGTCGCTGGCTAAAATGGGGCAACACTTCCCGCTCGATGTGCTCTTTCAGAGTGAGTATTTCCCGGAACACCCCGGCGGACGCTCGCGCCGTTTCTTCCACACCATGGAGAAAGAAAGTCAGCCATTCGCGCATATGATTGCCCTGGCGCACTGCCATCAGGTGATCGACATATGCGGTTTTGTTCCGCTCGAAATAGTCGGACAGGTAAAGCGCTGGCTTTATCAGCAAATTTTCGGAAGCCAGATAGAGAGAAATCATCAATCGTCCCAGACGCCCGTTACCATCCAGAAACGGGTGAATGGTTTCGAACTGGTAATGCGCAATCGCAATTTTAATCAGCGGCGGCACCATGATTGCCTCGTCGTGCAGAAACCGCTCCATATCGCTCATCAGTTCAGGGACATGCTCGTGATTTGGCGGCACGAACACCGCATTTTTCAGGCTGACCCCGATCCAGTTCTGACTGGCGCGAAATTCTCCGGGCATCTTATGCTCACCCCGTACACCTTGCATCAATATGGCATGGGTGTCGCGCAATAGCCGGTTGGACAGCGGCAATTTTTCCAGTCGCGCGATACTGTGATTTATCGCCTCGATATAATTCTGCACCTCTGACCAGTCATCGCGTTCTTCGGGTTCCAGATCATCCGCATCCTTGAACGCATCCTCGATATTGGTCTGCGTTCCTTCGATCCGGCTTGATTGCGTGGCCTCCTTGGCAACATACATGCGGATGAAAAATTCGATATCGGGGATTAATTGAGCAAAGGCATTCAGTTCACCAAGCGCGCGATCTGCCGCACCAAGCAATAGCTGGATATCGGGATCAGATATGATCCACGGATGATGAATGGGGTTTGGCCGGAAGCTCCTATA
Organism: Parasphingorhabdus sp.; assembly: GCF_048267785.1. Classification (GTDB taxonomy): domain Bacteria; phylum Pseudomonadota; class Alphaproteobacteria; order Sphingomonadales; family Sphingomonadaceae; genus Parasphingorhabdus. The sequence goes on along the minus strand of NZ_JBLWWU010000022.1, from coordinate 26,176 downwards.
TTCATATTCATCCTGATACCCGCCGGAAACAAAGTCTGCCAAATCCATATATCAGAAAGCCCTGTTGTTTTTACGATATGAACATCCTTATGTCAGAAACCGCGCGGGGCGCAAGCTTTATTTCAGAAACCATGGCAGTTTCTACAATAAGATATTTCTTATGTCAGAAACCATTTTGCCAAATCAAACCTCCTGATGCCAGCCAAGTTGACTCATTCGTCCAATCTGGAGTGACTCATAGTTCCTACTGAATGACCGCTTTGCCATCACAACTTTCAGAAAGTAGACTTTCCGGAAGCGCCCGCCGAGCGGTTCGGTGCTTGTGTTGCGACGATCAGTTGAAATCACCCCCCAATTCAGGACATTAAAACCCAATCTGCACGTGCCCATGAGCAGACCTTATGTAATTTACAAATAGGCAATAGTTGGCCGAGCTTTGGCTTGCCAATATATGGCCATGCGATACGTTAACGAAATGGCAAGGGCACCCCAGAGAATTGTCGAAGCGGCGATTATTGAGCGCATAGGCCCGGTGACGGCCCATGATCTACTCGCGATGTCTGACGATAGTTGGGGCCTCCTGCGCGACCAGATCACCGATCGGCGCAACGGTAAAGACGGCCTCGTCGCCAAGTGCATGGCCTGCGAATGCGAAGTCTATATCCGCGCGCCAAAGTCGCGTGGCATCCCCCGGCCAGCTTTCTGGCACTACTCAGGCAGCGACCAGTCCTGTCCGTGGTATCAGGGACGTAACCTTAATCCTGACGAAGCACGGGCGGCTCAATACGAAGGCCGGCAGGAATCGCTTTTCCACCGACAAATGTGCGAGCAAGTAGGGGAACTCGTCGCTCTTGATGATCGCTATATCGTGCACACTGTTGCCGAGTATCTACCGCCGACAGACAACGAGCATGGTCGTTATCCCGACATATACGTGGAATGGGAGGACTACGGCCCGTTTGCGGTCGAATTCCAAATGTCCGGCACGTTCCAGACGGAAATCTCGGCACGGTGTAAACACTATGAACGAGAGGGCATCCCGTTGCTCTGGATTCTGTTCGGCATCGAAACACTTGGCGATTTGCCGCAGAGTTTCGTCGACGTGATCCGCCGCCATCGCGGAAACGCCTTCGTCCTCGATCCAGCAGCCATTGCAGCATCGCGCGAACAAAAGACGCTCTTGCTTTCCTGCTATCTTCGCAACGCCAACGGTGAGCTCGATCCGCCAATGCTTGTGCGGTTTGACGGGTTGACCGTACCGCGCTCTAAGCTGCCTTATCATGAAGATCGAATCGTGAAGCCGCATCTGGACAAGATCGATGAAATTCGCGGTCCTTGGTTTGCAGCACTCAAAAAGTGGAAAGACCGTTTCAAGCGGTTGAACGATCTTGACCGGCCCGAAAGTCTGCTGCTCGCGGCCGCGTTCTCGATAGTCGCGACGGCGGCGAGCGGTAAGGTCGTCAACTATGCAAGCGAGCAGAGCAGTATTTCTGCAATGCTGAACACTTACCTGCATAACGGAGACTTCGCGCGCTACACGAACCTGCTGACGCGGCTGATCGAAAACACCACTATTGGTCCTTCGATCAAGTCAACTGTTTGGGAACATACGCGACGCCATAGCGACGATGATCAAGCAGACGAGAATTCGCCGGAATGGCGCCTGCTCCGCAGATTATTACCTGAAGCATTTAATCCCGTACTCAGGGAGGAGTTGCTGTATTTGGATGCGTTACCAAATTGGGTAAGAATATAATTTCTTTCTACTTATTCAGATCAACAAAATATGCTACCGAACTACGAAAATCTAGGGGCATTTATGAGAGCTTGTCGCATCGGCGTTAGCCATTTTCGGGGGATCAAAGCCGCTACGCTTTTGTTGCCTAAACATGCTGTTCTCATTGGAGACAACAACACCGGCAAGACTACCATTCTTGAAGCTTTGGATCTTGCCTTGGGGCCAGATCGCCTCAACCGTTTCACTCCCATTGATGAGCACGACTTCTTTCAAGGACAGTATCTAACCAAAAAGCCGGATGGCGAAGATGAGACCGAAGAAGTTGAGGTGGTGGAAGAGCAACCAGTAGAGACCGTTCAAGGTGCAGTTGAAGTCGCTCAAGCGACAGATGCTGAACCTGCTGAAACACCTCGCATTGAAGTCGAAGTTGCTATCGCTGATCTCTCAGAAGAGCAAAAGGCCCGTTTTGGTGACTATGTCGAGTTTTGGGACGCGGAAGCAGACAAGTTCTACGACGACCCGAACCCAGAAGGTGTTGACCCCAACCATATTACCGAAGCCCTGCGTGTCACCTTTCACGGCTGGTATGACGCTGACGAGGATGACTTTCAGGGCAAGACTTATTTTGCACGCAGCCTGAATGAAGGCGGCACACCTGTTGAGTTTCGAAAGAAGGATAAGCAGATATGTGGCTTCCTCTACCTTCGTTCCCTGCGTACGGGAAGCCGTGCTTTGAGCCTGGAGCGCGGTAGTCTGCTCGACATCATCCTGCGGCTTAAGGAAGTCCGCCCGCAGATGTGGGAGGATACTATCGACAAGCTGGCGGATTTTACAGTCGCAGCGGACCCCGAATTGGGCATCTCCGGGATTTTAGAGAGCATTAATACGGCACTGAAGAAATACGTTCCCAAGGAGTGGGGCGTTGAGCCTCACCTCAAAGTTTCAAATCTCACCAGAGAGCATCTCCGGAAAGTCATTACAGCCTTCATCGCAACAGGCGAGGGTAATCATGCCGCTCCCTTCTATCGGCAAGGCACTGGAACCATCAACATGTTGGTGCTTGCAATGCTGTCACAAATTGCCGCTGATAAACAAAACGTCATATTCGCGATGGAAGAACCTGAAACGGCCATTCCACCCTATGCCCAAAAACGTATCGTTCACGAAATCCGTTCGCTTGCTTCACAGGCGATCTTCACGTCCCACTCTCCATACGTTCTCGAAGAGTTTGCACTTGATGAGACCGTGGTGCTCGGTCGAAATAAAGTCGGCGAGTTATGCCGACAGTCCATCACGCTCCCTGCCAACTTGAAACTAAAGACCTACCGGCAAGATTTCCGAACACGGTTCTGCGAAGGTTTGCTGTCGCGGCGTGTTCTGGTTGCGGAGGGCGAAACGGAAACCACTGCTTTCCCAGTCGTTTGCCGCCGATTGGCAGAGTTGAATCCAGCGAGCTACAAATCTTTAGAGGTCTTGGGGGTTTGCACTTTGAACGCAGGTAGTGACTCCAAGATCGCTGGCATTGCCAAGCTTTTTGGAGACCTTGGCAAGAGTACCTTTGCGCTTTGTGACAAACAGGACGCCGCAGACCAGGCTGCTATTGAAGCTGAAGTCGAGCTTCTTCTCATGCACGAGAAAAAGGGAATCGAAGCATTGGTGCTTGAGGGTACTACGGACGCCGCCCTTCAGCGATTTGCAGCTACGCTGGAGTGGCCACCGCACCTGACTCAGAAATACCCCGATCCGATTGCGGACGCCCGCAATGCACTCTCCGAATATTTTGCATGGGCGAAAGGCAATTGGGGACTAGCGGACTTCCTCGCTCAATGCACTGAAGCCGAGATTCCGGAGTGGTTGCGCGAAGCGTGCCAGAAACTGATGCAGGTTTGTGAGCCTGCATCAGCCGAGGAAGAAGCCGATGCTCCCGCCGACGAAAAACCCGAGTTCGGGGCCGCTGCCAATGGAGCTGACTGAGAAGCAGCTTCAGGTTTTGGCCACTGATGGGCATTTGCTCGTAACTGGCGGGCCGGGCTCCGGGAAGACAACAATATCAATCTTGAAGGCTGCCCAGCTTGCTGAGAGCGACCTCAAGCCTCAGCAGAAGGTGCTCTTCTTGAGCTTCGCACGCGCTACCGTTTCTCGCGTCGTAGAAGCGATTGAGCAAGAGCAGAGCATTGCACGCGAGACTAGGAGGCAAATTGAGGTCGAGACCTACCATTCTTTCTTCTGGCGAATTCTAAAGACGCACGGCTACCTTATCGGCCTGCCGCGCCGCTTGGATATCCTCACCCCACCTGCCGAGGCCATTGGCCTTTCTGACATTCGGAATAGGTTTGACGCGGATAATAAACTCTCGGCGCAGGAGAAGAAGGACAAGAAAGACACTGAGGTTGCGGAGAGGAAGCGGCTTGCCTCCGAGGAGGGCCGCATCTGCTTTGACCTCTTTGCGCCTTTTGTCGGTGATTTACTTCATGGGAGCGACCGGCTGCGACGCCTGCTGGCAACGATGTATCCGACCATCATTCTAGATGAGTTTCAGGATACAAACGCCGAGCAATGGCATGTCGTTAAAGCTATTGGAGCTTGCTCAAATCTCATTGCCTTGGCTGATCCTGAACAACGCATCTTCGATTTCATCGGAGCCGATCCCGAACGCCTCGACCATTTCCGAGACGCCTTCAATCCTACTGAGATTGACTTCAGCGATGCCAATCATCGCAGCGCTGGCACTGATATCGCTAAATTCGGCAACGATGTTCTCTCCGGAGCTTTTGGGCAGGACAAATACGAAGGGATCGATTGCCTCCTTTTTGAACCGTATGCGGATCAAGCAATGACGGCGCTGGTTACGACCGTCTACAAGGCTCGAAAGCGCCTGGTTGATGCAGGAATAATCAACTGGTCTTTGGCCATCCTTGTACCCACCAAGAAGATGACGCGTCTCGTCTCCGATAAATTTCGCGAACCTCCGGCAGGTATGCAGGCTATCTCGCATAATGCGATCATTGAGTTGGAAGGTGCAATCCTTGGCTCAGAAATTATCGCACACCTTTTGCAGTCGCATGACGTGGGCCATACCGAAGCATTCGTGGACCTGCTCTGCAATTACTTTCAAGGAAAGGGTGGAGACAAACCGACGAAAGGGGCGTTGAAGGAAGCAGTTGGTCTGCGCAAGGCCTATGCAAAATGGTGTGCAGCGCTTGATGCAGGAAAGAAGCCTCCCAGCAATAGCGTTCTCAAATCCACCTTTATAGTCTATGATGAGGCGCGCGCCGTTGAGTTGACCGGCGACCCCGACAAGGATTGGCGCGCGGTCAGGGCAGTGTTGGAAAAAGGCGGATGCAAACGACTAAAGGAGGTCGGCGCAGAGGTTCGCAACATTCGCCTTTTAGAACGAGGTGCCCAGCTAAGACTGGAGCTTGCTCAAAATTGGCGTGACAACGGCTGCTACACAAATGCTTTAGAAATTGTCCGGCAGGCGTTTGTGCAGGATCACTTTGCCACCAGTGCGAAACCCGAAACTGGTGTGGTGGTCATGAACATGCACAAGGCCAAGGGAAAGCAGTTCGATGAAGTTATCATTTTCGAAGGCTGGCCACGAATTGTGAAAGGGCAGATAGTTGCTAATGTCGATCGTATTGTTCGCGGCAATAATCGAGCTGAAGTCAACGATGGATCACGGCAAAACTTTCGTGTCAGCGTGACCCGAGGTCGCAAACAAATCACTATTCTGACCCCGAAAAGCGACCCGTGTGTGTTGTTGGTATCCGAAAAATAGAGCGGTTGTTCGCGTGTAAATAGCGGTTTGTGGCGCGCATCCACCGAAAGCAGACATTCCGCTATCGGCCCAGAAGCAGCCTTTCTCGCGGGCGTATCTAAACGACTGCTTCCCACGCCAATAGCTGCCAGTGACATGCACCAAATTTGACTGATCGAGAGTGATATTCATATCTGCACAAAGTTATCACTTTGAAGGAGTTCTCATTCGGAAACCCGAACAGCGTGACGAACCCTTTATCTAGACCAATTTGCATTTCGAATCGAAGCAATACCAAGCCTCTTCCGATATGAATTTGACACATATTTCTAGTTTTCTTGGCGATGAGCGAAAAGAACGAAGAAAATTTTTAACGTCCCATGCTGTGCGTAATAGTCCGAGGTGATCCCGTTGGGTGGCTGCAACGCTTTTCGTTCCTCTTTTGTTCTTTCCTACAGACACTGTTTCTGCATATCAATCCTATTGTCAAAAGGGCCAGTGTGCCCGGACAGGTACAATTGGAAAACGACGATGGCATTTCATGGGCCATCAGGTTTTCGCAAAACTAAGGCCTGCCAAAGGCAATATTGATCCTTTTGACACTCCAGCAACCCCCCAAGGAGTGCACTATGATCGAAGCAGAACTACTCACCTGTCAGGACGTCATGCGCCTGACCAGCATCAGGAGCCGAACAACCGTTTGGCGGCGCGTCCGCAAGGGCGACTTTCCTTCCCCGATTGATATCGGCAACGGGCGCATCCGTTGGCGAACCAGCGACATTACTGACTGGATCGAGACGCTGCCCGAGCGCCGTTACTGACCAGCGCATTCTCTCCCCCAAATCATTCCTCAGGACAAAATCCATGTTTAACACATTAAAACGCCGCCTTGCCCGTATCAAAAAACAACCAGATTATATGGAACTTCTGCGTAACATTGGACGCCTCACAAGCGACGATGCAGATGGCCGATGCTATCGCCGGAGCATCGGCTTCTGGTCTTTATTTAGTCGCCCCATCACACTCAATTATCACGGTGTATGTACCTTCATGTTTCTCGAAGGCCCCAATCACGTTGTGGGGCGCTATGCAATTCCTCTGTGTGCCAGAATCGAGATTGATGGTGATTGGATCATTCTTGATCCCATTGCCGCCTTGCAACTGACGGCAGATGTTCAAAAGCAGTTTGATGATCTCATCATAAATCACCCGCTGGTCAAACAGGCATGCGAATATGGCAAGTCTCCATCCACCGAACCAAGCCGGGACATTTGCGATCCCGAGTATCACGGGAAAATCAATGACTGGGTAGCAGAGCTTATCAACAAGGAGCTTCGCGCCAACCATTTGCCAAAGCTGCTCGAAGGCTCGTCCGAAACATCAAAACCGCAAGAAGTTTTATGATGTTTGGACGATATTCTCCGGAGAATAATTGTGCCCGCGATACTTCGTATCGGAGCAGCAATTTAGATACACACCTCACGCACGGGTGCATGCCTGTTTTCTGCCATTTTTTGAGAGTGCGATCAGGATACGCGGCCAAAACGGCGCTAACAAATCCCTTAAAACTGCCGTTTTTTGAGAGTGCGCGCCGCACTCTGATGGGAGCGGAGCTATGAAATATGTCCAGTTTACCGTGAGGGTCAGTCCAAGCCATTTTCGGCTGCTTTCAAGCCTGGCCGAACGGCGCAAAATTACCCGCTACAAGATGCTCGGTCATGTCATTTCTAAAGGGCTTTTGGCCTATGATCTGGACGCCAGTGCGCCTGTGGAATCGGCTCAAATCGTTTCCGAAATTGCTGAACTCTCTAACCGCTTGGCAGAGATCGACCGGGTATTGGACCGCACCCTTTTTACCGCCTGCGCGGCCTATTCCTATGCGCGCAATTCAGCCCTCGAAACAAAGCGCGATGACAAGCAAATTGCCGCCGAAGCCCTGGCTGCATTCGAGCGCCAGCGCGCCATCGCGGAGGTCAAATCATGAGCTATCAGGATGATCGCAGAAGCATTTCCCATGCCCTTTTCCGGGTGCGGATGCAGAACCAGTCTTACCGTATCTCATTCGCATTCAGACTGATTGCCGCCATCACATTTATCGGCGCGGTGTTGGTTCCAACGCAGACGCTGGTTGCTTCGGTTTCTGCGCTTTCCAGCGCAGGTCAGGCCGCGAGCTATTATGAGGCCGATGATTATTATGCCGAAGGCGGGTTAGCGCCGTCTGAGTGGCAGGGCGAAGGCGCAGAGGCGCTTGGCCTTTCCGGAGATGTGGATCGCGAGCAGTTCAAGGATTTGCTTGAAGGCAAAGTTGCGGGCGAGCAGCTTGGGACGATCCGCGATGGTAAGCTGGAGCATCGCCCCGGATGGGATATCACCTTGAGCGCGCCCAAATCGGTGTCGATCATGGCCGAGGTTGCAGGCGACAGGCGGCTCATTAGTGCTCATAGCGAGGCGGTCAAAACCGCTTTGGGCTTTGTCGAAAAGCATATGGCGGCAACGCGCATAAGAGAAGATGGCGTTGTCACCCGCGAGGCGACCGGCAATCTCGCCATTGCTTCTTTTCAGCATGGCACGAGCCGTGCGCAAGACCCGCAGCTTCATACGCATAACGTGATACTGAACACTACACAGGACAAGGACGGCAATTGGCGCAGTCTCGAACCACGCGCCATTTATCAGCTGCAAAAACAGATTGGCGCGGTGTACCGGCAGGAACTGGCATTAAAAATTCGCGAGCTGGGTTATCAAATCGAAACAGCCAAGGAATCCATGTTCGAGATGAAAGGCGTCTCGAAAGATGTGATCAATGCCTTTAGCGGGCGCAGTGCTGCCATTGAAGATCGATTGGCAGAGCGTGGCAAAACCCGTGAGCAGGCCAGCGCCGCTGAGAAACAGATCGCGGCGCTTGATACGCGTGATGGCAAGCGCGGTATCGATCATGCAAAGCTGGTCAAGGATTGGCGCGCTACCGCAGATGCGGCAGGCTTTGGCTTCGCAGACCGCTTGGCATTGACCGACAATGCCAAATCGCAGGCTGCGAATAACGTAGCGTCCGACGCCATTGCTGCAAAAGGCCAAATCACGGCTGAACGCGCGGTCGCGCACGCCATCCAGAATTTAAGCGAGCGGCAATCGGTTTTTGCGGAGAGCAGTTTGGAAGAAGCCGCCGGAAGATTTGGATTGGGTCATGTCAGTCATTCCCAGATCCAAAGCGCCATTAATGCTGCCACAAATGCAGGCGATTTGTTACCGCGCAGTTTTGAAGACAAACGCGGCGCGGAATTTTCCGGCTTCACCACCCGCGAAAATCTGGAGATCGAACAGCGCATGTTGAAAAGCGAACAAATAGCTCGTGGCATCATGCCCGCGATCAGTTCACCAATTGTCGCAGCGAAAGCCGTTGCCAGTGCCTCAGCCGAGGCGCAAAAAATGGGATTGCCCTGGAACAAGGACCAGCGGTCATCAACCACGCAGCTATTGGTAAGCCGCAATCGCATCATAGCGTTGCAAGGCTATGCGGGTACCGCAAAAACAACAACTGTATTGGTGACTTATGCAAAGGAGGCAGAAGCGCGGGGGTTTAGCGTGACGGCGCTTGCGCCCACGGCATCGGCGGCGATGACTTTGGGTAATGCGCTCGATACGCGGGCTGACACCGTAGCGCGGCATCTGTTGTCATCAGCCAATGCGGGCAGCGATAAATCCGTCTGGATAGTGGATGAAGCATCGCTTCTATCATCCCGCGATACCGCGAAGCTGTTCGATATGGCCGAGAAGCAGGATGCACGGGTGCTTCTGGTGGGTGATATCAAGCAACTAGGATCGGTCGAAGCGGGAGCCGCTTTCGCGCAGCTTCAATCCGCTGGCATGGAAACCGCCAAGCTGGGCGAGATTTTGCGCCAGACCAATAGCGCGACAAAGGAAGCCGTATTGGCTTCGATTGAAGGCGATGCCAGAAAGGCGCTGGCTGCGATCAATGGCGGTGGTGGCAGGATTGTTGAAACTGCGGAACGCGAAGATCGTTTTGCAGCTATCCCCATTCATCGCGCGCCGCCAGATCACGCACCGCCATCGGTGGATGGCTTTGCATCGGCTGGAAAATCTCGTGGCGGCCTAGCCGGGAAAACAGCGACCGCTCTTCCTTGAATTTCGACATGTCTGTCAATACGTCCAGCCGGAAATCGCGTCTGTTGAACTTGCCCTTGCCCAGATAGGCCCATTCAACCACCACGATGGGATCGCCATCGGCCCCCTTCATCGTCATCGCATCGCCATGGATCAGGTTGAGCGAGAGGATATGGCTGGCTGCGCGATAGAGCTCGTCCGTTTCGTTAAGTCCAAGATATTCGGCGAACACCGCTAGCATGTTTGCGCGGCATTCGGCGATATTATCGGCCAACAGCTCGATCCCGTACAGGCTGGTCAGCGCGAGAAGCGCGTAATGATTCTTCTCGAATGCCGACTTGCCATATTTCGTCTCCACTGCCGCGAGCTTGCGTTGCAGCACAGGCACCAGGAAATTGCCGCTGCCGCATGCTGGCTCCAGAAAGCGGGAGTCAATTCGCTCCGTCTCGCCCTTGACCAGATCGAGCATCTTCTCGACCAGCCAGGGCGGCGTAAACACCTCGCCATGATCGGCAACGCGCTTTTTAGATTTGATCAGGTCCGTTGAAGGCGCAGTCGATTGGCTTTTCATATGGCCCTGCTTTTGCGGTTCCGCGTCCCGCGACGCAGAACGAATCTCGCTATCAGTTTTCGTTTCGATTGGCATTGATTGCTTTCTAGCAGCCGATTGCTCCACTTGATAGCGACCTATGAATTCTAACGAACGAATGATGTGATCAGGTGCTTTTGCTTTTCCAACGTCCCAGCTTTGAACATCTTCACGCTCTACCCTGAACTCGATCGCAACATCCGAGAGTGTGAAACCAGCTGCAAGTCGGGAATCCGCGAACGAACGAGCTGCGTTCATGACGCTCCAGCTTTCGAGAGCAGGGTAATGTCGGATACTCGTCCATCATACCCTTTCGTTTGCCAGATTTGCTGACCATTTTTATCGTCGCAAGTTACATCAATAAGGCTAAGCTTACGCGCCAACTCTTGCTCCCCCCTTAGAATAGTTTCGAATCACAAACTTATAGTCCGATGTTCCACAAACATTGTTCCATAATTTGGAATATTTTTATAGTTTGATTTACTAGATGTTTCTGAAGATCGAAGATTGCCTTTGATCTGCTTACCTCGTTTTCAAGCACCCTTCACTGACCGAACGCGGACTGCCGTCAATGCCCGGCCCGCGCCGGTTCTCTGCGTTCACCCGTGTTGGGCATGACGCCCGTCCTTTTTCGTCCGGTCTTTTGGTTCGGTGCAACGAGCCAATCAGACAAGAAAGGAAATTCTCATGGCAAATGCATCTACATCAACAAACGGCGAACCCAAGGTTCCAGACTTCCATGCCTGGCATGTCAGCAACAAAGGCGAGAAAGGTTTTTGGACCAAAGTCGGAGCCGCATGGCCGCACCGCGACGGCAAGGGACTTTCGATCCAGTTGGATATTCTTCCGATCAACGGTCGCATTGTTCTTCGCAAGCCTCTGGAGTCGACCGAACAGGGAGCGGGCGCATGAGCGCCCGCCACATCCTGCTCTGGCAGGACATTCGCATCATGATCGTTCACAAGCCAGAATATTTTACCGGCACAGATCATCTCGAAATTACCAGCGAAGGATCAGTCCCGCTTCCCATAACCGAAACCGGCTATCGCTCCCATTTTATGCCTTCCAGCACATTGGAAAACCACAGTGACGCATTGGCTTTCGTCGCAAAATGGCTGGACGAAGCCAGTCAGTCGAAACAATGGCAGAAGCATCTCGCTGAATCTCGGCAAATGAGTCTGTTCTGACTCTTATCATTTCAGATCTTCTAAGGTCACGTAAGAATGATGTAGCCGGGCTTAATCGGTCAAAGCTTTGGATTTTCGCCAGCACGCAGAGCATCCAGATAGTCGCTCCACCACTGCGCCATCCGCACCCGTTCATCCCAATAGTTGCCGCGATTATAGACGCCGCGCACCGCATTGCTGTCACCATGCGCGAGCGCGCGTTCAATCGCATCGGGGTGCCATTTCCCACTTTCGTTCAGAAAAGTCGAAGCGGTCGAACGCAGTCCGTGCGCGGTAATTTCTTCCTTGCCAAATCCCATCCGCCGAAACGCGACGTTCACTGTGTTTTCGCTCATCGGACGGGCGGATGCATATAATGACGGGAAGATATAACCGTCACCGCCCATCTTTGCCTTGTAATGCTCAAGATATTCCAGGACTTGGCGCGACAGTGGCACCGCATGGGTACGCCGCGCCTTCATCTTGCCCGCCGGGATGGTCCAAACTTTCTTGTCCCAATCGATTTCTTTCCATTCGCCGTGCCGCAGTTCGCCGGGGCGGACGAACACATGGGGCGCAACGCGCAACGCTGCTTTGGTGATTGGACTGCATTCGAAATTTTCAATGGCGCGCAGCAGTTCACCTAGTTTTTCAGGCTCCAATATCGCCGCATAGTGCCGCGCCTTTGGCGACACCAATGCACCTTGCAAGATCGCAGTTGGATCGCTTTGACAGCGTCCAGTGGCAGCGCCATAGCGAAAAACTCTGCTGGCAAAGGATTTGCACTTTTTCGCAGATTCCAGATTGCCGCGCGCTTCCATCTTCTTGAGCGGGGCCAGCATCATTTGCGGATCAACATCGGCAATCGGCATGTCGCCGATGGCAGGTTTCAGAAGATCGAGAAACCAGCGTGCCTTTCGTAAAGTCGCCTCGGCGCGACCTGCGCGCACCATATTATCTTCGATATATTCGAGTGCTACCGATTCAAAAGTATGCTCCGATCCTTGTTTTTCCAACGACTTTTCGCGCATCCGCTCCGCCATCGGATCAGTGCCTTCCAGTATTTGAAGGCGCGCTGTTTCACACAGCCGACGTGCATTGGCCAAGCCAACATCCGGAAAAGGCCCCAAAGACAACTTTTTCTCTTTTCCCCGGAAACGGTACTTCAAATACCAAAGCTTTGATCCATTTGGTTTTATTAAAAGGTACAAACCCCGCCCATCGGCCTTTTTATAAGGTTTCGCCTTCGGCTTAAACGACCGGATTTCTGAGATATTTAGTGGCATTTGGGGGCCTCACTTTTCACGAAAATAGGGAAAAAGCGATAGAGCCCCCAATGAGGCCCCCAATTCGAGCGAAATAGGGTGAAACATAGCTAAACTCCAATGAACGTCATTAGAGATATTATGGCAGAAAACTGCGGTTTATGCAACGATTTGGGATTTTCTGAAAAGAACAAATGGTGCCCAGAAGAGGACTCGAACCTCCACATCCTTGCGAATACATGCACCTGAAGCATGCGCGTCTACCAATTCCGCCATCTGGGCACGGGGTAGGCGACGCGCTTAGCGGCATTCAAAGACCATTGTCAATGCTCGTTGATCGGTCTTTTACGCATGTCTCCCCAGACGACCAAAATTAGTGCCGGACTCATAATTCTTCTGGCTATCGTCCGGCTATATTCTCCCGATCTCAAAACGGGCTGTGAGTGTATGCTGACCGATATGCGCCGCGGCAATGCGCCATTCATCTACGGCGGCAAATGAGCCGATAGCAGAACGCCTGTTTTCAACGAGCCACAGCGCAATGCGGACCGTCAGATCCTTGCGGAATCGATCAATGCGATGGGTCCCATGGCAGACCCCAGCCAGTGCAGAACCAAGTTGCTGTTCAGAATGAATATTTGGCTGACACCTGCACCTTTTGCAAATTGCCAGATTCGCCATCTTCCAGTTCACGGTTGGCATACATAAATTCTATTCCCAGATCGAGCGGTGGAACCGGTGAGTAGATTATATTCGCAAAGGCATTCCAGCTTTCATCGGTTACACCGCCGGTCGTAAGTGCCACTGGATTATCCGCTTTAAAATAACTGCCGGAAACTGTGGACCGGACATTGTCCCTCCACATATGGCGATAGGCAAGAAACCCGGAATAGGTAGCAATCGGATCAAGGCTGCCGTCGACGCGCAATGCGGCATCGTTGACGATATTTAGACCAATATAGCGTCCCAGTCCCTGGCCGGCGGTCGCCATGAAACGGACATCATCACGCGAACCCAGATTGACTTTACCGGACAGGCTTAGGCCATAGCCAATAGCGCTATCGGAAATCAGACCGAAATCATCGGGTTTCACCCGCAGCACTCGCCCGATGGCTGCGGCGGTAAGATGGCCGAAATCGCCTGTATGATTATAGCGCAAGACTATATCCGGAACACTGTCATCACCGGCCACAACGCGGGTCCCCGTGGGACTGGTCACCGTTGTTTCGGGCTGTTCAACCGCAATTTGAAGAGCACCATTCGTGTAGCGGATCATCGGTTGACGATCAAAGACCGTACCAGGAGTGGGGCCAATAAAGTCCAGCGCTTCGGGTAGAGCGCCCACATCTTGAAATGTGGACCAGGCCTGACCGAATAGCCAGTTGTCGAATGTGATATAGGCTTGTCGCAGACGCGGCGTATAGCTATTTGAAACACGCTCATCACCGCCGCTGGTGACCATGAAGTCCATCTCGATTTTTGAACCCAGTTTATGGTCTTCACCAACATCGGTGCTGGTTTCAAGGATGAAGCGACTTTGGCGCGCACTGAAATCCGTATCAAATCCGGAAGAAGCTCCGCCAACCGGTATGGCACCGGGGATCAAAAAGTCGCGCACGATGCTACCGGTTCCAACCTGACCGCCGCTGGTGCGTTGTGAAATGGCATCTATTTTTACATAACCGCCGTAAGTCACCCGCGTTTTTCCAACATTGAAACCATTACCGCCAGAGGACTGCTCCGCGACTTTGCTTTCCACCGCCGCTGTCCGTTCAGCAAGGGCGCGCGCCTCAGAAATTGCTTGCTGGGCCTGTCGGGCAACGGCGACATCGGTTGCCGCCGGTACATCCTCTTTGGCATCCATGCGTTCAATCAATCCGGTTACCAATGCTTCCAACCGATCCAGTCGCGCATCGACATCGCCATTTTGGGCCCACGCTGGTGTCGTACTCAGCATTGTCGCGGATAGTAATAATCCCTTGATCAAAACGCTTCCAGCATTGGCCATGTGCCATCCTCCCTTTCGTTTATATTCCAGCAAGAATGACAGGTGAACTGACAAAGGGAAATTAGCCAATGGTCTATACGACCAATGTCCTATTCAAAACCAATGGACGTTTCGGATAGACTGGCTTTGATATTACACAATATGGGGAGATGATCATGTCGGACGGCGTGGATATAAAAGCCAGAGCAGGCGAGAATACTGCCATTCCATCACCACAGGAAGGAGCTTCAACCTATTGCACCTCCGAGGATTATGGCCGCTTATATGCAGAAAGCATATCCAATCCCGACTCATTCTGGGCGAAGCAAGCAGAGCGACTAGACTGGATCGCCAAGCCTTCCCAGATATCCAATTGGTCCTTCGATCCCGTGTCGATTAAATGGTATGAAGATGGCAGCCTGAACATTTGTCATAATGCCATCGATCGTCATGTCGAGGCGGGTAAGGGAGATGTGACGGCGCTGATTTTTGAACCGGATGATCCGCAGTCGGACGCGCGCAAACTGACCTATGCTGAGCTTCTGGCGGAGGTCATCAAAATGGCTGGCTCTCTTAAGAAAATGGGGGTCAAAAAGGGTGACCGGATTACAATATATATGCCCATGATTGTCGAGGGCGCGGTTGCTATGCTGGCCTGCTCCAGGATTGGCGCGGTCCACTCCGTGGTGTTTGGCGGTTTCTCTCCCGAAGCACTGGCGGGACGGATTGAGGATTGCAAAAGCCGATTTGTGATTACGGCAGATGCAGGGCTGCGCGGCGGGAAGACCGTGCCCCTGAAGGCCAATGTTGATGCAGCGTTGGACCATGGCGGAGTGGATGTAGGGGCGGTGTTGGTGGTGGGCCATACTGGCATTGATGTCGCGATGACCGAAGGCCGCGATCACTGGTATCACGAGATTGGCAAAGATGTCGACGCTGACTGCCCTTGTGAACCCATGAATGCCGAGGACCCGTTATTCATACTTTACACATCGGGATCGACGGGCACTCCGAAGGGAGTATTGCACACAACCGGTGGCTATGCAGTCTGGGTGGCAACCACTTTTCATTACGTGTTTGATTATAAGCCGGGCGAAATATTCTGGTGCAGCGCAGACATCGGCTGGATCACCGGACATAGTTACATTGTCTATGGTCCGCTCCTGAACGGCGCTACGGAAGTGATGTTCGAGGGCATTCCCAACTATCCCGATTTCGGTCGATTCTGGGAAGTGGTGGAGAAACATAAGGTCAATATCTTCTACACAGCGCCGACCGCCATCCGTGCCCTGATGCGTGAAGGCGATGCACCGGTGAAGGCGCATGATCGCTCCTCCATTCGCCTGCTCGGCACGGTTGGCGAACCGATTAATCCCGAAGCCTGGCGCTGGTATTATGACGTGGTCGGCGAAGGCAAGTCGCCCATCATCGATACCTGGTGGCAGACAGAAACCGGCGGCGTGATGATCACCACCCTGCCCGGCGCGCATGGCATGAAACCGGGCAGCGCAGGTTTGCCGTTCTTTGGCATCCAGCCACAACTGGTTGACAATGATGGTGCCGTGCTGGATGGCGCGACCGACGGGAATCTCTGCATTACTGCCAGCTGGCCGGGACAAGCACGGTCAGTTTATGGCGATCACGAACGGTTCATTCAAACCTATTTCTCTACTTATAAGGGTAAATATTTTACCGGCGATGGCTGCAAGCGCGATGCGGATGGTTATTACTGGATTACCGGCCGGGTCGATGATGTCATCAACGTCTCGGGCCATCGCATGGGCACGGCGGAGGTTGAAAGCGCGCTTGTTTCCCACGCACTTGTCGCGGAAGCCGCGGTTGTCGGATATCCACATGATATCAAGGGACAGGGTATCTATTGCTATGTAACGCTAAACGCAGGCGAGGAATCGTCTGATGCAATGGTTGCCGAACTGCGCGCCCATGTCCGTACCGAAATCGGTCCTATAGCCACACCCGATCATCTCCACCTGACCCCTGCGCTCCCCAAGACCCGTTCGGGTAAAATCATGCGGCGGATTTTGCGGAAGATAGCCGAGAATGACTATGGCGCGCTCGGCGATACTTCCACACTTGCAGATCCCGGCGTTGTTGATAGTCTGATCGATGGAAGGTTAAACAGATAAGCTATGGCCCGCATCATCATCGCTGACGACCACCCGCTATTCAGGGTTGCATTATGTCAAGCGGTGCTGAAAGTCTGGCCGCAAGCAGAATTGGTGGAAACGGAAACTGTGGCCGGGGCCAATGTCGCGGCCAAAGCCGGTCCGGCGGATCTGCTACTCCTCGACCTACATATGGAAGACAGCGACGGGCTCACCGCATTGCTGGACCTTCGACACGAATTCCCTGCACTTCCCGTTGTGGTCGTATCCGCCAGCGAAGACAGCCGTGTTGTTTCTGCCTGCCAAAGCTTGGGCGCATCAGGCTTCATTCCCAAATCGGCCGATCTCGACGTGATGCGCGAAGCGCTAGCCCAAATCAGGGATGGCGATGTCTGGTTTAATATTGAAGCGACCGAAAGCGAAGAAGATACGGCGCTGTTCGACAAGCTCGCGAGTCTGACACCCGCACAGAGACGAATTTTGAACTTGGTCAGCCAAGGCATGCTCAACAAGCAGATTGCCTATCAGATGGAGATTAGTGAAGCGACGGTTAAAGCCCACATAACCGCCATTTTCAGGAAGCTCGGCGTGGTAAATCGCACGCAGGCCGTGCTGGTGGCAAAGCAGCTAGACATTGGACTGCCGGAAGTCAAATCAGCCTGATCTCAGCCTTTACGAAGGGTCTGACTGATCAATGCGCGAAGGACCGCAGGGGATGCGGGCTTTAGCAATCGTTCAACGGACAATCGGATGCCGACCTCTCTGGTGCGGTCAGAATCCTCTGCGGTTACCAATATTCCTGCCGTCGGCGTTCCCCATTTATCAATCAGCTTTTCAAACAGCTGATCGCCTGTCCAGCCATCGTCCAGTTGATAGTCGAAAATCACCATATCGGGTGGATCAGCAAATGCGTCATAGGCCTGCTCCGGCCCCAAAGCCGTTTTAATCTCGCACCCCCAACGCTCAAGCAACGCGGATAGTGAATTCAGAGCATCTTGATCATTGTCGATATAAAGGACGGTCCGGCCTGCCAGATCTGACACATTGGATTTGCTTGTTTTGGGTAGGATTTCATCGGTTGATTGCGCCGCAGCCAAATCAAGGAGGAGCGAAAAACTGCTACCCTCTCCCGGCTTCGATTCAACCACAATTTCGGTGTTAAGCAAACGCGCGATACGCTGTGATATGGACAAGCCAAGACCAGCACCTTCTTTCTTTTTGTGCGTCCCGACCTGGTGGAACTCTTCAAAAATTCGCTGATGTTCTGCGCTATCAATGCCTGGTCCGGTATCAACGACCCGGATACAGGCCTGATCGCACTTGCTGTCTACCGTCAAAGAAACGGATCCAGTTTCGGTATAGCGCACAGCATTGGCGACAAGATTTTGCAGGATGCTGAGCAACAAGTTGCGATCTGTCTCAACCCATAGTTCAGTCGCAGGCACTGCCAATATGATTCCTTTTTCTTTCGATGCCCGGTTAAACTCGGAGCGCAGGTCGTCAAACAATGGTGACAGCGGAAATGTTGTTATTTTGGGTTGCAATCCGCCGCTATCCAGTTTGGATATGTCGAGCAGCGCACGAAGCAGGCGATCTGCCATTTCGATCGAACGGTCTATATCATTGGCGAGCTTTTTCGCTCTGGGCTGCTGCGTGCCGATCTCCTCGTCGAGCGCGGATGTGAATAATCTTGCTGCATTCAGCGGCTGGACAAGGTCATGGCTGGCGGCTGCCAGAAAACGGGTTTTGGACCGGGTCGCCTTTTCAAGCGCGGCATTGGCTTCGGTAAGCTGCAAGGTGCGCTCTTCAACCTTTGCTTCCAGCGCCCGCTCCGACCTCCGATCGGCGGTAATGTCCGTATAGCTGGTCACATAGCCACCAGTCGGCGTCGGATTTCCCAATATGCGCAATATCCGGCCATCGGCTTGTTCGCGCTCCAAACCATGTTTGCGGCCGGAACGCATATGATTGAGCCGCTTTGCGATTTCCGCTGTCACTTGATTTTCGTTCAGTCCGTTGCGCCTGATATTATAGCCAATCAGATCCGAGATAGGGCAGCCCACAGCGACGAGATCATCGGGTAGATCAAACATCTCCACATAGCGGTTGTTCCAAGCTACCAACCGCATGTCATTGTCAACGACCGCGACGCCCTGATCAATATTCTCAATCGCTGTCTGGAGCAAATCACCGCTAAATTGGAGGCGCTGCGAGGTTTCATCGAACATCGCAACAACCTGCTCCAGCGGTATCGGATCACCCTCCGTTGTCGAAACGATAATGGCTCTAGCAGATGATGCGCCTAGCACGCCGGAGAGTTGCCGTTCAATCATTTCGATCAGGCGATTGTCCGCAATATCAAGGTCGGAATAGCGTCGACCCAACTGCTCACCAAGTTGTTGTATCGCCCCGCGGCTGCGCGTTTCACCGACAAATTGCCGAAGCAGCAGGCGATAGTCGGCAACGCGCATCTTTTCTGATGCATGGCTGCCATCCGCCACCCGATAATCCATCCCGATAAATGCAGCCGACTGCGCCTTGTCGATGATATTCGCCTGCGTGTAGAGGGAGAATAATATATAGGCGCCTATG
Source organism: Parasphingorhabdus sp. (assembly GCF_048267785.1). Classification (GTDB taxonomy): domain Bacteria; phylum Pseudomonadota; class Alphaproteobacteria; order Sphingomonadales; family Sphingomonadaceae; genus Parasphingorhabdus. The sequence goes on along the minus strand of NZ_JBLWWU010000022.1, from coordinate 6,834 downwards.
TTGATGCCGAGACTGACAATCACCGCAGAAACCAATATATCGTCTGCAATCTGGATCACCGGGCGCGTGTTAAGGTAGGTGGGGACTATCAGCAGGATCAACCACGCTGCAAAGCCCAGTACCAATCCTGCGATCATCCCTTTCCGGTGACCGCGCTTCCAGAACAAGCCGCCAATCAAACCTGGCGCGAACTGCGAAACCGCAGCGAATGAAATCGTCCCCAGTCCGGCCAGCGTAGAGGCGCTGTTGATGGTGCGATAATATAGAAAGGCGAGGAACAGCAGGCCGACAATGGTCAGGCGCCTTATCCACAGCAACGATTTACCCAGCATGGCATGCCTGGTTTTCCGGCGATAAAATAGCGGTACGATCAGGTCGTTGGTGATCATCGTCGATAGCGCCACGGTCGTGACAATCACCATGCCGGTCGCTGCTGAAAATCCACCAATAAAAACCAATATGGCGAGCCAGTCAGCGCCCGCGCTCAACGGCAATGCGAGCATCAGCATATCGGGGTTCATTTGATCAGCGGACAAGGCCGACGTTCCAGCAATGGCGATCGGAAAGACGACCAACGCGATCAGAACAAGATAGGCGGGAAAAACGAACCGCATCGGCCCGTCCGGACGATCTTTTTGGGCTTCTACAATGGTCATGTGAAATTGACGCGGCAAACATAAGGCCGCACAGCCAGAAATAAGCGTCAGTACCGCAAACCGGCTATCCATCTGCTCTGCTTTGAAAATATCGCCAAACCCGCCCGAAGACGAAATTTGCACTGCATTGGTTCCGGTAAGCATCAGGCCGGCGAATAGCGCGACTGCCAACAAGGCCAGCATTTTCACGACTGCCTCCGCAGCGATGGTCAATACCAGACCTCGATTATGCTGGGTGAGATCGACCTGCCGCGCGCCGAATAATATGGCAAATAATGCCATTACGGCTGCTACTCCCAATACGATATCGTCGGAATTGACCAACGCGCCCATGTCTGGTGACAATGCCGACAGGGTCTGACCAACGGATTTCAGTTGCAAGGCAACATAAGGCAAAAGACCGATAGTGGCGATGATGGTCACCAGGCCGGCCACTGCGCCGCTTTTCCCGTAGCGCGTCGACAGGAAATCCGCGATCGAGGTGCTATGTTGCGCCTTGCCGATTCGCAGGATGCGCGCCACAAGACCATATCCGAGTGTGAACAACAATATCGGCCCCAGATAGATTGGCAGAAAATGCCAACCTCGGGATACGGCTGTTCCTACAGCACCATAGAATGTCCAACTGGTGCAATAAACGGCGAGAGAGAGCCCATAGATCCAGGATTGTGTGCGAGGCCCGAGAGGAAGATGTCCGCTATCACCTCGTAGCGCCAACCAGAATAAGCCGGTAGCATAGAGCACTGCAATTGCCAGTGCGATCCATAAGATCATCTTTTCCTCCCTAGCCGACTAGATAACATATCAACGCACCCTCCGCCCGGACAAATAAAAAGGGCGGCGAAAAACGCCGCCCTTTCTTCCTCGGGAGGGAACTGATTAATGCGAGGCCGCTTCTCCCGCTCCACGTGGCACGCGGATCGAGTCGATCATCTTGAGCACCTCCACCGGCGGCGAGGCGGTCATTTTCGATACCGCAATTGCGATAGCGAAATTGATGACCATGCCGACCACACCAATGCCCTCTGGAGAGATGCCAAACAGCCAGTTCGCCGCTACATTGGCTTCCGGCGCGACCAGCTTGAAATAGGCGATGTAGCTGAAGGTAAATACCAGCCCGCTTACCATCCCGGCAATCGCACCTTCCTTGTTCATGGATTTCCAGAAGATGCCCATGAAAATGGCCGGGAATAAGGATGCTGCCGCCAGACCAAAGGCAAATGCCACAACCTGCGCCACCCATCCCGGAGGATAGATGCCAAGATACCCCGCCACCACGATCGCTGCTGTTGCCGCGATACGTGCTGCCATCAATTCGCCTTTCTCCGTGATTTGCGGACGGAAAGTCTGTTTCAGCAAGTCATGACTGATCGACGATGAAATTACCAACAGCAAACCCGCCGCCGTCGATAGCGCTGCAGCCAAGCCGCCAGCGGCCACCAAAGCAATCACCCAACCAGGAAGATTTGCAATTTCCGGATTGGCGAGCACCATGATGTCTTTATCGACATAGACCTCATTGTCGCTTTCTGCATTGACCGCATTGGCAATCAGTCGTTCTCCGTTTTTACCGGTTTCCCCGGTAAACGCAGGACTGCCGGCAAAGGCATCACCGGAACGATATTCCATCTTGCCGTCACCATTTTTGTCGGTCCAGGCGATCAGGTCATTGGCTTCCCAGTTCTTGAACCATGCCGGTGCTTCAGCATATTCGGTCTGATCAACCGTTTCGATAAAATTGATCCGCGCAAACGCGCCAATCGCAGGTGCAGTGGTATAAAGCAGCGCAATGAAGATCAGGGCCCAGCCTGCAGATTTGCGAGCATCTGATGCCTTGGGCACAGTGAAGAACCGGACGATCACATGCGGCAACCCAGCCGTACCGACCATCAACGCAGCCGTGATGCAGAACACGTCGATCATCGATTTGGACCCGTCGGTATAGGCGCCAAAGCCCATATCCTGAAGCACCAGATCAAGCTTCTGCAGCACGTATAACCCCGAGCCGTCATTGACCGTCGATCCCAGCCCCAACTGGGGTATCGGATTGCCGGTCACCAGAAAGCTGATGAAAAATGCCGGCACCATATAGGCAAAGATCAGCACGCAATATTGTGCGACTTGCGTATAGGTGACGCCTTTCATCCCGCCGAGCACAGCATAAAAGAATACGATGCCCATTCCGATAATCACGCCGAGCGTGATCGGTACGTCAAGAAAGCGGGAAAAGACGATCCCGACCCCGCGCATCTGCCCTGCAATATAAGTGAAACTGATGAAGATCAGGCAGATAACCGCAACCACACGCGCCGTTTTCGAATAATAGCGCGTGCCGATAAAATCGGGCACCGTAAATTGTCCGAATTTGCGCAGATAGGGCGCCAGCAATAAAGCCAGCACCACATAGCCGCCTGTCCAGCCCATCAGGTAGACCGAGCCGTCATAGCCGGCGAAAGCGATGATACCCGCCATCGAGATAAAGCTGGCCGCCGACATCCAGTCAGCCGCCGTGGCCATGCCATTGACGACCGGGTGAACCCCGCCGCCGGCAACATAGAATTCCTTGGTCGATCCGGCCCGCGTCCATATCGCAATGCCGATATAGAGGGAGAAAGAGAGACCGACGAAAAGATAGATTAATGTCTGTGTATCCATGTCAGCCTCCCTCAATCATCCAGATCATATTTGCGTTCGATCCTCTTCATCTTCCAGGTGTAGTAGAAGATGAGAAGAACGAAGACGTAGATCGACCCTTGTTGTGCAAACCAGAAGCCCAGAGGATATCCGCCAAGCGAAAACTGATCGAGAAAATCACGGAACAGGATACCCGCACCGAATGACACGACGAACCAGACCGTCATTAATGTCCAAAGCAGCCTGATATTTTCCGACCAATAGGCCTTTCTATTTGCGTCGGCTTCGCCGTCTGATTCCGGATTACCCTTCGGCTCCGGAATGGATATGTCTTTGTCGGTCATGCTTATCCTCCCCTATTTTGTTTCACGTCATGGCCGTTTTCTGACCATTCTCCTGCAAAGTTAAAGGGGATGCAGAAATTTGATAGAGAGACTTTGGTCTAATAGGCGCGCGAAACAGACTTAGCCCTTCATAAGAACGGCTTTGAGCAACAGATTTTCGACTTTGTGGCGCGCACGTTGGGCCAGAAACAGCTCGCCGCATGCAATGGCATCCGTCAGACCATCATGTGCGCGATATGCAGGCAAACCATATTGCGAGCGCAATTTGCCCAGACGCAGACCATCTGCCGTCCGCTGTTTCGGAAACCATCGTTTCTCAAGTTGCATGGTACAAATAAAACGTCCGACGAAGGGGACACCAAAGCAGCGTAAACAAGCGATATTCAAGAATGAGTGTTCAATTGTAGCCGCGTGCGCGACAATCGCGGACCCCTTCAACTCGTTCAGCAGCAAGGCCAGGATATCTGGTTCCAAGCCCCCTTCTAGTGCGGCATCATCTGTAATGCGGTGAATGACCACAGCGGATTCTTTAAGCCGGTTTTCCGGCCTAATTCGCAATCGCTGTGCCGTTTTTAGCTTCAACGCCCGATCAATAATGTGGACCCAGCCCGCCTCCAGCAGTTGAGCGTCCTTCTCCAGCCCGTCACTTTCAAAATCAAGTGCAACCAGTGGCGTGTCATCCAGCAAATTGTCTTCCGGCAGCAGGACATCATAATAGTCTTGCATCGGTGTGAATTGAGCCGCCTCTTTTGCGCGCTGCCAATCCCGTACAAATCTTTTTCTTTCGAACCAGTTCTGCCAATCGAGTTTCACGAGATACCGCCCGCATATTTGCGACTGATTTTGTCCATATGGTCCCGTATGATATGGAAAGCATCTTTCAGATGCTCCCGCTCGAACCGGGATAGCGCTTTGGGCGAAAGATTGTTGGTGGGCGCTTTGCCGCGTTTGATCTGATCGGACTGATGGCGGAACCGGACGCCGCGGATAAATTCAAAACAATCGATGATGTCGGAGACTGCTTCCTCACTTAACTCGTGGTGCTCGGCGGCCATTTTCAAGCGTTCTTCGCTGTTCACTTCAGCCAGCCCAAGCGCCAGCGCGTAGACCCGGGCAATATCGACCACCGGTGCTATCGCCTGATGTTTCAGGTCAAGCACATCGCCTTCCTTCTCATCATGTTGCAGCAGAAAATTGCGGAAAAAACCCAATGGAACTTTGGTGTTCGACGCGGCGCGCGCGATGAAAGAGAGAAATATTTTGTTTGCGCTGCTCCATTCAAAAACCTGCGTGCGGAGGCAGGCAACCAGATCTTCTTCGCCAGCGACGCAGCGCATATCAAAGAAAATCGTGGTGTTTAGGACGTTTTCCGGATCGGGTTTGTCAATCCATTCATGGTAGCGCTTTTGCCACACCGCGAGGGGTTGCCGCCATTTCTCGTTTGTCGCCATGATATCACCCGGACAATAGATATAGCCTGCACTGTTCAGCCCGTCGCACAATAGTTCAGCAAGCTGCTCAAAATATGGTCCGTGCTCGACGGCGTTATAGCTATCATCAAGAATAAACCCATTGTCCTGGTCCGATCCGCCGGCCTGTTCCTGACGAGCGAGAGATCCGAAAACAACAAGAGAATAAGGAACCGGCGGCGGCCCCAACTGTTCTTCGGCCAGTTTCAGCAACTGTTGGTGAGTGGTTTCCCCGATATTCGAGACGAAGCGCGCGGCATGACCGGCATCAACCCCGGCTTCAACCAGATTGGTCAGAACCGCATTCACCCGCTGTGCCGCTATGGCAACCGCCGCTGCATCAGGGGCCGCTTTGATCTCGGCTACCACCTGCAGCGCGTTCATACCAAATCGAGTGAGCAAGTCGTTCGAACTGATCACACCAACAATCCGGCTGGCGCCATCAACAACCGGAATATGGTGAATATTTTTCTGGGACATAACCAGCATCGCGGATAGTAAATCATCATCCAATGACATGGTAATAGGATCTGGCGTCATCACGCGGGAAACCGGCTCATCCAGCGAGATATCCCGACCCAGTACCCGGCGACGCAGATCCTTGTCTGTCAATATTCCCACCAGCTTGCGTTGAGCGGTTAATGGCAAGGTCGACACATCTGCCCCGGTCATCAGTTTCGCCGCATCACGGATCGTGTCGCCAGGACTTGCGGTCACCACATCTTTGCGACGCAGCAGGGTTTCCAGCTTCACCGCAGTCATCGCGGCATCGCCGTTGCTATTTTCAGTTCGGCGCAAGCCATCAACTGCGCGGCGCAACCGCTCGGCCTCGTCCTTGGCAAAAAAGGCCTTCAATGTTTCTTGCTTTTCCATCAGATTAAGAAATTGGGATTTGGGAAGCTGATAGATCAGGCAATCTTCAAGCGCGATTACCTTATTGCGGGTGACCTCGTGGTGCAGCAGCGATGGATAACCATAGACACCGCCTTCACCCAACCGGTCATTCAGCTCTGTTCCACCCAATCGCAGTTCAACCGCGCCAGACCGCACGATACCCAATACGAAATTTTCTTTGCCGGCATCGATAATCACCGTCCCGCGCGGGAAATAACGAATCTCGATTTTCCGCGCAATGGAAGCAATGACATCAGTTGAAAGCGTATCAAACGGCGCGTGCCGGTTAAGAAACGAAATGACCTCATCAATTTCCACGGAAACCTCCTCGGTTAATATTGCATAGCATAGGAGAGAGACGCTATTAGCCAAAGGTATGACTGGCATTAAAAAATTCAGATCCATGTCCGTTTTTACACGGTGCTTTCAACCGGTTGCCCCAGACATTAAGCTATGTCGCCGAAAGGCCGCGATGGTTCTGATATTGCATCTCAAGGCCGACAATTACGATGTTCGCCTTTAGGCGGCGACCGTTATCTATCGAACGGCCGGAACTCGGCTCGAAGCGAAAAGGTGGATTTTGCCAGCAAGGGCGCTCATTCTCATCGAGCGTAACTTCCCAAAGCGCTAAACATCAGACATCTCGCGCTCGCTTCATACTGCCATAGCGCTCCAATGGACAGAAGCCCTGATTTTTGGACAGGGGCATTGTTAAAATCCGGTCGCTCACCAAACCGACACAAAAAACCCCGCGCGAGGCGGGGTGTTCTGTTTGGTTGCGGGAGTAGGATTTGAACCTACGACCTTCAGGTTATGAGCCTGACGAGCTACCGGACT
>NZ_JBLWWU010000021.1:0-69162 GCF_048267785.1 Parasphingorhabdus sp. | reverse complement strand
GCTGGTATAATCATAAACCACTCGGTTGATCCCCTTCACCTCGTTGACGATCCGCGTTGATACGCGGGTCAGGAAGCTGGCGTCGAAGGGGTAGACGTCGGCGGTCATGCCGTCGGTGCTGGTCACGGCGCGCAGGCCGCAAACATTATCATACGTGCGGCTGTCGCCCATCACGCCGACGGTTTTCACCGGCAGCAATACGGCAAAGGCCTGCCAGATCGCGTCATATAGTCCGGCGTTGCGGATTTCCTCGAGATAGATGGCGTCCGCCTTGCGCAAGATATCGCAGCGGGTCTTGGTCACTTCGCCGGGAATGCGGATCGCAAGACCCGGTCCGGGGAACGGGTGGCGACCGACAAAGATTTCCGGCAGGCCCAGTTCGCGACCCAGTTCGCGGACCTCGTCCTTGAACAGTTCCCGAAGCGGCTCGACCAGCTTCATGTTCATGCGTTCCGGCAAGCCGCCGACATTATGGTGCGACTTGATGGTGACGCTCGGCCCGCCGGTGAACGAGACGCTCTCGATCACATCGGGATAAAGCGTGCCCTGCGCCAGAAAATCGGCGCCGCCGACCGCCTTGGCCTCTGCCTCGAACACATCGATGAAGGTCGCGCCGATAAATTTGCGTTTCTTTTCCGGATCGGTGACGCCGGCAAGACCACCGAGGAAGAGTTCCTCGACATTCTTGTGGACCAGCGGGATATTATAATGGCCCTTGAACAGGCTCACCACCTGATCCGCCTCGCCCATCCGCATCAGTCCGTGATCGACGAAGACGCAGGTCAGCTGATCGCCGATCGCCTCGTGAATCAACACCGCCGCCACCGCGCTGTCGACCCCGCCCGAGAGACCGCAGATGACTTTTCCGTCCCCGACCTGTTCGCGAATTTCCTTGATCTTGGCGGCCTTGAACTCGGCCATCGTCCAGTCGCCGAGGCAACCGCAGACATGGCGGACGAAATTGGCAATCATCCGGCCACCATCGGGCGTGTGTACAACCTCCGGGTGGAACTGCGTGCCATAATAGCGCCGCTCGTCATCGGCGATCAGCGCAAAGGGCGCGCCTTCGGTGGTCGCGACAATCCGGAAACCTGGCGCGAATTCGGTGACCTTGTCGCCGTGGCTCATCCACACCTGATGCTTTTCGCCGACTTTCCACAGGCCATCGAACAAAACGCATTCTTCGGATATTTCAATAAAGGCCCGGCCAAATTCGCCACTTTCACCCGATTCCACCGCGCCGCCCAACTGATGCGTCATGACCTGCTGGCCATAGCAGATGCCGAGGATCGGCACGCCGCTTTCAAAAATCACATCCGGCGCGCGGGGGCTGCCTTCTTCGGGCACACCAGCGGGCGATCCCGAGAGGATCACGCCCTTGGGTTTCAGCCGGTGAAAGGCCTCCTCCGCGCTGTTGAACGGGGCAATCTCGGAATAGACTCCCGCCTCGCGCACCCGGCGGGCGATAAGCTGCGTGACCTGAGAGCCGAAATCGACGATCAGGATGGTTTCTTCATGGGCTATGGACATGGCTTAGCCGCTTAGTGGGCCGCCCCATTCGAGTCCAGTGCCTTTGTCTCCTGTCGCAGTAAAATCCGGCACGCCTCAGGCCGCGGCAAGCTCGCCGAGAAAGACCGCCAGGATCACACCGATCGCGGTCGCAACGCCGGCCATATGCTGGTCTTCCTTATAGGCCTTGGGGAAAACCTCGGTCGCGAGCGAGGCCACCACGGCGCCGGCGGCAAAACAGCGGGTCGCGGCCAGCACGTGCGGGGATACATTCTCCAGCGCGAAATTTCCTATAATGGCTGCGGCGGACAGGATCAGCGCCGTCAGTGCCCAAAGGCCGAGCGTCTTGCCTCTGGACAGTCCGTTGCCGACCATCTGCTTGGCGCCGCCAGCGGCTTCGGGCAGATTGGACAGCAGGATCGATCCGGCCAGCGCCGCCACTTCAATCGGTGCTGCCCCGATCAGCGCCACGCCGAGCGCCAGATTTTCCGGCACGCCGTCCAGCGTGATCGCCGCCAGCAGACCGCCGCCGCCTTCCGCGCCCCATTTTTCGTCGATCCAGTAATCGACGACGGAAAAAGCCGTCGCGCCTGCCGCCACCGCGCCGAGCCCGACCCAGAGATTGCTTTGCTCGACCGCCGGCTGGATCAGCTCGCTGACCAGCGAGACGATCAGCGCGCCCCCGGCGAGCGCAATGATAAAGCCTTCGGTCTTGCTCGATATTTTCCCGTACACACCCCAGAGAGCGCCCGCGATCAGAGCGGCTGACACCACCGCCACGACAAGAAAGGTCATCAACATTTCGGGATAACGCCCCTCCTCAAACTAGGTTGCCTCCACCAAATACCGACAGTGCCCCTGCGAAGGCAGGGGCCCATCTCCAGAACTCCCGCCCTCAGAGACAGGTTATTTTCAGCGCTCCGGCCGCGGCATTGCGCCAACAAAAACCATTCCGTCCAAACGCAACATCGGGAGATGGACCCCCGCCTGCGCGGGGGCACAATTCATCCCTCGACCATATCCCGCAGCTCTGTCTTCAAAATCTTGCCGATATGGCTGCGCGGCAGTTCGTCGATCAGGCGCAGTTCGGAGAGCCGCTGGGTCTTGCCGAGATTCGCATTGGTCGCGGCCTTCAGCGCCTCCAGATCCAGCGTCACACCGGCATCCGCCACGACGAAGCCGACCGGCGTCTCGCCCCATTGCCGCGAGGCCACACCGATCACGGCCGCATCGGCGACACCCGGCTGCGCCATCAGCGCTTCTTCCAGATCGCGCGGATAGATGTTGAAGCCGCCCGAGATGATCATATCCTTGGTCCGGCCCATCAGCGTGATGAAACCATCCTCGTCGACCTTGCCGATATCGCCCATCCGCTGCCAGCGATCGCCATTTTCGTCATACCAGCTGGCTTCCTCGGTCTTCTCCGGCTGGTTCTTGTAGCCCGACATCATCGTCTGCGACCGTCCGACCAGCTCGCCCATTTCGCCCGCCGGAAGCCGGTTGAGCTGCTCGTCGACGGTAATCACCTCGCTGCCGCCCCAGGCAATCCCAACCGTGTGCAATTTGTCCGGATGCTCGTGGCACAGCAACAGACAGACCACGCCGCCCTCGGTCATCGAATAAATCTCGATCAACCCGCCAGGCATGCGCTTGAGCACTTCGGCTTTCAGCTCCGCAGAGAAAGGCGCGCTGGTGCAATATTTATGGGTCATGGCGCTCAAATCAAAATCGTCAAAGCCTTCGAAATCCATCAGCCGCTGATATTGGACCGGCACCAGCATCGTATGACTGGCGCGATGCTCCTGCGCCAGTTCCAGCCAGCGCTGGCAATCGAACTTGCCCATCAAAACAATCGTCCCGCCATAGGCAATGGTCGGCGTGAACAGCGCCAGCGTCGTGTTCGAATAGAGCGGCGTCGACAGCAATGTGACCTGACCGGGCTGACCATAGCCGGTCCCCTCGCCCACCGCCGCATGATACCAGCGCATCTGGCGGCTGTGGACAATGCCCTTGGGCGTGCCGGTGGTGCCGCTGGAATAGATGATATTATAGGGGTCACTCGGGCCGGCACCGAGATCGGCGGGCGTCGCGCCCTCGCTTGCCATCCAGTCGGACATCACCGGCGCATCGTCTACGGCCTGATCAAGCATCACATGTTTGAGCGGCGGCAAAGCCTCTCCACTCTCCAGCAACTCGGCCCGCTTGGCGCTATCAATGAACAGATGCATCGCGCCGCTGTCCGCCATCATGTTCGCCAGCTGCGTCGGCGTCGCCGAAGTGGTCAGCGGCGCCGCACAGCCGCCCGCAACAATCGCGCCGAGATAGGCAAGCGCATAGCGCACCGTGGTGGTCCCGAGAATTGCAACCGCCTGCCCCTTTTGCAGCCCGTCCGCCTGCAATTGCGCCGCAATCCGGTTAACCTGCGCCGCGGTCTCCGCCCAGCTGAGCTTCTCCACGCTGTCATCCAGCGCGATCCGGTCGGGCTGGTTGACCGCATGGGCGTTGATCAGATCGGCGAGCTGGCCAAAGGGCTGCTCGAGATAGCGGGCGGGGTCTATATGTTTCATCAAGCGATTAATTCCGCATATCGGCTTGAGATGCAATTGCTTTCCGCGCGATTTGTGCTTTTGAACAGTAGGACAAGATTTTCACGCGAAGACGCGAAGGCGCTATGGGCGATGGTTATCGACGATACAGCGGAGGCCGAGCTTGAAGGTCGGCGCGCCGACCTTCAACGGTGTGGTCAGATCACCGTCATTGCGAGGAGCGCAGCGACGCGGCAATCCAGAGCAACTTACCCAATCACCAACCTCTTAGCGCTTTAACGTCCTCACGTGATAGACTAACCTGCCACCAGCACCACATAAGTGCTCTCGACCCAGCCACTCTTGCACGGGCCGTCATAATTGCGCTTGGCGCGCACCGGAGAGGAGACACCGCAGTCGACTGGTGTGCTGTTCGCCGGATCGGACGGCTTGTCATAGACGATGCCGAACCATTGCTGGTCGATGCTGCGGGTGCAGATATGGACGATCTGGCCGGGGGAAAGACTGTCAATTTTTTCGGCGGCGTCAAAGGGCGCGCTGAGCACCGGCAGCGATCCGCTGACATGGCGACCGACTTCGCCGACCGATTGACAGGCATCGAAGCGGGGACCGCCTTCACCGATACGCACGGGCTTGGCGGTCGGTCCGGTCTCGGTCCGTTCAGTCCGGCCGGTCGGATTTTCCGAATAGTCGCTGCTTTCGGCCAGATCATCGCTGACCTTGGTGGATTCGGAGCAGGCTGTGGCGGCCAGACATAAAAGGAATGCGGTGAGCAGGGTTCTGTTCATGGCAGTGGTTTAGCGCAAAAGCGGGGCCTTTGGGAAGCTGCGAATAAATTGAGGCAGGAAGTGTCGCGGGGCCGCGCCGGTCGCAGCCCTATTTGCTTGGCGTTCGTGCTGAGCCTGTCGAAGCACCTGCGCGATCCACAGCGTCCTTCGACAAGCTCAGGACGAACGGATATTATAGCAAACCCTCACAGCACGATCTGCGTCTGCGTCACCACCGCCACCAATGTCCCGTCTTCCAGCGTGATCCTGGTCTGCCAGACCGATTGGCGGCGGCCGACCTTGAACGGCGTCGCCTCGCCATAGACGATGGAGCCCTCGGGTGCCGCATTGAGAAAATTGGTCTTGCTTTCCGATGTTGTGGTGCCGTTCGATCCCTCTGGCAGATTGACAAAGCCGCCGAATGCACCGAGCACATCGGCGAAGGTCATCACCGCGCCGCCGTGGATGCTGGGACTGCCGCGCCCGTTGCCAGCGGTACACAAGTCGGGCCGCACCAGCATTTCGCCACATATCTTGTCCTTGTCCATCGTCGTGATGGTGATTCCCATGGCCTTGGCAAAGGGGATGATTTCGGCTGGATTGGTCATGAATTGGTTCCTTTTTGGACTTCATTGTTCGGAAAAACGCTATTAATCGTCCTGTTTTGCACGAAGGCGTGACGGTACAAAGGGCTTTTCGCGGCAGACTCAAAAGCCTTTATCTGCCCCCGGTTTTTTGCCCCTATTCATTTTGATAATCACGGCTTGGTGGTAATATTTTTCGTACAATCGGAAACCAATATAACCGATTGATTTTAAATGGTTTTAATATCAAAAAATCCGACATTTTCCTTGGGTTTGTCAGCTCCAGCGGCTATGGTCGCGGCATGAGTGACATTAGCAATAGCGATAAGCCGGAAGATGCTTCCAAATCTTCCAATCAAAACGAATATGGCGCGGATTCCATCAAGGTTCTCAAGGGCCTGGATGCGGTTCGCAAGCGGCCTGGCATGTATATCGGCGACACCGATGACGGCAGCGGCCTGCATCATATGGTGTTCGAGGTTTCGGACAATGCGATCGACGAGGCCCTTGCCGGTCATTGCGACCTGATTCTGATCACCCTCAATGCCGACGGCAGCGTCTCGGTCGAGGATAATGGCCGCGGTATTCCGGTTGGTATGCACAAGGAAGAGGGCGTCTCTGCGGCCGAAGTCATCATGACCCAGTTGCACGCCGGCGGCAAGTTCGAGAACACCTCCGACGACAATGCCTATAAGGTTTCCGGCGGCCTCCACGGGGTTGGCGTCTCAGTGGTCAACGCCCTGTCGGAATGGCTGGAACTGGACATCTGGCGCGACGGCAAGGCGCATAATATGCGCTTTGAGTTTGGCGATGCCGTGCGCTCACTGGAAGTGACCGGCGACGCCCCCGTTGCGGACAATGAAACCGGATTTAAAAAGGGCACGAAAGTCACATTTTTCCCTTCTCCCGCGACCTTCAAAATCACCCAATTTGACTTCGAGAAGCTGGAACACCGCTATCGCGAGCTCGCTTTCCTGAACAGCGGCGTGCACATTCTTCTGCGCGACGAGCGGCACGAGGAAGCGAAGGAAATCGACCTGTTTTATGAAGGTGGCATCGCCGCTTTTGTGAAATTTCTCGACCGCAACAAGACTGCGCTGGTGCCCGAGCCAATCGCCATTCACGGCGACCGCGACGATGTCATCATCGACGTCGCGCTGGAGTGGAACGACAGCTATTATGAAAATGTCCTCTGCTTCACCAACAATATCCCGCAGCGCGACGGCGGCACCCATCTGGCGGCCTTCCGCTCGGCGCTAACCCGGACGCTGAACAATTATGCCGAAAGCTCGGGCGCGCTGAAAAAAGAGAAGGTCAAACTGACCGGCGACGACATGCGCGAAGGCCTGTCGGCGATCGTATCGGTCAAACTGCCCGATCCGAAATTCAGCTCGCAGACCAAGGACAAGCTGGTTTCCTCCGAAGTGCGCCAGCCGCTGGAGAGCCTGATGGCGGACAAGCTGGCCGAATGGCTTGAGGAAAATCCGCAAAATGCCGCGATGGTGATCCAGAAAGTGATCGACGCCGCCGCTGCCCGCGAAGCCGCGAAAAAGGCGCGCGAACTGACCCGGCGCAAAGGCGCGATGGACATTGCTTCGCTACCCGGAAAGCTCGCCGATTGCCGCGAGAAAGACGCGAGCAAATGCGAGCTGTTCCTGGTGGAAGGGGACTCCGCTGGTGGCTCGGCCAAACAGGGTCGCGACAGCATGTATCAGGCGATTCTGCCGCTGAAGGGCAAGATCCTCAACGTCGAACGCGCCCGCTTTGACCGGATGCTGTCCTCCAAGGAAGTCGGCACGCTAATCCAGGCAATGGGAACCGGCATTGGCCGCGACGATTTCAATCTGGAAAAGCTGCGCTATCACAAGATCGTGATCATGACTGATGCTGACGTCGACGGCGCGCATATCCGCACCTTGCTGTTGACCTTCTTCTATCGCCAGATGCCGGAGATAATCACAAACGGTCATCTCTATATCGCACAGCCACCGCTATATAAGGTCGGTAAGGGCAAGAGCGAAGTCTATCTCAAGGACGACAATGCGCTTGACCAATATCTGGTCGATGCCGGGTTGAACGGCATGGTCCTGCAAACCGGCGAAGGGGCGCGGAGTGGTGAAGACCTGCGCGGTCTGATCGAACATGCCCGGAGGATGCGCAGCCTGATGGCTTATGTGCCCCGGCGCTATGACAGCACTATTGTCGAGGGCATGGCGTTGACCGGCGCTCTCAATCCCGATCACGGGCAGGCAGGACGTCAGGCCGCCGTCGATGCAACAGCCGCATGGATGGACAAGGTGGACGAGGAAGGTCGCTGGTCCGGTCAGGTTTCGGAAGAAGGCGGCTATCTGTTCCAGCGCTTCTGGCGCGGGGTCACTGATCACCATATCATCGAAGCCAAATTTCTGGAAAGCGCGGAAGCCCGCAAACTCCATAGCCTCGCCTCCGAAGAAAGCACGACCTATAACAGCGGCAGCCGGCTGGTGAAATCGGCTGTGGGCAACACGGACTCCGGAGATGATGATGGCATCGATTCCGATGGCACGCTGATTACCCGCCCCTCCGAATTGCTCGATACCGTCATGGCGGCAGGCCGCAAGGGCCTCGCGATTTCCCGCTACAAGGGCCTCGGCGAGATGAACGCGGAGCAGCTTTGGGAAACGACGCTCGATCCCGAAGTGCGTTCGCTGCTGCAGGTAACGGTCGAACAGGCCGACGTGACCGATGACATCTTCACCAAATTAATGGGCGAAGTCGTGGAACCCAGGCGCGAGTTCATCGTCGACAATGCTCTGAACGTTGCCAATCTCGACGTTTAATCGATCATAAGATGCGAAGGATGGTCCTAATGACCAACCTTCGCATGATCTTGCTCAGGACGCGGCAGCGACAGCACCCATCATCAGCTCCTGATCCTTGCGGGTCGGATTACCACGCAGGCACAGACCGCCATTTACCTGCAGATTTTCTCCGGTCATAAAACATTCGTCGCTGGCGAGAAAGACCGCCGCCGCAGCGATATCCTCGCTGGTGCCGATCCGTCCGAGCGGATAGCGCGCCTCAAATGACTCCACCAGTCCCGGCACCTGATCAACCCCTGCGGTCATTGGCGTACGGGTCAAACCAGGCGAAATGCTGTTCGCCCGAATGCCCCTTTCACCAAATTCATGGGCGACGCATCGTATGATATGGTCGGTCGCCGCCTTCGTTCCCATATAGGCAGCATGATCGTTGAGCATGATCGTTGCGGTCGCAGAACTGATTTGAATGATCGATCCGCCGTCATCCATTGCCTTGATCATCTCCTGATAGAATTGGAACGGCCCGACCAGCTGCAGAGCCGACATCACTTCGAGTTCTTCCTTGGTGTTTTCCAGGAAAGGTTTGAGAAAACCCAGACCTGTCGCATTGATCGCGATATTGACGCCGCCCATCTGATTCTTCGCTGATTCCGCCAGCGCTTTGATATCCGCTTCATTGGTAAGGTCGCAGAGGGCGTAATGACCGCCAATTTCCTTAGCAAAGCGTTTCAGCTCTTCTTCCTTGCGGCCCGCAACAAGAACATCGGCGCCTTCATCGCGCATGCGCTTGGCGATGACCTGCCCCATATTGTCTTTCCCCGCAGCACCGAGAATTACGGCCTTTTTTCCTTCGAGACGTCCCATAAAATCCGCTCCTTCTATAGATTTCCCGTGTCTTCTAACTTTTTACCGCTGACCGATGCCACTCTCACAATGGCTATCGCGGTTCGGCCAAAAGAAAAGGCCGGGACAGCATGCTGTCCCGGCCAGTCCAGATCAACGGGAGGTTGATCAGAATTTAAATGCAGCTTCGACAAAGACCTGACGACCACGGTTTTGTGTCCAGACTTCATCATCACCTACGCCTGGTTCGAGGAACGGACGACCAGCGCTGGTGTTGACCCAGATTTTGTCGGTCAAGTTGACACCGATCAGCGACAATTTCCATTTGCCATCCGGGTCACCGACCGAAATCGAACCATCAATCGATACATAGCTGTCCTGTTTATGATCGTTGGCGGAATCTTCGTTGGTGAAATAGGATCCGCTATATTGCAGGTTGCCGTTCAGACCCAGTTCCAGTGCATTACCCATGGGTACGGTCCAGTCAAATGCCGCATTGCCCGCGAATTTTGGCGCGCGTGCTGCAGACCGACCATTGATGTCTTCACCCGATGTCGTGACAAAGGGAGCGGTAAATTCTGCATCCGTATAGGCGAGCGAACCGGACAGGTTCAGCCCCTCAATCGGCGTGCGCCATCCCCATTCAACATCAATACCCTGCGTGGTAAGCTGGCTGGCGTTAAAGGTCTGGAACTGAACCGCTGCGGCATCGAAATTCTGAACCTGAAGATCATCAAATACATAATAGAAAAGCGAAGTATTCAGCGTGACAGTACGATCCGCAAATTGTGTCTTAACACCGACTTCACCACCCAATCCCGTCTCGGATTCAAATTTCAGCGCGTCTGCAACTCCCTGGCGGACAGCTGGATCCGGATCGTTAAATCCAAGTAGGCTGTTGGATGGCAACGCACTGTTGTCAATACCACCTGATTTAAAGCCGGTCTTGAAAGACGCATAGACGTTGATATCGGGCGTCGCCTGATATTTAATCGATGCTTCAGGCGAGAAATTAGAGTCCGAAAATTCAATCGGGCCCGAGAAGAAGCCGCTGCTAATAAAGGCCGGCGTCGCAGACAGGAACGAATGGACGTAAGGAACGCTGATTCTCGAAACCTTGTTTTCATCGGTCCACCGCACACCTCCGGAAAATTGCAGCTGATCAGTCAAATCCAGGGTGGCACTGGCGAAAAACGATAGCGCTTCGGTTTTGGTATTCTGTTTTTTATACCAGTCATAGGTAAAGCCAGTGACCGGATCGGCCCCGAGAAAAGAAATATTCACACCCTGTTGCGAGGTGTTGAAGTCGATATCGCGATTTTCGTAAAATGCACCGACCATGAAATTGAACATGCCGTCAAAGTCACTGGTAACGCGCAATTCCTGAGTAAATTGCTCGGTCTTGTTTACAGGATCACTACAACCTGCGTTGCCCGGTACACCGGGCGCAAGCTGACCTGTATAGGCATAACAGTCGGTATCGACTGCATCCAGATTGAGATAGCCGGATACAGAAGACAATGTCAGCGTATCACTCAGATCAAGGTCCCACTTCAATCGGCCAAAGAAAATATCCGTCTTGCCAAATGGCGTTCCGTTTTCAAACTTTGTGTTGTCGCCGCCCGAGCCGGTAGGCACGTTACTGACCAATGCTGCTGCACCGTCTGACATGCCATAAAGACCGTCAGTGGCATTACAATTCGCGTTGGATGGAATAACCACGGCACCGGACAACAGGTAAACGGGATCGGCGACGCCATTTGCGCCACAGCTTATGTCGGTGTGGGAATCGGCCCCATCGCTTCTGTTGCTGACGTAATTCAGTTTCAAATTTGCGTTGAAATTATCAGAAGGATCCCATTGCAGGGTTACACGACCGACAAAATTGCTCAGGCCCCGGCTGTCTCTGATACTGCCATCAGGATTGAACGCCGGTGTACCGGGTTGGACCTTCACATAATCTTCAATATCCTGATATTGTCCTGCTACGCGAATGCCGAGCGTATCGGAGATCGGGCCGGAAATATGACCACCGATAGTGTAGCCATTTTCCTCAAATTCATAAGACGCCTTGCCAGCCATTTCCCAATCCCGCGTCGGATTGGCGGAACGAATGGCAAAAACACCAGCGGAAGCACTTTTACCAAAGAACAGCGATTGTGGGCCTTTGAGAATATCGATCTGCTCCACGTCAAAAAAGCCGGCCTGGACGATCCGCATCGTGCTGACCTGAACACCATCGAAATCAAAGGCCACGGCAGAGTCAAATGATGCGGAAATATTGGATGATCCGACACCCCTCAAGCTGATCTGCCCTCCCGAACCGGAACCACCGACCTGAACATTGAGAGCGGGAACGCGACTAACCACATCGGCAATTTCATTGACCTGAAATTTATCCAGCGTATCGCCGCCAATTGCGGTCACGGTTACTGGCACTTCTTGCAAGGATTCGGTCTGCTTTCGTGCAACAACCGTGATGACCTGACTTTCATCCAGTTCATCCGCTTCCTGTGCCGAAGCCGGAGCGGCCAGACCCGCGAAGGCCAATGTTGTAACGGAGCCCAATAATAGGGATTTGACCGTCTTGCTTGCCAAGCCGGATTTGTTTCGCGACGAATATGTGGTCATTGCTGTCTCCCAAATTTGTCCGGTATCTTTGCACCGAACCCAGTCATAAAAATATGGCGGTTTTCCATCGCCTTTCCGATGTTCGGGTCTTAAGCGGGAGTTCCGGCTGGCTCTGCTAGCCAATTTGATAGCAAATATGGAAAAGCGTGTTCTTTACGCAACATTTGCTCGTTTTCCGGGAGAAATCGGATTCAGTCCCTAACGAAAATGGGGATGGTGCGAAGCCGGAACGCAATGCCTATGAAGATGTAATCATCAAGCATGGGAGAGAAATAATGGGCCGCCTCAGTGGAAAAATTGCCATCGTGACCGGAGCGGGTTCCGGTCTCGGAAAAGCGATCAGCGAGTCATTTGCTGCAGAAGGTGCCCGGGTCGTGCTGACCGATATCGATTTGGACGCCGTCACAACAGTTGCGGATGCGATCGGTGCCAACGCCGTCGCCCTGCAGCAAGATGTGGTCGACGAACAACGCTGGGATAAAATATTCGAGGCGACAATTGATACGTTCGGGACGCCGCATATCCTGGTCAACAATGCCGGCCTGGTAATACCCGCAACAATAGAAGATTGCACACTTGACCTGTTCCGCAAGCAAACTTCAATCATGCTCGACGGCGTTTTTATGGGCTGCCGCAGCGCCGTCAAAGCAATGAAAAGCAATGACCAGCCAAGTTCGATTATCAATCTCAGTTCGATGGCGGCGTTGCAGGGCTATTCTCCCTTTGTTGCCTATAGCGCCGCAAAAGGCGGAGTGCGGTCGATGACCAAATCGGTGGCGTTACATTGCAAGGAACAAAATTATCCAATCCGCTGCAACAGCCTTCACCCGGCGGGTATAGATACTCCCATGGTGCGACAGGAATCGGTCGGCGCAGATGGTGACGCAACACCGAAAACGGGGATGATACCGCTCGGAGACCTGGGGCATCCCAATGATGTGGCGGCCCTATGTGTATATCTGGCGAGCGATGAATCGCGTTTCATGACCGCGGGCGAATATCCGGTTGATAATGGCGCGCTCTACAAACCCGCCTGATTCAGGCCTGTTTGATCTGGGCCAGGCGCATCTCAGGACGCAGCGCCGCTGATCGCGGAGGCCATCTGGTTCTGGAATTCGGCAAGATCGAAATAGTCCCGCCATTTCGCGATCTTGCCATCAAGCATTTCAAACGTGCCCATCACGCGGATCGCAATCCACTGCCCGTTGATCCGGAACTTGTCGGTACGCTCGGTCAGCACCGTATCACCCTCGGCGACTATATGGTGCACGATCCATTCCGCTCCGTCGGAACCCATGCCGGATCCGTCAAAAAATGCTTTGACCGCATCGATGCCGACACAGGGCTCCATCGGGATATTATGGTAGAAAATATCGTCCGCCATGGCAGCATAGATCGCATCATAATCCAGCCGGTTCCATGCATCGATGAAGTCCAGAACCTGTTGCTTGCTGTCAGACATTCCGGTTCCCCCTTTATTCCGAAGGCGAAATATCAAGGATCATCTTGCCCTGATTGCCACCAGAGAAAAGCTTCATGAAAGCCGCGTAGCTATTCTCGATTCCCTTATCGATATCCTCATCATGCTTGATCTTGCCCTCGGCGAGCCATTGCCCCATTTCGGCGATGCCTTCGGCAAAGCGCGGCGGATAATCGCGAACCAGAAACCCTTTGATCGTTGCTTGCCGCGAGATCAGATACCAGAGATTGCGGATTCCGACCGGTTCCGGGCTGTTATATTCGCTGATCAATCCGCATAATACGACGCGGCCATATTCATTGATCGCGGTAATCCCTGCGTCGAGAATCTCGCCACCGACATTTTCCCAGATGATATCGACGCCGTCGGGCGCCGCTTCAGCGATTTCTTTTTCAAGGTCCGCCTGGCTCTTGCCGCGATAGTCAATCGCTGCATCAAAGCCATAGTCATTGATCAGCCGGGCGCATTTTTCGGCACCGCCAGCGATACCGACAACCCTGCAACCCTTGATCTTGCCAATCTGGCCGACCAGCGAACCAACTGCGCCAGCAGCGCCCGTCACCAGCAAGGTATCGCCGGCCTTGGGCTGGCCATCGTCGATCATACCGAAATAGGCCGTCATCCCGACCGCGCCCAGCACCGACAAGAAATTGGTCGGCGACGGGACCAGCGAAGCATCCACCGGCGATGTGAAACCGCCAGCTTCCACGACCGAATATTCTTCCATCGCACCGAGACCGACAACCCATTGTCCAACCGGGAAGTCAGGGTTTCTGGATTCTGCGACCCGGCCAACCGTACTGGCTGTAACCGCCGCGCCCAACGCGATGGGTGGCATATAGCTTTCGGCATCGCTCATCCAACCACGCTGGGCCGGGTCAAGCGAGATATAGTGATTGCGCACCAGAAAGGCGCCCTCGGGAATTTCCGGTACATCTTCTTCGACCAGCGCAAAATCGCTTTCCTTGGGTTCGCCAACCGGTCGGCTGACGAGCGTGAATTTGCGGTTCGTGGTCATAGTTTATCCTTCATTCGCGATTTTATGTGATTTCTTGATTTTCTTGGCCAGCGACCATTTGTGGACCTCGGTTGGCCCGTCGTAGACGCGGAATGCGCGCACTTCGCGGAACACCTGTTCGACGACAGTATCCTTGCTGAGGCCGGTGCCGCCCATGACCTGCACACAATTGTCGGCGATACGGAACAAGGCTTCGGAAACAGCGACCTTCGCCATCGAGCTTTCGGTGGTTCCCAAATCGCCTGTATCGAGTACCCGAGCGCACCAGTCGATCATCAGCTCGGCCTGTTTCAGGTCAATCTGGTTCTGCGCCAGCATGAATCCAACGCCCTCGTGGTCGATCAGCGGTTTGCCGAATGCCTGCCGTTTGCACGCATAGTCGGTCGCGATTTCCTGCGCCCGGTCACAACTGCCAAGCCAGCGCATGCAATGGGTCAGACGGGCTGGTGCCAGCCGCACCTGCGCATATTTGAATCCTTCCCCACTCTCGCCGAGCATCTGGTCGGCGGGAACCCGGAGATTATCGATTTGCACAACCGAATGGCTGCCCGGCATCGAGCTGTCGATCGTGTCCAGCACACGTTCGATCTTGATCGCCGGATCCGGCAGGTCGACCAGAAACATGGTCGCACCCTCGGCGGACTTGGCCATGATGATCCCGACCTTCGCACCCTTGGCACCGGTGATGAACGTCTTGCGACCATTGATCACCCAGTGATTACCATCCTGTTCTGCGGTCGTCTGCATCATCATCGGATCGGAACCCGCGCCATTTTCACTGGCCGGTTCAGTCATGAAAAAGGCTGAGCGTTCCCGTCCGGATACGAGCGGCTCCAGGAATCGCTCCTTCTGCTCTGGCGACGCGCATTTGCCGAGCAGATACATATTGCCTTCATCGGGTGCGAACGTGTTCACCGCGAGCGGCCCCAAAGGCGACAATCCGGACTTGCGCAAAACCAGCGCCGTTTCCAGATGCGTCAAATGGCTGCCATCCTCACGGATATGTGGTGTCAGAACGCCGGCCTCTTTGGCCAATGCCCGCATTTCCTGCACCAGACCGTCGGTCGGACCATGGTCCTCGCAACGCTCGTCTTTTTCAAAAGCAAAAATCTTGTCGCGAACGAATTTCTCAACCCGTTCAGCCATGTCATGCGCCTCGGCGCTAATATCTTTGGTCATCGAATCTCCTATCTTTGGAGAATCGTTACGGCAGATACGCCCGGCGCACCATAGACTTGTGTATAAGCTGTTTTCGGATCGCCTTGGACCTGCCGCGCGCCCGCCGTACCGCGCAGTTGCACGACATTCTCGTAGACCTGCCGCAAACCCGACGCACCGATCGGTTCGCCACAGGCAAGGCAACCACCATCGGTATTGATCGGCAATGCACCGGTGATGTCGCTACGCCCTTCGAGCAGCCATTGCTCCTGTTCGCCCGGTTTGCAGAAACCGTTTTCCGCCATATGCATGATTTCCGCACCGGACTCCGTATCCTGCAATTGCGCGATATCGATATCTTCGGGTCCCATTCCGGCTTGTTCAAAGGCAGCCTTGGACGCGATCTCGGTTGCCGTGCCACCCCGCTCGTTATCGATCGAAGCGGCAAACACTTCGAAAGATCCGGCGGGCCGCGTACGCATCACCGAAGTTTTCAGCCGGATGATGGGAACCCCCAGTTCCCTTGCTTTCTTCTCGCTAGCCAGAATGAGCGCCACAGCCCCTTCGGCCGGCGAACAGAACATATATTTCGTGAGCGGATCACAGATCATCGGCGCGTTCATGATCGTTTCCAGATCCACTTCACTCCGTCGCCAGGCGTGATCGGTTTTCACCCCGTTGCGGAACGCTTTTTCGGCGACCCGCCCCAGCGTTTCACGGCTGATATTATGTTCGTGCAGATAGCGCATGATCTTGGCGCCGAAAAACTGAACGGTCAGCATATAGCCGGCTTCGCCATACCAGTTTGGCAGTCCGTAAGCGGACGGATCGGCATTGAAAGCACCGCGCGGATGTTTGTCAAAACCGACCGCCATGCCCATTTCATATTCGCCCGACTTGATCGCACTCACCGCAGCGTTGAGAGCAGATCCGCCAGTCGCGCAGCCATTGGAGACATTGATGAACTGGATGCCGGTCAGGCCGAGCTGGGACACCATATTGTCCGCGCTGCCCGAAGCCGCAGAACCACCAAAAGCAAATTCGACATCTTTCCATTCGATCCCGCTGTCAGCCAGTGCCTGCCTAACGGCAAAAATACCCTGATCCATGCCGTCACGCCCTTCGGTCCGGCCAAAAGGGTGAATGCCTGCCCCTACGATGCAAACGTCTGACATGATTATTCTCCCTCAACAGGTTTGAAGGCATGGATGAGCAATTGCTCTTCCGGCGGTGCATCAGGATCCAGCGGGATCACTGTAAACTCTACTTCCATGCCAATTTTAACATCTTCCGGCTCAATACCGGTCAAGCGCGATTCCACCATCGTCTGGCCCGGCAGGCTGACATAGGCGACCACATAGGGTTTGAATTTTTCCGGATCGGTTGGCCCTATATAGGGGGGTTTGGGCGGAAAACGCTGGACCGTATAAGTCCAGACCGTACCACGCGTGGCCAGAGGAATTGATTCTATATCATCGTTCGGATTCAGGGGGAGCGGAAAGAATATATGTCCTGTCTCCTTGTTTCGCGCGCCCACTAGCGCGCCCATGTCCGCAGTGAACAGATTATCGGCAATCGGCTGAGCATTCACGAAACATTCTCCCTTTTCTGCGAATACTATAAGGGGGAAAGCGGGCCGCTCATAACTGCCAAAACGGCTAGGACAGACCCGTTCAGTAGCCCGGATGTACGGCAAGCATCCCGCCATCAACCAGCAGATCGCTACCCGTGACGAAGCTGCTGTCATCACCGGCAAGATATACGGCAGCGCCAGCCAGATCACTGCCCTGCCCGATCCGGTTCATCGGCGACATGGTGGCAGCCATTGCGACCATATCGGGCACCGCCTCGGCAGCCTTGTCGATGATAGCGGTATGGGTCGCGCCGGGAATCAGGTTATTGCATCGGATATTCAGATCATTTTGCGCGCAGTGGACGGCTACAGATTTGGACAGCATCCGCACTGCGCTTTTCGACGCGGTATAGGTTACGTCCCCCGGAAGCGCCGCATAAGCACTTGTCGATGCGATATTGATGATCGAACCGGCAGAACCGCCAGGGTTTTCTTTCATCGCGGCGATGGCCCTTTGACATCCGAGCATCACACCAGTGAGATTGATTTCGAGCAAATGATGCCATTCGTCCAGTTCGATTGCCTCGATATTTTTCCCGATGACAATCCCTGCGTTGTTGACCAAAATATCGAGACGCCCGAATTCACTCCGAACTCGATCTATCACCCGATCCCAATCTTCGGACCGGGACACGTCCTGACTCATGAATTGCGCCCCCGCCTCGGTGGCAGTAGACTGGCCAAGCGACTGCTGTACATCGGTGGAAAGAACCTTGGCACCTTCCTCTACAAAACGCTGCACAGTCGCAGCACCAATACCCGATGCACCACCCGTCACGATTGCAACCTTTCCCGTCAACTGACCCGACATATTCATCTCCCTATCAAATTCGGCAGAAGTCTACCCCGCCGTAGCAATCTAGTTCAGGTGCAAACAAAAGCGAAAGGACGCTTGATGCTCACCCCGGACCATATGAAAAAAATCGTTGACCAGTATCTGGCCGCAATCAACACTGGCGATATGCAATCGGCAACGAATATTTATGCCGATAATGCCGCGGTCGAAGACCCGGTCGGTACCGAACCGAAGCGGGGGGATGATATCCTGCAATTTTATACCGCTGCCTTTTCCAACGGCGCAAAGGTCGAACTGACCGGACCGGTCCGCATTTCTGCCAAAGCCGCGGCCTTCCCGTTTCGCGCCGAAATCAAGCAGCCGGCAAACAAACTTCTGATCGTCGATGTCATCGATATTTTCGAATTTGACGATGCGGGAAAAGTCGTCAAGATGACCGCGCATTTTGGACCATCCAATATTACGGTGCGCGACATTTAAGCCGCGCCACACGGAATCAATAGCCAGAATTTCTTGCCCAACGGTCGCAGTGGAATCCGGCATCGCCAAACATCTGCTGGGCAACGTGGACTCGCTTGAAATACAGCCCTACATCATATTCATCGGTTACCCCGATCCCGCCGTGCATCTGGATCGCTTCCTTTGTCGCAAGCTGCGCAACCTGACCCGTCTTGGCTTTCGCCAGGGAACAGGTCATGTCGGCATTGTCAAAATCCTCATCAAGATCCTTGAGTGATTTCAGCACCGCCGATTTCATCATTTCAATTTCGGTTGCCAGATGGGCCGCCCGGTGCTGCAATCCCTGAAAAGAACCAATTTTCTGCCCGAACTGTTCACGTTCCTTGAGATAGTCGGTGGTTATCCCGAACACCTGCTGGGCAGAACCGGACATTTCAGCGCTCAGAACGGCGCGGCCCGCGGACAAGACGCCTTCCAGCGCGGCGTAACCGCGATCAAGCTCACCCAATATATCATCGCCGGTCACTTCCAGACCCTCTACCGAAATATTGGCGGCGTTGCGACTGTCGACCATCGGCGTGTGCACACGCGTGATTTCCGGAGCATTGGCATCGACCAGAAACAGGGTGATGCCCGCCGTATCGCCTTCGTCGCCTGATGTCCGGGCCGCGATGATCAGCTTGTCGGCGACATGCCCATCGGCAACAAAAGTCTTTGTACCGGAAAGTATGAAACCGTTGCCGGCTGGCTGGGCTGAAAAAGCGATATGGTCCGGCTTGTGCCGTGGCCCTTCGTCGACCGCCAGCGCAAAAAGCATATCCCCCCCGCTGATCGCCGCAAGATTTTCGTCTTTCTGCTTTTCCGTTCCATATTGCTGAATCGCGGTAGCGCCAAGAACGGAGGTAGAAAAAAAAGGTGACGCAGTAAGGTTACGCCCCATTTCCTCGGCCAGCACTCCGGCACCCACATAGCCGAAACCACTACCACCATGCGCCTCATCCACGATAATTCCGGCCCATCCCATTTGCGCCATTTCCGTCCATAGCTCGCGGCAAAACCCATCGGCGGGCTTGTTGTCACGCACGTTGCGAAAAGCGGATACAGGGGCCTTTTCTGCAAGGAAGCCTTTTGCCGCATCCTGCAGCATTTCCTGTTCTTCGTTAAGTATCAGCGGCATGAAATATTCGTCCTATTGGCTAGGCAAGTCCAAGACGCGCTTGGAAATGATGTTGAACTGAACTTCAGTGGTACCGCCGAGGATCGAATAAGCCCTGTTATAAAGCCAGTTATTGGCGAGACTGCCATATTCGATCCCATCGGCTCCAATCGTTGCGGCAGAGGTTCCCTCGATGTCCATACGCAATTCGGTGCCACATTTGGTAAGTTCCGAGGCCACATATTTCAGCATCGATGATTTGGCTCCCAGCCCATTGCCGGCATTGGCCTCGTCGGTTAGTCGCGCGACCGTGAGATCATAGGCCCAATTGTCGAGCTCGGCCTGCGCGATCCGCTGACGAAGGGCAGGATCATCAAGGCGTCCGGTTACGTCCAGTCCAATTTTTTCCGCAGCATATTTGCCGAGACTTGCCGGACCGGTTGTTCCCCGCAGCGGTGACATGGTGCCGAGCATGCCGCGTTCGTGCACCAGCAGATTTTTAGCGACATCCCAACCATGATTGACCTTTCCGACCACGGAGGGATTGTCAGTCCCGTAATTCTTCGGAACTTTCACATTATCAAAAAACGTTTCGCAAAATGGCGAATGCCCGGAGATCAGGACAATTGGCTTCACGCTAATGCCTTCACTTGCCATATCGATCAGGATGAACGTGATCCCCCGATGTTTCGGTGCCTCGAAATCGGTCCGCACCAGACAGAAAATCCAGTCCGATATGTCGGCGTTGGACGTCCATATTTTCTGGCCATTGATCAACCAATGATCGCCCTTGTCCTCACATTTCGCCTTGAGCGAGGCAAGGTCCGATCCGGCCCCGGGCTCGGAATAGCCCTGACACCAGCGAATCTCGCCCCTGGCAATCGCGGTCAAATGCTGTGCTTTTTGCTCATGCGTACCATAAGCAAGCAAAGCAGGGCCAAGCATCGATATGCCAAAATTGCTCAGCGGTTTCCGTGCGTTGATGGCTTGCCGCTCTTCGTCGAGAATTTTGGCCTCTTCAACAGAAAGGCCCGCGCCGCCATATTCCGTGGGCCAGGTTGGTACGGTATAGCCTTTGGCCAGCGCACGCTCGAACCAGACTTTCTGTGCCTCGGACTGGAATTCCCATTGGCGACCACCCCAGCACTGATTTTCGGGGGTAATATCACCATCGCGCATTTCTTCTGGGCAATTTTCATCCAGCCAAGTCCGCACTTCTGCACGGAATTTTTCCAGCTCGCTCATGACCTAACCTCTCGTAACAACAGCGTCATATGCCAGCCTAAATGATGCGGGCACTGTGCATTTAACTAGCGATAGCATCTGCGGCATCAATCCAGGCGTAACAGCTGCTTGCCGAAATTCTGGCCAGCGAACAGGCGATTCAATGTTGCAGGAATATTATCAAAGCCGGTTTGGATATCTTCCTTGAAGGTAATCCTGCCCTCTTTGATCCACTGTCGCATCCGTTTCCGCGCTTCCGGGAATTCGCTCGCATAGTCGTTCACGATGAAGCCCGACATGCTGGCCCGCTTGAAAATAAGGTTGAAGTAATTTTCTGGCCCGGCTGGCATGTCGCCCTTCTCATAGCGCGAAATTCCCCCGCAAATCGTAACACGGGCGTGCATCGCCAGATGCGCGAGTGCATCATTGAGGATTTTGCCCCCGACATTGTCGTAAAAGACATTGATCGACTGGCTACAGTGTTCTTTCAACTTCGCACGCACGTCATCATTCTTATAATCGATGGCGACGTCATAGCCGACGTCCTCAGTCAGCCATGTGCATTTTTCATCACCGCCAGCGATGCCAATCGTCCGACAGCCAGCAATTTTCGCAATCTGCCCGACCATCGAACCGGTCGCGCCCGCCGCGCCGGACACGACAACTGTATCGCCTGGCTGGGGCCGGCCATGTTTCAAAAGACCAAAATAGGCGGTCAGGCCGGTGGTACCGAGCGCCCCAAGATTGGCAGCCAACAATTCGTCATCGGGAACGTTGGTCAACTCGCTGCCGCGAACATGGGCATAATCCTGCCAGCGCAACATGCCCATGACTTTATCTCCTGTCGCAAAGTCAGGATGCCGCGATTCGACTACGGTTCCGATTCCGGATGCACGCATAACTTCACCGATTTCGGTCGGTGCGACATAACCGCCGATATTCTCCATCCAACCTTTTTGTGCCGGATCGAAACCCAATATCTCGTTTTTCACCAACACGTGACCTTCAGCACATTCAGGCACTTCGGTGATAACTTTCTTAAAATCATCATCCACCAGCCCACGCCCTTTGGGGCGGCCATTGATCAGCCATTGCCTGTTATCGGTCATTTTTTCTCTCCGTTGGAAGACTTGGGAGCTTGTTAGACGGATTCTTTCGCCCGGACGAACTGCCACCTTTGATAGCTAAGGGATTGAAAATATCGATTGCAGCCAGCTTGCCCGCGGGTTTCTCGGCCATGCTCCGTGCTTTTCTATCACAGCCTGGCCAGCAAATATGATAGACAAGGCGTCGAATATTCGTGGCTCACTCCCTATAACAATAGTGGCGGGCCGGTCCTCTCCCGCTATGAAGTTTTCAGAGAAAGCGTCCCCACCCGAGGGCCGCAATTACAAAGGAGCAAAGCCTTGGCCAATACTGACATGGCAGACAAAGACGTCCTTATAGATATTTTCACCCGCGCCGACCTTATCATGCAGTCGGACATCAAGTTTCGCCAGATGATCGGAGCCGGTCAGCTGCAAATTGTCTATTATCCCGTACGCGGCCAGGAAGTGGTTTCTGCGGCCATGATGGCAGCAGTAAACAAAGAGGATTATCTGGTTACGATTTATCGCGGACTGCATGATCAACTTGCCAAGGGCATTCCCTCCAAAGACCTGTGGGCAGAATTTGCCGGTAAAATGGCCGGCACCTGCAAGGGTAAAGGCGGGCCGATGCATATCACCCATCCCGAAACCGGGGTGATGGTTACGACAGGCATCGTCGGTTCGGGCATTCCAATTGCCAATGGGCTAGCGCTGGCCAGCCAGCTCGACAAGGATGGCAAGGTCACGGTCTGCTGCTTCGGCGACGGAGCGACCAATATCGGAGCCTTCCACGAAGGGCTCAACATGGCCCAGATCTGGAAACTGCCGGTCATTTTCCTGTGCCAGAACAATCTATATTCCGAGCACACCCCGATGTCTTTTGCTACCAGTTCGGATTCCATCAAACAGCGCGGAGAAGGCCTCGGCCTGCGCTCGGTACAGGTCAACGGCAATGATGCCAGCGCAATGTATGCGGCGGCGAAAGAGGCGGTCGAATATGCACGAGCAGGCCATGGCCCCACCCTGATTGAAGCAATGACCTTCCGATTCCACGGCCATTTGCTGGGCGACACCAGCCATTATATTCCGAAAGAGGAAATGGAGCAGGCCAAAAAGGATGATCCGATGCCGATCCTGCGCCAGCAACTGCTCGATATGCAGGTTGGAGAAGCGGATATCGCTGCGATTGAAGCCAAAAATGCAGCAATCATAGAAGAGGCCGCACAGTTCGCGCTTGATGCCCCTTATCCTCCCGGTGAGGAATATCGCATCGATGTTCTGGACGTGGAGATAGCAGCATGACCGATACAGCGCAGAAACCAAAAGAAATCATGTTCGCCCAAGCCTGCAACATGGCGATGGCCAAAGCGATGGCCGACGATCCCAAAGTCATCCTTATGGGTGAAGATATTGCCGACGAGCAAGGCGGGGGCGTGTTCAAAGTAACCTTGGGCCTGTCCGAAAAATTCGGTACCGACCGCGTGCGTTCGACCCCGATTTCCGAGCAGGCGATTGTCGGCGCCGCGGTTGGTTCTGCAATGGTTGGCTACAAACCAGTTGCAGAAATCATGCTGATGAATTTCATCACCGTTGCCATGGACCAGATTGTCAATCACGCGGCCAAGCTGCGCTTCATGTCCGGCGGACAAACCTCCGTACCGTTGACCATTCGCACGACCACAGGTGCGGGCACCGGTCTCGGCGGCCAGCATAGTGATATGCTTGAGGCGTGGCTCGCCCACGTGCCCGGGCTAAAGGTCGTGGCTGCTTCCAATCCTGCCGATGCCTATGGATTGCTCTATTCCTCGATCATGGATCCGAACCCGGTAATCTTCATCGAGAATACGCCTGGTTATTTCGTCAAGGGCCCTGCCCCTGAGCCGGATCACGTGGTACCACTGGGCAAGGCATCCATTCCTCGCGAAGGCACGGATATTACGCTGATCGGCTACGGCAGCAGCATCAGCAGATGCCACGGCGCCGCAGACAATCTTGCCAAGGATGGTATCTCCTGCGAAATCGTCGATCTTCGGACGATCGCCCCGTTTGACGAAGAAACGGTACTAAAAAGCGTCGCCAAGACCAAAGCAGCGGTCGTGGTCCACGAAGCGGTTAAAAATTTCGGAGTGGGCGCAGAAATTTCTTCGCGTATCCACGAAGAACTGTTCTCAGAACTTAAGGCCCCGGTCGGCCGCGTCGGATCCGGCTATGCGCCGGTTCCTTTCTCACCCGCGATCGAGAACGCCTGGCTGTTCAATCAGGACGATGTCGAACGTGAAGTACACAAGATTTTAGGGTAAAACTACTATGGCAACAGAAATTCGCATACCCAAATTGGGATTCAGCATGGAATCGGGCATTCTGGCGGAATGGCTGGTCGAAGATGGCGCGGACGTTACCGCAGGTCAGGAAATCTACGCGCTCGAAAACGAAAAATCGACGCAGGAAGTCGAATCGCCGGCAAGTGGAAAGCTGAAGATCATCATCCAGGCCGATGGAGAGGAATATCCGGTAGGCGAATTGATCGGAATAATTGAATAAGCAAAACGATAGAACTCTACCCCCTCCCCTATCATTATTATCAGGAATGTTTGGTTGACTGCAAAACCAAACATCGCGACATATGGCGCACTAATTAGAATAAGCGTCGCAAGGAGTAGAGTGGGATGACCGCAAATTTTATCGCCGAGATTCCCGAAATTGGTCGGAAAAAATTTCGGGAAAATGTAGGCAGCGTCACCATTACCAATCCGGCTGAGATACGGCCTGCCGCCGAAGCTATGCACAAAATCGCGCAATCCTACGGATTTCGAATTGCGGTTTCGGCGGATATTTCTTCCAAGGCGCATCTCGTAGATGCCGAGGGAAATCTGATCAACAAGGATGTGTTCGGCTGGATAGCCGAAGGCGAACGCTGGTGGGAAGACACCCGTCTCGCACTCAGTTCTCCCCTGCCCAGAGCCTGCCGCTACGAGAGCGAGCCGATCTGGTGCAACGCCGATGGATTCCACGGACACTGGCCAAATGAATATCTCGACAAGATTGATCTGAAGGATTTTTACGCGCAGTCCATGACGTCTAAATCCCACATCCTGATTCCGGTACATCTGCCATTCGGGCAGATAGCGGCGGTCAGCTTCTCGACGCTTGAACATGGCATATCCGATCTAACCGAAGCCTATCGGCTCTATTCCGATTTTTTTGGGATTGTCACCAGTCGTTTCGTTACCGGCTATGTTCTCGCCATGCGCGAAAAGCACCGTATGCCGGCCAATTGCATCCTGTCCAAACGCGAAGCGGAATGCCTGCACTGGGCCGCAATCGGCAAGACCGACAAGGAGATCAGCATGATCCTGTCGCTCAGCCATGCAACAATCCGCTATCACGTCAATCGGGCAGGACAAAAGCTGAATAGCGTCAATCGCGGACAGACGATCTTCAAGGCCGGTCAATTGGGCTATCTGGGCGCGACGGACTAACGGCGATCCTGCAACGGCAAGTATATTATTTCCGCAAGATCGCAAAAACCGCGCTCATCGTCATCAAGATCTGATCACCGCAGATAATCCGCCCACTGCAATAAGCGGTTCGCTTACTGATCCTGTCGATATTCGCATAGGCTTCGACCCAGTCACCGAGCCGTGCGGCGGAAAGATAATTGGTATTCAGGTTCATTGTCGCGACCGGCAGGCGCGGTCGTTCGGATTCATGAACCTGGAGACTCAGCGCTACGTCAGCAAGTGTCCCGAGCACACCGCCATGCGCCACATCAATATGATTGATCTGGCCCTTATGAATCCGCGCCCCGACGACGATACCTTCTTCATCGGATCGGACATAATAAGGGCCAGCCATGTCGAGGAACGGGTTGGAAAATTTCGCCCGTTCAAAACCTGCCGGAATGTCTTCCAACGTCAGGCAACCGCCTTTTTGGGGCTTTTCGGTGCCTCTTCGGAATCCAGCCACAAGTTGAGCGTCTCATGAAAATGCCGGAGCTTTGATTCCTGATATTGCGCAAACAGCGCGACGCCATTTGGCTGGCTTTTTATCCCTTTTTGCATTGCCTTGTGATTGAGATAATCCTGGTTGAATATCTTGTTCAGATAACTGCCGAACTCCGTCGCCTGAGTATAATCGTCATCCAGATCAAGGAACGTACATTTTGCTGGCTCAGGCCGTTCCGCGCCTTCGGGCAACGCGACCATGAACATCACCTCATGCAGGGATTGCTCCGGATTATCACCATCAGGCCGGAACCGGTAGAAGATCGGATTAAAATCTGCCCAAGGGCTGATATTCGGGAAAACGCTGTAGAAAATGGCATCAACAAGATCAGCATCGCTGATTTGGTCGACCACATCCCCCCAAACAGGCCGCATTTCCTCGCGCCGAGCCTGCGCCGCCTCGTCCCGCAATGCATGTGCAGAAACATCGGTATAGACCATCGGCATATTTTCATCATCGGGGGCAATCTTACCACCAATCCAGTTGCACATATGGGGATCGGCCGACGTCACATCGCCTTCGATATATCTGGCTTCCATATCGAAAATTCCGCTCTTGCCATTTGGCAAGGTAACTTTGACGCGATTCTCCTCCAGCCGTTCAAATTTATGATGGCTGATCGGATGCACAAAGCTTTGGAACGCTTTCTGATCGGGAAAAGCCGTCGGATCGGGATTGGCAAGATCGGTATGCGGGCTTGGTTGGCCGTGTGCAGACATGGCGCGGGACAAGTTATGCCAGACATCATATTTGCTATTCGCATCGGCGAATGCCGGCATCAACTCCGGATGGGTGCCGACCACGTGATAGGATTCCATAAAGGCTTCCTGAGCAATTTTCCAATTGCAGGGCAACCGTTTGATCATATGCGCCGCCTTGAAACGCCGTTCGAATGGAACCTGGAAATGGCGGTCGATATCCCCGAGGAAATCCTCCAGAGGTTCGCAATCAGGGTCCGGGTTGATGAACACGAAACCGCCCCATTCGCCGACGCTGATTTCCTTCAAACTATGGGTTTCTTCGCTCACCGATGGGAAATCCCACTGGCACGGCACTTCTTTCAATTTCCCATCCAGTTCCCAGGACCAGCCATGGAACGGGCAGCGCAGTGCTTTCTGTCCTTTTTTATGATGGTCGCAAATGGCGCGCCCCCGGTGCATACAGCTGTTCGGGAACGCCTTGATCTCATCTTCGGAAACCCGGACGACCAGAAAGGAAAGCTCTGCAATATCGTAGACATAGGTGTCACCGACATTTTTTATATCATCCTTGTGGCAAGCCATTTGCCAGACGCGTTTCCAAAGTCGTTCGACTTCCCGGTCATGCTCTTCCTTGGTCCAGTAGCGGCTGACCTCAACCGTCGTGACGCCTGGCTCCATCGGTGATTCTTCAAGATAGACAGCAGGGGGCGCGACTTTGTCGCCTTCCAGTAATTCGGTGTAGGAAATACCGTTCGACCGATTATGTCCGGTTAACGTCTCGACCATCATCTTCTCCTGAAAACTAAATGCTTCTTCTCGAATCAAAATAGCGCAATGGAACGCCTTCACCACTAGTGATTCTGGCAGCATCGCCTGTTGTTTTTGAGAGGTTAGTCCTCGACGATTACCTGTGTATCTTTGCATAAGATAGAGACGGAAGCGAATCCGCCCCAAAGGAGATTTTTCAAGTGAAGCTTTATTCCAGCCTTGGTCCCAATCCTCGCTTTGTGCGCATGTTCATCCTCGAAAAGGGTCTGGATATAGAACGCATTCATATCGATATCTTGACGGCAGAGAACCGACAGCCGGAATTTTCCGACAAAAACATACTCGGAACCACTCCGGTGCTCGAACTGGACGATGGTTTCATGTTGAGCGAGATCATGGCGATCGCGGAATATCTGGAAGAAACCCATCCCGATCCGGCATTGATCGGATCAACCTCCCGGCAACGTGCGGAAGTCCGGATGTGGACCCGGCGGATTGATCTGGAAATCGCGGTTCCGATGACCCTTGGCTTTCGCGGCGGGGCCGGTCGGCCGATGTTCGAGCCTCGGATAGATGTCGTCGGTCCGGAAGGTGCGGCTGATTTGTCGCGCATGTCGGACAATCGCTGGAAATGGCTGGATGGCCAGCTCGCCGGCAAAGATTATATATGCCAGAACAAATTCACCATGGCCGATCTCATCGCCTATTGTTATATCCAGTTTGGCTATACGGTGGGCTGGTCACTGCCTGAAGACACGGACAATCTCGCAAAATTTGTCGACCGGATTGGACAGCGTCCCTCCTCCAAAGTCTGGCAGGACAGCGAATGAGCGAGAAACCAGCCTCTCTCGCCAAGCTCGGCACGATTATGCAGATCAGCTATGTGCCGGATGATTATGATGCGGCGCTCGATTACTGGACGCAGAAAATGGGCGCCGGCCCGTTTTTCCACACGGAGAAAGTCGAGGTGGAAAATGTCAAATATCGCGGCGAGCCGTCCGATATCCAGTTTTCGATGGCAATCGGCTATTGGGGCGATGTTCAGGTTGAACTGATCCGTCCGGATAATGATGCACCGTCGATGTTCAAGGACTGGCGGGAAAAAGGCCTGCAAGGCGTTCAACACCTGTGCGTGATCGTTGAGGATCTCGCTCATGCCCGCGCGCTGACCAACGAAGCCGGCGGCGAAGTGATTCAGGAAGTCAGCCTGCCCGGCGGTGTCGGTGGCGCCTTTTACGCCGATTATGGCGGCGGCCCCGGCACGATCATCGAATATCTGCAAATCCCACAGCCCGGCCGTGATGGCTTTGCTGCCATGCGCCAGATGCATCTCGACTGGGATGGAAAGACAAACCCCGTGATAGGAAAAGACTAGATGAGCGAAGCGCCCGAACGCCGCCCCGACCAGAAGCCGATCAAATGTGTGTTAGTTGCCGCCGGCAAATATCATGACATTGACTATGCCCGGCTCGAAGTGATGAAACTGCTCGCCGAGGATGACCGCATCCGGGTTCGGGTGTTCGAGGATTATGAAAATCTCGAAGCGATCAAGAACGCAGATTTTCTGGTCAGCTATACCTGCGACCTGCAGCCCAGCGAGGCAGCCCAAAAGAATATTCAGGATTTCGTCAATGGCGGTGGCCGCTATTTTGCCCTGCATGGCACGAACTCGGTCCTGCGTTTTCTGGAAAACGGCCTGGTTGATGCACCGGATGAAATGCCGGTCTTTGCCGACACGCTCGGCACGCGATTCCTGTCCCATCCGCCGATCATTCCGTTCACGGTCGACAATGCCCAGCCCGATCATCCGCTGGTCAAGGGTATCCCGAGCTTTGAAACCGTCGACGAGCAATATCTGGTCGAGACCCGCGCCGAACTCGATGTCCTTCTCGACACGGAATATAATGGTACGGATGATATCAGCGGTTTCGTCCATAGTGACATTCCGAAGAGCCGTCATCCGGTCTTCTATATCCGCCGGATGGGTAAAGGCGCGGTACTGTATCTGACCATGGGTCACTGCCGCGGCCATTATGATATGGAGCCGGTGCTCGACTGGTGGCCGGAAGTGGACCGGTCCGGCTGGCAGCAGCCGATCATCTATGACCTGCTGCGGCGCGGCATCGGCTGGAGCTGCGAACCGGCCATAGCAAAATTCTAACCCCGATTTCACGAAACACAAAGGAGACTACAATGGATTTAGGACTCAAGGGCAAAAAAGTCATTCTCACCGGCGGAAGCCGCGGACTCGGGCGCGCGGCGCTGGAACATTTTGCTGCAGAAGGCGCTGATGTCGCCTTCTTCTCGCGCAATGCCGATCAGGTCGCGACCGCGAAAAAGGAACTCGAAGCCCATGGCGGCAAGGTGATCGCCGATGCCCTCGATATGACCGATCTCGACGGCTATGCAAAATGGCTTGAAAAAGCCGCTGGCGATCTCGGTGGCTGCGACATTTTCATCCACAATGTCAGCTCTTCTGGTGCCGGTGCGACCGGTGACTGGGAAGTCACCTTCAACACCGACATCCTCGGCGCGGTCAAGGCAATGGAAGTTCTTGAACCCCATCTGGAAAAATCCGATGACGGCAGCGTGATCTTCATGTCATCGACGGCAGCGTTCGAAACCTTTGTTGCACCACAGGCATTCAACGCGATGAAAGCCGCGCTGATCACCTTCGGCAGCCAGCTCAGCCAGTCACTCGGCCCCAAGGGTATCCGCGTCAACATGGTCTCCCCCGGTCCGATCAAATTCCCGGGCGGCAACTGGTCCCAGATCGAAAAGGGCATGCCGGAATTTTACGAAGCCACCAAAGCCGGTTTTGCACTGGGTGATTTCGGCACCGCCGATGATGTCGCCCGCGGCGTCGTCTTTCTCGCCAGCCCGGCATCCAGCTACACCACCGGCGCGCATCTGGTCATCGATGGTGGCTTTACCAAACGCGTGCAATTCTAAACTGAAAAGCTTCCCCCTCCATCGGGAGGGGGAAGCTTGATCTGCCCTTTGGAAGGATTCTGATCACGACCGGGGGCATAAGCCCCATTTGCGGTCACTCCCGCTGACAGGGCTACCTAACATAAAGCCATCATTGTGATGGTTCACCCGATGATTTTATGATGCAAGCGATCCAAAGCGCATTATAGCTCGCCCCATGTCTTCCCCACCATCAAAGATCACCCGAACCCCGGCGCTTTGGGCAGCCATGCCTTATCTCGCCCTGTTTGGGGGGATGGTGTCCCTGTCGGTTGGGACCTCCTTTGCAAAACAGTTATTTCCGCTGATTGGCGCGGAGGGAACGTCGGCTCTGCGGGTCAGCCTGTCGGCCCTGATATTGGTCTGCGTCTGGCGACCCTGGCGCTTCAGGCTGAACCGGACCGATGCTGGCCGTGTGCTCTTATACGGGCTCGTACTGGGGCTTATGAATCTTACATTCTACCTGTCGCTGCGCACCATTCCGCTTGGACCGGCTATCGCGATTGAATTTGCCGGACCGTTGGCTCTGGCGTTAATTCATGCGCGGCGCTGGATCCATTTTCTCTGGGTTGGCTGTGCCGTGACAGGCCTGGGACTTTTGCTCCCGCTCCGCGGCGGCATACACGCGCTGGATCCCGTGGGTGTGGCTTTCGCGGCCGCAGCGGGTCTGTTCTGGGCATTGTATATTATTTTCGGCAAAGGCCTGTCGCACATGCATGCAGGGCAGTCAGTGGCGCTGGGCATGAGCACCGCCGCTATTGTCATCCTGCCCTTCGGCATCATCAGCGCCGGCACAGCCCTGCTGTTGCCATCCGTCCTGTTTTTGGCTCTGGGTGTGGCTCTGCTATCCAGCGCCTTGCCTTATTCACTGGAGATGATTGCCCTGCGTCACATCCCGGAGCGGACCTTTGGCGTCATGCTGTCTGCGGAACCGGCCATAGGGGCGATCGCAGGCATGTTCATTCTCCATGAGCAACTCGGCGGCCTCCAATGGCTTGCTATCGGCTGTATAGTCATAGCCTCTGTAGGCGCGCTCCTGACCACAGAATCAGACAATCCCATCTCCACGCCCGGTGCCCCCGCATAGATGGCTGATTAATTGGCGATCCACTGCAGCCAATATTGCGGTCGGCTCACATATAAGCGAGGGCAAAATCCAGAGCCGCGCAAACAGCAGTCACTTGCACATTGTTACACTCGCGGGGCGTCACGCGCGCGCTATCCGGATAGACTTCCGTCGTCGTCCTGAACCGGGCGTTTGTAATGGCACCACACATGGCATATTTGGCTTGCGGATATTCGATCACGCCGTGCGCGACTACGGGTGAGCCTATAATCATATTATTCTCATCCGGCGGAGCGATATGGGTTACCCGTTCGACCGCAGCAATGATCGACTGCTGGAAAGCAGGTTGCGGATTCTCGCTATCGTCAACCAGATAGAAGCCATCAGGGATCGCACCCGGCACATAGCTATTGCCGTCTCGCGCGGCCAG
The DNA here is from genome assembly GCF_048267785.1 of Parasphingorhabdus sp. Lineage (GTDB taxonomy): Bacteria > Pseudomonadota > Alphaproteobacteria > Sphingomonadales > Sphingomonadaceae > Parasphingorhabdus. The sequence goes on along the minus strand of NZ_JBLWWU010000021.1, from coordinate 37,529 downwards.
GGCAGGACGAAACTCGGTCTCGTCGCTATCGGTTGTTTCATGCAGATCGATATGCAGAAGGAACGGTCGGTTCTGCGCGGCAACCAATGCCATCAATGCGGCGCACTCAGCCACTTCGCTATCTGGTTTGAAATTGCGATTGGGATCCAGTGCGTTGTAATTCCATCGATTCACGCGTTCATAGGCCCAGGGGCTCACGCAAGGTGCTACCAGAAGATTAAATTTTCCAGCATAATTGGCTGCGTGCTTTTCCAGAAATTCAAGCGCGCCCATTATTCCGCTCGTTTCATATCCATGGACGCCGCCGGTTACGAGCGCTGTGGGCAGAGCCGGGTCGTGAGGCGCGTTCCGCAGAGCGAAGAGTGAATAGATATCGTCAGCGTAGTCGAGTTGACCATATGTGACGATATCAAATTGGTCAGCCATTGCCTCGATCCGCGGCACCACGTCCTCGGCATACCGGCGTTGAACGGACTGTCTGGCTCGCCATTGTTTCCGTTCATACTCGCCCCAAGCTTGGCCCGGTATTCCGATCGGATAAAAGGGATTGCTATTCATTTGGGTCTCGCTGGCCAGAGGCATGAATCATGGTTGGGAAATCATGCTGCCAATTCTAAACGAATTTCGAGCGAGTGCCAGAGCTGGAGTCCGCTTTCAGAACAATATAGACGCCGAAAACAAGCGGATCATCTCCCCATCACTTCCCCTTGCTCGTAAAAGCCCCGATCCGCTCATGCATATCGGGGCCATGGCCTTCCGATTCCATCACTTCCCATTGCAGCCCGGCGTCAAGCGGACCGCCGTCGGTTGCCTCCAGCAGCCGCTTGTTCGCGGCATGGGAAAATCCGGAATTGGCAACAATCTTCTTCGCCAGTGCCTCAATCTCCGCGTCAAATCGCGTGAGTGGCACAGCATACTCCGCCAGTCCGATGCGCACCGCTTCCTCGGCATTGATCATGTCGGCGGTAAACATCAGCCGTTTGGCGGTGGCAATGCCAACTCGTCGCGGCAGACGCTGGCTCATGCCCCAGACCGGGGTCAGCGCCCATTTCGCATGGGTGTCGCCGAATCGCGCGCTATCCGCCGCGAGAATGAAATCCGCCGCCAGAGCCACCTCGAGCGCGCCGGTATAGCAATGACCGTGTACGGCAGCGATCACCGGCTTGGGCAGTTTTTCCAGCATCCGCAATGTTTCCGAATGCCAGCCGCGCGATGGCACCGCCTCGCCTTCGGCAATATCGCCCAGATCATGACCCGCCGAAAAACATTTCCCTGCGCCGCGCAGGACAACACAGCCGATGCTGTCGTCCTTGCGCAAATCGGAAACATGATCCCGCAATTCCCTAAACATCGCAACCGTCAAGGAATTGAGCTTGTCCGGGCGGTTCAGCGTTAACAGCGCCCAGCCATCCCGGTCTTCCCGCAGCACCAATTCTGTCATAACCATTCGCCCTCGTCCAAATACCGTTCGTGCTGAGCTTGTCGAAGCACCTCTCGATGAGCAGTGCCCTTCGACAGGCTCAGGGCGAACGGTTAAGTCTCAACTATAAAATGCTATCGATCAGTTAACCGCCCGGTCCTTGCCTTCCCAATAAGGCGCGCGCAGGTCCTTGCGCAAGATCTTGCCCGAAGGATTACGCGGCAGAGCGTCGATGAAATCAATCGACTTCGGACATTTATAGCCGGCAATACGTTGACGGGCGTCGGCAATCAGTTCCGCTTCGGTCAGTTCCTGACCGGCCTTGACAACCACGCAGGCCTTCACCGCCTCGCCCCATTTTTCGTCCGGTACCCCGATCACGGCGACATCGGCAACCTTGGGATTGGCATAAAGCGCGTTCTCGACTTCCGCCGGATAGACATTTTCTCCGCCGGAAATGATCATGTCCTTGAGCCGGTCCTGGATATAGAGATAGCCGTCCTCGTCGAGCGAACCGGCATCTCCGGTGCGCAGCCAGCCGTCGGCGTCAATCGTTTCGGCAGTGGCTTCGGGGCGGTTCCAATAGCCTTTCATATTCTTGGCCGACCGGGTCGCGATTTCGCCGATCGTGTATGGTGGCAGGGTTTCCCCGGTTTCCGGATCGATGATCTTGATCTCGACGCCGGGCAGAGGCGTACCGACCGAGCGCATCTTCTCGTTGCCGTTCACGTCATGGTCTTCGGGGTTGAGCGTGGTGATCGTCCCCGATGTTTCGGTCATGCCGTACATCTGGACAAAACCGCAGCCAAGCACGTCCATCGCCTGCTTCATCAGCTCGAGCGGGATCGGCGACGCGCCATAAGTGATATATTTGAGATTGGAAAAATCGACATCCCTGGCGCGTGGATGATTGAGCAATATCTGGATCGCCGCCGGAACCATGAAGATTTTGGAAATATTATATTGTTCGATCAGATCGAGCGCCTGGGTCGGATCATATTCGGGCAGAACGATAGCGCTGCCGCCAGTGTACATCACGCCCAGCCCGGTACCGGTACCGCTGATATGAAAACAGGGCATGGCGAGAAGTGTAATTTCGCCCGGGATCGGTTTTTGCCAGTCCATCAACTCGTCTTCAGTGACGCCGGAACTGCGCGAAGAAAAGATCGATCCGCTGGTCATGATTGCCCCCTTGGGGTGCCCCGTGGTGCCTGATGTGTAGAGTTGCAACGCGTCATCGTCTTCGGCGCAAGCGATCATCGGGTCCTTGGCATCAAATTCATCCCGCCAGGACGGATAGCCGGGGAATTCGCCTTCCGCTTTCTCGCTACCCAATATCAATTCCACATGATCGAGATCCGCTCCAATCTCACCAGCCAGATCATCGAAACCGGGACCGACAAACAGGATTTTCGCCTGACTATCGTTCAGGATATAGGCAACCTCGGGCGGAGCCAGTCGCCAGTTGACCGGCACCATGACCGCGCCGAGCTTGGCCGCACCGACCAATATTTCGAAATAGAGATGACTATTCTTGCCCATATAGGCGATCCGGTCGCCCTTGCTGACACCCTTTGAAGCCAGCGCCTGCGCCGCCCGATTGCTGCCCTCATCCAGACGGGCGTAGGTCATCTCGTCATCTTCATAGATGAATACCACGGCATCCGGCTGTTCCTGCGCCTGAAACCGCACCACATCCGCGATGGAAATTACTTCATCTTCCGTCATATTATCATCCTCTTTGCGCGATTCTGCGATCAGCCATGACCGGAATACATAGTGACGGGAACGAGTCATACAGCCTAGCATATTGACTAGCCCCGCGAGCTTAAATCGGGTCGCATGGTATCGCACTACTGTTCTAGGGTCGATCCATGCAAAAGCTAGCATTGCACCAGATCACAATGATGGACGGCGGAACGGAAGGTCTGGTCCGCTTCGCCGCCGGGGCCGGGCTTGACCGGGTCTGCCTCTTCACGGCTACACCGGTGGATGGCCATGGCCGGGATATGTTCCCCACTATTCGTCCGGCAGAGGTTTCATTCTTCACAACATTGCTGAACGACCTTGATGTGCAGGTCATTAATGCCGAATATTTTCCGGTGATGGCGGAATGTGACGTTTCGGTCTATCTCCCTGCCGTCGCTCTCGCCGCAGAATTGCAGGCCAGGCGCATCGTCACCCATATCCACGAAACCGACCCCCAGCGTGCTCGGGATCAGTTGGAAAAATTATGCGCCATGGCACGCGACCACGGTCTGGAAGTTGGTCTGGAATTCACCGGTTTTGCCGCTGGCTGCAACAGCCTGACGCGCGCAGTTGCACTGCATGATCGCATGGACCAGTCCAATCTGACCATCGCGATCGATGCGCTCCATCTGTTCCGAACCGGCGGTACACTCGATCAACTGCAGGCCGTGGCCCCCGATATTATTGGCTATGCACAATTATGCGATGGCCCGGACTGCCGCCGCTCAGACGATTATCTCGACGAAGCGATGAACCGGATGATCCCTGGCGAAGGGGTCTTTCCGCTGAAAAAACTGGTCGCCCTGCTCGGTCCGCATGTCGATATCGACATAGAAGTTCCTGACTTCGCCGGTTCTGCGGTACAAGATGCAAAATCATGGGCACATCGCGCTATCGCCGCCAGCCGCAATCTGTTCGATTAAGACGCCGGAACCACAGGCACTTCAGGTTGCGGTAGGTCCGACAGATCGAGCCAATCATTGCCCGTCTGACCATAAAAACTGTCGAGCACAGCAAAGGGAACCCGGAAGGGCCGGCCCCAACCGCTGTTCCACATCGCCACAACACCCGTCCGTGCTACCGGATCAAATATCATCGTCGAACGGAACCCATCCACCGCACCGCTATGGCCGACCAGTTGCCGGCCGGCATAGGTGAAGCTCCGCCAGCCCAGTCCGTAGGACGGCTCGGCAAGCGCGCGGGCAAGGTCACCGCCATAGACGCGTCCGGTTCTGACCAACGGCGTATGGGCCAGTGCCAGTGTGGGGACCGACAGGATGTCTTCATTCTCGCCCATTTGCGCGCGCAGCCAGCGTGTCATGTCAAGAATATCGCTGCTGACGCCAGCGGCGGCGGGAATGCGCCAGTAGGATTCCACCGGGATCCGCACCTCGGCACCGTGATGCGGTCGCGCCCAGCTTGGCGAGCCCGTGAGTCCCGCCATACCGAATTGAGCACTTTTCATGCCGAGCGGTTCAAATAACTGCTTTTGCACTGCATCGGAATAGGTCGTTCCGGCTGTCATTTCCAATATCTCACTCACCGCATCAAAAGCGATATTCTGATAACTGTGACAGGTGCCCGGCACGCATTGCAGTGGTGCTGTCGCAAGCTGCGCGCGGAGCTGTACGGGATTTTCGCCATCCTCCAGCTTGCGATCATAAGCATTCTTGGTCAGACCGGTCTGGTGCGACAGAAGCTGCGCCAGCGTTATCCGTGACTCTGCCCCGCCGGGAAGTCTGAGCGACGACGGCCAGCTGTTAAGCGGTGCGTTGAGATCAAGCCTGCCTTCTTCCGACAATTTTGCGGCAAGCGAACCTGCCACACCTTTTGATATTGAAGCCCAGCGAAATATCGTTTGCGGGATCACCCGCTCTCCGGTGCTTTTATCCGTTACGCCGTAGGTGCCGACAAAGCGGAGATCACCATTCTCGACAATGGCAACCGCCAAGCCCGCCATTTCCGGTCGCGCCGCAAACGCCGCAAATTGACGGTCGAGTCCGTGATAATCAATTTTCCCCTTCCAGTCGTCGGGGCGGGTTGGCAGCCTCTTTTCAACTTCCGCTGCCTTCAGGGGCGGTAGCGGAAACCCGCTTTGCTGTTCGACAAGCCCGCGATAGCCATACCAGCCGACGAGCAACAATGCCGCCAGCCCGAACAGCAAAGTCAGATATTTTTTCACCGGCAATATTCTATAAGGCTATTTCATAAGCAGCAGTGGTTTTCGCCGCCACTTCATCTGCGCTAACCCCGGGAGCCAGTTCAATCAGCTTGAACGGACTGTCATGATCGTCCCGCTTGAAAACGGCGAGATCGGTAATAATCATGTCGACAACATTGGTACCGGTCAGCGGCAAGGTACATGCTGGAATGAACTTGGGACTGCCGTCCTTCGCGCAATGATCCATGACGACGATGATTTTCTTCACACCCGCAACCAGATCCATCGCACCGCCCATGCCCTTGATCATCTTGCCAGGGATCATCCAGTTCGCGATATCCCCGTTTTCCGCGACTTCCATTGCGCCCAATACAGTCAGATCAATATGGCCGCCACGGATCATCGCAAAGCTGTCTGCGCTACCGAAATAGCTCGATGAGGGAAGTTCGCTGATCGTCTGCTTGCCGGCGTTGATCAGGTCGGGGTCTATTTCATCCTCATAGGGAAATGGTCCGATACCGAGCATCCCGTTCTCGCTTTGCAGGGTAACTTCAACCCCGTCCGGAATATGGTTGGCGACCAGTGTCGGAATGCCAATCCCGAGATTCACATAATAGCCGTCTTGTAGTTCCTGAGCAGCCCGAGCGGCCATTTCATCACGAGTCCAGGGCATATTTATCCTTCTTTCTCAACCGGTATTACATTTGCTGCTTCGTTCGCTTCCACGAGAGGAGGCGGTGTCACAAACCAGCCGTTATCGAACATTTTCTCCAGCGTGACCGCCCCATCGGGATCCCGCAAATAATCATAGAGCTCGTCAAAATCTGCGCGGTCATCCCCCGCGATCGCGACAATGCAATAATTGCGCGCAGCATCCCAGCGCCGGACCTGTTTTCGATCCTCCCCGCCACGATCCAGGAAAAGGAAATCATCCGATTCGGATTGTGAAAAACCGGCTTCATTCAAAATCGCCGAAATTTTCTCGGATGCTGCAACCGGTTGATCGGATAACCAAATCACGCTGATTTCAGCCGCATGCAGGCTGTTCAGCACTTCGATCAGACCATTTTGCCGGTACAGCGTCTCCGCTTTTGTCCAGTCGCCGCCGTTTGTGTCGTCGAGATCAATGGCCACAGCCAATGGCTTACCCTCGCACGCGATGGTTTTCGGCTTGAAAATGTTAACCCGCGGAATCAAAACTACCGATTCGACGCCCTCTCCCGCTTCCAGCCTCGCCGATTGCTTCAGAGCATGGGCCGCAAATCCGGCATAGGGAGAAGCATTGGAACCCGGCGGCCGATAGAATTGGGAAATATAATCCGCCGCGTCCCCGCCAAGATCGGCCTCGGTTATCTCGAAAGCGCCCCCCTTTCCGGAGAACGCCTTGTCCGCCGCAGGAAAGCTGGCAGTCGCGTCAATATCGGAGCCGACTGTGACCTTGCCCAAGGGCATCGCAAGATCAATTGCGCCGGACGCAACCATTTCGCGCTTCGCCGCGGCGCGATCAATCTGTTGCTTGCCCATCGTTCCCAGAGCCGCGAGCGGCAGCAATGCCGCGACGCAACCGGACAGCATCGGCAAAATGGCCAGACCGGCCAAAGACAGGCGCAGCCGGACCATTAGGCGTCTTCACGCTCCCGGGTCATGCGGAATTCGATTTTCTTGTTATAAGGCGCGCCGTTGATCAGCCGTTTGACATATATGCCCGGCAAGTGGATGCAATCTGGATCCAGTTCGCCGACTTCGACAATTTCCTCGACCTCGGCGACACAAATCTTGCCGGCGGTCGCCATCGGCGCGTTGAAATTACGAGCGGTTTTGCGGAACATCAGATTGCCCGCCTTATCCGCCTTCCAGCCCTTGATCAGGCAGAGATCTGCATAAATACCGCGCTCGAGAATATAGGTTTGGCCATCGAAATCCTTGTGCTCTTTGCCTTCGGCAACCTGCGTTCCGACACCGGTCTTGGTATAGAATCCCGGGATACCCGCTCCACCGGCACGACACCGTTCCGCCAAGGTCCCCTGCGGACAAAATTCTACCTCCAGTTCGCCGGAAAGAAACTGCCGTTCAAATTCCTTATTCTCGCCAACATAGGAAGAGATCATTTTCTTTACCTGACGCGACCGGAGCAACTTGCCCAGACCTTCATTGTCGATGCCCGCGTTGTTCGAAGCAATCGTCAGCCCCTTGACCCCATCCTTCTGGATCGCATCGATCAACCGTTCCGGAATCCCGCAGAGTCCAAAACCACCCACACAAAGATGCATGTCATCAAACAAAAGGCCGTCGAGAGCGGCATCGGCATCGACATAGATTTTTTTCATTTTCGCGCTTTCCTGACTGATTGTCCGGCGTCTAGCGCAGGTCGCGCCCGAGCGTCCACAATAGAATTTGTTTGGAGAAGCGAATCGGTTATGCGCGATGTCATGCTCCGCTTTCTGGCTTGTATTTCGCTCTTCTTTTTCCTCGTGCCCGTCACCTATGTGCGCGGCCCCATGCCCGTGCCAAATGAAAGCCAGTATATCTCGCTCCAACCGGTATTGATTGACGCGAAGAACCCCGTCCGCACCAGGGTCGGTCGCCTCGAATTTCTCGGTGGCTGGACAATCACCAGCGACAATGCCGCATTCGGAGGCATATCATCCATGGTTGCTTTGGCCGACAACCGTTTTCTGATGCTCAGCGACAACGGAAGCCTGTTCGGATTTACATTGGATGAGGACAAGAATCTGGCGATTCGTCCGTTCATTGCGCCACTCCCAGACGGTCCGGCCAAACCAAATGCATTTGCGCGACAGAATTGGGATTCCGAATCCTTCCTGCACGATCCAGAAACCGGCCAGTTTTGGGTGGGTTACGAGCATCAGCACAGTATCTGGCGCTACGGTCCATCCCTCGCGCGCAAAGAAGCCGCGCATTATCCTGCAGCCGCAAAAAATTGGCCGGAAAATGGGGGTGCAGAGGCGATGCTACATCTGCCCGATGGGCGTTTTCTGGTTTTCTCGGAGGCGGCAGAATATTCGGAAGGTGGCTATCAGGCACTCATTTTTGCCGCCGACCCGGCCGAACCGTCCAGCAAACCTGTCCGTTTTGGCTATCAGCCACCGAAGGGCTATCATTTGACGGATGCGGCACTGCTTGATGACAAGTCGGCATTGCTTTTACACCGGCGTTTCACGCCTTTTGGCGGCCTTTCAGCAATAGTCTCAATCGCCCAGTTACGGGATTTCCAGCCGGAAAAGATCGCGACATCGGTACCGATCGCAACCCTGAAGTCACCGCTAAAGGTCGATAATATGGAAGCATTGGCCGTCACGCACGACGCGGACCAGACAATAGTCTGGATTGCGTCGGATGACAATTTCATCGCGCTGCAAGAATCCCTGCTATTCAAATTCCGGCTGCTGAAGGGAAAAGTCTCTCGGAAAGAACCGAATCTGGAACGAAAAAACGAAAAAGCCGGAGCAAGCCCCGGCTTTTCAACGTTCGAATCAGATTAACCGCTTAGGCGGTAGCAACCTGCTTTTTCGCAATTTCTTTTTTCAGGCGCTTCACGCGTTGGCTCAACTTGTCGTCGGATGTTTTCAACAACCAGTTGTCCAGACCACCAACATGTTCCACAGACCGCAGGCCGTGGGTCGAAACACGCAGTTTCACGCCCTTGCCGAGCGTATCAGACAAAAGAGTGACATTTTGCAGATTGGGCAAAAATGTTTTCTTGGTCCGGTTTTTGGCGTGCGACACATTATTGCCTACCAGCCGAGTCTTACCTGTCAGTTCGCAAATCCGCGACATCGTAAAAGTCCAATTTCTTGTTATTGAGTGATTCCCAGCGGGAAAGTGGGACCGGATAACCACAAACCGGCAGGGCGTCAAGCACTACGGCGCTTTTCCTTGTCCGATGCCCGATCTGGCCTTTTAACATCAATCCCGCTAGGCGCAGCCGATGGCTCTGGCAAATTATACATCGTATATGGAGGCGGCTCTGGCCTTGGCCAACCAAGCATTGGCGATTGGCGAAGTGCCGGTCGGCGCGGTTGTCATACGAAACGGAGACATTATCGGACGCGGCCATAATCGCACCCGTATCGACCAGGATCCGACCGCCCATGCCGAAATCGTTGCGATTCGCGAAGCAACACGGTTTCTTGACAATGACCGGCTCGACGATTGCGATCTGTGGGTCACGCTGGAGCCCTGCACCATGTGCGCCGGCGCGATTGCCCATGCCCGCATTCGTCGGCTCTATTATAGCGCTGGTGATCCCAAGGGCGGAGCGGTGGATAATGGCGTCCGCTTTTTTGAATCCCCCACCTGCCACCACAAGCCCGAGGTATATGCCGGGCTGGAAGAAAAACTATCGGCGAAACTGCTCACGGACTTTTTCCGGGGGCGCCGCGGCTAACGGCTAATGCACAAAACGCGCCACAACGTCACGGTAACTGCGACTGACCTTGACCTGCGCGCCTGATCCCAGAACCAGGAAACATTCACCATTGGTATGCGGTTTCACTTCGCGAACCTGGCTCAGATTGACAATGGTAGAGCGATGCACCCGTTGAAAATGACGCGGATCCAGACGTTTTTCCAGATCCTTCATCGTCTCTCGCAGGATCAGACTATTATCTGCCGTATAGATACACATATAATCGCCAGCCGCGTCAATCCGTTCGATCGTGTCGACATCAACGCGGAAAATCTGCCCCCGGTCCTTCACATTGATCAACTTCTCATAGCGATTCGCCGACGCGGGTTCTTCGGAATCATCAATATTAGCCATGGCGTCGGGCGCAACTTCGCTGAGCACATTTTTGAGCTTTTCGAGTTCTGCACCGCCACGTTTTTCCAGGACGCGCTTGCGCACCCGGTCTATCGCATCGGCCAGCCGGTCTTCCTCGACCGGCTTAACCAGATAATCGATCGCCTCGGCCTCGAAGGCACGCACGGCATGTTCGGAATAGGCGGTCACAAAAATGAACAATGGCGGTTCGATCTCCATGATTCCCTGGACCACCGAAAAACCGTCAAATCCCGGCATCTGGATATCGAGAAATACCAGATCGGGCTTCAACGTCTTGATTTTGCGAATCGCTTCGCGACCATTGCGACAAGTGTCGACAATCTCGATATCGTCAAATTTTTCCAGCCGGATCTGAAGGCCCTGAATCGCAAGTTTTTCGTCGTCGACTAATATCGTTTTGATCGTCATGTTTTTAAATCCTTATGCTGAAATGATGCCATCGCCGGTGTAATCGCCGGCTCCCGCTGATGGTCATCGCTGGATGCATGCTCCCCAAAAATTGTCTCGTTTCTCACTTGTTCGTCTGTTGTCGAATCATCCGCCGCTTCCCGCTCGATCTGTTCTCTTGTCTCAAATGGCAAAGCGATGAATACCGAAAAGCCCTCACCAGGCGACGAACGCGTTTCGAATATAGCCGCTTCTCCGTAAGCCTGGTTTAATCGCTCCTGAATATTTCCGAGACCGACGCCGGTCGAATCAGATTTACCGGTCGTCGCACCCATTTTTCCGGGTCCGGTATCCGACACGGTTATTTTCAGCTTGTCCCCCTCGAGATGCGCGGAAACCGAGATATCCGCACCTTCCTCCTGTGGCGTAACCGCATATTTGATCGCATTTTCAACCAGCGGCTGGAGCAACAGTGATGGTAAAAGCGCGTCACGCACCGCAGGGTCAATATCGAAATGGGGCCGCAGTCGTTCCTCGAATCGCATTTTTTCGATATCGAGATAGAGATGCAGAGTTTCCACCTCCTGCGCCAAAGTCACCCGGCTGTGGACCTCGTTCACCAATGTATGGCGCAGGAACGAGGACAGGCGTGACAGCATGGCATTGGCTGGCTCGGTCTGCCGGAGCAGCACGAGTGTGGAAATGCTGTTCAGCGTATTGAACAGAAAATGAGGATTGAGCTGGTAGCGCAGCATCGCGAGTTGCGCGCGGGTGGCCTGTGCCTCAAGCTGCAGCAACTGATCATTTTGCTCCTCGACCCGGAGAAAGAAATTAATCGCATAATAAAGTGCCGACCAGGCGCCAAGCAGCATGATGCCCAGAAACAGCGACCCCAGGAACAGTGTGACGAAGGCGGTTTCCGACGTCGGGTTCTGGATGAGGAAAACCCAGGCGTCGATAAAAGCATATAGCGCCGCGGCAACGGTCAATATCGCTGCGGTACTGCTCCATGTCACAATCGGGCGCCGATGAATCAGATTCTTGTAAACCACCGACAAAAGGAGGGAGATGGAGTAGCCGGTGATGGTCGAAATAATGACCGGCACCAGAAAACCCAGCGGCAATCCATTTGATATCCCCCCGACTGCCCTCAATATGAGCGCACCGGCCCAGCCTGCGGATTGCAGGTTCCAGAATGCCCGGTTTTTGTTGCCAAAAAACGGCTGGGGGCGAATTTCCATGACGGCCATTACCTTATCTATAGCGGGGCATTGCCGGTTGGGGAAGAATCGCCTATCATTTGCGCAAATAAGGCACCAAACGGCACTTTTCCGACGGAAAATGCAAAGTGATTGGCATTGCCGGATAGGGAAAAATGGTTAGAGGTCAAGAAAAGGCATAGGAGAGTATGATGGGCGGTCCCAACGAAGTCCGGGCTAAATTTCCCTCGATGGAAGAGGGCACCCAGGAAGACTGGCAGATTATTGGCGGCCATTTCGGTTCTTTTGCCAGCAAGGTCGCCGACCGTGTGCTTGATCATTTGAGGCTGCTTGATGGCGACTTTGGCGGTTTTCCGATCGATCGTATGCAGCATAGCCTGCAAACCGCCACCCGTGCGCACCGCGACGGCCGGGACGAGGAATATGTCGTGATGGCGTTGCTGCACGATATCGGCGATACGCTCGGCACCTATAACCATCCCGATATCGCAGCGGCGATCCTGAAGCCTTTTGTCAGCGAGAAGAACCACTGGATCACGGAAAAGCACGGAATTTTCCAAGGCTATTATTTTTTCCACTATCTGGGCCAAGACCGCGACATGCGCGAACAATATCGTGGCCATGAACATTTTGAAGATTGTGCTGAATTCTGCGCAAAATATGATCAGACCGCGTTTGATGCCCATTATGACACGGCGCCGCTGGAATTTTTCGAACCCATGGTTCGCCGGATCATGGCACGCCCGATAAACAGCATCTACGCGACTGAATAACGTCCGTCATATCGGGTTTTCAGGCTGCTGAAGACTCGCCAATTTCCTTCAGATGGCGAACAACGATGTCTTCGCGGCAGCCGCCATCTGGATCGGATTTCAATTCTGATTCATCAATCCAGCACAAATCATCCATTTCGAGAATTCGGTCATCATGCGCCCGCATGCTGATCCGACCGATTGGTTGACGATCACGCGAATCGCAGAGGACCGGGTTGGACGGAACGCCGGTCTGCCAGCGTTCTCCCCACTGCCGCAATGCGATCATTGTCGGCAACAGATCCTGACCTTTGTCGGTCAGGCGATATTCGACTTTCCGCTTATCATGATCACAGGGACGACGAGTCATGATCCCGGCTTCGACCATACGGGTCAACCGGTTGGCCAATATGTTCCGTGCGATACCAATTTCCGATAGAAAATCTTCAAAATGTCCAATGCCATTAAGCGCTGCGCGCAATATCATGAAGCACCAGCGTTCGCCAATTACTTCCAGTGCCATCGGCAGGCTACATTCCCCGCCCGTCAGACTCGATAGATCTTCTCTGATTTTATCCATGGCCCCATTCCTAAACCAGTTTGGCGACGAGTGCGAAAAAAATATAAGTTTTTAGTTGCAACTTAAAACCCATTAATATAAGTAGTGATTCGCAACTTATATTGCAACAACAATTTTCTCCCCTCGCCCATCAGCAGATGGAGCAAATAACGCCGGACTTGAAAGGAAACATCATGCTTCTCTCCCAAAACCCGCTTCGCGCCTCTATGATCTTCTGCGTGGCTGCAATGGCATCCCTCACCCTGTTTACCGCAACGACTGCCGAAGCCCGCGGTACGGCTATCGCCTATACTGCAGAATTGCAGGCACCGGTCGAAGCAGCGCAGGAAATTATAAAAGGGGCAGTTATCCGCTGCTCTGGCACCAAATGTATTGGTGGACAAAGCACCTCTTCACCCCGAACGATCTGCGCCAAAGTCGCCGATAAATTCGGCCCGGTTGCCAGCTTTGCCTATAAGGACGAAGCGTTTGACGCCGAAGCACTGGCAAAGTGCAACGACTGATTTGAATATCCCATCTGACCGGTTCTCACTCCCGAAGACAGCCAGTGTACTGGTACCCGCCGGTCAGGCATAGCGTCGAAGCCATTGCTCCGTTCCGTTCCCCGGACAGAAGAGCAGGCTTCGGCGCTCTTTTTTGTTGCCCCAGCCCCGAAAGCGCACCATCTTGATATCATGCTCAGGCAATATGAACTGGTGGAACGGGTACGATCCTACGATCCCGATGCAGATGAAGATCTGATCAACCGCGCCTATGTTTTCTCGGTACAGCGGCACGGCAGTCAGAAACGCGCCAGCGGCGACCCCTATTTCAGTCACCCGATAGAAGTCGCCGGTCTGATGACCGATCTTAAACTGGACCAGCAGACGATTGTTACCGCCCTGCTCCACGACACCGTGGAAGATACGCTCACCACAAAGGAAGAAATTGCCAAATTATTCGGTGAGGAAATCGCCCGTCTGGTTGACGGTGTAACCAAGCTCTCCAAAATCGAAGCCCAGACCGATAATGAAAGAGCCGCCGAGAATCTACGAAAATTCCTGCTCGCCATGTCCGATGACATCCGCGTCCTGCTGGTCAAGCTTGCCGACCGTTTGCACAATATGCGGACGCTGCATTTCATCAAGAGTCCGGAAAAGCGGCTTCGGATCGCGCATGAAACCATGGATATTTATGCGCCCCTGGCGGAACGGATCGGCATGTATGAATATATGCGCGAGATGCAATTGCTGGCCTTCAGCCACATGGAACCCGAGGCTTATGAAACCATCACCAAACGGTTGCAGGCGATCAAAGAAGGGGATGAGGGTCAGGTCGAAAAAATCGCTAAATCGATCCAGAAGGCTCTCGAAAATGGCGGACTGATGGCGGAAGTCAGTGGCCGGGAGAAACATCCCTATTCGATCTGGCGCAAGATGCAGGAGCGGCATGTCAGTTTTGAACAGCTAACCGATATCATGGCCTTCAGGGTGGTCACCGACAATGGCGCCGAATGCTATCGTGCGCTCGGCATTCTGCACGAAAAATGGAAAATGGTCCCCGGCAGGTTCAAGGACTATATCTCGACACCCAAGCGCAACGGTTACCAGTCGATCCACACGACGCTGATGCACGGCAATAATATGCGGGTGGAAATCCAGATTCGTTCCCGGCGTATGCACGAGGACAATGAATATGGGCTCGCCGCGCATTGGGCCTATAAGCAAGGCGATCGGCCCGACGGCCAGGCTGGCTGGATACGCGATCTGATTGAGATTCTCGACCAGGCGGAAGACGCCGAGGAATTGCTCGAGCACGCCCGGCTGGCAATGTATCAGGACCGGATTTTTGCTTTCACGCCAAAAGGCACGCTACTGCAACTGCCGAAAGGCGCAACAACGGTCGACTTCGCCTATGCCGTACATACCGATCTTGGCAATCAAGCGGTCGGCGCCAAGGTCAACGGTCGGCACGTGCCATTGCGCACCCAGTTGCAGAACGGTGATGTCGTCGAAATCCTGAAGTCGGAGGGACAGGAACCGCAGCCGGGCTGGTTGTCGTTTGTCATAACCGGAAAGGCGCGCTCAGCGATCCGTCGCAACGTCCGGTTCAAGAAACGTGACGAAATGATTGCGATCGGCACCGAGCTTTACGAAGAAATTATCGAACGATTGCCTGGCAAGATCGGCCCCCGTGCTGTCAAGGCGGCACTGAAACGGCTGGAAATGGAGGACACGGACGACCTGATGATGGCCATCGGCACGCGCCAGCTCAGTGACCGCGAAGTGATGGAAGCAATCGTGCCCGGCAGCGTCAACGACAATGATGACGAGCGGCAGTGGCCGGAACAGGATCGCGCGATCTCAATCAAGGGCCTCACGCCGGGTGTTGCCTTCAACCTTGCCGAATGTTGCCACCCTGTCCCCGGAGACAGGATTGTCGGATTGCGCCGCAGCGGGGAAAATGTCGAAGTCCATACGATTGATTGTCAAAGCCTGGCCGACGGTGTCGATGCGGACTGGGTCGACCTCAGCTGGGACAATGAAAGTGACGGCGCGGCGGCGCGGCTATGCGTCGTCGTGCACAATAAGCCAGGGACGCTTGCTGAAATGGCGGGAATTTTCGCTTTTCACAATGCCAATATCCTGAACCTGCGCCTGTCGCACCGCGACGGCCCGTTTCATACATTTGATGTCGATCTGGAAGTGCACAATGTCCATCATCTGATGCGGATATTGTCGGCGCTACGCGCATCGGAAGCAGTCGCGCAAGCCGAACGCTCCTGATGTAGCGATCGACCAATTTTACGTACGGAGACTTATTGTGCTGGCGGCGGTCCGCCAGGAACGCCCTGTGCCTGCATCTGCTGCCGCAACTCTTCCATTTGCTCGGCAGAGATAAAGTCAAGCAGAGTCACGTCGAAGATAAGCAAGCTGTTTGCCGGAAGCATGTCGCTCGGTGATGATTCGCCATAGGCGAGCTCGGACGGGATCCATATCCGATATTCTCCGCCTTTTTGCATCAATTGCAACGCTTCAGAGAAACCGGGTACAACGCCGCCAACTGGCATCGGTGCCTGTTCGTTGGCATCAAACACCGTGCCGTCGCGCAATTTGCCTTCATATTTGACCAGCGCCGTGTCGGTGGCTGTCGGTGACGGCCCTTCGCCAGGCTTGAGGACTTTATATTGCAGGCCGGATGCGGTGGTCTCGACTCCATCCTTGTCGCCATTGGCGGCAAGGAACTGTTCGTTGGTAGCGCCATCTACAACGGCACTTTGTGTGCCGGAATAGGCCAGCCCGAAGGCGACGGCCACGATCAGCGCCACACCCAACCAGATTTTGGTCAGGGAGCCTTTTTTAATGGGATGAATCGGAACCGTCGTGACAGACATGAGCAGGCTACCTTGTAGTTGTGGTGCCGAAGCGCTTAAATCAGACCGTCGCGTTCCATCCGCTTGCGGTCCATCTTGCGAGCGCGGCGCACAGCAGCAGCCTTTTCGCGAGCGCGCTTCTCGGATGGCTTTTCATAATGCCGACGAAGCTTCATTTCGCGATAAACGCCTTCACGCTGCAATTTTTTCTTGAGCGCCCGAAGGGCCTGATCAACATTATTATCGCGAACCATGATTTGCATAAGACTGAGTAACTCCGTTCAAAACTGTAACAAAGCCGGAAAAATCAGGTCCGGCTGCATATTCAAAAAGCCATAAATAAGGGTTTGCAGCAGAATCACTCTGCTTCAATCTCGGGCCGCTTACCAATTTCTCTTTTGCGAGGCAAGCTTTTCCACGCCTTATTGCGCGAATGACTAGCGCTGTGCATTCGTATTTTCGGCGTTGTGCTATAAGATGTGGGTATAAGAACAAATCAGACGATTCGAGGAGAGATAAAGTGGCCACCGCAATCAATATCCAGTCCAGTTGCAGCGAAGAAGAGTGGAAAGCCCGCCAGCGGCTGGCCGCCTGCTACCGGATTTTTGCCTATCTCGGCTGGGACGAAATGATTTTCAACCATATCACGCTCAAAGTGCCCGGCGAGGATGATGCCTTTCTCATCAACCCCTATGGCCTTCATTTCAGCGAGGTGACGGCATCGACCTTGGTCAAGATCGACATCGACGGCAATACGCTGGATGGCTCGGCCTATCCGGTCAACAAGGCCGGCTTTACCCAGCACAGCCTGTTTCACCGCGAACTGCCCGACGTCCATGCGATCATCCACACCCACACCACTGCAACGATGGCGGTATCCTCGGTCGAAGGCGGCCTGCAGCCGATCAATTTCTACGCCGCCGCAATCGTCCCGCGCCTCGCCTATCACAAGTTCGAAGGTATCACGGTACATGAGGACGAAGGCCCGCGCTTTCTTGCCAGCCTTGGCCAGAAACGGATGATGATGCTGGAGAATCACGGACCGGTGGTCATGGGCCGGACGTTGGAAGAGGCATTCCTCAACCACTGGGTGTTGCAGCGCGCCTGCGAAATCCAGATGCAGACCTTGTCGATGGGCAAGCCGGTGATGATCGGCGAAGAGGTGATCCGGAAACATCTTGAGAATCTCTCCCAGGCCTCGATTGATCCGATGAAACAAGGTGTTCCGGAATTCGACGCGATGGTGCGGCTGGTGGATCGCGAAGATACAAGCTGGCGCGAGTAAAAGACTGCTTTCGTCATGCTGAACTTGTTTCAGCGTCTCTTATTGCATAAGCCACTCGCAGGAGATCCTGAAACAAGTTCAGGATGACGAGCAAGACGCTATGACCAAATTCACCGTCAATGACCGCCCGGTGCAGTACCGGATGGACCCGGATACCCCCCTACTCTGGGCGCTGCGCGATGCGTCCAACCTGACCGGCACCAAATATGGCTGCGGCACCGGCGATTGTGGTGCCTGTATGGTCGAGGTCGACGGCGAGGCGATCCGCTCCTGTCTCGTCACCATCGGCGAGATGGAAGGCCGTTTTGTCACTACAATTGAGGCGCTGTCGCGCGATCGCAGCCATCCGGTACAACAGGCATGGGCGGCGGAGAACGTTCCGCAATGCGGTTTCTGCCAGTCCGGCATGATCATGGCGGCGGCGGTATTGCTGAAGAAAAATTCCAACCCGTCAAAAGCCGCGATTGACGAGGCAATCACCAATATCTGCCGTTGCGGAACCTATCCGCGCATCCGCGAGGCGATCCAGCGCGCCGGACGCGTCGCGCGCGGGGAAGCGGTGCTCAGCGCTGCGCCGCCTCCGGGAATCGATCCCGAAGATGCGGCCAAGGCGGTCCCGGCGCTAACGCCCGGGAAGTGAGTTGTTCACCCGCGAAGGCGGGTGTCCATCCAGGACCCTCAAAACACGCACCCGCGGGAATTTTGAAGCATTTTCCGAGCGTAAAGAACTGAACCACTTCACAATTGCGCGCTGGCTACGCTTTCCGGGATGGGCCCCGGCCTGCGCCAGGGCACAGGTCTGCTAGAACCCAAATTTCACGGTCAGCCGCGCGTTGAGCGGTTCACCGGTTGAAATATTGTCATTATTATGGACCGACGGATAATAGGTCTCGTCGAACAGATTTTCCACGTTGAGCTGGACCTGCACCTTCTCGCTTACGTCGTAGTAAAGAGCAGCGTCGACCCGAGTGAAAGCCGGTATGCGGACGCTATTGTCGTTGGTCGCGAACTGGCTCGATTGATGGGTCACACCGATACCGGCCGCAAATTGCGTGGTGAAATCATATTTGGTCCACAGCGAGATCATATGTTCCGGCACCTGGAAAAGGCGCAGTTCCTGACCGGCAACGGTAGTCGCATTGCGTTGCTGGCCATCGAGATAGCTATAGCCTGCATTGATTTGCAACCGCTCGGTCAGCTTGCCGACCAGCTGGAACTCGACGCCTTCGGTCCGCGACCCGGACAAGGTGCTATTGCCCTGATTGTCGAGCAGGATAGACTGGTCGTCCCGGTCCAGACGGAACAGCGCTGCGGTCAGACTAAGCCCCGATGTCAGGTCATATTTTACACCGATTTCGTAATTCTCGAATGTTTCCGGTGCGAGATTGGCAGTGCTCGGGGTGAGCGTCAAAAACTGGTCACCCGAACGTGGCAGAAAGCTTTTGGCATAGCTCGCATAAATGGAGATGTTTTCCTGCGGCTTGTAGATCGCGCCGAATCGCGGCGAGAATTTCTCGTCCGTCCGGCTGAGCAGCAAGCTGTTCTGGATATCATTTACATCAAGATCGAAACGATCGAAACGCACGCCGCCGATTATATCGAAATGGTCACCGATACTGATCTGGTTCTGTACGTAAAGCGACAGGAATTTAAGATCGGAAACGGTGCTGCGGCTGAATGCCGGAAAGGTGAATGCCGGAACCACGATGGGGTCGGTCAGCGGAACCACTATCTGGTCATCGCTGCTGGCGGCAAAGAATATATCACGGCGGGCATTGGCCGATTTTTGCTGGCCGATTTCATAACCGAGCAACAGGCTGTGGCCCAAAGAGCCAGTATCGCCCGTCCACAACAAGTTACCCTGGGTGATAAAATTCTCGCGGTCAGTCGTATCGACATAGCCGTCGAGGGTGACCGAATTGGCAACCGGCGTCAGCCGGATGTCGTTGCTTACCGCATCGACCGGATAGACGTTGCGGTAGAGCTTGTCATAATCGCCATATTGGGTGGTCGAACTGAAGCTCAGTTCATCACTGAAATCATGCTCCACACGCAACTTGACGATATGGGCCTGCAGCGTCGTGCGGTTGGTTCCGGGCTGGCCGAACAATGTATCGCGATATCCGGCAAGCGGTCCGCAAGGGTCGGCAAACGAGCAGGCTTCCCCAGCAGCGCGCAGCTCCGCCGGATTGCCGCGGTCTACCGCACGGTCATCATCAACATATTCATAGGACAGCAAAATCCGGTTCTTGTCGTCCAGTTCAGCACCGAATGTCGGGTTGATTGCGAAACGGCGGCCATCGTAAAAATCGCGATGGTTGTTGAATTCTTCATAAAGGCCATTGAGCCGGAAGGCAGCAGAATCGCCGACGGGCAGGTTCAGGTCACCGGCAAAATAAAATGCGCTAAAGCTGTCGACACTGGCGGTCGCTTCGCCGAACTGACGATCGGAGATCGGTGATTTCGTCACCCTGTTGATGATACCGCCACCGCCGCCCCGGCCAAAGATCATCGCATTGGGGCCTTTGTGAATTTCAACCCGCTCGATATTATAGAGCGGCCGGAAATATTGGACATCATCGCGGATACCATCGACGAAGAAATCGGCGGTGGTATTCTGCCCCCTGATGGTGATCTGGTCGCGATTGCCTTCGCCCTGCCCGATCGATGCGCCGGGCGTGTAGCGAAGAATATCCCCAATATCCTGCAGTGCCTGGTCATCCAGCTGTTCGCGGGTCAGAACTGATACTGTCTGAGGAGTGTCTATGAGCGGCACGTCGGTTTTCAAACCAGCGCTGCTGATCGCGACATAGCCCTGCTTTTCACCAGTTACGATAATTTCCTGATCATCAGAAAAGCCTTCCTCCCACATCTCCTGACCAGATGCGTGCGCCGGACTTGCCGCGACCGCGGTCAGGCTGACAGACGTTAAAAGGCGTAACAAACGGCATGAATCAATATTCACAGGACCCCCTTATATGAGAACCATTCTCAATGGCCCACCCGCTAATGAGATTAGTTCTCATATGCAACAAAGAATCGGTGAATTTTTGACATTTTCTTTGAAACAACTGTCGAACTTGTGTTTATGAAGCGGCTTTGACCCAATGGGAGAGAAACATGAAAGCGACGATCTGGCACAATCCGAAATGCGGGACATCCCGCAAGACATTGGCGATATTGGAAGAGACACCCGGCGTTGATCTGACCGTGGTCGAATATTTGAAAAACCCGCCGACCCGTGCCAAGCTGGAACAGCTTTACAGCGATGCTGGCATGACCCCGCAGGAAGGCTTACGGGTACGAGGTTCGCCTGCTGAGGAGCTAGGGCTGACGAAGGACGATGCCACAGCCGACGAGATTCTGGATGCCATGGCGCGTGAACCGATCCTGATCAACCGGCCGCTGGTTGAAACCGAAAAAGGGGTCAGGCTGTGTCGTCCGCAGGAGGTCGTTCAGGAGATTCTCTGAAACGGCATGCTTTCTGCGGATGTGAATAAACAAACCGGGAAAGATGATGTCAGTAGTCGCAATATACAGCATGAAAGGCGGAGTCGGCAAAAGCTGTACGGCGGTGAATCTGGCATGGAATAGCGCGGTCGGCAGCGCGCGGCGGACTTTGCTCTGGGACCTTGATCCGCAAGGTGCCGCTTCCTTCATTCTGAAGGGGGACAGTAAGGAGAAAGACCGCGCGCACGCGATGATCGCCGGCAATGTTAAACCGGGCAAGCTGATCAAGCATACGGAAATAGAGAATCTCGATCTTCTCGCCGCAGACGTTTCGCTGCGCAGTCTCGACCGGCTGTTTTTCCAGATCAGCAAAAAGCGGCATCTTGGAAAATTACTCAAGGAAATGGGTAAGAATTATGACCGGATCATCCTCGATTGCCCGCCCGGTTTGACTGAGACCAGCGAGCAAGTCCTGCGCAATGCCGGCATCGTAATTGTTCCAACCATCCCCTCGCCGCTTTCGGAACGCGCGCTTCGTGACGTTCAGACATTCCTCAACAGTGCCGGAAAAAAACACGCCCCGTTGCTGCCGGTCTACACGATGGTCGATCGGCGGCGATCAATCCACAATCAGGGTCTGGCCGCCAAACCGAAATGGCCTGTCATCCCGATGTCGAGCGCGGTCGAACATATGACCAAATTGCGAAAACCGGTCGGTAGCTTCGCACCACGCAGTCCCGCCGCGCAGGCCTATGCCAGAATATGGCGCGGGATTGAAAAACGTTTGGCAAAAAAATAGGCGCGTGTGGAGGGCCTATGCAGATTTTCTGCTATATTCCAGCTGCTCGTTATCAAATGTGTCGAACAATATCCTTGCATCATCAGCAACCATCGGCCGGCCATAATAATAGCCCTGGATTTTGGTGCAGCCCAATTTCCTGATCATCTGCACTTCTTCCTCTGTCTCCGCACCCTCCGCGGTTGTAGACATGCCAAGGCTGTCCGCCATCGCCACGACCGCACGAATGATCGCCAGACTTTCAGGCGCCTTTTTGGCGGCCCCCTGAACAAAGCTCCGGTCAACCTTGATCGTTGTGAAGCGCGTTTTGCGCAAATAGCCAAGCGAGGAATAGCCGGTCCCGAAATCGTCAAGTGACAGGTTTATCCCCAGCGCAATGATCTGGTCCAGCATTTCTGCGGCACCGGTACCCTCGCGCATGAAAATACTCTCGGTTACTTCAATCTCCAGACGATGCGGCGGCAGCCCACTGTCCTCAAGCGCTGATACGACGGTCGAAAGGAAATTCTTTTCGGTCAGCTGGTCGGCCGAAACATTAACCGCAACCTTTACGGTCGAGGGCCAGCTCATCGCTTCGTGGCATGCGGTGCGCAAAACCCATTCGCCAATCGGCACGATCAGACGGGCATCTTCTGCCAACGGCACGAATTTCGCCGGCGATACGATACCAAATTGGGGACTCGTCCAGCGCAGAAGCGCCTCGAAACCGACAACCGCGCCCAGATCTGCGCTGACCACCGGTTGGTAGTTTAGCGACAGTTCGCCATTGTCCAGCGCTTTGCGCAGGGCAATTTCCATGACCCGTCGCTCTTCGGCCTGAACATGCAATTTGGGCTCATATTGATTATAGGCGCCGCCGCCCTCATCCTTGGAACGATAGAGCGCAAGATCTGCGCTACGCATCAGCATTTCGACGGTGCGCCCATCTCGTGGACCGATTGCCGTCCCGACGCTGGCGCCGATGTAGAGGGTGTGCTGGTCTATTTCATATGTCTGAGACAGTCTGTCGATGATCTTCCGGGCCAGAGTTTCCACATATTCCATGTTGCTCGCGTCTTTTATCACGATCGCGAATTCATCACCGCCGAGACGACAGCAAAGCTCGTTATCGGTCATCATCGATCGCAAACGATCGGACACGCGCACCAGCAAACGATCACCGACCGGATGCCCCAGCGTATCATTGACCGCCTTGAAGCGATCAAGGTCGATCATCATAAAGCCACAGCGGCCACTCCATTTTTCCGCCGCGTCCAGTGCTTTGCCGAGAGCCTCGGTCAATTGCAGGCGGTTCGGCAGACGGGTCAACGTGTCAAATCTGGCCATATGCGAGATTTTGTCTGCGGATTCGCGTTGCTGGGTTATATCCGATCCGACGCCGCGAAATCCGTGAAACGTGCCGTTATCATCGAGTTTTGGCGAAGCAGACAATTCCCACCAGCGGTTCTCACCATTGATCTGGACCGGAACCAGCATGTTGCTGAAGCTGTCCCGACACTTCAGCTTGTCCGCCAGTTCGTGCAAAGCGTTTGAAAACTTTCCGCTTTCCCAGGATTCTCCAGCGACCATCTGCAGGAAGGGCTTGCCTTCGATCGCCTCCGCAGGCTGACCAATGGCATGCGCGAATCGCGGTGAGACATGGGTTATCCGCCGTGACGTATCCGTCTGCCAGAGCCAGTCGGCACCGGTATCCTCAAATTCCTTGAGCAAAAGGCTGACCACTTCACTTTTCTCATTGAGATTGGCTTGCGAGACCTTTCGCTCAATGAAAGACCGTCCGGTCATCAAGCAGGCAGAGATTAACAGAACCCCGACGGCCCCGGATGCAAACGCCAACTCGGGACTGCCATTGTAGAGCCAGCCCAGGGTCATGAATATGCTGGCTGCGGAAATGAACAAGATGCTGCACAACGGGATCGCCGAGAACATAATGGCTGATCCCACCATCAGACAGATGATTGTAGCCCAAAGCGGAACGATGGTGATGAAGTCGGTGCTGAATGCGAAAAGCAAAAATCCGATACCCCAGATCGAGCCCCCGGCAAGGGAAAGCAGATGGACCATTCTCGTCTCACCGCGATCCACGGATTTCCGCTGCCAGGTCGACTGCTTGCGGAACAGTATATAGGAATAGATATATAAAGCGCACAATGCCGTCAGCCAGAGACCGAGATAGACACCGTTGACCAGACCGATACCCCATTGCACGGTCAGCAGACCGCACACGATCGCCGAAAAAACTTTCAGGAAGCTATGCTGGTGCATGCCGTTGAATTGCAATGCACGAATTCGGCCCCACTCGGCTCCCTGGGGATCCGTGAGGCCAAGTAAAACGCGCAGCGGGATGTCTCGCGGCAGACCGGATTGAGATTTAATATTTTGCACATTTTGTCGTTACGCCGAAAACCTTAGCGAAACGTAAGGATGAAACCAAAATTTTCCTGCAATTCCGGATTGATGGAAACCAGTCCGGCTCAGGCGGCAACCGCATAAGGCTGAATATCACCGGACAAGTATAAATTCCTGGCCTTAGCGCGACTCAATTTGCCGGAACTGGTACGTGGCAAAGTCCGCGGCGGCACCAATTCGATCACACAATTCATTCCGGTGATCGCCCTAACCTTCTCCTTGATCTCGTTCCGCAGCCGCAAACGCTCGATTTCATCCGACGTCCGGCACTGTACAAGCACCGCAGGCGTCTCTTCTCCGCCTGGCGTGGTGATCGCAAAGGCGGCGATGTCACCCGCCTTGAATCCGGGCAATTGTTCAACCGCCCATTCGATATCCTGTGGCCAGTGGTTTTTGCCATTGATGATGATCATGTCTTTGGCGCGGCCGACAATATAGAGATAGCCATTCGACAGATAGCCCATGTCCCCGGTATCGAGCCAGCCGTCCACCAGACAGGCATCGGTTGCCTCCTGATCGCGATAATAGCACTCCATCACCGCAGGACTTTTCATCCAGACCTTGCCGACGGTTTTCTCCGGTAATATCGCACCATTTTCTTCGCGGATCTCGAGCAGGGTATCCCGCACTGGCTTGCCGCAGTTGACGATCGCCCGGAAGCGTTTCGGCCGGCGACCATCACTCTGTTTCTCGCCGGAAAGCTCGGTTTCTTCCACCAGCTCCACTTCCATCCCTTCGCCCGATGGCATCAATGTTACGGCAAGTGTCGCTTCGGCGAGACCATAGCTCGGCAAAAAGGCCTTTGCATCAAATCCCGCCGGCGCGAATGCGTCTGTGAAGCGTTGCATCACGTCTGGCCGGATCATATCCGCCCCATTGCCCGCAAGCCGCCAGCGCGACAGATCAAATCGATCCGTCACATTGGACTGACTACCAATGCGCCGGGCGCAAATTTCATAACCGAACGTCGGCGAGAAACTGCATGATGTACCGGGGTTGCGGGTTATCAGATCCATCCACGACAGCGGCCGCCGCGCAAAATCGGCAGTTTTGAGATAGTCGGTGGAAACCTGATTTGCGACCATCGACAGGAAACAGCCAACCAGGCCCATGTCGTGATAGAAAGGCAGCCAGGAAATGCAGCGATCGGTGTCGTTGATCAGCATGCCATGCGCATGCGAGCCAAGATTGTGCAGCAATGCCTTGTGCGAGACCGCAACGCCGTGCGGAAACCGGGTCGAACCGCTGGAATATTGCAAATAGGCAATATCGCCGCTGCTGGCTGTGGGCAATGCGATATCCGGCGCTTCCCGTTCGGCAAAGCCGTCCCAGCCGAAAGCCGGAATGTCGCGTGACTGGCCAGCAGCCTCCGCCAATTCCGCAATCTCGTCCGGAAACAGCAAAAGCGCTGGAGCACAGCTGTCCAGCTGCACGCCAATCTGTTCAACATAGCTTTCCTTCCCGCCAAAAGATGTCGGCAAGGGCAGCGGCACCGGCAATGCACCAGCATAGACCGCACCAAAAAACAGCGCACAAAACTGGGGCTCTGTATCGGCAATCAGCGCCACCCGGTCGCCCGGCTTGATTCCGAATGCGATCAGCCGCTTTGCGAACGCCAACGCATCTTCACGCAGTTCGCTGAACGGATAGACTCGAACAAGCGCAGCACGGGCATCGTGAAAATTGAAACCCTTTTGTCCTTGCGCCGCATAATCCAGCGCATCTCCCAGCGTATCAAAATCCGAGAAACGCCGGGGAAGCCCATCCTGGGTCGGGGTTGCTGTCAATTCGGTCATCAAATATCCATTTCCGGAAGGTCCAGCCTTCCTAAAAACCAATCTTCTTCATTCGTTACGGGAATTCGGCCTATTTTTCGAATTCCCTTCAGACTCTTGTGACTATGTCATTGATAACCTCTGGCGTTTAAATTTCGACCCGACTGTGGCACAAAAAGGGCAAACGTCAAACCGAAAGGCCAAGCCGTTGAAAAACAGCGTTAAAACGTTAAATGGGGAGAGCTTGAAACGGCTCGCTATCCGCTATGTCGAACGATATGCGACGAGCCGGAAAAAGCTGGCGGTATATTTGCATCGGAAAATTGCCGAAAGGGAGTGGCAGGATACCGATCCGCCCGCAGTCGAGGAGCTGGTCGAGCGCATGGCCTCGCTCGGCTATATTGATGACGCCTTATACGCGCAAAACAAGGCCTCATCCCTCAACCGGCGTGGCTATGGCACCCGCCGTGTCGCCCATGCATTATACCAGGCAGGTATTGGCGAAGCTGACGCGCGCGAAGCCTTTCAGATCAGTGAATCGAACAGCTGGATCGCGGCCGACAAATTTGCCCGCAAGCGGCGGATCGGTCCCTATGCCGAAACCGAGCAGGAAGCCGATATATGCCGCAAGCAATTGCAGGCTTTCCTGCGGGCCGGCCACGATTTCGACGTAGCGTCACGTTTTGTCTTTGCCAAACCAGGCGAAGAGATAATAGCGGAAGAACAGCACTGGCAAAACGAATGAAGCGGCGGCACCAAGGTCAGGAATCGTCACTTCCCAATTATTATGATACAATTGCGGCAATAAAAGCGGGACACCGAGTCGGAAAATTGTAGACTCTTGATTTAGCTTAGTTTTGTTCGGAGACGCATCGTGGCAATCTTATTTGCGGAACAAGCCCCTACGAACGGGCATATAACGCAAGCCAGCGAAGACGATCATGCGCCCGTTGATGTGGAACCGATGCGCACCAAAGGCCATGTAAAATGGTTCGACAGCCATCGCGGTTTCGGTTTCGTCGTCCCTGATACTGACGATTCAGAGAACAATGGCTCAATATCACAATCGGATATACTGATTCACTGGAGTCTGCTCGAAAAGCTGGGCACACGGGAATTGCCAGAGATGGCGATTGTCACATGCGAATATGTTCGCGCGCCCAAAGGATTGCAGGCAACCAAAATTCTGGAGATAGACCTTTCCCCTTGCGGGGAAGCGACCGAACGAGCGACAGTATCACGGGGACATCAGCCGCTCCACATTGTCGATGATGACTCGTCCCCGTTCGCCAATGCAGAGGTAAAATGGTTCAATCGCGCCAAAGGCTACGGTTTTCTCGTCAGCAACGAATTCCCCGGTGATATTTTTCTGCACATGGAAACGCTCCGTGATGCGGGAATTGCAGAAGTGCTGCCAGGCCAACAATTGCTGGCTCGTATAAATGACGGTGACCGCGGCCATATGGCCGTACAAGTCTGCCTGCCATCCTCAATCTGAAGAAGAAATCCATCTCAATGAACAATATACCAAAAGCGATTGCGCTTTCCCTGTTGCTGCTTTCTGTTTCCAGCCTGCCGGGTTGCTATACCAGGACCAGCGAACCCACTGCGAATAATCAGCAAGACATATTGCCGCTATCCGAAGCGGGTCTGAAACAGGTTCCGCTAAGCGTTCGAACATCGAATGCCACACATGATTTTATTGTGGAAGTGGCAGAAAATGCCGCTCAGCAAGCGCGAGGCCTAATGTTCCGAACCCAGCTGGCGGCTGATAAAGGCATGATTTTTCCGTTCCCGGAAGATCGCCTCGCCAGTTTCTGGATGAAGAATACTGTCATTCCGCTCGATATTATTTTCGTTCGCCGGGACGGCACAATCGAATCGATTGCGGCCAACACGATACCCTATTCGCTGGCATCGGTTGAATCGAACGAGCCGGTGGCCGCCGTGCTCGAAATTGCTGCCGGACGGGCCGCTGAGCTTGGCATCGAGCCAGGCGACAGCGTGATCTGGGCCAGATGATCTGCGCATTGGCAAACATCCTTCACATCTGACATTTTTTCATTGCGGAGCGCATAGCTGCGGGGCTAAGCGGACGTCATGAGCATATTGGCAAAAATATTCACTTGGTGGGACGGCGCAACTATCGGCACGGCCCTGTTCAGCGCCCGTAATGGCAAACGCGTCGGCGAAGATATATTTGGCAACATCTATTATCAGTCAAAGAAGGCTGGATCGGGCCATCCCGCGGAACGGCGTTGGGTCATATATAATGGTGCCAATGATGCCAGCCGCGTGCCGCCCGAATGGCATGGCTGGCTCCATCACAGCTATGATGAAATTCCCGAAAGTTATTTGCCACCAGCCCGCATTTGGGAAAAAGAACCCAGCGGGAACCTGACCGGCACGGCACTGGCCTATCGTCCATCGGGTGCCCTGGAAAACGGCGGTCATCGTGCGCCGGCTACCGGAGATTATGAATCCTGGAATCCTGCCGAAGCGGAATGACAGGTATGGACCGCCACTCCATATTATTCCCGATTGTGGCAACGATCCTGCTCACCGGCTGCAGCTGGTTCAGCAGTGATAATGTCGAAGAAAATGCAACTGGCCAAGCGGCCGAAAAAGCCGAGGCGGCAGCGGCGAGCGATAATGATCTGGTCGCACCGGTGACCGATCAGATCGGGACACCGATGGCGGAGCGCGTTGCCACGCTCGGCTTCCTCAACAAGCGCAACGGCCTTACCCGGGATATCGAGCTGCGGCCCGGTCAATCCATCCGTATCGGACGCGCGATCGTGCGTTTGCGTGCATGCGAGAAAACGGCACCTTGGGAACTCACCCCGGAACAGGGGGCCTTTGTCCAGCTTCTGGTCAACGAACGGCCCTCCAATCGATCGGGTGAAGATCAATGGAAACGGGTTTTCTCCGGCTGGCTGTTTCGCGAATCACCGTCGCTGAATGTTGTCGAGCATCCGATTTACGATGTCTGGGTCAAGAGCTGCGCAATGAGCTTCCCGGGTGAAGAGGAGACGCCCGGAGATTCGGTCGATCCTACGGCACCGCGAGCATCTTCATCCAATCTTGCCAACAGCACATCGAGCGCGCCGAATGAAACGGTGCCAGAAGTTGCAGCACCAGTCGCTCCGTCGGTTCGCCCCGAACCGGCCACTCCCGCCGCCCGGCCTGCTCCTGCGACGAACAATGGACCGGAAGATTTGATCGGCGACCTGATCACTGAAACCGAAGACGGCGCATAGGCTCGCACTTTTTTCAACCGCTCGACATAATCTTTCTGGCTGATTTCAATCGCCCCCAATGATGCCAGATGGTCTGTCATGAACTGGCAATCGAGCAGGCAGAAACCTCCGGCTTTGAGACGTGCTACCAGCCAGGCCAATGCCACTTTTGACGCATCGCGGCTCCGGGAAAACATGCTTTCCCCACAAAACGCCCCACCAATTGCCAGGCCATATAGACCACCGGCGAGCCGCTCTTGACCGCTCACCTCGTCCATCTGCCAGCATTCCACGCTATGCGCATGACCCCGTTGGTGCAGATTATTGAACGCGTCCTCGATTTCTCCATTGATCCAGGTTTCCCTTCGATCTGATGCTTGTTCGGCACAAATTGCAATCACGTCGGCAAAGGCGGTATCGACGGTGACCCGGAAACGGTCGGCCCTGATAGTTTTGCGAAGCGAGCGGGACATCCGGAAATTATCGAGCGGAAGAATAGCGCGGGCCTTCGGTTCCACCCAGAAGGTATCCGGGTCATCGCGTGCGTCTGCCATGGGGAATATACCCGATGCATAGGCCTTTAACAGAAGGTCAAGATCAATGGTCATGAACATTAGATAGCCCGATGAGGGCCGTTCGCACAGGTGGAAATCGCAACAGATTGCCAATCGTCAGGTGGACATCAGCACTCGGGCTTCATCAGCAATTTTTTCCGCGATTGCCGCATATTCGCTGGCAAAGCCCGCGTTGGTGCGCCAGGCCGCGCCAATGCTCCGGGTTGCCGACCAGCCTTCAACATCGAGAAGGGCAACATCGCCACCACGCGAAAGCTCGGAACGCACATAAAGCGCTGGCAAGATCGCCAGCCCCAGCCCCGAGGCAACCATTTGACGGACACTATCCAGACTGGTGCCCTCATAATCGTGCAACAGATTCATGTCATGCTGCTGACACTGGTGCACGACGTCGCGATGCAGATGATGGCGGCGATCCAGACTGAGCACCGGCAGGCCCGCAAGATCCGAAAGCGTCAGATTTTCGCGTGACGCGAGCGGGTGATCAGGCGGAGCAAGCAGAATCAGCGGCTCCCGGAACAGCGGTTCGATTTGCAGATTATCACCTTCGATCGGCAACGGCCCCAAAAGCATATCGATAGAACCTTTGGTCAGTTCCATAGCCTGCAAATCGGGGATTCCCTCGCGCATGTAGAAGCGCAAGTCGGGACGCGTGCGATGCAGCCCGGCAATCACCGGTGGCATGAGATAGGGACCCAGAGTCGGCGAAACACCGAAGCGCAAAATCCCCGCCAGACTGTCGCTCGCGCGCTCTGCCAGTTGCCGGATATCCTTCACGTCGACCAGCACTTGCCGCACGCGAGTAGCAATTTCCCGGCCGACGGGAGTGAGCTCGGCACCGTGGGTTCGTCGCTCCACCAATGTCACCCCCAATCTCTGTTCGAGGGTTCTCAACTGATGACTCAATGTCGGCTGTGAAGCACTGGCGGCCTGGGCGGCTTTGCCAAAATGGCCATGATCGGCAACGGCCACGAGATATTCGAACTGACGTAAAGTCGGCATAGCGCTGTCACTCCGTCCTATAGAAGCACTCTATCGCTTCTTATGATTTCATTCGATTGGAATTATCACGAGAATTGCCTCACATCAACCATATCGTAGCCAAGCTGCGATCATAAGAGGATATATCGTGGAAGAATATAACAACAGCCCGATTCAAAAACGCGGCAAGCCGGGTGACCGGATCGCGACAGGCCATGACAATGAAGAACAAAGGCGCGCGTTAAAAATGCTGCAGCGCAGCCTCGCCGAACGCATCCGCAAACAGCAATTGGAAACACAAGGTGGTCAGACCGACCGAAACGCCTGAAAGACTTCCCTCACCCCCGACAACTGGGGCGGTAGCGCCCCCCCGCGCTGACCGCCCCGATTTTTTCAGAACGAGGATGATGTTCCGATGGTGAAAAAGGCGCGCGCGCCTCTGCAGGAATTTATCAGGCAGGAAATTTCCTGTACGCCAATGACCAATCGAATCTGTCGGCATTCACAACAAAGCGTGATAGAGGGCAGGGATGAAACGGCAATTCTATCTGCTAGCCGGACTGGCTTCGCTGGCACTGGGCGGCATTGGTATCCTGTTGCCGCTGCTGCCGACGGTGCCCTTCATGATTCTTGCCGCCTTCTGCTTCGCCAATAGTTCACCGCGGCTCGAAGCTTGGCTGGTCGAGCATCGCATCTTTGGCCCACATATCAAGAACTGGCGGAACCGCCGCGCAATCACCCGGCGCGGGAAATGGTCGGCGACGGTCGCTTTCGCGGTCAGCTGTGTGATCGCGCTTCTCTTTGTAAAACCGCCATGGAATCTCATTCCGATCGCGGCTGCGCTGATAAGCGGCAGCTGGATATGGACCCGAAACGAGCCTGATTCGGAAAAATCGCCAGAGCGTGCGCCTGCCCATAAAGAATAGTTTTAGCTGCGCGCGAATCTGATATTCTCGTCCCGACTTTAGGAGAGAAATATGTCGCGACAGCAATTGTTGGAAATGACCCGTTCCCTGATCGAACATGGCAAGGCGGACACAATGGAGTTGGTCGATGAGGTCATCTCGGTACCGGCATCCGACTATACCGATGAAGAGCGGTTTGAACGCGAGAAGAACCTGATCTTTAAACGCTTGCCGCTGATGATGGCGCCATCCTGCGAGCTTCCCGAACCCGGTTGTTACAAGGCGATGGAAATGGCCGGCATTCCGGTACTGATGACCCGCCAGAAGGACGGGACTGCACAGGCTTTCCTGAACAGTTGCACCCATCGCGGCAATCCGGTTGCGCAGGGCTCCGGCAAGGCTACGCGCTTTACCTGCGGCTATCATGGCTGGACCTTCAAGAATGATGGAGACCTGCTCGCCATCGCGTCGCCGAAAGATTTCGGCACGGTCGACAAGGCAGCTTTCTGCCTCCAGAAATTCCCGACGCTGGAGCGAGCCGGGCTAATATGGGCGACGCTCGACCCGGACAGCACGCTCGATATCGAAGCCTATCTCTGCGGCTATGACAGCCTGCTCGAACATTTCGGATTCGATAATTGGCATCTGTTTGATCAGCGGACAATTCCGGGACCGAACTGGAAGACGGCCTATGACGGCTATCTCGATTTCTACCATCTGCCCGTGCTGCACAAGGATACGTTCGGCGCAGATTTCTTCAACCGCGCCAATTATTTTGCATGGGGCCCGCATCAGCGCGTCGCCTCTCCATCGAAATTCGTCCAGAAAACCGGCAGCGACGAGAAGCTGGACCTCACCGAGATGGACGAAAAGGACTGGCCGATCGACGCCTTGTTGCAGGGCGTCTGGACCATCTTTCCGCATATTTCGATCGCAAGCTTCTATGGCGGCGGTGGACGCGGGGCGATGATATCACAACTGTTCCCAGGCAAGACCGTTGACGAAAGCTTCACCACGCAATTTTATGTGATGGAGCATGAACCGACCACTGACGAGGTCCGGCAGGGCGCGCATGACCAATTTGCGTTCCTCGAAACCGTGGTTGCGGAAGAGGATTATAAAACCGGAAAACGCCAGCACGAGGCATTGCAATCCGGCCTCATCGACAAGGTCTGGTTCGGTCGCAACGAAGGGGGCGGACAGGTATTCCATCAATGGGTGGACCGTTTGACCAAAGCCGATGATGCCGAGCTGAACCGGATATTCGCGCGACAATTGCAGGCGGCTGAATAGAGCGGTTCAAGCGCAGTGAGATTATGGGAAGGGGGGCAGGCCGAATCCAGCGCCTGCGCCCACCTTCTCAGTGCCAAACCGAATATCGCCGGATGATCGTTGAAATAGGGAATATGTCCCGTGTCATTGGGACCGGACGCATACTGCCGTCTGGAAATTCCTGATATTCAAGGGGGAGTCAGGGCTTGCTTGGGAAAAGCGGGCCTGTGTCTGATTGGACTGTGGACGCAGCCGAGCAAAGGCGCTCCAAAACGGCGGACAAAATGCCCGGCCAGACCGTCATTTCGCCGGATATTTCGCCACATAATGGTTCAGAACAGCCAGATTGAGCAGGTTTTTGAACGCACAGCCCATGCCTTCATTGCTATGCCGGACGACTTCAGCCTCCAGCGCGCCGAGACCCGGCAGCGTCAACCAGCACAAGGTTCCGGGTTCCGTTGCCAACAAGGCATCACAGGCAAAACCGGCAAGCGACATATCGGTCACTTCCACCGCAAAACTGCTGGAACAGGAAAAGCGCATCCGGGCCGGAATAGAAAGCCGGCAGCGGGGTGCGCACCGATCTTCTTCCGATGCAATCGCATAAGACACATGCTTGTCATCATCATTCGCAATTGCCGAAGGCCTGCGGGTAATTGAGTCGGGCATTTCAGTCTCCTGAAAGGGGGTTCTGCTTCGGTGAATGCCGCCTGGTCCATCTGATGTTTGCGACAGGCTTATTATTGCCCCAGATGAGTTAACCCCGCCTTTCCTGTAGAGGTAAACAGGGGGCCACCTTTCTTTAACCATCGCTGGATTTGCATGACATAATACAATCACGCTTGCCCAAATCATCACGGGACGCTAAGGCGCGAACCGGCTGCTTCACAAGGGTGATGCGGCCAGTGCAGGAGTGTAGCTCAGTTGGTAGAGCATCGGTCTCCAAAACCGAGGGCCCACGGTTCGAGTCCGTGCACTCCTGCCATTTCATCCATCAATATACTGAAGTCTGCATGCCCCAGTTTATTTCCGCCATCAGTCTGATCGTTCCTGACTATGATCAGGGGATCGAATTCTATGTTGGTGTGATGGGTTTCGAACTGATCGAAGACACACCCTTGTCGGAAGACGAGCGCTGGGTGCTGGTCGCTCCGCCAGGCAGCACCGAAACCCGTCTCTTGCTTGCCCGTGCAATCAACGAGGCTCAGGAAGAAATAATCGGGGAACAGGCCGGGGATCGGGTCTTTCTGTTTCTTGAAACCTATGATTTCGACGGTGATTTCGCGATCATGCAACGCGCCGGCATCGATTTTCTCGAGGAACCACATGAGGAAATCTACGGCAAGGTCGTCAAGTGGCGCGATCCGTTCGGCAACAAATGGGACCTCATCGAACGCTATTGAGGCCTAACGCTCGATATCGAGCGCTCCGGCGATCATCCCCCATATCTGATGCGTCAGCTTGGCCGGATCCGGGCGCGGGCGCATGCCCATGGCGTGCATGATCCCGGCGCGTATCGCACCGGTAATGGCTGCTCCGGCGATGGTGGGATCAATATGGGAGCCGATATCACCACGTTTGATGCCGGAGTTGATATTGCGGATTGCCATTTCGATCATTTCTTCATGACGGGCAGATTCCACCGCTGCGACTTGATTGGTCCGGGCCATTTTCCCGAGGATAACCGGAGCCATCGGGTCATTGTAGAGAAATTCAACCACGGCCATTAGCCGGCTTTTCTCGCGCACGCCCCATGTAATATCCGGGTCGATATACTGGTTGGCCACCTGGTTATAGCGATCATAAAATGCATGGATGATCGCGCCCAACATACCGGATTTCGAACCGAAATAATGGTAGGCAAGCCCAACGGAGACGCCAGCCTTATCGGCGACTTGACCCATTTCAAGCGCCCCGTCCCCGTCACGGAGGATCATTTCTGCAGCAGCCAATATTCTGGCGGCGCGCATTATCTTGCGGTCGGAGCGTTCCCTCGTCTTGCTTTGACCGGTCATGGTCCGTCTCCTCTGGCAATCCTTTATCGAAACGACCTATCTCATATTTGAATTGAATTCAATTCAAATATGAGATAGGTCTGCCATATAGGGAATCACGGAGCAGCCCCATGAATGTAGCGAGCAAGATTGAAACACCGGTGGCGGACCTCGACCGCTATTTACAGGGCCGGGATTTTGAAGACGCCTGGAGCCAGTTTCAGGAGGACGGCTATGTCATCTTCCCCGGGGTCCTCACTCCGGATCAGCTTGATGCGCAGCGTGCAGCGCTCCAGCCATGGATCGATGCCGATATCCGCGGTCGCAACAATTTCGAAGGGGCGCAGTCCAACCGCATTTACGGGATGCTCGACAAGGACCCGGTGTTTGCCGACCTGATATCCCATCCACTGCAACTGGCCTTTGCCGAACGGGAGCTGGGCGAAAGCTGCCTGCTCTATGCCTGCCTCGCAATCAACCTGCATCCCGGCGAAACCGTCCAGCCCTGGCATTTTGATGACAGCCATTGTGGACTGGCCAGGCCACGCGACCCGCTCAGCCTGTCGACTTTCTGGTCGATAAGCGACACGACCGAAACAAATGGCGCCACTGAAATCATTCCGGGCAGCCACAAATGGGGGGACGAACAGCCTGCCGGCGCCAACCGCGGTTCCGATTTCAAAACGGGCGTTACGGACAAAAAGACCAGCAGCAGCGATGACCACCCCGACATGATCAAGGCGACCATGCCGGCCGGTTCGCTGATGATCGCCAAGGGGACCCTGTGGCATCGCGGCGGGGGCAACAGTTCCGATGCCCATCGCCTGATCGTAACGCCGCAATATTGCAAGGGATGGTGCCGCCCGCTGGAGCAGCAATTGCTCGCGGTATCGCCTGAAAAAGTTGCACGCCTCCCGAAGCGGGTGCAGGAATTGCTGGGTTACAATATCCATCCGCCGTTCATGGGCTATGTCGACGGCATGCATCCGGGCAGAATTTTGGCACAAATCTGAACTGCGTTCCGAGGGAGACTATTTTTGAAAGCGCTGGAGAGCGACGCGCTGCTGATCGTCTATATCGACATCAAAAGCCCCTATGCCTTTGCCGCCATCCAGCCGACGCTGGCGCTGGAGAATTCTCTCGGCATCCGTTTTGACTGGCGACCGCTAACGCTCGATATCCCCAGCTATCTGGGATCGGCGCGCAAGAGCAAGGGCAAGGTCGTCGAAAGCACCCGCAGCGCCCGCCAGTGGGTGGGGATCAAATATGCCTATCGCGATGCACGCCGCTATGTCGAGCGTCAGGGACATATGCTGAAGGGTACCGAGAAAATCTGGGATTCGTCGATCGCCAATATCGGGATTTTATGGGTGATGCAGAACGACCGCGACCGGCTCGGCGACTATTTGGAAACCATCTATCCGCCTTTCTGGCGGCGGGAGCTGGATATAGAAGACGTGACTGTGGTCACTGCCTGTCTCGAGCAGGCCGGGATAGACGCGACCGGCTTTGCCGCCTTTCAGCAAGGCGAAGGCGGCGTCCAGCATGACTCGCTGCAGGCACAGCTGCACCCGGCCGGCATTTACGGTGTGCCAACCTATGTCTTTGACGGAACCATCCTGTTTGGCCGCGAACATCTGCCCTATGTCCGCTGGCACCTGACCGGACGAAAGGGTCCTGCACCCGATATCGCCTACGAGATGGGCGCGATGGAGGAACAGTCATGCTGACCGTTGCCATCGATTTCAAATCCCCCGCTTCCTGTCTGGCGCTCGAACCGACACTGGACCTGGCGCGAGAAACCGGCGTGCAGATTGACTGGCTTCCATTTTCTATACGCCCTTTCTCGATACCCGAAGAACAGCCGAACGAGACAGTTGGCGAACGTCACCGCCGCGTCCGCGCCCTTTCCCGGCGTGATACCTGGCTCCATTATGCCGCGGTTCAGGGCCGCGACATGCATTTTGCCGAAACACCCGCCGGCAGCGATGCCGCGCTGGCAGCACTGGCCAGCATCGACGGCGATCCCGTCCCGTTCATCCGCGCCGCCTTTGCCGCTTACTGGAGCGAACAGGCAGACCTCGACGATGAAACGGTCGTGGCGGCGCTGCTCTCTTCGGTGCAAAAGCCCGTCCCCGACCCGCAATCGGCAGGAGAAAAACTGCTTTCGATTCGGGTCAGAGCAGAAGAATATGGCATTTTCGAATCACCGTCATACATCATTGCCGACCAGCTGTTCGTTGGCCGGGAGCATCTTCCGTGGATACGCTCCCTGATCGAAGCGGCCAAAGTCGCGTAAAATCCCACTCTTTTCTTGCGAATCCGGGAATCTGCGGTTAAAGGGCTGGTTCTTTCCGAAATCATGCATATATCCGAACACGGTCAAACGACTGACACCCGGAGTTTATGCGGAAACCGGG
>NZ_JBLWWU010000020.1:0-69993 GCF_048267785.1 Parasphingorhabdus sp. | reverse complement strand
CCATCAAAACGCAGACAACGATTTTTCCCGCTATCGCTACCGGGGAGAACCGTTGTTTACTAATTTCGACGATCAACAAAACCGGGCCCATACGAGCCACCGCATGCTGATGAAACGTCCTCTAGATGGATGGAGTGATTCGGTCAATAGTAGTGATCGAGAATAATTCATCTTCCTCATTTTCTCGCTTTATCTGCGACCTGCAGAGCTTTTGTGGCAATGAAAACGCCCCGCCACTCTCGATATTCCGGTCTCTGACCAAGCTGGCAGGGGTAAAAGACGTTCCAACTTCTGGATTCGATCGCGCAATATCGCTGAACAGATTCGCGGGAAGCGGTTGCTCAAAACACATCGTCAGCCATGCGGACAAATAGCGGCGGATTGGAGTTCAGTCGCCATCTCAATTCTCCAGGAACAGTTCAGCGGTTGCATCGATGATAGCATCAACATCGAGCCGATATTCGCGGTAAAGGTCGGGCAGATCGCCGGTCTGGCCAAAGCGGTCGGTGCCGAGGGGGCTGACCGGCATGCCCTTGACACCGCCCAGCCAGGACAAGGCTCCCGGCGAGCCGTCCAATATTGTGACCAGACCGGCACCAGGCGCCAGCGCCGACAGCAGATGCTCGGCATGGCAAGACGGAATATCTGACTGGCGATTGTTCCAGCGACCGGCATGGCGTGCCGACCAGCCACGATGCAGCAAGTCAGGCGAAGTCACATTGAGAAGACCCAAGCCCGGCATGTCATCCGACAGACTTTTCCATGCCTCCAATGCCTCGGGCGCAACGGCACCGGTAAAGACAATGGCCGCTTCGGCCTCATGACCGGGCTGACGCAGCCAGTAGCCGCCCTTTAATGCATCTGCCTCCCAGGAATCGCCATTGCGTTCCATCTGCGGGACCGAACGCGTGCTCAGTCGCAGATAGACAGAACTACCATCTGGCCTCTGCATATGTTCAAAAGCATGGCGCATCATCAGCGCAAGCTCGTCGGCCCATGCCGGTTCGAAATAATCGAGATTGGGCTGGCCCATGCCGATGAGCGGCGTGTTGATCGACTGGTGGGCGCCACCTTCGCCGGCAAGTGTCAGACCGGAGGGTGTGCCGACCAGCAGAAAGCGTGCATCCTGATAACAGCCATAGTTGAGCGCATCCAGCCCGCGCGCGATGAACGGATCATAGACCGTGCCAACCGGCAACAGCCGTGTGCCGAAATGCGGCGCGGAAAGCCCCAGCGATGCCAGCATCAGAAAGAAATTATTCTCCGCGATGCCCAGCTCGATATGCTGGCCAGCCGCATGGGCAGCCCATTTTTGCGCGGACGGAATTTTTGCCTGCCGGAACACATCGGCCACTTCCTGACGCCGGAACAGGCCACGCTGGTTTACAAAGGCACCAAGATTCGTGGTCTGCGTCACATCGGGCGCAGTGGTCACAATCCGGTTGCCGATTTCCTCATCGGATTTGGCAAGGTCAAACAATATCCTGCCGAACGCGGCCTGCGTGGATTGTTCATCCCCGTCGGGAATCGCAAAACGCGCTGGTACCGGAACAGCTTCCGCCTCGCCCTCTGGCGGCGTTCGGGCAAAGGCGCTATTCTCCAGGAATGCCTTGAGCTCGGCGGCCATATTATCGCCGAGCCCGGCATAGGGTTCCCATTCATCGCCTTCAGATATGCCCATCCGGTCGCGCAGGTCGCGAATCTGGACCGGGTTCATCATCCCGGAATGATTATCCTTATGGCCGGCGAGCGGCAGACCAAAACCCTTCACCGTATAGGCGATGAACAGGGTTGGCAGTTCGTCGTCCGCTGAATCAAAAGCCTCGGTCAGACTTTCCATGCAATGACCGCCCAGATTGGTCATCAGCGCAGCAAGCTGGTCATCATCATAGCCGGCGAGGAGCTTCTTGACATTTGTCTTGCCGCCTATGTCTGCGAGCAACCGCTCACGCCACGCCTCTCCGCCTTTGTAAGTCAGCACGGCGAAATCGGCGTTGGGGCAATTGTCGATCCATTCCTCGAGCGCCTTGCCACCCGGTTTCTTGAACGCCGCCTGCTGAAGCTTTCCATATTTAAGCGTGATCACCCGCCAGCCGCATGTTTCGAATATATCGTCGAAACGCCGGAACATCCGGTCGGCGGTGGTGCTGTCGAGCGACTGCCGGTTATAATCCACGATCCACCAGCAATTGCGGATATCATGTTTATAGCCTTCGATCAGGCACTCATAAATATTGCCTTCATCCAGCTCCGCGTCGCCCATCAGCGCGATCATCCTGCCCACTTCTTCATTATTCACCTGACCGTGCGCGATGAGATAGTCTTGCACCAGACTGGAGAAAGCTGTGACGGCAACGCCGAGACCAACCGAGCCGGTCGAGAAATCAACAGGAATGCTGTCCTTGGTCCGAGACGGATAGCTCTGCACGCCGCCAAGGCCGCGAAAATTTATCAGATTGTCGCGCGACTGGTTGCCAAGCA
Source organism: Parasphingorhabdus sp. (assembly GCF_048267785.1). Classification (GTDB taxonomy): domain Bacteria; phylum Pseudomonadota; class Alphaproteobacteria; order Sphingomonadales; family Sphingomonadaceae; genus Parasphingorhabdus. The sequence goes on along the minus strand of NZ_JBLWWU010000020.1, from coordinate 67,512 downwards.
TATAGTGAATGGCGTGGAGTACGGGCCCGGCATGTGGCTTGACCGCAACCTTGTCCCGGGGTCGCAGCGCATGGAAATAAAGCGCGGCCATAATCGCGGTCATCGAAGAGCAACTCGCCTGATGCCCACCCACTTTCAAGCCATCGCGCTTGACCCGGATGTGATTGGCGTTATGCACCGTCCAGGAAGACAGCCAGCGCAAACGCTGCTCCAACGCTTCGAGCATTTGTATAGTTTCCGCGTTAGAACGCAGCGCCATTTTTGCCATTTGTGAATCTCCGGATATAGTCATCGCTTATAGATCTATCCGGCCAACATGTCCTTGCTAAGGATTGCGCCATATTATAATAAGTTGGCATATTTTTACTGTATAAGCAGATATAAAAGCAGATTATGTCAAATATTGAACTAGATATCTATGACAAACGGATATTGGATGCCCTGCAGACCGATGGTCGCATCACAAACAGCGAGCTCGCAGAAAGGATCGGTCTGTCGCCAAGCCCATGCCTTCGCCGGGTTCGCCAGCTTGAAGCAAGGGGCATGATTTCAGGCTATGTGGCTCTGGTTGACCCCCAAGCCATCGGTCTTTCCGTTTCTGCCTTTGTGCGCGTGCGCCTCGACCAGCAAGATGACCGGCACCTGCGAGCCTTCGAAACGGCAATTGCAGATTTTCCAGAAGTGATGGAATGCTATCTGATGAGCGGAGATTCTGATTATCAGCTACGGGTAATGGTGGGTTCACTCGATGCCTTCGAGCATTTTCTGCGCAACAAGCTGACAATGATCGAAGGGGTAGCACAAGTCACCACCAGCTTTGCCTTACGGCCGATCATCTACAAGACGGCTTTGCCGCTGGAAAACTGAACTGGTGCGCAAGCGTACCCGTCAAACTAAGAGCGGCCCAAACGTGTAGCGTGATATATCTGACCTACGCCGAAATAACGGCGCGCAACCATAGGCGCGATCGCGGCGGTTTCACGATATTCAAATCAATAATTAATGGCGGAGCCGGAGGGATTCGAACCCTCGATAGGTTGCCCTATACACGCTTTCCAAGCGTGCGCGATCGACCACTCTGCCACGGCTCCGCATATACTGCCCGACCCGTGAATCCGGTCGAATATCAGACAGCGCCGCTTCCCTAATGCCGGATTCGCGCTTTCGCAAGCGATTGTGTCGCGTTAGGGTGCGCGTCAGGAATAAAACCCGTTCGCCCTGAGCTTGTCGAAGGGTCGATTGCGCTTGGCCAGATGCTTCGACAGGCTCAGCACGAACGGAATTTTGGGGATGTTTTTATGCGAAGAATCAGCGCTATTGTTTCACTATTCGCTCTATTGAGTGCAACACCCGCCCTCGCCCAGGACACCGGAAAACCAGAACATCCCAGCCCCAATGCGATTGTCGATGCAGCCCCGGCCAGCGACTGGGTGAAGATTGCGCCGAGCGACCTGCTGGTCATGGATCTTGCGCCGGACAGCGAGGGCAACGCCCGCCGCGTGGTCATCCAGCTGATGCCCGAACCTTTCTCGCAGGGCTGGATCCGCAATATCCGCAAGCTTGCCGCTGCGCACTGGTGGGACGGCACCAGCGTCAACCGGGTGCAGGACAATTATGTCGTGCAATGGGGGGATGCCGGTTACGACAATCCGGAATCGGGCGAGACGGAGCAGAAGGCTTTGCCGGAGGGGCTGGAGACGGTGCCGGAGGGTGAATATGTTGTATCGATGAATGCATTGCTCGCAGTTCACGCGAACGCTTCTGCTGGAGATGCCGCTCACGATGCCATGATGGCCGCTGCAAACGCTGCTGAGGCTATGTCGGATGCAATGAAGGATGAGCATCGAAAAACTGAAGACCCGAATTATAGAAGGTGGGAAGAGAAAGATTCCTATTCTGAGTGGGTGCAATTTAATGAAGGTTGGCCATTGGCAAACCAAGGCATCGACGATCAAGGAATGTTCTGGCCCGTCCACTGCTACGGTGCGGTCGGCGTCGGCCGCAACTATTCCCCCGACACCGGGAGCGGTGCTGAACTTTACACCGTTATCGGCCACGCGCCGCGCCATCTGGATCGGAATATTGCCGTGGTCGGGCGCATCATCGAGGGGATCGAATATCTTTCCAGTCTGCCGCGCGGCAAGGGCCAGTTGGGTTTCTACGAGGACGAGAGCAAGCGCGTGCCGATTATATCCATCCGGCTGGCCAGCGAATTTCAAACAGCAGACCAGCCGCATTTCGAATATCTCTCCACCGAAGGAACAGCCTTCGCAAAATATGCCGATGCCCGGGCCAATCGGCGCGATCCGTTCTTCATCGTCCCGGCTGGCGGCGTGGATATCTGTAATATTCCGGTACCGGTTCGTCGGGTGCAGGGAGAGTGAGCTTTGTTCCCCGGCACAGGGCGGGGCCCAGAATATTCCTGACATCGCGTTTTAAACCGCACCGGCAGGACTCGACTGGGCCTCGCCCTGCGGCGGGGAACGATTTTGCCTTTCCTACATTGCGCCAGATCGGTTAGTCTCGCGGCATGATCCAAGCCCTTTTCTCGTCCAGCCATCGGCGGTTTTCAGCAAGTTGCGCCCGAAAGATATCCTTCGCCATAGGGGGTGTGACCCTGTGTGACCCAAAGAATGTTCCCCGGCGAAGGCCGGGGTCCAGAACAGTCCCGCCTTCGCCTTTTAAACCGCACCGGCAGGACTCGACTGGGCCCCGCCCTGCGGCGGGGAACGAAAACGGCCTGCACGGGGGCAGAAAGCCTATTTTTTCTTAACAGTGTAAAGTTTGTAAAGTTCAGCAAAGAAGGAGTCGCATGAAAAACTATTTTCGATCAGCGCACATCGCCTTTTGGGTCTTGGCCACAGCGTGTTTTTCATTCGCCTTTCCGGCAATGGCGCAAGAGGAGGTCGCAGAAAAAAGTACCGCCGAAATCCTCGCTACCGCACCGGCCGAACACTGGCTGGCCATCCCCCTCACCGACCTGATGGTGCTCACCCTGCCCGATGCGGCGGACGGCACGAAACGCCAGGCGGTAATCCAGCTGCTCCCGGCCAATCTCTCCGGCGGCCATGTTCGCAATGTCCGGAAGCTCGCCGGAACGCGCTGGTGGGACGGCACCAAAATCTACCGTGTCGCCAAGGATTTCGTCACCCAGTTCGGCGGCAATCCCGATGCCAAGAAACTGCCCAAGGGCCTCGAGACGGTGCCCGAGAGCGAATATTATAACGCGGCACTCGGGGTGAAGCGCGATGCCGATATGGCCGCGCTGCAGGCAGCGGTCGACTATAGCAATCAATATCAGGGCACGGCAATCCGGCCGCTGATGAAGATGATCTATGAAAATGGCGGGGCGCAGAAAGTCGGTTTTGGCGGCGGCTGGCCGATTGGCAGCAAGAGTGTTGACGACGAGACGAAATATTATCCGCTGACCTGTCGCGGGTCGCTCTCCCCTGCCCATTATGACCCGCCGGACACGGGAAGCGGCGCGGAAATGTCGGTGATCACCGGCGAAGCGGCGCGCAGTCTTGATACGACATTCGGCATGGTCGGTCGGGTGATCGACGGGCTGGAGCATTTGCAAAATCTACCGCTCGGAACCGATCCCGGCGGTTTCTATACCGACAAATCGGAATATACCGAGATCAAATCTATCCGGCTGGCCAGCGAATTGCCGCTGGCCGAGCAGCCCGCTTATGAATATCTTGCCAGCTATAGCCCAGCGCTCATGCAATATATCGAAGCCCACGGCGGCTATGGCAATATTTGCACGGTGGCCACACCTGTTAGGAAAGTTTCAAGATAGGACAATAAAATTACAACGCGTCTCGCGCGGGCCGATATTTGCTGTTATTGTCAGGGAACAGACTCGAAAGAAGGACCCAGCCCATGCGCGTCGGAACCCCTAGAGAAATCAAGAATCATGAATATCGAGTCGGCTTGACCCCCGAATCGGTCCGCGAGCTGACCGCTCACGGCCATGAAGTATGGGTCGAGACCGGTGCCGGACTCGGCATTGGCGCGGACGATACGGAATATATCGACGCAGGTGCGACGATTACGGCCATCGCAGCCGATGTCTTCGAAAAATGCGACATGGTGGTCAAGGTCAAGGAACCACAGGCGGTCGAACGGGCCATGCTGCGCGAAGGCCAGATATTGTTCACCTATCTTCATCTGGCGCCAGACCCGGAACAGACAGCCGATCTGGTGGAATCCAAGGCGACCTGTATCGCCTATGAAACCGTCACCGGCACCGGCGGATTGCCCTTGCTCAAACCGATGAGTCAGGTCGCCGGACGCATGTCGATCCAAGCGGGTGCAACCGCGCTGGAAAAAGCCCATGGCGGCCGCGGTATCTTGCTTGGTGGCGTGCCCGGCGTGGCCCCCGGCAAGGTGACGATCATCGGCGGCGGGGTTGTCGGTTTTAACGCCGCGCAAATGGCCGCCGGTCTAGGTGCCGATGTAACAATATTGGATCGTGATCCGGATGTTCTGGAATCGGTCGGCACCCATTTTGAATCGCGCGCCAAAACGCGCTTCTCGAATAAGGCCAATCTGGCGGAATGCGTCGCCGAAGCCGATCTGGTAATCGGAGCGGTGCTGATCCCCGGCGCAGAAGCGCCCAAGCTTGTCACCCGCGATATGCTCAAAACCATGCGCCCCGGTTCGGTGCTTTGCGATGTCGCGATCGATCAGGGCGGCTGTTTCGAAACTTCCAAGCCGACCACCCATGAAGAACCCACCTATGTGGTCGACGATATCGTCCATTATTGTGTGGCCAATATGCCGGGCGCGGTCTCGCGCACCTCGACCTATGCGCTCAACAATGTGACCCTGCCCCATACGCTTGCGATTGCCGACAAAGGGTGGGAAGCGGCGTTGCGCGAGGATCGCCATCTTGCCGAAGGGTTGAACGTGTGGAATGGCCATGTGACATACAAGGCGGTCGCCGAGGATCTGGGCTATGACCATATGCCGGTGTCGGAGATTGTCGGACTGAAGACGGATAATTGACGGACCGGGAGGTTGATCCGCCAGTGGTGAACTTGCCGAGCCAGCCTGTTCAACGTTAGGCGCCCTTTCGCGACAGGCTGAGGACAAACGGAACAAGAAGAAGGAGAGATCAGAATGGCTGCAACACACCAGAAACCGCTCGGCTCCGGATTTCTTGCCAAGAACGAACCACACGAAAGACGCGTAACCTGGTGACGGTGAGGGCAGAGTATAATAACGGGGAATATGTCGGCCTGCTGCAGCGCGATGCCGCCGGCTTCTTACTGCAATGCGACGATGGCACCCGCTATCGGCTCGAACTGTTGCGGACACCGATTGACGCGGTCGAGAAACGGGTGGTGGTCACCGGCCGGATCATAGACAGCACAATTCTGGAAATCGAAGGGGTCAGGCTGGCATGAATTTCGAATGTGCAACGCTCGACGATATCGAAGCGCTCCACACGCTGGTGGAAAGCGCCTATCGCGGCGAAAGCGCTAGGCGCGGCTGGACCCATGAAGCGGACCTGCTCGACGGACAGCGGACCGATGCCAGGGCATTGCGCGAGATTATTGCGGCCGACAATCAGTTCATCCTGCTCGCGAAGAAGGGCGATGGTATCGCCGGATGCGCGCAGCTCTCCCGGGTCGGCGACGGGCTCGCCTATCTGGGGCTGCTGACCGTCGATCCTGCTTTGCAGGCAGGCGGCCTGGGCAGGCAATTGCTGGCAGAATCAGAGCGATTTGTCCGGGATCAATGGCAGGCCAGCGCGATCGAGATGACCGTCATCCGCCAGCGCGAGGATTTGATCGCCTATTACGAACGCCGTGGTTATGCGCGGACCGGCGAACTGCGTCCCTTCCCGCATGGTGATCGGCGCTTCGGCCTGCCGAGGACCACTGAACTGGAATTCGCGGTGCTGCGCAAGCCGGTCTAGGCGGCCTTGCCCTCGAGCGCCTTCTGCCGGCGGCGCTGGACCGAGCTGCCCAGACCCAGCGCTTCACGATATTTGGCCACGGTGCGCCGGGCAATGTCGAACCCCCGCTCCTTGAGCAGGGCGACCAGCTTGTCGTCGGACAGGATCTTCTTGGGGTCCTCGTTATCGATCAGGGACTTGATATGACTTTTTACCGCTTCCGCCGACGCCGCTTCGCCTCCGGTCGAGGACTGGATGCCGCTGGTGAAGAAATATTTGAGCTCGAACGTCCCGCGCGAACAGGAGAGATATTTGTTGGATGTCACCCGGCTGACCGTCGATTCATGCATCTCGATCTGCTCGGCGACATTCTTCAGCGTCAGCGGTCGGAGATGGGCCACGCCCTTGCGGAAAAACTCCTCCTGCTGCTTGACGATTTCAGTCGCGACCTTGACAATCGTGCGCTGCCTTTGATCCAGCGCCTTGACCAGCCAGTTCGCGTCCGCAAGACATTCATTCAGCCAGTCCTTGGATTCCTTGTCCTGCGCACCGTCCTTCAGCTCGGAATAATAGCTGCGGTTCACCAGTACTTTCGGCAAGGTGGCACTGTTCACCTCGATGATCCACCGGTTTGCGCGCTCGGCGACAAAGACATCGGGCACAACCGCCTGCACCTCGCCGCCACCGATCTTGCAACCTGGCTTCGGATCATAATTGCGCAATTCGCTGATCATATCCATCAGGTCTTCATCGTCGACGCCGCACATCCTTTTGAGCTGCGGCAATGCACCTTTGGCAAGCAGGTCCAGATTATCGATCAAGCGTTCCATGGCAGGATCATAGCGATCCGCATCCCTGGCTTGCAGCGACAGGCATTCTGCCAGATCTCGCGCGCCGACCCCCACTGGATCCAACGTTTGAACCACACCCAATATACGCTCTATGTCAACGAGCCCGACATTCAGACGCTGCGCAAGCTCGAGCAAGTCAGCCTGCAAATAGCCGCACTCGTCAATCTGGTCGATGATATGCTGCGCAACGAATAGATCCATGCCGGAAAGGATCGCGCCTGCCTGATCCATCAAATAATCGGTCAGGGTAATTTCGGCGACCAGCATATTCTCGAAATCCGGCGCTTCGCCTACCGCGCTGGCACCACTGCTGGAGCCATTCAGTCCCAGTTGACCGTCAAGCGCACCATCACTTTCAGACAGACTGTTATTGGAGAAACTGTCCGAATCACCCTGCATATCAAGAGCGGTTTCCGATTCCGCTGGACCAGAGGACAATATTTCATCGCTGCCTTGTGTCGCGGCCTCTATGGGCCCTTCTTCGCTATCATTTACTTCGCCACTCTCCGTCGAAATCTCACCGGTGTCCAACAACGGATTTTTTTCGACCTCGTCGGAAATATATGTTTCCAGCTCTAAATTGGACAAGGTCAGCAGTTTGATCGCCTGCTGCAATTGCGGCGTCATCACCAGCGACTGACTCTGCCGCAAATCGAGACGAGGCCCGAGTGCCATGTTTACAGTTCGAAACCTTCACCCAGATAGAGCCGTCGGACATTGGCGTCTGCAACCAGATCTTCCGGACTGCCGGCGAACAGGACCTGACCATCATAGATGATACAGGCACGATCGACGATATCGAGCGTCTCTCGGACGTTATGGTCGGTAATCAGCACACCAATGCCTCGCTCACGCAATTGGCACACTAAATCGCGGATATCTGCAATTGACAGGGGATCGATACCGGCAAAGGGCTCATCAAGAAGCACGATGGTTGGACTCGCCGCCAGCGCCCGGGCAATCTCGCATCGCCGCCGTTCGCCACCGGACAATGCCATCGCCGGCGAACTCCGCAATTTGGTAAGACCGAATTCATCGAGCAGACGATTAAGTGTCTCATGTCGGGCGATAGAATCCGGCTCCACCATCTCAAGCACCGCCATGATATTCTGTTCCACGGTCATGCCCCGAAAAATCGAGGTTTCCTGCGGAAGATAGCCGATGCCGAGGATAGCGCGGCGATACATGGGGAGCGGTGTTATATCCTCACCATCGAGCATGATCCGTCCGGCATCCGGCCGCACCAGCCCCATGACTGAATAGAAGCAAGTCGTTTTCCCCGCCCCATTCGGGCCCAACAACCCCACCACTTCACCACGCCCTACCGATAGCGAAACATCCGACAGAACCGAACGTTTGTCATAACTCTTGGCGATCGAAACCACCGCAAGCCCATGTTCCGTCGCATCACTTGTCAGCAGGGCGCCCGGTTCGGCCATTGCCGGAATGTCAGTGACGGCTGCGTCGTTCATTATTCGTCCTCATTTTCATGGGCTGTCTTGTTCGTTGATTAGCAGCATGCCCCAATCTTGTCCAAATTGGCAAGCTTTGTGCATGGTTGATTGAAAATGGACGTTCCTGAAGAAAATCAAGCGATACCGGGATCAGAACCAGCATCTTTCTTCGGTCGCCCAAGCGAAGTTGCTGCTTTATCGACACTGTTGGAGATTTCAGTCTTTCCGCTGTGGCACCGTAAACGTGCCGGATACTCGCCCGTTAGAGCCTTGCGTACCGGCGGCAGACCCACCCGTCGACCGCCCGTCGATTGTCGAGCGCCCCGATGTAAGGTCAATGATGACGCGACCACCGGAGAGACGGTTTGTACCTTGTGTAAGGGTGACATCGCCTAACAGGGTGATAAGCCGTCGATTGAGATCATATATGGCGACATTGCCCGAAGCGGTGTCCCCCCCTTTGCGGATAGTGACGCCACCGGATGCATCGATCCGGTCAATCTCTATCCCTCCAGCATTCCGGTAGGCAACGGTCATGCGTGCCGCGTTAAGCACCAGACCAGCCTGCTCGACCCGAACACCACCCGAAAGCACGACGCGATCGGCCCGGTCCTGTACTTCAATTCGGTCAGCATCGAAATTCACCGGTGCGTTGCTGTTATGGCTGCCAAACACCTGCGCAGGCGCTGGGCCCGCAAGCACCAATAGCCCCGAAGCCAAAACAGCCGTTCCACCGGTAAGGGAAAGAAAAAGGTTCAATTTCATTTAAGGTCTTCTTAATCCATTTTGTTCGATCCGCAAACTCGCATTGCCGTCCAGACTTACAGTACGTTCAGTCAAGTCTGCTTCGAGCCGATCAGCGCGAAATGTACCGATATTGGTCCGGCCTTCGACCGTCCCGCCGCTTTTCAAGGTCCGTTGCTTAAGATCAACTGTCACATTGCTGGTCGAAAGACGATAGCCGCTGGCCGACTCAACTTGCACGGGTCCTGGCACCTCGACATTTTCATGGGCCATATAATAGCGCCCTTCATTCGCGCGTATCTGAGCAGGTCCGTCTTGCAACAGAATCCGGGCCGAAAGATCTTTTAACTCCACGATCGCCTCACTCGAGCTTTTCTGCACGGCTGAACCCGCTTTCAGGGAAAACGGGCGCCCTTCGCTATCCTCACCCCGATAAATGGCTTCGGTGACTCGCATCCGTTCCTTGGCAACATCCACGCTATTCTTGTCGAGAACAAAACTCAGTTCACCGCTCATTGTGAATGGTGCCAGCGCCAGCATTGCACCCAATATACCAACGCCAGCCGGGAGGATGATGCGCAACAATTTCACATTCCGGTCATGCTTGCTATTCGGCGCAGCAAATTCCTGACGCTTGGTCCGGACTATATTGGCGGCGGTTGACATGGATGCACTATCTTCCCGAAATTCAATATTGACGACGGCTGACCAAAAGACCCGGCCGTTTAAGCATGGGCGAAAATATCTGTCTCCGGCCAGCCGGCCAGATCCAGTCGTACCCGGTCAGGTAAAAATTCAAAACAAGCCTGGGCAAGGGCGGTCCTGCCCTCCCTTTCGAGCCGGATTGCGAGTTCATCCATCAACCTGTGCAAAAAACGAACATCGGATGCAGCATATTCCCGCTGGGCGTCACTGAGTTCCGGGTTGCCCCAGTCACTAGATTGCTGCTGCTTGGAAATATCTTGACCGAGAAGTTCACGGACGAGTTCTTTCAATCCATGACGATCAGTATAGGTCCGGATGAGGCGGGAAGCGATTTTCGTGCAGAATACAGGAGCCGCCATCACCCCCATATAATGTTCAATGGCCGCAAGATCAAAGCGGGCAAAATGATAAAGCTTCAATCGATTGGGGTCAGCCAGAATGGTCCGAAGATTGGGCGCTGCATAGTCACTGTCGGGTCCGAAACGCACGAGATGCTCGTCACCCTCGCCATCTGATATCTGTAGCAGGCACAGTCGATCACGCGGGGTCTGGAGTCCCATGGTCTCGGTGTCCACCGCAACCGGACCTTCGCCCAGAACGTCAACGGGAAGATCTTCTTCATGAAAAAAAACTGCCATTATTATTTGCCTGTCTGTTTTACTGCTGTGACATCTGTATGTTCCCGACCATATTCCGGGCGCGGCCCCTCACGGGTTTAAGCCTCCACCGGATATCAGGCCAGGAAAATTGACAGTGCCTTATAATCGGATAGCTATGTGCCGCAGGGAGATTCAAACAGCAAGTTTAGTTTATCCACCGGATCATCGTGGGTCCGGTGCAGCGCATAAGGAATTTAGCAATATGACCTAGAAACCACCTCAACCCGTCGTTTCCGGTTTCGATTTCAACAAGTCGTCCATAGTTTCACTGCTCTATATCGCAGGATTCGTTATCGGGATTACGGGGATTGTTGGCCTTATCCTTGCGGTGGTCTGGAGGAATGAGGTCGCCGGAACATGGGGAAAAAGCCATCTGAAATTTCCTATCAGGACATTTGTGATCGGACTGGTGGTTGGTATTATCGGTGCTATTCTTTCTTTCGTTCTAATTGGAACTCCTTTTTTTCTGGCGCTTTCGATATGGATATTGGTCCGTTCTGTGATTGCGTTGTTAAAAGCCCAGAAACACGAATCCATAGCCGATCCGAATACATGGCTTTTCTGATCGGCGCCGTCAGAATATCAGAATCGCTCAAGCCGCCATGTAAACGCCGATTTCATTCGCTTATTGCTCCATTTTTCTATATAGTTGAACTGCGCGGCAATTAGATTCGCGCGAAACAATGTTATGGAAATCGTTCGCTATAACATTGGCATTATTGGATAGGGCGAATTGAAAGTGGCGATTTAAGGATGGGTTTTGACAGAAACCGGCGTGGTAGAGGCCGGGATAAGCGCGATGGCTTCGGTGACGAAAACTTCGATGGATATCAAAGTGATAGCGGCCCGCCCGTAGAAAGATATACGCGGCCAGACAGCGATTCAGGCGGCGGCAGACGGGGCGGCGGCATGCCGGATCAGGTTGTCGGCGAAAGCACCGGAACCGTAAAATTTTTCAATGCTCAAAAAGGTTTTGGCTTCATCGTACAAGACGGTGGCGGCGAAGATGTTTTTGTCCATATCAGCCAAGTCGAGCGTGCCGGCCTGAAGGGTCTGGCAGAAGGACAGACATTGCGCTTTTCACTGGTTGATCGGGGCGGAAAGGTTTCCGCTTCTGACATCCAGATCGAAGGCGACCTTATCGAAGTGACCGATAGCGCTTCCTCTCGTGATGATCGTGGCGGTCCTCCGCGCAGGGAACTTACGGGAGAGAAGGCCAGCGGCACCGTGAAATTTTTCAACGGCAGCAAAGGCTTTGGGTTCATCCAGCGCGATGACGGCCAGCCGGATGCATTCGTCCATATTTCAGCAGTGGAGCGCGCCGGTATGCGCGGCTTGGAAGAAGGCGACAAACTGGAGTTTGAACTGGAAGTGGATCAACGCGGTAAAACTGCTGCGGTTAACCTGGTCGCAAAGTAACCGACCAGACTCTGTTCACATTAGAATAAAGAGGCGGGCCTTTTGGTCCGCCTCTTTTTTGCGCTCCTTGGGTGTCTTTCCAGACGGTACGGTTAATCGGCATGAAAAAGCCCGCCGAACCTGTCCGACGGGCTTTTCTGGCATTGCCGAACTATTAGAAGCGGAAGGTAACCGCCGCTGAATAGACCTGACTTTGGACATCGCTGCGACCAACCGAGGTATCAACCATCAAATCGAACGATGTACTGCCCGCGTTGTAACGAAGGCCAGCACCCAGTTCACCCCAGTTCCGGTCAACCGGTGCCAGAGCGAAGCCTGCCAGAGCGCCTGTACCACCAACGAAATTTGCGCCAAACGTGCTGGGGTTGTCGTTCAGGAACTCATGGACATAGTTCATTGCAACGCGCGCCTGCAATTTCTTGCCGGGCTTGCTCCTGAACTCAACGCCAGCCAGACCCTGGATACTGTTATAATCGGGCCGGACAATCGTCAAAGCTGGTCCGCCGCCAGCTTCGGAAATGGTATCGAAATTGATATGCGCGGATCGGGCACCAATTCCCGGTGCTATAATTATATTGAGGAGATCAAGTTCTTTCGAAAGACCAATTTCAGACGCATAAATTAGACTGTCATCATCAGTGGTCAAAGCGAAGGTCTGCGCACCCACAGCCACGTTGCGCAAAGTTTGGGCATTGAACGTACCGATACTCAACCGCGCATCCAGAACATAGTCGCCACCAAAGCGCGACTGCCCATAAATGGACCCCATGATCGTGCGGCTCTCTGCTTGTTGACCCAAAGCCACACCAGCATCTAGATCGGAATAATATGCCGATACCCCGATCATGCTGCTTTCACCGAGATAATATTCCATACCGCCAGCAATAAAGAATCCGTCAAATTCATCCTCGGCACCGGATGCATTGCTCACCGGCATAGACTGTGTCCTGCCTTCGACGAAGCCGCCCGACAGATAGACCGCCATATCCTCATTGACGCCGCCGGAAGTCACTGCGCTGTCTGCGGCATTTACCGCCGCGTCACTCATGATTGCCGGAGAACCAGGAATACTGGCACCGCTCAACGAGGCCGAAGCCAATTGCAGCGGCTTACCGGTCACTGCGATCGTACCACCATTTGTGGAACGGTCGGCAAAGCTCATACGACTGTCATAGAAACGACCGATGTTAGTCAAAGAACCACGGGCCATATTCTGAACACCGGCCTCTGTCGTCGGCGCCCAACTGTCGAATGTAGCCTGAACTGTTTCTGCATCTGCAAAGTCAAGAAAATCGAACAGTCCGGAAACCGCTGCGTTTCCGCGATTGCGGTCCATTAAAGCTGCATAGCTGAACTGGAGAGGATTGTTTCCGTCAACAGCTGTTTGGTAGCTTTGAACGCTGACCGTCATGTCCACAGCATTTGCACTATACACAAACTCGGAAGTCAAAATCGCAGAAATCTGGGATGCGCTATCAAACTCATTGGTTACACCGCCGGTCGCCGTGAGAATGCGATAGGTGCTTTCGGTCGTTTCAAAACCGCCAACGGGCGAGAACACAACGTTGCCGCCGATGTCCGCAACACCATTGACCGCCAGCAGATCCGAGTCACCCGAAGCGCCGATATCGACCATCAATGTGGAACCCGAAGAGAGGATGACATTGCCGTTTACCGTCAATGTTCCAATCGTTCCAACCGTGCCCGGAACGATTCCGCCGGCAATGTTGGTCAGGAACGGAGCGTTGATTGTGCCCGAGCCCGAAAGCAGTCCTGAAAACAGGGAATAATCACCAACGCTGTTCAATGTACCATCGACAGCAATCCGACCTGCAGTCTGATTGACGTCAATCTGAGCCGAAAGGCTTGATCCGGAATTGATCATCAATCCAGCAGCACCGCCAACATTGAGGCGGTCGATCGTAACATCGCTGTTCAGCGACGTTGTACCTGACTGATCGAGTGTCACTTCGAAATAGCGAGCCTTTATGCCACCAGCTACATCCGCGTCTATATTGTCGGGTACGAAATCACTTGCGCCAGCCAATCCATTGCCGAGAGTCGGAGCCGGGAATGGGTCGCCTTCGGCCTGCGGCGCTTCTTCAGCGCCTTCCGGTGCCCCAGTGGCTTCCGCAACGAGGTCACCAACCGGGGTGGCGCCGTCAGAGATTGCAATATTTTCCACCAAAGTCGCGCTGCCGTTAATGGCAATATTTTCTACGATCATCGCTTCGCCACCGGCGGTGATATCTGATGAGACTTGTGCATCCAGAACGTCCGCAACGCCTATCGCGGATGTTGCCACGGCCGCAGGTGCAGGGCGTGATGGAGGTGTATCCGTTCCGGTTGCAAAATCAAAGCAGCCATCATCCACATTGTCGCCTTCTGGATCAAAGCAAACTTCACCGAATTGCGGTGTAGACTGGTCGACACCATCGGATTGCGCATCCGGGAACCCGTTCACGACATTTCCGTCGGCATCAATGATACGATAGGCCGGATCGAGATCAGTCTGCCAATGGGTTGCATCTTCCCATGCGCCGTCACCCGCTTTTGCACTGACATAACGATAGGGATTCACGGCCGCGATATAATCGGCGAAAAGGAACAACGGCTGATAAAAGCTTTCCGTGCCATAAGAACTGAAAACCTGTCCGCCGAAAAAGCGCGAACCGCCAGAAAGAACGCCGATCTGCAGATCTTCTGTCGACAGGCTGTTGTTCGCGGCATCAAGGATCAAAGGACCGCCAGAGTCACCGCCAGCCGTCGTGCCTTCAACTTCGAGCGGCTCATCTTTGTAAAGATTGAAATCGAACGGATTGGTTTTGTCAGGATCGTCAAAATCGAGCCGGTACAATACCTGCGGCAAATCACCGAACGGATCACCAAACAGGAAAATGTTTCTGTCGTCAAATGAGGTTAGCGCACCCAGCATGTTTTCCGCAGATTTCCGGCGCCAGTCAACGCCTGCGGTATCGCCTGCTGTACCACTGCCACTACGGCCATAGCCGGAAATTTTAACATGATAGCCGGTGCCATCGACATCATCAATTTCGCCCGGATCGGGGAGCGGGGAAAATAGCAGCGCCCAAGTGGGGATATTCGCGGCCGGATCGGATAGCGTTGCGACCGCAATGTCACCCTCGAGAAAACCAAACGATGCAGGATCTACCAAGGAATCCGGGTTATACGCAATCTGGCTGATATTATAGACAAACAGGTCTGGATTGGATGCAAATCCATTGTTGATCCAGTCCACGAAACCCGGGAGCGCATTACCGTTGAACGAGAAAGCGGATTGGATCACGCCATCGGTAGCATAATCACTTTCCGGGCGATCATTGACGCAGTGCGCAGCAAACAGAACGGCACGCGGATTGATCAGGGTACCCGTACAGACGAAACCGTCATTCCGGAAAAACTGACCGATACCGTTCACGCTGTCTTCCGGGTCAGTGATATCTGCAGGCGTATAATTGTCATTCGGTACAATCGCCTGAGCGGGTGTTGTCAGTGCGAGGGTAACAATGGCGCCGGCAGCTGCGCTGCGCAGAAGTACTGATCGCGTGGAATGTCCGAAATGCTGGATCATGAAAGAAAGTCCCCTTTAATATTCAGTCAGAATAGACTTAAACCATTGCCTTGCTTGATTTTTCTGTTCAAATCAAAGTGAAACTAGTTCACCGCACCAACGATTGGCGAATAGATGGCGGTTTTCGGGGATTTTCGTGAACGATAAAGTTACAATTTTGGCATATCTGTGGTGATATGGTCACAGATTTTGGCTGATTTCCGGCAAAATTATCCGGCGCCTGGTTCCATATACCTCCGGGCGACGGCAATTTGCGTGGGCTGGCCAATTCTACCCAATCCAGCAGAGATAGTTTAATCTTTCTGCGCAATCTCCAGCAAGAACCAGGCACGTTCTTCCGCCTGATCTGTCCAGTCATCGAGCATGCCATCGGTCGCATTGTCACCGGCCTCGGCGGCAAGCTCTTTCGTCTCCCGCAGTTTTGCCACGAGTTTCAGATTGTCCGAACGCAATTCGTCCAGCATATCCACCGCTGCAACCTTGGCGTCATCATTGTCCGAGATACTCTGCCGTCTGGAGATATCACCGATCGACGTCAGCGTGCGGTGACCATTTTTGCGCACACGTTCAGCAATCTGGTCAGTGATGGCGAGAATCT
The DNA here is from genome assembly GCF_048267785.1 of Parasphingorhabdus sp. Lineage (GTDB taxonomy): Bacteria > Pseudomonadota > Alphaproteobacteria > Sphingomonadales > Sphingomonadaceae > Parasphingorhabdus. Next base: position 51,582 of record NZ_JBLWWU010000020.1, on the reverse strand, counting down.
GGGCCGCATGCTCATCAAACATGAGATGATAATCGCGGAAATGGGGGCCCGATACATGCCAATGGAAGTTTTTGGTTTTTAGATAAAGCGCGAAACTGTCGGCCAACACCTCGTTGAGTGCTTCAGCTACGGCTTTTTTTGCATTGTCCCCAGTCGTCATTACCTTGCTCCTTTTCATTTTCTGATGCGATGAAAATATGATCATCGGGGAGATTCCGCCAATGGAAAAACTGGTTGTCACAGATCGATAACGTCGATCAATTCGGCCTGATTCGCGAATTTTCCGAATTAGTTAAATGATGCCCCACGCGCTGATCGCCAACAGGCTTCCGATCAGCAGAAAACCGGCAGCACCGAAAAACCGGACGGCACGCATCGGAATGTCATCCGCCAGCCGCTGTCGCAATAAAATGGCAGGTATACAGGCGATCATTATCCCTATCCATCCCCCGGCAGCGGCGAATATCCCCATATCCGTCCGCGCCGCCGTGGCCGCAAGGATGAATTGACCCTTGTCGCCAAACTGCAGGATGAAAAGACCCAGAAAAGATGTCCAGAAAGGCCCGAGACTCCAGCCTTCCAGCAAATCGGTCGGGCGGCGCCAAATAACCATGCCGATTCCGGCAAATATCAGGGACAGGGCATAAAAAAGCTGTAAAGGCTCTTCGCTGATCCACTGGTTGAGCGCAGACCCCGCCATCACGGAAATCGCGCAATTGCAAAGCGTTGCGAGGCTCAGTCCCCAGATGATTGGCGAAATGCGACCGTATCTCATGGCCAGAGCGGCACAAAGAATCTGCGGACGGTCGCCAAATTCTGCGAGCGCCAGGGCAAAAAGAGAAGTTAGAAACGCATCCACCGAGTTGTTCAGTTACGGCTGACCGCCAAGGCGCAACGCGACATTGGCCATTAGCGCTTCTGTCATGGATCCATTGATCTCGTGACAGTCCAGAGTCGCCCGCATCGCTTCAAGATAGTAACGTACGACAGTAGTGGCGCCGCCCTTTTCGATGACTGGTTGCAAGGCGGTTTCGAATGCGCAGCTGAGATCGTGAAGCGCGGACAGGTGATGCTGGGCAGCCTTTTGCCGGATATGATCGAGATGCATCAGAAACTGGACGGGGTGCCGGGTAACCAATTCTGCCGACAAATTGTCAAGCAAGGCCTGCATTTCCACCTGCACAAATAGATTCTGATCATGGTCCATTGCAATTGCCCTTGTTTCAGGACGACCATGCAAAAACATGGTTAACATGCCGTAAATTTCCCGAAATAATTGAACAGGTCGTGCATGCAGGCTTTTCCTTGACATTCCCCGGCACTTTCACCATTAGCGCGGAGAACGAATGCGGCGCCGGATAGCGTCGCTGTTTTTATTTCAGCTTCTGCCTTAAGGAATGCACCATGGCGAAACCAGCCAATGTAAAGATCAAACTCGTCAGCACGGCGGATACCGGCTTTTTCTATGTAACCCGCAAGAACCCCCGGAATCTCACCGAAAAAATGGTGCAGCGCAAATATGATCCGGTTGTCCGCAAGCATGTCGAATTCAAAGAAGCCAAAATCAAATAAGCAGCTTTTGGTAAAGCTTAACGGTGCAGAACTGTCTGCACCGATTCGATAAATTTCGCGACCGATATCGGCTTTGAAACATAGGCCTCTGCTCCGGCACTCAATATCCGGTCTTCATCACCTTTGCCGGCATAAGCGGTCACGGCCATGATCGGTATGATCTTGAGTTGAACATCTTTCTTGATCTGCTCGATCAGTTCCAGACCGCTGACATGAGGCAGCTGGATATCCATCACGATCAGATTCGGTACAAAGCTGCGCGCTTTTTCAAGAACCTCGCGACCGTCGCTGACCGGCTCGACCACAAAACCGTGGGCCCGCAGCAGGTCGCAAAATAGCTTGAGGTTCAATTCATTGTCCTCAACCACTAATACTCTTTTTGCCACGACCGGATTTGCCCTTTCAAACTTGCTGCCGACCCATTAGGCGAAAGCGGCAATGGAAACAAATCCCAATCTCGGGCAGGATGCCGATATCATCGCTTTGCAGGCGCTTGGATGGGTGCTGCAAGACAAAGACCGGGCAGAGCGGCTGCTCGCTCTAACCGGGCTGGATCCGCACGAACTAAGATCCGGCCTGGAAGATCCCGCCATGCTTGCCTCGCTGCTCGGATTTCTCGCCAATCACGAACCCGATCTTATCGCCTGTGCAGAGGCCATAGGTATTGCTCCAGCCAATCTGGCTGCTGCCGCAAATCATCTTAACACTCCCGGAGATTTTCATGAGTAACAAGCCGCTTCTGATCAGCGACTGCGACGAAGTTCTGCTCCATATGGTGGTGCCCTTCCAGCAATGGCTGGATAGCGACAAGCACGTCCATTTCGATCTCGAAAATGGCAGTGATTTTGCCAATGCCTTACGCCACAAACATGATGGCACCCAAGTGCTGCCAGAGCAAATCTGGCCGATGCTGAAAGAATTTTTCGACACGGAGATGCACCGACAGGGGGCGATTAAAGACGCGGTACAATCTATAAACAAGCTCAGTGAAGTTGCCGATGTCGTGATTTTGACCAACCTGCTGGATGATCGCCGCGAAGCGCGGGCAGATCAGCTCAAGGCTGTCGGCATCGACTTTCCCGTCTATACCAATCAGGGTGGCAAGGGCGAACTGCTCAACAATATCATCACCGAATTCGAACCGACCGTTACTGTTTTTGTCGACGATCTCGGCCACCAGCATGGCAGCGTCGCCAAACACGCTCCGGAGGCATGGCGACTACAACTGGTCGGAGAGCCGATTCTGGCAAAACATATCAAGACCAACCCTGCTGCCCACGCCCGTATTGATGTATGGAGCGAAGCACTGGTCTGGATATCAGACAAGTTTGACAATGCCGAACCGGCTCCGGCAATGGAACTGCCATCTCAGGAACTTGACCCTGCCAACCATGCGTGAGAGATTCGCCCTATGACCCATGATATTGAAACCGCCCTGACAGCCAAGGGCATAGAACTGCCCACACCCGCTGCTCCGGTGGCCTCTTACGTTCCTGCCGTGGAAATAAACGGCTTACTCCATATCAGCGGACAGGTCTCGATGCAGGACGGTAAGCTGATCACCGGGCGGCTGGGTGACGATATGTCGCTGGAAGACGGGCAACAGGCTGCCAAGGCCTGCGCCCTGATGATCGCGGCGCAGATCAAGAAAGCCGCGGGATCGCTCGACCGGGTAGACCGGATCGTGAAGCTCGGCGTATTCGTCAACAGCACGGCGGACTATAGCGATCATCCCAAGGTCGCAAACGGCTGTTCCGACATGATGGAAGTGATTTTCGGCGCCGCCGGGCAGCATGCCCGAAGCGCGGTCGGCGTGGCCTCGCTGCCGCTTGGTGTGGCGGTCGAGGTTGACGCCATCATCGCCCTGAAGCCCGAGTGATCGCGAAGCTGCTAGACAATGCGCTGGCACCGGCACCGGCGGCCGGTCGCGTAGCATTTCTGAAAGGCCAGCCCTATGCACATCGCGGTCTGCACGGCAGGGGCGTATTGGAAAATAGTCCCGCCGCCTTCGAAGCCGCGATCAAGCTGGGCCACGGAATTGAATGCGACGTCCAGGCCGCCGAAGATGGCCGCGCCTTTGTCTTTCATGACTATGAGCTGGACCGTCTGACGGATAAAACTGGCCCGATTGGCAAATTGCGCGCCGAGGATATCGACCAAATCCAGTTGAATGGCGGACATGGGAAGATTCCCCGCTTGCGCGAAACCCTGGCTCAGGTGGCCGGACGAGTACCGATCCTGATTGAAATCAAATCGCGCAACCTGCGGGTCGGACCGCTTTGTCTGTCAGTGCGCCGCGCGCTCGAAGGCTATGGCGGCAAGGCGGCGGTCATGTCCTTCAATCCGCTCGTCGGAGCCTGGTTTCGCAAGAATGCAGACCATGTCGTTCGCGGTTTGGTGGTCACCGAAGAGGACAGCAAGAACTGGCGCGGCCGGATCGCCCGCCACCGTAACCTGTGGACAGCACAGCCCGATTTTCTGGCTTACGACATCCGTGATCTTCCTTCACGTTTCGCCGCAGCCCAACGTGCGCGCGGCCTGCCGATCGTCACCTGGACGGTCCGCTCGGCCGATCAGGAGCAAATTGCCGCCCGATTTGCCGACGAACCGGTTTATGAGTTGCCGCAGAGCTGATAGCATTGATCCCGATGCCCGATTCCTCTGCTACCCCAACCGAAATACTCGCTCGCGTTGCCGATGATATTGCCAGCCTGCCCGCCAACCAGTGGGACGCCTGTGCCGGCTCGGCCAACCCCTTTGTCTCGCACGCCTTTCTTTCGGCGATGGAGTTATCAGGGAGCGTGGGCCCCGGAACCGGCTGGAAATCACTGCCGATCATCATTGAAGACAAGGCCGGGAAAATCGCTGCCTGCCTGCCCAGCTATCTCAAATCGCACAGCCAGGGCGAATATATTTTCGATCAGCAATGGGCGCACGCTTTTGAGAATGCGGGTGGCCAATATTATCCCAAAATCCAGATCGCATCACCCTTCTCGCCAGTGCCCGGTCCACGATTGCTGTTTCAGGACGAGTCCCTGGCCGTGCCGTTGCTGCAGGCAGCAGAACAATTGGCGCAGAATAATCAGATTTCGTCAGTTCACGCGACATTTGTCAGCGAAGATCAGCTCGACCATTTTCGCAATGCGGGCTGGCTGATCCGCACCGATAGCCAGTTCCACTGGCGTAATGATGACTATGACAGCTTCGAAAATTTTCTCGCAGCGCTGTCTTCCCGGAAACGCAAGGCAATCCGCCGCGAACGGGCGAAAGCGCAGGAAGCCGTCGATATCGTTCACTTGTCGGGAGATGAGATACAGCCCCATCATTGGGACTATTTCTGGGAATTTTATCAGGATACCGGAACACGAAAATGGGGACAGCCTTATCTGACCCGTAGCGCCTTTGATCTATTGCACCAAAAAATGGCCAGCCAGTTGCTGCTAATATTTGCGATGCAGGATGATATTCCGGTGGCAGGCGCGCTCAACGTCATCGGTAGCGAAACATTATACGGACGCTATTGGGGATGCACGCAGAATATCCCGTTTCTGCATTTCGAAATTTGCTATTATCAGGCTATCGAGGCCGCCATTGCGCGGGGATTGAAGACGGTCGAGGCTGGGGCGCAAGGGAGCCACAAGCTGGCGCGAGGCTATCAGCCGGTGCCGACCTGGTCAGCACATTATATCGTCGATCCGGGGTTTCGTGCGGCGATTGCCGACTATCTCGAACGCGAACGGCAGGCGGTCGCCGCCGATATTGAATTTCTGGCCGATATGGGGCCGTTTAAAAAGTCGGATTCTCTTTAGGCGGCGCGACGGGAATTTTCCTGCAGCCAGTTGCGTGCTTCCCGCTGTGCTTCGGCAATTTCACGGGCCGTCATTTCAAGCGAGATTTCCGCCCGGCAGACCTTGCTTTCGTCATGACCTGACAAGGCTGCCAGATTAAACCATTTATGGGCCTCGATCAAATCGACATCGATGCCCTCCGATCCGGTGGAATAGATTACACCCAGATCAAAATATGCATTGCTGCTACCCTGTCCCGCCTCGGCGAGGCGACTTTCGATCAGAAAGGCGGCGCTTTTCATGCTGTTGCCCATATTGTCAGTCCCTGTTTTTGTTGCCGCAATCATTGGCGACGGGACGACTTTCAACGCAATTTCATAAAGGAATGGTTAACGCGAATCTCGGAAAATGGATTCCATGGTGGAAAATTGCCCAGAATTCGGGCCATGTTACTGCACAACATAGTTAACAATAGAGCGGCGTAGCCTCAGGAAACGGGGATATTGTCGATGAGACGGGTGCGGCCAATATGCGCGGCAGCAAAAAGACGAGCCGGTTCTGTAAAATCGTTCAAAACCGCGAGCGTATTGGCATCGCGGAGTTCCAGATAATCAATTTTGTGGAAACCTGACGCCAGCAATCCCGTTGTGGCATCCGCCAATATGGCTGAAACTGCTTTGCCAGCCGCAATCGCCGTGGCCGCCTCTCGCATGATTTCGGGGAGCGCTGCGGCATTCTTTCTTTGCTCTGCTGTCAGATAGGCATTGCGGGACGATAAAGCGAGGCCATCGGGATCGCGAACCGTCGGAACCCCGACGATTTCATGGGTGAAATCGAGATCACGCGCCATCCTGCGGATGACGGCAAGCTGCTGATAGTCTTTTTCCCCAAAAAAGGCGGCGTCGGGGCGGATCTGATTAAAAAGCTTCGCTACCACGGTGGCGACACCATCAAAATGGCCGGGCCGCGCCGCGCCACATAGACCGTCGCTAATCCCGCTCACGCTGACATTGGTGGCAAAGCCTTCCGGATAGATCTCATCCGCCGTTGGTGCCCACAGCAATTGCACGCCTGCCTGCTCCAGCAGAGCCGCATCGGCAGCCTCCTGACGCGGATAGGCATCAAGATCCTCACCTTCGCCAAACTGGGTCGGATTGACGAAAATAGACGCAACCACCGCGTCACATTGTTCATTCGCCACTTCCACCAGCCGCATATGGCCGGCGTGCAACGCCCCCATGGTCGGGACAAGACCAATTTTCGATCCGGTCTTGCGAAATGCCGTCAAAGCGTCCCGCAACGGATCAAGCTGTCGAACAATTTGCATGGATCACTCTTTGCGTTTAGATTTTGCTGTAAAGCTCTTGTAAGCTATGCGACGGTGAACCGTCCTTCGCAAGGGCAAGAACAGGGGTATAGCTCAAAACGTGACAAACAATGCGCATCATATCGTTTTCGCCAATGAAAAGGGCGGGACCGGCAAGTCCACCACGGCAGTCCATGTTGCGGTTGCACTTGCCTATCAGGGGCATAAGGTCGCGATACTCGACCTCGATCCCCGCCAGCGCACGTCCTATCGCTACATGGAAAACCGCGAAGCGACGAGGAAGCGTCTGAATATTGATGTACCGCAACCCCTTTATGACGTCTTCGAAGACGATAATCTCGCAAGGCTTGAGCAGTTGATCGAACGAATGTCGCACGGGGTAGATTTTCTGCTCTATGATACGCCCGGTCGTGACGACAAATTCGCCCGCTTTGTGGCCACCTGGGCAAATACGCTGGTCACACCGATCAACGACAGCTTTGTCGATTTCGACCTGATTGGTCAGGTGGATCCAGAAACGTACAAGGTCCGAAAACTGAGTTTCTACGCCGAATTAATCTGGGAAGCACGCAAGGCGCGCGCCAAGGCAGACGGCGAAACCATAGACTGGGTGTTGCTGAGAAACCGGACGCAATATGTCGAAGCACATAATATGAAGCGGATCGTCGCCGCCTTGGCAGAACTGTCACAGCGTGTGGGATTTCGTATCATTCCCGGACTCAGCGAGCGGGTGATCTACCGCGAGCTTTTCCCGGCAGGTCTTACGATGCTTGACAAAAAATATCTTGGCCGCCTGGCGACAAGCCATCTCGCGGCACGTCAGGAGCTACGCGAACTGATCAAGCATCTGGCGCTGCCCCATTCCGCCCAGCGCACGCCCGACGGCAACAAGCCCGCTCTTGCCAAGCCCAAGCTGGTAGCCTGAACGATGATGCCCTTGCTCATCTTCGGCGGTGCCATTCTGGCCTGGCTGCTGTTGTCGGGCAAGGCAAAGACGATGACTCCCAATCAATGGCTGGCGCTGGTAATGGCGCTGGTAGGCGCGAATTTTCTGCGCGGCGGTGGATGGATCATGGGCGGAGCGATGATTGCCGGCGCGGCTTTTCTGAGCGGTTGGCGGATCTTGATACCGGCCCGTAATCCGGAAGAGCCGAAGCGCAAACCGCGCAATTTCGAACTTGATCGTGCGCGATCCCTGTTGGGGGTGGGCGACGATGCGGATTTTATCGAGATTAACGCCGCCTGGAAAGAACGATTGGCAGAACATCATCCCGACAATGGCGGGGACGAGCAACTGGCGAAGATGATCAACCGGGCACGGGACCTGTTATTGGAAGAGTTGGAAGCATCCCGCCACCGGTAGCCATGCTGTGCCATATCGACAATAATGCTGGATTTACAGGTATTTGGCGCTTACAAACCCGAAAATCCAACAATCCGGGACTTCCATCATGACTTCGCCTTCCTCGCATGATTTTCACCCCTCTACCCTGCGCGAATATGACATTCGCGGGATCATTGGCGAGACGCTGGGTGCGGACGATGCTTATGCGATTGGCCGCGGCTTCGGGACGCTGATCGCGCGCGATGGCGGGACGGCGGTGGCTACTGGCTTTGATGGCCGGACCAGTTCTCCGATGCTCGAGGAAGCGCTTGTTCGCGGTTTGAATGATGCCGGAGTCAATGCCATTTCTGTCGGAATAGGCCCCACTCCGATGCTATATTATGCCGAATCTGTACTAAAAACGGTCCAGGGCGGCATAATGATTACCGGAAGTCACAATCCGGCCCATTATAACGGCTTCAAGATGGTGTTTCAGGGCCGCCCCTTTTTCGGTGCGGACATTCTGAGACTTGGCACCATGGCTGCCAGCGGAGACTGGGACAGCGGAACGGGCACGTTCGAACGGATCGATATCGAGGATGAATATGTCGAGCGCCTGTTGAAGAGTTTCACCGGCAAGGCGTTCAGGATCGGATGGGATTGCGGCAATGGCGCGGCCGGACCGGTGATCGAGAAATTGACCAGGCTGCTCACCGAGCGCGGCGCGGGCGAGCATCATCTTCTCTACACCGATGTCGACGGGTCCTTCCCCAACCACCATCCCGATCCGACCGAGGAGAAGAATCTCGCGGATCTCAAAGCACTGGTTGCGGAGAGAGGCCTCGATTTCGGCGTAGCCTTCGATGGCGACGGCGACCGCATTGGCGCGATTGACGGTGAAGGCCGGGTGATCTGGGGCGACCAGTTGCTGCAAATCTATGCCGAGGATGTGCTGAAAAGCGAGCCCGGCACCACCATCATCGCCGACGTCAAAGCATCACAGGCATTGTACGACCGGATCGCGGAACTCGGCGGCAAGCCTTTGATGTGGAAAACCGGCCACAGTCTGATCAAATCCAAGATGAAGGAAACCGGTTCGCCGCTCGCCGGAGAAATGAGCGGCCATGTGTTTTTCAAACATGATTATTACGGCTTTGATGACGCGCCTTATGCCGCAATCCGGCTGATTCAGGCCGCGACCAATATCGGCAAGAGCGTGACCCGGTTGCGCAGCGATATGGTGGATATGATCAACACGCCGGAAATGCGCTTTCAGGTCGACGAGAGTCGCAAGTTCGCGGTGATCGACGAAATATTGGAGCGGCTTTCGGCCAGCGGCGCCGATGTCAACGATACCGACGGCGCGCGGGTCAATACCGAGGACGGCTGGTGGTTGCTGCGGGCAAGCAATACCCAGGATGTTCTGGTCGCCCGGGCCGAAGCCAAATCACAGGACGGGCTCGACCGGTTGATGGCACAAATTGACGAACAGCTGGCCTTGTCGGGACTGGAGCGCGGCGAGCAGGCGGGGCATTAGCCCCGTACAATCGACCGGCAAGATCGCACCGGTCGACTGCCATCAGATGAAGGTCGCGCCGTTTGTTGCCGGACCGACCGAAGAGATTACGAGAATGGCCGAGCAGAATAGGGCGGCGAAGCCGGCGGCGATTTCCTGACGTAATGTGAAGCGGGGCATGATATTTTCCTTCCTTCTGTATGGGGCTATGCGATCAGGGCAGCGGAATTCTGGACGGCGGGGCCGACGCTGGCGACAACAAAAACGGCTGCGGAGAAAAGAGCGGCAAAAGCGGCGGCTACCTGGTTCTGAATGTTTACGTTGGTCATTTTCAATTTCCTTTTGTTTAAACTGGTGCTTCGCGACTTGTGTTGCGAAGATGAACATAGCTTTGCACAGGGCGTGCCAGTTTAATAAAATCTCTATATATCAATAGTTTGATTGATTTCGGCCTTAGCGCGCAGATTAACCGTTGCTGAATAGTGGGGAAATTTCCCAATGGTTGGTTTCGTGCTTCGGCCTGATCGCCTGGAACGAGGGCCGCCAGGCCGCAAAACCTTCCCGGCACTGGCACCTTATCGAAATGCACTATGGTCAGGTCCGATCCCTTCGTTCAGGACAGTCTGAAAAAAGGATGGGGATTAGGGCATCATGGACCCGTATATTTATGTGGCGACTGTCAGCGCGCTGGCTCTGCTCGCTTATTATTTCACTTTGCTGATGGCCGGCCTGGCGCGCGGCCGGTTCAAGATCGTGCCGCCATCGCACAGCGGGCCGCCGGAATATGAGCGCCATGTCCGTGCGCATCAGAATACGCTGGAACATCTGGTCCTTTTCCTCCCCGGTCTCTGGCTGTTCGCTTATGTCGTCAGCCCCTATTGGGCCGCAGCTATCGGACTGATCTGGCCGTTCATGCGGGTCGGCTATGCGCTGGGCTATCACAGGGCGCCGGAAAAGCGGCTGCTTTGGCTCTACGCCAGCATGCCGCCCATCTATATATTCGTACTTGGCACCTTGATCGGTGGCATCGTTCAGCTTGTGAGAGGGTGAAACCAAATATGACCAAAATATATGATCTGGTAATTCGCGGCGGGACCATTGCCGATGGCAGCGGCGGTGATCTCTTTGACGGCGATATCGCGGTCAGCGACGGGAGGATCGCGGCAATCGGGCAGGTGCCGGGAACCGGCCGAGAAGAAATCGACGCGACGGGCAAGATCGTCACCCCCGGCTTTGTCGACGTCCACACCCATTATGACGGCCAGTGCATCTGGGCGGAAGAGCTCAGTCCCTCCTCCTCGCATGGCGTGACCACGGCGATCATGGGCAATTGCGGCGTCGGTTTCGCGCCCTGCCGCAAGGACGATCACGACATGCTGATCAATGTCATGGAAGGCGTCGAGGATATCCCCGGCGTGGTCATGGCCGATGGCCTGCCCTGGAACTGGGAGACGTTTCCCCAATATCTCGACGTGGTCGAGAAGGGCAAGCGCGACATTGATATCGCGGCCTATCTGCCCCACTCCCCCTTGCGCGTGTACGCCATGGGCGCGCGCGGCGCGTCCCGCGAACCGGCCAATGATGATGATCTGGCAATGATGCGCAGGTTGGCGCGGGAAGCGATGGAAGCCGGCGCGATTGGCTTTGCGACGTCGCGACTGTCGATCCACAAGACGGCCGATGGCGGGTCGATCCCGACATTCGAAGCCGATGTGGCCGAGTTGGAAGCGATCTGCGGCGGCATGAAGGATGCCGGCACCGGAACCTTTCAGGTGGTGCTCGACGCCTTTGTCGGCTGGGACAAGGAATATAAGGTGATCGAACGGGTGGTGGAAAGCTCCGGCCGGCCGGCCACTTTCACGCTGGCATCCGGCAATGATGGCCCGCCGCGCTGGCGCAAGGTCCTCGACATGATCGACCGCACCCATGCCAATGGCGGCAAGGCCACCGCCCAGATCATGCCGCGTCCGATCGGCCTGATCGCCGGGCTGGAACTGACCGTCCACCCCTTCATTCTCTGCCCGAGCTGGGCGAAGATTGCCGACCTGCCCATAGAGGAGCAGGTTGCCGCGATGCGCGATCCGGACTTGCGCGCAGCCTTGCTGAGCGAGGAATTCGAGCCCGGCCATCCGTTCAACGCGCTGGCCCGCGACTGGAACTGGCTGTTCCCGCTCGACAATCCACCGGATTATGCGCCGCCGAAAGAAATGAGCATAGCCGGACAGGCGGCGGCCAAGGGCTGCACGCCGCAGGAGATTGCCTATGACCGGCTGCTCGATACCGACGGCAAAGGCCTGTTCCTCGCCGCACTCGGCAATTACGAAAATGGCACGCTGGCCAGCGCGCACGAGATGCTGAGCCATCCGCACTGCATTCCCGGCCTTGGCGATGGCGGTGCCCATTATGGCGCGATTTGCGACGCCAGCTACTCGACCTATTTGCTCACCCAATATGTCCGCAATCCGGGAGCGGAAAGCTTTGAACTGGCCGAGGCGGTGCATATGCTGTCGCACAAGGCCGCCAAAGCGGTCGGACTGGACCAGCGCGGCCTGCTGAAGACTGGCGCAAAGGCGGATATCAATGTGATCGACCTCGACAAGCTGCAATTGCATCTGCCGGAAATCGTGCGCGATTTGCCTGCAGGTGGTCAAAGGCTGCACCAGCGCGCCACCGGCTATGATGCGACGATCGTGTCGGGCGAGATCATCCGGCGCTTCGACCAGTCCACGGGCGCAAGGCCTGGCCGATTGATACGGGGAGTGTGAACCAAGGCAACGGGCCGGATATGCGGCTGGCCGGCTATTCGATCGCCTTTTCCGGCTCTCCTTCACCCTGTTGCATATCGGAGAATATGCTCCAGAGCGCGATGAACAGCGCCGCCACCAGCGGGCCGATCACGATCCCGTTGATCCCGAACAACTGCAGCCCGCCGAGCGTCGAGATCAGCACGACATAGTCGGGCATCCGCGTGTCCCGGCCGACCAGAGTCGGGCGAACGAGATTGTCGACCATGCTGATCACGAATACGCCGCAGAGAACCAGCACCACGGCCTGCCAGACATCACCCGTAATGAACAGATAGAGGGCGACCGGGACCCAGACGAAACCTGTCCCGATCGCTGGAATCAGCGAGAATACCCCCATCATCACCGCCCATAGCAAGGCGCCGCGAATATCAAGCGCCCAGAACACCAGACCACCGAGACTGCCCTGGATGATCGCGATGATCAGGCTGCCCTTGATCGTCGCCCGGATGACAATCAGAAATTTTTCCCTGAGAATGCGGCGGTTTTTCATGCCCAATGGAACGATCTGTTCGATCCGTTCGGCCAGCGCCCGACCATCGCGTAGCAGGAAAAAGGTCAAATACATCATGACGCCAAGACTGAGTAAAAACTGAAATGCGCCCTGACCGACGCTCAGCGACCGGGTGACCAGAAATTCAAGAATGGCGGAAATAGACTGTTCGATCTCCGCCCTGATGCTGGCAAAATCACTATAACCATAAGCGGCGAGCTGGACCTGCATCCATTGGGGAAGCGATTGTTCAAAGGCCTCGAACACGTCACCAAAGTCTATTTCACCTTCCTGGACCCGGATATAGAGGCTCGCCGCCTCCTGAGCCAGCGCCATGCCGAGCAAGATCGCCGGTACCACGACCAGCAGCAATATCAGAATCAACGTGACCCCCGCGGCCAGATTGATCCGACCGGGCATAAAACCCAGCAAGCCCTTATAGACCGGACGAAACAGGACGGCGACGACAACACCCCAGACGATGGCACCAAAAAATGGCTCGATCAGCACCGCAAATGCGAGCGAGACAATTACCAGAAGCGTAATCAGAAAGCTCCATTCGACGCGTTGTCTCGATTTTTCTTGATTGTCCATTTTGTGTCGCTCTTATTGGGTTCGCTATCGCGACCATGTACCAATTGGTTTGTACCGCAGATACGGCAATATTTCAGGGTCGGCAAGGATTCGGCAAGGATCAGGCGCGCTGCCCCTCCCGCTCGCGTGAAAGATATCCCGCTCCCGCAACCAAAATATCGAGCAGCCTGCCCACGGCCCCTGTTCAAAACTTATCAAAGCTGCAACAATGACCCACCCATGCAATAAAAGGCGGAAGAGACGATGACCAAAGTCCCCTTTGAAAAAGGACTGGTTGAGACCGGCGACGGTCTTTACGCCTATCTGCAACCTGATGGTGGATGGGGCTGGTCCAATGCCGGCCTGATCAGCGATGGCGGGCAATCCCTGCTCGTCGATACATTGTTCGATGCCAGCCTGACCCGCGAGATGCTTGACGTCATGGCAGATGCAGCCGGAGTCGGTGCCGATGACATCGGTGTGATCGTCAACACCCATGCCAATGGTGACCATACCCACGGTAATGGCTGCTGTCACAAGGCCGAGGTGATTGCTTCAAAAGCCAGCGCGCTGGAAATGGCCGAGCTGCCGGCCAGTGCACTAGCCGCGATCATGGAACAAGCGCGCGCCATGGGGCCGGCCGGGCAGTATCTGGTCGATATTTTCGGCAGCTTCGACTTTACTGACGTGGCGGAAAAGGCACCAACCCAGACGTTCAGCGGTCGGCACAGTCTGAAAGTCGGAGACAAGGAGGTCGATCTGATCGAGGTTGGCCCGGCCCATACGGCGGGTGACATATTGGTCCACGTGCCGGGGGATAAGACTGTATTTACCGGCGACATATTGTTCATCGAAGGCACACCGATCATGTGGGCGGGACCGGTCGCCAACTGGATTGCCGCCTGTGACACGATCATCGATCTCAGGGCAGAGACCATCGTGCCCGGCCACGGTCCGATCACCGACGTTCACGGCGTCCGGCAGGTCCAGGACTATCTGCGCTATATCGATCAGGAAGCGCGCAAGCGTTTCGACGCGGGCCTGTCGGTCCGAGACGCGGCGCATGATATCCGGCTCGGCGACTTTTCCAGCTGGGGCGACAGCGAGCGGATCGCGGTCAATGTCGCGACGCTTTACCGGGAATATTCCGGCGATACGTCTGCGCCGGATGTGGTGCAGCTGTTCGGACTGATGGCCGAGTTGAAACAATAGCTTGAGTTTTTCACCAGGGTCGGCCTTTGTGTACCTGCGATGGCAGGTACCCATCTCCTGAAATCGCGTCCAGTAGCCACGGCAGGAGATGGGCTCCTGCCTCCGCAGGAGCACGCTGATCGCAAACAGCATTCCTTCAATCCTGACCGACTGGTTCACTTCGCGCGGCTGGAGCGTGCGGCCGCATCAGCTGGAGATGCTGGAGGCAGCGCAGGCGGGACGCCATGCCTTGCTGACGGCGCCGACGGGGGCGGGCAAGACATTGGCGGGGTTTTTACCGACGCTGGTGGATCTGGTTGAACTGACGGACAGAAAACCCGTTCGCCCTGAGCCTGTCGAACGGCCGGATGCGCCAAGCCCTGTGCTTCGACAAGCTCAGCACGAACGGACCGGGCCTGCCAGTACCAATAAAACCACTGTTCGTGCTGAGCCTGTCGAAACATCTGTCCAGACACAAGCCAGCCTTCCAAAGACTCAGGGCAAACAGCCCGATCTCCACACGCTCTATATCTCCCCGCTCAAGGCGCTCGCCGTGGACGTACAGCGCAACCTGCTGACGCCGATCGAGGAAATGGGTCTGCCGATCACAGTCGAGACCCGCAGCGGCGACACGCCGGCCAGTCGCAAGGCGCGGCAGCGGGTGAAGCCGCCACAAATCCTGCTGACCACGCCGGAGTCGCTCAACCTGCTGCTCAGCCAGCCGGAAAGCTTTGCCCTGTTCGCCGGTCTCCGGCGGGTGGTGATCGACGAGGTGCACGCCTTTGCCACCGGCAAGCGCGGTGACCTGCTGGCGCTCTCGCTGGCGCGGCTGCAGAAAATCGCACCGGAGATGCAGCGGGTCGCGCTGTCCGCAACGGTTGCCGAGCCCGATGATTTCCGCGCCTGGCTCGCGCCTTATGGCGATATCGACAGCGTCACCCATGTTCTGGGCGCGGAGGGCGCGCCGGCCGACGTATCGATCATGCTGCCCGAAACGCCCGAAGGCGACCCGGTGCGGGTGCCCTGGGCCGGTCATGCCGGGACTTATGCGATACCGCAGGTTATGGAGCAGATACGCAGCAACCGGATGACGCTGGTCTTCTGCAACACGCGCTTTCTCGCCGAATATACGTTCCAGAAGCTGTGGGACATCAACGAGGACAATCTCGCGATCGGCGTCCACCACGGCAGCCTGTCGCGGGAGGCGCGGCGCAAGGTCGAGAACGCCATGGCGTCAGGCATGATGCGGGCGCTGGTCTGCACCGCCTCGCTTGATCTCGGGGTCGACTGGGGCGATATCGATTGCGTCATCCAGATGGGCGCGCCGAAGGGCTCGTCGCGGCTATTACAGCGCATCGGCCGTGCAAACCATAGGCTCGATGTGTCGTCGAAGGCGTTGCTCGTGCCGGGCAACCGGTTCGAATATCTCGAGGCGCAGGCTGCGCTCGATGCGGTGAACGAGGGGCGCCGGGATGGTGAACCTTTTCGCGCCGGCGGGCTTGATGTGCTCGCCCAGCATGTGATGAGCTGCGCCTGCGCCGGGCCGTTTCAGGAGGATGATCTGCTTGACGAGGTACAGAGCGCCTTGCCCTATAGCGGGCTGTCCAAGGAGCAGTTCGAGCGGGTGCTGAATTTCACCCGCGACGGCGGCTATGCGCTCAAGGCCTATGACCAGTTCAAGCGGCTGCGCCGTGACGCCAGCGGAGTCTGGAGCCTGACTCATCCGAAATTCGCCGCCCAGCACCGGCTCAACGCCGGCATCATCGTCGACGCCGCGATGATGAATGTCCGCTTCAAGAATGGCCGCAATCTCGGCAAGGTCGAAGAAGGCTTTGCCGCCACACTGTCGGTCGGCGACACGTTTTTCTTCGCCGGGCTGAGTCTGGAGCTGATCAGGATGGATGCCAGCGATGTCATCGTCCGCGCGGCCAAGAAAGCCGCGATGATCCCGAGCTATGGCGGGGCGCGGCTGCCGCTGACCACGCATCTGTCCGACCGGGTGCGCGGCTTTCTGACCGATCGCGCCGGCTGGGCGCGCTTCCCCGACGATGTCCGCGAATGGCTGGAGATGCAGGACCATCGCTCGGTGATGCCCGAGCCGGGGCAATTGCTGGTCGAGACCTTTCCGCACAAGAAGCTCCATTATATGGTCTGCTACAGTTTCGAAGGCTGGAACGCGCACCAGTCGCTCGGCATGTTGCTGACCCGGCGGATGGAGGATCGCGGGCTCAAGCCGGTCGGTTTTGTCGCCAATGATTATGCGCTCGCCTGCTACAGCGTCGAACCGGTGACCGATCCCCGCCCACTGTTCAGCGCCGACATATTGGAAGAGGAATTTTTCGACTGGGTCGAAGGTTCGCACCTGCTCAAACGTGCTTTCCGCGAGGTCGCGGTGATCAGCGGGCTGGTCGAGCGCCAGCATCCCGGCAAGCGCAAGACCGGCAAGCAGGTCACTTTCTCGACCGACCTGATCTTCGACGTGTTGCGCAAGTACGAGCCCGACCATCTGCTGATGCAGGCGGCCTGGGCCGATGCGCGGGCACGGATGACCGATGTCGGCCGGCTCGGCGACCTGCTCGACCGGGCGGCGGACTCGATCATCCATGTCGAGCTGGAGCGGGTCAGCCCGCTGGCGGTGCCGGTGCTGGTGATGATCGGACGCGAACATGTCGCACAGGGGGCGACCGACGACGCGTTGCTGATCGAGGCGGAATCCTTGATCAACGAAGCGATGAAAGTCGACTAGCGCGGAGCACCGCCAGGGCCAGGATTTGGTTGAATGCCATTTCTGGCGTATGATGATAAAATGGCTTGTTCGACAATGCTATTTCCCATTTATGCCACATTATTTGCGGCCCAGTTAACAACGCCCATTCCGGCCGAACCCGAAACCGAAGCCTATATTGCAGATAATCTGCCCGAACAGTTTCTCGCGCCCGATTCCGAAAAGATTGCAATCGCGCAGGACCGGGTCGACCGGATGACCGTTTCCGTCAACATCGCGCAGGGCGGACCTTTTGAATTCATCATCGACACGGCCTCGCAGCGTACCATCCTCTCCAAGGAGATCGCCGGTGCACTGGCGCTCGATATCGAGGATGAGGTCACCATTGTCGCCCTTGCCGGTTCCACGGTCGTGCAAACCGTCTATGTTCCCAGCCTGACGCTGGGCAAACGCAGCTATGACAGCCTGATCTCACCGATATTCCGTTCTGCCAATATCGGGGCGGACGGTGTTCTCGGTCTCGACAGCCTGCAGGGTCAACGGATATTGTTCGATTTTGTCGGCAAGCATATCTCGGTCGAGGACACGGATAAAAAGCTGCGCAGCCGGTCCCGCCGGGAGATCGTGGTGACCGCCAGACGACGATCGGGGCAACTGATTTTCACCAATGCAACCATCGCCGGCGTCAAGACCAGCGTGATCATCGATACCGGCGGCGAACTTTCCATCGGTAACAAGGCGTTGCAAAGGCGGTTGCGTCTGAAATCGTCCGACATCGTGCAGACCAGCCTGATTGATGTCACCGGTCGCTCGATAATGGCCGACTATGGCATCGCCGAGGAACTGGTCATCGATCGCGCCCGCTTTGGCATCATCCCGATTGCCTTCGCCGATATTGCCCCGTTCAAGGCTTTGAAACTGCACAAGAAACCAGCCCTGTTTCTGGGCATGGACGCGCTGCGCCAATTTGACCGGCTGGCGATCGATTTTGCCAACCGGAAAATATACTTCCTGCTGCCGGAAGATGCCTAGTGTGGTTGTTGGTCGAGTCAGAACGATGTTTTGTGCTATATTATTAGCATATTGGATTCCCATGCCTAGGCTGTCACCGCCCGGAGCATAATGATCGGAGATATCATGTCAGCCTTTTTGACGAGTATAACACCCGCTTTTCTGGCATCCGCATTGTCAATGGCCTATCCGATTCCCTTTGGCCAGCCGGTAGCTCCCGGTAGTATAACAAATCCTGCGGGCGAAATTGTAGATATCGATCAGGATCGCGCAAAACGGATGACCGTACCGGTGAGCATTGAAGGCAACGGGCCATTTTCCTTTGTTATCGACACCGGCGCAGAACGGACCGTGATTTCGCGCAGGATCGCCGACAGATTGGCACTGGACGGCGAGGAGCCGGCCCAATTGATGAGCATTGCCGGCACCTCCATGGTCGACATGGTCTATGTGCCCCGCCTGACTCTGGGGCAAAAAAGTTATGACGGTCTGATTTCGCCGGTCCTCGCCGCCCATCATATCGGCGCAGATGGCATATTGGGCCTCGACGGTTTGCAGGACCAGCGCATATTATTCGATTTTGTCGCCAATCAGATCATTATCGAAGACGCTGAAAAAGCACGTAACCGGCCAAAGTCGCGAGAAATCGTGGTGACCGCCAAGCGGCGATCCGGCCAGCTGATTTTTACCGATGCGACGATTTCCGGTATCAAGGTCAACGTCATCATAGATAGCGGAGCACAGGTTTCGATCGGCAATATGGCCTTGCAGAAACGGCTGCTGCGCCGTTCCAAACAACTGGACGATGATTCGCTATTGATCGCAGTGACCGGCGAAACTGTCGGAGTGGATTTCGCTAAAGTGCGCGAATTTCGCATCGGCCGGGCCCGCTTTGCCAGCCTGCTGGTTGCCTTTGCCGATGCGCCACCGTTTGAACGGTTCGGATTGGCCGACAAGCCAACCCTGTTGCTGGGCATGGACGTGTTGCGCAAATTTGATCAGGTCGCGATCGATTTCCCCAAACGGAAAATCCATTTTTTCGCTCCCAGAAAAGCCAGACTGTATAGCGACGCATCGCGCAACATCGGGTTCTGATCCTGAGCGCCCAGCCATGCGACAGGCATCGCTAGCCCAATGCTTCAAGGAGCGGCAGCGCTCCCCAACCCAAACACCGGCTCTTCATCACCGCTTTTCCATTGCGGAAACTTCTGCATGGTGACGGCAAACAGCGGCGAGGAAAGATGGGTGCCTAGCCATTTCTGCAACGCAGGTAATGGCAGGGAATCGAACCACTCGCGATCATTATTGGCGAACTGGCGGACAAAGGGGAAGATTGCATGATCGGCCAGGCCAGGCTTCGCTCCCGTCAGCTGCCCCTCTGCTTGCAGCAGACCGTCAAGCTTTTCCAGAAAGACTAGCCCGCCCGCGCGGTGCTCGAGCGGATCGACATTTTCGTAGCGCGTGGGATATTTATAGCGGTCGAGATGGTCTTTGAACGGGCCATCGGCTTCCTTGATCAGCGCGGTTTGGCGATCATTGCCCCGTAGCCAATCCTGCGGATCATTGCGGTTCAGCGCCCAGTGCATGATCGCGAGGCTTTCATCGATGACCTGCCCGTCGGGCAGCACCAGCACCGGGACGGTCGCCTTGGCCGAAGCGGCGATCATCTCTTCGGGCTTTTCGCGCAGCACAACCTCACGCAAACAGACCGGAGTCTCGCTCACCAGCAACGCCATCCGCGCGCGCATTGCATAAGGGCAGCGCCGAAAACTGTAGAGAAGCGGCCGTTCGGTCACGCCGTGCCGAGATGTTGCCGGCCCTGTTTCGCGGCCTGTTCGACCTGACGCTGGCGTTCGCGATAGCGGGCGCGCTGTTCGTCGCTGCGCTGGTCGATACAATGGGGGCAGGCTTCGCCAGGAATATAGTCGGGCGAGGCGCGGTCGGCGGCGTTCAGCGGCATCCGGCACGCATAACATTGACCATAATCGGATTCCCGCAGCCCGTGGCCGACCGCAACGCGCTGGTCGAACAGGAAACAGTCGCCCTTCCACAGGCTTTCGGATTCCGGTACATGTTCGAGATATTTCAAAATTCCGCCCTTGAGATGGTGGACGTCATCAAAACCCTGAGCCTTGACATAGGCGGTCGCCTTTTCGCAGCGGATACCCCCGGTGCAGAACATCGCGATCTTGGGTTTCTTGCTTTCCTTTTGCCGAAGTTGCTCTGAAAATTCGTCGAACCATGCGGGGAAATCCCGAAAACTCCTGGTGTCGGGATTGATCGCACCGTCAAAGCTGCCGATCGCCACTTCATAACCATTGCGCGTGTCGATCACCACCGTGTCGGGATCTGCGATCAGATCATTCCACTGCTGCGGATCGACATAATTGCCCTTTTGGGTCGCCGCATCGACGCCTTCGACGCCCATCGAGACGATTTCCTTTTTCAGCCGGACCTTCATCCGCAGGAATGGCATCACGCTGGCCTCGGAATATTTGACGTCGAGTTCGCTAAAGCCCGGCAGCAACCGCAAACCGGCTATCACCGCACCGATCGCCTCGGGGGTTCCGGCAATTGTGCCGTTCATCCCCTCGCTGGCCAGCAGGATCGTACCCTTGAGGCCGTGTTCTTCGCATAACGGGAGCACCTGCAGCCGCAACGCGGCGGGATCATCGACCACTGCAAAATGATAGAGCGCGGCGACTTTTACGGGAGATGGCGATTCGGTCATGGCAGCGCATATAGGATGGTTGTCCGCGAAATTCCAATAGAGCGGCTTGCATCGCGCGAGCGTTCATCGCATAGCAGCTTCATGGTTCCCCTTCTGTTCGCCCATCTTCGCTTCGAGATTGTCGCACCGGCGGCGCTTTTCTGGCCGAAGAAAAATGCCCTGCTGGTCGCCGATCTCCATCTGGAAAAGGCAAGTTTCTATGCAAGACAGGGCCAGATGCTACCCCCTTATGACAGTCATGCGACACTGGCGGAGCTGGCCGGTCTGGTGAGCGTAACCGGCGCAACAACGGTTTTCTGCCTTGGCGACAATTATCATGACGACGAAGGCGAGGCACGGCTCGAACCGAAGGCGGCCAGACAACTCATCGAAATGACGAAGGCGCTGGAATGGATATGGATCGCCGGCAATCATGATCGGGATGTCACCGGTCTTTGGGGTGGGTCTGTGGTCGACGAATGGGTTGGCGAGGGGCTGGCGCTGCGCCACGAAGCGACAGCGGATAGCAGGCTGCCCGAAATATCGGGGCATTATCACCCGAAGTTCCGCATCGCGGTGCGCGGTCGCCATGTCGCCCGGCGCTGTTTTGTCAAAGGCCGCCATCATCTGATCCTGCCCGCTTTCGGCGCGCTGACCGGCGGCATGGCGGCACAGGATCCGGCGATCGAAGCCTGCGTTGGCGGTCCGGCGGAAGCAATTATCGGGATCGGGGACAAGCCGGTGCGATTCCCGCTACCATTCCGCGAGTCAGCAATGGACATGATCGATGCAGGGCAGCTTGCATTGCCTCTGGCCACCACCGGACCCTGACTGCTAACAGCCCGCCAATGGATCGATTCAAACCCTATCGTGACCAGCTCGCTACGCTGGAACAAGCCGGACGCAAACGACGGCTGCTGATTCCGGGCGGCAAGGATTTTTCGTCAAATGATTATCTCGGGCTGTCCGATAATGGCTATCTGAAAGAGATCGCGCAGACCGCCATTGCCAACGGCATCGCCCACGGATCGGGAGGGTCACGCCTTCTCGGCGGGAATCATCCCGAACATGAAACACTCGAAGCCTTTGCCGCCAGCCATTATGGCGCGGAGGCCAGCCTGTTCTTCGGCTCCGGTTTTGCGGCGAACACGGCACTGTTCGCAACCCTGCCGCAAACCGGCGATCTGGTCCTTTATGACGCGCTGGTCCACGCCAGTGTTCATGACGGGATGAAGCTGGGGAGAGCCGTTTTCAACCCGTTCCTGCATAATGACTGCAATGCGGTCGAGCAGGCCATTCGGACCTGGCGCGCAGAAGGTGGCTCGGGCACCATCTGGATCGCCGTCGAGAGTCTGTACAGCATGGACGGCGACCGGGCACCGCTGGCCGATCTCGCGAAAATCGCCGATGCCCATGCTGCGATGCTGGTGATTGACGAGGCTCATGCCGTCGGCGTTTTCGGCGAGCGCGGTACCGGTCTGGCCGGGGCCATCGGCAGGCAGGACAATGTGATCGCCTTGCGAACCTGCGGCAAGGCGCTGGGCGGTGAAGGCGGCATATTGACCATGCCGAAAATCCTGCGCGAATTTTTCATCAATCGCGCCCGGCCGTTTATCTTTTCCACGGCGCCGAGCCCGCTGACCGCGCATCTGGCCCAGCAAGCGATCCTCTATGTCGCGGACAATCCGTCGCTTCAGGCCGGTCTGGCCGGCCATATCGCGCTGGCCCGGGACTGTTTCTCCGGCCTGTCGCTTGGCGACCATCAGGACAGCCAGATTTTCCCGATCATCCTCGGCGAGGACCGGGTGGCGGTAGAAGTGGCGGCAAGACTGCAGGGCCAGGGATTTGATGTCCGCGCCATTCGTCCGCCGACGGTTCCGGCAGGAACCGCGCGTCTGCGTATTTCTCTGACCCTGAACGTGACGCAGGACGATATTCGGGACCTCTCCGCCGCATTGCATGAAGCGCTGGCATTGGCGGACGCGGCATGAGCCGGCAATTTGTCATCACCGGTACCGATACCGATATCGGCAAAAGCGTTTTTGCCGCTGCGCTGACGGCGGCCCTTGGCGCCAGCTACTGGAAACCGGTGCAGGCAGGACTCGCGGACGGCACAGACAGCGAAACCATAGCGCGGCTGGGCGGAATCGATCCTGCCCGGATATTGCCCGAACGCTACCGGCTCAAGATTCCCGCCTCGCCGCATTTTTCGGCGGCGCAGGAAGGCATTGTCATTGGTCTGGACGATCTCGTCGTCCCGCAAGCTGACGGGCCCTTGGTCATCGAAGGGGCCGGCGGCGCGCTGGTGCCGGTCAATCCGGAACTGCTGTTCGCCGATCTCTTTGCCCATTGGGCGCTGCCGGTGATCATCGTCGCCTCGACCAGTCTCGGTACAATCAACCACAGTCTGTTGACCATCGAGGCTTTGCGCAGCCGCGGCGTGCCCATCCATGGTATCGCGTTTATCGGCGACGAAAATGTCGATAGCGAGCAGACCATCTGCCGGATCGGCGCTGTGCCGCATCTCGGGCGCTTGCCGATTCTGGACGAACTCACGCCGGCATCATTGCGGGACGCCTTTTCCGCGCATTTTGATATCGGGGATTTTACATCATGAGTATCAATATCTGGCACCCCTTCACCCAGCACGGTCTTGGCGAACCGATCCCGGAAATCGCACGGGCCGAAGGTGCGTGCCTTTACCAGGCAGACGGCACCAGGATCATCGACGCCATATCGAGCTGGTGGGTACAGACGCACGGCCATTGCCATCCCAGGATCGTCAGTGCGATGCAGGAGCAAAGCGCCAGACTGGACCAGATGATCTTTGCAGGCTGGACTCACGAACCGGCCCGGGAACTGGCAGCGGGATTGTCTGATTTTCTGCCCGAATCACTCGAACATATATTCTTTTCCGACAGCGGATCGACGGCGGTCGAGGTCGCGCTCAAGATGGCGCTCGGCTATTGGCATAATCGCGGTAAATCGCGCCAGAAAATCCTCGTCATGGAACATAGCTATCATGGCGATACGATCGGCGCGATGTCGGTTGGTGCGCGCGGCGTGTTCAACCAGGCCTATGCGCCGCTGCTGTTTGATGTCGGCACCATCGCTTTTCCCGAAGCCGGAGCGGAACAGCAAACGCTCGACCAGCTTGAGACCTTCTGCAAGGAGAGCGAAAGCCCGCCGGCGGCCTTGATCGTCGAGCCATTGATCCTCGGCGCGGGCGGCATGAAAATCTATGGTCCCGAAATATTGGCGCAGATGGCGGCGATCTGCCGCGAACATGATGTGCTGTTCATTGCCGATGAGGTGATGACCGGATGGGGCCGCACCGGCACCGTCTTTGCCTGCGAACAGGCGGGCGTCGAACCGGATATATTGTGCATGGCCAAAGGCCTGACCGGCGGCGTCATCCCGCTGGCCGTTACTGCGGCCAGTGATCCCATCTTTCAGGCGCATTATTCCAAAGATCGCGCGCAGATGTTCTTCCACTCGAGCAGTTTCACCGCCAATCCGATTGCCTGCGCAGCGGCCAATGCCAATATCGCCATCTGGCGCGACGAGCCGGTGCAGCAGCGGATCGACGGCATTATCGCCTCGCATCGCGCCTTTGCAGAGCGGCTTGCGCAAAAATCAAACGTCAGCGGCCTGCGCCAGTGCGGCACCATATTGGCTTTCGAAATCGACGATGGTGCCGGCGACTATATGTCCAGCCTGGGGCCGCAACTGCTCGCGTTTTTCCGCGATCACAAGATTTTACTTCGGCCGCTGGGCAATACAATCTACATCATGCCACCTTATTGTATCAGCTCTGTGGAACTGGATGCTGTTTACGCCGTTATTGAGGAAGCAATTGACCATTTCCGTGATTGCTGATCCACAGGCGGCAGAAAGTTTTTTTGCATAAGGCCGAAAAACCCGCCAAGGATGGATGATGGAACTAGTTGACTCTCTCATGGTCAAGATCGCGCTGATCGGCCTCCTCGGCATCGGCGCGCAATGGATTGCCTGGCGCACCGGTCGTCCTGCCATTGCTCTCATGCTGATCGTCGGCATTATTGCGGGCCCCGTGCTCGGTATCATTGATCCCGAACGCGATTTCGGCGCACTACAGGAACCCATCATCAAACTGGCGGTTGCCGTGATCCTGTTTGAAGGCGGGCTCAGCCTGAACTTCCGCGAACTGCGACAGGCAGGCGGCGCGGTAACGGCGATGGTATTCATAGCCGGGCCAATCGCTTGGGTGCTCGGCACCGGAGCGGCGCATTATGGTGCCGGCCTGTCCTGGGAAATCTCAGCCTTGCTCGGAGGCATCATGATCGTCACCGGGCCGACCGTGATTGGTCCGATGTTGCGCACGCTGCGCGTCCCGGCGCGGGTCCGAAATATTTTGAAATGGGAAGGCATCGTCAACGATCCCATCGGCGCACTGCTCGCGGTCGGCATCTATGCCTATATCACCTATGAAGGCCCCAATGCCAATATCGCCGTCATCAGCATGGATGTTCTGGCGGCAAGCTTCATTGCCGGATTGATCGGCGCGGGCCTTGGCTTTGCGCTCACATGGCTGTTCCCGAGAGGGAAGGTGCCGGAATATCTGAAGGCTCCCTTTCTGCTGGTTACGGTGATCGCCGGTTTTGTCATCGCCGATCTGATCAAGCATGAGACCGGCCTGATCACGGTAACGGTGATGGGCATCGTCATGGCCAACCGGCAAATCTATTCGAGCCAGGCACTCTACCGCTTCAAAGAAGATCTGGCGGTGCTGCTGATTTCCGGCGTCTTCATCATCCTTTCCGCGACATTGGACTGGGAAACGGTGCAACAGTTCCGACCGCAATTTATCATTTTCCTGATTTTGCTGCTATTCGTCGTGCGACCGCTTTCGGTATTGCTCGCTCTGCTGTTCAGTTCCGTCCCGTGGCGCGAGCGTCTGTTTATCGCCTGGATCGCCCCGCGTGGTATCGTGGCGGTGGCGATCACCGGCCTGTTTGCCATCCGGCTTGTCGATTATGGACTGCCGGGAGCCGAAGCACTCGTCCCGCTCAGTTTTGCGGTCGTGATCGCGACAATTTTTGCGCATGGCTTTTCCGCGTCCTGGGTCGCCGAACGACTAGGTATTTCAGAAGGCAAGGGCGAAGGCATATTGATAGCTGGCGCCAATAGGTGGTCGATTGCGCTCGGTAAAATGCTTAAATCTCTCGATATCGATGTGCTGGTGACCGATGACAGCAAATTTTCCTTGCGGCGGGCGCGCAATGAAGGCCTTCCCGTCCGCCACGGCGACGTACTCGACGAAGCCCATAATGATAATATCGACATGGGTGAGTTCCAGCATCTCATCGCAGCCACTGATAATGATAGCCAGAACCAGTTGATCACCGCCGATCTTGGCCCGGAAATGGGCTATGAACAAATCAGCCGTCTGGCCAATGATAGCCAGAGCAAAAGCCGGGTCGGCCATGGCCGGCTGTTGTTCGAATCCGGTACCGATTTCGCGACATTGCTCGACCGGGATCTCGCAGGCTGGCGATTCAGCAAGACCAATATTACCGAGAAATTCACCGCCGAGGATTATCGCAGAAATCTGGAAAAGGACGAAGAACCACTCGCAGTTCTAAAGCCCGACCGGCGGCTGTTGTTTTTTGCCACCGATGCCCGGCCCGTCATCGAAGATGGTGATGTCGTTATCAGCTATGTTGCGCCCGATACGCCGGAAGAACGAAAAGCCGAACGCGCCGCCAAGGAACACGAGAAAAATGGCGACAACTGACTAGATCGCCTGGTTCACGCGCGGACCAAATAGTGCGGTACCCACCCGTATATGAGTAGCGCCGAGCTTGATCGCTTTTTCAAAGTCACCTGACATACCCATGCTGAGTCCCTCTAGTCCATGGTCCCGCGCAAGCTTTGCCAACAGTGCGAAATAGGGCACCGCATTGGCATTTTCCGGCGGAACCGCCATCAGCCCCGCAATGTTTATACCCGCAGTCTTCGCTTGCGCGAGCATTTGACCTACGGCCTTTATGTCGCAACCACCCTTTTGGGATTCTTCGCCGATATTGACCTGAAGAAAGCATGGAATGTGGCGGTCTTGCCGGTCCATTTCTTTGGCAAGCGCCTTGATGAGCGAACTGCGGTCTACCGAATGGATATAATCAAAAAGAGCAACCGCTTCTGCCGCCTTGTTGGATTGCAGCTGACCGATCATGTGCAGTTCAACATCAGGATATTGCTTTTTCAGAACTGGCCATTTTTCCATAGCTTCCTGCACCCGATTTTCCCCGAACCTGCGGTGGCCTGCCATCAAAAGTGGCAGGATTTCATCGCTGTTGCGGGTTTTTGACACTGCGATCAGCGCGATATCGGACGCTTCGCGGCCCGCTATCTTGGCTGATTTTTCGATCTTGCCACGGATGTCCTGAAGTGCCGGATTTGCCAAAGTCGTTTCTCTCTCAGTCATTCTCTTTCATCAAGCTAGCCGCTATAGGCCTCCTCATGTTGCGAGACCAGCCCCGCCAGACATCGCCTGACTCGACGGGCCCGGCCCTGCCCCGGATATGGTTGTTTACCGATCGGCGCAATGATTCCCGCCTGGCTCGGGCAATCATGCGGCTGCCGCGCGGCAGCGGAATTGTCTTTCGTCATTATCATTTGGGGGATGCAGCGCGAAAGAGGCGGTTTGAAACGATCAAAATGCTCGCGCGTCGCCATGGGCATAGGGTATTTCTGGCGGGAACACCTGCGCTGGCCAGACATTGGCGGGCAGAGGGCGTATACGGCTGCTTCGGTCGCCGGTCCGAAATTGGCGCGCTGCTACACGGCGCCCCGGTCCACAATGCCCGGGAGATCCAGAAAGCCAACCGCGCCGGTGCCGACATTTTTTTTCTGTCGCCGATATTTGCGACCCGGTCCCACCCCGGTCAACCACCGATGAATCCTGTACAGGTGCGCCGACTGTCTGCGTTATGCAATGGCGCGGTCATCGGTCTGGGCGGAATGAATCAGCATCGCTATCGATTCCACAAAAACCGCCTGACCCATGGCTGGGCGGCGATAGACGCTTTCAGCTAATGCGAATGTCTAGAAGCGGAACTGGGTTCCGACATAAACCGCCTGACTATCCTGACGATTGTCCGTCAGCGGTGCCATCCGATCACGCTCGTTATTGATCCGGACACCGGCGGTAACATCCAGATTGCGGGTCAGCGAGTAGCTGCCGCCGACATCAAGCGTATAATCTTTCTGGCTCGCATCAAGTGCACGTGGTGCGGCGTTGATCGGTGCAGAAGCATCGATCGACATGCGCGTGTTGAAACGGCTCTTCTTGCCATTGTCATCATCGCCACCGAGTCTTTCTGCGCCGATTTCCGAAAGATCCGGCACATTTCCAGCCAGTTTCCTAACCGGAATGGCAAAGCTCTTCAGGCCTTTCGCGGCACCGAGACTATAGGAGACGGGAGCAATTTTTGCAGCGGTCGCAATCCCCGATCCGGATGCACCCGCGAGGATATTTTCGCGGAAGGCGATCGCATCAGCATTTGATTTTTGTCGCACCACCACAGTGACCGAACGATCACCATCGCGCGTTCCGTCGGTTGGCGTGAATTTGAAACTTGCGTTGCCACGCAACGTGCTCAGCTTATATTTGGCTGCCAGATCCGGGTCAGCGCCAGCTACGGTAAAGGAACCGACGGATCCCAGCGTTTTGAGGGACACCATCCCGTCATCGCCGGAAATCACTCTCGCCAGAGCAGGGGTCATGGCAAGGCCAGATATAGCGATTCCCGTCGCTAACCAACCGAAATGACTACCCTTTTTCTTCATGACGAATGCGAATCCCCTTTAAGCACATGCTGAATATACCAGAAACGACCCGTCTGCACGAGTCATCTCGCTGATTTAACCGATTTTTCATAGCTGACCTATTTCTGTTGCAGATCGGTTACGCTTTTCTCCAGACATTTTCTGCCTCATTAACACCATGAAGATGAACCGCCGATGATTTTGCAGCCATTCAACTGCGGTTCAGTCCCCGCTGCACAAGAGCAAAACATGCGCTAATGCTTGCCCCTTGCGGCAAAGCATTTATAGAGAGCGCTGAAATGATATCATCTCCGGAACAAATTCTGTAAAATGAATTTCGTACCGGCGCAAAATGCAACCAGGAGCGCTTCATGTCCCGCCTCAAATCATCTCTATTCTTGCGATCTGCAACCGCTAGCCTGCTGGCAATATCTCTGCTTTCCGCTTGCGGTGGCAAAGAACGACCCAAGGCCGATCTGGCAGCGTCACAGATTACCACCATTGGCGTGAACAGCTATTTGTGGCGCGCGTCGCTCGACGCATTGTCGTTCATGCCGCTAACCCAGACCGACAGCAACGGCGGGGTGATCCTGACCGACTGGTATGTGAATCCGCAAAATCCGGGCGAGCGGATGAAAATCAATGTCTCGATCCTCGACCAGGATCTGCGCGCCGACGCCCTTCGGGTTGCAGCATCGCGACAGGTCGCGCAGAACGGCACCTGGGTGGATGCGCCGGTCAAGGCAGCGACCACCCAGAAGCTCGAACAGATCATTCTCACCAAGGCCCGCGATCTGCGGCGCGGTTCGATCATCAACTAATATTTCCTGCCACTGCATAGGGCCATAATGACCGATCAGCGATTCAATCCACTGGCGGCTGACAAACGCTGGCAAGAGCGCTGGGCATCAGCGGGTACTTTTGAAGCGGACGACGCAAGCGAGAAACCGCGCAGCTATGTGCTCGAGATGTTTCCCTATCCCTCGGGCCGCATCCACATGGGCCACGTCCGCAACTATACGATGGGCGACGTGCTCGCCCGTTTCCGGCGGATGCAGGGCTTTGAAGTGCTCCATCCGATGGGCTGGGACGCCTTCGGCATGCCGGCGGAAAATGCGGCGATGGAAAAGAAAGTCCATCCCGGCGAATGGACCCGCGCCAATATCGCCTCGATGCGCAGCCAGCTGAAGACGCTGGGCTTTGCCTTTGACTGGAGCCGCGAGCTGGCGACCTGTGATCCCGAATATTACGGCCAGGAACAGGCCTTGTTCATCGACCTGTTCGAGGGCGGTCTGGTCTATCGCAAGGAATCGGCGGTCAACTGGGATCCGGTCGACATGACCGTGCTCGCCAACGAGCAGGTTATCGACGGCAAGGGCTGGCGTTCGGGCGCGCAGGTCGAAAAGCGCAAGCTCAGCCAGTGGTTTCTCAAAATCACCGATTTTGCCGAAGATCTGCTGGCGGGTCTCGATGATCTCAAGGGCTGGCCCGACAAAGTCCGCCTGATGCAGGAGAACTGGATCGGCAAGTCGCAGGGCCTGCAATTCCATTTTCAGCTCGCCGAAGCGCAAGACGATATCGCCAGCGTGGAGGTGTTCTCGACCCGGCCCGACACGATTTTCGGGGCCAGCTTTGTCGCGCTGTCGGCCGATCATCCGCTGACCCAGAAACTTGCCGGCCAAAATGCCGCGCTCGCGGCCTTTGCCGAGGAATGCAAGGCTGGTGGCACCACCGCCGCCGAACTCGAGACAATGGAGAAAAAGGGCTTTGATACCGGCCTGACCGTCACCCATCCGCTCGATCCGGACTGGCAGCTGCCGGTCTATGTCGCCAATTTCGTGCTGATGGATTATGGCACCGGTGC
Source organism: Parasphingorhabdus sp. (assembly GCF_048267785.1). Lineage (GTDB taxonomy): Bacteria > Pseudomonadota > Alphaproteobacteria > Sphingomonadales > Sphingomonadaceae > Parasphingorhabdus. The sequence continues at coordinate 20,875 of NZ_JBLWWU010000020.1, read as the reverse complement.
GGTGTTCGGCGTGCCGGCGCATGACCAGCGTGATCTCGACTTCGCCCGCAAATATGACCTGCCGGTCAAGCGCGTGGTCTCCGATGGCGATGAAACCGATGCCGAATATATCGGGGACGAGGCCTATACCGGTCCCGGCAAAATCGTGAACAGCGCGTTTCTCGACGGCATGACCGTGGAAGCGGCGCAGCAAGCGATTATCGATCGCGCGGGGTCCGAAGGCTGGGGTAAGGCCCAGACCACCTGGCGGCTGCGCGACTGGGGTGTTTCGCGCCAGCGCTACTGGGGCACGCCAATTCCGATCATCCATTGCAATGACTGCGGCCCGGTACCGGTACCCAAGGACCAGCTGCCGATCGTGCTGCCCGAAGATATTGATTTCGAAACGCCGGGCAATCCGCTGGAACGCCACGCGACGTGGAAACATGTCGACTGTCCGAAATGCGGCAAGGCGGCGCGGCGCGAGACCGATACGCTCGACACATTTGTCGACAGCAGCTGGTATTTCCTGCGCTTTGCCAGCCAGCCCGACGACCGGCCCTTTGACCCCGAAGTGGTCAAACAATGGCTGCCGGTCACGCAATATATCGGCGGCGTCGAACATGCGATTCTGCACCTCCTCTATGCCCGCTTCTGGACGCGCGCTTTGGCGAGCATCGGCAAGCTGGATTTCGCCGAGCCGTTCGAGAGCCTGTTCACCCAGGGCATGGTGACGCACGAAACCTACAAACATGGGGATGGCAGCTGGCTGTCGCCCGACGAGGTCGAGAAAAACGGCAGCGACTGGGCCGTGATCGCCGACGGGTCGCCGGTCACCACCGGCCGGGTCGAGAAAATGTCGAAGTCGAAGAAAAATGTCGTCGACCCCGATCCGATCATCGAACAATATGGCGCCGATGCGGTGCGCTTCTTCATGCTGTCCGACAGCCCGCCGGAACGCGACCTGCCCTGGTCGGAAGCGGGTATCGAAGGCAGCTGGCGTTTCGTCCAGCGGCTGTGGCGGTTGTTTATCGCTGTCGTCGACAGCAGCGATGCGGGTGAAGACAAGGCGCTCCGCCGCAAGCTCCACCAGACCGTGGCCGGTGTCGCTGGTGACGTCGAGGCGCTTTCCTTCAACAAGGCGGTCGCGAAGGTCTTCGAACTGGTCAATCTGATCGAGAAATCCCAGCCGTCTGCAGACCGGACCATAGCGATTAAATCGCTCGCCCGGATCGTCGCGCCGATGGTGCCGCATATTGCCGAGGAAGCCTGGGCCTTGTTCGGCGAAAGCGGCCTGATCGCCGACGCGCCATGGCCGGAAGTGGACGAAAGCCTGCTGGTCGATGACGAAGTGACGATTGCGATTCAGGTGCGCGGAAAATTGCGCGATACGATCACCACAGCCAAAGGCAGCAGCAAGGATCAGCTCGAAGAGCTTGCCCTCGCTTCCGGGAAGGTGCAGCGTAGCCTCGACGGAGCGGAAATAAAGAAGGTGATTGTCGTGCCCGACCGACTGGTCAATATCGTCATATGAGTTCCATGATCGCCCGGATCGGCCTGGTCGCGGCATTGTCGGCGATGCTGGCCGGCTGCAACCTGCGGCCTCTCTACGCCGGCGGCACGAACGGCGTCGTTGCGCAGGAACTGGGCAATGTCGAAATTGAACCGATTGCCGGCAAGGCCGGATGGCTCACCCGCAACGCGCTGAAGGATCAACTCGGAGCATTTGAAGGCCAGCAGGCAAAATATCGCCTGACGGTTGCACTGGAAGACAAGATTGCCGGATTTGGCGTGCGCAGCGACGACCGGATCACGCGCGAGCGCAGAACGTTGCGCGCCCGCTATCAGCTGGTCCGCCTCTCCGACTCCGTTGTCGTGCTCGATGCCACTGCCGGATCGGACGCGGGTATCGACGTGGTCTCTTCGGAATATGCCACGCTTGCTGCGGAAGACACCGCTCTGGAAAATCTGGCGACCCGCGTGGCCAACCAGATTGTCACCCGGCTCTCTCTGTTCGCCCGGGAAGAGGCCAATGCGTCGCCGCAGCCATGAAGGCAAAGCCGGAAGACATTGTCAGGCGCTTTCATGCCAGTACCGATCAATTTCGCCTGATTCTTCTATGCGGCCCCAATGTCACCCGCTGCCAGGCGCTGGTCGAAGAACTGGTACAACCGCTCGCCCAGTCCGCCGAGCGGGTGGACATGACAATCTCCGATCTCAGCGACAGCCCCGCCCGACTGAACGACGAAGCCAATTCCGCTTCACTGTTCGGGGACAAGCGTTATATCATATTGCGGCTGAACAGCGGTGAAGCAGTACGGGCAACCAACGCAATCGAAACTTTACTGGCAGGTCCGTCCGGCGGCGACCCCGTCTTTGTCATTGCCCCCGGTATGGGTGACAAGACAGCATTGGCGAAATCGATAAGCGCCGCGCCAGACGCATTGATTGCGACCTGCTATGAAACCACGCCGGAACAGGCCGCGGCAGCCATTCAGACGATGGCAAAGACGGAAGGTCTCCGGCTCAGCCGGGAAATGGCGCAGGAAATCGCGGCCCTGACCAGCAATGATCTGGTCCTCGCCCGATTGGAAGTCGAGAAAATAGCACTTTATCTCGATGCAAGTCCCGACGACCCGAAGACGCCAGAATCCGATATTCTCCTCTTGCTCGGTGCCGAGAATGACGAAGAGGATATCAGCCTGCTGATCCACGCCGCGCTCAATGGCGATGCAGTCCGACTGGCTCAGGAAATAGCCGCATCGCGAGCGCAGGGTATCAGCGAAATCGGTCTGATACGAATTATGCTCCGCCATCTGACCAAGCTCGCGGAATTGCGTAGCAAGGTCGACAAAGGAGGCAATATCGATTCAGTCGCCGGGCATCCCAGCGTATTTTTCAAGGATCGGAAACATTTCAAACGACAACTGCATATATGGTCATCGCAACATATCGGCAGGTTGATCGATCGCATCCTGCGGCTGGAAATCGCCCTGAAAAGCAGCAATCAACCGGACCAGGTCCTGCTGGAGGATGAATTGCTGCTGATTGCCCGGAAAGCCGCGCGGAGCAGGTAGATCATTCGTAGTCGGCGGTAATCGCGATCCGCCCGCGAAACTGCCCGCTCGCATCTCCTCGCACCCTTAATTTACCGCCAAAGGCAAAGACCAGTCGTCCGGTCTGGTCCAGTCTGGCCATTGCCGGTAAATTAGTCTCAAGCTTTTCCAGCTCCGCCGTCGAACCATTGGCTGCGCTCAGTTGAATCCGTGCGGGCAGCGTTACCCTGACATTGCGGCCCGGTTCGCCCGTCAACCGGCCTTCGCCATGCAACGCCATGCCACCCAGACTGGTTATGCTTCCGCTGATTTGCCTGGCACCGGACACCGGATCTATGCTGACCTCACCGCCATTCCTTCCCAACAAGGCCATGCGAGAGAAATCCAGATTGGCGGTAATTTCGATCTGGAGCGGAATTTCGTTGTTTCTGACGACAGTGTCGGAAAGGCTATGTGTCACGGGACTAGCCGCACACAAACGGCATTGCGCCTGCGCTGGGGTTGGTGCGAATGGCAGACATGCGGTCATCATCGCCCCGAACAGCACCGATTTTTTGACCATCTTCATAGCCCATATTTTGGCCAAATATGCTGAATATTTGGTTAAGACCTGCGGTGATTCATGGCGATGCAAAACGCCAGATCCCTTGACCGACGGCCGCCAAGGCTCCATTTGACAAAAATGGAAAAAACAATCTTGAGCGATGAAGAATGGCGGCAGAAACTGTCGCCCGAACAATATCATGTGCTGCGCCAAGCGGGCACCGAACCACCCTTCACCGGAGCGCTCAACACGGAATATCGCGACGGTGCATTTTTCTGTGCCGGCTGCGGCAACAAATTGTTTGATTCACAAAGCAAGTTTGACAGCGGTTGCGGCTGGCCGAGCTTCTCCATACCTGCCGATTCCGAAGCCGTGACCGAGATTGAGGACAATAGCCTCGGCATGCGCCGTATCGAAGTGCGCTGCTCCACGTGCGACGGCCATCTCGGACATGTTTTCCCTGATGGTCCTACGGAAACCGGGCTGCGTTATTGCATGAACAGTGCCGCGATGGCGTTCGAACCCAAATCGGACTGAATTTTTTCTGTGCTTCCATGTTCAGCCTGCAGTAAGGCACTAATACGCTAGGAAACCTGAAATTCAGCGTTTGAGCGTATAGTGGGTGGAAAAATATGGCGCGTGCCAAAAATGACAGCAAGAAAAAAGGTCCCATACGCACATGGCTGTGGCGTCTGACCAAGACCGGTCTTGTCGTTGGTTTTATGGCCGCCATTGCACTGGTGGTTGCGGTACTGGTTGCCCGCTCCTCGCTTCCTGGTTTCGAAGATCTGAAATCTTCCCCCAATGGCCAGATGATCCGGGTGCTCGATGTTAACGGCAAGGAGCTGTTTTCCATGGGGCCGAGCTATGGCGAATGGCTGCGATATGACGATATTCCGGAAGTCATGAAGGCCGCGATGACCTCGGTTGAGGACCGGCGCTACGAGAGTCATTTCGGCGTTGACCCGATCGGGATAGCCCGTTCGCTGAAGGTACGGATGCAGCGCGGCTATTGGGCGCAGGGCGGATCAACCATTACCCAGCAGCTGGCGCGCAACATATTTCTGAACAACAACCGGACCTTTGGCCGGAAAGGACGGGAAATATTGCTCGCCCTGGCAATGGAACGGAAATTTTCCAAAGAACAGATTCTCGAACTTTATCTCAACAAGGTCTATTATGGCGGCGGTGCCTATGGAATTGATGCCGCTTCCCGCCGGTTTTTCGCCCATGGTGCCAGAAATCTTGATCTGGCTGAGGCCGCGATCATCGCCGGTCTTGTCAAAGCCCCTTCCCGCTATTCCCCCACCGCCGATGCCAAAGCCGCTATCGGCCGGGCAACCGTGGTTCTGGAAGTGATGCAGGATGCCGGAACGATCACCGCAAGCGAGGCGGCGAATGCCAAGCCTGCCTCGGTCAAGCTTGCACCGGAACCACGGCAGAATAGTGTTCGGTATTTTACCGACTGGGCGCTGCCGCAACTGGATTTGCTGATCGACGAAACGGTCGAACCGATCGAGGTCTGGACAACCCTTGACCTCGATATGCAGCGGGCGGCCGGAAGCGCCATTCAGTCACGGGTACCCGGTGGAGCCCAGGGCGCGCTGGTGGCGATCGACCGGGACGGTGCCGTCCGTGCGATGGTTGGCGGAACCGACTATGTGACGTCCAACTATAATCGCGCGACCCAGGCCGTCCGCCAACCCGGCTCTGCCTGGAAAGTGTTCGTCTATATGGCTGCACTGGAAGCGGGCTACACGCCCAATGACACAGTCACCGACGAGCCGATCACGATCGGCAACTGGACGCCCCGCAACAGCGGCAATCGCTATGCCGGAGATATTGATGTCCGCACCGCTTTCGCCTTTTCCAAAAACACCGTCGCAGCAGCGATAGGCAATGATATCGGGACAAGCACGATCGCAAATATGGCACGGCGATTTGGCATCTCCACGCCCATCGATACCAACCCCTCAATGGTGCTTGGCACCTCGGACGTGCGGCTGATCGACATGACGCGCGCCTTTGCATCGATCAGCGCAAAAGGCACCGCGATTACACCATTTGGGATTACCAAAGTGCAGACGATGAAGGGTGATATCCTCTATCAAAACAAATTTGACGGCAGCCGGGTGCTGGTAGACCCGTGGGTGGCAGCCGGTATTACCGATCTGATGCAGACCGCAGTAAACACCGGTACCGGTCGAGCGGCCCAGATCGGCAGACCGGTCGCAGGCAAGACCGGAACCACCAGCAGCAACAAGGATGGCTGGTTTCTGGGCTTCTCAAGCGGTCTCACCACCGGCGTCTGGATGGGTCGCGACGACGCAAAGCCGGTGAGTGGTCTCCAGGGCGGTCGGGCACCAGCCTCCGCTTTCGCACAATTTATGAAAATTGCCGTAGCCAACCGCAAGGTCGAGAAATTCGATACCGAACTGATCTTGCCCGAATGGCAATTGGAACCGGATGAGGATGCCCTGTTTGGAGCACCGGAAGATGGTATCTATGTCGACGAAAATGGCATGCCGATAGAGACCGGCGGCGGCATCGAATATGATTTGGAAAACGGAGAAGCCGCCGATAACCCTCGGCTTGATCAGGACTGGATCGATTCCGTGCTTGGACGCGAGGGAGATCCGGCCCCCCGCAAACCGGAACCGGCACCAGTCAAGAAACCAAAGCCGCTTCCTCCGCAAAGACAGCCCGAATCCCTGCTTCCTGATGCGATGCGCTCCGAAACGCAATAACGAAGACGTTCAATCGGTCGTCGGCGATTGTCGCTCCACGCCGACCATATGCAGGCCACGGCCATGATCCTTGAGCCAGCGATCAGCGATCCGCCGATCCGATTCGTAAATCCGGTCGAGCAGCGCGTAAAAGCGCGGGCTGTGGTCCATATGAACGAGATGCGCCACCTCATGGGCGACCACCGAGCGACGAACATGAGCCGGGGCCATGACCAGCCGCCAACTCAATCTGATCGACCGGTGACCGGAACAACTGCCCCAGCGCCGCCGCGCATCCCCGACCGCGAGTTTGGGTAGATCAACAGCGGCCTTGGTGCAGTAAAATTGCAGATCCTCTGTAAAAATGCTTCGCGCTTGTGCCTTGAGCCAGCGCAACATCCTGGATTCGAGATGTTCAGAGGGTCCGCCCAGTCGAATTTCGCCATCCACAATTAACGGCTTGCGCGCATATTCCGGGGACCAGCATATGATATGGGGTTCGCCCAAAAATGCTATCTGGCTGCCATTCTCTATCGGTACCGGGGGCAAAGCTTCCGCAAAACGCGCATTCAGCCAGTCGGCTTTGGACTGGGCAAAGCGGAGCGCCTGATTTTTCGATGCGGAGACCGGGACGGTGAGGCGGACAATTCCCTTCACCGTATCTGCCGAAACTATGATGGACCGGGCCTGTTTCGATCGCCGCAGCTCGATCGGATAGCTTATGCCGTCGAGACGAATGGCACGCGCTTCGGTACGTGTGCTGCTAAAGCGGAGCATCGAGAATGTGGAGTTCAAGCGGCCCCGCCTTCGTTTCGGGAATAACCTTTCCCCGGATCGATTGGCCGGCCGCGTGGATGGACTCGCGGTCACCGGAGATGAGATAGTGCCACGCCGGCAATGGCAGACCGCGGGCGCGCAATTTATAGGCGCAGCTATCAGGCAGCCAGTCGAATTGCTCCAGCTTGGAACGCGTCAACCGTACACAATCGGGGACATGAAACTTGCGGTGGCGATAGTCACTGCATTGGGCCTGCTGGACATCAAGCAATTTGCAGGCAATATTGGTCATATAGATCTGCCCGTCGTCCTCATCTTCGGCCTTTAGCAAACAGCATTTTCCGCAGCCGTCGCACAAGGCTTCCCATTGGGCACGATCGAGTGTTTCAAGCGGCTGCTCCCAAAAGGGCGGAACGGATTCTATTTCACCCATCGGGTAATTTCATCGGCGATATCCTCCGGCGTACCGTCAAAAGGCAGCAGCGCCAGCGGTTCACCTTCCGGTCCGAACAAATAGGCCTGACGGCTATGGTCGACGAGATATTCGCTCGATCCTTCATCTTTGCGGATATCATAAATGATCAGATATTTTTTTGCGACCGCTGCAATTTCCTCCGGTGCACCGGTGAGACCGATAAGCCGCGGATGAAAAGCCGAAACATATTGTTTCAAAACCGCCGGGGTATCGCGCTCGGGATCGACGGTTATGAAAATCGGCTGGACTTTTTCGGCGAGTGCAGGATCGCCTTTCTCCGCCAGCTTCAAGCCCAGCATGAGATTGGAGAGGTCGATCGGGCACACATCGGGGCAATAGCTGTAACCGAAATAGATGATCCGGTATTTGCCTTTGAACTCGTCCTCCGACATTTTGACGCCGTCCTGGTTGGTCAGCGTGAATGTCCCGCCGATCTGAGCCCCGGCGAGAGGCGGTTCCGCATCCGCCGCCCCATTTCCGTCGGACGGAGCGCTACACGCTACCAAGAAGGCCAGAAATCCTGCCGAGAGGATCATTTTTGCTTTGTTTGCGATATTGTTCATTACGCGGCCAGCAATGGTCTGCTACTTGATCAATTTCAACAGATAATTGATAGGCAGCAATTATAACGGATCGGTATAATGTCACCGGTTAACGAAATGGGGCGAAAAATGTTCAGTAAATATCCTTCGAGCCCAATATGGGCCGGTAAACTCATCCTTTTCCTGCGCTTTGCCGGGATTGCGGCGGCAAGCATTGTAATTTCAGTGCCGGCCTCCGCACAGTTTTCGGATAGCTATAATTTTCTGAAATCCGTCAAGGACCGTGATGGCGAGGAAGCGACCAAATTTCTCAGCCGGCCAGGATCGGTGATCGTCAATACGCGCGATCATTCCACCGGACAGACTGCTCTGCATATCGTGGTGGAACGACGCGACAATACGTGGCTCGCTTTCCTGCTGCAAAAAGGTGCCAATCCCAACCTTGCGGACAAGGAAGGCAATACACCGCTCATGCTGGCGACCCAGCTCAGATTCGTGGATGGCGCGAGAACCCTGTTGGCGAAAAAGGCGAAAGTGGATGAAACAAACAAACAGGGCGAAACCGCACTGATACTGGCGGTTCATATGCGTGATACGGAGCTGGTCCGGCTGCTTCTCAAAAATGGTGCGGACCCGGACCGCACCGATACGCTCGCGGGAAAGTCGGCGCGTGACTATGCGACGCAGGATCGTCGAACGGCGGCGATTCTGGCCGAAATCGAAAAAGCCGATGCCACCAAAAAACCGGAACCCGAGGGACGATTTTTCGGACCAGAAGGTTAATAGCTGCTTGGCTCCTGTGGGCTCGACGCGGGGCTTATCCAGCCATCAGAAATCGCTGCTCGCCGCATGGCACGGCGGGCCAGCCGCATGGTTTCGGTCTTGCGCCGTGCCGGAGCGAGCGCTTTGGTCGCGGCGGGACGTACCATTTCCGCATCATAAGCATCCGCAATGATCAGACCTGTGCGTTCGGGCATGAATTCTGCGCCATCGACCGGCGAAGCGTCAAAGCCGATCGGCAAGGCCCAGTAAAACCGGTCACAATAGTCTAGATACTCCGTCCATTTGCTGTCGCCTAACAGGTCGCTCCGGGCCACCTTGATCTCGACAATGACGATCTGCCCCTTGGCATCAATCCCCATCAGGTCAGCCCTTCGCCTGTTTCGCAAACTGACTTCGGGCAATACCAAAATATCATGTCTCAGAAACATCCGCGCAACACCGCGGGCAACCGCCTGTGCTCCGTTCAGTTCACCGGACGCCATCAATAGGTCGAGAGAATCGTCGATTATCGTCATGGAATCAGGCTAGAACATAAAAAGAACAAAATAAAGGCCCCCGTGAGGGAGCCTTTATGAATTTGATATGTGCGGATCGCCTAGCGATAGAAGATATGATTGTCGATTGTCGCCATGCGTTTGAGGCGCCACCCTGGAGAAACATAACGGGCGTGAAAGAAAAGCGCGCCTTCGACGGAGCTTTTCCAGCCATCATTCATGGCAATTTTGGCAATCGCTACCGCATTGCGCCAGTGTCGGCCGCCGGTTTTGATCGGAGGCATTTTACCGCCGCGAACAAAGGAAAACTGGCTGCGCTGAAAAACGACACCGCAGATGCTATCCGGAAAACGGGAAGAAGCGGCACGCGCGAGCACGACGCGGGCAACGGCGAGCTGACCTTGCAGGGATTCGCCTTTGGATTCAAAATAAACGGTCCCGGCAAGACATTGCATTTCGGGATCAAGCGCACCATCAACCGATTGCTGGCGCACAAGCTGGCGCAGGGATAGCGCACCATCATTGATAAAATCGGAGTCACCGTCGAAATTGACTTCAGCTTCGCCGTTGGCAATCTTGTCTGCCTCGACAACATCTTGGGGAATTTCAGCAACGATTTCCTGTTGCTCGCCAAATATGATGTCTTTGCTCGATTCATCCTCTTGTAAAAGAGCCGGATCGACGAAAATTTCGGATTCGGGAGTCTCATCGGTTGCTTCCAACGCGAAGGACACGTCGGTAACGGACAATGCCGCGACCGTAGTAAGAGCAAGCGACAAGGCGCTTGCGGCACGAAAAATTTTGCTCATAAACCTGTTTTTTTATGCGGTGAGACCAGAGCGATTCATGACTTTCCGCCATTGACGCCAAAAACAGACCCGAAATTCAAAGCGTGGATCTGTTTCTGTTCCCCCCGACTGCGTGTTTACCGCCTGTCGTTCCCGACAAACTTAACGGCAACCTGCGCATCAAAGTTGAGCGCCAAATATGTTTCTGGACGATAAAGTCAAGTTTACTGACCCATTTGGGCGATGAGCCGTTCCGCATCCGGGATGTCTAGTTCAATTAACCATATATCGGGGTCAAATCGAAATCTTTGGGCTATATAATCAGTTAATTTCTTATTATTATCAGTACCTTGTGGCCATATCTGCTGCCAGTTCGACGAGCCGTCAAGCGACGGCATACTCTCCAGAAGCTTAGGGTTTTCGCCCTTTTCTACGCATTGAATCAGGACTGATCCGGATATCCGGTCGCCTTTTTTCAGCACCGCACCAAATCCACCATTTTGATTCACGAGTCGAAGAAGGGTATTGACCTTCATTTCCGCAGAAAGTCGCGGTTCAATCATCTTTTTTATAGCCAGGAAGTGATGCTAGCGGAATATGCGAACGCATGAAGGTACCGGTGCCTCGGGCTATTTCGTCACCATCGCAATCGACCAGTCGTGCATCGGCCACAAACACCCGCCGTTTACCGCTAACCCAGCGGCCCTCGGCTATGACCGGTCCGTTCTTGAGCGGTTTGGTGAAGAGCAGGTTGAAGGCGGTGGTCAGGATGAAGCGGTCGGACACCAGACTATTGGAGGCATAAAAGGCGGCGTCGTCGAGCATCTTGAAATAAGCGGTCCCGTGTACGGCTCCGGCTGCGTGATAATATCGTTCATCGACGTCGAAAAATATCTTTGCCTTGCCCGCTTCCTCGATTTCCAGACGTGAATTGAACAGCCGGTTGATCGGCGCTTCGGCATAAAGCCGTTCCAGGGCGCGAAAATGTCCTTGTGCGCCGCCGCTTTCCAAATCAGTTTCAGGCTTGTCCGTCATAACGAATATCAGGCAGCCCGCCGCTCGCGCTGTTTGCTCAACAGAGCATATAGAGCGTCCTGACCAGAGGCACCGCGGAGCTTCGCAACCATATTGTCATCCCGTAAGAAACGGGAAATCTCGGCCAAGGCCTGCAAATGCTCGACTCCGCCTTTTGCCGGAGAGAGCAGCGCGAATATCAACCCGACCGGCTTTCCGTCTTGCGAATCGAACGCTACCGGTTCGGAAAGGCGGAGGAAAACACCTACGCAACGGTCAAGATCGTCCAATTTCGTATGCGGTATGGCAATTTCTCTTCCGAATCCGGTTGAACCCAGGGCTTCACGAGCTGCCAAGCCAGCGCGCACCGTTTCTGCATCAAGTTGATAGCATTCCTGCGCGATCGTGCCGATCGTGCGCAAAATTTCATCCTTGCCACCATCACCAGGGCAATCCCGGACGGCAGCGATATTCAGTCTAACGGACATGATCGTCATCATTCATTCCTTTTGTCCCGGCAATATTCGCGTAAATCCGCGAAAATTCCGGACTTTGGAAACCAGTGTGCTTTTGGGCCAGTCGACAGAAATGTCCAATTATCTGCCCGTGGACGACAGGGCCGCCCTATTAGCTATGCGGCTCCACCCATCCAATTGTACCATCGGGGCGGCGATAGACCATATTATGGGTACCAGTGCCAGAGTTTTTGAACAATAGCGCGCTGGTATTGCGCAAATCCATCATCATCACCGCGTTCGACACGCTGGCTTCAGGAATATCGGTGCTGGTTTCGGCAATGATCGGAGGGCTGTCACCATTCACTTCGCTCTCGTCGTCCTCGTCCACCGATTCAAACACCCGGTAGGCCGCTTCTTCCTGTTTCGCGGCATATTGCGCCTGGACATGATGGTCGTTGAGCCTACGCATGTAGCGCCTCAGCTGTTTTTCGATCTTGTCAGCGGCATTGTCAAAAGCCTGATGGGCGTCTCCCGCTTCAGCATCAGACTTCAAGGTCAATCCCTGCATCACATGAGTCACGATATCGCATTTGAACTGGGCGTGGGGCGCTTTACTGACGGTGACATTGGCCGAAATAGCCTTGGCAAAATATTTGCTGGCAATCGCGTTCATTCGATCCTCGGCATGGGTTTGCAGCGCATCACCGGTGTCGACCTGATGTCCCGAAACACGAACTTCCATAATATTCTCCTTTTCATTCTGCATCGCTACACAATTGACGATACTGTTTTGTCTCTTAAACCTCTGTCCAAAGAGGGTTTTTAATGCCCTCGATAAATAGCTTGTGCCGCTCCAACTCCTCGGCGGTCGCGCGATGTTCACGCGCCGCCATAAACGGCCTGCGTTCCACGCTCTGTGATCTGGGTTGCATCTGTGCCGAGTCTTTTCGCCGCTTGTCCTCCTCCGCCAGACCCAGACCGATTTGGCGGCCACCGGTCAATTCAATATAAAGCTGGGTCAGCAATTCCGCATCAAGCAAAGCGCCATGCTTCACCCGATGGCTGCGATCGATACCATAGCGCGAACATAAGGCATCAAGCGACAGTTTGGCACCAGGGTGCTTGGATTTCGCAATCGCCAGCGTGTCCACCATGCGAAAACGGGAAATTTCCTTGTATCCACACAGAAGCAGTTCGGCGTTGAGAAAATTAAAATCAAATTGTGCGTTATGGGCGACGAGTTTCGCGTCCCCGAGAAAATCCAGAAGTTCCTCAGCCCCCTCTGCGAACAGCTTTTTGTCGGACAGAAATACATCCGACAATCCGTGCACATTTTCGGCGGCCTTAGGCATCGCCCGTTCAGGATTATAATAGCAGTGGAATGTCTGGCCGGTTTCGACCCGGTCGATCATTTCAATACAACCGATTTCCACCATCCGGTCACCATTTTGTGGATCAAAGCCGGTGGTTTCAGTATCGAAAATTATTTCCCGCATATACTCAATATCGGACCGAACCTTGGGTTACGCAAGAGATGCTTTCAATTTTTGGACAAGTTTTTGGACCTGCCGACGTGTTTCGGCATGGGGCAGGGACGTATCGATCACGGAATCCGCTCTTTTCCGCTTTTCCGCATCCGGAATTTGAAGGGCCTTAATCTGTTCGAACCGCTCTTCGGTCATGCCCGGTCGAGCCAGAACACGGGCGCGCTGATCCTTATCACCGGCCGATACCACAACAATATGGTCGACCCCCTCGCCCCCGGATTTTTCGAATAATAGCGGAATATCGAACAGGATCATCGGCCGATCCTGATGCTTTTCGATAAATGCCAGTCGCATTTCCCCGACCGCAGGGTGAATCAGCCTTTCCAGCTGCTGCAACGCCGACGGATCGCCGAGCACCGCTGCTCCCAGTTTCTGACGGTCCACACCCTCGCTAGTCGTGCTTCCCGGAAACAGGGCTTCGATCGCATCGACCAGAGCACCGCCTGGCCCCTGTAGGTGATGGACCGCAGCATCCGCATCGAACAAGGGAACGCCTTCGTCGACAAACATTTGGGCCACCGTCGACTTTCCCATCCCGATCGAGCCCGTTAGTCCGATAATATAGGGTCGTTCGCGTGCCATCATGCAATCAACAGCTTTCTGAGCTCGATATCATCTTCCATCGGCGGGGTGGCGCCAAAAAACAGTTCAAAGGCAAGCGCCGCCTGACCGATTAACATATCGAGACCATCAACCACGGCCAGATCGTGCCGCTTGGCCGCTTTCAAAAGACCAGTCTCCAGCGGGGCATAGACGAGATCATATACCAGCGCATTGCTAGGCAAAGGACCAAGGTCCAACTCTAGCGGTTCCTTGCCCGTCATGCCGAGCGGACTGGCGTTAATCAGAAGATCAGCCTCCGGTAACCGCGCGTCCATCGGGAGTACGCCACCCTTCAAAGACGATTGCATCAGCAAGCCGCTCGCTTTCAGACCGCTACGCGCGACAAAGGTAACTTCCCCGATCCCTACTTGTTTCAGGGCAAACAGGACCGCGCGGGCCGCACCTCCCGCCCCGATGATAACAGCATGTTTTCCCGACCAGTCAGTGTCGGCAATCGGGGCCATGAAACCGGCCGCGTCGGTATTTGTACCGATGAGACTATTGTCGGCCTGGCGCACGATGGTATTCATCGCTCCGATATTGTCACGAACGCCGCCCGGATCGCTGACCAGATCCATAATCACTATTTTATGCGGCAAGGTCACATTGCAGCCCCGCCAGTCCGGATCGGCGCTACGCTGCCCGATATAATCGACCAGTTCAGCAGGTGCGACATGACAGGCGCGATAATCTGCCTCGATTCCGAGCCGGTCGAGCCAGAATTTGTGGATCAGCGGAGACTTGCTCTGTTTGATCGGATCACCGATGACTTCGGCGTAGGGAAGAGATGTGGTCATGACGTCAAAATACCCCGAATTCGAAGATAGTCCAGAAGATGCAATAACGGCAGGCCCATGATCGTGAATTGGCTACCGCTGATAGCCGAAAAAAGCTGAACACCCCTGCCCTCTATCTCGTAGCAACCGACACAGTGACGAATATTATCCCATTCGGATTCCACATAATGTTCGATGAAAGCATCGCTCAGCGAGCGGACGGAAAGCGTTGCAATATCAATATGACGCCATACCGCTATTCCCTGTTCGGCAATCACGGCGGCGCTGAACAGCTTGTGCTTCCGGCCGGACAGCAATTTCAGATGGGCGATGGCATCGGCAGGATTGGACGGCTTGTCGAGCATCCTGCCGTCTTCCAGCGCCAGAACCTGATCCGCTCCCAATACCATCCCGTCACCGATCCGCTGTGACAGCCGGACGGCCTTGGCTTCGGCGAGTGCATCGGCAAGATTGCGGGCGGTAACGCCTTCGCTCTTCAGCCCTTCTTTAAGGGCATCCTCGTCAACATTGGGCGCGATGGCCTCGACCCTGACGCCGGCAGCGGTCAGCATCGCACGCCGAGCCTGGCTTTTTGATGCCAGTATCAAGGGTATATCATTCACTGACAGGAGCCTTCACGCTGTCTCCAGCGGCTATATGCCGCTCGTTGTAGAGATTGATGATCGCCGCGGCCGATTCCTCGATCGATCGGCGCGTCACATCGATCATCGGCCAACCATTATCAGCAAACATCCGGCGGGCATATTGGGTTTCGGCCTTGACCTTCTCTTCATTGACATAATCGGTTTCGGGTGCCTGATTCAGTGACAACAAGCGGTTGCGCCTGACCTGCACCAGCCGCGAAGCACCGGTGATCAGACCTACAATCAGCGGATTCTTCAGATGAAATAGCGCATCAGGCGGAGGCGATTCCGGGACGATCGGAATATTGGCGGTCTTGAACCCACGATTGGCAAGATAAATGGATGTCGGTGTTTTTGAGGTTCGGGAAACGCCGGCCAGCACGATATCGGCCGCTTCCCAATTCTCCCAGCCGACACCGTCATCATGGGCGATGGTAAACTGGATTGCTTCAACCCGGGCAAAATAGGCTGCGTCCAATATATGCTGTCGACCTGGTCGCGCTTTGGCTTCCTGTCCCAACATATTGGACAAAGCATCGGTTACGGTATCAAGGGCCGGGACCGACGGTAGTCCCAGATGCCGGCATTCGCGTTCAAGCTTGGCCCTGATATCGCGGTTGACGATGGTGAATATGACCAGCCCGGGATTATCCGCTACTTCGGTCAATATCCGGTTGAGATGTTTCTCGGAACGGACCATCGGCCAGAAATGCTTGATAATCTCTACACCGTCGAACTGCGCAAGCGCCGCCTTGGCGATATTTTCCAGTGTCTCGCCGGTGGAATCCGATAGCAGATGAAGATGGAGCCTGTTCATGGTTTAAGCTTTGTGATTTCACGGTGGATAAAGCAAGGGATGAAGTCGGGGATAAATATCCCCTCTATATCTATCCCCGAATCCCGCAAATCTATCCACAGTGGACCAACATTGACAAATTCCATCCACAATCTGTGGATAGCGGGGATCAAAATTTGGAATCGGTTAAATTTTCATTAAGACCCGCCTGTCAATCTGTTTGTATTTGCGGCGCTGGCGGGTTACCGCCTTTTCCACGCTCTATCATCAACAACAATTTAATATAAATACTTAGATAATAATAATGGATGACCGTCTTCATATGCCGAACGGAACTGACTCCCAGAAAATTCTCCTCAAGACATTGCTCGGCAAGAAGACCGATCAAACGCCGGTCTGGCTCATGCGTCAGGCAGGCCGCTATTTGCCGGAATATCGCGAATTGCGCGCGCAAAAAGGCGGGTTTCTTGAACTTTGCTATGATCCGGAAGCGGCCGCGGAAGTGACGTTGCAACCGATCAAGCGTTTTGGCTTTGACGGTGCGATCCTGTTTTCAGACATATTGATCGTTCCCCATGCGATGGGTCAGAAACTGTGGTTTGAGAAGGGAGAAGGACCCCGGCTGGCACCAAGGCTGGTCGATGCCGCTTTGTCGTCTCTAGAGGGTGCTCCCGAGCATTTTGAAGCTATTTACGCCACCGTGCGCCGGGTCGCCGAACGGCTCGACGACCAAACAACCTTCATGGGCTTCGCCGGAAGTCCATGGACCGTCGCGACCTATATGGTTCACGGACAGGGCAGCAAGGATCAGGGTGTCGCCCGGCGCTATGCCTATCAGGATGAAGCGGCCTTTTCCGAACTGATCGACGCAATCATCAGGAATACCGTTGAATATCTGCTCGGCCAGATCGAGGCCGGCGTTGATGCGGTGCAACTGTTCGACAGCTGGGCCGGTTCGCTGTCCCCCATGCAATTTGAAAAATGGGTGATCGCGCCCAATGCCGAAATCATATCGCGACTGAAAGCGGTTCATCCCGATCTGCCGATTATCGGTTTTCCCAAGGGCGCCGGAGCGAAACTGGTCGCCTATGCGAATGAAACGGGTGCCAGCGCGATTGGTCTTGATGAAACGGTGGATCCTATCTGGGCCCATGAAAATATGCCAGCCGGTTTGCCGCTGCAAGGCAATCTCGATCCGCTGGCCCTGATTGCCGGCGGCGAAGCGCTTGAAAAATCGACGCGCCAGATCATGCAAGTCTTTGAAGATCGGCCGCATATTTTCAATCTCGGCCACGGGATTTTACCCGACACGCCCATTGAACATGTCGAAAATCTGCTTACACTTGTGAGGCAATGAATGAAATTCTCTCCATGCTCTATCTCTGGTTGAAAGCGGCCCATCTCATTTTCGTGATTTTCTGGATGGCGGGGCTGTTCATGATGCCGCGTTTCTTTGTCTATCATCAGGAAACCGCGGTCGGTTCGGAAGAAGATGGAAAATGGATCGAGCGCGAGGGCAAGCTCCGCAAGATCATTCTCAATCCGTCCCTGATCATCGTTTGGGTGGTCGGATTGGCGCTTGCCTATAATATCGGCGCGTTCAGCCAGGGCTGGTTTAACGCCAAATTGTTGATGGTGCTGGCGCTATCCGGCTATCATGGCTGGATGATTGCCTATTCCAAAAAACTGGCGCGCGGGGAACGGACGATGAGCGATAAAAGACTGCGTCTGGTCAATGAAGTGCCCGGTATCGCGGCGGCAATCATCGTGATATTGGTGATTATCAAACCGTTTTGATTCCCATTAGTTGACACTCAAATAACAAAGGCGTAAATATACGCCAAAGCCCGTCCGGGCCAAATTTTCATGTACATCGAATTTCGAAGTCAGCGAACAGCTGCTCACATGTAAAACATATTATGATTTCCCAAAATTATCTGGATAAAATTCCATGCATTTAAAAGAATTAAAAGAAAAGTCGCCCGCGGATCTCGTTTCGATGGCTGAAAAACTGGGCGTCGAGGGTGCCTCCACGTTGCGCAAGCAGGATCTGATGTTCGCTATTCTGAAAGAACTTGCGGATCAGAATGAACAGATCATGGGTGTTGGCACAATCGAAGTGCTGCCCGACGGATTCGGCTTTTTGCGTTCACCCGAAGCCAATTATCTCGCCGGTCCCGATGATATTTATGTCTCTCCCAACCAGGTCCGCAAATTTGGTCTGCGCACCGGCGACACGGTGGAAGGCGAAATCCGCGCACCCCGCGATGGCGAGCGTTATTTTGCGCTGACGAAGCTGACCTCGATCAATTTCGACGATCCGGACGCGGTCCGTCACCGGGTCAATTTCGACAATCTGACCCCGCTCTATCCGGATGAGAAGCTCAAGCTCGACAGTCTCGATCCGACGGAAAAAGACAAGTCCGCCCGGGTGATCGACATTATCTCCCCGCAGGGCAAGGGCCAGCGCGCCCTGATCGTGGCACCGCCACGGACCGGTAAAACCGTTCTGCTGCAGAATATCGCCAAGGCGATCACCGACAATCATCCGGAGGTCTATCTGCTGGTATTGCTGATCGACGAACGGCCGGAAGAAGTGACCGACATGCAGCGTTCGGTGAAGGGCGAAGTCATCAGTTCGACCTTTGACGAGCCAGCCACCCGTCACGTTCAGGTTGCCGAAATGGTGATCGAAAAGGCCAAGCGTCTGGTCGAGCACAAGCATGATGTTGTCATCCTGCTCGACTCCATCACCCGTCTCGGCCGTGCCTATAACACCGTCGTTCCCAGCTCCGGCAAGGTGCTGACCGGTGGTGTGGACGCCAATGCCCTGCAGCGCCCGAAACGCTTTTTCGGTGCGGCGCGGAATATCGAGGAAGGCGGTTCGCTGTCGATTATCGCGACCGCATTGATCGATACCGGCAGCCGGATGGACGAAGTGATCTTCGAAGAATTCAAGGGTACCGGCAACTCGGAAATCGTGCTCGACCGCAAGGTGGCCGACAAGCGTATCTTCCCGGCGCTGGATGTTGGCAAATCCGGTACGAGGAAGGAAGAATTGCTGGTCGAGGACGAGAAGCTCAAGAAAATGTGGGTCCTTCGCCGAATTCTCATGCAGATGGGCACGATCGACGCGATGGAATTCCTGCTCGACAAGATGAAGGATTCAAAATCCAACGACGATTTCTTCGACAGCATGAACCAGTAAAAATTCCGGTTTGCCCCGGTGATACTGGAACATGCCATATTGCAGGTTCGGCCGGGGCAATCGGAGAGTTTTGAAGCGGCGATGGCAAATGCCAGACCGCTTGTAGCCCGGCAACCGGGTTTTCAGTCTATCGAAATACGGCCGTCATCGGATGATCCTACCCGCTATTTGTTGTTGATAATTTGGGACAGGATTGAATCACATCGGGAACGATTTCGACAGTCAGACGATTATCAACAATGGCGCAGCTTGCTTCACCAATTCTATGACCCTATGCCGGTCGTTAACTATTACGGACCTTCTATTTTCCATGATTGAACTTCTCCCCTTTTTATCCGCTGTCGCGACCGGCCTTGGTTCTGTTTCAGATATATGGGCGGCGATTGTCCATGATTTCTCCAATATCGGATCGCCGGCAGCGCTGGCGGCCTTCGGGCAGGTGGTGCTGATCGATCTGGTGTTTGCTGCAGACAACGCCATCGTTGTCGGCGCATTGGCTGGCGGCTTGCCAGCAGAACAGCGGCGCAAGGTGATTCTCATCGGTATTGCCGCCGCGCTGATATTGCGCATCCTGTTTGCGCTCATCGTGGTGCAGCTGTTGCAGATCGTCGGTCTGGTGCTGGCTGGCGGCTTGTTGCTGCTCTGGGTCGGCTGGAGTTTTTACCGCGAGATTTTCCACGAAGGTGAATCTCCGGGATCGGAAGAGATTGAAGGCGACGAACGTAGCGGCGTAAAAGCGCAGAGAAGCTTCTGGGCGGCGGTATGGGCGGTAACCGCTGCTGACGTGTCGATGAGCCTCGACAATGTCCTTGGCGTCGCCGGTGCGGCGCGCGAACATCCCGGTATCCTGGTCATCGGCCTGTTGCTGTCGGTCGCATTGATGGGTCTTGCAGCCAATGTCATCGCCAAATATATCGAGCGTTATAAATGGATTGCCTATCTAGGGCTGGCGGTCATCGTCTATGTCGCCGGCAATATGATCTATTCCGGACTGGTGGGTGACGAGCAGACGATAGGTGTGCTGACGCTGTTCTGATAGTGAAAAGGCCGAGATCGCTCCCAGCCTTTCCTTTTAGATTTTGCGGGTATATATCCTACTAGCTCGTTTGGAGCGTCTTGACCGGTGTTACACTGGTTGTGCCTTTCACGAGATTGATCGCATGATTGCAGTCGGTCTCGTTCCAATAAGATTCGCCTGATGCGATTATCTCGTGATTGGCAGCTTTGAGGCGCCAACGCCACTGGCCGTTGGACTTGTATTTTTCAAAGTACATAACATTTCCTCCTTTCTAGTCCTTAATGGACCGCACATTTTTTGGCACAAGGTGTGGTATGCCGCAATAGAGAAGACAACTATATTTAGTTTATGAGGAGGAAATTTGCCATATTGTTAGGATTTTTACTATTCATCAATTATAGTTCTGAGCATGACTATTATTAAAACAGAGTTTTCGGCGAAGGAAGCGGTGGTCATTTGTGGGTTTAATTCAGTCTATATGTTGGATTATCTGCAAAGAACGGGAGTTTTTATTCCTCGGAAGAAAAAGGGGACGAGACGCGGCAAAGGGCGGCGCTACGAGTTCCGGGACCTGTTGGTCTTAAAGGCAATCAAGAAATTGCTCGATTCAGGAGCGTCGGTTTCAAATCTGAAGAGGTCGCTTGAGC
>NZ_JBLWWU010000019.1:0-74285 GCF_048267785.1 Parasphingorhabdus sp. | reverse complement strand
CGCGCAGTGTCACCGGCCAATCGGCGCTTGCCAGCCTCCATGAACTCCTTCGACCAGACGTAATATAGGCTCTGTGCGATGCCTTCCTTGCGGCACAGTTCGGCAATGCTGTCATCGCCGCGCAGAACCGCCCTGCCATATCGCAGCTACTGGATGATGTGAAAGCGGGCAAGGTCGATGTTATCGTTGTCTACAAGGTTGACCGACTGACACGGTCCCTCGCTGATTTTGCCAAGATTGTTGAGATACTGGATGAGAATGAAGCCAGCTTCGTCAGCGTCACACAATCGTTCAACACGACAACCAGCATGGGGCGTCTGACACTGAACGTGCTTCTGTCCTTCGCGCAGTTCGAGCGGGAGGTCACCGGAGAACGCATCCGAGACAAGGTCGCGGCATCCAAGAAGAAAGGAATGTGGATGGGGGGCGGGGTTCCGTTCGGATATGAGGTTGTGGAACGCCAGCTGGTGATCAACCAGTCTGAAGCGGAAATCGTGCGCTGGATGTTCGAGCGCTACACAGAGTTGAAATCAGTGCCGCAGCTGGTCGAGGAAATGGCGGCGAAGGGTATCAAAACCAGAATGCGCGTCTGGAAAACTGGGAAAGTTGTCGGCGGAGTTACCTTCAAGACCGGCACCGTGACCCATCTCCTTCAGAACCCGGTCTATGTTGGCAAGGTGAAGCACAAGGAAAATATCTATGATGGGGCCCACCAAGCCATCATCTGTCAGGAGCTGTTTGATCTTGTTCAATCCAACTTTCAAGCGAATCGAAGCACCAATGCACTGGGCAAGAAAAGCCGCAATCCAAGTCTGCTAACGGGACTAGTAATGGATCCCGATGGGAAACCGATGACTCCCACCCATGCAACCAAGGGATCAAAACGATTTCGCTATTATGTGACACGGACCCTGCCAGGGGACCAATCAATCAAATGGCGTATGCCGGCTGGAGAAATCGAGCGACTGGTCGTCGGTACCATTGCCAAGCAACTAGGCGATATCGTTTCTGACGGGTCTGAGACCGCTGAGCAGCTCTCCGAGCAACTGAACAAACGTCAGGAGATTGCGAACGCCCTTCCCGGCATGTCTATCAGAGAGCAGCGCAATATATTACTCGGCCGGAAGACCCGCGTGGAAGTCCAAGAAGCGGTTATAAAAATATATTCCAAACCATGGGACGATGATGAGGTCTCCTCAATTTCCGTCAAAGCCAAGCTGGTGAGCAAGGGATCGGACTTGAAGCTTGCTATCGCGCCTGACCAAGGCCCACCCAAACGTGATCCGGATCCAGTGCTCCTGCGATTGATCGCTCATGCGTTTGCAGCACAGGATCTTCTGCTCTCAGGTAAACCCTCAGCGATGATCGCAGAATATAGCCCGCGCCATCTTCAGCAGCTAACCCGGCTGAGCTATCTTGCCCCTGACATTATCTCCGCGATTATTGATGGTACTCAGCCTGTTGATCTGACGGGCCGCAAGATCCTGCGGATTGGCAGCGTTCCGCTCTGCTGGACCGAACAGCGAAAGCTGCTTGGCTTTAACTGAAGCCCAAAACCACTTAAATCCAATAGTGCATCTGGTGCCAGCGTTTTGGGCCATGGAGATAAATGGGCATTATATTCTACGATGGCCGCGGCCAAATGGTCTCTGGTCACCGGAGTTCCCATACCACCTTAGGTAACTCTCTGAGAACTAGGCATTAAATGTGTACACGTTGGCGGTGTTGCGAGATGTTGAAATTTAAGGAAAAAGGTGGTGCCCGAGGGCGGATTCGAACCACCGACACAGCGATTTTCAGTCGCTTGCTCTACCAACTGAGCTACTCGGGCATCTGCGCCTGCGCGTTGCGCTGGCTGCGTTAGGAAGCGACGCTATAGGCGGGCCTGTTACCGCTTGTCCAGCCTAAAAATGGCGGCTTTGTTGCAACTGCTCAACCCTCCCCGCTGCGGCCCGAATCATCGGCAAAATGATCGGCGAGCTGGTCAGGCGAAACTGCCGGTCCGGGTATTTTATAACCGTCTCCCAGCCATTTCAGCAAATCGCGATCCTTGCATCCGGCACTGCAGAACGGCGCCCATTTTTCGCTGCCCGCATTCCGGCAGACCGGGCATTTTGGAGCTTTTGTCCCTGCCATCAGCTACCCGATACCAAATAATTGCGGGAATAGGCCGGACAGAAGAATGGCGATTATCACCAGCGGACACAACCAGCGCACAAGGAAAAGCCAAATGCGATGCAAATTGCCGTCGAGACCATTTTCGCTGTCGATCAGCCTGCGGTCGGCGATCCAGCCGACAAAAATAGCGACGAGCAGCGCAGATGTTGGCAGCAGAATTTTTGCGGTAAGCTCGTCGATGATGCCGAATACCGGCTGACCGGAAAAGATCATGAAATCAAACGGCTGGAAATCGGCCTGACTGTTGAACGAAAAGCTTGCCCAGGCACCGATCAGGAAGGCCAGCCCGCCTAACAGGATTGTCACCAGCCAGCGCGGCTTGTTGAAACGCCCTATCGCCCAGCTGACAGATGCCTCAAGCAGTGCAACCGAACTGGTCAAAGCCGCGAAAAACACCATGATGAAGAACAGCAACCCGATCAGCGATCCCGCCGGCATGGCCTGAAACGCCACCGGCAGATTGACGAACAGCAGTCCAAGGCCGCCCTGGACCTGTTCCTGGCCATCCAATATTGCAGTCAGACTGGCCGGAGCCAGCGCGGCAAATGTGATTGGAAATATCGCCAGACCGGCGATAATCGCAACCGACGTATCGGCCGTCGCGATCTGGGCAGATGTTTTCGCAAGATTGATGTCCCGCGCCGCATAGGCACCGTAGGTAATCATCAGCGCCGAACCCAGGGATAATGAGAACAAAGCCTGACCGAGCGCGGACAGCTGGACCGACGGGTCGAGCAATCGCGCCGGTTCGAAATCAAACAGGAAAGCAAGCGCGGCCCCGAATGATCCGGTAAAGGCACCGTAGATGGTGATCGCAATCAACAGCAGGAAAAAAATGGGCATCAACCAGACGGCGACTTTTTCGATACCACTACTGACACCGCGACCGACAGCGAATATCGTCAAAGCCATAAAAATCGCGTGCATCGCCAGCATTTCGCTGCTGTTCGCTTGCAGGGTCGGCAACAGCCCCTGCACCTGATCGACCGACAAATCCTGCAAAGCCCCTTGCGTCAGACCACCCGAAGCGAACGCATGGGCAACATCTCCGGCAAAAATGCCGATAAAATGCACGATCCACCCTGCCAGGACGCTGTAATAGGTGAGGATCAGGAAAGCACCGACCATCCCGACACCGGCAGCGACGGACCACCAGCTTGAGGCACGCGACTCGACCGCCAGCTTCTTCATGCTTTCGATAGCGGAGCCCTTGCCGTGGCGACCGATGAGGGTTTCGGACAGCAGGATCGGCAAACCGATCAGCAAAACGCAGAAAATATAGAATATGACAAAGGCGCCGCCGCCATTGGCCCCTGCTTCAGCTGGGAATCGCACCAAATTGCCAAGCCCGACTGCGGAACCGATTGCTGCCAAAACAAATGCTGTGCGCGAAGACCAACCTTCGCCTCGCGGTGCTGCTGCGCCTGCCATCTATGCTTCTCCCCGATATTCCGGACCGGTTGCGGTCTTGTTACCTCTGTTACTAGCTGCGCATCAGCATCGGGCCAAGCGGTTTTCCGGCAAATATGTGAACGTGAAGATGGGCCACTTCCTGATGGCCATTCTTGCCTATATTGGCGAGCAGGCGATAGCCCGGTTCAACCATCCCCGCTTCGCGCGCGACATGGCCGACGGCGCGAACAAATCCGGCGATCTCTGCATCGCTCGCGGTGGCGGAAAAATCATCCCAACTGACATAGCGGCCTTTCGGGATCACCAATATATGATCGGGTGCCTGCGGATTGATATCGTGAAAGGCGAGCGCCCATTCGTCTTCATAGACGGTCTTGTTGGGGATTTCCCCGCGCAGGATTTTCGCGAATATATTGTCGTCATCATATGGCAGGGTCGGGTCTATTGCCATCAGCTTGCTCCTCTTGCCGCTTTTTCTTCCAGTCCGGACAGGCCCTCGCGGCGTGCCAGTTCGGTGGTCACGTCATCGAGAGACAGGTCCATGTCGGCCAGCAGAACCATCAGGTGAAACAACAGATCAGCGGCTTCCCCGGTCATCCCCGCCCTGTCATCTAGCACGGCAGCAATGACCGCTTCGGTCGCTTCTTCCCCAAGCTTTTCGGCCATTTTGGCGCGGCCTTTGGCCCGCAGACTGGCGACGTAGCTTTGGTCCGGCTCCGCTTCGCGGCGTTCCAAAATCGTGCGTTCGAGAGATTTGAGAATATTGGTCATCGCTGACGGTGATGCGCGACGAATCGCTTGTTCGTCAAGTCCTAGCGGCACAAGTTTGGTCATCTCATAAAAAAGGGCCGCCAGTGCCCCCACTGACGACCCGGTACCGGCCAACCCGTAATTGGAGAACAGGCGGCACGGGAATCGTTGTCGTTAATGCTTTTTGCGGCGACGAGCGGCCATGCGGCCAGCAGCCAGTCCGGCCAGACCAAGACTGAGCATCAGCATGTTCGACGGTTCAGGAACAGGAGTCCCCCCTGAAGAACCTGTCGCCCCCCCATGGCCAGATGATCCCCCGTGGCCAGATGACCCCCCATGACCGGATGACCCCCAGCCCGAACTGCCCCATCCGGAACTGCCGCCACGCGAACTGCTTCCGCGCGAGCTACCGCCGCCGGAACTGCTCCAGCCCTTGACGCTGCCACGACTGTCACTGCTCCAAGTTGCTTCAGCCGGAGCGGCAGCTACGACGGCAATCGCTGCAGCAGCGGCCCAGATTGTACATTTCATCAGTTTCACGATCGAATTCCATTCCCAATTTCAAAAGTCCTATGGGAATAGTTAAGCAAGAGCCTTGCCAGTTCGCCGAAAAGCGCGAATTCAGGGCGGAAGAATAGTTAATGATATTTCGGAAAATCACCAGATGTAAAGTAAACCGACATTAACCATCCCCCAATATGGCGATAATCCGGGAATATTTACAATTTTCGGCGGGATCAGGCCCGGGCAGGCAGCTTCGCGGCGCGCAACGCGGCATGGGCCTCGGCTATGCTATATTGGCCGAAGTGGAATATCGAGGCGGCGAGCACCGCATTGGCGTGGCCTTTTGTTACACCCTCGACCAGATGGTCGAGATTCCCGACCCCGCCGCTTGCTACCACCGGAATCGATACAGCATCGGCCAGCGTGCGGGTCAGTTCCAGATCATAGCCGTCGCGGGTGCCGTCGCGGTCCATAGAGGTCACCAGCAGCTCCCCTGCCCCGAGATCGGCCATACGGACAGCATGTTCCAGCGCGTCGATCCCGGTCGGCGTGCGGCCGCCATGGGTGAATATTTCCCAGCGCCCTTCCGCGACTTTCCGCGCATCGATCGAGGCAACCATACACTGGCTGCCGAAACGGGTAGCGATGTCGCTGACCACTTCGGGCCGGGAGACAGCGGCGCTGTTCACCGCGACCTTGTCCGCGCCGGCCATCAGCAGCGCGCGGGCATCTTCCGCGCTGCGGACACCACCGCCAACCGTCACCGGCATGAAGCAGACTTCCGCAGTCCGTCGCACCACATCGATGATCGTATCGCGCTTTTCATGACTAGCGGTAATGTCGAGGAAGCAAAGCTCGTCGGCCCCTGCGGCATCATAAGCCTGCGCTTGCTCGACCGGATCGCCGGCGTCCTGCAGATCGACGAAATTGACGCCCTTGACCACCCGGCCATTGGCAACATCGAGACAGGGAATGACGCGGATTCGAACGGTCATGGCTTGGTCGCCCCGGCGAAGGCTGGGGCCCAACCCGATATCAGGGGGTCCAGCAAATGTGGTTTAGGTCCCAGCCTTCGCTGGGACGACAATATCGCAAACAACTCAACCACGATTGGCCATCGCAATCGCAGTCGCCAGATCTAGTCTGCCGTCATATAGCGCCCGCCCGGTAATCACGCCTTCAATCCCGTCCTGGGCAAACTGGCTGAGCATATGGATATCATCCAGCCCCTTAACCCCGCCGCTGGCAACGACCGGGATATCGACACCACGCGCCAAGTCCACGGTGGCTTCGATATTGCAGCCGGTTAGCATGCCATCGCGGCCGACATCGGTGAACAATATCGACGCTACGCCTGCATCTTCAAAGCGGCGGGCGAGATCGCGCACACTGACATCCGACACATCGGCCCAACCTTCGGTCGCAACCATGCCGTCGCGCGCGTCCACCGCAACGACAATACCGCCTTCATATTCCTTCGCCATGTCCTTGACGAAATCCGGATCCTTGAGCGCCGCCGTGCCGATCACCAGCCGCGCCACGCCCAGTTCGAACCAGCGCTCGACCGTCTCGCGATTGCGGATGCCCCCGCCCAGCTGCACATAGCCGGGAAAGCTGGCTACGATGGCTTCCACCGCTTCGGCATTGCGGGGCGATCCGGCAAAGGCGCCGTCGAGATCGACGACATGAATATGCTCGGCACCGGCTGCGGCAAACAGGCCGGCCTGCTCCGCCGGATTGTCGCCATAAACCGTGGCACGATCCATATCGCCTTCTGCGAGGCGAACGACTTCGCCTGATTTCAGGTCAATTGCGGGAAAGACGATCATTTCAAATATTCCGTTCGTGGGGAGCTTGTCGAACCATGGCGATCTGACGAGAAAGGCCCTTCGACAGGCTCAGGACGAACGGTATTCAGCATGGTCATGGTTTCCACTCCAGAAAACGATTGAGAAAGGCCAGTCCATAGGCCTGGCTTTTCTCCGGATGAAACTGCACGCCGACAATATTGTCGCGACCCACCGCCGAAACCAGAGGCCCACCGTGGCTGGTCTTGGCCAAGATATCCGCCTCTTTCGCGGCGTCAAAATGATAGCCGTGCAGATAATAAGCTTCGCCGGACTCGAGCAGATCATGGCCCTCCGTCGGGGTAACGTCGTTCCAGCCCATATGCGGGATTTTTATGTCGTCGCCGGAAGCCTCGATCGCCTTTACCGTTCCGCTGATCCAGCCGAGACCATCATGCTCGCCAAATTCGATGCCCTTGTCGGCGAGCATCTGCATCCCGACACAAATGCCGAGAAAAGGTATGCCGTTACCGCGGACCCGCCGGTCCATTGCGTCGACCATGCCGTCGATCCTGACCAGTGCATCGCGGCAGGCACCAAAGGCGCCAACGCCCGGCAATATAATCCGGTCCGCTCGCGCCACCAATTCAGGATCGGCGGTTACCGCCACATCTCCAGCCCCTGCAGCCATCAGCGCATTGTGAACACTATGCAAATTGCCGGCACCGAAATCGATCAGCGCAATTGTCTCAGCCACCCAACTGCCCCTTGGTCGAGGGAATCGCGTCGCCCTTGCGCGGATCGCGCTCTACTGCCTGACGCATCGCCCGGGCAAAGCCCTTGAAGATGCTTTCCGCGATATGGTGATTATTCTCGCCGTAGAGCAGCTCGATATGCAGCGTGATTCCCGCAGCATCCGCGACACTGTGAAACCAGTGTTTGAACAATTCCGTATCCATCTCGCCGAGCCGTTCCTGCGTGAAACCGGCATTCCAGACGAAATAGGGCCGGCCGGAAATATCCAGCGCCACCCGGCTCAACGTCTCGTCCATTGGCGAATAAGCGCTACCGTAACGCACGATCCCGGCCTTGTCGCCAAGCGCCTGATGGATCGCCTGACCGACCGCAATGGCGCTGTCCTCGGTGGTATGGTGCTGATCGACGTGGAGATCACCCTTGATCCGCAATTTCAGATCAATCAGCGAATGACGCGAAAATTGCTCGATCATATGATCAAGAAAACCGATGCCGGTAGACACGTCATATTGACCGGTCCCGTCGAGGTCCAACTCGACAAAAATCTCGGTTTCCTTGGTGTTTCGCTCGATTGTCGCTGTTCTCATGCAACAGGCCTATAATGGCTTGGACAAATCAGGCAAGAATTTCGCGGCCTTTGGACAGTGCGAAATTCATTTTACGCTCTTGACCCGATGCCCGCTACGCGCCACCTAGTGCAAATGAGTGATGAAGCAGCCGATAGCCTGATTCCATATGATGAAATCGTACAGGAAGCCCTGCGCGCGGTAGTCGGCCGGGTGCTGGGAGAAGTTGTAAAAGATGGCCTGCCCGGCGAACATCATTTTTACATCACCTTCAAGACCCGCGCGCCCGGAGTCGACATTCCAGATCATCTGATCGCGCGATTTCCGGACGAAATGACAATTGTCATCCAGAACCGCTATTGGGACCTGAAGGTTGACGAAGATCGCTTTGAAGTCGGGCTGAGCTTCAACCAGATCAGTTCGATGCTTCATATCCCCTTCGCGGCGATAACCTCCTTCGTTGATCCGGCGGTGGATTTTGCACTGCAATTTCACGTTGATGAAGTCGAAGGCGATGTGAACGATCATGACCCGGCGGAAAATGACGGTGAGACGGAAACCGTCAAACCGGTCGATGACGGCTCCAACGTGGTGACGGTGGACTTCGGCAAGAAAAAGTGAGCGGGACCCGCACCGAGACCGACTCGCTTGGCGAGATAGAAGTCCCCGCCGATGCCTATTGGGGTGCACAGACACAGCGCAGCCTCGAGAATTTCCCCTTTCCCCGACAGGAACGCATGCCGATCCGGTTGATCCACGC
The DNA here is from genome assembly GCF_048267785.1 of Parasphingorhabdus sp. Classification (GTDB taxonomy): domain Bacteria; phylum Pseudomonadota; class Alphaproteobacteria; order Sphingomonadales; family Sphingomonadaceae; genus Parasphingorhabdus. The sequence continues at coordinate 65,571 of NZ_JBLWWU010000019.1, read as the reverse complement.
GCTTGCGGCGGTCAAACAGGCGGCTGCAAGGGTGAACGGCATCCATGGACTGGAACCGGAAATTGCTGCAGCAATTGAAAAAGCGGCCAATGCCGTGCGCACCGGCGAATATGACAACCAGTTTCCTCTGACCATCTGGCAGACCGGCTCGGGCACCCAGTCGAACATGAACGTCAATGAAGTGATCGCCGGTATCGCCAATGAAGCCATCTATGGCACGCGGGGCGGCAAATATCCGGTCCATCCCAATGACCATGTCAATCGCGGACAATCATCCAATGACAGCTTCCCGACCGCCATGCATGTGGCGGCAGCACGGGCGCTCGAGGTTGAGCTGTTCCCCGCGCTGGAACAATTGCACGACGCGCTCGCAGAGAAAGCCCGGCAGTGGAAGTCGATTGTCAAGATCGGCCGCACCCATTTGCAGGACGCCACGCCGCTGACCCTCGGACAGGAATTTTCCGGCTATGCCGCGCAACTGGTGGCGGCGCGCGACCGGGTCGAGACGGTATTGCCCCGATTGCGCCAGCTGGCGCAAGGCGGCACCGCCGTTGGGACCGGCCTGAATGCACCGGAAAATTTCGGCGAGAATATCGCCAAGGAAATCTCGAAGATCACCGGCCTCAAATTTACCTCCGCCCCGAACAAATTCGCCGAACTGGCCGCGCATGACACGATGGTCGAATTGTCCGGCGCGCTCAACACGCTGGCGGTGTCGCTGACCAAGATCGCCAATGATATCCGCCTGCTCGGATCCGGCCCGCGTTCCGGTCTTGGCGAGCTGGACCTGCCCGCCAATGAACCGGGCAGCTCGATCATGCCGGGCAAGGTCAATCCGACCCAGTGTGAGATGCTGACCATGGTCGCCGCGCAGGTCATCGGCAATCATCAGGCGGTGACCGTCGGCGGACTGCAGGGCCATCTCGAACTCAATGTATTCAAGCCCCTGATCGCCGCCAATGTCCTGCGTTCGATCGAGATTATCTCGATCGGCATGTCGAGCTTTTCCGAACGCTGCGTGGAAGGTCTGGAGGCTAATGAAGCGCAAATCAAGGAACTGGTGGATAACAGCCTGATGCTGGTGACCGCGCTTGCCCCGGTGATCGGCTATGACAAGGCTGCGGCGATTGCCAAATATGCCCATAAAACCGGCCAGACGCTGCGCGCATCCGCGCTGGAGCTCGGTCTGGTTGACGCAGAAACCTACGATACCCATGTAAGAGCTGAGAATATGGTCGGCAAAAATGGCTGATCCGGGAACAAGAACAACATGTCGCTAATCAGAAATATATTTACCACGATGGTCGGTTACGAGGCGCGCAAGCACACTACGGGTCATGGCTTGCGCAATTTCGGCCTCGGCATGCTCGCGGCCCGCATCGCCACGCGATCCGTCCCCGGTGCGCTTCTGGTCGGCGGAGCGCTGATCGCGAAAAAGCTCTATGATGATAAAAAGGAGGCAGAAACCCTGCCCGCATCCGAGGCAGTTATCGAGATCGAAGGCCGTCCGGTTCCTGTAGACAGCGAAAATACGGCAAAACCGGCGTTAAGGCTTCCCGGTTAGCCAATAGCCGGTACCGGCCGCCTGCCAGTCCTTCACTTCTTCGATCGGAACCGTGAGCATCAGGATGTTGAGCGCCAGATTGTCACGGATCATATAGCCGGTGAACAGCTCGAAAATCACCGCGATTGCCAGCGTCGCCTTCCATGGCAAGCGCGAGGCGAGAAAGAATCCGACGATCATCCATGCAATATCGGCCATCGAGTTGATGATAGAATCGCCTTCATAACCATAGGAAATGGTCGCCTCGCGATAGCGGTCGATGATGACCGGCGAGTTTTCCAGCACTTCCCATGCGCCCTCGACCAATATCGAAAGGCAGAGGATGACACCGAGCGGGAACAGCTTCGGGAATCGCTTGCGCAAGAGATGGCCGATACCGAAGAAGATGAACCCGTGAATGATATGGCTCATCGTATACCAGTCGGCGAGATGCTGACTGTTTTCCGAAGATTGCACGACGCCCTGCCACAGCTTGACCGTACCGCAGGCACAGATCGGCGGGCGTCCCATGCCAAACAGGATCAACCCGAATAAGGCGAATAATATCAACGCGATCAGCGCACTGCTCTTGCTGATCCTGAGCGGCCATTTCATCCTGCACTTCCTCCCGCGCAACGATCATGTGAGAACAGCTTATCCCCCCAATTGCAATATTGATTGTAACCGGCATTGCTGTAAGCATTTTGAAAGTCGCTGAATATTTAGCTATTGGGAGACGTTGCACCTGTCACGGTGCTTCAATTGCGTAACGGTACCGTCACTACAAAGGGCGCAAACATCACCATGTTCGACCTCACGGATAAAACCGCCATCGTCACCGGCGCCAACACGGGTATCGGTCAGGGAATAGCACTGGCTCTTGCCGGCGCAGGCGCGAATATTGCCGCCGTCGGACGCACGGCCGCAACCGAAACCGTCGAAAGGGTGCGCGCACAAGGCCGCCGCGCCGAGATTATTCAAGCCGATCTTTCGACCGTGGAACCGGTTGATTTTATCATTGATGAAGCAAAGGAAAAATTCGGCAGGATAGATATTCTGGTGAACAATGCCGGCATTATCCGTCGCGGGGCCGCGATCGACTTTAGCGAAGAGGATTGGGACGCCGTCATTGATCTTAATCTCAAGAGCCTGTTCTTTTTGAGCCAGGCGGTTGGGCGCGAAATGATGTCTGCCCATCAGGTCGACGGGCGGATTGGCAAGATCATCAACATTGCCTCGATGCTGAGTTTCCAGGGCGGCGCCCATGCGGCCAGCTATACTGCTTCGAAATCCGGCGTCGCTGGATTGACCAAGCTGCTGGCCAATGAGTGGGCGGACAAGGGTGTCTGTGTCAATGCGATCGCACCGGGCTATATCGCTACCAATAATACCGCAGGACTGCAGGCCGACAAAACCCGTAACCGGCAGATTCTGGACCGGATTCCCGCCGGTCGCTGGGGCGATCCGTTGGACATTGGGGGCGCAGCGGTATTTTTGGCATCGTCGGCATCGGATTATGTTCAGGGGCACATATTGGCCGTAGACGGCGGATGGCTTGCGCGATAACAATTGGCGATGATCCGAAGCGATGGTGGCAGATTGCAATAATGACCCATCCCTCCTCAATCATGAGCATTGGAAATTGCCCTGATCCATCCGGCTTGCTTGCTTCCGCCGCAAAGCCTGTGAGCCTTGATTTCCTGCAGCACTGAAACGTTCCCCCAATTGCAATATTGATTGTAACTGACATTGCTGTAAGCTTCCTCCAAGCCGTCGGGATAAAGCGGTACAGGAGAGCATGTTGTCGACTACCGCGCAAACGGGGCAAACGCCCCGCAAATTCTATGGCTGGCACAATGTTGGATTGCTGCTCTTCGTTCAGTTTGCCGCATCCGGCTTCGTTTATTTTGCCTATTCCGTGGTGTTTCCGGTGATGGTCGAGACCATGGACTGGAACCGCGGCACCGCGTCGCTGGCGCAATCAATCGCCCTGATGATTCTGGGCCTTGCCTATCCATTGACCGGCTATCTGCTCAGTCGATATGGAGTCCGCCAAACAATCACCATCGGGCTGATCGTCATGCTGTCCGGTCTGCTATTGCTGGTTTCGGTGGTTAGCGAGATCTGGCAATGGATCCTGATCTGGGGCGGCGTCATGGGCCTGTCCTTTGCCCTGACCGGTCCGATCTGCTCGCAAACCGCGATGATCAGCTGGTTCAACATCAAGAGATCCACCACCATTGGCATAGTCATGACCGGCGGCGCTCTCGGTGGCGCACTGGCACAACCGGTGCTGGCGAGCATGATGGATCATTTTGACAGCTGGCGCGCCGCATGGTTGATCGCCGCTGCCATGGTCGCCATTGCCCTGATTGCCACCCAGTTCGTTATCAACCGGCCGGACGATATCGGCCAGTTTCCCGACAATGTCGATCCGGGCCGGGCGGCGCGTGACCCGCTCGCCGGAAATCTACGCCCCAAGACCCATCGCACCGGTCACGACTGGACAATGAAACAGATCATCCGGACACCGGCGCTTTACCTCGTCATGCTGATCACGCTCGGCTATCTTGGCACATTCTTTTTCCTGCTCAATCACGGAATCTTACACCTTACCGATAGCGGGCTATCCAGTCTCGAAGCCGCTTCCATTCTTGGCCTGGCCATATTGGGGAGCGGCCTGGCGCGGATTCCTGCGGGTTGGCTTGGCGACCAGTTCGAATTGCGCTGGACGGTGTTCGGATTCATTTCCCTGATGGCCTTCGGCCTGACCGGTTTCTGGCTCGGCCACAGTGTTTTGCTGCTCTCGGTCATGGGCATGTTATTTGGTGCCGGCTATGGCGGCATGCTGGTTCTGGGGCCGGTGGTGACCGGTAATTATTACGGCGAACGCGCCTTTCCGATCATCAATTCGGTGCTGGCACCGATCATGCTGCCCTTTGCCGCGGCCGCTCCGGCAGGTGCCGGTTATATTTTCGAGGCAAGCGGCAGCTATGATGTCGCCTTCGCTATCGCCATCGCCTTGCTGGTCGCGGGACTGGTCGCAGCCTTTTTCATGAAACCGCCACTCACCCCCGGCTAGAATCAGGATCTAGACATTTCCATCACTGGAGAGCAGCGCCGCAATCGGGCGGGTTCCCGGCCGGCGCGCCAGCACGATCATCAATATGGTTGTAAACGGTACTGCCAATATGGCGCCCGGAATACCCCACAGGCTGCTCCAGATCGCCAGCGAAACCAGCACTACCATTGGGCTGAGATTTACGGATTTGCTAAGCATCCTTGGCTCGACAATATTGCCGATAATTACCTGCGCCGTGGTCATCAGGCCGGTGGCGATAAGCGGAATGGTCAGGGTGCCAAACTGCGCCACAGCGAAGAGCGCGGGAAAGGCCACACCCACGAACGAACCGATATAGGGAATATAGTTGAGCAGCCCGATAATGATCGCCCACAGCGCGGCATATTCCACGCCCAATATCACCAGAATGACCCAGCAGATGACACCGAGGATGATATTGATCAGCGTCTTGGTCGCCAGATAGCTGCCGATGTCATGGTTGATCCTGGTGATCATGTTCAGCGTGTCGGTCGAATCACTATCTGACCCGAAAGCCCGCCGCACCTTTTCCGGAAAACCGGTTATTTCGCTGAGCAGGAAAGAGGCGTATAAAATCGTGATGAAGACAAAACCGCCGAAGCTGGTCAGCGAAGACAGGACCGACTGGGCCAGCGCGGCGATGTCGATTTCGGTAAAAAACCGGGTCGCAAATTCGCTTACTGCCTTGCCAACCGCTTCCGTCCCGCGATCGAATATCGCGGATGGAGAGGCCATGAGTTCGGAAATCTCCGGCTGACCAACCGCCTCTGCCGCAGGCGGCGGAAACCATGCAGAAAACAGATTTTCCAGATTGCGCTGATAGACGGGGAGCGAGGGTACCAGATTCTGCAGGCTCGCCACCAGCATCCGGGTCATGGCGAACAGCAGGGCGAGAACCCCGATCAGTGCAAGCGTCGCGCGCAACCACAATGACGTCCGGCCCAGCCCCGGAATACGGGCGACCGTGGCGCTGGCGGCATAAAGAATCTGTAGCAGGATGATCGCCGTCACAATCGGCAATATGATGTCCTGACCGACGTAAAACAGCCAGCCGATCATGATCGTAATGCCGATCGCATAGAAAATAGTACTGATACGCCCTTGGATCATGATGTCGGAATAGCCATATTATGAAGGACTGTCATCAGGATGATTGTACGGGACAGTCGATAAAGGAAAACAGCAAGACAAGCTTCTTGACGCGCCCCGCCCTTCTCGGCCAATAGCCGCTATGGCCGAGAATAAATCTTCCCAGAATATCGACAATGATCATCGCGAGCTGAGCCGCCGGGGTCTGCTGTTCGTGCTGTCCTCCCCCTCCGGTGCCGGCAAATCGACGCTTGCCAAAATGTTGCTGGAAGCAGACGACGAAATCGCCATGTCGGTCTCCGTCACCACCCGGCCGAAGCGGCCCGGGGAGGAACATGGCAAGGATTATTATTTCGTCACTGGCGACGAGTTTGAAGAGATCGTCGCCGATCACGGCTTCCTCGAATATGCCACAGTGTTCGGCAATCGCTATGGTACACCTGCTGTGCCGGTTAACCAGAGTCTGGCGGATGGTCAGGATGTGCTGTTCGATATCGACTGGCAGGGAACACAGCAACTCTACCAGCGCGCCGGACAGGATGTTGTCCGGGTCTTTATCTTGCCGCCCTCGCTCGATGAATTGCGCAAACGGCTGGAAAGCCGCAACACCGATTCGCCGGAGATTATCGAGAGCCGGATGCAACGCGCAACCAGCGAGATCAGCCATTGGGATGGCTATGACTATGTCCTGATCAACGATGATCTCGATGCCTGCTTTGCCAAGGTGAAGCAGATTCTCGCTACGGAACGCATGCGCCGGTCACGCCAAACCGGTCTGATCGGATTTGTTCGGGATTTGATGGCCGAATAATCAGCCGGACACTTGACTACGCCTGAAGCGGCGCAAACAAGGAGGATGGCACCAGAAGCGTCGCAGAGGCCACGTCCAACAGGGGACCAGACGCGAGACCCTCAGTCCCGGGAACAGGAGCTTGCCCATGCGGTAGGCAATATCCCCGGTTCAGATTTTTGCGAATCCGCATTCTGACACCATCCCCCGTGATTGAGCTTTTATGCAATCCGAAAAATATTATCTGTCTTTTCCGGATCTTCATGCAGCTGGGTTCCAGATAACATAATATTGCATCGCGTTGGCGGTCATTCGACCAACGGCAATTGATAATCGATGAAAGGGACGGGTATGGTTTACCGTACAATATAGGGACAATGCACCGCTTGCAGCCTCGAAAAGAGCGTTGGTTTTGCCGGCCAGACGCGTTACCACAAGCAGAAGCGGCGGATCGTCGGAGGGGGCGGATATGGTGCATGCACGGGAATTTGATGTCCTGATCATCGGTGGCGGTTTTTCGACCATGCCGTTGATCCGTGAATTGGACGCGGATGGTATCCGCTGGCTGATGGTGTCGGAAATGACCCCGATCTGGCAACAGCTGGAAGCCGCCGACGCTCTGGATTTCGATTTGGTGAGTTCACTGCAGAGCAGCGTCTATTCATTCGAACTGGTCGAGATGCTGAAAGAACAGGGCGATGATTTTACCGACGGGTTCCCGACTGCCCGTGAATTTTACGCCATCCACAGGAAATATGCCGCGCGCTATGCCGACCGGATACATAGGGGGCGGGTCGGCAGCATCGACAATCATGTCGACCACAGCATTGTCCATCTGGAGAATGGCGTGAAATTCCGCGCCAAACATGTCGTCATCGCCACTGCTTTCCGGCGGCAGATGAATGCCAATCTCAAACAGATCAAGATTGATGAAAGCTATGCCGGCAAGAATATCGCAATCACCTCGACCGGGGACAGCTCGAACCTGCTGATCGCCAAGCTTGTTGCCCGTGGCGCAAAGGTGCATCTGGTCACCAATGGCTTCATTATGCTCGACAAGATGTTCGCGACCTTTTCGCCGTTTGATGACGGCCCACGCTTCGTACCGCTCGACCAGCTCGAATGTCACAATTTCGCCGAAGTCAGCAAATGGAGCTATCGCGCCTTCATCGATGGCGGCTATATCCACGGCCTGATCCACCGTTGGTTCGCCAGGATTTTCGACCGTAACAGCCTTGGCGTGCGTCACCCCAAAAGCATCCGTCCGCACAAGGACATCCGGACCTTTTTCAAAGCCAGGGCTCCGGTCGAAAATGGCCATATCGCAATCAAATATTGGCCGATCGATGTCTACAAACTCTATTGCGAAAAAGCGCTGGAGCAGAAAATCCGCGATGGCTATCTGATTAATGATCTGCCCTTCTTTCTCGAACATGGCCATGTCAAGCTGTGGGACAAGACCGCCTCCACCATTGATCGTGAAGCGATGACAATTAGCGAGAATGGTGAAACCGTCAGCTTTGACGCAATTATCGATGGCGATCAGGAGATCCCCGCGATCCCCGAGATTCGCCTGCGCGCCGATCAAGCCTCCGACCATTTCGTCTATAAAACAAGGCAACAATATATGGGGGTAGTCTCCCCTCGCCTCCGCAACATTTACACGATTGGCTTTACGCGACCGTTTACCGGCGGCCTCAACAATATCAGCGAGATGCAATGCCTGCTGGTCCACCGGATGATTGCAGAACCGGAATTTCGCCGGGCGATCCGCAGCAATATCAACGAGCGGATCAAACGCTATAACGACACCTATTATGCCAAAAGACCGCGGAAAATGACCGATCATCTGGTCTGGTACGGCACCTATACCGACGAGGTCGCGCGGCTACTCGAAATCCGGCCGCAGCGCAGCGATACGCCCGGTCTCAAGGGGCTGATGAAATATTATATGTTCCCCAACAATGTCTTCCGCTTCCGCGAAAAGGGTCGCTATGCGGTGGACGGGGTGAGCGAGTTGCTCATCCACACCGCAAAGCAATATCACGACTATAAGGTGCTGGCGCTGCTCGTCGTCCGCTATCCGTTTTTCGAACTGCTGGCGCTCGCCACCATTTTGCTCGCACCTGTGCCGTGGTGGATCAAGATACCGGCTGCGATCATCCACAACCGCCTGCCGTTTACCTCGATTCTGGTCGGGAAATTCGGATTGCCGACTCGCGAGAGCAAGGCAATTTTCAACTACCGCAAGGCGATCAGCTTTCCGGTGCTGGCCTATCCATTAATCGCAGCGGTCGTATGGGCAGCCGCGGGCATGGGAGCCGCCTTCGCCTTCTCCGCCGGGTTACTCACCTATGTCTACGCGATGATCCATCTCGGCACCGCAAAGGGATGGAATCGCAAATTTTTCTGCGACATGAAGAGCAAACGGTCGCCGGAGATGGTCGGCTTTTTCGAGCGGTATCGAAAGGCTTTTGGGCGAGTTTCCAGCAAAGGTAATTGACGTCCTGTCCGTGATAACGATCACGCGCACCACAATCCGTCTTGCCCGTCTTCATCGCTCAACAAACAGCGACGCTTTGAGGATTGGCAAAATTGTGTTACAATTTACAAAACCAGAAAATGGTCGCTATCGGAAATAATGGATTGGGGGCAGTCTATGAAGCGGCTATTGTATTCTATTATTTTGAGACCGCCGGTTCTGGTGGTTGCGCTGGGTGCGGTTGGGTTGAGTGGGTGCACGTCATTGCGGGGAGCACCCGACCCCATATTCCCGGCAAATACCGCCCAGAAAGTTCTCGAAGCCTATCCGATTCCCGGCACGGTCACAAAATATAACGAAGCAAAGACCGACGCTGCAAAGCGAGCAATTCGCGACGAATTTTTGTTTGCCTATCTGAACGCCATCGATGCCCATTATTACCGCTTTCGATCAAGGCTTGGTCAGGACAACAGGGAATTGTCCATCGGTTTCGATACAGCAGTACTCGGGCTCAGCGCACTTGGAACAATCGCGAAAAAATCGGCAGATGAGCTTGCGGCTGTATCCGGCGCATTTATCGGCACCCAGTCTTCGATCGACAAAAATCTGTATTTTGATCAAACTGCAGCAGCATTGATCGCTGCAATGGATGCGGAACGATACAAGGTCCGGACGGGCATTATCAGGAAGATCGGATCGGACGCTGCGTCCTATCCGATCACCTCTGCCCTATCCGACATTACCGAATATCAAGCGGCGGGCACTATCGATCATGCCGTCACCATCATCACCGACGAAGCCGTGAAGGAACGGGTGACCGCAAAATCCGAATATGATCAAAAAGTTAGATTTGCCTGCACACCCGAGCAAGTGAGACAATTGGGTGACGGCAAAACGGCGAAGATCGGCGATTTCAACTTCGAAGTTGCCAATGCGGCCCGCGCTGAACTGGACGCCGGGTCGGGCAGTTTCGCCGCTCGGAGCGCCCTTGAGACGCTGGCAAAATATTATGGCCTATCACTCCCCGAGGGGATCACCGAAATTCGGTCGGTGCAGGATATCGACAGAGTGGACATGTTGATCAACAATTCGTTCGGGTCGGCATTTTGCACGATGCAGGAAGTTGACGATCTGATTGCCAAGCTCAAGGCGGAACCATCCTTTACGAACCACAAGTCCAAACTCCCCTAGATTCCAGACCGGAGGTGAAATCATGGCCCTTTATGGTGAATTTAAAGCAAATCTCAGCAAGGAGGAATTGCAGGAAGCATTGAAAGAATATGAAGGTCGGACTCGATTGATGATTGACATTTTGGCCATTTCAACTGGTGACGGAAAGATTACCCAGGTCGAACAGAATATCCGGCAAAGAGCCGAAAAACAGCCAATTCTGATAGTCGTAGGGGAAGACACACCACCAGATGGCGCGGAACTGGATTTCGCCGGAACCGCCTATATTGCGAGCGAAAGAAAGATCGTGGCGATATATCGATAACTCACCCCTTGAAAATAGAACAAACATTGAACATATGACGCGGACCACCCTGTTCTTTTGGCCCGCTGGACTCTCTCCGGCATCTTCTGCAAAGCACGCTTATGAGTCTGACCCACATCAAAGTAAAAGGTGCCCGCGAGCATAATCTCAAGGGCGTGGATATCGAGCTTCCGCGGGAAAAGCTGATCGTGATCACCGGCCTGTCCGGGTCAGGCAAATCGAGCCTTGCGTTCGATACCATCTATGCCGAGGGGCAGCGGCGCTATGTCGAATCGCTCTCTGCCTACGCGCGCCAATTTTTGGAGATGATGCAGAAGCCCGATGTCGAGCATATCGAGGGGCTTTCGCCCGCGATCTCGATCGAACAGAAGACCACCAGCCGCAATCCGCGCTCTACCGTTGCGACGGTCACCGAGATTTACGACTATATGCGCCTGCTCTGGGCGCGTGCCGGCGTGCCTTATTCGCCGGCGACCGGCCTGCCGATCACCGCACAGACGGTATCGCAGATGGTCGACCGGGTGATGACTTTGCCGGAGAAAACCCGCTTCTTCCTGCTCGCGCCCGTGGTCCGTGGCCGCAAGGGCGAATATCGCAAGGAACTGCTCGAGTGGCAGAAGGCCGGTTTCACCCGGGTCCGGGTCGATGGCGAATTTTACGATATTGAGGAAACGCCGAAGCTCGACAAGAAATACAAGCATGACATCGAGGTTGTGGTCGACCGGCTGGTCGTGCGAGAAGGGCTGGAACAGCGGCTGGCGGACAGTTTTGAAACCGCCTTGCGGCTGGCGGATGGGCTGGCTTTTGTTGATCTCGCGGATGGGACGGTTGAGGAGGCTTTGGCGCTTGCCAGTCGTGCTTCGACAGGCTCAGCACGAGCGGCCGGGGAAGACGATAGCGCGGCAAAGAAACCCGTTCGTCCTGAGCCTGTCGAAGGACCCGGCGTCGCAGAAGCGCAAACACCGTTCGTGTCGAGCGCAGTCGAGACACGCCTCTCGACTGCGCTCGAGGCGAACGGACAAAATCCGGATTCCCCGCAAGGCAAGATGAAAGGCACCGGCCTGCCGCCCAACCGAATCGTTTTTTCCGAACGCTTCGCCTGCCCGGTCAGCGGCTTCACCATCGAGGAGATCGCGCCGCGGCTGTTCTCGTTCAACGCTCCGCAAGGCGCCTGCCCATCCTGCGACGGCCTCGGCGAGAAGCTCCATTTCGATACCCAGTTGATCGTGCCCAATCCGGCACTGAGCATCAAGAAAGGCGCGGTCGTGCCCTGGGCGAAGTCCAACCCGCCCTCGCCTTATTATATGCAGGTGCTGGGCAGCCTCGCGCGGCATTTCGAATTTGATCTGGAAACGCCGTGGAATGAACTCAGCGAGCATCATCGTGACGTCATCCTCAACGGCACACAGGGCCTGCCGGTCACCCTGCGCTTTCAGGACGGGCGCAAATCCTATGAGGTGAAGAAACCGTTCGAAGGCGTCGTCGGCAATCTCAAACGGCGGATGCTGCAAACCGAGAGCGCCTGGATGCAGGAAGAACTGGCCAAGTTTCAAGCAGCAGCGCCCTGCGAAACCTGTCACGGCGCGCGGCTCAAGCCGGAAGCGCTGGCGGTCAAGATCGCGGGCGAGGATATCTCGATTTCGACCCGGCGCAGCGTCGGCGATGCCCTGGAATTTTTCGAAGGTCTGGGTGCAAAGCTCGACAAGACGCAGAGCCAGATTGCCGAACCGATCCTGAAAGAGATTATCGAGCGGCTGGGTTTTCTGAACAATGTCGGACTCGACTATCTCAATCTAGACCGGACCAGCGGCACGCTCTCCGGCGGTGAAAGCCAGCGCATCCGTCTCGCCAGCCAGATCGGTTCGGGCCTCTCGGGCGTCCTTTATGTCCTCGACGAACCGAGCATCGGCCTTCACCAGCGCGATAATGACCGCTTGCTGACAACCCTCAAACGGCTGCGCGATCTTGGCAATACGGTGATCGTGGTCGAGCATGACGAGGATGCGATCCGCACCGCCGACTGGGTCGTCGACATGGGCCCGGGCGCCGGCGTTCATGGCGGCGAGGTCGTTGCCGAAGGCACGCTCAAGCAGATATTGAAGTCCAAGAAGTCACTGACCGCCGCCTATCTCAACGGCACGCGGGAAATCGAAGTGCCGGCCAAGCGCCGCAAGGGCAATGGCAAGAAGCTGACCGTGCACGGCGCGACCGCCAACAATCTGCAGAATGTCACCGCGTCGATCCCGCTCGGAACCTTCACCTGCATCACCGGCCTGTCCGGTTCGGGCAAAAGCTCGTTCACCATCGACACGCTTTATGCGGCGGCGGCGCGAACGCTGAACGGCGCGCGGATGATTGCCGGCAAGCATGACAAGATTACCGGCCTGGAATATTGCGACAAGGTGATCGATATCGACCAGTCGCCGATTGGCCGCACGCCGCGATCCAACCCGGCGACCTATACTGGCGCTTTCACCAATATCCGCGACTGGTTTGCGGGTCTGCCTGAGGCACAGGCCCGCGGCTACAAGCCCGGCCGGTTCAGCTTCAACGTCAAGGGCGGCCGCTGCGAAGTCTGCCGTGGTGACGGGCTGATCAAGATCGAGATGCACTTCCTGCCCGACGTCTATGTCACCTGCGAGGAATGCGGCGGCAAACGCTATAATCGCGAAACGCTGGAGGTGAAGTTCAAGGGCAAGTCGATCGCCGATATTCTCGACATGACGGTCGAGGATGCGGTCAGCTTCTTCAAGGCCGTGCCGCCGATCCGCGACAAGATGGCGATGCTCTATGAAGTGGGCCTCGGCTATGTGAAGGTCGGCCAGCAGGCGACAACCCTGTCCGGCGGCGAGGCGCAGCGGGTCAAGCTGGCCAAGGAACTGTCGAAACGATCAACCGGGCAGACGCTCTATATCCTGGATGAACCCACCACCGGCCTGCATTTCGAGGATGTCCGCAAGCTGTTGCAAGTGCTTCACCAGCTGGTCGAACAGGGCAATAGCGTGGTGGTGATCGAACATAATCTCGACGTCATCAAGACCGCCGACCATATCATCGACCTCGGCCCCGAAGGCGGCGTGCGCGGCGGCGAGATCGTCGCACAGGGCACACCGGAAGAAGTCGCCAAGGTCGAGGGCAGCTTCACCGGCGGCTATCTGAAGGATATGCTGGCGAAGTGAGCGGTGGCCAAAGGAAGCTGTTGTTTGTCTGTTCCCGCAATAGACTGCGCAGCCCGACTGCCGAAGCGGTGTTGAATGGTGTGGAAACGGTAACTGCCATTTCCGCCGGCACGAATAATGACACCGAAACGCCGCTATCCGGCGATCTGATCATATGGGCGGATATCATCTATGTGATGGAGACCGCCCACAAGAAGAAGATCACCCGGACATTTGGCGAATTACTGAAGGATAAGCCCGTCAGAAATCTCGCTATTCCGGACAATTACAAGTTCATGGAACCGGATCTTGTCACCAGGATAAAGTCAAAATTTCCGGAATATTTCTCTTAATATCGCAGCGCTTTCGCCTGCCAGAGCAGCAGCAGCGGTGACAGCAATTCGACGGCCATCGCCCCGATTTGCTCGGTCGGCGCCGGACCTACGGTGAGGTAGGATATCGCTCTCGCGCAGCCGCCAATAAAGAAGCACAATATACCGAAGCGGAACAGGCTGGCCCGTCGTCTCAGATCGCCGGCGCTGTAGAAAAACATAGCAGCGACGCCGAGATAAACCCCTGAATAATAACGATACTGGTTATCCAGCGCGGCGCTGAACGGGTCTGCACCCATATGCTCCGCCGCTCCGAAAAATATTCCGTTCACTCCGAACCAAAGCGGAATGAAGCCAATCAATATAGTGACAAAGCGAAACGCGATCATATGATATCCCCCTGTTTCCCCTCCCTGCTGAACGAAGAAGGGTGTGTGACTTTACGAACTGGTTGCCCAGCCATAGTTTGTTGAGGCTGTGATTTCGTCCAATTGCGAAGCCCCCTCATCCGGCTCCGATCAACGAATGTTTCGCAAGCAGTGAAAATCTTGTCCTTGGTGAGAGAAGACTTGCACCCATTCCAAACCCCAAACTCACCGATAACCCATTCGGCCAGTTATGATCGTCGTTGATCCATGAAGACTGCCACGGAGGAATCACACTGTCAATTTTTGTGTGTAATATCAGTCAACAAGCAGGAAAAACCTTTTGTCATAAGAGAATATTTGCACTTATTTCCGCCACCATGATGGCTTTCCGGCCGGTCCGGTTCCGCATCGATCCGCGATTGTTTGCCATAGCAGGCAAACCTAGCCAATTTTATGCGTAATATCAGTGACCTGACAGAAAAACACGCTGGCCCGGTTATGAGAGAATATTTACATTTATTCCCATCGCCACAAGCTTTCCGGCCAATTGGGTTCCTCATCGATCGATGAAACCTGCCAGAGAGGAAACAGCTGCCCGTTTTCTGAGCATCAATCACCGCCAAGCAATGGAGGTATCGCCCTTATGAGAGAATATTTACACTTATTCCCGACAGTGCAGCATCAGCCATAAAACTGGCCTTCAACCGATACATATCCGCCAGTGCTGAGATCGACCGCAACCCGGCTTTCGGATATTAGGTCGCTAGAGCCGTTCAAGCCGAACCGGCAATCCGTCTTTTGGCTGCGGGATTGGAAAAACCTGCCACTTCGGTTCATAATCCGGCCCGCCCTGCAGCATAATGCGATTCTGAGTCAGCATCGCGTGCATCAATATCTTGATCTGCATATAGGCAAAATGGAGACCGAGGCACATATGGGCGCCACCGCCGAAGGGCACCCAGGCATATTTATGACGCCCGACAGAGTTTTCCGGCGTGAAACGCAGCGGATCAAATTTTTCGGGATCGGGCCAGTGCTTTTCCATTTTGTGAACGAAGCTGGGGCTCACCCCGACCGATGTGCCGGCGGGAATGGTATAATTGCGGAATGTGAAATCCTTGAGTGCGCGGCGCGGGATGCTCGGCACTGGCGGAATCAGGCGAAGCGCTTCCTTGAAAGCCATTTCAGTCAGTTCCAGCTTGCCCAACTGCTCCATGCTCAGCGCCGTTCCAGCAGGCGCCACCGACAGACATTCTTCCCGAATCTTGCCCTGCCACTCGGGATGTTTGGCGAGCAGATAGATCAGGCTGGTCGCCGATGAGGTAATCGTATCATGCGCCGCCATCATCAGAAAATTCATGTGATCGACGACTTCATCTTCGGTCAGCAACTCGCCGTTTTCATGGGTTGCGAGACATATCTGGGTGAAAATATCCTCCCCACCCTTTGCCCGTCGCTCTTTCACTTGCGGCGTAAAATATTCGAGTAGATATTCGCGCGCCTTCACGCCTTTCCACATCTTGGTGAACGGTATCGGCGAACGCGCAACACCTACCGAAGCCTGCACTTCATCGACAAACGCCTTGTTGATCTTGTCCGCTTCCGGCCCCCACGGGATGCCCAGAATGGCGCTGGCAGCGGTATCAAGCGAAAGAGACTTGATAGCGGGATAAAATTTGAATTCGGTCCCACCCCAGTCGGAAACGCGCTCCAGAATACCTGCGCCCAGCACCTCGCAATGGTGCTTCATCGGTCCCGGCTTGAAGGCAACGGAGAGCGCCTTGCGGTCAGCCCTGTGCCGGTCAAAGTCCATCAACATCAATCCGCGCGGAAAAAGATTGTTGAGCACCGGGCCCCAGCCCTGTTCGCTGGAAAATATCTTTTCGCGGTTGAACATCACCAATTCGGTCGCATCGGCACCGAGCAGCATGACATTCTGCTTGCCGAAACTATGCGTACGATAAACCGATCCGTAGCGTTCGAACATATATTTGCCGAAACCGATCGGGTCCCGGATCACTTTCAGCGTCGTTCCCAATATTGGCAGGCCCTGTTCACCCGGGATATGCGCCAATTGCGCTTCTTTTGGTGGTTTCACCCAATGCGGATTGGCACTTTCCTGATAGGGATATCCATGCGGTTTTGCTGAAATTGTCGCCAACGGAAAGCTCCTGAATTATTGTCTCCATTTCTTAATAGCTACTTTCATTAATGTCAGCAAGCTGCTCCATTCATCGATTATTCAATCGCAGCATGATAGCGGGGATAACGGTAAAGCGGGATCGCGACCCGGCACATCTGGTGCTGTCAGAGGCGGTCTCTAGGGAAAAGATCATGATAGAATTTACGATGGCTCGGGGCCTGAAGTCCGCTGTGGCGGCCGGAGCACTATTGGGGCTGGGCGGCTGTATGTATGGCAGCGCCGGCTATTATGGCGATGGCTATGTCAACGGTGGTTATGATTGCGACCCCTATGCTCCGTTCGACGATTATTATGCCTGCGACTATGGATATGGCTTTGCCAACATCGGATTCGGCGGCGGCTGGTACGATCATTATTATTATCCCGGCTATGGTGTCTATATCTTCGATCGTGGCGGGAGACGGCATGCAATGCGGGATAATCACCGGCGCCATTGGGCGCGGCAACGGGCCGAATATGGCGGACATCACGTCAGAGGTCGTAATCTAACGCCCCAACAGCGAGCGAATCGACGCGACCGCCGGGATGATCGTCGTGACGATGCCCGCGATCAACGGCGCGGTAATTATCGTGACAATATAGGCACGCGCAATGGCCGCGGCGATCGTGCCAGAACAGGGGCAAGGTCACCCCAGCAAAATGGTCAAGCCGCACCGGTCCGCAATCGCGGGGATCGCGCGGGAACAGCTAGTCGACGACCATCCAGAGCGGTCGAGCGACCACAAACCCGGACGCCCCCCGTTGCGCGGCCCGCAACGACGTCGAGACCGGTGCGTACAGACCCGCCCCGCCCTTCAGCGCGTAACGGTCGCAACGGACGGAAACACGTCAACGACGACTGAATCGGCCTGAGGTTCATCTGCTGACAATAGCCGGGCAATTGAATGAAAAGGGCGGCTTTTGGCCGATAGCCGGCCCAATGGTTAAGACAATTGTAATCATCGTAAATAGCCTATATCCTGTGTTCCCGAGTGAAGTTTCGAGGAATTGGCCGATGGCGACCGCATTTAGCGACATTCAACCCGATGATTATACACCGTCGGAACAGCATCCCCAGCACGGCGTCATCATCGGCGGTCCGGCTGCGCGGGCAAAGCGCATCGAATATGGCATATTGCTCTCGACCATGGTTCTGGGCTCGCTCGGCGCGCTTTACTGGACCCTTGCCCATTCTACCGGTTGGGTGGAATGGTCTGCCTTTCTCTTCGGTTTTGTCCTGATTAACATGGGCGTCGGTATCGGCTATCACCGCTATTTTACCCATCGCTCCTTTGAAGCGGGTCCGAAAATGCGCCTTGCTATCGGTATCATGGCGCAAATGGCTTGTCAGGCATCGGTGCTCAAATGGGCCGCAGACCATCGCCGTCACCACGCTTTCGCTGACGGGGTTGGCGATGTACACAGCCCCTATATCGACGGGCACGGCAAGAATATGTCCAAATGGAAGGGGCTCGGCATCGCCCATTTCGGCTGGCTGTTCGACAATACCACTTCCGATATGAAGGTGTACGGAAAAGGACTGATCGACGATCCGCAAGTATTGTGGTGCCACAAGCATCGCTGGTCGATCGCGATTTTTTCCAGCATCATTCTGCCCGCTGGTTGGGCGCTGGCCTTTGGCGGACCCGAACATATTATCGGCACCATCCTGATCGGCGGATTCTTCCGCAATTTCTTCTTCCTGAACTTCGTCATGGGCGTGAACAGCATCGGCCATGTCTTTGGCTCGCAACGGTTCGACACAAAGGATGGTTCACGCAACAACTGGTTCATGGCCTGGATGACCTTTGGCGATGGATGGCACAACAACCATCACCAGCACCCGCGCGCCGCGTCGTCGCAAGTCGCGTGGTGGGAATTCGATCTCAACGGACAGATCATTTATCTATGGGAAAAAATGGGTCTGGTCTGGAACGTCCAGCGCGCGCCAGCCTATATCCGCAACGAAAAGGGCGAATGGGTCCAGAAAAAAGCGAAAGTCGCGAGTGCCGATCTGGCCGAACCGGAAGCCATGTCGGCTGACGATGGCGGCATAATGTTCCCGGCCAAGGACAAACAGCACCATATAGAACCGGCCGAGTGAAGCTTCACACCAAAGCCCGCTAATGGGCTCCCCCAGCTAATGTGCTCGCAAAGTCAGCGTTGCTGATATCGTGCCATTTCCCGCAGGATTGATGCTGAGGGACTCGACCGCGACTCCCTCCCGTTCGATCCGTTCGAGCCAGCCAAATAACGCTGTCGGCTTAGCGGATTCGACCACCATATTGACTCGCTCACCTAACTGGGGAACGACAGAACCAACCGCAATGCCGGTTTCCCCCGCACTTTGGCTGACAAAAGCGTCGATCGCGCCGCTGAACTTGACTGGCGTTCCATCCACCGGCTGCTGGAGCGCCGCAACCTTGGCCTCGATCCGCGCCTGCCGCTCGACCGCTTCTACATAGCGATCTTCGGCAGATGTCATCGCTCCCGACATCGGCCGCACGATGCCATAATAACCGACCAACCCGACCAACAGAAGCCCGGCGATCCCGAGCAATATTCTTTCCCTCTGGCTCAGTCCGGCAACCCAGTTTCGTGCATTGTCGATCATGGCGCCCTCACCGTAATATCCGCCTGCGCCGACCCCGTGGCATCGGTGCGCGGGGTTGCCGTGATGATGAAACCCGCCTCCTGCAGCGCCAGCAAGGCTGGGTTGATATCCTCGTTACGAACTGCGGACAATGTCGCCGAAATTATCCCGTTTTTACTATAAGCCATACGGGTGATCGATACGCCCGGTACCTGCTGCAGCGCGGAATAGAGCCCCGAGGCCGGAACCGGGAACATGACATTGCCCCGGTTTTCGGCAACCAGCCGCTCGTCCAGCGCGCGCTCGGCGCTCTCCGGATTTTCCATCTCTCCGACAATAGCGGCGGCGCTGGCCAGAGCCGCTTCGTCAGCCTTGCCCGCCGACCAATGATATTGCGCCATCTGCACCAGCGGAATGGCAAGCGAAACGATGACCAAAGCCACCGCCATCCAACCGAGCCGGCGCTTTTGCTTTGCGTCCATCGCCCGCTGCGTTTTTTTGGCAAAAGGCCCGCTACGAAAATCCAGATCCGCTGTTTCAATCGTGCCGACCAGCATCGCGTCAAAGGCATCGCCGGTGATCGGTGTGATAGTCCGATCAGCGAAAAGCATTTCCCGCAGCGCCGGATCATCGGTTGCTATGATATTATCCGCTCGGACAACCTGATCGAAGCCGAAATCCACAGACGCCGCGCCGCCATCAATGACCGGCAGCAGCCATCCCGATGGAATGATCGCATCGGGATCAATTTTAAGCGCCTTCAAACGGACCAGTCCAGCAGATAATATATCCCGTCCAACCGATGCCGTGATCAACTCACCCACGCTATCGACAGTGGCGACGATATGGAGATTCTCGTTTTCAAGGCTTTGGGCTTTCGCCGCCATCATCGCCGCCGTGAGCGCCTGATTTTGCGTCGCGTCGCTAATCGGTTCGTGCTCCATGACCGTTGTGAGATGCGACGGCAGGAGCGCGATCACCCTCACATCCCCTTCGGTATGGTCCGGTCCATAGGCCTGCGAAGCCATAAGCGGGTCGGGATCACATCCCCATGCTTGCACGGAGCCATCAACAACATGCCACCAATGGAGCGCCTCGTCGTCGGTGGCCGGAAAGGCAATCAGAAGGAAGAATTGGCTCATGCGCTGCTGTTCTTATTCGCCGTAGATATCGGCATTGTCGTCTTCGCCGCCCGGTGCGCCATCGGCACCCAGCGAGTAGAGATCGTAGCCGGGTCCCTGACGGCCCGGATTGTCATATTGATAGGGCCGGCCCCACGGATCATCGGGCAGCTTCTTGATATAGCCACCCTGCCGGTAACGCCCGGTCGTGGCCAGGGAAGCGGGCGGCGCAATCAGCGCCTGCAACCCGTCGGACGAACCGGGATAGCTGAGATTATCAAGCCGGTACATTTCCAGCGCCTGCCCAAGAGTCGCAATATCCGCCCGCGCCTTCTCGACCATCGCGCGGTCCTGACTGGGCAATACATTGATCACGACAATCGTCGTCAGCAGGCCGAGGATGAAGATAACCACCATCAACTCGACCAGAGTGAAGCCATTGCGCTTTTGCTGCTTTTTGCTTTCGGGAGCCGAAACCGTTTCTGGATTTTCAATTTCTGTCGTCATGATCATTCCTTTTTCCGGCCCTATAGTCCGGCAAGATTCTGAAGCTGCAGGATCGGTAATAATATCGCCAATATCACCACCGCGACCAGTCCGCCGAGCGCCACAATGATGATTGGTTCGAGCAAGGACAAGGCGGTTGAGCTAAAATTGTCAAATTCCCGTTCCAGATAACCCGCCGCCCGCGCCAGCATGTCGTCGAGCTGCCCCGAGGCCTCGCCGCTGGAGGTCATATAGACCAGCATCGGCGGGAACACGCCGGTATTCTTGAGCGCCGTCGACAGGCTTCCGCCGCCTCTTATCGCCTCGACCATATCTTCCGAAGCCTTGCGCAACACGCTGTTGTGGATCGTATCGGTGGTCAGCCGCAGCCCCTCGATAATCGGCAGGCGGCTGGCGACCATGGTCGACAGGGTCCGCGCCAGACGCGCCGCGTGCAAATCGCGCAGCAAGCGGCCGACAAATGGCAGGCGCAGCAGGAAACCATCAAAGCGATATTTGAGCTGCGGCTCCTTGAGCGCGCGCCAGCCGATCAGAAACATCAGTCCGATGAAAATTGCAATCGCCCACCACCAGTCGGCGAGAAAGCCGGAAATGCCGATGACGATCCGCGTGACCATCGGCAGTTGCTGGTTCACATCGTCAAACTGCTCGACCACCTTGGGCACGACCGCGATCATCAGCAGCGCGACGACGATCACCGAAACCAGCGCCAGTACCGCCGGATAGGCCAAAGTGCCGATCAATTTTCCGCGCAATTCGGCCTGGCGCTCGAGCAAATCGGCGAGCCGTTCGGTGATATCGGGCAGCGTGCCGGAGCTTTCACCCGCGGCAATCATCGCCCGGTAGAGCGGCGGAAAGCTTTTCGGTTCGCGGCGCATAGCTTCGGACAGACGCTGCCCCTCGATCACCCCGCCGTGCACCGTTGCGATCCGCTGCTGCACATGCGGTTTCTCATTCTGGTTGCCGATCAGCCGCAGCGCTTCCTCGAGCGGACTGACCTGCACCAGCGAGGATAATTGCCGTGTGAACAAAGTGAGTTCTTTCGAAGTCAGCTTTTTCGGACCGAACAGGCCTGCAGATTCCTTGCCCTGCCTGCTCTTTCCGCCCTGCGCCGCTTCCATCCTGACGACATAGAAATTGCGCTCGGTCAGTTTCGCCCGGGCCGCATCATCGCTGGCCGCAGTCAATCGCCCGGTCTTTTCCCGGCCCTTGGGGTCGATCGCGCTATAGGCATATTCAGGCATCGGCTGCTTCGCTTTCGCGCCGGGATATGCGGATCACCTCTTCGGCCGTGGTGAGCCCTTCGCGGACAAGCGCTCTCGCGGCGACACCCAGATGCGGCTGGTTGCGGAAGGCATGGGCACTGATCGCGGCCTCGTCGCCACCGTCGTTGATCAGCTTGCGCAACGTGTCGTCGATGCGGATCGCCTCGAACACGCCAATACGTCCCTGAAAACCGGTCTGGTTGCAATGTTCGCAGCCGGTCTCGCGATAGACCACCGTGCCATCCTCAAAACCGAGCAGCGATGCCAGACTACCATCAACCGGAAATGGCGTGCGGCAATGTTCGCACAGCCTGCGCACCAGACGCTGGGCAATCACCGCGCGCAAGGTCGAGGCGAGCAGAAACGGCTCCACCTTCATGTCGCGCATTCTGGTAATCGCGCCGACCGCATCATTGGTGTGCACCGTGGACAGCACGAGATGGCCGGTGAGGCTCGCCTGCACCGCAATCTCTGCTGTCTCTCTGTCTCTGATCTCCCCGATCATCACGACGTCGGGATCTTGCCTGAGAATGGCGCGCAGGCCCGCAGCAAAGGTCAGACCGACCTTCGCATTCACCTGCGTCTGGCCAATGCCCTCGATCGCATATTCGACCGGATCCTCGACGGTCAGGATATTGCGACTGCCGTCATTGAGCTGCTTGAGCCCGGCATAAAGCGTTGTGGTCTTGCCCGATCCGGTCGGACCGGTGACGAGGATAATGCCATTGGGTTCCGAAAGCGCATCGGTAAGGATCGCGTGGGTGCTTGGCGACATGCCGAGCAGATCGAGCGATATCCCTGCGCTTTCCTTGTCGAGAATCCGCATCACCACCCGCTCGCTCGCGCGGTTGGGCAGCGTCGAAACGCGCACATCGAGCAATTTTCCACCCAATGTCAGGCTGATCCGGCCATCTTGTGGAATCCGCCGCTCGGCAATATCGAGCCGCGCCATCACCTTGATCCGGTTGACGATCACGCCCGCGACATGCGGCGGCATGCGCAGCTTTTCGGTCAGCACACCATCGACCCGCATCCGCACCACCAGACCCGTCTCATAGGGTTCGATATGGATATCCGATGCGCCCTGTCTGGCCGCTTCGGCGATAATCCCGTTGATCAGCCGGATCGTCGGCGCATCGTCGGCGCTGTCGAGCAAATCTTCTGCACTTGGGATATCGCCGGCAATGTCGTCGAGCCCCTCGCCCGCCAGCGCCATATCGCCCGCCATCGCGGCGGCAGAGCCGTCCATCGCATAATGGGCGCTGAGCAGCTTCTCGAAGGCCGGACCATCAACACGCTCCACATCAAAGGGCAGAGCGAGAAAGCGCCGCACTTCCAGCAGCGCCGAAGGATCGGACCCGTCGCGCATCGCGAGCGACAACCGTTCACCACTGCGATCCTGTATCAACAAACCATGATCGCGGGCATAGGAATATGGCAGGTCCTTGACAGCCACCGGCATATGCACCCCGCCATCCGCTTCGGAGACCACCGCATCTGTTCCCCGGGCGATCTTCATCATCGCTTCCCGCTGGTCTCACTTGCCGGCAGAGGAGCCTGCTCGATCATGCCCCTGTCCCTGACCGCAGGCATATCGCCCGGCGCATAGATAATCTGGTCATCCGGCCGCGCCTCGGCCGAAGGCGGCACGGTGCCGAGATAATCGCGTACCAGAGCATCAATCGACGGTTCCCGCTCAGGATTCCGGCTAAGCTGGCGATCGCGAATATAATCGTAACGATTGCCGGAGAAACGGCGCGCGTCATTGGGATCTTTCAGGATCGTCGGACGAATGAACACCATCAAATTGGTCTTGACCCGCGACTTGCCACGCGATTTGAATAATTCACCCAGGACCGGAATATCCCCCAGAAATGGCACTTTCTGGATCGTGCGCCGTTCGTTATCGTCCAGCAAACCGCCCAATGCGATGATCTCGCCATCGCCAACGGTGACGGTGGTGTTGATTTCGCGCTTGTTGATGATCAGCTCGTTGAAATCGTCGGAAACGGGTCCTGCTATCGAACTGACCTGCTGGCGCAATTCCATCCGCACCTCGTCGCCGGCATTGATTTGCGGCGTCACTTCCAGTTCGATGCCGACATTCTGCCGCTGGATCGTCCGAAACGCATTGTCGAAATTGCCGGACAGTGCTTCGCCGGTCGACACCGGTATTTCCTGTCCGAACAAGATGCTGCCCTTGAGATTGTTATTCACAGTCAGCGAAGGCGTCGACAATACATTGCTGTTGCTGTCCGACTGAACCGCGTTGATGATCGCACCAAGCACGGCGCTACCGCCCAGACTGGTCGCAAAGCCGCCAAAGCCGCCGCGCGCGGCAAGCACCGCATCCGCCCCGTTCTGGCGCAACGCATCGCCAACCGCACTGTTCGTCGTTACGGTGGTCGCTGTATCGGTTGTGGTGGTCGTCGTCGTATCAAACTGGTCCGCCAAAAGACCGCCAGCGACATCGACGATATTGGGAGAAGCGTTGGAGAAATTGGTCACCGCGAAGGGCACATCCTTACCGCCGACCAGCCATTGCACGCCCAGTTCGCGGGCAAGGGTCTCCGAAATCTCGACGATGATCGCTTCAACCACCACCTGTTCCTGGCGCGTATCGAGCTGGCGGATCAGTTCGCCGATCATCCGCTGGACATCGGGATTGGCCGCCACGATGATCGCGTTGGTCCCTTCAAGGCGGCTGACAATGGACGGGCCACGGCTGGCGATGCCATTGCTGCCGCTCGCCGCGGCTACGGGTGCGGTTGCCCCCTCTCCACCACTAGCTGGCGTAACATTTGCAGAACCACCGCCGGTTCCCCGGCTACCGAGCATATTCTCGATCACCGGGAGGAGATGCTCGGCATTGGCATAATCGAGCCGGTGGACCCGTATCTCGGTGCCCGATTCCGCACCCTTGTCCAGGTCTCTTGCCATTTGTGCAAAGCGCGAAACCGCGCCTGGATCACCGCGCAGGGCGATGCTATTACTGCTGTCGATCGGCACCACGGTCACCGGCGCACGCAGGCCTTCACCGCCACCCTGTGCGGCGAGCGCCTGCAGCGAAGTAGCAATTTCCCGCGCCCCCGCGTTCTTCAGCGTGATGATCGTGCTGGCAGCACTGTCGCGGTCTATTTCTCCGACCAGAGACCGGATTCGCCTGATATTGTCGGCATAATCAACGATCACCAGGCTATTGGCGTTGCGATTGGCAGTGATAGAGCCCTGCTTGCTGACCAGTGGCCGCAATGTTTCCAGCGCCTCGGACGCGACGATCGATTTGAGCCGGACGACCTCGGTCACCAGCTGGTTGCCCTCGGCACCACGCGAACCGATCCGGGTCGGCTGCGAAGCAGCGCCATCGGCGGGCTGGATACGATAGGCACCACGGGTTGTCGGAATGGCCACCAGATTATTGGCGCGCAGGGTCGAAAGGAAAATCTCGAAATATTCCGAACGGCTGAGCGGACGGTCAGTGACCACCGAGACCTTGCCCTGCACCCGGCTGTCG
The DNA here is from genome assembly GCF_048267785.1 of Parasphingorhabdus sp. Lineage (GTDB taxonomy): Bacteria > Pseudomonadota > Alphaproteobacteria > Sphingomonadales > Sphingomonadaceae > Parasphingorhabdus. Next base: position 40,032 of record NZ_JBLWWU010000019.1, on the reverse strand, counting down.
AGAATGAAGGTTCGACCAGTGACCTTTGCCGCGTCCTGTACGAAGGCGCGAATGTCCGCATCGCGGACGTTCAGCGTGTGCTGGGCAGAGGCCGTTGCTGCCCAAAAGCCGCCACAAAGAGCGAGAACAACCATCATCCGGGTGAATAAGCTACGCATTATGGGGCTCCCACATTGACTGCAACCGGCACCGTATCGGCTCCGCGCTCGACTTCGACGGACAGGCGTCCACCGGGTCTGATCTGGCTCTTCAGCGTTTCGATATCGCTGGCCGAGCCGACCGGAATACCGTTGATCGACACGATGATATCACCATCGCGAAAACCTGCGCTCCTGAACAAGGCGCCATCTCCCGAAGGGGAAAGCAATATGCCGGTAACCCGGCCCTCTTCATTGCGCGGTGCCAGCGAGGCGACACCGGGAATTTCATTGCCATCCAGAGACAGGGCGGCAGGAGCGACGGGATCGTCTGTGCCCACCGTTTGCGCCGGTATCGACTGATCGAGATACAGGCTTTCCCGGACCCCGCCGCGATCGATGACGACATGATCAAAAGCGACGCTGCTCAGGGTAACGCCGGATAGTATCTCTTCACCCACCGCATAATTTGTCTGCACCCCGTCCGGCCCAGCCAATATGGCCGATCCCAGCCCCGATCCCTCGTTCATGCGAATGCCGAACAGCGTCAATTGCAGCGACGTCACAACATTGGCGCTTTGCGCGGCGCCGCTGCGGAAAAAAGGATCAAAGCTGCTGAACAGCGTCAGGCGTGCTTGCGGCGACAATAGCTCGACATCATTGGCGCGATAATCGCCCACCGGGCCCAAGGGGGTCAAGATCAGCCAGGTCAGACGAACGGCCTGAACCAGCAAAAAAACCGCCAATATAGCGCACAGGACAGGATAAAGACCCTGCCGGTCATACCAGCGGGCCAAGTTGCCAAATCTGTCCGAAAACCTGTTCCCCACGAATCCCCGCAACCTTGCAATCCCGTCGCGCTATAGCGATTCCACGACCATTCGACGACTCATTGATGACAAAAATATTACAGGTTAAACCGAACCGGCGCAAAGCATCAGGGCAATTGCATGTTCAGCAAAGCGCCAAGATCATCGAGCGCCTGCTGCTCGGCCGACACCTTGATCGCCGCCATGCCCAGAGCGGCCGCCGGTTTGCAGTTGATCCCGAGATCGTCGAGATAGATACATTGCGCCGGCGCGACGTCCAGCACCTCGCACATCATCTGGTAAATGCGTGGATCCGGTTTCCGGATGCCGGCCTTGCTGCTCTCGATAATATGGTCAAAACGCTGCATGACAGCTTTCACCGCAGCGGCTTTTTCATCATCCATCGCCATGCCCGCACCCTTGCCGGCCGGGACATTGTTGGTGATGCAGGATATCGTCATACCTTCCGCTTTCAGGCGGTCCAGCGTTGCCACCATCCGGGGGCGGACATCCCCGGCCAGCCGGGCCAGAACATCGGCACCGCGCAGTTCGATCCCGATCGCACGCGCTTCTTCCGCAAATGCCTCGTCAAAGCCTGCACTGTCCAGCTCGGCCCGCTCGAACCGTGCCCAGGCGTTGGTATCGGGGTTGGCGCTGTTGATCCGCCTGACGCTGTCTTTCGGCACGCCTCGTTCTGCCTCGAGCCGGTTGAAGGCTTCAAATGGCGAGGAGGTGATCACTCCGCCGAAATCGAAAATCACAGTCTGATATGTCATACAACAGCTCCAAAAACAGATCCTATCGCCGCCGTAGCGGCAAGGGCCGCAGCCCCCCAAAATGTAACCCGCACAACGGGTCTGCCCATCGGTGCGCCACCCAGCCAGGCACCAAGCGCGCCCAGTCCGGCAAGCAGCAGCAGCGCTGACACAGTCACGAGCCCGATGAGCATTGTTCCGTGGAACAGCCCCGCAAGGATCACGGGCGACAAAGCCCCAACGGAAAAGGACAAGGCAGAAGCACCGGCCGCCTGCAGCGGCTTGGCGACGAAATTTTTGGTCAAGCCGAGTTCGTCGCGCAAATGCGTGCCGAGAGCGTCATGCGCCGTCAACTGGTCGGCAACCTGTTCGGCAAGGTCGGCGGTCAAGCCGCGGTTCTTGTATATGGATATCAGCTCCAGCCGTTCTGCCTTGGGCTGGTTCTCCAGCTCCCAGGCCTCCTTGGCCCGCTCCGCCTTTTCGCTATCGGCCTGCGAACTGACGGAAACATATTCACCCGCCGCCATCGACATGGCCCCTGCCACCAGCCCGGCGAATGCGGTGAGCAATATTGTCTCCTGCGATGTAGCTGCGGCAGCGACGCCGACCACCAGACTTGCGGTCGAGACGATCCCGTCATTTGCTCCGAGTACGGCGGCGCGCAGCCAGCCGATCCGGTCAAGCCGGTGAGGTTCGTGATGCATTCTTGTCAAGGAGCGTTCCTATTTGTTGAGATATTCCAGCTTCAGTCCCGGCCGTTTCCAGCGGGTTTTGATCAGTTTTCCGCTTCCCGAAAGGCAGATCCAGGCGTCCATCATGTCGTCACCACCGAAGCAGATATTGGTGGTGAAGATATCCGGCGTCTCGACAAATTCGACCAGCTCACCCTCCGGCGAAATCACGCTGATTCCGCATTCGCCAATAGTCGCAACGCATATATTGCCGCATTCCTCCATCGCCAGACTGTCGAAGAACTTATAGCCGGAGGGCCGGTAGAGCGGGATGCCCGGGCCACCCGGTCCTGCATCAGGCGCAACCTTGCCCGGTTCGGTGATGTTGAATTTCATCAGGCGGCACGTGTAGGTTTCAGCCGCATAAAGCGTCTTCCCGTCCGGCGAAATACCGACGCCATTCGGGTTGTTCGAGGGAAAAATCACCTCTTCCAGATGGCTGCCATCGGCCTTGGCATAGAATATTCCTACAATGTCATGACAGCGTTTTGCATAGTCGACCTTGCCATGATCGGTGAACCAGAACCCGCCATGGGCGTCGAACTGGATATCGTTGGGACCGCGCAGGGCGCAGCCGAAATCACCGTCATTATAGAGCGTTTCAACCTCGCCCGTATCCGGGTCAACCCGCTGGATACTGCCGCCCACATAGTCCTTGGCGATACCGGCGGGGGTCAGAAAACCATTTTCATCGTGATATTCAAAACCACCATTGTTGCAGACATAGATTTTGCCATCCGGACCCATCGCCGCGCCATTGGGGCCACCGCCGGTTTTCGCGACCAGCTTCTTGGTGCCGTCGGGCAGGACACGGGTGAGCTGCTGCGCCTCGATTTCGACCAAGATGACGCTGCCGTCCGGCATCGCAATCGGACCTTCGGGAAAGCGCAGGCCTTCGGTGACTATCTCCATCGAAATCTCCTCTCAATATTTGTCACAGTCATTGCGGGAATTCGGCGACAAGTCTAGTAGCAAGACAAACAGTTTCAGGAGCAACTATGTCAAACGCTTATCCTCGCAAATTGCAGTTTCATATCGATGGCGAATGGATCGATGGCGGGGATCGCGCCGTTCATGAGGTCGTCAATCCGGCGACCGGTGAAGCTATTTCCGATCTGCCCAAGGCGACCAAAGCCGATCTCGACCGGGCGCTGGACGCAGCCGACCGCGCCTTTCCGATCTGGCGCGATACATCGGTGGCCGAGCGCGCAGTGATATTGCACAAGGCGGCCGACCTGATGCGCGAACGGGCACCGGAAATCGGCCGTCTGATGACCTACGAGCAAGGCAAGCCGCTGGCCCAGGCCATGGGCGAAGTGACGGCTTCCGCCAGCCATTTCGATATCATGGCCGAAGAAGCGAAGCGTTGTTACGGACGTGTGCTGGTACGCCCGGCCGGCCAGAATAGTTTCGTCAAATATCAGCCGGTCGGACCGGTTGCAGCGTTCAGCCCCTGGAATTTCCCCGTATTCACACCGGTACGAAAGCTGGCTCCGGCTATTGCCGCCGGCTGCTCGATCATCCTCAAACCGGCGGAAGAAACCCCGGCGAGCCCGATCGAGATGATCCGATGTCTGGTCGATGCGGGACTGCCCTCCGGCGTCGCACAAGTCGTCTTTGGCGATCCGGCGGAAGTTTCCAGCCACCTCATCGCTTCACCGGTCATCCGCAAGATCAGCTTCACCGGATCGGTTCCGGTCGGTAAGCATCTGATGAAACTGGCCGCCGAAGGCATGAAACGCACGACCATGGAACTCGGCGGTCACGCACCGGTACTGGTCTTTGACGACTGCGATCTGGAAAAGACGCTCGATCTCGTTGTAACCGGAAAATTCCGCAACGCCGGTCAGGTTTGCGTCTCGCCAACGCGATTCTATGTCCAGTCGGGCATTTACGACCGCTTTGAGAAAGCCTTCACCGAACGCGCACAAAAGATCAGCGTCGGTGACGGCTTTGAATCTGTCGATATGGGACCACTCGCCAATCCTCGGCGGCCGAGCGCGATGGGTGCGATGATTGACGACGCGCGGACCAAGGGTGCCGACGTGCGACTGGGCGGCGAACGGCGCGGCGACAAGGGGTTTTTCTTTGATCCGACGGTGCTATCCCATGTCCCGTTAGACGCGACGATCATGAACGAGGAACCATTTGGTCCGGTCGCGGTAATGCGGCCTTTTGACACGGTCGACGAAGCTATTGATCAGGCCAATCGCCTGCCACTCGGCCTCGCCGCTTATGCATTCACCGAAAGCCTTCGCACTGCAAATATCGTTGGCGATAAGATTGAAGCGGGGATGGTCGCCATCAACAATCTGACCGTCAGCCCGGGCGATGCGCCGTTCGGCGGCGTCAAGGAAAGCGGCCACGGATCGGAAGACGGACCCGACGGATTGAAAGCCTATATGGTGACCAAGGCGATCCATCAGGCTTGATTTTGGGAACAAATCCCGAGACCGCAGAACGCGACAGCTTTCTCAATTTTGTCGCACGAAGACACAAAGGCACAAAGAAGATAAATTACACAAATTCCCTTCGTGCCTTCGTGTCTTTGTGCGACATATAAATAGATAAATTGCAGCCAAAGCTGCAGGTGAACAGGGAGAGAAATAATGAAGAAACGCACCGGCGCGCAGGTTTTGGTCGATCAACTGGTCATCCAGGGCACCGAACGTATCTTCACCGTTCCCGGCGAAAGTTTTCTCTCTGTCCTCGACGCACTGCACGACTGCGGCACGATCCAGACCGTTGCAACACGGCAGGACGGCAGCGCCGCGTTCATGGCCGAGGCCGATGGCAAGATGACCGGCGCGCCCGGTATCGCCTTTGTCACCCGCGGCCCCGGCGCGACCAACGCCAGCATCGGCGTCCATACCGCGATGCAGGACAGCACGCCAATGATCCTGTTCATCGGCGATGTCGGCCGCGATGACCGTGACCGCGAAGGCTTTCAGGAAGTCGATTTTACCGCGATGTTTACCCCGCTCGCCAAATGGGCGGCGAGAATCGACAATGCCGCACGGATTCCGGAATATATCGCGCGCGCCTTTGATACCGCCAGTTCCGGGCGCCCCGGCCCGGTGGTGCTTGCCCTGCCCGAGGATATGCTGCGCGATACCGTCGAGGCGCTTGACCGGCCCAAGGTCATCGCCCCGGCCCAGCCGCTCTGCCCGGACGCGATGACGGCGCTCACCGATATGTTGCGCGATGCCACCGACCCGATCGCGATCATCGGCGGCGCTGGCTGGAGCGAGAAAGCCAGATATTATTTGGCCCAATATGCCGAGCGCATCGGGCTTCCCGTGGCGGTCGCGTTCCGGCGGCAGGACAATTTCCCCAACGAAAGCCCGGTCTATGCCGGCAATCTCGGCTACGGCCCCAATCCGAAGCTGACCCAGCGAATCAAGGATGCCGATCTGATACTGGCCATCGGCGCGCGGCTGGGCGAGGCAACTACCGATGGCTATACACTGGTGCCCCCCGACCATCCCGACCAGATTCTCGTCCACGTCCATCCCGATCCCGACGAACTCAACCATGTCTATCGCACCGATCTGCCGATCTGCGCGGAGATGGATGAATTCGCCGAACAGGTCGCCCTGTGGGAAGATGATCTGCTGAGCTTCGACGCCGGCAAGGCGGCTCATGACGATTATCTCGCCTGGTCCACGCCACAACCCATTGCTGCGAAACTGGACCTCGGCCAATGCGTTGCCGCGATGCAGGAGCAACTTCCCGCCGACGCGATCATCTGCAATGGCGCTGGCAATTTTTCCGGCTGGTGGCACCGCTACTGGAAATATGGCGCTTTCCCCAGCCAGCTTGCTCCGACCAGCGGGGCGATGGGCTATGGTGTCCCCGCGTCCGTGGCCGCCGCCCTGCGCTTCCCCGACCGCGTGTCGGTGGTGATCGCAGGGGACGGCGATTTCATGATGAACGGCCAGGAACTGGCCACCGCGATACAATATGATGCCAATCTGCTGGTGCTGGTGATCGACAATGGCAGCTTCGGCACCATCCGCCTGCACCAGGAACGCGAATATCCGGCAAGGCTGTCGGCAACATCGCTCAAAAATCCGGACTTCGCAAAGCTGGCAGAGGCCTATGGTGGATGGAGCGCGACCGTCGAGAAGACCGAAGCATTCGCGCCCGCCTTGGCCGATGCAATACAGCGGAAAGGATTACGGTTGCTGCACCTGAAAACCGATGTGGAATATTTGACGGCTGCCGGTGCGACCGTGAGTGGGTTGCGAAGGAACCGAGCATAGCACCGGATTCTCGACCGTTGAATATGGGAGTGAATGCTATCTGCTTCTCATCATATACCGTCGCATTCCGATAAGCGCCACGAACAAAACGCATGCCCCGCCGACTGCGGCAGGAAAGAGGATGGTCGTCCAGGAATAATTTTCTAACGCCAAAATGACAAAACCGTTTCTGAATGCGGCTATTAGAAAAAACCCGGCATGTTCTTCATTGGGAAAATCCATTGCCTTTCGCACCGACGGGCCAAAACCCAACAGATCCACAATCGTAAGAACAATAACTGCCGACAATGCGGTGGAAGTATAGAACCAAAGCGGCAACGCGCTTAGTGCAAGTAGCAGAAAACCCCAATCTGAAGGGACAATCGAACTGTCAGATGAGCGGGCTAACGCAAGAAAAGCGACCCCGAATGTCAGCAACCCCGATATGCCAATTGGCCAGGCGCCGATCCCCGCACCATCGCTGAGTTGCGCGATACAGACTACAACTGTCCCGCCCCCCCAAATGAACCATGAAAAAACGTGCGGCCGTGTTTCCCGCCGCCAGATCGATATCATGTAGGGAATAAAAGCCGCAAATGTCAGCACAAGTGCCGCCGCACCGAACAATTCTTTCAAGAACAAATCATCGACCATATCTCGGAATAAACCGGTGACACATTAAAGACACCGTCAATTCAGGAAAGTACGAAATTCGCTTACCGCCTTCGTTGACCGAATGCGATCATCGACATTTTGCAAACTCGGGTTTGGACCGGGCATGATCTTCAGGATTCGATCCAGTTCGGCGACCGGTCCTTTACCGATAGGCTATGCCTTCTCCGCAACCCTGCCCATTGCCATGTCCATACTTTCTGAACATGATGCCCCCTGATAGTCTCCGGCCACAATTTTGCGAACAAGGCCGACGAGCCTGTCGGCTTCCCGAACGCAATTGGCCTTGTCGAAACAGGCAATGGCACCTCTTTTGAGCGCATCCATCCTGATTTCCGATCCCCGCACCGAGGATGCCGAAACGATCATCACCCGCGCTAGTTCGTGCGAAACAATATGATCGAGCAATTGCAGCCCGTCCATGCCGGGCATGTATATGTCGAGCAACACCAGATCGAACAATCGTTCATCGAGAATTTCGATGGCCTGAAGTGCGTCAGCCGCATGTTCTGGTGGACGAAAATCCCGATGGTTGCTTATCACCACGTCGAGCATTGCTCGCAATGTTGAAGAATCATCGACGATCAGGGTTCTGATGGCTCCTAGCATGACTATCACCTCTCCTCGCCCAGCAGTGTGCTTGAGCAGTTATATCAATATACGGCGGTTGTGATGATCTATTAACCATAGAATCCGGAATTATTTTGATATATTGTCGGGCCGGGAGAAAATGGCGCACGGCGGGCGCAACCGCCATCAATCCCAAAAAGATGTTTGCAGCACATAGCGGCAGGGTCGGGGGGATCGGCCCGCATGGGTGGAGCGGCTAAGCTTCCCCCATCGCCAGAATTGCCTCCCACTCGCTCTTGCTAACGGAAGCCACGGATAATCGCGATTGCCGGATGATCGCAAGATCCCTCAGCTTGGGGTTCTGCTTCATCGCCTTCAGCGGAACCGGCTTGGCCAGTTTCCGCACGGGCTTCACTTTCACCACCACCCAGCGATCCGGATCGGTGGTGACATCGGGTGTGGCCTCTTCGCTGACCTCCATGATGCCAACCACTTCCAATCCCTGCCGCGAGTGATAGAAAAACACCTGGTCACCCTTTTTCATCGCTTTCATATTGTTGGAGGCCTGCGCGTTTTTCACGCCGTCCCAAGTGCCCTCTCCCTCTGCCACAAGATCATCCCAGCCATATTCATCCGGTTCCGATTTCATCAGCCAATATTGCGGCATATTTTGCTCCTTCTGTGCTGACAGGATATTAGCCGAGCCGGCTGCAACAAAAAAGGCCCCGCAATTTGCGAGGCCTTCTTTATCGATCAATATCGCACGTTATTCGGGCATCAGAACCGCATCGATGATATGAATCGTTCCGTTGGACGATTTTACGTCTGCTTCGATGACATTCGCCTTGTTGCCAGCGCCGTCTTCGAGGACAATCTTGTCGCCGTCCATCGTCGCCTTGATCATGCCGCCCTGCAGGGTGGCAATGCTGGCGGTGCCGCCGCCATCTTTAACTGCCTTGGCGATGTCCGCAGTGGTCATGCTACCATCGACCAGTTCGAATTTCGTGACTTTTACCAGTTCATCCTTGTTGTCGCTGTGCATCAGGCCGCTCAAAAATTCGGCGTCCAATTTATTATATGCTTCGTTGGTCGCGGCAAAAGCGGTAAAAGTACCATCATCGCTCAATTCCGCGCCCACGCCGGACAAGCCGATCAATGTGCTGGCGGTGCTGAGGTCAGGATTGCCCTGCAGAACAGCGATCAAATTGGTCGGCTTCTGCTCGTCGGCGAGACGCGTATCGAGTATTTCCTGTTCCTCTTTACTCAGTTCCGAAGAACAGGCGGGCAGCATCGCCAACAGCGCCGATGCCAGAATAATCTTGGGGGCTTCAAACATGAATTTCCTTTCTTGTAATCATACTGTTTGCGGCACTATGCGGACAAACATTGATGAAATTCGTAGGCGCGAACTACGCCGCCCGGCACGAGAAATAAACCCTCAATATTCCTAATAAAAAAGGTCCCGCCAAGCGGCGAGACCTTCTCCAGTCCATCCTAGTTCAGGGATGAAATCTAACCAGGCATGATAACGCTATTGATCGCATGAATGACGCCGTTGGATGCTTCAACATCGGTCAGAATTACCGTCGACTTGCCGCCAGCCGCATCTTCAAGAATTACCGAATCGCCATTCAGCGAGGCTTTCAGCTCACCGCCCTGAACCGTGGTCAGTGTCGCTGTGCCGCCGGCATCGGTGATGGCCTTTACGACATCTGCCGCAGTCAGTTTACCGGCGACCACATGATAGGTCAGAAGCGCGGTCAGGTCGGCCTTCTTTTCCGGGGTCAAAAGCGCCGCCAATGTCTCCTGGTCTACCTTGGCAAAGGCATCATTGGTCGGCGCAAAGACGGTAAATGGTCCTTCACTGCTCAATGTCGCGCCAAGGTCCGCCGCAGTCACGGCCGCAACCAGAGTTGAGAAATCTTCATTGCCAACCGCAACATCGACGATGGTGCCAGGTTCGGCGGTGGCGGCAGAATCCATCATGGCATCGGCGGAACCTTCATCGACGGCAGCCTTTGGCGCTTCGGTCGAGCAAGCCGCGAGAGCGACGACAACGGTGGTGGTCAGAATCATTTTGGGGGAAATACGCATGATAAGCCTTTCAAAAGTACATGTTCATTCATTCTGGTCGGAAAAATGACCGGCCTTCGAATATGCAAGTTATGGGCTGGATCAGGACCGGTTCAAACCTGTCCTTTGGGGCGTATCAGGGAATTCAATCCTTGCCGAGATGGACGAAATCACGGTCAAAAGCCTTCAGATTGGCGCCACCATCGACATAGATGACCTGCCCGGTCACCGCCTCTGCACGGGCCAGATAGAGAACGGCATCGGCAATATCTTGAGGAGCCGGGAGCCGGTCGAGCGGCATCATTTCCCGGATATTCGCCAGCTGGTCGGCGCCATATTCCCCGGCGGTCAGCGTCAGGCCCGGAGCAACGCCGTTGACCCGCAACCGGTCCGCACAGGCAACCGCCAGCGAACGCACCGAACCGGCCAAAGCCTGTTTGGAAAGCGTATAGCCCAGCTGATCGCGATTGGGGTTGCGGATGCGCTGGTCGAGAATATGGATAACGCACGCGCGCACCCGCTCCGACCGATGGTGCCGGTGAAGCGCGGTCGTCAGCATGACCGGCACCAGACTGTTAACCCGAAAATGGTCGGTCAGATCCTTTTCGCTTATCGTTATAATATCATCCTGCCCGAAAATCGACGCGCTGTTCACCAGCAGATCCGGCGTGCGCCCAAAATGGGCGACAACCTGGTCCATCAGCGCTTCGGCGGCGCCTTCGTCGAGAAAATCCCTTTGGAATCCGTGCCAGTCACAATCCGTTTCGCGCAGCCGGTCGGCGAGCGCCTCTTCGGGAATCGCGTCGCTATTGCCATGCAGCGCCAGCGCGTAGCCGGCCTTGGCGAGTCTGGCCGCGATTGCCGCCCCCACACGCTTCACGCCGCCGGTAACCAGCGCGAGCGGCGCCGTCATCGTCGGCTCCGACTCAGGGTGATACCAATCTGCTCACCCTTTTCGGAGATCAGCAGCTTGACGATCTTCACCGTGACGCGAAGGATATTCGCATCCTGCAGGAATAGCGTTTCAATGATATGGTCAGCCACGGCTTCGATAAGCTTGAAATGGACACCTTCCGGCAGGGCCTCCGTCGCAGCATGTTTAAGATCCATGTAATTTTTGGACTGGTCGAGCGGTGTGTCCGCTTCATAGCGTTCCTGAACCTTCATCTCCGCCGCGATCGAGATTCGCAAGGGCTGCGGCAAATGGGTTTCTTCGGAATATATCCCGGTGAGCACGTCAACATCGAGATCGTTGACTTCCAAAAGCAAAGTATCTGTCATGTGCAGTCTCAGACCATGTTAGCGGCGAAATGGCAAGTCAGGCCGACCAGCGGGCGAAAATCGCTGTCGGCAAAAGCAGTCCCCGCGCCTCTTCGCGAACCGCCAGTTCACCGACCTCAATTGTCCCGCCGAGATGGGACAGTTTTTCGTTGAGCAGCGAACCCAGCGCCAGCGCCGACATGCGCACGGCATAGACGGTCAGAAACAGGCAGCGGCTGTCCTTATCGAGCAGCTTTCCGCAATTCTCGACCAGTCCGGCGAGATGCTCCTCCAGCCGCCAGATTTCCCCATCGGGTCCGCGACCATATTTCGGCGGGTCCATCAGGATCGCGTCATAGCGCCGTTCGCGCCGGACTTCCCGCGCAGCAAATTTGGCCGCATCATCGATGATCCAGCGGATCGGACGATCGGTCATACCCGACAAAGCAGCATTGTCGCGGGCTGCGGTCACGGACTTCTTCGATGCATCGACATGCACCAGATTGGCACCCGCTGCTGACAGCGCCAGCGTCCCGACACCGGTATAGCCGAAGAGATTCATCATCTGCGGCGATTCGAGCGCCTGCAGATTGTCGCGAAACCAGCGCCAGACCGGATCCATGTCGGGGAAATAGGCGAGATGGCGGAATGGTGTGCACTGGGCGGTGAAGCTGACCTCTTCCCAGTCCATCTGCCACCCCTCTTCCGGGACATTTGGCTTCAGGTGCCAGCGGCCGCCGCCATCGTCGTCCGATGCCGGAATAAATTCACCGTCCGCCTGCCAGCTATCGCTCGACGGCGCCCACATCGCTTGCGGCTCCGGGCGGATGAAATGATATTTCCCGTAGCGCTCGAGCTTCCGCCCGTGGCCGGAATCGATCAGCGCATAATCACTGCGCGGATCGCTGATCATCAATAGCGGGGCTGGGCGTGTCTCAGCCATCGGACGGCGTGGCGTTGGACATGACAAATTGCTTCACCGCATCATATTCACCGGGCAGCTTGGTATATTTTTCTTCCCGATCAAAAAGATCGCCAACCCGACGCGGCAAGGCCGGCCGAATGCCCGTCGCCCGCTCCACTGCATCGGGGAATTTCGCGGGATGGGCGGTTGCCAGCGTGACCACGGGTACAGAGGGATCGAGATCAGCATGTTGTGCCGCCGACAGGCCGATGGCGCTATGCGGATCGATCACATGACCGGCACTGTCCTGCGCCCGGCGCATCGCCAGCGACATGTCATCCGGATCGACACGGTAACTGGTGAAAATAGAAGCCGCTTTTTCGCGCATCACGGGTTCCAGCTGCATCTTGTGGCTCTGCTCAAAGGCTGCCATGCGGGCCGCCGTCTTGACGCCGTCACGACCTTCCAGATCGAAGAGCAGACGTTCGAAATTGCTGCTGACCTGAATATCCATCGAAGGTGCCGCTGTCGGAGTCACGCTACCGGTGGAATAGTCGCCAGCGCTCAGCGCGCGGTGGAGGATATCATTGACGTTGGTCGCCACAATCAGTCGTTCGATCGGCAGTCCCATTTGCGATGCAACATAGCCGGCAAAAACATCCCCGAAATTGCCCGTCGGCACCGAGAAAGCGATCTTGCGATGCGGTCCGCCCAATTGGACAGCTGCATAAAAATAATAGACGACCTGTGCCATCAATCGCGCCCAGTTGATCGAATTGACCGCGGAGATAGCGTAACGGTTGGTCACCTCCTGATCGGCAAACATGCGCTTCACCATCGCCTGGGCATCATCGAAGCTGCCGTCGATCGCGATATTGTGGACGTTGGGCGCAAGGACCGTGGTCATCTGCCGACGCTGGACATCGGATATCCGGCCTTCGGGATGGATCATGAAAATATCAACCTTGTCCCGCCCCGCCAGCGCATCAATCGCTGCCGAACCGGTATCACCGGAAGTAGCACCCACCACCGTCAGATGCTTGTCCTGACGTGCCAGGAATTTCTCGAACAGCAGCCCGAGCATTTGCAGGGCGACATCCTTGAACGCCAATGTCGGTCCGTGGAACAGTTCGAGCAACCATTGCCGTCCGTCGAGCTGGACCAGCGGTGTAACCGCTGCATGAGCGAACCGGCCATAAGCCTGCTCGCAAAGCTCCTGCAGTTCCGCTTCGTCGAGCGCATCGCCGACGAAGGGCAGCATCACGCGAACTGCGGTTTCGACATAGGAAAGCCCCGCCATTCCAGCGATCTCGGCTGCGCTGAACGAAGGCCAGGATTCCGGTACATAGAGTCCGCCGTCGCCAGCCAGCCCGGCCAGGGTTACTTGTTCGAAATTCAATGGCGACGCTGCGCCTCTGGTAGAGATATATTCCATGATGGCGAGCGGGTTAGCGGCAGCGCCCGATCAGGGCAAGAACTATGCTTTGACCGGACGCTTTATCGCATCCTTCTCGAGCTGCCTTTTAAGTGTACCGAGCCGTTCGACCGCATTGGCCGCATGGGGTCCGATCCAGCGTTCGTGGATGGCGTGGATAGGCAGGGGATTGAGATGATTCCAGCGCTCTCTTCCCTTCTGTTGCGGAATGACCAGATCGGCTTTCACCAGCACCTTGATATGCTGCATCACCGTGCAGCGGTCCAGTTCCGGAAAATGCCCGCAAAGCGCTCCTGTGGTCAGCGGCTGATCGCGCAAATCGTCCAGAATCTGACGACGAACCTTGGACGCAAGGGCCTTGAACACCCGATCATGGATTCCATTGGTTGACATGTTACTGTTTTATAACATATTAGCAGAAAGCATATCAAGGGAGAATCAATATGGACCTGAAATTCAAAGTCGCCGCCCATATTTCCAGACCCGTCGCTGAAGTGTTTGAAGCCGTGGCAAATCCGGACCAATTATCCAGCTATTTCACAACTGGTGGCGCGCAAGGCCGCCTGGAAACCGGGGCCATCGTGATGTGGGACTTCCATGATTTTCCCGGAGCATTCCCTGTCGAGGTTACCGAGGTGGTTCCTAACAGGAAAATTTCCATTTTGTGGGAGGCGGGCGACACATCGGGGGACGCAGGCTATAAGGTCGCCGCCACGATGACCTTCGAGGCGCTGGAAGACAATCGCACGCTGGTTACCATTTCGGAAGGGGGCTGGCGACCGACCGAAAGTGGTCTCAAAACCTCTTACGGCAATTGTTCCGGCTGGACCCAGATGCTGTGCGCCCTCAAGATGTGGGTCGAGCACGGTATCAATTTGCGCGAAGGCTTTTACAAATAGCGCCCCTAGATCATTAGATCTTGTTACGCCCCCGCAGAGCAATCAGAAAAATAACCAGCGCTATTCCGGCAAAGAGAAACCACTGGACGGCATAGGAAAGGTGATTATTGGGAATATCCTCCAGCGTCGGTGGCTGGCTTTTCTGAAGTTCGGCCACGGGTTCACTCGCTACCAAACGAATGACATACTGGCTGTCGGGCGCGATAATGCCATCTACAATACCGCCCTCCCATTCCGGATCGTCCGGTCTCGATGACCAGCCGACAACCACTTGTGCGCCTGGACCTTCGGCTCCTGCGGTCCGGCACTGGGCGATATGAGCCCAACCGGATTGACCGTTGGCATTGCGCCCGCTGGTCGACCGCCAGCCGATCACTTCAAGACAATTGACGCTGGATTTGCGAAAATAGGGCGGATCGTCCGCATTCGGTACGGCAGGATAGGCAATGGCGGGCAGATCCGATGCCTCTGCATAGCTTTCCAGCAACCCGTTTTTCCAGGCTGCCCGCTGCAACTGCCATATACCCAGAGCAACCATGGTTGCGACAGCCGCCAGCACAAGAATGGTAACAAATATCGGTAACCGTCTGGTCATGGACCGGCGCGGTCTTCGATGCTGCCCTCCCGGGCCTGATTGCGATGTTCCAGAATCAGCAATATCCCTTTCGACACCCTGAGCGACCCGACAACAGCCAGAATGGTCAGCGGAACCCAAAGCAGGATATGCACCCACAAGGGCGGATGAAAATTAGCCTCTACGGCCAGCGCCAGCCCCAAGACCAGGGCACCGATAATCATTGTCAGAAAGGCTGCCGGTCCGTCTCCCACATTATATTGGCTATAGTCCAGCCCACAGGAGCGGCATTTATCCGAGAATTTTGTGACCCCGACAAAAAGCGTCTTTTGCCCGCAATTGGGGCAAAGACCAAAAAGGGCAGCGGGAAGAACATCCGGCTGCCCTTTTTTATTTTCGATATCGTTCACCATATTGTCCTAGTGAACCGGTGCACCCCATCCGCCCCAGACGTAGACGACGATGAACAGGAACAACCAGACGACATCGACGAAATGCCAATACCAGGCTGCTGCTTCAAAGCCGAAATGCTGTTTCGGGGTGAAGTGCCCCTTGTAGGCCCGCACCAGACAGACAATCAGGAAGATCGTGCCGACCAGAACGTGGAAGCCGTGGAACCCGGTAGCCATATAGAAAGCCGAGCTATAATTGAGGCCGGCGAAGGGGAATGGCGCAACGCTATATTCATAAGCCTGAATGGCCGAGAACAAGACGCCCAGAATGATCGTCAGCCAGAGGCCGGTGATCAACCCCTTGCGGTCACCATGGATCAGCGAATGGTGCGCCCAAGTAACCGTCGTACCGGAGCAGAGCAGGATCATCGTGTTGAGCAACGGCAATTCAAAGGCGTTGAGCACTTCAATGCCCTTGGGTGGCCATTGCAAAAGGGCCGCAGCGCCATCCTGTCCGATGTAATTGGTGACCACGCCATCAACAACTTCAAGCGGCTGAGGGAAAAGCGAGAAATCAAACCATGCCCAGAACCAGCCCACGAAGAACATGACTTCCGAAGCGATGAACAGGATCATGCCGTAGCGCAGGTGCAACTGAACCACCGGTGTGTGGTCGCCTGCATGGGCTTCCTTGATCACATTGGACCACCAGGTGAAAAATGTCAGTGCGAGAGCGGCAGTGCCGATGGCAAAGATAAGCCCGCCATGCGCCAGATCGTGCATCCAGCGAATGCCGCCGATTGCCATGACAAACGCGGAAAAAGACCCAACCAGCGGCCAGATGTCTGGCGGCAATATGTGATAATCATGATTTTTGGCACCGGCCATAGTATTTCCCTAACCTTGACTTAAATTTCTCTTAGCTTTCGCCTTTACCGGCGTCCAGCGCCTGCTCGTTCGTGGAGCGATAAAAGGTATAACTAAGCGTAATTTCCTTGATATCTTTTGTTTCCGGATCATCCAGTATCGCCGGATCAACATAATAAAGCACCGGCATCCGCATCGTCTGGCCCGGCTTCAGCAATTGCTCGCTAAAGCAGAAGCACTGGATCTTGTTGAAATATTGACCGGCCAACAACGGCGTCACATTGAATGTCGCCGTGCCGACGACCGGCTGGTCGCCATTGTTGGTGGCGATAAAAACCGCCATGTCGCGGGCACCGACGGTGACATGGTCGACCGCCTGCTCCGGCTTGAACGACCAGGGCAGCGCCGTGTTGACGTTGGAATCGAAGCGGATCGACATCACCCGGCTGGTCGCTTGAACCGTTGCAGCCTTGGCTTCGCCCACCCGCTGTGTGGTCCCGGCATAGCCGGTAACGCGACAGAAAACCTCGTATAAAGGGACCGCAGCAAAGCCGAGGCCGAGCATGCCAAGTCCCAACAGTCCCGCCATCAACGCGCTGCGCCGGTTTTTGCCGGAAAGAGAAGGTTGCACAGTAGCCATCATGAACCGGACCCGATTTTCACAATCGTGATCAGATAGAATAATACCACCATGAACAGCAGCAGGCAGGCCATGATAATGGCCCGTTGCTTTTGCCGTGCCTGATAGACCTTCTGCTCTTCCGGGCTCATCGGCGCTTTATCGTTATCAATTTCGCTCATGCGACCATTATCCGATCGGCAACAACCGCTGCGAAGAGCGCGAAGAGGTACAGAATCGAAAATTTGAACAGCCGCTTTTCCGCGACCATGTCGTCAGGCCGCGTGGTTTTGCTGCGGCACACACGCCAGCCCAGCACACAGAATATCGCGCTCAATACAATCGCCACGCCGCCATAGACGGCACCGGCCAGACCAAGGGCGAAGGGCGCGACGGCGACCGCTGCCAATATCAGGCTGTAACCGAATATCTGATTACGGGTCGACTGGCGACCAGCGACCACCGGCATCATCGGCACACCGGCTTTGCTATAGTCGCTGTTCATGAACAGGGCGAGCGCCCAGAAGTGCGGCGGAGTCCAGAAGAAAATGATGGCGAAGAGCAACACCGGCATCAGCGTGACATCACCGGTCACTGCGGCCCAGCCGATTGCCGGCGGGAAAGCGCCGGCGGCACCGCCGATCACGATATTCTGGGGGGTGCTGCGTTTCAGCCAGATGGTGTAGACCACGGCATAGAAGAAGATCGAAAAGGCCAGAAATATCGCGCTGAACCAGTTGACCGCCAAGCCCATCAGCAGAACCGAGAAGAACGACAACCCGACGCCGAAATGCAGCGCGGTGTCCCGGTCCATACGGCCCGCGGGCAGCGGCCGTTGACTGGTCCGTTTCATGATCGCGTCGATATCCGACTCATACCATTGGTTGAGCGCGGCCGAAGCCCCTGCCCCAAGGCTGATCGCCAGAATCGCGGTAAAGGCGATAACCGGATGGATCGGCCCGGGTGCCGCCAGCAATCCGCACAAGGCGGTAAATATGACCAGCGACATCACGCGCGGCTTGGTCAGCGCAAAGAGATCCTTTGCGCTGGCCAGGTCTTGTATCGTGTGTGACGCGGTGGTCATTTCTCTTTCCAAGTTTTCGGCTCGTCCTCAGATTACTTGATCTGCGGAAGGGTTTCAAATTGGTGGAATGGCGGAGGACTGGACAGGGTCCATTCCAGCGTCGTTGCACCTTCGCCCCAGTAATTACCCTCAACCCGACGGCCCGCGACGAAAGCGTAGGCGATGTTCACGAAGAAGATCAATACCCCAACCAGCATCACGGCATAACCGAGCGAACTGATATGGTTCCAGTAGGCATATTGCTCCGGATAGTCGGCATAGCGACGTGGCATGCCCTGCTGTCCGAGGAAATGCTGCGGGAAGAACAGGATATTCACGCCGATGAAGAAGATCCAGAAATGGAGCTGCCCCAGCAATTCGCTGTACATCCGGCCCGACATTTTCGGGAACCAGTAATAGAAGCCGGCGAAGATCGAGAAGACCGCACCCAGCGACAACACATAATGGAAGTGGGCAACCACATAATAAGTGTCGTGCAGATTGTCGTCGATGCCGCCATTGGCCAGGACAACACCGGTCACGCCACCGATGGTGAACATGAAGATGAAGCCCAGAGCCCACATCATCGGCGTCTTGAAGGTCATCGAGCCTCCCCACATGGTCGCGACCCATGAGAAGATCTTGATACCCGTCGGCACCGCGATCACCATGGTCGCTGCGGTGAAATACATTTTCACGTTAACCGACATGCCGGTGGTAAACATATGGTGCGCCCAGACCACGAAGCCGACCACACCAATTGCAACCATGGCATAAGCCATGCCGAGATAGCCGAAGATAGGCTTGCGGCTGAAGGTCGAGATGATGTGGCTGATCATGCCGAAACCGGGCAAGATCATGATGTAGACTTCGGGATGTCCGAAGAACCAGAACAGATGCTGGTACAGCACCGGATCACCACCACCAGCGGCATCATAGAAAGCCGTGCCAAAGTTACGATCCGTCAACAGCATGGTAATCGCTGCAGCGAGCACTGGCAGGGACAGAAGCAGCAGGAATGCCGTAACCAGAACCGACCAGACAAACAGCGGCATTTTGTGCAGGGTCATACCCGGCGCGCGCATATTGAAGATGGTGGTAATAAAATTGATCGCCCCGAGAATCGACGATGCACCCGCCAGATGGAGCGACAGAATCGCCATATCCACGGCAGGCCCGATAGACCCGCTGGTCGATAGTGGCGCATAGACGGTCCAGCCGGTGCCAGCACCATTACCCGTACCGCCGGGAACAAAAGACGACCCCAGAAGCAGAAGCAGAGCAGGGACGAGCAGCCAGAAGCTGACATTGTTCATCCGCGGAAAAGCCATGTCCGGCGCGCCAATCATCAACGGCACGAACCAGTTGCCAAAACCGCCAATCATCGCCGGCATGACCATGAAAAAGACCATGATCAGGCCGTGCGCGGTAATCAGCACGTTCCAGAGGTGATAGGCCTGATCCATCGAGGCTTCGCTGCCATTGGACATGCTTGCCCAGGCCTGCAGATACTGAATACCCGGCTCAGCCAGCTCCAGCCGCATCAGACCGGATATTCCGCCACCGATGATACCCGCGACAATCGCGAAAATCAGGTAGAGCGTGCCGATATCCTTGTGATTGGTCGACATAAACCAGCGCTGAAAAAAGGCTGGCTTGTGATCCGCATCATGTGCGTGATCGTCGATATGGCCATCTGCTGTGATTGTTGTCATTACTCTAACCCTCAGTTCGTCGCTGCGACTGCATCAGCATCCGCAATTTCGGTTGTCGTTTCAGTCGCTGCAGTTTCCACAACCTCAGCAGCAGGCTCTTCAACATCGCCCTTCACCGTACCACCGTTGGCACGGACCCAGTTGTTGAATTTCTCTTCCGAGAGAACCTCGACCGTGATCGGCATGAACCCGTGCCGCGCGCCGCAAAGCTCCGAGCACTGGCCATAATATACGCCTTCGCGATCGATCTGCAGAACCTTTTCATTGATCCGCCCCGGCACGGCATCAAGCTTGAACCATGCCGAAGGAATGGCAAAACTGTGAATAACGTCGGCCGCAGTGATCAGCAGTTTGACCGGCTTGCCCACCGGAATAACCATCCGGTTGTCCGCAGCCAGCTGATACGGTTCGCCGCGTGCTGCCGCATCTTCCTCGGACATCATGTTGGAAATGATTTCGAAATCACCATTATCGGGATAGCTATACCCCCAATACCACTGATACCCGGTCACCTTCACGGTCAACGCATCTTCCGGTGCGGGCTCGAACTGGCGAGCCAGAAGGCTGATGGACGGCACCGCGATGACCACAAGGATCAACACCGGAATCACCGTCCAGATAATTTCGATAAAAGTATTGTGCGTTGTTTTTGATGGATTCGGATTGGCGCCACGACGAAAACGTATAACGACCCACAACAGCAGGAAGAGAACCAGCACACAGACACCAACCATCATCGGAATCAGGATTGCATTGTTGATCCAGTGCGCGGTTTCGCCGGTCGGGCTGAACTGCTCCTGAAAATCAATATGACCATCGACTGGCATACCAATGCCCGGCGTAGGCTTCATCGGGGTGTAAAGTGCAGGATCAAGGCCAGATGCAGGCGCCTCGGTCGCCGCCGGTACATCAGCTGATTCCGCTTCACTGGCCGCTGCCGAATCCACAACTGGCGCTGCTGGCAACGCTTCCTGCGCCGACAATGCCGTCGGCGTGAGAATCAGACCAATGGCCAGAATCCAAGCTTTCAAAAAATGAGTCATAAATCGCTCAACCCTATCTTACCCCAAGTTTCGGTAGTTTTCCGGCGATGGCCCGACGTTTTGGAATCAGCGAGCCCGGCCTGGAATAGTCCGATTGGGGCGGCTTATAGGCATGGATGTCGCAAGCCTCAAGCTACCGAATAGATATTTTTTCAGTTTTTTGACTTTAATTTTTCTGGCAATGCGGTGCCAATATGCCCATTTGGACAGAATGGCGAGAAACAAGCAGGGATAAAACATTGACAGAAGAAGAAATTTTAGCGGAATTCCGAAACTGCGACGCCTTGCTGCAAGGCCATTTCATCCTCTCGTCCGGCCGTCACAGCAGCCGCTATTTACAATGTGCCCGATTGCTGATGAATCCGGCACGCGCATCCCGAATGGCGAACGCACTCGCCGAGAATATCCCCCAGAATATCCGGCGTTCTATAGATATTGTCGTCTCCCCGGCGATGGGCGGCGTGATCATCGGCCATGAAATGGGACGGGCACTCGGCCTCGACGCGCTGTTTCTGGAGCGGCCGGAAGGCACGTTCGAATTGCGCCGGGGATTCCGCCTCGAACCGGGCCAGAAAGTTTTAATGATGGAAGATGTCGTCACCACTGGCCTGTCTTCGCGTGAAGCCATCCAGGCGATCCGTGATGCCGGCGGCGATGTGATAGCCGCGGGCGCGTTGATCGACCGTTCCAATGGCGCTGCCCAATTTGATGTGCCCTTTTTCCCGCTGGTGACGCTTGATGTGCCGTCCTACGCCGCCGATGAACTGCCCCCCGAACTGGCCGCCATTCCCGCGACCAAGCCGGGCAGCCGCGCGGAGCCATCGCAAGCGTGACCGCATCGGACTATCTGAGACTTGGCGTTAATATCGATCATGTTGCCACCATCCGCAACGCACGCGGTGGCGACCATCCCGAACCGGTGCGCGCCGCTCTGGTTGCAGCCGAAGCGGGAGCCGACGGCATAACCGCCCATCTGCGCGAAGACCGGCGCCATATCCGCGATGACGATCTGGTCGTGCTGATGGACAAGCTGACCATCCCGCTCAATCTGGAAATGGCCGCGACCGACGAGATGCTGCAAATCGCGCTGCGCCACAAACCGCACGCCGCCTGCATCGTCCCGGAGAACCGCGAGGAGCGGACCACCGAAGGCGGGCTGGACGCGGCAGGCATGGACAACAGGCTGGCCGATTTTGTCGCACAATTGAGAGAAGCGAATATCCGCGTCAGCCTGTTCATCGAACCCGAACCGCGCCAGATCGAGGCAGCGATCCGTCTCGGTGCACCGGTGGTCGAATTTCACACCGGCCGCTATGCCGAGGTCGGCGGAACCGAACGGGAAGCCGAACTGCGCCGGATCACCGATGCCGCCGCCCTCGCCGCCAAAAATGGTATCGAACCCCATGCCGGCCACGGCCTGACCTTCGACAATGTCATTCCGATTGCCGCGATCCCGCAGCTCGCGGAGCTCAACATCGGGCATTTCCTGATTGGCGAAGCAATTTTCAGCGGTCTCGACGGCAGCATAAGACAGATGCGCGCGCTGATGGATGAAGCACGGTGAGACTGTCAGCGAACTTTTCCTCCCTGCAGCGTAGCGGCGTGGAGGTGGCGCCGAAGACCACGGAGGCGTGCCCCTCCACCACCCTTCGGGTGGGGCCCCTCCCCGTCAGCGACAGGGAGGAAAAGATATGATCATCGGTCTCGGATCCGACCTTTGCAATATCGAGCGCATCCAGAATTCGCTCGACCGTTTTGGCGAGCGCTTTGAAAACCGTGTCTTCACCGAGCTTGAACGCGCCAAAGCGGCACGACGGCCGCATACTATTGCCGGAACCTATGCCAAGCGCTTCGCCGCCAAGGAGGCTTATTCCAAAGCCGTCGGCACCGGCTTTCGCGCTGGCGTCTTCATGAGAGACATCGGCGTGATCAATGCCAAGAGCGGTGCACCCACGCTCGCCCTCACCGGCGGGGCGAAAAAACGGCTCGACGTGCTGACACCGGCGGGATATGAAGCGATCGTTCATCTCACGCTCACGGACGATCATCCATGGGCGCAGGCATTCGTGATCATTGAAGCCCATCCGCTTTAGGAAAGGCGCTTCCCATGGACCAGGAAACCAAAGAAAAACATATGGCTGTAGAAAATGCCGCTGACAGCGGGTCCACCAAAAAACCGGAAAAAGAAAAGGTCGACTGGTTTGGCGAGATCAAGAGCATAGGCGTGCTGTTGCTGGCGGTGCTCGCCTTTCACAGTCTGGTGGCCAAGCCTTTCTATATCCCCTCGGTATCGATGATGCCCGGACTGTTGGTCGGAGACCGGCTGATCGTCAGCAAATATGCCTATGGCTGGTCCTGGGTGTCACCGACCTTTCATATATTGCCGCGCCTGGAAGGCCGCCTGTTCGGTAGCCTGCCGGAGCGGGGTGACATTGTCATCCTGACGCCCAAAGATGCCAGCGCAGATTGGATCAAGCGGGTTATCGGCCTGCCCGGAGACACGGTAGAGCTCAGAGGCGGCCAGATATTCCTCAACGGCGAACCGGTCCAACAGGAGTTCCAGCCTGACCTGCAAGTGCCGATTGATGCCAATTCACCCTGCGGGCAGGAATTTCCCGGGCTGCAAGGCGTCAACAGCAGCGGTACGCCGGTGTGTAATCTGCCGATCCTCCGCGAAACGCTTCCCAACGGCGTTTCCTATAACATCATCGATCTCGGCCCGAAACGGACCGACGATTTTTCGCCGATCATCGTCCCGGAAGGGGAGGTTTTCGTGATGGGCGATAATCGCGATCTCAGCGCCGACAGCCGGGTATCGATGCGCGATGGTGGTCTTGACGGCCCGATCCCCTGGGAGAATATCGGTGGACGCGCTGAATTTATCACCTTCTCGCTCGACGGCAGCACGACCTGGAACCCGCTGAGCTGGTGGGGTGCCTTCCGCAGCGGACGGGCCGGCACCAGCCTGCGTCCCGACAAGACGGCGCTCGCCGCCCAATAGTCTGGCCTAGAGACGCAGACCTGCGGTTTCGTCGAGGCCGGCCATGATATTGAGATTCTGTACCGCAGCGCCCGAGGCACCCTTGCCGAGATTGTCGAGCCGGGCGATCAGGCGGGCGTGAGAGCCCTCTTCATTGCCACAGACAAACAGCTCCAGCTTGTCGGTCGGCGCATCATTCTCGCTGATCAGCAGTTCCGACAAGTCACCCCTGCCCTGCACCGAAACGATTTTCGAACCGGCGTAAAAGGCGGCCAGATCTTCCAATAGCTGTTCTGCCCGCACCGATCCCATCGCGCCGAGATGAAGTGGCACGTCGACCAGCATGCCCCGAAAGGCACGGATCACCGACGGGGCAAAGATCACATCATGGGTCAGGCCGCCATGAACCTTCATCTCCGGCATATGCTTGTGGTCAAGGTTCAGGCCATAGCTGCGAAAACCCAGATCGGGTTCCTGCGCAAAGCGCTCGATCAGCGCCTTGCCGCCGCCCGAATAGCCGGACACCGCGTTCATCACATAGGGCCAGTCTGCTGGCAGCCGTCCCTTTGCGATCAGCGGCGCGACCAAAGCCAGAAAACCGGTCGGATAGCAGCCGGGATTGGAGACAAAGCGCGCACCCGCAATGGCTTCGCGCTGGCCATCGCGGAATTCGGCAAAGCCGTAAGCCCAGCCATCGGCAGTCCGGTGCGCGGTCGACGCATCGATCACCCGCGTCGTTTCATTCTCGATCAGCGAAACCGCCTCTATCGCCGCCGCATCAGGCAGGCACAGGATGACAAAATCGCTGTCGTTGATTGCTTCGCGCCGCGCGTGGACGTCCTTGCGCTTGTCGTCGGGCAGCTGGACCAGCTCGAATTCGCTCCGTCCGGAGAGCCGTTCGGCAATTTCCAGTCCGGTGGTGCCCACGGCACCGTCGATAAATATTGTCTGCGTCATTGTCAGTCTCAGGAAAGCCGTTTGCGAGCCAGTATCGGCTGCTCGGCGGTTTTGGCAAAGCGGGCAACTATATCGGCCAGAGGCTCGATAATCACCTGCATCGCGTGGGATGTGGAATGGATGATCCGGTCGTTGTCGATCATGAGGCCGACATGATCCGGAAAGAACACCAGATCGCCGCGTCGCAAATCCTCGCCCTCGGCGATATCGTCGCCCAGCGCCGCCATCTGCTGGTCGGTGTCGCGCGGAGCCGCAACGCCGGTCAGCATCAGGATCATCTGGATCAGACCCGAACAGTCGAGACCGTCACCGCTGCGCCCACCCCAGAGATAGGGCGCGCCGATCAGCTGCTCGGCCAGCGCGGCGGTGCCGTTGCTGCCGTCAAACACGACCTTGGTGCCAATCGGCTGGACATGGCGGACATGGACATAGCCCTTGCCGGTCTTGAGGAAATTGCCGCATTCGCTGGCTTCGCCACAGGCGATCCGTGCGCCCATCGGCAGCCGCTTCATCACACCCGACTTGAAATCTGGCTCGATGAAGATCAGCGCCGCGCGGGCGAAAATCAAATGGGTCGGCTCGGGGGTCTTCTTCTGATGCTGCAGCGCGTGGACCGGCACATAGCCGACATAATGGTCATAGCCGCAATAGCCCCAGGCCCAGTCCCCGGCGATATCCAGCACGTGGAAATCCTCGCCGTGGAGCAATTCGGAAATCGCCTCATGATCCTTGCCGGGCTGCTTGCGGAGCATCGCCTTTGGCGCGGAGCAGCGCATCGGCATTGGTGCCGCATAATGCGGGGCAAACATCTTGCCGGCCAGCGCGACATCCGCGAGGTCCCCGCGATGCGCGGTAATGCGGGGATCAAAATCCCCTTCAGGACCATTGAGCACGAATTTCCTGTGCGCGCCAGTCTCTGCAGTTTCCATGTCCATGCGTAAAGAAATCCCAATTGCGATATAATATGTCCAAGGCTTTGTGGCTTGTGCGCCATATGACAAAGCGATGACAATCGGCCGCCTTTAGACGACCTGGGGGTGGTTAATCAAGCGGTGTCGCAGAAGCCTACGACCCGTATCGCCCCTGCAAATAGCACCAGCTTGCCCGCAGGCCCAATGCTTCGCCACCTTTTGGCCGCCCCGGCTTAGGTGCCGGACGCCAGGCAAATGTATCGAAATGCGCCCAGGGCACGGATTCCGGCGCAAATTTCTTCAGGAACAGGGCGGCGGTGATGCATCCGGCAAAACCCCCGGCGGCGCTGTTAACGCAATCGGCAATCTCGCTGTTGAGCATCGCATCATAGCCGGACCATAAGGGCATTTGCCACAGCGGGTCGCATTCGCCCTCGCCCGCCTGCAGCACTCCTTCCGCCATGTTCCGGTCATCGCAGAACATCGCCGGCAAGTCGGGACCCAGGGCAACCCGGGCCGCGCCGGTCAAAGTCGCGAAATCGATGATCATTTCCGGTTCTTCCTCGCCGGCCAATGTCAGCGCATCGCCCAGTACCAGCCGTCCTTCGGCATCGGTATTGGTAATCTCGACGGTCAGCCCCTTGCGGCTGCGAAGTATATCGCCGGGACGCAGGGCATTGCCGTCGATCGAATTTTCCACCGCTGGCACCAGCAGATGCAGGCGCACCGGCAGCTTGGCTTCCATCACCATCCGCGCCAGCGCAATCGCATGGGCAGCGCCGCCCATATCCTTTTTCATCAGCATCATGCCGGCCGGCGACTTCATCGAAAGCCCGCCGCTGTCAAAGGTCACACCCTTGCCGACAATCGCGATTTTCGGATGATCGGCCTTGCCCCATTTCAGTTCGAGCAGCCGCGGCGCATGGGCGCGCATGGCTGCCTTGCCGACGCCGTGGATCATCGGAAAATGCTCCTCCAGCGTATCGCCGCGCGTCACTTTCAGCTCTCCGCCGTGCTGGGCCGCCAGCTTGTCTACAATATCTTCCAGCTTGTCCGGCCCCATGTCGGCCGCCGGCGTGTTGACCATGTCCCGGACCATCGCTGTCGCTTCGGCCTGACGCACCGCTTCATCGCGCTGACCGATAGCGTCATTGACCAGCAACACGCTCGGCCCCTGCCGGTCGGGCAATTCCTTGTAGCGGTCAAATTCATGTTGCGAGATCAGCCAGCCGAACAATGTTCCCTTGGCGCTGATGTCCTGCAGACGATAATTGCCCTCGGGCAGACTGCCGCCCAGCTTGGCCAGCGACCAGGCGTCGAGCTTGTTCCGATCAGAGACCCCGGCAACGACGGAAAAATCGCCCGCGACCGACTTGTCATCGCTTTTGCCGCCCACCGGGGGCAAGAGCAGATAGGAGTCGGGATTGGCGGTGAACCGATAAGCTTTTACAATCTCACGGATGGTCTCCGGTTGCCCCTTCAGCCATTCTTCGAAACTGTTCACATCCAGTATCTGGATAGTGCGCGCGGGTTGGCCGGTGTCGGCTTCGATCAATGCCTTAAAATCAGTCATTTGATCGCTATAGCCACAGATTTGGCGAAGCGCGAGACTCTATTCAGCCGCGATGGCCTCCACGTCATGCTGCTGCTCGGGCAGACTCGCCGCCGCAGCGCCGGGCTTGGAAAAGACCATCACACCATCGTCCACCGCCTTGTGCCGCAGGTTGATAATATCCTTGGGAAAATTCTGGTTCAGGCGCCACGGTTTGCGGTCGCCCTGCTTCGGCAGATAGCTGATCGCCCGCTGGACATAGCCCGAGCTGAAATCGAGCATAGGCTCTGTTCCCATTACCTCACCAGCGGGCAAGGTCGGTGTCGCAATCGGCGTTCCGTTCTTGTCCATATAATTGATTAGTCGACAGACATATTCGCTCGTCAGGTCGGCTTTCAGCGTCCAGCTGGCATTGGTGTACCCCATGGTCATCCCGAAATTGGGAATGCCCGAGAACATGACGCCCTTGTAATTGATCTTCTCGCCAAAATTGACCGGCTGTCCATCCACCGAAATGGTGGCATTGCCGCCGGTGAGCATTTTCAGTCCGGTCGCGGTCACGATGATATCCGCGTCCAGCGTCTCGCCGGATTTCAGCTTGATGCCGCCTTTGGTAAAGGTTTCGATCTGATCGGTGACGATCGATGCCCTGCCCGATTTGATCGAATCGAACAGATCGCTGTCGGGCACCAGACACAGGCGCTGGTCCCACGGATTATAGCTGGGCGTATAATGGGTCATGTCGACGTCAGCGCCCATTTCATCCTTCACCATCTCCAGCAGTCGTTGCTTGAAACCTTCCGGTTTCTTGCGTGCCAGGTTGAACATGAAAATGCCCATCAGCACATTTTTCCAGCGGGTCAGCAGATAGGCAAGCTTGGCCGGCAGGAACTTGCGAAACCGCAAGGCCCATTTATCTTCACCCGGCCGCGATACGATATAGGTCGGTGAACGCTGCAGCATCGTGACATGTTCCGCCGTTGCCGCCATTGAGGGAACCAGAGTGACCGCAGTCGCGCCGCTGCCAATCACGACGACTTTCTTGCCGCTATAGTCGAGATTTTCGGGCCAGAATTGCGGGTGGACAATCGGTCCGGCAAAATCGGCCTTGCCGGGAAAGTCCGGATTATGGCCTTCCTCATAGCTGTAATAGCCCGAGCACATGTGGAGGAAATTGCACTGAACGGTGCTGAGCGAGCCATCGCCATGTTGCAGGCTGACCGTCCACAGGGCGTTTTCGCTCGACCAGCTGGCATCCACCACCTTGCGGTTGAAGTGGATCTTGTCCTGCAAGCCATATTCTTCGACGGTTTCGTTGAGATAGTTGAGGATCGACGGCGCATCGGCAATGGCTCTGCGCGCGGTCCAGGGTTTAAAATTATAACCCAGAGTATACATGTCGCTGTCCGAACGGATGCCGGGATAGCGGAACAGGTCCCAGGTCCCGCCGAGCCGCTCCCTTCCCTCGACAATGGCAAAGCTTTTGCCGGGGCATCTTTTGGTCAGGTGAACCGCTGCGCCAATACCGGACAGACCGGCACCGACAATCAGGACGTCTAAGATTTCGTTTTTCATCCTGCCATCTTACTGACATTAATGTTAATTGGCAAGCAGAAGCTTTGTGCTCGACCTAGTCGTTGATCAGGGTCAGCGAGCGGAACAGGTCCTGATCCAGTTTTTCATCAAAACGGCAACCGATATGGCCATCCTTGCACCAGATGATGGTAGCCAGAACCGGGCTGCTGTCATCGAAAGACAAGCGGAGAGTGGTACCGGCTGTAAATTTCGAATCGCAAGACAGGCGACATCCATAGGCCGAAACATCCACCAGTTCGCCGAGCTTGGCCGCTTTGCCATTTTGCCGGATCGAGGTTCGCTGAATTTGAACGAGGCACCGTTCCACCTCACGATGTTCAATCAGCGCTGGCTTCACCGCGCGAAATTGTGAATGCATATACCTCATAACCATGCCCCTTGGCAGAGGACGTAGCATATTATGGACAACAAATGGTTAACGCGCGCAAATTAATGTATACGATTGTAAATTTCGCAGTTTTGTTTACTCCGCAGCCTCAAGAGAAGGATCGCTATTGGCAACGCTCTGTTGCGAGTTCGGACCATAGAATTGCAGGACCCCGTCATCGACCGGGTCATTCAGCAGGACATTTTTGTCATACAGATAATCCTGATTGAGCTTCCACGGCATGGCGGTGCTGTTGCGCGGCAATTCATTGATCGAGCGTCGGAGATAACCGGACGAGAAATCGAACAGTTCCTCCTGCTCCAGTTCCTTCCCCAGTGCCGGATTGGCGATCCGCGTCGAGGTCGCATCCATATGGTTGAGCACGCGGCAGGTATAGTCCGACACGATATCCGCCTTAAGTGTCCATGATGCGTTGAGATAGCCGAAGAC
This sequence comes from Parasphingorhabdus sp., assembly GCF_048267785.1. GTDB lineage: Bacteria > Pseudomonadota > Alphaproteobacteria > Sphingomonadales > Sphingomonadaceae > Parasphingorhabdus. The sequence continues at coordinate 10,457 of NZ_JBLWWU010000019.1, read as the reverse complement.
AATCGCCAGATTGGGGATGTCGGAAAACATGCAGCCCTTGTAATAATAATGATCGGGCCAGTGGACCTTCTTGCCGTCAACGGTGAAGTCGACCTTGCCAGCGACTGCCAGCTTCAGCCCCGTCGCGGTGACGATGATATCCGCGTCCAGCGTCTCCCCGGATTTCAGCCTGATCCCGCTCTCGGTCACCGTCTCGATATGACCGGTCTTCAGATCGGCTTTGCCTGCGGCAATTGCCTTGAACATGTCGCCGTCGGGAACGAGGCAGAGGCGCTGCTCCCAGGGACCGTAAGGCGGCGTATAATCTTCCTTCACATATTTGTCGCCAAGCTCTTTCTTCATCGGCTTTTCAAGCTTGTCGATGACCTTCTGCGGATTGTCGCGCGCGGTTCGGAACGTGATATCCTGCATCTTCACATTTTTCCAGCGGGTGATCTTATAAGCCCATTCTTCCGGCAGGATTTTGCGCAGGATGTTGGCGATCCGGTCTTTCGACGGCGCAGAGGCATACCAGGTCGGCGTGCGTTGCAGCATCGTCACATGGCTTGCTTTCTCCGCCAGAACCGGAACAATCGTCACCGCGGTCGCGCCGCTGCCAATGATCACGACTTTCTTGCCGCTATAGTCGAGATCCTTCGGCCAGAATTGCGGATGAACCACTTCTCCCTTGAACCTGTCCAGCCCCTCGATCTGCGCGTCATAGGGATTGTCATAATCATAATAGCCGGCTCCCATATAGACGAAATTGGCGTACATGGTTGTCTGGCTGCCATCGGATTTCTCCGCCGTTACCGTCCAGCGCGCATCCTCGCTCGACCAGCTGGCCGACAGCACCTTGTGACCGAAACGGATATGCTTTTCCAGGTCATGCTTGGCCTTGATCCGGTGGAGATATTTCATGATAGAAGGACCGTCGGCAATCGCCTTCTGCTCGGTCCACGGCTCAAACGTGAAGCCCAAAGTGTGCATATCACTGTCGCTGCGGATGCCGGGATATTGAAACAGGTTCCAGGTCCCGCCAATCTCGTCGCGGCGCTCGACAATCGCAAAGCTCTTGCCCTGACATTTGTCGCGCAAATGCACGGCCATTCCTATTCCAGAAATGCCAGCGCCCACGATCATAACGTCGACCGATTCCACTGCTGCACTGTCTTGTTCCGCGATTTGTGTCGCACCATTCTTGTTGGACATGCCGTCTCTCCCAGCTTTTAATCGGGTTATGCCATTCACCGAAGCGAGTTGCAATTAGCAATTTAATTGGACGATTAACGGCATGGTCCAACGATCTGCACGACAATGCCAATCCGTGCGGTTTTCTGCGTTTCCCGGCAGACATCCTGTCCATCATTCTGGGACTCGAAAAATGGGAACGGAGTTTCAAACTGATCTGTCAAAGAATAGTTGACGGGCTGGCTGCGGACGAATCGGGCCAATCGACTTCCGCCGGTGAATTTGCCCCAGTCCTGTCATTATTGTTAGCGCGCAATCGCATCAAACATGCTTTTTTGCACGTTTGCCTAATTCTTTAGTTAGTAGCGGATCCCGTAACGTCATTCATTATCAAACGGCAGAGCAAGCACCATAATTCCAAGTAAAAATAAGGAATATGGGAGCTGAAACAAATTGCGTTTTATCTGCGTAGGGGAGAGAACTGATATGACAAAGGTAACACCAGAAAACCATCTAATTTTTACACGGAAAAAACTGCTGGCGGCGCTCCTGAGCTCGACCGTCACCATCGGCGCCTGCGGTTTCAGCGCCCCTGTCTTCGCGCAGGATGCGCTGGAAGATGACAACAACGACACCAGCAACATCATCATCGTCACCGCACGCAAGCAGAATGAATCGCTGCAGGAAACGCCGGTGACCGTCACCTCGATTGGCGGAGACACGCTGGATAAATTTCAGGTCAACGAAGTCGCTGACGTTGTCAGCCGCATTCCCGCCCTCAACGTCCAGGTTGGTGGTTCGGGCGCTGGTGGCCAGATCAGCCTGCGCGGCGTCGGCACGACCAATATTTCCGCCGCCTTCGACTCTGCGGTCGCCTTTGATTTCGACGGCGTCTCGATGAGCACGATGCGGCTGGTCCAGGCATCCTTTTTCGACGTCGAGCAGATCGATGTGCTCAAGGGCCCGCAGTCCCTGTTCTTCGGGAAAAGCACCTCCGCCGGGGTCTTCTCCGTCCGTTCCGCCAATCCGACCGCCGACTGGGAAGTCGGGGGCAAGGCCTCTTATGAATTCGAAGAGGAAGGCTATACCGTCGGCGGCTATATTTCCGGCCCGATCAGCGATACGCTGGGCATCCGCGTTGCGGCGCAATATCAGAATATCGACAAATATGTCGAACTGGAAGCGGGCACACCTTCGGTGTTTGCCGACAGCGGCAAGGCGCTGAAGAATTTTGTCGGCCGGGTGACATTACAATGGGATCCGACCGACAATTTCTCCGCCAATCTGAAGCTCAACTATAATCACAATTTCGGCGACAGCCTGCTCGGCCATTCCGATATTGATTGCGGCGCCAATGGTATAGCCGACGATGTATTCCTCTCGGTGCCCGGCGTCTCGATCCCGTCCAACTCGACCTGCGACATCCAGGACGGGCTCTATCCCCATCCCGATGGCCATCCCGCGCTGCAGGTTATCGCCCCCGGCACGACTGGCGCGGATCGCTATACTGGCCAGTCCTATAACGAGACAAACACGGTCTTCGTCCGTCTGGCGATGGATCTGGAACTCAGCGACACGCTGACCCTGTCGACTGTCAGCGGCTTTCTCGATCTCGACAACGAACATGCCGATCATTTCAGCTATGTCGGCATATTGCCCAATGGCGATCCCGGCGGCCTGCCCGCGCCGTTCACCGATGCACTCACCCAGCATACCCAGGAAATTCGCCTGACCAGCGACTTTGACGGCATGTTCAACTTCATGGTCGGAGGTTTCTGGGAAAGCCGCAGCCAGCCGTTGCAGACATCGCAAAACGCCTTTCTCGGTTCGTTCCTGTTCCCCGATTCCCGCGGCATTACCTATGACTGGGTGGCTGATCGCACGACCAAGAGCGAGGCGCTGTCCTTCTTCGGCAGCATGAGCCTCGACCTTACAGACCAGCTCGAACTCTCCGGCGGCGTCCGCTGGACCGACGAGCAGAAAACCCACCGGACCTCCTTCCCGTTCGTGCACAATGCCCTGACCTTCCTGAACGGCATTGTCGGCGGCATCGGCCTGGTGGTTCCCGAAGGCTTCCAGACCGGTCCGGTGAAATTCTCCGACAGCAATATCTCGCCGGAACTGACGCTGAAATATCAGGCCCACCCCTGATCTCAACTTCTACGCCTCCTACAAGACCGGCTTCAAGTCGGGCGGCGTCGACAACAGCAGCCTGCCGACCGCGTCGATCCAGCTGGTCGTGCCCGGCTTTGCCGAACAATATCCGGGCCTCTATCCCGATCCGGAAGCGGCCCGCGCGGCGGCGCTCAGTTCGCTGATCTATGACTCCGAAACCGCCAAGGGTGGCGAAATCGGGGCAAAGGCGATGTTCGGCAACGGCGCGTTCCGGATCAACACCGCGGCCTTCTACTTCGTCTTCGACGATCTGCAGGTGCAGAATTTCGACGGCGCCGCGGTCCGCTTCCTGACCATCAACGCGGGCGAGCTGACGACCAAGGGCTTTGATGTCGACTGGTCCTGGCGCACTCCGGTCGAGGGGCTGAGCTTCTCCGGCGCATTGGGCTATACCGACGCCAAGTTCACCGACACGTTCATATCGCAGGATCCCGACGGCATTCCGGGCAACGCCGATGACGTCGACCTCGACGGCCGGAGAGCGGCGCGGGCACCAAAATGGTCGGGCAATCTCGCCTTCGACTGGACGGTACCGGTGAGCGATACGCTCGAATTCGGGCTGAACGGCAACGCGGCCTACAGCAGCTCCTATTATGCCGGGAACAATAATTTCACCGACTATATCCAGGACGACTATGTCACGCTCGACGGCGCGGTCTCGATCGGCGCGCCGGACGGCAAGTGGAAATTCTCGCTGATCGGCGTCAATCTGACCAACGAGATATGGGCCAACACCGTCGGCGACCGGCCGTTCCTGCCGGCGGGCGGCGATGACCGCGTGGTCACCCAGAACCGCGGCCGGCAATTGTTCGTCGAAGCCGCCTTCAAATTCTGATCAACGCCTTCAAGATCGGTCGCATCGGGCCGGACCAGCAATGGCTGGCCGGCCCTCTTCTTTTGCGGGGCGCTATCGGAAGCAAGCCCACTTAACACCCTCGCCAAAGCGTGATAGCGGCAGCGCATCGAAACGATCTTCCTCTTGATAGGCCTCGCGCTGGCGGGAGCGGGACTGGTGCTGATGGTGCGCAGCGATCTGCTGTTCATCCGCAACGGCACCCGCCATGTCCCGGCCCAGATGGTCCGCCACCAGATGAAGCGGCGCGGCGGCACGACGCTGTATAGCGCGGTGCTGCTGGTGCCCGACGAGCGCGGCGGCTTTATCGAGGTCCGCGACCCCCTGACCACGCCCTTCCCGACCCCGGTGATCGGCGAGCGCCTCACCGTCGTCCACCCGACCGGCTATCCGGCGAGAGCGCGCATCCCCTATCCGTGGTTCCGGGCGGGGGTGTACGGAGTGCTGGGCTATGCATTTGTAATGTTCGGGCTGGCGGTTACCGGGTTGGGGTGAGCGAGGATAAGTTCGCTAGAATCCCGCGATTTCAAATTGCGGAGTAAATAGGATACTCTCATACCGGTAAAAACAACTCCAAATATTGGGAGCAGAAACGCTATAGTCTATGTTACCGTTCCCAAACCTAGGAACTCAGTGAATTCGCTTAAGCGGGAGGAGAGCCAAGTGGAAAAGTTTACATTCGAACCGACCAGTCTATCAGACCTGATTTCTACGAGTTATTTTACGGTCCCAAAATATCAGCGTTCATTTGCTTGGGATAGCGATGAAACCAAAGATTATTGGAACGACATGGTATCAGCGATAGAATCGGGTGATGAATATTTCCTTGGCAATATCGTGCTTACAAGAAATAGCGCTGATAACACTTGTTCCATTATTGACGGCCAGCAGAGGATTGCGACAACGACAATATTAAATGCTGCAATCCGAGACATATTTAAAGCGGAAAATGAGGCCGACGATGCCTACACTATTCAACATGAACACGTGTACGCACTGGATACATCGAAAGGAAAAAAGAATCAGCGTATTCGTCTCAATGAAATCGACAATCCGTTTTATCAACGGCTTTTGATCGATAAAGTTGAAGTCAGTCCAGATCGAGAATCACACGTCCTGATAAAAAAGGCTTACGACTATTTCTTGGATCAATTGCAGAACCTAAAAGCCAAAAATCCGGATAGCTGGAAAGAGGAATTTGCTAAAATCGCCTTTTTCCTCAAATCTCAGTCAAAGGTTGTCGCAGTATATGCCGCCACAGACGCTGACGCCTTTTTTATATTTGAAACCTTAAACGATCGCGGCGCAAATTTGACTATTGCTGATCTTTTAAAAGGGAACTATATACTTAACTAGCCAAAATAAGCTTGACTAGCCGGATAAAAATGGCTAGTTAGGTTTCATGACAAACAAAGCCCAACCCGAAACGCTTAGCACGTTTGAATTTTTTGCCAAATTCCCAAATGAGGAAGCGGCGCGGAACTACTTTGAAAATCAGCGTTGGGCTGGCGAGACAGTTTGCGGTCACTGTGGCAGCACAAGCGTCACTGAATGCAAAAACCATAAGCCCATGCCTTACCGTTGCAAAGATTGCCGTTCGCATTTCAGCGTCCGCACAGGCACGGTATTAGCTGAAAGCCGCCTTCCTTTGCAAAAATGGCTCCTAGCCATATTCATGCTTACCAGCGCCCGCAAGGGCATCCCGTCAACTCAAATGGCTCGTGAACTTGGCGTTACCCAGAAAACAGCTTGGTTTTTAGCACAACGCATTCGTGAAACATTTATGTCTGGCAATGACCGCGATATGAGCGGCCCAACGCAAGTCGACGAAACATTCATAGGCGGTAAGGAAAAGAACAAGCATGGACACAAAAAGCTTCACGCTGGACGTGGCGGCGTTGGCAAGACTGCTGTAATTGGCGTTCGTGATGAATCTGGTCAAGTCCGCGCCACTCCAATCGCTAATACCACAGCCGCTACCCTAACGGGTTTTGTTGGAGCGAATGTTCCAGAGGGTGCAACCGTGGTTACGGACGATTTCCCTGCCTATCGTGGCCTTTCAGGGAAAGGTTATACCCACCACACAGTCAATCATTCTGCCGGTGAATATGTTCGCCACTACTGCATCCACACAAACGGCATTGAAAGCTTCTGGTCGCTATTAAAGCGCGGATATTACGGCGTTTATCACTATATGTCTCCCAAGCATTTACACCGCTATGTGAACGAATTTTCATTCCGCCATAACACTCGTGAAGCTGGGACAATGGGCTTTATTGACATGACAATCGGATGCATGGATGGCAAACGTCTCACATACAAGGAACTGATCAGTGGCTAAAAAAGACGATATAATCGAACCGATAGATGCGTCGATGGATGATGTAAGTAAGGCGCTTATGGCGGTCCCGCCACATGCACCGCCAGTTGATAATAGCGACCCTCAATGGAGCCTTTTGCCGTTGATTGAGCACAAAGTGGAAGCCGTTTCAATAGACCAAAGGGCAAACGATGGTTACATAAACGCCACAGCGGTTTGTAAGGCGAGCGGAAAGCTTCTTGGGCATTATCTGGAGACCAAGGCCACAAAAGCATTTTTGAAAGAATTATCAGCCGATATCGGTATTCCGATATCGGATTTGGTACAAATTATTAAAGGTGGCCATCCACAAATGCAAGGCACTTGGGTCCACCCTCAAGTCGCCATTAATCTAGGACAGTGGGCATCCCCCAAGTTTGCCGTCTTAGTGTCAAAATGGACATTTGAATGGATGAGCGGGAGCGCGAAGGAAGCCTACCAATTTCCGTATCATATTCGGCGCTATTTGATAAATCGCAGCAAAATACCCGCCACCCATTTTTCAATGCTTGATCAAATGACTTTTAAGCTTTTAGGAGCTTTAGAATCAAAGGGTTATGTAATTCCGGCAAAATTGATGCCAGACATCTCGCTGGGTAGAATATTTTCAGGTTGGTTAAGAGATAAAGGTTACGATCCTGATTCATTTCCATCTTATCCGCATGACTTTGATGACGGCAAGCGGCCTACAGTTCAAGCTCGGCTTTACCCTAACGACTTAATGACTGACTTTAACCATAAGCTTGATGAATGGATAACCAGCGGAGAAGCAATGAAATATTTCAAGAAGCGCGACCCTGATTCCGTGAAGCCTATGCAGTTGGTTTATGAAGAGATCAAGGCACTGGAAAGCACTAAACTCATTGAAAATAAGTCTTGACCTACGTCATGGAAAACATTCGCCCTAACCGAAAGGCCGCATCGGAATCTTCTATTCTAGCCAATATGGTTATAATGCCAAGTGGGTCTGACAAACTTTCTTCTGTCAGAAAATACCCGCTCGTGTCTGATGGAACATCAGCACATCGCTCTAACTTGCGCGATGTGATCGGCGCTATTGAAAGTCGCTTTCCTTCTGCAAGATCAGCACTCATAAAAATGTCTGCCATGTTAACTCTCCAAAGGACCAGATTCGATGCCCCATAACCCAACTCATCGCTTAGTGGAATCCCCTAAATTGAGCGGTCGCTATTTAGCTGACTACATGGTTGCTTCTGAACGTAGGCGGCGAACAATCATAAGAGATTGCAAATACAGAAAAATTGCTCAGGTCATTCATCATCAGCTTGCAAAAGCTTTTATCACCAATTTCCTAAAAAATGGTTCTGCTGACGCCAACTTATTGATGGTTGAGGCTGAGCGTCTTAGGGACATGATGGCTGACACACCTTATTACCGGGACGTTTACGATAATAACGCCGACTTTCTTGAAGCATATTCCAATGCATTTGATAGCAACAAATTGCCAGCGGCAGAGATAGTCCCCTTTGATGAGGATTTTAAGATCGATCTCAATGGTGTTGACCTCAACCCTGACATAAAACTGGCTCTCCAGCGCACCACAAAAACTAATCGCCTTAGAACTGGATTGCTTACAATCCGGTATGCGAAAAATAAGCCCCTAGATAACGAGACAGGGCTTTGGCAGTCCTCATTACTTTTCGGTTGCCGTAAGATGATTGATAATGAGGATGAAACTGCTGCCGAACAAAAATTGTGCATCACTTTGGATGCTTGCACTGGAGAAATGATTGAAGCGCCGGGCGATGCTTTGAGTAGATTCAAGAATATGGAAGCGGCCTGTCAATCAATCGCCGAACGGTGGGCTAGTGTTGAGCCGCCAGAAAACGCCGTTCTTAAATAGAAGGGCGTTTGGCTAGTTAAGTATATAGTTCCCTTTTAAAAAACTATCTTTTTTCTAAGTCAGACAACCAAATCGACTCGGTTCAGAAGAATTGGATCGAGGCTCGTGCAATCCTTGAAGAATATCAGGACGAAAATGAATTCAGGACTTTTTTGAGACATTTCTGGAGCTCTGTTCATGGCATGACCAGAGAGCGTGAACTCTATAAGAAAATGAAAGCCAATATAACAGACAGCGGTCAAGCGGTGAAGTTCTCAGAAGACATGCGAAACGGCGCCCGATATTATGGTGCTGCTTTGAACGAAAAGGCCGAATTTTGGAAAGATTACAGTGATACTGATAAGGGCAACTTGAAGAGGTTGCTCAAACTAAAGCTCGAACAAAATCGACCGCTATTGATCGCCGTTTTTCAGCACTTCCCGAAAACTGAAATTCAGAAAGCAATTCCTGCACTCGTTTCTTGGTCAGTAAGGGGATTGATAGCTGGCGTAATGGGTAAGGGTGCTGCTGAAAAAGCTTTTTGTGAGTCTGCTTGTAAAGTTCGCTCGGGAGAAATTAAGACAACCGCCGACCTCGCGGTAAGTATAAGTTCGTTAGTACCGCGAGATTCAGCATTTGAAAGTTCATTCAGTTTTTATACAACTACAAACAATGGCTTTGCCCGCTATCTGTTGTTAGCGATCGAACGTCATCTTCAGGGCGAAAAACAACCAGAAAATGTCCCCAATGATAATCCAGCTGAAATCAACTTGGAACACATTCTTCCACGACGAGCCAAGCCGAATGATTGGCCAAAATTCAAACCCGATGAAGTTTCATCTCACTCAGTGAGGCTCGGAAACATGACGTTGCTCAAAGAGGCAAAAAATAACGCTATTGGAAACAAACCATTTTCAGCGAAAAAACCGGTTCTATGTACGTCAAATTATAAATTGAACGAACAGTTTAAGACACAACAAGACTGGATAAAGGACGATATCGAGACGCGGCAGTTAGTGCTCGCTCAATATGCTCCACTGGTCTGGAAACTGTAAGACCTTTCCTACAATCCACCAAATAGGTTATATTCGCTCCATTTAACAAACCATATCTACCCCGCAGCACCGCTCTGCTGCGGTCGGGATGGTTTCTTTGGAAGGAGTAGGATGTATGACTTTTCAGGATGAATTTGCGCGGCGGCTGAACGCGGTGCGGGGTGTGGGTGATGGTGACGAGGATGCGCCGGATAAATCCGTTCGTTTCGAGCGCAGTCGAGAGACTGGTGATGGCGGAGACGTGTCTCGACCTGGGCCTGCCCTGAGCGCCTGCCAAAGCAGGCAGACGAAGGGCTCGACACGAACGGGCGGGATTGTGATTGCGGATGAAAGTGCGGACCAGGACAAGCCCCTCCTCTTCAGAGGAGGGGACATAAGGGGTGGTGGCGATGCGGATGCATCGCTCGCGTTAGCGAATGGGAGTGGTGGTCTGGAAACGGACGGGTCCCGTAAAGAGGATAGAAACCACCCCAACCCAGTTCCGGGTGAAACGGCCCCCGGCCGTTTCAGATCAGTCCGGGGGACTGATCGACCCGAAACTTTTGAAAAGGAGGGGCTTAATAGAACCGTTCGTCCTGAGCTCGTCGAAGGACAGTGTTCGGACGATAGGCGTCCTTCGACAGGCTCAGGACGAACGGACCAAAAGGACAACAGCGCCCCTCCCTCCCCCACAACCCGCCACGACGGCTGGCATCTTGATCTGCGGGTCAAATTTCTCGAGGCGCTGGCGCAGACCGGCAATGTCCAGGCGTCGGCCTATTTTGTCCAGCGGACGCGGCAGTCGGCCTATGATCTGAAACGGCGCGATCCGGATTTTGCGCGGGCGTGGCTGGCGGCGCTGGTGCTGGCGCGGGAGGAGGCGCAGGACAAGTTGCAGGAGCGGGCGATCGAGGGCGTCGAGGAAGAGATTTTCTATCATGGCGAGGTGGTAGCGACGCGGCGGCGCTATGATAGCCGGCTGCTGCTCGCCCATCTGGCGCGGCTCGACAAGATTGCCACGCA
>NZ_JBLWWU010000018.1:0-76905 GCF_048267785.1 Parasphingorhabdus sp. | reverse complement strand
TCGTGCCGCCATAACTTCTTGTCGAACGGGATCGACGCGTTTATCTCGCGCATGATTGATGAAGGGCCATCGGCAAATCTGCCGCCCCACATGATATTGGAATTTTTCGTGCCTGTTGTGATGCGTAATGTCCTGTTCTTGATTTTGCTGGTTGGTTTAGCTGCTTGCGATAGAGGCTCGAGCGAAGCGGAGCAAGAATTTGCTGGCACCACAAGTCAAGTAGCCGGCGAAACGATAGAAAGCGGACAGGGCTTGGTCGGAAAACTCGACATTTCCCAGCGCGGAACAGCGATGATTGATACGTCCTTTCAGGCGCCGGACGGCACTATGGTGCAATTGAGCGATTTCATCGGGAATCCGGTATTGGTAAATATTTGGGCGACATGGTGTGCGCCGTGCATCGTCGAAATGCCGATGCTAGACAAGCTCGCAGCGCGAGAAAAAGATCGCCTCAAGGTCCTGGTTGTATCGCAGGATATTCAGGGAGCAGAAAAAGTGGCGCCCTTTTTCGAGCGTGGACAATATCAGGAGCTGGAACCCTATGTTGATCCGGAAAACGGATTGAGTTTCGGCTTTGGTTCCGGTCTGATGCCGACCACCGTGCTCTATGACGCACAGGGAAAGGAAGTCTGGCGGGTGATCGGCGCGATGGACTGGGATGGTGCAAAGGCCGCTACCCTGCTGGAAGACACGCTGGCCGGAGATTAAGCATCGATCTTCATCGATTCGAACTGGAAAGCCGACCCGAATCCGAATCGATCATTTTCAAAGATCAGAACCATTTGTGTTTATAGTGAATCTCGTTATTCTCGGGCATCATTTGCTTATTGGAGAATTCAATGAAACCTCGCAAAACACAAATCATGCTCCCGGCACTTGCCGGACTGGCCCTGCTCTCTGGCTGTGGACAGAATGACGAAACAGCCCCGGTTTCCGAAGCAGCCAGTATTGAGCTGCCCAATGGCATGACGGTAAAGGAACAGATCGAGGCACGGCAAGCCCAACTCAAGAAAATAGGCAAGGCATTCAAGACGATCAGCGATCAGTTGAAAGCGGGCACCCCCGATCTGGCACAGATTCAAGCTGCTGCTGCGGTGGTTCCTAAAGAAACGTCTGACATGGCCGACTGGTTCCCGGAAGGAACCGGACCTGACTCAGGCGTCAAAACCGAAGCATTGCCGATCATATGGGAAAGCAAAGCGGATTTTAACGACAAGGTTGTGGCATTGCAGGATGCTGCGGCCAAGCTCGAGACAACTGCACAGGGCGGCGACATCACGGAAATTGCCAGTGCCTTTAAAACCACGGGTGGCACGTGCAAGACCTGTCACGACAAATATCGTCTGGACGACTAGATCGATATGACCGGCAATCCGGCACGCATATTGGTTTGGGACTGGGCTATCAGGCTTGTTCATTGGCTGATGGTGATCCTGGTCCCGCTCCTCTGGTGGACCGCGGAAGAGGGCCATATGGAATGGCACAAGGGCTTCGGGCTGACGATGTTCGGCATGGTCCTCTTTCGGCTTATATGGGGATGTATCGGAACATGGACGGCGCGATTCATTCCGATGGTACAGCGAATCGGATCCTTACCGTCCTATCTCGCAAAATTGCGGGCTCAGGGATATCACCCGACCTTTGGCCATAGCCCTCTGGCTGTGCTCAGTGTTTTTGCCCTGTTGCTGGCGCTGACGGTCCAGATTACGACCGGATTATTTTCCGTCGATGTCGATGGCCTCGAATCCGGGCCGCTATCGGTGCTGGTTTCCTTTGAGACAGGGCGCCAGTTCGCTGAAATTCATGAATTCAATTTCAACCTGCTGGCAGCGTTGATAGGGCTGCATATCACGGCAATCGCCATCTACCGATTTGTCTTAAAAGAGAAACTTGTTAGACCGATGCTGTCAGGCCGCCGACCCAGCTCGGACTTTACGAACGAGCAACTGCCCGAAAACCGGATACGCCCGATTCGAATGATAGCTGCGATATTCATCGCGCTGGCCTGCACGCTCGCCGTGGCAAATTTCGGCTAACGATAATCGGGTTTTCATGATCGGAAGAAAATGGTGGGCGATGACGGGCTCGAACCGCCGACATCTTCGGTGTAAACGAAGCGCTCTACCAACTGAGCTAATCGCCCCCAATGACATGATGCTTATTGCATCGCCGGGGTTAGGCGAGCGCCACTGCCAAAACATTACACCTTTGGCAAGCCTATTTGCACCGGTTCGCCAACAAGATTTCCGCTGACAGGTTTTTGATGCCAATCAGGCAGCATCATTTTTACATTTGCCGGAACCTAGGCTGACTCCGCGATTCGCCTGTTATACCTTCTTATCCACAATATATTCTCTTTATAAATCAATTATTTAAAAGGTTTATTGGCAAAAACCACGGCTCACCGCTGTCAATCGATATATTTCACTTTTTTTACGATGCCGCACTTGATCGACTCGGACGGACGGGCTTAATAACAAATCTTGGCTGGTGGCTCAGGATGCAATTTCCAGGCCTCAAATGAAAACAAAACTGACCGCTGAAAATGTGTTTTCAGCATAGATTCAGCGCGCCTGATTGATTCCCATGGCTGGGGGTAATTCAGGGTCTGGCGTTTGAAATCAGCAGGCGGGTTTTGGTGCTGCTATCGTGCGGGCCAGAGGGTAAGTATCGGGGGATGTTTGTGAACGAAATCATATCTGCGCAGGTCGGCAACCTGCCTGAAAATCAACCGGTGGCAACGGAGAATATTATTTCAGCCGATCTGGAATCTGTCTGGCAAAAAATCTGCGCGGGCCTCCGGCGCGATTTGGGAGCGCAGATTTTCGGCCAGTGGATCAAACCGATCAAACTCTCGGTTTTTGATGCCGAAACGGGCAAAATGCTGTTGATACTCCCTTCAGAATTTGCCGCCAACTGGGTTCGGGATCGTTATTCAGACCGGTTGCTATTGGCCTGGAAAGCACATCATACTGCGGTCAAGGAGCTTGCTTTTGCAGCCCATACAGGAGCCGCAAAAATCGCACAAACGTCTCTTACGGCGGGTAACAATAATGCGATGGCCCATAGCCGGGATAATGCGGTTCCGGAAAGCAAGTTCCGACTCGATCTTGATCCGCGAATGACCTTTGATCTGTTCATACCCGGTCATTCGAACGTTCTTGCGCTCAATGCTGCACAACGAATGGCTGCAGCCGAAAAACCACTTTTCTGCCCTCTCTATCTTCAATCCTCAACCGGCCAGGGCAAAACGCATTTGATGCACGCAATCGGCCATGCCTTTCGTGAAGAATTTCCGTCGTCGACCATCATCTATATGTCGGCAGAACGGTTCATGATCGAATTCGTATCGGCGATGCGCCGGAACGAGGGGATGGAATTCAAAGCCTCCTTGCGCGAAGCCGATCTGCTGATGATCGACGACATCCAGTTCATTGTCGGCAAAAATTCCACACAGGAGGAATTTCTTCACACTGTTGATTCACTGATCAGTCAGGGCAAACGCGTTGTCGTGGCAGCAGATCGTCCCCCGCAAGCGCTGGATGGAGTCGACCAACGACTGCTGTCGCGTCTCTCCATGGGTCTGGTCGCCGATATCCAGTCTGCCGGCCTTGAGCTGCGCCGTGATATACTCAAGCATCGCCTCGCAAGCATGCCGCACCAGCACGTGTCGGAAGAAGTAGTCGAATTTCTGGCCCGCACGATCAGCCGTAACTTGCGCGAACTGGAGGGCGGTCTCAACAAGCTTCTCGCCTACGCGCAATTGACTGGTCGCGAAATCAGCCGTGAACTGGCGGAAGAGCAGTTATCGGACATTTTAAGCGCTTGCCGCCGCCGGATCACGATTGACGAGATCCAGCGCACAGTGTGCGAATATTACCGGCTCGACCGGAACGAAATGTCATCGAAACGCCGCGCCCGCGCTGTTGCCCGGCCCCGTCAGGTCGCCATGTATCTGGCAAAGGTGATGACGCCGCGCAGCTATCCCGAAATCGGCCGCAAATTCGGCGGTCGCGATCACAGCACGGTCATCCACGCGGTCAAGTTGGTCGAACATTTGCGCGGCGAAGACAGCGAAATGGACAATGATGTCCGGATGCTCCTCCGCCAGTTGGAAAGCTGAGAAACTCTCGGTTTATTCCTTTTCGGGCGCGACCGAGATCCGCACTCTCTCGCCGCTGTTTCCTGGAAAATCGGTAAACATGGCTTCAACCAGATTGGGCACGAGATAAGTCAGGTTCTTCGACCGTGACAGCGCTTCGGCCTTGCCTTCAAACAGACGTTCGCCATCGACCGCACGATCAATCTTCAGCTCCAGTTCCGAGGTATAAACGGTAAAGCTGCGGACGCCGCCATAGCCGGCAAACCCGTAGCCCCCATAGAGAAACGGATCGTTAAAACCATAGAGATAGCGATGACGTCCGTAATATCCGCCGAATCGGCTGGAAGGATAAAACGGGTCATAGTCAGAGACGATTTTGTCCCGTCCCTTGTCGATATCATAATCCATACTGACAATTAATTCGGCCGCAGCGGGATCATCGCTACGCCGGTAGCCCAGATCGAGCATGCGCTGTTCGACCAGCCCGGCATATTGCCCGAATTCGAGGCCACCCGCTAATTCAGGATCCGCGGCGACAACAGCGAAGCTCTGCCCGGTGGTGTTTGGCAGCGCCACAAACCGCTGGACGTCTGCGCGGAAGGGAGTTGCACAAGCAGCAAGGGTCAGGAGAGCAAGCGGGGCAACGAGCGTAAGCCCTTTTCGAGCAAAGCCGGATTTAGCAAAAATAGTCATGTAATTTCCTTCAGATTACCCACCATCATGGCCTCGATGTTAGAAAAGACGGGCTGAACCGGTATTGAACGGCGTCAGATTGACGTCCACCACCTAACTTGAACCCTTTCGGGCCAACTGCACAAGGGAAAAACAAGTCCTGCTGTCCGACTCTGGAACGACCCGCAAACTCTGCGGTAACCGATTCGTCCGCACTGCACGAATCAGAACCGGGCCAAAAGCAATCACCCAAAAGAAGACCCGCCACAATCGGGCGGGCTTTTCTGCTTTCAATCGGAGAGCTGATTAAAGCGCTGCGACCTGCTTTGTCAGGCGGCTAAATTTCCGTGAAGCTGTATTCTTGTGATACAGGCCCTTGGATACCCCGCGCGCCAGTTCTGGTTGTACAGCCTTGAGCGCAGCGGCTGCCATATCCTTGTCACCTGCCTCGACAGCGGCGTCGACAGCTTTGATCTTGGTGCGAATCTGGCTCAGGCGATTTTTGTTAATCGCGGTACGCCGCGTGTTGCGACGGATACGTTTTTTTGCTTGCGGCGTATTAGCCATGAAAAACCCTCAAAATCTGAAATTAAATGCCGGTACTTGTCGAATAGCTTCCGGCTCAAGAGCGCGGCCAATAGCGTGACAGCCGATTCTCGTCAATAGCTTAGTGAGCCGCTTATTTCTGACATTGCGAGCAGTAGAAGGTCGAGCGCCCGCTATCGATTCGCCGCTGGACCAAAGCACCGCAATGACAAGCCTGCCCTTCGCGGCCATAGACCAGCCAGTCCTTCGCAAAATAGCCCAGTTCCCCGTCTGGCCGAGCAAAGTCCCGCAAGGTGGAACCACCTGCTGCGATTGCCGCGGTCAAGACCTGCTTTATTGCCATAACAAGACGTTCATAACGCGGCTTCGAAATTGCGCCGCCCTTTTGTCGCGGCGCTATGCCTGCCATGTGCAACGCCTCGCAAACATAAATATTACCGAGTCCCGCCACGATTTTCTGGTCCAGCAGAAGCTGTTTGATCGGGGCCTTGCGATCCCGGGTTGCGGCTTTGAGATAAGCGCCTGTAAAATCGTCACCGAGAGGTTCCGGCCCCATGGTCGCAAACGGCGGATGTTTTTCAAGATCGGAAAGAGGCACAATATCCAGCGAGCCGAATCGACGCGGATCATTCAGCACAAGCCGTCGACCGGATACGGTCTCGAGTAACAAATGATCATGTTTCTCCAATTCGACCGGATCAATTCGCCAGCGGCCCGACATGCCAAGATGAAAGATCATCGCGTCGCCACGATCGGTTTCGATCAGTCCGTATTTTGCCCGCCTGCTGAGAGAAGTCACCACCGAACCCGTCATCCGCTGCCGCAAATCCACGGGGATCGGTCGACGCAGATCCGCGCGGCGCGGCTCAACCAGCGCGAGACGCTGCCCTTCGAGCACCGGCCGCAAACCGGCGACGGTCGTTTCCACTTCGGGCAACTCGGGCATGGCAGTCCTTGTCTGTTACGGTCCAATGGGCAGCTACAGAGTGATTGCAGTGCTGCCAAGGCTCGTCTACTTGGGATTTCAAAGAAAAATCAGCACAGGCAGAAAATGGCTATCGAAAGCAAAACCGTCTCGTTCGGCTATGAAGAAGTCGAAGAGAGCGAAAAGGTCGGCAAGGTTGGCGCAGTTTTCTCCAGCGTTGCCTCCAAATATGATATCATGAATGACGCAATGAGCGGCGGCACACACCGGTTATGGAAAGACCGCTTCGTTCGCCGCGTCAAACCACGCGTCGGCGAGAATATTCTCGATATGGCCGGCGGCACCGGAGATATCGCCTTTCGTATGGTCGACAGTGGTGCCAGTATCACCGTCGCCGATATCAACGCCGACATGTTGGCTGCGGGAATCGAACGCGCGCTGGAAAAGGATGAAACCCGGCTGGTCTGGAGCCAGCAAAATGCCGAGCAACTGAACTTTCCCGATGCCCATTTCGATGCCTATACGATCGTCTTCGGCATCCGCAATGTCACCCATATCGACAAAACTCTGGCGGAAGCCCATCGTGTGCTGAAATATGGCGGTCGGTTCTTTTGTATGGAATTTTCGCAAACAAAATGGCCTGGCTTTGACAAAGTTTACGAAACCTATTCCCACAAAATCCTGCCCAAAGTCGGCAAGGCAGTGGCAAATGATGAAGCCAGCTATCGCTATCTGGCCGAATCGATCGCCAAATTTCCGCCGATGGAAGAATTCCGGGCGATGATTCAGGCCGCCGGATTCAGCCAGACCAAAGTCGAACCGATGATGGGCGGACTGGTCGCGATCCATAGCGGCTGGAAGGTCTGAGTAGCCTGATCCGATGACCAAAGCCCGCACCCATATTTTCCGCCTGCTCAAATGGGGCCGCACGCTGGCCAAACATGGCGCGCTGCGCGATCTGGAAAAACATAAAGCAACACCGCCGCAGGTCCGGCGTCTGTTCCGCATCGCGCGAATCGGTACATTCCAACCAAAGGAACCCAATTATTCCGCCGCGCTGCAGGCTATCGGCCCGGCGGCAATCAAGCTCGGCCAGACGCTGGCGACCCGGCCCGACGTGATTGGTGAAGCAGCAGCGCGTGATCTGTTGCAGTTGCAGGACAGCCTGCCGCCCGTGCCGTTTGACCAGATCCGCGATGAAATCGAACTCAGTCTCGGCAAATCGCTGGAAGAATTGTACAGCCACATCGACCCTGACCCGGTGGGAGCCGCTTCAATTGCCCAGGTCCACCGTGCCACTACGCCGGAGGGCAGGGATGTCGCGGTCAAGGTTCTCCGCCCCGGCATCATCAAGAAATTCAACCAGGATATCGAAACCTACGAATGGGCGGCGGCGCATCTCGAATCCCTGGGGGGTGAAGCCAAGCGTCTCCGTCCGCAGCTGGTCATCGCCAATTTCCGTCGCTGGACGATGCGCGAGCTGGATCTGCGGCGCGAAGCGGCCAGCGCGTCGGAACTGGCCGAACATATGGCCCAAGTCGATAAATATGAGATTCCCGCGATTGACTGGGACCGGACATCGGGACGGGTGCTTACGCTCGACTGGATCGACGGGATTAAAATATCGGACCGCGAGGGACTGATCGCAGCCGGTCATGACCTTGACGATATTGCCAGTCGGCTGGTCCATACGTTCCTCAAACAGGCGATCGAAGCCGGCTATTTCCACGCCGACATGCATCAGGGCAATCTCTTCGTGAAAGCCGACGGCACGATTGTCGCCATTGATTTCGGCATAATGGGGCGAATCAACAAAAAAGCCCGCTTCTGGCTGGCCGAAATTCTATATGGTCTGACCACCGGCAATTACAAACGCGTCGCGGAGATCCATTTCGAAGCGCAATATGTTCCGGACCATCACAGCATGGAAGATTTCGCCACAGCGTTGCGCGCGGTCGGCGAACCGATGCGCGGCAAGCCGGTCAGCGAATTGTCGGTCGGCGATATGCTCGACGGACTGTTCGCGATCACCCGCGATTTTGACATGGAAACCCAGCCGCATCTGCTGCTGCTGCAAAAGACGATGGTGATGGTCGAGGGCATTGCCACCGATCTCAATCCGACGATCAACATGTGGGATGCCAGCGGTCCTTATGTAAAACAGTGGATCCGCGGTGAACTGGGGCCGGAAGCCGCGATTGCCGACCGGATCAATGATGACCTGGATACCATCATGATGCTGCCCGATATCGTCCGGCGTCTCGATGCCCAGCTTCCCCGAAAGGGCGGCGCCCCTCCACCGCCACCGATCGCCGATGTCGAACTGATCTGGGACAAGCGGCAAAAGCGGCAGAATGGTGAATTCTGGCGCTATGCGCTAGCCATGATCGCGGCTGCCGGTGCTGGTGCAGGGGCGGTTTGGATGTGGGGATAGTTTTGTGAGCAAACATATACTTCTAATTATCGGCGGCGGCATAGCGGCGTATAAATCCAGCGAGTTGATTCGCCTGATCAAGAAATCCGGCATGACAATCCGCTGCGTGCTCACCGAATCCGGCGCGCGATTTGTGACACCGATGACGCTGGCAGCGCTCTCGGAGAATGAAGTACATACCACGCTCTGGAATTTGAAAGACGAAGCCGAAATGGGGCATATCCAACTCAGCCGCGAGGCCGATCTTGTGATTGTCTGTCCGGCTACCGCCAATCTGCTCGCCAAAATGGCAGGCGGGATTGCCGATGATCTGGCAACGACCCTGCTCCTCGCCACCGATACACCTGTCATGGCCGTCCCGGCAATGAATGTGCGGATGTGGGAACATGCGGCCACCCAGCGCAATATCGCCCAGCTCAAAGCCGACGGTATCATCGTCATGCAGCCCGATGAAGGCGATATGGCGTGCGGCGAATTTGGCCCAGGTCGCCTGCCAGAACCGGCGGCGATCCTCGCAGAAATTGCGAAGCATTTCGGGGATGGAGCAGATATTGCTTCTTTAATCGGCGAGAATGAACTGGGCTCCACCCCTCTGGACGACCAACCTGCATTTGCTCCCGATGCGCATCGCCCGCTGCGTGGCAAACATATCCTGATTACGGCCGGTCCAACCCACGAACCGATCGACCCGGTTCGCTATATAGCCAACCGTTCGTCCGGCCGTCAGGGCTTCGCCATTGCCGCCGCAGCCGCCGCAGCCGGAGCGCAGGTGACCTTGGTCGCCGGCCCGGTGCATCTCGCGACCCCGACCGGCGTCACGCGCGTGGATGTCGGGACCGCGCTCGAAATGGAGAAGGCGGTGCACGACGCCCTGCCCGCCGATGTCGCGATCATGGTGGCTGCCGTCGCCGACTGGCGCACCGACAGCCAGTCCGGGCAGAAAATCAAGAAAAAGGGCGCAGCCCCCGCTCCGCTCAAGCTGACCGAGAACCCCGACATATTGGCGGGTCTGGCACAGCACAAACAACGCCCCGGCCTGCTCATCGGCTTTGCCGCCGAAACCGAGAAAATCGCCGAACACGCCCAGGCGAAGCTGGCGAAAAAAGGCTGTGACTGGATTGTCGCCAATGACGTGTCCGGTGATGTAATGGGCGGCCCCGACAATAGCGTCCATATTATAACCAGATCCGGCAGTGAAATATGGGAGCGCCTGCCCAAGCCGGAAGTTGCCCGGCGTCTTGTAGCCAAAATCAGCGAGGAAATTGCCTGATGTTCGAACCCATTGATATTGCGGTTAAACGGCTGGATCACGCCAAAGACCTTCCGCTGCCCTCTTATGAAACCAGCGGTTCGGCCGGCATGGATGTCCGGGCCGCAGAAGCCCTGACCATCGCGCCGGGCAAGCGCGCGCTGGCGGGAACCGGTTTCGCTTTTGCCATCCCCGCGGGCTATGAAATCCAGGTGCGCCCGCGCTCCGGTCTGGCGCTGAAAAAAGGCATCAGCATACCCAACACACCGGGCACGATCGACAGCGACTATCGCGGCGAACTGAAGGTGATTCTGATCAACCATGGCGAGGAAGATTTCGTTGTCGAGCGCGGCGACCGAATTGCGCAAATCGTGGTCGCCCCCGTGCAGCGGGGAATTCTGGTTGAAGTTGATGATCTGGACGACACCGAACGAGGGTCTGGCGGATTCGGCTCGACTGGAGTATAGAATTACCGGTCGACAATTGGGAGGGTTTCATGATCAATTTGATATTTGCGATCACGCTGGCCGGTTCATCTGGAATCACTGCAGAGAGTCAGGACTTGGCCATACCGACCGACTTTGCTGCTCTGGAAATGGCCAAATTCCGAAAAAGAATAACCTATAGTGAACGGCATGAGCGGAAAGCGGAACGGCTCGCCAAGGCCGCCCATTGCGAGTTACCGGTAGTATCGAACTGGGTCTTTGCCAAAATCCATGCCGCCATTCTGGTCTCGCCGGAAGGCGAAATTGTCAAGATTATTCCGGTCGACAGTGGTTGTCCCGAGCTCGAACAATATACAGTGGATCACCTCGCTCGATATGCGAGCAAAATCGCGCCTATTCCCCTCGATCACAAGCAGACATGGTATAGAACAACCATGAATTTCCGATGGCCTGAATGAGCGCACTGACCGACGAACAGCTGGACCGCTATGCCCGTCATATCGTGCTGCGCGATATTGGCGGAGCCGGTCAGAAGAAGATTCTTGATGGCCATATATTGATCGTTGGTGCCGGCGGCATTGGCTGTCCGGCAATCCAGTATCTGGCGGCTGCGGGAATCGGCAGTTTGACCATCATTGACAATGATGTGGTCTCGCTCTCCAACCTGCAACGACAGGTTCTTTTCAGCGACGATGATATTGGCAAAGCGAAAGTCGAAGTTGCCAAAAGTGCCGCGCAACGCATCAACCCCGACGTAGAGGTAATCCCTATAAATCAAAGACTTACCGCGCAACATTTGGGAGAGGACGGCGCAGCATTTTTTGCGCCTTTCGACGCGATTATCGACGGTACGGACAATTATCAAACCCGCCTTCTGGTATCCGACCTCTCGGTCGCGCACCGCGTTCCCCTTGTCTCTGCGGCGATTGGCCAGTTCCAGGGGCAGCTCGGCACCTTCCGTGGATGGGAGGAGGACAAGCCCTGCTACCGCTGTTTCGTCGGCGACGCGCTCGACCCCGATGATTGCGACAATTGCTCGGAAGTTGGCGTGTTGGGCGCAATGGTGGGACTGATGGGCAGCTTTGCCGCGATGGAAGCGATCCGGGTGATCACCGGCTTTGGCCAGGATCCGGCAGGAAAGCTCCAGCTGTTCGACGGCCTTGCTCCGTCAATGCGCAGCATCAACCTGCCCAAGGACCCGCACTGCAAAAGCTGCGGCACGCCGCCGCAAGGCTGATCAGCGTCAATATGATCAGACGACCTCCGAAAAAAAATTCAGTCTGACGGATTAAATATCGCTCGGCCTTCGTTCTCCTATCAGCAACATGAACAAGGAGATGTAACAATGCAGATATCAAAACTGATTATGGGCCTCGCCATCGCGAGTGCAGCCACCTCACCGCTACTCGCGCACACTGGCACGGAAAACCATGTCGTGGTCCGAAAAGAGCCAGTCGCCGGGCAATATAATAAATATTGGTACAATTATCTGTCTGATGTGCTTGAAGCCGACAAGGAACTCAAAAGCGATCTGCGACGCGCGACCGATGAAGAAGACAGACGGGATGCCTGGGAAGAATATGAGCACGAACTGGTCGATGCCGACAAGGATTATGTGAAAAAAATGCGGAAGCGTAATTTCCGTGTTGGCCGGGTAACCATCAGCAATTAAAAATTGCCTCGAAAAACGGAAAAGGCGGGACTTGATCCCGCCTTTTTTTGACCGCATTATGCCTGGGATAATCGCACTGATTATTTCCATCCGCTTTCAAGCAGTTGGCGTTCGGCGTCGGCATCAGCAGGTTCATCTGCCATCATATCTGCGGCAATCGCATTGATCTCGCTACTCGAGGCTTGCCGATAGTCGCCAGATCTACCGCCGGGCAGCGTATTGTACATTTGCCAATGCGATCCCTCGCGACAGGCGATACCGGACACCGCTTCGCCGTCAAAACTGCGACAGACATTTCCGGTCTTTGCGCGAAAGGTAAGCCCGATGCGATATTCGACATTGTCAGTCTGCGTAGAGGCCAACTGTTTATCCAACGCATTTTCGAGCGGCCCGCTTGCAATCAAAGCCCCACCATCCTGTACAAAAGGCGCGTCATTTTTACCGCCGAAACCAAATTGGCCAACGGCCACACCGATCGCCAATGTCGCAGCCATCGCTCCCCATTGGGCGAACCCTATGCCGGCGCGTCTTTGTTTCGCATCTCGCTGGTCGCTTTTTCGCGCCGAGAAACTATCATCCACATTGTTCGAAGCAGAAGCCGCAAGCAGAGCGGTCAAATGATCGGGGACGGCCTCTTCCACCACAGGATTGTAATGCCCGGCGAGTTTTGCGCGAAGCGCTTGTTCACTGGCGACCCGGTCCGCCAGCGCCTGGTCGGACTGCATGGCCTTTTCCAACCGTTTGGCGGTGATAGCATCACATTCGCCGTCAACATAAGCCATGATGGTCTGGTCATCAAAGGTCATGCGGCCTCTCCCAGTTCGCGTTGCAGCGCTTCTCGCCCGCGAACCAGACGCGATGTCAATGTCCCCATCGGTATGTCGAGCAATTCAGCCGCTTCCTTGTAAGCAAAGCCTTCGACCAGCACGAGCGCTACTGCCTCGCGCTGCTCCATCGGCAGCCGATCCATTGCTCGGTCCACATCGGTCAGCTCCATGCGCGCTTCCATACGCCGGTGATCATCGCCGACGACATTTTCCATTGCGTTATCATCATTAGCGACATGTTCACGGCGGCCATCGGCGCGCACCGTATCAATCCATATATTGCGTGTAATCCTGTACATCCAGCTATCCAGTCTCGTTCCTGCCTGCCACTGGTCGCGCTTGTTAAGCGCGCGCTCAATGGCCATCTGACACAGATCATCTGCATCATCGATATTGCGCGTCAGGCTGCGGGCAAAACGCCGCAGTCGCGGGAGTAACTCCAGCAAATCCTGTTCAAATGCCATTCAGCGCAGATATCCTTTATTTTGGCTTCTATGGATGAAACGACGAACCTAGCTCGTTTAATCCATGAAAGCGAAAAAAAATCAGTATCAGCGTTGTACAATCGGGTTGATTGCGGAAGGAAGCAGGCATGAAAATTACTGGCAAATGGATCGCGGCGATATTGGCAATAGTCTTGCCCGCCGCCGCCTTTGCACAGCTTTCTGTCCCCAATATTGCACCAAGCCTGTCTCTGCCCGATCGCATGACCGGTGCAGATGTCGGACCGATAATTGATCCGATAACCGGAAGCCTTGATGGCGGCGTTCTTGACCGTTTAAGCAAGGCGGAACTGAAATCATTGCTAAACCGGCTGCGCGTTGATCGCGTGAACCGGTTTATTCGTGATAACCGGGATCATGTCGAACGGGATCGCAATGGCGACCCGGCGGTACGGGGCGTATTGATTGCGGAGGGAATATCTCAGGCGTCAATTGAACGCGCGTTGGCCGAAGGATTTGGGTTGATCGAGCAAACCGAGATCGCAGGACTGGAACTAAGCTTTGTCAAATTTTCGACACGGAGTGGAAAAAGCCTCAAATCGGAACAGAAGAAGCTGGAAAAAATAGTCGGCGGAGCAGAAATCAGTGCCGACAATATTTATTTCACCAGTGGTGCAGGCACTCCCAATGCAACGGCGCTCTCGAACATGTCAATTTTGGCCAGCGGCAAAGTGCAACCGGGTGCACTTGGATTGATCGATGGCGGCGTTGCGCGCCACAGCGCCATTCAAATATCCGTTGAGCAACGCGGATTTGCCAAAGGTGGTCCAATAGCAAGCAATCATGCCACCGCGATCGCCTCACTCATTTCGGGCAGCCAGAAATCCGGTTCACGCGGCCTGCTCGCCGCCGACATATATGGCAGCGATCCGGCGGGCGGAAACGCAACGGCCATCGCCCGGGCGCTGGGTTGGATGGCACAGCGCAAGGTGCCGGTGGTAACGATTAGCCTGGTCGGGCCAAATAACAGCTTACTCGGGCGCGCGATCAAAGTCGCACAGGGAAAGGGAATACTGATCGTTGCAGCTGTCGGAAATGATGGCCCCGCGGCCCCGCCGCGTTTTCCTGCCGCTTATAGAGGCGTGATCGGTGTCACCGGTGTTGATAGCCGGGAACGGGCGCTGCCCGAAGCCGGGACAGCAACGCCGATAGATTTTGCAGCTCCCGGATCGGGAATCCGGGGCGCGTCACTCGACGGGAAGCTGGTTTCTTTGCGAGGAACCTCTTTTGCCGCGCCGTTGGTAGCCTCAAGATTGGCCGCACATTATCCGGCGCCGCGCATCGAGAGAATAGAAGCAGCGGTTAATGCATTGATCGGCGAGGCAAAAGATCTGGGCAAAAAGGGTGCCGACAAAATTTATGGCAGCGGTCTAGTCTGCGGAAGCTGTGGGCTTCGCTGATATTTCCAATTTTTTTGCGTTTCATGGATTAAATTTCGAAACCGCATCGTTCTTTCATCAGACGGCGAAAATATCATCGTCATAAACGGAGAAAGAACATGAAAAAACTAATCGTAAGCACAATCACAATTGCCTTTTTGACGGCAGCCCCGGCATCTGCCCAGCTGCTTGGTGGCAGCGGCGGCCTTGGTGGTTCGCTTGGCGGTGGTCTGGGCGGCAACCTCGGTTCCGACACGATCAACCGGGCATCTGGTTCCATTACCGGACGCGGCGGCGTTACCAACTCTACGCGTATCGATCCTGTCATCGACACCCGCTCGGGCCAGGTTGCCACCGACGCGGACAGCAGTGCATCCGCCAATGGCTCACTGATCGGCACGGCTGATTTGCCGAGCAATGCTGTCAGCGGCGCCGCCAATGGCTCGGCTTCGGGCTCGGCCAATGGCCACACGGACACCACGCTGCTCGGCACCGATGCCGTCCGATCCACCGCCGGACAAGCCACCGGAATGGCCCGCCATACGGTTGGCAGCGCGAGAACGGCCGCCGGCGGCGTGACCTCTGCAGCAACCGGGACAGCTTCAAATGCGGCTTACAGCGCATCGGGTGCAGGCTCTTTGGTCGGAAGCTTTGCTGGCAACGGCAACGGAATGGCGATGGGTAATCTTGGCCAGCTGGCTGGATCGGGCAGCAGCGCAGCAAATGCAGGCGGAATGTTCGCGGTTGCTCCAGGCATGCCGATTGAAGACCCCAAGGGACGGGTCGTCGGTTATGTACAGTCTGTACAGCAAACCGGTTCGGGTGTTGTACAATCGGTCGTTGTCGAAGCCGGCGATCGCACCGCTGTTCTGCCTGCCGCAAATTTTGCCGGTTCAGGCGATGTTCTGGTCACCGCTATGAGCAAGGGTGCCATCAAGAATGCAGCGAAACAGCAGGAACAGGCACCGCAGGGTGAATCCAGCCAGTGATAAGATCGGGAAATTGTTGCAAATGACCAAGTTGCATATCCTCGATGCACCAATTTCCTGGGAAGCGCGCCGGATAACTCCGGCGCGCTTCTTCAATTGATTCTTCGTCCCCATGTCCGTTTTTTGGGATATAAAAGTCGCCAGAAATCACAACTTTGCCGGCGACACGCTCGACACCGATGATTGCGACAATTGTTCGGACGGTGGCGGATAAACCCGGTTCTGCCTGACAGCCAAATGAAACTTTTTGTATATCCGCTGTCACCCGTAGCGACATATTGATACACTTATCCAATTGACGCCAAGCCAGGAAGCGAAGCATTATATCCGCTCTAACAATGGAGTAAGTTTATGCGTCGCATCATCGTAGCAACTCTGGTGGTTTCACTGGCTCCTGTTTCAGCCTGTCTCGCCAAACCTGCTCCGCCACCACCGATCCATGAACGACCAACAGATCTGGTCGCCGCCGATCTTGGTGTTCCTGAACAAGTTTTTATCGATTGTTTCTCCGGCGTTTCTCCGGAAGCCAACCATGACCCGTCGGTCGCACAACAACATGCAAACAAGGCCATTTTGTTGCCGTGCCTGCAGGCCGAAAATCCTTCAATCACCAATGAGAAGCTCGATAGCGTGATGGACAAATATCGGCCTGAAGGTCCAATGCCAAAACCGCAAGGCTAGTCCATAGCGAGCAAAAATCTCTACTTGTCTGAGACTTGTTGTCCTCCAAGGTCCGCCGCCCGATTTGCGCTTTGGCCAGAATCGGTTAAACTCCCGAAAACTCAGGGAGGAACATCATGACATTACCGGTAACCGGCCTCGCCGCAGCGATTTGCGCGTTGCTGCTGATCTATTGCGCCTATGCCACGGTGAAGGTCCGCATCGCCAACCAGATCGGCTTTGGCGACGGCGACAATCCCGATCTGCTTGCGGCCCGGCGCACCCATGCCAATCTGTCCGAACATGCGCCGATCTTCCTGATCATGCTCGCGATCCTCGAACTGGCCAACGCCAGTCATATCGGCATCACGATCATCGCGGCGGTCTTCCTGATCGGCCGGGTCGCCCATATCGTCGGCATGGCCCAGCATCACAAGGGCGGGTCGCCGCGCTTTCGCCAGCTGGGCGTAATGGCAACCTGGTTGACCACGGTCGCGCTGGCCTTGTGGATCATCTTTCTGTTCGTGACGATGCACATCTGAAGCCTCCGCTCCGCAACGGGTAAGCGTAGCCACTGACTATTTGATGCATTGAGACCGCAAAGCCGGTCGCCTAGCTTCCCTCCTGACAATTTAGGAGAGAGAATAATGGCATTGGTATCCGTAGTAGGCGCAACCGGACGGCAGGGACTGGCACAGATGAGACAGCTGGCCGCAGCAGGCCACAAGGTTCGAGCGCTCTCGCGCAGTGAAAATCCGGACCTCGGCGGCAGCAATGTCGCAGACGAAACACGGGTCATCGATCTTTCCGACGAATCGACATTCGTACCGGCGCTGGAAGGGTCCGACGCGGTTTTCTATACCCATCCCCTGCAATCACCCGGCGATCGTTCCGAGCTTGTCGGCAAACTGGGTTCCGCGGCAGTAGAGGCCGGTCTCGACCGGTTCGTCTGGAATACATCGGGCTGGATTCCCGATCAGCCCGGTGAAGCCCATAGCTATGGCGAGAACACCCCCGCGATCAACGCCCTGTTCCGCACCGGCATACCGGCGACGGTCTTTGGATCGGTGCTGTTCATGGACAATCTGCTGACCAATTGGGCGCGCCCCTTCATTGTCCATGAAGATCGCTATGTCTATGCGCACAAACCGCATCTGACCGCCAACTGGATCAGCCTCGACGATGTCGGAAAATGCATGACAGCGGCGCTGGCACGCCCCGATCTTGAAGGCGCATGGATGAATATCGGCGGTCCGCAGGCGCTGAAGCCGACCGAGGTCACCGAGGCCCTGTCCCGCGTCTTCGGCCGGGAAATAAAATATGATCCCTGCACGCCCGAGGAATTCGGAGCGTTGCTGGTCGATGCTCTGGGCGATTCCATGGCGGAAGAAGAGAAACAGCCGATGCGCGACTTTATCGCGTCCTTCTATCATTATAATAATGATTCACCGACCCAGCCGTTTCTGGTGAACACCGACTATATGCACCGGCGTCTGCCAGAGGTCGAGTTTGAGACCCTCGAGCAATGGGCGGCACGGCAGGACTGGTCCGATGACGCCCATCGGCCATCTGCGGGCTAGGTGATTTGGATGAACGGTCAGGTTCCGGAGCGCGACTGGAAACGCGCTCCGGCATATCTGGCCGGGAATATCAGAGACGGTTCAGCGTTTCGCCGCGATTTTGAGCTTGTCGGACTTGGCGCGCTTTTTGACCGATTCCTCGCTGCGGGTCAGTGCTTTGGCGATGGCCTTGAGGGTCATCCCTTTTTTCGCAAAGGCATGGAGTTTCTGGATTTCTTCGCTGGTCCAGGCCTGCTTATGGCGTTCAAAATGATCTTTCATGAAGCCCCGTCTAGCAGATTATCGATGCGATGCATCCGGAAAGCCCGCCGAAAACTCAGTCACGCCTGAGATAGGCTCCGCCGCTGCCATCCGCCGGCACCAGCCGGTCGCCGGAAATAGTCAGCCGAAGCTCCTTGAACGGCGGCTTGATCAACACTCTGTTGTCCAGCGTCACTTCGTAAACGCGCGCATCACTGTCCGGCGCGACATCAAAGCGGGACGAATATTCGGAGTCCTCGTGCCGCAATGTCAGCTTGATCGACCGCAATTGTCGCTGCTCGGCGGCGGGAACGAAGGCGAAGCCCAGTTCATGACTGTTCGCCGTCTCGACACTGCCATCGGCGAAGGTAAATTCGGCGTCGATGTCCAGCCGCGCATCGGGCCGCTCGCGCCGGTTGACCCAGATGCCGACGCCCTCGCGCCAGTCGACCCGGGGTCCGGGTTCGTTGCCGCCATATTCGGAGCTATAATCGGTCAGGAAGAAACAGTCGGCGGGCAGCGATGGCGGTTGATAGCGGGCGGTCTTGCCGGCGGCGCGGGCGCTGCTGGCCAGAACCGATACCGCATGGCCCCAATCGCGCCTTGCGCTGCGGGCGGAAATTTCCAGATTGTCATCCGGATCGGACGGGTCGCGGGCGAAATAGGCGGCAATCGCCTGCTCGTAGGCGTCGCGCAGTTCGCGTTCGCTTTTGACCGCAGCGTCGAAACGTTGCAGCGGCGTCAGCCCTTCCGTAGCGGCATGATCATCCGACGACTGGTAATAGCCGCCCGTGTCAAGAAAAGCACATTGCCACTTCGCCCGGTTTTTCAGACGGATGGTTTCGCTGACAAAAGCCGCGTCCTTTTCTTCGCTCCCCCAGGGATAGCCCCCGGCCAGCGCGAATACCGGCGTGTCTTTGCCGAACCGGTGCGGGCCGAGTATCACCTGCCCGTCAACCTGCGTCCATTTGCCCTCGCTATACAGATCAAGACTGCCGACGATCAGCATCCATTTATAGCTGCCATCGGCATCGAGCTGCAGCTCTGCCGCGGTTTCCATCACCCCGGCAAGGCGATAATTTCCAGCCAGACTGCTGACCGTCGGGCTGCCGCTATCCTGAGCTGGCTGGGCCAGCGCGACCGGCGCCAGAGCGAGGGCGCAGATGATCGACGGCAAATAGATCGATAGGCTTCGCAAAGTCAGACTCCCATTGTACAGCAAATATTGCGCATGTGTCGACGACGGCCCTCAACATAGTCCGTGCGACAGAACTTCCTCCACCCAGTCCGGCACCAGATCCCCCGCTTTGCCCATCCGGCTTTCATGGAAATGGAAACTGCCCTCCGACGGATCGAGATTCATCTCCAGCGTGCGGGCGCCGTGATAGCGGGCGGTCTGGACGAAGCCGGCCGCCGGATAGACCGCGCCCGATGTGCCGATCGACACGAACAGGTCGCACTGGCTCAGCGCCTGCTCGATCCGCTCCATCTGATAAGGCATTTCGCCGAACCAGACGATGTCCGGACGCAGACAGCCGGGCACATGGCAGTGCGGGCAGACGGGGCCGCTGGCCATCTCGCCTTGAAAGGCAAAATGCGCGTCGCAGGCGCGACACCAGGCGCTGTTCAGCTCGCCATGCATGTGGAGCAGCCGTTTTGACCCGGCGCGGTCGTGCAGGTCATCGACATTTTGCGTGACCAGCAGCAGCTCACCCGCCCATGTCTTGTCGAGCCTTGCCAGCGCCTGATGCGCTGCGTTGGGCTCGACGGTCTTGAGCTTGGCGCGGCGCTCGTCATAGAATTTTTGCACCAGATCGGGGTCGCGGACAAAGGCTTCCGGCGTGGCGACATCCTCGACCCGATGCCCCTCCCACAGACCATCCGGCCCGCGAAACGTGGCGACCCCGCTCTCGGCGCTGACGCCGGCGCCGGTCAGGATGACGATATTGTTGATAGTGTTTCGCATATTGCCTTTCTTCGTCATGCCGAACTTGTTTCAGCATCCATTTCGTCTCATAGAAACTGCTTAGAGGATAAGTGGATCCTGAAACAAGTTCAGGATGACGAGAGCGCGCTCAGGACAAACGGGAACATACAGAATGACGAAGATCGGAATTATCGGCAGCAAGGGCCGCATGGGACAGGCGCTGGCCGCGGCCATAGCGGAAGCGGACCACAGCCATGCGGGCGGCGCGGATCAGGGCGATGATGTTGCGGCGCTGGTCGCGGCGAGCGATGTGCTGGTCGATTTCTCCTCGCCAAAAGCGCTGCAGGCAACGCTCGATGCCTGCGTCGCGGCGAACAAGCCGATCGTCATCGGCACCACCGGACTGGAGACCGCGCATCACGCCGCGATCGACGAGGCGGCGACCAAAATCCCCGTGCTGCAGACCGGCAACACCTCGCTCGGCGTCAATATGCTGGCAGCGCTGGTCGAGCAGGCGGCGAGCCGGCTGGGCGATGACTGGGATATCGAAATCGTCGAAATGCACCACCGCCACAAGGTCGACGCCCCCAGCGGCACCGCGAAATTACTGGGCGAAGCCGCCGCACGCGGCCGCGGTATCGATCTGGCGGCGCATAGCGAGAGCGGCCGCGACGGCATCACCGGCGCGCGCGAAAAGGGCGCGATAGGCTTTGCCGCCCTGCGCGGCGGATCAGTCGCCGGCGATCATACGGTGATATTGGCGAGCGACGAGGAACGCATCGAACTGACCCACCGCGCGGAAAACCGCATGATCTTCGCGCGCGGCGCGGTGAAGGCGGCTGGGTGGCTGGTCGGGCAGAATGCCGGAAGGTACGGGATGGATGGGGTGTTGGGGTTGTGATCAAGTCGCTTTTGTGGGCGATCACCATAATTTCAGGCTGCAGAAGTTCATGATGCGGCTCGTATTTATGACAACGGTCATCATGACATTTGCCCTCCGTTCTGCTCTGGCGCAGGCGGAGAGCAGTGCTCCGGCAGAGATATTTGCGTCCCCGATTGCGATCGAGCGGCAGGCATCCGTCACCCATATCCCGATCAGCCTGAGCGGTGGCAAGCTGCGCATCGAAGCGACGGTGGACGGCCAGCCGCGGGAATTCCTGTTCGATACCGGTTCGCCCACGGTACTGGCCAAGCATTTCGCAGACACGCTGAATCTCGAGATTATCGGGCGCAATGTCGGGAGCGATTCACACGGGAACGTGGTGACGATGGAGATCGCCGTTGTCGATCGCCTGACCCTCGGCGACGTAACCTTCCGCCGGGTACCGGTGCTCATTCACGACTTTTCGGACAACGACATGGGCCGATGCATGATCGGCAATGGTCTGATCGGGTCGGAGATTTTTCCGGCCAGCGTCTGGCGTATCGATACGCAAACGAACCGCCTTTCAATCGCCGCCACAGCCGGCGATCTTCCCGCACCGGCCAGCAAACCGCTGCGCACCGGACTTTATGATACGGGCTATCCCCACGCCCCCATCATCGAATATTCGGTTGGCGATCTGACCGACAAGGCGATGTTCGACACCGGCAATAGCGCCAAGATCTCGTTTTTCAAACCGGCCGCCGACCATCCATCCATACGAAAAGCGGTCGTCGCAGGTACGCTGGTGCGGGGAGAAGGCTATGAAGGGGAATCGGCCGGCGGACTAAGCGAGAGCGGGTCGCTGACGCGGTTTGAAATCGGGAAGATATCGTTCGCCTCCGGGCAACTGGGCGCGACGGAATCGATTGTCCGGGCAATGCCTCCGACACTGTTCGGGGCCGGTTTGCTGCGCGACTACATTATTACACTGGATTATCCAGGGAAACAGATGCTTCTGGAGAAGCGCACCCGGCCCGAAGCGGCACGACACGATCCCGGTTACGGGATCGCGATGATCGACGGGCGAGCGGTAGTTGTGAGACTGTTCGCCGGGTCAGCGGCAGAGCGCGCGGGATTGAAACTGGGCGACCATGTGATCGCGGCACAGGGCCGTTCCCTGACACAGCTTGACGGGCCGGGATATTGCGACACGGTAAAATGGCTGGTGACTGAATTCGATACGCACGAAGCGGCTACGGTGATCGTCCAGCGGGAGGATGGTCCGCACCAGTTCAACCTTCCGGCCGCCAACTGAACCTATGCTTACATAGACCAGTCCTTGCTTGCGGGAATGATGCGAAATTGCAGTGACAGTACACCCCATCAAACTACGCAGTTGCCCCAGCGAAGGCTGGGTCCTGGCCCAGCCGTCCTCTATGCACAATAGATTGGTTTGGATCCCAGCCTGCGCTGGGATAACAAAGCTACCGACAGCCCCGGAAAAATCCTGTCCTACATCCACACCTATCGTCTAAAATCGCGGCAGGCTCTTTGACAAACTGGATATAATATTGGCGTTGACGGCGGTCCGCATGGTTCTGGCGGCAGTTAACGAAGCAAATGCAAAGGTCACAGAAAATAAAACAGGGTCCCACTGTCAAGTTCCGGACCGCGAGATGATTGGAGATCATGCCCCGATGGCGGGTATTGGCGCTACGTTGTCCGGAAACCGGATGAGGGCTGGCCATGACGCCGCAGCGCCGCTTCATCTTATCTTTACTTCGGGACCCTAGGATTGACCGGTATATTTCCGCGCGAAAAAGGGTCCGATTTGTTGCTGCGTTTTCAAAATACCATTCTCGAAATGATTGCTACCGGCGTCTCGCTGGATGCTACCGCGCAACAATTGTGTCGCGAGATCGAGCGTCTTCTGCCGGATGTCGCCTGCTCGGTTCTTCGGGTCGAGCCGAGCGGATTGCTTTTTCCTCTTGCCGCGCCGCGTTTGACCGAACAATTCGCCGAACTGATCACGGGGACCATGATCGGCCCCAATATCGGCTCCTGCGGCAGCGCGGCCTATCTGCGCGAATCCGTGATTGTTACCGATATCGAGAATGACCGGCGCTGGGCTGCGTTCAAGGACCATGTTCTGCCATCCGGCTACAGAGCCTGCTGGTCGGTTCCGATCTTCAACGCAGACAATCACGTCTTTGGGACCTTCGGCCTGTATTTCAAGCAGAAGAGGGTGCCGAGCGCACGCGAAGAGGAACTCGTCAGTGCCTGCATCCATCTTTGTGCGATTGCTCTGGAACAGCATCACCGGATGCTCGAGCGCGAGCGGCGGGCCTCGATCGACGCGCTGACCGACTTGCCGAATCGCGCCAGTTTTGATTCCGCCCTCAGCCGCCTGCCCTGCGACGAGCCGGGCGCATGGGCTTTGCTGGTTGTCGATCTCGACAATCTCAAGACGATCAACGACACATTCGGGCATCAGGCCGGCGACGAACTGCTGCAAAGCGTCGCACAGCGTATCCGGAGAAATGTCCAACCCGATCATGCCTTCCGGCTTGGCGGCGACGAGTTCGCGGTAATCCTGCAGGAAACCGGAGCGGTGGCCGATCTTGATGCAACCGCGTCACGGATTCTCGATGCCCTGGGCGGCGTCACCAGCTGTAGCGGGCACATGATCCAGCCTCGCGCGACCATCGGAGGGGCAGCTTTCTGTCCCGGCGATCACGATGCTGAAATGGTCCATCGACATGCCGATTTCGCGCTTTACCATGCCAAGGAAACCGGTCGCGGCGGGTTTGTCCGGTACTGGCCCGGCATTGGTACAGCGATCAAAAAGCGGATCGAGGTGATTCAGGATGTCGATAGCGCGCTGCACGAAGATCGGATTGAGGTCTATTACCAGCCGGTAATCCGGCTCGACACAAGGGAAGTCGTCGCCATGGAAGCGCTGTGCCGTCTGCGGCAGCCAGAAGGGAATATCGTTTCGGCGGGCGCCTTTCACCAGGCCACGACCGACGTGAATGTGGCCGCCAAACTGACCCAGCGCATGCTCGCACTGGCCGCTGCTGATGTCCGGTCATGGCTGGATGCTGGCATCCCGTTCCAGCATGTCGCCATCAACATCTCGGCTGCGGACTTTCATAGCGGCACGCTCTTTGACCGCATCCAATCGGCCTTTGGACGGGAAAAGGTTCCGCTCAAGCACATCGTGCTCGAGGTTACCGAATCGGTCTATCTCGGGCAAAATGATCCGGTTGTGGCACAGGAAATCAAGTCGCTTCGCGCGCACGGCCTGCGGATCGCTCTCGACGATTTCGGGACCGGCTTTGCATCGCTGACCCATTTATTGACGGTGCCGGTGGATATTATAAAAATTGACCGGTCCTTCGTCAGCCAGTTGCGGGTCGACGACCGGAGCATAGCAATCATCGAAGGTCTGCTCGACATCGCACGGAAACTGGACATCCGGGTGGTCGCAGAGGGGATTGAGACAGAGGATCAGGCGCATTTGCTGGCAAAGATCGGCTGCACATTGGGACAGGGTTATCTGTTCTCGAGAGCTGTAAGACCCGCATCCGCAACCACATTGCTGATAAATCATGCACAGCATGCCGTGCCGGCAAAAGCTGGACCGGAAAACGACATTCCCGGACGCCCCATCACCGGCTGGGCGAAGCGTGGCGCAAGAGCTGTTGCGAAAGATAATGACTTCGTCATTCCCGCTTCACGAGCGGGTTAATCGGCAGTTTTCCAGTCTTGTGGATGCTGCTCGCTGTTACCGACGCACAAGCGGGCGGT
This sequence comes from Parasphingorhabdus sp., assembly GCF_048267785.1. Lineage (GTDB taxonomy): Bacteria > Pseudomonadota > Alphaproteobacteria > Sphingomonadales > Sphingomonadaceae > Parasphingorhabdus. The sequence continues at coordinate 52,079 of NZ_JBLWWU010000018.1, read as the reverse complement.
TTCGGCCCCTCCCGCACCAATGCAAAACCGGTCAAAACAGCGCGATATGCTTTTCCTGCGTTGCAACCTTCTATAGTCAAACAATATGAAAAATGATTCTCTCGATCCGATGATCCGCGATGCCTATGCCATCGCCGCCCAACCGGAACGGTTGATGAAATTATTGACGGTTTTGCAGAACCCCGTCGTTGAGGACGAAGGTTCGCTACAGCCCCATTTTGCCAATGTCACCGAGCTGCTGACCGAAATAGACCCCAGTGTCGGGGATGACTTTTCGACCTATGGTCAGGACCTTGACGGCGCGAGCGGTCAGTTGAGGCTACCCGAGCTGAAGCTCAGCACGTCAATGACCGTGTTGAGCGTCGACGAGCAAATATTCAAGAGTTCCGAGCTCAACCGCGGGCAATCGATACCAGACTGGCTGTTCGGTGTTGATCGTGAATCTTATGCACAGGTCGAAAAACTGATGGAAGGCCGTGGCAAGGCCAGCCCCGCCATTGTCCGGCTCTATACAGATCGGGAAGATGACAGGGGCGTTCTGTTCGCGGCACAATTGACCACAGCGGGCAGCGCCGAACTGGATTTCCGGATCATGCGCCTGCGCTGGAATGAGACGATTGGCAAGGCCTTTGCAAAATCGCTGGAGCTCACCGCAACGGAGAAGCAGTTGGCAGAATATCTCGTCAATGGCCTGTCTGTCATAGAATTTGCGTCGGATCGCGGGCGCGCTTTGGGGACCGCCCGCAACCAGCTGAAAGCGCTGCTTCGCAAGCTGGGCATCGGTTCACAAACCGATCTTATCGCTCTCTATGCCGGTTTCAGCAACGCGTTCGCCGATGCCGAATCAAGAGATCACAAACCCGCGCCCACCCGTTCAAGCCACAAACTGGCTCTGGCAGATGGCAGCGATTTGCCTTTTGAAATTTACGGCAAGCCGGATGGCAAGCCGGTTTTATATCTCCATGCGACGATCGATGGTGCCTATTTGACGGCAAGACAGCAGGAAGCGGCCTCGCGGCAGAAACTGCGGATCATCGCTCCCTGGCTCCCCTTTTATGCCGGCAGCACAATGGCAACCACGGGCCTCGCGGTGGTGGACGAATTTGTTGACCGGCTTGTCTATCTGCTGGACCAGCTGGAAATCGGAAGCTGTTCGGTGATCTCTGCCAGAGTGGCCGCTCCCTACGGGATGGCGGCGATCCGTCGCCATCCCGACCGGTTTTGCGGATTGGTCATGGCGGGCACGATCCTGCCAGCGGACGACAGCAATGATTTCTCGCACCTTGCAATGGGCTACCGCGCGCCCTTGCGGCTCGCGCGGATCGCGCCGTCTTTCGTGCGGCTCTATTTTGCAGCCATCTCGACCATGGTCCGGCGCGGAAAAAGCATGGCCTATTTCCAGAGCATATACGGCGAAAGCGCAGCCGACATGCGCACCCTCAACCGGCCCGACGTCGCGGAACTCATGCAGCGCTCGATGAAGCGCACCTTTGAGGATGGCTATGAATCGACCGCGCAACAGGCGATTTTAACGGCAAGCGACTGGTCGAAATGGTGTCGCGATCTGGAAGTGCCGGTGACCGTTATTGCTGGCTCCGAAGACCGGCTGGCACCACCGGAGATGGTGAAGAAATTCTGCGATCGCTACGGTTTCAATCTGATCGGGCCGTTGCAGGACGTGGGCAGCCTGGCGATTCAGCAAGTCCCCAACGAAATCTTTGAGGAAGCCGCCAAAATCCCTCTTGATTGAACCTGCCCGCCCCATCGCTCGGGATTTTTTGATCAGATAACGGGCTGCTATGTACCATATGGTATATTCTAAAGCCCCCGCGACTCCATTACCTGCCTCGGTAAATGCAATGGAGATCAACAATGAAATTATTGAAACCGGCTATCGCAGCATTATTCGCCGTTTCCATACTCGGCAGCGGAACAGCCCACGCGCAATTTGGCGGTCTGGGCAAGGCGATCAAGAAGGAAGCGAAACAAACCAAGCGCGATGCGGAGCGGGAAGCCGTGAACGAAGCGGAAAATGCTATCAACAATGCAATCCGCGGCAAAACGGGCAAAGGAGCGCAGATTGGAAAAAGCGGCAGTAGCGGCGGCTCGGTCGCGTTGGGAACGCCTTCTTCGAACCTGACATCGCAAACGCAATGTACCGGCATCGCCCTTTCCAACGTGACCGTCGGCAATCTCGGCAGCTACACGTTCCAGCAGGGTTTCAGCAAAGAGAAACGGACCGGCTTTATCAACCGCAAGCCGGGCACCGTGAGCGGTTCGTGCATCGCGCCGTCCCTGCAACCGCAGGAAGTTCTCTATTTTGAAGTCGACGAGAAACAGTATAAGGCGATGGACAAGGGCAATGACTTTGTCTGGCAGTGCGTGAAATCGGATAACCCCGGCGCCGGTACGGTCGATTACTGGACATGGCATAGCGACCAGTATCTTGGCGATTCACATATGAAATTGCACTGCGGCAACGATCAGGGGGTCAGCGACTGCGCCACCGGCAGCAATTCCTCGCGCGCCTCCGCCTATACCGCCGACCGGAAAAAGCGCGGCAAATATGGCATCAGCTTTCTCGCCCGCCTCAACGAGCACAGCAACGCGAGAACAGAGAAGCTCTACTGTCAATATTATAACAAGCGAACGGGCAAAAGCCTGGTCGCATTCGAATATCTGAGCGCACCGGCGCGCTGATATCCAGCGCACGACCATTTATCGAACCACACGGAAGGAACCATAATATGCGTTACACAATCGCCCTGTCATCACTGATCATTTCCAGCCTCGCCGTCCCGGCGGCTTTTGCCCAGTCGAGCAGCACGACCGTGGCCAAGGACGGCAGCTGCCCGACCGGCTTCAAATCATCTGGAAGCTCTTGCAAATCGAGTTCCGGCAAGGTCGCCATTGTCAAAATCGGATCCTGTCCCTCAGGCTTCAAATCGTCCGCCAATTATTGCGTTGGTGATAAAGGCGACTATGCCGAAGTCAGAAGCGGCAGCTGCTCAAGCGGACTGAAAACCTCCGGCAAATATTGCGTAAAATAGGCCGGTAGAGGCGATTGCGGGCAAGGAAAGGCCTGCAATCGCTTCAGCCAATCCGCTTGCCAAGGTCGTGGGGACACAATAGGCCTGCCGGATGGATTTTGATGATCAGTTACAACGATATTTCGGCACCACCGATCTGACCGCGATCGAGCCGGAGGCGATGAACGCCGGCATCGAGCATATGCGGGTGGATTTCGGTCTTGAAAAGGACCGCGGGCGGCGCTTTGCCCTGTGGGCGGTGTTCTATATGCTCGGTACCCGTATCGATCTGGACAAGGCGTTCGAGAATGAAGCCGACCGCAATAGCGCGCGAAACTTCATGGACCTGATGGACCGGGTTCCGGGAGACTGAGCGCCATGAAAAAAGCCGATATTTTCGAATTTTATTCCCGCCTCGCCGCCGATAATCCGTCACCGGAGACCGAACTCAACTACGGCAATGTCTATCAACTGGTGGTCGCGGTGGCCCTGTCCGCGCAATCGACCGACATTGGCGTCAACAAGGCGACTCGCACACTGTTCGCCGAGGTTAAAACCCCGCAGCAGATGGTCGATCTGGGCCTGGACGGGCTGAAAGAGCATATCAAGACGATCGGACTCTACAATACCAAGGCAAAAAACGTGATCGCCTTGTCCGAGAAGCTGATCGCTGACTATGGGGGGGAAGTCCCGGCGGATCGCGATGAACTGGTCAAGCTGCCCGGGGTCGGGCGCAAGACGGCCAATGTCGTCATGAACTGTGCCTTTGGCGCGGAGACCTTCGCCGTTGACACCCATATTTTCCGGGTCGGCAACCGCACTGGGCTGGCCCCGGGCAAGACCGTGCTGGAGGTAGAGAAAAAGCTCGAGAAGCAGACCCCGCAACCCTTTCGCGTCCATGCCCATCACTGGCTGATCCTGCACGGCCGCTATATCTGCAAGGCGCGCAAGCCGGAATGCTGGCGCTGTCCGGTCTCCGATCTGTGTCGCTACAAGAAAAAGACACCGGCGCCGGACGGATGGCATGCTGATCCGTAAAATTGCGGATATCATTCAGCCTCCCTAAATGTGATCAGACATATATTACCCGACGCCCAGAGCAATCTGACAGGAGAGAAACATGCATCTTCCCACCATGATCGTCATTGCCTCCGCGCTGGCCGCTGGCAGCATCGCCTTTGCCGCAGAGAAAGCGTCCAAGGATGACAAATATGAAATCAGGATGATCGACGAACCGAAAAACTGCATCACCCGATCGAGCATCCGGTCGACCGATGTGATCGACGACCAGACGATCGATTTCAAGATGAACAACGGCGACATCTATCGCAACATATTGCCGCAAAAATGCAGCGGTCTTGGCTTTGAAAAAGCTTTTTCCTACAAAACCTCGACCAACCAGCTGTGCAGCGTCGATATTATCCACGTGCTCGACCAAACCGCCGGGAGAATAGAAACCCGTGGCGCCTGCGGCCTCGGAAAATTCCAGAAGATCGAGAAAACTCCGAAACAGAAAAGCGAAGAATAGGGCCCGAACCGGAAGCGATTTGCACCCCTCGAATAATCTATTGGCAAAGCGGCAAATCCGCTGCTAGATGCGCACCCGGCGGAACGACGCCCCGGCACCCGTAGCTCAGCTGGATAGAGCGCTGCCCTCCGAAGGCGGATGTCAACGGGGCGCGTGACAAAGAGGAGACGAAAAAGGACTACAGGAACAAGGATTTGCGAGGCCCTCGTTTTAATCTATAAACTCGCGAAAAGTTCACGTAAGCACTGCGTAAGCAGTTGCGACACGGTAAGCACCCGTAGCTCAGCTGGATAGAGTGTCGGCCTCCGAAGCCGAAGGTCACAGGTTCGAATCCTGTCGGGTGCGCCATCTCTCCTTTGCCAGCATAGGCTTCTCACCTGTTTCGCTGTTGCGTCAGTTGGGCGTTCACGTTGCGCAGCGCCTGGGCGACAAAATCCACAAACATGCGGATGCGGGCGACCTTGCGCAGGTCGGAATGCAGCAGGATCCAGGTGTTGCGCCTCAACACGATGTCTGCACCCGGCACGCGGCGAAGTTCAGGAAACAGTGTTTCGCACCAGACCGGCAGAAAGCTCATGCCCAGCCCGCTGCGTACGAGGTGCAGATGCATTTCCACATCGCGTGCGATATGGCGAAGCCGCGCATCAGGAAACGGTGACTGATCGATCCAGATCTTTTGTTCCGGCTCCGCCCCATAGCCGATCCATTGGAGGTTTTCACCGCGCGAACCGGCGCCGGGAAAGTGCGCATCGATATAATCGCGGGAGGCGTAGACGCAGGACGCGGTGGGGAACAATTTTCGCGCCGTCACATCTTCGGACACCGCTTCCGCATTTCTGATCGAGATGTCGGTTTCCAACCCATTGATGTCCTCAATGTCGTAGGTCAGCCGGATTTCCAGCTCGATATCGGGATAGAGCTTGCTGAACTCAGCGAATATCGGCGCCAAAAGCAGGTGTCCTGTCATGGGCTCGGCGGAGACGCGAACAAGACCGCTGGCCTGACGGTCTACGCCCTGAACACTATTTCGACCCGTTTCAAGTTGTTTTTCAGCGTCCTGCGCGTTTGTCAGCAGGATGCGCCCTGCGCGGGTCAGTTCCAGTCCCTTTTTTGACCGCCGAAACAATTGTGTCCCCAAACTATTCTCAAGCGCGATGATATGGCTGCGCACCGTGGCGTGGGTGGCGCCAAGATCGTCCGCCGCCGCGCGAAACCCGCCCGTACGGGCGACAGACAGGAAATAGGGGATTTGTTTCCAGTGATGCATATGCGGCTCCGCCCAATGGTCAATTTATTATCCACTATGGCCAATAGGCGGACGTTAACAATGATTATTCTAACCGATATATAGATGGCTATAGTCCGAGCGGCCGCGTCGGCGCTGTTTTCTGAAACGATTGAAAAGTCATGGCCCGAACAACGCCTCATCGCCTGTCAGCCGCCCTGTTCGGGATGTTCTTCATCCTGACATTTGTGTCCTATGGCGTTGGTCTGGGGTTGATCGATGCGGCGGTGACGGACGCGGATTTCCTGCTGCATATGGCCGAAAATGAAAGGCGGATTGTCATCGGCGTCATACTGACCGGGCTGGTGCACACCGTCTTGAATATCGGCTTGGCGGTGATCATGCTGCCGATCATGAAGCCGTTCAGCGAGCGACTCGCTTTTGGCTATTTCAGCGCGGCGATTGCGGCGACCGTCATTCTCGCCGTGGGCGCATTGCTGTCCTTGATGTTGTCGCCATTAGGAGGTGAAGCGCCCAGCCCGCAGGACTATGCCGCCGCCTCGGCGCTGAAGGCTGGCGGCGTCGCGGCCTATCATCTGGGCATGGCGCTCTGGAGCGTTGGCGGCGTGTTGTTTTGCGCGGCGCTCTTTCAATCCCGCCTGGTTCCGAGATGGATGTCCGTGTGGGGCATGATCGGCTATCCGGTTTTACTGGCAGGCTCGATCTATCAGCTTTTTGGCCCGGACGAGCTTGTTGCAACCGTCAGCGTCATACCCGGCGGCTTGTTTGAAATTACTTTAAGTCTCTGGCTGATCGTCAGTGGGTTCAACAACTCTGCGACCCGCCCAGGACTTAGTGGGTCTGGATGAAGGAATAAGTTCGGTGACGACGCCTCTCATCATTCTGGCGATCCTGTTCCTGCCCACACTGATGGCTGTGATTATCGGGCGTCTTGTGGGTCGTCCAGGGTTCTATCGCCTCGTTGGACGCATCGCCTTCGCCATGGCTTTCGCATTCTTCGCGGTCGGACATTTTGTGAAAACGGATAGCATGGCGGCGATGCTGCCGAGTTTCGTGCCGCAAAAGACCATGATCATCTATGCGACCGGCGTGTTGGAGGCCTTGCTGGCGATTGGGCTGCTTGTCCCTTTTTTGCGCAAGCAGGCGGGACTGGCGTGCATCGCCGTGCTCGTCCTGTTTTTTCCGGCCAATATCTACGCAGCCCTCAATGGCGCAGGTCTTGGCGGACACCAGTGGGGGCCGGTTTATCTGGCCGTTCGCGCCCCTTTGCAGATACTACTGATCGTCTGGGGCTATTGGTTCGTTGTGCGCGATGTGCCAGACGGGTCAAAGCAGACCAGCTCCATCTTGTAGTTTTCCCGCACTTCGGCGAGCGGCGTAGGCGCGCAGGTCTTCGAGGCGGTCGGCGTCTTCAGGCGAGACGATGAAGCGGAAATGATGCCGGTCCTCTTCGCAGCGTTCGACGAAGGCGCGATCATCGACGCTGTCCGCTTCGGCGTTGAACATGCCCGCATCACGCCCGTCGCGGGTCACACCCTCACGCTTGAGATAGGCGATGTGTTTGGCGAGCGGGGCGGAACGGAAATGTGCGCCACGATGACGGACGACGCGCGCCTTGATGACGACGCGCCGCTGGGTGCGTGACAGTCCGCGCGCTGCGCCGGCGAAACGGCCGCGGCCGAATTGCGATCCGCGCCCGCCTCCTTTCGAACCGTTCAGCTTATATCCGGTGTGTCCGGCCTTGCGGGCGGCGCCCATGACCTGGCCGACGAAGCTTTGCGCCTTGCGGGCGCTTGTTCCCTTGTTGCGGATGCGACCGGGCCGGATGCGCATGTCATTGTCGCGGTCGCTCATGTCATGGTGTCCGCTTGAAAGCGCGCGGCACGGTGAATTCCGCGTGAAAACAGTGGGTTGGGCCGTGGGGCGGCACTGTGCCCATGACCGCAGCGGGCGAAATACCCAACAACAACAAAGGCATAGCGGGCATCAGTGCCGCGCCTTTTATCTCGCCCTCCCGTTGTTGTTGCACTGTCCGTCCCGGTGCTCCTTGCCGGGAACACGCTGTAACGTGACGGACCGCGCGAGAGTGCGATCAGCGGGGTCATCGCTGATCCCCGGTTCCATGTGGTGGGAATAGGCTATCCGAAGCGTGGGATGTGTGCGGAGGATAAGCGTCCATATCGCTGCTTTGGGGCACCTCATCAGCAGACGCCTGTCGATCCCTATGCGTGGTGAAGAGCGGCGCCGTGCGCCAGTCCACGGTCAGAACCGCACTCTGTTCATGCCGTTCCGCTGCAACCGATGCGCCGATGAGCGGCGCTAGCGCCGCAACATAATCGCGGGTTTCTCGGGGTAGCCGGCGACCCGTTGCGAGATGCCCGGCATAGCGTGTCGGCCCGGCATTGTAGGCTGCGAGAAAGCCCGGTGATCCGAAGCGGTCGTGCAGTTCGCGCAGATAAGCTGCGCCTGCGAGAATGTTGTCGCGCGGATCGAACGGATCGCGCCCCAGAGCGTAACGCGCGCGCAGTTCATCCCATGTCCGGGGCAAGATCTGCATCAGTCCCATTGCGCCTTTCTCAGGACTCACGGCGCGCGCATCGCCGGCGCTTTCCTGGCGCATGACGGCGAGAATCCAATGCGTCGGAATGCCGAACCGCTGCGCAGCTTCGGAGATATAGGCAGCATAGGAATTACCGCCGTGTTCGGTCCCGGAGGACGAGGTCTCTGCAGATACGGCGTGCGCGAAAACCACGCCGGAGAGCAGACCGCAGAGGAGGAACCTCGCCATCATCGCGTAGCGGCGAGACGGTCTAGCCGCGCTCATCGCGCTTCTCGGGCCGCTTTGTGGGGCGGTTCCAATAGAGCGCCCAATGTCCGTCTTCGGCGTCCGTCTTGAAGAGATTAGCGCGGATCGGAAAAGCGAAAGTCGGGTCGTCGATCTGCAAAGAGATGTATTCACCGGCCTTCTCGCCGGTGCGCTTCCAGCCTGCGCCGATTTCCGGCCCGTCATCATCGCCGTGATGGACGCGATAATCGGGTGCGTTCTCGCTGTCCGACGGTGTTGCCGGAACGAGGGTGAGTTCTCGGTAGAGAATGAGCGTGTGAAGGCGTCCGGTGAAGCCAGAGTCCGTGCGGGTGAATTGACCGATCTGAGCCATGGGTAAGTTCCTTTCATTTGCGGTCGGAAGAATTCTAGGGAGCGTCGGCGTCGCGTTCGGTGCGCCAGGCATACCGGCCGTCGCCGTCTTCATCGGTGAGGATCGGAACGGCGCGTCCGATCACGGCGTCCGCCGGGAGTGCGCCGAAATAGCGACCGTCGAGACTGTCGGGATGGCTGGGATTAAGGAGGAAGAGTTCTGTGCTGGCGACGATTTGGCAGCCCTGCCAAACGGGCAGATCTCGGCCGAGGTGGTCGCTTGGCTGCGCCTGCGCCACGGTGATATTATCGACAGCGACAGCGGCGCCATCGCGGCAGACGCTCTGTCCGGGAAGCGCGGCGATATGCTTCAGAAGAGGTACGCCTTCAGGCAGGTAGCCACGATTGTCGAGATAGATCGCAAGCGATTTCGGAGGATCGACAACAACCAGATCGCCGACAGAAAGATCGTCGTCCAACGCGACGGCGTAGAGTCCGATCGGCGCGCTTGCGGACGCGTTCCAGATCAGCTTAGGGCTGACATGAACCAGGGCCAGTCCGCCGATCGCGAGCACCGAGAAATAGGTCGTCATGACGTAACCGAACCGGGTCATGACGCGCTCCCCGCCGACGCCGCGCGCAATGTCAGTGGATCGGGCGGACAGGCTTGGCGCAGAAGCCAGGCGTGATGCTGAGTGGCTGTGTAGCCGCGCGGCTCCAAGCCTGCAGACAGCCTGTTGTGAACGTGGCGCCAATAGTCCGGCGCGGCGTCAGCCGGCTCGATGCCGAGCGCTTCGATCGCATCGGCGAACTGAAGAACCCGTTCGACTTTGGGCCAGCCGGAGAGACGCAACAGACTGTCGCCGCCGGACGTCACGTACGGCACGGTTGCATAGGGCTCACCTGCTCTGGGCGCGCGCAGAATGTCGATCCGGCTTTGCGCCGTACCGAAATCATTTGCCTGCCAGCGGACGAAGGCGAAGACGGTGCCGGGGTCGAAAGCGACGGTGCTGCGACTGCGGCTCAGAATCGTTGTCCGGACGATTCTGCCGAAGCGAATCCAGTGCTCGATCTGTTTTTGGATCCAGACGAGATCGACAGTGGCGCCGCCGCTCATGAGCCGGCTTTCCGTGCATAGGCGGGCGAGATCGCTGCATGCCGCTTGGCGGGCAACACCTCGTCGCCCGTGTCATCCGAGGTCGAATTCTTCTCCCCGCGGCTGACCCAGGCCTGCAGATCCTCGATCGCGTAGACGACACGGCCTCCGATCTTCGAGTAGCGTGGTCCCGTCCCGTAGGTGCGATGTTTTTCGAGCGTCCGCCCCGAAAGACCGAGAAAACGGGCCGCTTCAGGCGTTCTTAAATAGCGTGGGGGAAGTCCGGCATTGGGATCGGGCATGGGTCGCGTCTCCGGTTAGGCCATCCCGCTGCGGGATGCGCGGGACCGTCGGAGACGAGAAAAGCGTAAGATGCGCGCCGGGAGGGATGACGATCAGCGCGCGGCGAGAACGTCACCCCCAAATAATTGGCGGTACCGGTTTCTCGCAGGTTCGATCAGAACGGGATTTCATCATCCAAATCGGCGGCCGGTGTCTGCCGCGAGGCTTCTATGCGTTCGATGAATGCAAGCGAAGCGAGGACGCAATCGATGATGAACTGGGCTTCGGAAACCTCGAGAAGCTCATTGTCGTGCGCGAAGGAGCGCTTGTTGCGGGCCTGGTTCAGGCTGTTGAAGAGCTTGTGCTGAACGCGGAGTGTCGGCAGGGCGAATTCGCTCACCGCGCCTTCATCACGTAATGCCTTGCCATATGCACCGAATATGGCGTCGAGCGGGGTCTTTGCATCGACGGCCTGATTGCGCGATGCGAGCAGATCGCGGAAGCGTTTGACGCAGTAGGTATGCACACGGTCCAGCGCTACATCGGGCTTCTCTGCGACAAGATCGGCGGCGATGGACGCACGCAGTTTGGGAAGCGTGGTGTCGCGTGAGAAGTCCTTGAATGCGTCGTCGAGGTTAAGCGCAGACGCGTTTTCCAACTCGTTCGTGAACTGTTCAAGCCATACTTTTAGACGTTCTTCTTTTGCGGCGTCCGCGTCCATGCAACCATCAAGACTGCAGCGATACGCCCACAAAATGCGTAGAACCTGAGCAACGAGACGCGGTTCAGCGACCTCGACAAACCCTCTGAGCGTCTTACCCTTGCTCGCCCCTTCCACCTGGAAGCGCGGTTGAAAAATCTGAATGTCGATATTCTCCTCAAACCACTCGGCCATGGTTCGGTCGGAGAAGTTGAGGACATATCCGCCTCCACTGTGAAATATCTGGTCGAAGATGACTCGTTGCTGAGATGGTAGCCGGCGCGTACGTCCCATTATTCTAGGAAGGTTTGAGTCGAGTGATTGCGAAGGTTGCGTCATCAGATGAACATAACTGAAACTTCTCGAACGACACAGGCGCTGTGAGATAAAGGCAGTTTCAGCGGTACTTGCCTAGAAGAAGCTTCGTGTAACCACGATCAATCATCATCCGGCCATAGGATGCCAAGCGCGCAACCTGCGCCTTGAGTGAACTGGTCTTCCAGGGTTCGGCGGCGACGTGATCGGCGCCAAAGAAGGCGCTGGCGACGTCGCGATAGCTGGCGCCGCTCTCGCGTCCGTCGATTGTTCGCAGGGCGCGTTTTAAGCGGTCACGTCGTTGCTGAGTGATTGGCGAATCGGCATCGCGGTCGATAAGTTGGTGATACAGCCGATCTGCCGCAGCGAGCCGAATGGGCCATTTGCCATCCAGAGGAAGCAGGAGGCCAACGGGCCGGTCACCGATCTGATCGCCGACAAGATTGGCGCCTTCCTTCAGCTGAACCCATGACAGTCCCTCGGCGTCTATCTTGCAGTTCGCGATGCTTTCGGGAGGTATGGATGCGGTCAAGCCGATTTCCGGAAGAGCGGCGATGAGATGAGCCACGGCGGGAGCGGCTGCGGGCAACCAGAAAACGCGCGCGACGCGTGAATCGATTTCTGGGTTCACAGGGAAATCGCAACCCCCAGTCGGAAGGCGCACCGCCGTCCTTTTGCATTCGGTCATAGTCGGCGCGATAGCTCGTGTTGCGCCGAAGGCATTCCCAAGCCAGTCCGGAGATGCCGAGATCATCGAAATGATCGTATTGTTGATCGTCGCGCCAGTCGGCTGGCATGGCGAACTCCTCCCAATCAAGAGCCGGCATGTGACGTTACGTCGGCTGCTTGAGGTGTTCCGCCATTCATTTGCGGCTGCATAGAATGGCCTCAAATATCGCGTGATGCGATCCACGCATCATCCGCTTGCTCATGCACTGCCCACGGATGGCTGGAACATATCAGCAGCAAAGCGCTCAAAACTGCTCGGTGCGCGTCCTGTGATTTGGGCCACATGTTCGGTCACGAAATCTCCCCAGCCGGAGGCGTAAGCTGCACCATAATCTCGGGTCAGCGCCGCCATCCAAGCGCCCCAGCCGGAACCATCGATGAACTCATAGGCTGCTTGAGGCGTGATCGGGTTGTAGCTGACAGGCTTTTTCAGCGCGGTGGCGAGGCGTCGGGCGATCTCGTCAAAGCTGATTGACTCCGGACCGGTCAATTCGAGCGTTTGTCCGTTCCATTGATCGCTCAACGTGCAATGCATGGCGCAAGCGGCAATATCGCGGGTATCGATCATCCCGATAGATCCTTCGCCCATTGCAAAAGAGAAACTGCCGTCCCCCGCGATTGTCTCAGCGGCCATGAACATGTTCTGCATGAAATAGCTTGGGCGAAGGAATACATATTCCAGGCCCGAGGCGCAGATATCAGCCTCGGTTTGCGCATGCTGTCGCGTGTTGTCCGTGGGGCCGTCGGGCGCGGCCTTTATTGCTGACACGCGCACGACTTTGCGAACGCCCGCCTGCTTTGCTGCCGATAGAAGGGAGAATGCCTGCGCGGCTGCATCAGGCGCCGCCGCAGTGATCATGACCATTACGTCGGCGCGCTTTGCGGCGTCGGAAACTGCCGCGGTATCCAGATTGTCCGCCGCGACTGGCGCTACATTCGGGCCGTCGATTTCCGCCAGTTTTGCTTCGGAACGCCCAAGTGCACGCACCTCATGGCCAGTCTCGGCCAGCAGTCGCACCACATCGCGGCCAATGGTCCCGGTTGCTCCGGTCACAACAACGCTCATGGCTTCGCCTCGGTCCAGATCGCCAGCTCATTTCCGTTAGGGTCGGCGAAGTGGAAGCGCCGCCCGCCAGGATAGGCATCGCCTCAAGAAGCGCGTCGTTGCGCTTGAACGGCGCCGCCTTGCCGTGGCGCTTCCAGTCCGGCTTGAAGACAATTTGCTGGCATTTGCGGTTATCGGCCCAGCACGCGGCGATCTTCTCCGCGCCTTTGGGCGAGCCGCCATGCAGGAGCACCATGTCGGCATGCTTGGCCATCACACGGTCCAGCGCATCCCAGATCGCCCGATGGTCGGTGACGTCGAGCCCGCCGGAGAACGCGACCCGTGGTCCGGTTGGCAGGAGGGGTTCGATCTCCGCGCGTCGCTTCGCCGAGAGATAGTCGCGGCTGTCGATCATGGCCGCCGTCAGCGTGTGGTGACTGATCCGTGATCCCGAGTGCGGTCGCCAGGTCTGACCGATATGGGTCTCGAAGTGATCGGCGGCGATATCGCGCATGAGCTCGTAAGTGTTGCGCCGCTCGATCAGCGTGACGCCCTGCGCCGTCAGGGCTTCAAGTTCGACCGAGCGAATTTCCGACCCGTCCTGTTCACGCTGTGATCGTTTCTGGGCCTGCTCGTTGTCGTCGAGGTCGCGGTCGACACGGGCCGCTGTGCGATGAAACAGGTTGGTCACGGACCAGAGCAGGTCTTCGAGATCCGGTTCGAGACGCGTGTCTTCCAGCGTGGCGGCGAGCGCGTCGAAGATGTCGGCGATCGCACCCTGGAGGGCGTCGGCTTCGGGCAAGGGTCTCGGGTCGGGTTCGTCGGCGAAAGGCCGATAGCCATAGAGCTGCAATTCTTCGAGTACGGCCGCGGTTGCGGAGCTGGCCATTGGTTCGGTGGTCTCGGCGGTCATGGGATCGTCTCCTGTTCGGCGTGAGGCCGCGCCTCTCGCGGCCTTCCCGAGCGACGGGAAAGCGGGGGCTGGCCGGGACTGCACCGCCGGTCACGGCGGCCGGAGCCAGAGGCGGAGGACGGCGGAGGCGGCGCTCTTTTGTTTCGCGATGCAAAGCCGGGCCTATATGCCCGGCGGCGGAAAAGAGTGTCGCCGCAGCCGTTGCCGGCCCGGCCAGTCTCCGCTCCGTCTCGCTCCTCTCGGAAGGCCGAAGGGGTGGCTCTCGAAATAGGAAGCGCTCTGACAATGGCGACCAGACCAGTGACAGGTTCGCCCAGCCGCTCAGTGTTCGTCGGAAAGCAGCCGCGATAGATCGGGCTCGGCCAGTTGCTGACCCAGATGCGTCCTTAGGTCGTCCCGTCCGAGCTTGCGGAGGTCTTCGTTGAAGTCGCCGCCAAGAGAAATAAGCCGGATCGTCTCGATACCGACGGCTCCTGCGCGTTCGATCAGATTAGCGGTGGCCATGTCGCCTGCTTCGTCGGCGTCGGCGGCGATGTAGAGACGCTTAAGCCCGGTCGGCAGGATCAGCGCGGCGAGATGATTGGCCGACAACGCGGATATAACGGGCATGTTGGGCAACGCCATGCGTACGGAGAGCGTGCTTTCCAGCCCTTCGCCAGCAGCGAGGATGTCGCTCGCAGTTCCGATCCGCACGCCATGGCCGAGCAGGTTCCCCATCGCCTTGCGTGATGGATCGAGGGGCGCCTTGCGAGCCGTCGCCGGATCGAGCCAGGTGCGATGGACGCCGGTCAATTTGCCGTTCCCGTCCGTGACCTTGGCGAGCAGTGCTGGCCAGGTCTCCGGCGGGGTGTCTTTGGGCTGACCTTCTCGCCAATAGTAGCAGCACGGATGAAATCGCAGAGCTGGCGCGTCGCCAAGCCCGGAAAGACCGCGTCGATGAAGATAGCGCTCGGCGAGCGTTCCACCGACCGGTCTTCCCATGGCGAAGAGGCGCCGTGCAGCCTCCGGCGATCCGGTGGAGGCAACCACGCGTTCGCGAGTTGGCGGTTCGGGTCGCCGGAGGCTCAGGAACAACCAACCGGTTCCTTCGAGAAGCTCTTCGGCCGCCGCGACCATGTCCGGTTTCTTGAGGCCGGCGATGCGGTCGGATGCATTCTCGCCCTTCGCTTCGCGCACGGCCTCCAGAATGCGGGCCTTGGTGACGCGAGCGAGATAGCTCTCGCCCGTCGGCGCCCAGCCGGCCGCCGCCATGTCGAGCCCGAGCGTCGCCGTCAGCACGTCTGCGTGGGCGAGCGCCCGCGGACGGCGGTTGTAGGGCTCCTGGACGGCGTTGACGGTCATGGCGACGCAATGCGCGAACAGCGCCTCGCGGCTATCGTTGTCGAACCCGACCAGCGCCTCCCACAGATCCTCAGGCGCTTTCGGCAGCGCCCCTAGCCAGCTCGTCGTGCGATCGTCTATGCTGAGCGCGTAAGCCGTGTCGTCAAGGCCTGGCGCCTGGGCGCCAAAACCGGTGCTGTGCGGGGTGATCTCGACGCAGCTATCCAGCGGATAGTGGTAGAAGAGCCGGAGCGTCATCGCGTGCAGGGCGGCGAGGAACGCCGTCTGCGGATCGTTGGCGAGCGCGTCGCGAAGGGCGAGCGTGCGATGCGCCGTCAATTCCATGACGAGGCGGTCGGAGAGCGGCTTCAGGCCATCGTCTTCCTCTTCCGCCTCTTCGCTGGCGTCGGGGGTCGTAACGTCACCGACGTCCTCCTCGGCGGAGGCGTCGATCCCGTCGACCTCATCCTGCCCATCGGATTCGACGGAAGGTTCATCCTCGGGACGGACATAGCCACGTTCGGCGCGCAGGCGGCCGTCATGGCCGATGCTGACGAAGACGCCGGCCACGGCGATTTCGTCCGGCTCGAAGCAGACGGGCCGCTCTTGCAAGGCTTCCATCGCCGTTTCGATCTCGCCGAGCCGACTGTCGATCTCTTCGGGAAACTCCTCCGCGTCGGCGTAGTCGTCTTCGAGCGTGTCGTATTCGGCCTTCAGCGCGTGGAAGCTCGCGATCTCGTCCTCGCTCATCGGCTCGGTCTCGCCGATGATCCGGCGCAGGCCGTAGGTGTGGCCGTAGGGGAAGTCCGTGCCGATCTCGATCCATTTCCAGCCCTCGGCGCGGATCGCTTGTGCCTCTGTTGCGAGCTTTTCATCGACGAGTTTCGCAAGGAGGCCTGCATCCTGCAGCCAGCCGCCATCATCGGACTGGAAAAGATCGCGAAGGATGACGCCGCCGGCCGCCTCATAGGCGTTGAGCCCGACGAACTGCGCCCGCCGGTCGGAGGCGCGCACGGCGCCTTCGGTCAGCATGCGGCGGATCTCATAGGGCCGTTTCGCGTAAGTCCGTTTGATCGACTCCCAGACCTGCTCCTGACGCTCCTGGTCGGGATTGACCGTGAAGGCCATGAGTTGGTCGAGGGTCAGTTCCTCCTCGGCGTAGGCGTCGAGAAGCGATGGCGCGATAGCGGCGAGCTTGAGCCGCTGCTTGACGACGTTCGCCGAGACGAAGAAGGCCGCCGCGATTTCTTCCTCGTGTCTGCCTTTCTCGCGCATCGTCTGGAAGGCGCGGAACTGGTCGAGCGGATGAAGCGGCGCTCGCTGAACATTCTCGGCGAGACTGTCTTCTTCGGCGAGGCCGTCCGTGCGCATGATGCAGGGCACCGGCGCGGTGCGGTTCAGGCGCTTCTGCTTCACCAGAAGTTCGAGCGCCCGGTAGCGGCGTCCGCCGGCCGGGATCTCGAACATGCCGGTTTCAGCGCCGTCCTCGTCCAGCACCGGCCGGACGGTGATCGAGGACAGGAGTGTGCGCCGGGCGATGTCCTCGGCGAGCTCCTCGATCGAGACGCCAGCCTTGACGCGGCGGACATTGGACTGGCTCAGCACCAGCTTGTTGAAAGGGATGTCGCGCGAGGCGCTGAGGGTGATTTTCTGAGACTTGGTCATATCAGTTCTCCGCGACGGGCTGGCCGAAAGCCTCTCTCTCGACCTCCAAACCCGTCACGAAAACCCGGCCCGCCTCTTCCTCTGAAAGTTCGACCTTGCCCGACTGTTAGCCGCCAGATCGGGCGGGAAGCGCACATTCGACGCTTTGGATAAATGCCTTGATGTCGACGTTTGGATTGGCTGCAACGTTTCTGAGCCAGATATCGCCTGAGAGGCGGGTAGTTGAGGTCGATCCATCTGGAAGCCTTTCCAGCAGGTCTTTGGTATCGCCAATGATGGGGCGCCAGTTCACGACGCCGGCAGTGGGCCACTCATGCAGTTCAAGACGGGCATCATCGGCGACGAAAGAGGCAAAGTGTTCAGCGATCGCCACACAGCGTTCGATCCGTTCAGCGATGCCCTGGCGGCCAAGTGCCAGGAGCGTTGCCAGAAGTGCGACGGCGTTCGCGCCGTGCGAGCCCAAAACGCCAACATTTGGCCTCGTGAGATAGGCACCGCCGAAGCAAATAGCCTGGTGAGCAGCATCGACATCCTGGAAGAGGATAAGTCCCGCTTCTTTGGGCTGGAATAGCCATTTGTGCGCGGATATTGCAACCGAATCCGCTTTTTCTACTCCCGCCAAACGGTCCGCATAGCGATCACAAAGTCTGAGCGGTCCTGCCCAAGCCGCGTCGATATGTGTCCATGCCGCCCGGCCGATAAATTCGAATGAGTCTATTGCACCCGTGCTCGTATCCGTCGCGACCCGTGGATGGTGCGCGTGCGGTGGAAATTGCTCGCAGCATGTCACCGACGCCGCCGTTCCAAGATAGCCCGGCGAGCGGTTAGGCTGCAGCTATGACGCAAGCAGTCACTGTTCGGCGCGATGGGGATACATATCAGGCACGTCAGTTTTGGCTTCGTGCTGCACGGTTGCTTGACCCAGACAGTCCGATTGTTCGTGTTGGATTTGAAAGCGGCCCGAAGAGCTTCGACGATGTCTGGGTGGAATATGCTGCCGGTCGCGAACCCAAGGACTCGTTGGGCCGACCGCTGAAGCGCGGGCACATGCAATGTAAGTGGCATGTTTCTCCCGGCACCTACGGTTATTCCGATTTGGTGAACCCCGAGTTCATCAATGCGAACGCCCGCTCGCTACTTCAGCGCGCGCGTGAAGCACAGGCGAAAATTGCTCCAGATGGAGCCGGAGCTCAGTTCAAACTGGTGACGAATTGGCAACTTGATCGTGCGGATGCGCTCAATCCGGTGATTAGCCAGAGGTCAGGAGCTATTCGGCTTGATCGTCTTTACGGGACCAAGACGGACAACAGTGCTGCTGGCAGAATCCGAAAAGCCTGGCGGGAACATCTAGACATTGACGAGAATGAGCTGCGGCTCCTCGCTGGTACGATGGCGTTTGGACATACCTCGGAAACTCTGGGCGATTTGCGCGATATGTTGGATATGCTTTTCGCCTTCGTCGGGCTGCGTCGAGTGCCGCCGCATGAAAGCGCTTTTTCTTATGATGACCTCGTCTTTCAGTGGATGAGTCAGGGACGGGTTGAATACGATCGCGAGAGCTTCAAAGCCTTGTGTGCCAGTGAAGATCTATTCGGCGCTTCATCTGAGCGACCAAAAGTTTTTGGCGTGAAATCTTTCGAGCACGCATTCGACCGGCTGGAAGATCGGTGCGATGAAGTGCTCAATGTTGTCTCGGTTTTCGATGAGCGGTTCATACGGGATGACGCTGACTGGTCGGCTACGCTTTATCCTGGCCTCTCCAACTTTCTTCGGTCTGCAGCAAGTGATCGGTCAAGGCTGCGGCTAGCGCTTGATGCGCACACAACCTTGGCTTTCGCTGCCGGGAGCGTGCTTAACATCAAGTCCGGACGGGCCGTGGAACTGGAGCAGCGAACGCTAGAGCGGAGCGTCTGGGCCGCCGACGATGTTCCGACTGATCCGGATTGGCCGACGCTTGATCCGACCGTGATTGAGATGAAGCCGGACGCCCCGGACATTGCGGTAGCCTTTAGCATAACCCACGACATCACCGGCGATGTGCGGCGATACGTTGAAGATCAGCTTCCGTCCGTCGGGCGATTGGTGGTCCTCCGGCCCTCGACGGGTTCAGGATCGCAGGTTGTTGCCGCAGGGCGGCACGCATTCGATCTTGCGCAATCGGCGAAGGAAGCGATGCGATCAGCAAACTGCGGGCAGCGGCCGGGGTCGGTCTCTCACCTGTTTGTCGCCGCGCCGAATGCGTTGACGTTCTTCCTTGGCCAGCAGGCGCCAGTGCTCGGGCGCGTGCGCCTTTATGAATTCGACTTTGAGGGGGGCCGTGACCGCAGTTACCGCCCATCACTGAACCTTCCGGTTTTGACGCAGTGACGGTTCTCTGGAACCAATGTCCGAAATATGTAGTAGGTTTCGGACTCGCTAATGTCCGAACAATGTGACATACTTCGGACATGACCAGACACAATGCCCAGCAAAGTCTGCCGACACTCATCTTGGATCGGATCGTAGCCGAGCCTGCAAAAGTCTGGACTCCTCCAGATTTCGCAGACCTCGGTCCACGAGAGGCCGTCGATAAGGCGCTACAGCGCATGGTCAAATCAGGCGAACTTCGACGCATCGAACGCGGTCTTTACGATAAGCCGAAGATGAACAAACTGACCCAGAGCCGCTCGGTACCAGACTATCGCGCGGTTATTGAGGCTGTTGCGCGACGCGATAAGGCCCGTTTTGTCGTTGACGGAATGACGGCAGCCAACACCTTGGGCCTTACAAATGCTGTGCCAGCAAAGATCGAGGTCCTGGTGGATGCACGCTTGAAACCGATTGAACTTGGAAACCAAAAAATTGTCTTCAAGCATGCTGCACCAAGCCGTCTCTATTGGGCCGGACGACCTGGCATGTATCTCGTGCAAGCGCTGTACTGGATCCACGACGCAACGCGAAGTGAAGTTGAGCGTTCCAAGCTCGATCGCACTATTCGGAAGCTTCTTGCAGATGAGAAGAACGGACCACAACTCACCGAAGACTTGCGCACTGGCCTAGCAGCGATGCCTATCTGGATGCAGGAGATATTGCGCAATCCACTCGCTGCGGCCAGCGCGGGGTCGCAAGAATGAGTACAGATGCCTTCAAGGAAATCATTCGCGCGGAACCGGCAGATCGTGCAGATTTATTCCTGACAACTGCCCAGCGTCTGGGCGCGCCGCTCATCAACATCGAGAAGGACTTTTGGGTGTGTTGGACACTCAACACGCTCTATAATCGACTTCCTGGTAACGGACCACGCCTACTCTTCAAAGGCGGCACGTCTTTATCGAAGGCCTATGGCTTGATCAGCCGGTTCTCAGAAGACATCGACGTGACGGTTTTCCGAGATGATCTTGGCCATCCGGGGACCACTGCGGAAATTGCAGCGCTATCCAACAAAAAAAGGAAGGCTGCGCTCGACGCAATCGCTGCTGACTGCAGCAACTACATCACGACTGACCTTCGTACTGCGGTCGCTGAAATTCTTGATGGCGACACGAAAGGCCTGGGCCGCGTGGAAGTCGACGAAACTGATCCGAGCAATCAGACCTTACTCGTCTGGTACCCACGGGTGGATACGTCCGAAACAGCATATGTGCAAGCGGCTGTGAAGATCGAGTCCGGAGCGAAATCCGCGCTTGATCCGAACCACCCCCTTACGATCACGCCTTATATCGACGATGACCTTAAGACATTTGATCTTAGCGTACCGGGTGTCACGACCATTGATGCAGAACGGACGTTTTGGGACAAGATCGTCATTGCACACGGGCTACGCAACTGGTTCGAGCGACGTGGTGAATTGCGTCAGGACGGGCAGCGAATTTCGCGTCATTACTACGATCTGCATTCACTGCTGAAATCGAACGCTGGTGCCGCCGCTCTTGCGGATCTAGCTCTTGGAGCAGATTGCATTGTGCATGCACAGACATTCTTCAATAGGCCGGATTTCGATCTCGCGTCTGCTGCGCCAGGTTCATTTTCGCTTCGGCCCGTTGGCGATATGATTGAACGACTGGCTCGTGACTATGACAATACCAGGGCCATGATCTTCGGTGATGCACCGAACTTTGAAGACATAATGTCATCAATCGGAGAGATTGAAGAAAGCCTGAATGCTCCGACGGAAGGGGCTGAAGAAAGCGATGGCCAGGAACATGGCTAAAAAGACAAAAGGCCCGAAGCCGCGCCGAAATCCACAGCCATCGTCCAAATCGGGCAAGGCTGCATCCAGGGCCGGATCCAATGCAGGCCGGGGCTTTCGTTACCAGGATGCCGTGTCTGCTTGGTTAGCTGTGGAAATATGGGCTGGTCAGCGAGCGCCCGCCATCGTGATTCCAGAAGGTGGTGACGACATTGAGCTGCGTGGCGAAGAAACGAGCTTTGTCCAGGTCAAGAGCCGGCGGGAACACCTTGGGGACTATACGGAAGGCGAGACGGTTGGACACATTGAGGACCTGTGGAATCGGTCGCTTGGCTCCGCACCGCAGCCGCAGCGATTGGAACTCATTCTTGAGCGGGGGGTGGCGGGCCTCAGTCCCCTCGACGATCACCCCGCAGTCCGCTCAATCGAAGGTCCGATCAGCACCAGACTTTCACAGTTCGGTGGGGTCTCCGATCTTCTCCCAAGAACATCGATCATCGTGACGACCTCACCACAGGAATGGGCGATCAGCCTGATCGTAGATCGATTGAACTGCGCCCCAATTGCAGCCCAGATGTGCTTTGCCGATCTGCTGGTCCGCGTGGGTGCCCTGGCAGACGCCAATGGCCGATTGGCACCGGAGAACTATCGTGGCGTTTCGATCTCCGACACCGAAACGTCAATCCGCGATGTCTTGGCCGCTATCGACATTGATGCGATCGAACGCGCCCTCAGGGATGGCGTCTGCGAACCAGTAGATTTCCTTACGCCTCTCAACGATCCGAACTTCTATCTCGGGGTCGATGTAGAACCCGGTCACATCGCGGCAGGTTTGGTGGCGGAACGCCCCCGAAGCAGGTCGGCTTTGGTGGAAGGTATTGAACAACGCCGGGCCGCGTTGATCGTCGGACCGTCAGGGGCCGGAAAATCCGCTTTAATGTGGGAGGCCGCCAACGCGTTGCGCCATACGGTGCGGTGGTTTCGTATCCATCGTCTGAGCACGGAGGATATTCCATCTCTGCGCCAGTTGGTCCGGACGTTTCGCGCTTCAGTAGACAGCCCCCTGGGCTTCGTCATGGATGATGTCGGTCGGAACGGGCTGGAAAGCTGGGGCGCCTTGCTCAAAGAGGCGATGTCTGTGCCCGGCGTCGTCCTGCTCGGTTCGGTCCGGGAAGAAGATGTCACGCTGATTGCCGAGCGCGCCCGTGCAGCCGAGATACGCGCTGATCCCGATGATGAACTCGCAGAACGACTCTGGCGAGAACTACGCGAAGCTGAAAAGACGGACTGGGTGGGTTGGCGCGAGCCGTGGAAGATGAGCGATGGTCTTCTTCTCGAATATGTCCATATCCTGACGCGCGGACAGAGGATGCACGAACTCCTCGCCGACCAGGTTGCGGCCAGGATTTCAGATCCGAAGCGTTCCCTTGAACTGGATATTCTGCGATCCGGCGCCTGGGCAGGCGCAGCGAATGCTGAAGTCGATGCATCGCGATTGGCGCGCGCGCTTTCGGTCAGTGAGGCCGATCTGTCACGCGCCTTACAGCGCCTCATCCAGGAACATCTGGTTCGTTCACCTGCTCCGGGCGCGGTCACCGGCCTGCACAAGCTGCGATCCGAAAAATTGTTGCAGTTCACACACCAGACAACATTGCCGACCCTCGAAACGAGTTTCGAGCGGACAGTCGCAAGTGTGCCCGCCACCGATCTCGCGCCCTTGGTCGCGGACACGCTATCTGAGCGGCGCTTACCTATTCCGGCGGTGCTCAATGGCTTAATTGCCCGCTTGGAGGGCGAACAGGATGCGCGAGCGTTGGCTTCAGCGCTCCGGGGTCTGGGTTCGGGCCGCGTTTCTTCGGGCGTCGACGAATGGCTGGACACGCCTGAAGCGCGTGCACTGCCGCGAACGCAAGTCGGCACTGCGGCAATGTTCGGGATTGCGGATATTGATCTGAGTAGTCTCAGCACCATCCCGGAGGTCCAGGCCGCGGCGAATCGACTTTCGCAGATCAAAGGTTCACCGGAAGATGACCCTCGTCGCCTGTTGATAGAACATTTGGCTCCATCCACTTTGTCCAACTTAGGCAAAAGCGCCGATTTGATAGGTCTTGAGGAGCTCCTCAAGGCATTAGTTGGCGTATTCATACCGGAGGTGATGAAGTCCGCTATAGCCCTCCCTCCGTCGGATTTTCTCGTTGCCGATCTGAATCTTGTCGGGTCGATTATGGCTACTCTAGCCGCACTTGACCGTGAAACTGCAACTCGTTGGGGTGAGGAACTCGGGCAAGAAGCACTCTTTGCAAAGATCGAGGAAGAGAGGGCTTGGGCGGGCCCCGTCTCGATTGAATCTGCTGATGATGGAGTGATCGTCCATTGTGATTTTTGGTATGTCGCCGGCTCCGTGCAGGAGAATCCGCATGACGCAGTTGTGAGCTTGTGCGAGTTGATCTTAGCGCTGTGCCCATCAGCAGAAATTGCGGTGTCCAACGCCATTACGGCAAGCGGTGAGCTGGCAGGCATTGTCCAGTTGCCGCTCGCCACAAAACGAATACCTCGAGAAAATCTCCCGCCAGCCTCTGTACCGCAGTGGAACAAGCAATGGGGAGATCTGATTTCCCGCCGCATCGCTGCTGCTAACTATAGCGACTATCTCGCAAGAGGCGTGGCCGTTCTCGATGCCCTTGTGCCGACGTTGGAGAAGGTCTTCGACGCACATTTTCGAGGAAAGGATGCACTCGGCAATCTCGCCGACAAGCTGAATTCACTCAATGCGGAAACTGAAGCACTGACGCCTCCCGCTGTTTCATCATTGGAAGCGTCAGGCGCGGGGCGCGGAGAGGCTAACACCGCCGTCACCAAGTTCCAGAACCTCCTACACAGCGCAAGCGTCAATCTCGTCAAGAGGTTCGCAATACTGCCCGACCAAGCTGGCGCATACATTGCCTGGTTGGGCGATCTCATCGCCGATATCGACACTGCAGCTGCCGAAGAGCCTTGGCAGCTCATCGCCGACGGTCCTCCACCGATGCTTACCGGACTTAAGACGCTATTGGACACGTTGCGAGTTCTGGCCGGAGAAGCCCATGAAAGGAAGCAAGCGCCAGCGGTAACTTGGGCGGCGCGCGGCAAAGGCGCGCGAGTAGGCAACTCCGTTCGGCTCGTATCCCTCTCTGCCAAAGCTGCCGGGGAAACACGACTAGCTCAGCGAAAGGCAGAAATTGAGCGCTTGGCAGAGGAAGCCGGAGTTGTCGCACAGTTCCATCTTCGCGTTAACACCAAGGGTATTCTACCGTGGCCACCAGCAGACGTTCTCGCGCTGTTGCCCGTGCCCAACATTGCAGATGCGGTGGTCACGCTCGCTGAACAAGCTGAACTCGTGCGGTCATTGGTGGATTCGTCGATCCACCTGACGATCATGCCTAACATTGAGGGTGTCGCGTTCCCGGCGCTCGCAAAGTCTGGTTACCAGACCCTCCTTCCGGACGTGGAAGGTGCTGCCTTCTGGGCTGAACAACTCGGATTGCCACAAGCCCCATCTGTTATGGCAAGCATGTTTGGGGAGGTGCTGAGCCTTGCCAGCGAACTTGGAGCAATGGATCAAAAACGGCTCGGCAATGAGCCTCGTCCCGAAGAAGAGGTTGCTGCCCGTCGGAGCTTGGAGGCCACCTTCGCAAGAAAGTACGAAGAACTGACCCGACGGCTCAATGCTTTTGACCAAGCCCTGCAATCGGATGTGTCCGAATTGATCGAGCACCTGCGAACTGGGGACGTTGACTTCGCCGCTGAAGCGCAGGCTGCGATTGGCGGGACTTCAAGCAACATCGCCGAGACAGCGGGATATGTGTCTCTGCTCTTGATGTCAGCCGAGATCGGCGAAATGCCCATCGATGGGCAAACTATCAAAAGTGTTCACACGACCGAATCCGAGCAGACCGTCGATGACCAAGAGTAACAATAGGGACGACTTCAGTCAGGCGACCAAGAATCGCCTCGCGAAGCAAGCCCGGTATCATTGTAGCAATCCTAGTTGCAGGAAGCTGACGTCAGCGCCGACCAGCGATGGCTCAAAGGAAATGAATATCGGAGTTGCCGCTCATATCTGCGCTGCAGCCCCCGGAGTTGGTGCGCGCCGCTATCGCGCCGATATGACGC
Organism: Parasphingorhabdus sp.; assembly: GCF_048267785.1. GTDB lineage: Bacteria > Pseudomonadota > Alphaproteobacteria > Sphingomonadales > Sphingomonadaceae > Parasphingorhabdus. The sequence continues at coordinate 26,755 of NZ_JBLWWU010000018.1, read as the reverse complement.
CTGACCAACGGAAATCGCATGAGAACGGGATTTGGCTTTGCCAAGACTGTGCAAAGGCAATTGATTCAGACGATCCCATTTTCACCGAGGCATTTCTGCACTCTTGGAAGCAGAAGCACTCTGAGGACATGTGGCGCAGCGTTATCGACAAGCTTCCCTTCGGCCCGACCATGCCGCCGACCGTTTCGGAAATCAGTGCACGCTTTCAAAAAGCTGCCGCTGCGGACTTGGCTGTGTTCCGTCGAACACCCAAATGGCCGGGCACGAACGTGGCGCTCACGCTGACGTTAAAGGTGAAGCATGTGAACGAGGCGCTTAGTACGCGCGCGCTTGCTGACGCGGTGACCACACTGGATGACCTCATCCTTGTCGCGGCGCCCGGAATGGGAAAGACGACAACTCTCTTTCAGGTCGCCGACGGTCTGTTGGAAATCGGCAATGGCACGCCGCTTATCGTGCCGTTGGGGGATTGGGCCACCGAAGGCGAGGCATTGCTCGTATCCATCCTGAAACGCCCCGCATTCAACGGAATTTCCGAGCAGGACTTCCGCGCCGTCGCGGCGAACCCCGGCGTCGTGCTGCTTCTTGACGGCTGGAACGAACTGGATGCCGCCGCACGCGAACGCGCGCGCGTGCAAATCACTGCTCTCAAGGCTGAATTGCCGGAGCTCGGTCTTGTCATTTCCACACGCAGGCAGGCGCTCGACATTCCGTTCGGCGGGACGCGGGTCGACTTACTGCCGCTTGATGAAGATCAGCAAATGGAGATCGCGCACGGCATGCGGGGCGACGCTGGCGCACAGCTCGTCGATCAGGCGTGGCGGACAGCGGGTGTACGGGATCTTGTGACCATCCCTCTCTACCTCACGGCACTTCTTTCGCTGCCAGAGGGCGCGCCTTTTCCGACAACAAAGGAAGAAGTGCTACGGCGCTTCATTGCCGCACACGAGCAGGAAGCCCGCCGTGCGGCGGCGCTTCATGCCGTGGCTCTCGGCTTCCAGCAGGATTATTTGGATGACCTCGCCGTGTTTGCTACGACAACGGCCAACACGGCGATCACGGACAGCAACGCGCGCAAATCGGTCGCCAACACCGCGCGGGTTCTGGTGGACGACGGACAAATCACCATCTCCACACAGCCCGACACGTTGCTCGACACGCTTGTTAGCAATCACGTTCTGACGCGCTCCGGCGACACGCCGGGCTACTCGTTCCAGCACCAACAATTTCAGGAATGGTACGCCTCGCACTACGTCGAACGACTGATGCTACAGGCCGTCAGCGATCCGGCAGCACGCGAGAAACTGAAGGTCGACGTGCTCGATCAGCGCCCGTGGGAAGAAGCAGTTCTGTTCGCAGTCGAACGGAGCGCACGCGGAGACGCCATATATAAGACCGCATGCAGCGCCGCCATCCGCGCAGCTTTTGAAGTCGATCCTGTCCTCGCGGGCGAGATGATCTTCCGCGCCACCGACGAGGTATGGGCACCGATCGGCACCGAAATGCGGAGCCTCGCCGAGCAGTGGCACGCGCCAGGCAAGGTGGATCGCGCGGTGCGTTTCATGATCACGTCCGGCAGGCCGGAATTCGCCGATTTTCTTTGGCCGCTTATTTCGCACGCAAACACCCAAGTGCACCTGCCCGCCCTCCGGGCGGCGAAGCGATTTCGCTCATCCGTGCTTGGGAACGACGCGCCGGCGTGCATCGCAGCGCTGCCACCGGAAATCCGCAAGAACGTACTGCATGAAATCGCATCGTATGGCGGGATCGACGGCCTCGACCTTGCGACCGCAATCGCGAAGACCGACAGCGATCCGGACGTGAAGGCGACAGTGGTCGATGCGCTCTCATTTCGACGGGCGGATCGTCACGTCGCCGACTTGCTCGCTGACGCAGGCGACGCGACCTACGACATCCTCGCCGAAAAGGGTCACCTCGACGACATTGCAGTCGATGCCGTCCAGCAGGAACTTCGGCGAGCGCGCGAACGGCGCAAGGTTGCTGGAATTTCGCACTTTCAGCGCCTGCGCACGCTCGTTCACGCGCCGGTCGAAGATGCCCACGATACCGAGATTACTGAGATTGTTGCCGAAATGGAGATCGACCGGAAACGCGATGGCGAAATGCACTTGTTGTATGAAGCGCGAAAGCGATATCCGGAGGCTATCGCTGGGGGACTACTGCGCCGCGTGCGCGAGCACCGCGAACTCTTCTACGGCGCGGACGATATTCTTGCGGCCGCCGGGTTTGTCCTTGAGGACGACGCGCTGCTCGGGATCGCCGTCGAAGAAACAAGCCGGCACGATGACCGCGCCGAGGCCGCCGCTTCAGTGCTCGGACCAAACGCTGTTGGCCGGCTGATCGACGCGTATCTTGCAGCTGGGAAAGTCGTGCGCGACGCCAGCGGGAAGTACAACCAGGAGGCTGGTGATCGCTATCACGATCTGCGCGCCCGTATCGGCCACACGCCGGGCGCAAGTTTGGTGGCCGCCGTTCAGGCGCGGGCGGTAAGCGCTGACAATGAGGAAATCGTCCAACTGGCCGAGCTGTTTTCCCGTGAGACCTACGGCGACGAAGAGCGGGCGCGACCCTTCAATGTGGAAGGCTTGGCCGCAATCGGAGTGCTGGCGCGCGAATGGGCAGAGCGCATGCTCGCCGCCGGGGATGAGAAGCGTTGGCGAGTGGCTACCATTGCAACGATGATGAGCCACGCACCGTCCGTCGCGCATCTTCCACTCTTGAAGAGCATGCTTGACGACAATTTACGTCGCTATCGGGCTTTCCGCGAGATAGCGACCGCGAGCGGCTGGAAGGATCGCGACGCGGTGCACGAAGCGCAGCATCCACACATGCATGAGTACCAACGTGCGTTCTTGGCGATCAATGCGCCGGAGACCGCTGCGCTGATGCGTGAATACCTGACGGATGAGCATTTTGGCGAGTTGGCTGCGCGTGTGCTGGCCTTCCAGTGGTTCGAGGCCAACGAACCCAAGGACGACAAGAAATTCCGGAGCGGCGAAGATTTCTCGCGCGTGGAAAAGCGCCGCGAGGCCCGCGCCGTCGATCCCGCAGCGACATCAGCCGAGGCGGAGGCGATCTTCGACGCAATCGACACATTGATTGTCGATGGTTCGACGGATGCGCAGATGAAGCTGGGGGTTGCGCTCGGCGTTGTCGGATCACGGCTCCCCCACGGCCAGCGTGACGTGACGATCCAGAAGCTCATTTCTCTCGCGCCGAGGCAGGCGCGCGCAGCCTTGCTGTTGTCGCTGATCCTCTCTGGCGAGGACATCGACATCAAGCTCGTGGCCGACGGCATAGCTGAGACCTTTGAGGCGGCCAAGAAGGAGACCTGGATTCTGACTCAGAGCGATGCGTATCAGCTACGTGCTTGGTTGCGCCTTTTGCCGTTCGCCACGCCTGTCACCGATCTGCCCGCCATCGTGCGCGGCATGCCGGACGCGCAACGCGACCCACGAATGCTCGAAGAGATGGTCGGCGGACTCAACAGTTCGTGCTCGGACGACGCAGAAGGAGTGACTTTCACACTCGCGGAAGAAGACCCGCGTCTCTACCAGAACCATCAGTGGCGCACGACCGCTTTGAGGTTCGGCACCGTCTCCGCCGCGCGCCGCCTTGTTGACTTGACGATCAGCGGCGCGCTCGACGGCAAATCATACGACGGATGGCATTGGCAACGCGAATTGGGTGGATTGATTTCGGAGTTTTCCGAGGTCCGCACCTATGTCTACGACCTCTTGAAGGATGGACCGACAACGAAGCAGCTTGCTTTGCTATCTAGCGCAGTCGCCGAAGACCCTGGCGCGGACGGCGTACTGATGCTGATCGATTTTGAGATGAAAACCGGACGTTCGTTCATGACGTGGCAGTCGATCCAAAGCGCTGTCACGGAGCACGTCCCGGCAGAGAACTGGGAGGGTGCTTACAATGTCGTGCCCGTTCCGGCAGTCGAGCTGCGCCGGAAGCTGCTGGCGATGACGAGCAGCGGCGGCAAGGATGACCCCGCCGCCCGCTGTCTCAACGTCATAGACAAGCTCCGGGACGAGTACGGTGCTCCAGAATCGGAACCACGCCATCCGGATCTTGCGTCGGAACGCCCCTGGCCGATCTTGACCCCCGATCCGGATGCAGAGGACGGGAAGTGATACAGCGGGGCAAACGGAGTCATCAAATGCAGGGTCCTAACTGCCATATTTGACAGCTAAATTTGGTTTGGCTGTCAAATATGACAGTTAGCGGACCGAGGAGGCGTGATCGAAAGCATCCTTTAGGTGCGCGGCCGTGCCTCGATCAGCATGTCGTCGATAGCATTCCGCCGTGTCTGCCGGTCGAGCGTGTACGTGTTTCGCCTGAACTCGACCCCGTCGAGAAGCGCCTTCACGTAACCCGATACGGTGTCGGCGGCCATAATCAGCGTCGAATCCAGCGTGTGAACGTATTTGCTCGTGACCGAGCCCTTTGCGTGCCCGATAAGCGCGGCGATGGTGATCTCGGTAAAACCGAGATCGTTGGCAATGCTAGCGAAGCTGTGCCGCAGGACATGCGGCGTGACATCCCAGAGCGGTGTATCAGCGAAGAGCTTCTTCCAGCTCTGCGGGAAGTTTCCGACCGCGTTGTCCTCTCCTTGGCCGGGGAAGACGAACGTCCCGTTTCGCGTCGAGCGTGCGGCCTCCAGATAGTCAATGACCGGCAGGCCGACCGGACGCACGGAAGCACCTTCCTTGCTATCTTTCAGGCGTAGACAGCTGCCGTCGATATCGACTTCGCTCCACCTTAGCCCGATGATCTCGCCACGCCTGCAGCCAGTCAGGGCGATGAGGCGCAGGATCTCGGCGTGGATGCCGTAGTGGCGGTCATCCTGGACCTCCTTAAGAATGCGACCCAGCGTCCGATACTCGGCTTCACTCAGACGTCGGTCACGCACCCTATATCTCGGCTTCTTGAGGCCGTGCGTTGGGTTCTGGTCGATGATCCCGGCTTCGATCGCGTAGGAAAAGATGCCGCCAAGAAGGCCCATAGTGCGGATGGCGGTGCCGCGTCCGCCGCGTACGATCGCTTTGCCGCGCAGCTTCTCCGTCTTCATCACGACGCGCGTCTTGCCGGCGATGATGTCCTTCATAAGATTGTTCATGTCCGGCTTGGTAACGTCCTTTATCCTCCGTGTGCCGAGCAATGGGATAATGTGCCTGCGGATGCGGCCGACGTCGGTCGCGACCGTGGTGGCCTTCTTGGGGCGACCGCCTTTCCCAAGAACGAGGCCCGCCTCCATGTCGGCGATGTATTGCTCGCAGAGCTCGCGAACGGTCACCGCGCGACGCTCTTCCTCCCGCTCTGCTGCGGGGTCATCGCCTTGGGCGACGTCACCCAAACGGATCTTTGCCTCGCGCCGGGCAGTTTCCGGGGTCCACACCCCGTGCAAGCCGATCGAGTAGCGGCGTGACCGCCCGCGCGCTCGATACTGAATGAGGTAGCTACGTTTGCCGGACGGGAAGACGCGCAGCCCGAAGCCAGGCAGTTCATCGTCCCAGATGATGTAATCCTTGGTCTGCGCTTCGGCGCCGTCTACGGTTCGTTTCGTGATCTTTGCCATCGTCTCGGTCCCAGTCGGACCCGGATTTCGCGTAAGCACCACGTAAGCACTTGGGAGCAAATTCCGGGGTTGTCGCGGGATAGAGTCTTCGGATCGCGATTTTGGAAAGTCTATTGGAAACAGTACTTTATCGTGCTCTGGCGTACTCTGTCGCGCAATTCGGAAAGGCCATTAGGCCAGCTCCGAAGGCAGAGGCCAGAGGTTCGAATCCTCTCGGGTGCACCACCTTTTCTATATATTCCAACACTTTAGCGGAAATCAGAATTCCGCAAATGTGTGAATTTGTGCATTTTTCCTATATACAAAAGTTATACAAAAAACTGTTCCCGGGAAATTCATTTTAGTTTATAGAATCTTAGTGGAAAGCAACCGATCTGGCCGCACTGATGCTGACGAGCGAATTGACCTTCGCGGTGATGGGCGCATCATTTTGTACAAACGAGAAGGTTTGAAAAACCCTAAATGGCAAGCCCGTATTCGGGTCCCCGGTGCTTCCGGTTATAAAAGCATTTCCACAAAAACAGCTATCCTTCGTGATGCGGAACGTTTCGCGGCCAATCTCTATGATGACCTTGATCATCATGTAAGAATGGGTGGTTCCATAAAAAACCAAGACCTTTGCAAAGGTCTTCGAAGAAGGGGAAAAATCCATAACTTTGATGGGACCTACTTCCAACGGCGGTTCTTGGACTTCGACAATCGATCGCGTCCGATCATATGCTCTTGAATATTTTGGGTCGATGAAGATTGATCAAATTGGTCCAACCGATTTTCAAAACTACTGGCTTTGGCGAAAAGAAAATTATGCCAAGAAGATACCATCAAATGCCACACTGGGCCGTGAACGAACATCAATTCGCTCTCTGTTCAATTTCGCCGTTGAAATAGGGCATCTGGCAAAAATTCCAGATTCCACACCGCCGAAAAATAACGGAGAACGAAGGCCAACATTTACGGATCAGGAATGGAAAGCCATTATCCGAGCAATGGATGGATGGCTTAAAGACGGCGAGCAGAAAGCCACCTCCAAAGATCGCATTTTGGCGAAGCTCTATTTTCTCGTTTTGGTGAATACCGGACTTCGCGTTGGTGAGCTCAGAAAACTCAAATGGGGCGATCTAAGACCCATAGAAGATGATGATGCCAAATATGTCGTTGCTGAAGTTCGTGGCAAAACAGGTAGTCGCGAAGTTGTCTGTCAAAAGGGAACCGGCAGGATCTTCAACCAGATTATCGATCTGCGCTGCGCGGAGTTGAAAGAACAGCATCCAGATAATCCTGAACTCTGGAAACCCCATCGGGATCAATTGGTATTCTAACATCCTGATGGGACTGAGATTAAAACCTTCAAACGGTCTTTTCACTCGTTGCTGGAATTTGCAAATGTGCCGATAATAAAAAACGGGACAGCTCGGACCATCTATTCCCTGCGCCACCTTTACGCCACGCAGAGATTATATGAGGATGTATCTCCGTTTCATCTGGCAAAGCAAATGGGGACGTCGATTGAAATGCTTGAAAAACACTATGGCCAAACCATAACCTCCTCTGCAGCAGCCCAGATTACAAAAACCAGAGCTAAAAAACAAAACCCAATCGAGCCTATTCAGCAGCGTTTTGAAGATTAACCAAAGCCTGCCTAATCTCATAAGCGGACTCCAGTTCTTTCCTTGTCGAATGACCGCAAGTGGGTGGGAAGCGGAATGTCCGCTCGTGGTTGATGATTGACAACTCGCGGACATTGAGGCGATGACATCCTCTCGGCCGCTGACTATTCCGTAGTGGACTTCTAGTATACGAATTTGTTGAGTTCGTTCCCGGACGTTTCTACAGAAATATATGATCATGATACCCCTTCTTCTGCTCTCCTTGGGTTTGGCAATGGATGCCTTCGCGGCTGCGGTTGCGCAGGGCGCGTCAAGTCGCCCTAGCCCTGCTACCGCGCTACGGATGAGCATTGCCTTTGGATTGGCCCAGGCAATAATGCCTTTGCTCGGCTGGGCGCTCGGGGTTGCATTTGCCTCTTTTATAGAGACGGCTGCTCACTGGATCGCGCTCGTTCTCTTGAGCAGTCTCGGCCTCCGAATGATCAAGGAAGGTTTTGACCGCGACCCTGAAGAGGCGATGAAAGAATTGGCGTTATGGCCTCTGCTGGTGGTGGCAATTGCCACAAGCATTGATGCTGCCGTTGCTGGCATTACCTTACCAAGCTTTGGAGCACCGATTGTCCTAGCCTGCGTTGTTATCGGTTTGACCACGTCCGCTCTGACATACCCTGGCGTGTTTCTGGGTGCGGTCGTCGGGGCGAGAATCGGCAAATGGGCCGAAGTTCTAGGAGGGGTGATTTTGATCGGTCTTGGAATTAAGATCTTCATGGCAAGTCAGGTCTTTGGGGTCTGATGAAAGCTTGACCGCTTACTACGCTTTTCTTCCCGTTCACGGCTGACAGTGGGGGTTGCCAGCGCTGGCTGGAAAGCGGTCATTAAAACCAATGACCTCCAAGGCTTCATCCCAAAAAGAGGATTTTAGCTGCAGGCTGTTTCGGTTCAACGTTTGAAAACCTGCAGCCGCTCGACCAAAGCCATGTTATTTGGTGGAGAGATAGATGATCAGTGCGTGACGTTCAGACGCGTCCGCAATTCCAACAAAGCCCATTTCGGTTTCTGGTATCAGACCTTCCGGATCAGCGATAAAATCGTTCAGCGCGCCGCTTGTCCAATTGGATTGTTGTTGGGCAAAGGCTTGCATTGCCGGCGAATAATCAAAGCCGCTCTCCGACGCCACGGGACGACCCAGAATTTGCCTGAGGGAAGGACCTTGGGTGTTGGCATTCGGGCTTTCTAGCGAGTGGCAGGAATAGCACTTCTGATAGGCTCGTTCGCCTGCCGCCAATATGCCAGCATCGGGCTTTGCCGCATTCACGGACTGAATACAGCTGGCCGCGCCGCAACAGAGCAGACCAAGAGCCGCAGCAATGCCAGGCTTCATCCGCCGACGGTCACCATCATCAACCGGTCGGTACCCGATTCCGGCAGGTAGATTTCATTGTCCCGACCGAGGATCTGCCGCACTTGCGCTTTGGGACCACTGCCAGGGATCGTAGCCACGAATTTTTCAGTGGCTATGTCAAACACCAGAGTGTTGTTGCTGGAAAAATCCGATACCCAGACGTCGTCGCGCTCGTCCACATAGACTGCATAGGCTTGCGGCTTATCCCCCGGCAACATCCAGGACGTCCAGTTACCGCTCTCCGGCTGATAGCGATACAGCTTGCCATTGTTCCAGCCGGATATCCACAGGTCGCCTTTCGAATCCGACCATACCCGGCGCAGACCGGCGTTAGCGTCTGGTGGTTCGATTATAGTCACCGTGCCGTCCGTACGATCTACCTTCGCCAAGTGGCTACCGGCCAGGGAGACATACCATATCTCGCCATCCGGCGTGTCGTCTATGCCATAGGGTCCACGGCCTTTCGGATCCTTCCAGACTTGCACTTGTCCGCTCGCATCGACGCTGCCGTAAATGCCATTCTGGCCGGTAAACCAGTGCACACCATCCTTGTCGAAAGCACCGGTATTAAGGTTGGTATAGCCGGTATCCTCAGGAAGCTTCCACACGTTGGCCTGACCAGTGCGGGGATCGTAACGAACAATGGCATTCTGGCCACCGTCTGTTATCCAGGCGTTCCCGTCCGGCCCCAGCACAACACCATGCGGCGCAGAGCTTTCACCGAGCGGCACTTGGCGGAAAGTCCAGTCATCAATATCAATAATGCCGAGCGCCCCTTGGCGCTGCGCAGTATACCAGATTTGCCCTGGTGAACCGGGCGAAGCGTCGTGCGGCCGGGCGCCATCGGGCAACTGGATTACCTTGGTCGCAAACTCAAAATCCGGTGTTTCTGCGATATTATCCTGAGCTTGTACGGCGGCGATTGCCGTTGTCATTCCTAAAGTCAGCACGATCAGCAAGTTACGCATAAGCTTCTCCCAGCATAATTTTTTCGAATGGAACATTCGTAATCTCGAAAATGCGCGTTGTGAAGGACGAAATACCAACAGCGTATCAGAGCAATATCCCTCGATCACGCTTTGGTGGATTACCGAAAACGGGGGGGGGGGGGTGTCCGTCGTCAGATAATTTGAGACTGATGCGGGTTTAGAATAGGCGAGTATTCGGTTCCATCTGGTTGGTTGATATTAGGCGGTGATCTTGCGGTATTGCAAGCGCCGATGTTCGATGGTTTTTCGTTTGATCCTTTCTCGCTGTTTGATGATTGCTTCTGCACGACCGAAGTAGGCGTCAGCGGGTGTGACGTTTTTCAGGCTCTCGTGATATCGCTGGTGGTTATAATGCTCGACGAACGCCTCGACCTGCGCTTCGAGATCGCCGGGCAGATAATAATTTTCGAGCAGGATGCGGTTTTTGAGGATCTGGTGCAAACGCTCGATCTTGCCTTGGGTTTGCGGATGGAACGGTGCACCGCGCACATGGCGCATCTTCTTGTCGGCTAGATAATCAGCGAACTCGCCAGTAACATAGCTGGGGCCATTATCCGACAGCAAGCGCGGCTTGTGCAGCACATGCGCCTGGTCACAGCCTGATGCCTCAAGAGCGAGCTCCAGCGTATCGGTGACATCTTCTGCGCGCATGGTCGTGCACAGCTTCCAGCTGATAATATATCGGCTGTAGTCATCGAAGATCGTCGACAGATAATATCAGCGGTAAAAGGTAGGCCGAGCAATGCCCAGCCTGTCCAATGTCTGTTTAGCAGGTAGATGTGACCGCTCGACGATGCGGATGATCTCCAGCTTTTCGGATGCGGGATATCTCATTCGTCGTCGCCCCCATCCCCGATCATGCTTTTTTTGATCAGGCGGTTCTCGAGCATCTGTTCAGCGACCACCTCTTTCAGATCGCGGGCTTCCTTACGAAGATCACGGACCTCGTCGCTATTGGCAGCGCGCGATGTATCGCCGGCAAGCCGGCGCTTGCCAGCTTCCATAAAATCCTTCGACCATTTGTAATATACGCCCTGCGCTATACTGCTTGCGCGTGGCTCTACGGATATCTTTGACCACCGCTTGCGCGGGGGCTTTTGAGTGTTTTGGCTTCATTTCCGTTCCTTACAATCACTGCAATGAAACCAAAACACTCACTTATTTTATGCAGCCAGTCTGTCTATTGAATGCTGACAGGGGACAGGGAGAGACTGAAAGATGGAGTTGACCAAGCTGTCGCTTCTGAACTTCATCAGTCCCGATTCTGTTGGTGCGATATTTTGTACATTCATGCAAAATATCGCACCTTTTCTTCATTTGCCCGTAAAGTTAATGTGAACAGGCCCATATCGCCTCTTTAGAAAGAAGATCGAATGAAAAATCCTTTGTTAATGATGAATCTTTTGAGTGCCGTCTATTGGTTTGACGAAGCATTACAGAACGCATTGAAGGAGGCCAATATCCCCAATGTCACCCGTGCGCAGTCGATGCTTATCGCGAATATATCTGCGGGCGAATCCCGAGCGACCCGAATTGCCCGCAATTTGGGTGTTACCCGCCAAGCCATCAGCCTCATGATTAGCGAATTGGAAGCCCGCGGTATTGTTGAAACGGTGATTGATAGTAACGATCGGCGGGCCCGAAAGGTGCGTTTTCCAAAGGATGGCAATGAGACGAGCCGGGCAGCAGCGAAGATTCTCTATTATCTGGAAAGTGAGCTGATCGAACGTATTGGTCTGCCGAAATATCACGGCCTACGCGATGCGATGATGACTGATTGGGGCGAGCCTCCCCATGTCCCGCCACATGTCGTACACTCGGATGTTTCTGCTCCAGAGAAGTCCTAGTTCGCCAAAATATTGTTAAATATCTTGACAATAATGCGCGTCAGCTTATCCTTTCGGTCATATTTTCATATGGTGCAGGGGAGAGAAGGCGCGATGAATATTTCCGTTCAATCACACAAAGATAGTGGGGAAGTGCTGGCTGATCGCCGCATTCCAGACGGCGGTGACTGGCTTTCGCGTGAAGAGTTGGACTCTTTGACCGCAGAGGAGCTGATCCGCCGAACGACAGCGCTTAAGCCACTCGTTGCGGCGCATGCAATGGAATGTGAGCAATTGCGTCGACCGGTGGATGAGGTGTGGAATGCCATTCGCGCGACCGGCTGTTTCTATCATTTCGTTCCGAAATGCTACGGTGGACTGGAGTTCGACATTGACAGTTTTATCGATGCGATGCTTCCTATTGCCGAAGGATGTGCGTCGACGGGCTGGGTCACGGCCTTCTGCGTCGAGCATAATTGGATGCTTTCACAATTTCCCAAGCAGTTCCAAGACGAAACCTTTGGTGGGGATTTTCCTTATATCATAGCGCCGGGGGCAACCAATCCGCCAGGTACTGCAGTGCCTGTAGAAGGTGGCTATTTGCTATCTGGACTCTGGAAGTGGGGTACCGGTGTCATGCACGCGGACTGGGTCTTGCTCGTCGGTAATATTCCGGGCGAAAGCGAGCCGCGTCAACTGTTCATGGGGCTGCCAGCGGATGAAGTAGAAGTCCTTGATACTTGGCACGTTGCTGGCATGCTCGGGACTGGTAGCAATGACATTCGATGCAAGGATGTCTTTGTCCCCGAGTATCGCGTCATGGATATGGGTGAGATGCGGATGGGCAACGCTCCAGGCGCCAAAATCCATGGGAACAACCCAATATATCGGATGCCGATGACGCCATTTCTGGCCATTACTGCTGCTATTGCTGCCGTGGGCGTGGCACGATCGGCGCTGGATCATTTCAAGGAGCGAATCGGTGTCCGGGTGATGCTTGGAACAACGGTAAAGCAAAGTGAAAAGGCGTCAGCGCATATGCGGTTGGGAGAAGCTGCCGCGTTGACCGAGACGGCGGAAATGATATTGCGCAAAGTCGGCCATCGCAATGTGGCATTGGCGTCACAGGACGGGCTTGTGGGTGCGGAAGACCGGATCGCAATGCGCGCCCAAGTTGCGCTTGCCATGGATTTGTGTCGCAAGGCCGTTCGCCTCGTTGCTGAGGGCTCTGGCTCCAGCGCCCATATGACGGCGAACCCGCTGCAGAGAGCTTTGCGTGATATCAACGTTATGGCGAGCCATATCGTATATGACTTTGATGGTGCGACCGAGCTGCTTGGTCGATCAATGATCGGGCTGGAGCCTAATACACGAGTCTTCTGACTGCGGGACGTCAAGCTCCACGTGCCTGATAGAAATATGTGCAAAATAATTGACAAATTTAGAGCGCGGGAGTAGGTTAGATTACTAACTAAACGCAAAAATGTGTTGGGCTTAGGGGATGCGGCATGCGCGAAAAAAGTGGGGTTAATCGGCGAACTGTATTGGCGGCAAGCGCTTTAGCCTTGGCTTCCTCGCGAAGTGCTATCGCTGGATCTGCGGACGCAATGGATCCGGCGGCCCAAAAGCCAAAATCGGCGAGCGGGCGACGGCCGAACATCCTTTTGATCGTCAATGATCAGGAGCGCGCGCTCGCCGACATTCCGTCTAAATTGCCTTTGCCTGGGCATGACTGGCTTCGGCGAAAGGGGGTTTCGTTTGACCGCTTCTACGTGAATACAACTCCGTGCGGGCCGTCTCGTTCGACCATCTATACCGGATTGCACACGCAGCATACCGGCGTTTATGCAAACCCCAATTCGCCACCTCACCCGCAACTCAGCACTGAAATTCCGACGATCGGTACGATGCTGCGGCGCGTGGGATATCGCACCGCCTATAAAGGTAAATGGCATGTATCCAATATCAACGAGGGGTTGCATTTTGGCGGTGTCGCAGGTGGTGTTTTCCCCAACACGGAGGACAGTCTCGAACCTTATGGCTTCTCCCACTATAATTTCGACGGTGAACGCGTCGGATTGACTTGGGACGGTTTTATGTCCGATGGCGCAACGGCTGCCGAAGCGGTCAACCAGTTGCGGGCCTATGTCGACGGCGATGATGCGGCCCCTTGGTTCATGGCGGTCAATTTCGTTAATCCGCACGACATTATGTTTTTTGACTCAACCGGGGTCGGCGAAGAAACGCGGGCACAGCCGAATCTAATCTCACCGCTCCTCGCTGAACCAGGTGATCCCATATATGATGACAATTGGGATTTCCCCCTTCCGCGCAGCTATTACCTTGATGATCTCTCGCGCAAGCCGTCGGCCCATATGGCAATTACGGCTAGTGGAGGGGGCTTTTACGGCCGGATGCGACACGAGGACGAAGCGGTCTGGAAGCGCAATCAAAATTACTATTTTAACTGTATACGCGATGTCGACAGGCACATGAAAACAGTGCTCGATGCGCTGGATGCGTCGGGTCAACTCGACAATACAATCATCCTGTTCACTGCCGATCATGGTGAAAGGGCCGGTGCTCACCGAATGCGCCAAAAAGGTGGCACAATTTATAAGGAAGATGTGGGCGTACCATTGATCGTCGTCCATCCCGATGTACCCGGGGGACAGACGAGGGCCGCGCTTGGAAGTGCTGTCGATCTCGTACCGACGATGCTATCGCTTGCGGGTGTGACCGAGGATGAGCGGCGCCAACATCATCCGCGGTTGGTAGGTCACGATCTTTCAGCGGCCATTTTTTCATCAAATGCGCGGACAGCTCGCGATCAAGCCGGCGTCCTTTATAATTTTGCGGTCCGCTATGGCTGGCGTGCCCCGAACGTACCGGACGGTGTGAAGGAAACCAAAGTTCTGCCGAAGCCCGATCTAATGCTTCGCCGTCTTCATCGCGGTGTTCATGATGGACGGTATAAATTTGCGCGATATTTCGCTCCTGCTCAACATCATATCCCGCAGAGATGGGATGACCTTGTCACCTATAATGATCTTGAGCTTTACGATACGCAGACTGACCCCGACGAGCTCAATAACCTCGCGTGGAAACCTGAAGCGCATAAAAAAATCATCATGAGTTTGAATGAGCAAACCAATGCTCTGATCAGCAATGAGATTGGTGTCGATAATGGGGCAGAATATCCGGGCCCAGCTTCGCAATATAACACATTAAAACTCATATAATTTACGCAATCTTGGGAGGGATAGTTATGAAATATTTGTTTTTTAGCAGCGCATTGGCAGTGGCAATCTCGTCGCCGGCAGTCGCACAAGACACTGTGCAGGACATGGGGACAGAAACTGCCGCGTCACGGAGTGATTCGGAAACGATCGTCGTAACCGCGACGCGGCGCGAGCAGACATTGCAGGAAGTGCCGATCTCAGTCGCGGTGATCGGTGGTGAGCAGATCGAAACGTCGGGCATTTTGTTGTTTGACGATCTTCAGGCATCCGTTCCGAACCTGCAGATAGACCGCACCAATGGTAATTTTGCGATCACGATGCGTGGTCTCGGTGCGGGGACAGGTAATCTTTCGTTTGATCAGTCGGTTGGCCTGTTCCTCGACGGCGTCTATCTTAGTCGCGCCCGGTCGTTCCAGAATCCGCTTCTCGATGTCGAACGGGTCGAAGTAGTCCGTGGTCCGCAGGGGGCTTTGTTTGGGAAAAACACCAATGCTGGAGCGATTAGCGTCATCACCCGCAAACCCACGCGCCATTTGGAGGGCTTTGCCCGCACAAGTGGTGAACTCGAACATGGTGGCTGGAATCTGGAAGGTGCCGTATCGGGACCCGTTTCGGATACTGTCAGCGTCCGTTTAACGGGGCGCATCGGGGCCATCGGCGATACCATGTATAACACCCTTGCGCAGCGCCATGAAAATGGATCACGTTATGAGGGTGTCCGCGGTCAATTGCTATGGGAACCATCCGACAATTTTAACGCGCTGGTCAAGGTCGAGCATGCGTCCAACCGTATGGACGGCGGCGCGCTTGTGTTCAATAATATTGGCGATGCCAGTTGCTTCTTATGCAACCAGGTTCGCAATTCCGGTACGAATACGCCTGAATATCCTTCCTTCAGTCGAGTCTCTAATACGGTCAATCCCGAATATGACAACACCCGGACGACATTAGCGCAATTGACGATGAACCTGACGCTCGGCGATTGGGCATTTACATCGGTCACTGCCTATCAAAAGCTCAATGCGGGGGTGAATTCCGATTACGATGGCCCGCTGACCTTTCTGGAATCCGACATTACCGAACAGTCAAATGCCGTGTTTCAAGAAGTGCGGGCCCAGCGTGACATTGGTGACGGCGGTTCGTTCATCGCGGGCCTGACCTACATTGATGCCGATCTTCATGTACAACAAGCTTCGCTGTTTGACGCGGCGAGCGCTGGACTCCCAATTCCGTTGAACGGACTGTCGAGGCGTCAGTTTGATCAAAGTGCAAAATCCTGGTCACCTTTCCTGTCGCTGGAGGTGCCGGTATCCGAACAGATCATGTTGAGCGGCAGTCTGCGCTATTCGAAAGAACGTCGTGTCGGGCGCGCTCGATCGCAGAATGTCGGTGTATTCCCTCCGACCTATCTTCCCTTTGATTTGACCGAGACGCGTCCTGAAAGCCTGTGGGATTATTCGATGCGAGCACGTTATGAATTCTCCAAATCTGCCTATGTCTATTTGAGCTACGCCACAGGAACCAAAGGCGGCGGTTTTGTCTCGAACGATGCCTTGTTGCTGGACAATATCAACAAAGGTATCGCGAAGTACCAATATGGTTCTGAGCGGGCTCGTTCGTGGGAGCTTGGCGGGAAATTCCGTTTCATGGATGGTCGTGGGCAGTTGAACGTGGCACTGTTCCACACCAACTTTAGTGATTTGCAGGTGTCCGAATATAATGGGACTGCTTTCATTACGGGGAATGCCGCGTCGGCTATTTCGCGAGGTGTAGAAGTTGACACCAACATAAAGATTGGTGATTTCTGGCGTGTTGGCGGCAGCCTGGGTTATGTTGATGCTCATTATAAGGATTATCCGGGCGGTGCCTGCCTTTACGACGCCCCAGCCACCTGTTCGCCGGTGACCAACAACTTGGCCGGAGAACGGCTGACACGGGCTCCTGAATGGTCGACGAGCGGATTTGTTGAAGCCAAATATCCAATATCATCTAGCCTTTATGCGCTCGGTCATGTGTCGGCGACGCAGCAATCCCGATCCTATTTTCAACCCGATTTGGATCCATTGAATTCACAGTCAGGCTTTGTAAAATTTGATGCGCGTCTGGCTGTCGGCCACCAAGATGGTAAATGGGAACTGGCGCTCATTGGACGCAATCTCGCCAATAAAGTCACAACCACTCAGGGTTTCAACACGCCGGTTTTTGGCGGCAATAGCCATTTTGCTCTGGTCGGGGCCCCGCGCACTGTGACCGTGCAAATGTCGATAAATTTTTGACGGCAAGAGCGGGATGGGGCGGGATGGAAAAGGTGCAGATTTTGTTGCTGGCCGGCGGAATTCGCAATGGCTCACTTAACGAAAAGCTGATTGGTTGTGCTGCCGGTGTCGTGAACGAGTTGGGGCTTGGCGCGACACGCCTGTCATTGTCAGATTATCGCTTGCCCCTATATGGTGTGGAGGATCTAAGGATCGATGATGTGCCAGAGGCGCTGGCGCTCAAATCGATGTTTATGCGGCACGATGCGGTCATCGTTGCAAGCCCCGAACATAATGGTTCGGTCACTGCGATGCTGAAGAATGCGATTGACTGGCTGTCCTGTCCCGGTCCGGGAGAGGCACCTCAGGCTTACAGCGCCTTTCGTCGCAAGGCATTTGGTATGTTGTCCGCATCATCCAGTCCTTTTGGTGGGCTGCGTGGTTTGTCTCAGCTCCGTCAAATTCTGACCATGGTCAACGCTTGGGTCGTTCCGGAACAGCTTAGCATTCCCCATGCCCATCGTGCATTTGATGCTGACGGCGAACTGGTAGACCCCAAATTACGGGATTTGCTTGTCCAGATAGGGCAATCGGTCGCCGCGGCGGCAGGGCCGTAGACAATAGTTGTCGCGGTAACGTGGTGATAATTGTTAACGGGCACCTATCCGAGCATAGTCAGGAGACAGTAATAATTGCATCCAATTTATGCGATTTAGCGCGCGATATTTTCCTGCTTTATTCAAAGTTGCGAGCAGTACGGATGCGGGAATATGGTATATCGAGTGGACAATGGGCCTTGCTGCGTCAGCTTTGGCGCGAGGATGGTATCAGCCAGAAAGAGCTCAGTTTCCGGTTGGCGCTCAGCGACGCAACAGTATCCGTTTCATTGCAAGCGATGGAGAAATCCTCATTAATTTATCGCTGTGTCAATCGCTTGAACCGGCATGAAAAACTCGTATTCATTGCACCAAAGGCCAAGCGTTTGGAACGGGCGCTGCTAACCATCGCCGCTGATATCCAAAGTCTAGCGACGGAGGGTTTCTCGGACAAAGAGATCGACATATTGCGCTCTCTTTTGCTGCGGTCTATCGCCAATTTGGCGACCGGGGAAAGGGACCTTCCTAGTGGCTGGCGTCCGATGATTTGAGATAGATGTGTCTTTTTCTATGTTGAGTGTTTGGCACCGTCTGTTTGCCTGATATCAGGCAGCGCTCCTGCTGTGGCGCAAACGCCGTTGCCTGGATGTCTGTTGTTTGATCACCGCGTGTGTCCCAAAATTGAAGTTGTTGGTCAGGAAATATTGTGGTCTCATCTTCGTTCCTTACGTCACTATGATGAAGCCAAAACACTCACATCCGGGATAACAAACACTGTCTGTCGAATGCTGACCGGGACAATTTTCCAGTAAAGGTCATGTAAGACTGATTACGATAAGATTTGTAATAATTTACTCTTTCCTTGTCTCAGTTGTTCGGTGCCCTCTAGGCTAAGAGTCGCAAAGAAACCAGTAAGTGAACTTTAGAAATCGAAGCGAACTGAACCGCCCCGGGATTGCCGGAGGCTCCAACTCTTGAGTAGAAGGAGCTATTATGAGCAAGACCACAAACAAGTTTTCACCGGAGGTTCGCGAACGGGGACCCGCATGGTGCTGGAGCACCGACAGGATTATCCATCGCGCTGGGCAGCGGTGGTGTCCATTTCTCAGAAGATCGGCTGCTCACCGCCGACACTGCATGAATGGGTCAAGCGGGCGGAAGTGGATAGCGGCACGCGCGCCGGTGTTCCCAGCGATGTTGCTGACAAGCTAAAAACACTGGAACGCGAGAACCGCGAACTGCGTCAGGCCAACGAGATTTTACGTAAGGCATCGGCTTGTTTTGCTCAGGCGGAGTTCGACCGCCCGTTCAAGCGATGATCACGTTTATCGACGATAACCGTGGATATTATGGGGGCGAGCCGATCTGCAAGTTGCTGCCGATCGCCCCGTCAACCTATTATAGTCATGTGGCCAAGCGGCAGGATCCATCACGCATGTCAGCCCGCGCGCAGCGCGACATAATGCTGAAGCCGGAGGTGGCCCGAGTGTTTGCCGAGAACTTCGGGGTATATGGCGTGCGCGAGGTCTGGCGGCAGATGATGCGTGAAGGCTATGATATTGCACGTTGCACGGTCGAACGGCTGATGCACGACATGGGCTTGGCAGGCGTGATACGAGGGAAGCCAGTGCGCACCACGGTCAATGATAAAGCAGCGCCTTGTCCGCTTGACCATGTGAACCGGCAGTTCCACTCGCCAGCGCCCAATATGCTGTGGGTGTCAGATTTTACCTATGTCGCAACCTGGGCTGGCTTTGTCTATGTCACCTTCGTGATCGATGTTTACGCCCGCTACATTGTTGGCTGGCGGGTGAGCCAAACCGCCCATGCCAGCTTTGTTCTCGATGCTTTGGAGCAGGCTTTACATGATCGCAGGCCCACGCATCGCGGCGGCCTGATCCATCACAGCGATCGCGGAAGTCAATATGTATCGATCAAATATACTGAACGCTTGGCCGAGGCAGGCATCGAACCATCGGTCGGCAGCGTCGGCGACAGCTATGACAACGCTTTGGCCGAAACAATCAATGGCCTTTACAAGGCAGAGGTAATCCACCGGTGCGGACCATGGCGGTCGTTAGAGGCCGTCGAATATGCCACACTGGAATGGGTAGACTGGTTCAACAATAAAAGGCTGCTGGAACCCATCGGCAATATCCCGCCCGTGGAAGCTGAGAAAAACTACTACGCGTGCTGGACGAAACCAACATGACCGCTTAACTTAAATCAAATGGCCTCCGGCAATCCCGGGGCGTTTCGCTCTTCAGTCGCCCATCCAACTACTGCTGGGTCTGAGTGCTCCAGCAAAGGCATGAGAAACTCAGCTCTCCTATCGAGAATGGCTGAAAGATTTCCAGACCATCCGCTCGGACTCAAGAGACCGCCGAAATTGTCAAGGAATGCAGCACGATCAGGAGCGCGTTCAATTGCCTCGACGAATGTGTCTGACAAACCTTTGTCGTCGCCATAACGCTCACCAGCGAAGAGATCGAGAGTACGGGATAGAATGGGATAACGCACCGCCGGATCAACGTCTGCCCAAGCCCATAAAACAGCGTCATCGACCTTCCCCAAGGGCCCCTGACCCGACATAGGCGAGTTGCCGAAGATCGGATGATCCACGTCTTCAATATTGGTGAGCAACAGCTCATCGAGCGTGACTGTTGGCTGAACCTCAAACAGAGCATCAATCACATGATCGAGTTGAAACGAGTAGACTGTTCTTTTGTCGATCAGGGCAAACATATGGCGACAAAGCTCTGCTGCACCGGCTTCACCCCGCGGACCAGCATAACAAGCCTTTTTGGTTTCTTGTGTGCGATACTCTCGCATGCCGCCGTCCCTGCCATAATCTGCCTGCATAAGCAGCTGGTTGCCGAGGTCGAACAACCGACTATCGGTTTCGACGCTATCTGACTTGTGGCAGAAAATTGCCATTTGCAGAATTTCGATCGCAGTGTCCGTGCCATGCTCGAGTGTGGCAATGTCGCGCAGCAAATCACACAAATCCGATTGTGGCGCTGAGGCGACATGCCCATTGGCCAGCGCATAAAGGTTGTGCGCTTCGAGCTTATGATCCCGGATGAGCTGCCTCAATCTACCAATGGCTGCGGAATCAATTCCGGCTACGCCTTGCAGATAGACGAAATGAGGCAGAATAGCGTGGTCTTCCATGCTTGCTTCCAAAAGCGTTGCCGCAAGCTCGCTATCATCCTTGGCAATTACCGAGATGAAGCCGCCCATGACGCTCGCATTCCTCCGGCCGACGGGCAATCCATCCAGGACCCGACGAAACTGATCCCATATCTCACTCCGGCCAGCTCCCGAATTGGCCAGCCCCCTGCCAAATTCAAACGCACCCGGCGCTTGTCTTTCGACCATGACCTCCGGAAGGAAACTGCTCAACACATCAGGGAGTGTCGCAAGCTCTTGCCCAAGTTCTTCTACTTTAACTTTGAGACGCTCCCAAGCGGCTGAAGGGCTATCTGTGCCGTCTTCTTCGGCGTCCACAAGACTGTACCCTGACCCGCGTGCCTCGATGACATATACTCTCGCCAAATTAAGCGGATCGGTAGGCCGAAGTCGCGCCTCAAGATTCAACACTCTCTGCTGAACAGCGGGACGCCATTCGGCTTGGTCAAATCTCATTGCACTTCCAACGGTCAGCCAAGCTTCGCTCCACTCACCGTCCTTGAGGAATTCGGCAACGGCGGCCTCAATAGAATCTAGACAAGCTTCGATGTCCAATATCCCGCGGAGAGCACCGCCGAGCATCCTTCGCATTGCGAGTCTTTGGGTAGGCTCAAGCCCGAGCTTGACCGCCAAATCAATTGCCTCGCTAAACCAACTCCAAATGTTGCTGTGAGTGGAGGGATGCCACCCGAAATCTCGAGGTCGCGCACCGAAGTCAAAGCTGGAAGTCGACGAGAACATTTGAGATTTCAGCAATGCGGCTACGGCAATCTCGCCGCAAGACTTTCCTTCGAAGTCTGTTCGCGCGAACATGCTCTCGACTAGCTGTCTACGCTGTGCAGGCGACGCTTGAGTTCCTGAAAGGTAGAGATGGAACAGCTCCTCGAACAGACCTTCGACCGAGTTTTGATTTTCGTTGGCGGCCTCGCTTGCAACGAGCTTTGCCAATGCGATTGCAGCTCGATCAAATAGCTGGGGATCGTAAGCTAACGATTTCAGGATTACTGCGATTTGCCAACGGCCAGCCCGGCGCGGGTCCAAAACGATTGGGCCGTCTGTGCCCGCAATGGCCTGCTCGATCTTAGACAAGACGGCTTCGGGCGCGACCGGTGCAATGTTTTTGAGTATTTGGAGAGCCTCGTCATCGCCGCAAAGCAAATCGCCGACGGGCCCACCCGTTTGAAGCCAACGGCCCACAGTTGCGACGGCATCCTGGCTGTCATGCAGATAGCCTAACCTTCGACTGATAGATTTCTGCAACCGGCGGTTGGAATTTTGACAAAACTGTCGAACGTAGCAGGCGGCATTCGCTCAAGAGCTTGCGCCACTATCCGCATTTAATCTGCAAACCGGCAAAGCAGACGTTGCGACTTGCGTTTCAGGAACTTCCGCTTCCGTCTAAGTTCCGGCTATTCATATTATCCTGCTCTAGAGTCAGCTGTTGGCGCAAAAGTAGACACACAAAACCCTATCCTTGTGCGCTTTCAAGCACTGCAAATTTTTCGATAACTAATAAGTCATAGCGCCTCAACCGCTTCTGCTCCTTCCCGCTGCTCTCTGAGTCGTCGGGTCACTGCCAGGGGACTTCCGGTTTTCCTGGCCAAAAGGTAATAGAAGGACGGAATGATCACCAGGGTCAGTAGGGTCGAAACACCGACACCCCAGACTATCACAACGCCTATCGCCTCGCGGCTCCCTGCCCCCGCTCCGGTTGCCAGCATCAACGGGATGGAACCTGCAATGGTGGCAATCGATGTCATTAGTACCGGACGGAAGCGGCGTTTGGCAGACTCAAGGATTGCCTTTTCGAATTCCAAGCCTTCATCGCGAAGTTGATTGGCAAATTCGACGATCAAAATGCCGTTTTTAGCCGCTAGGCCGACCAGCATGATCAACCCGATCTGACTGTAGAGATTGAGTGTGCCGCCCATCACCGTGAGGCCCAACAAGCCCCCGCTAACGGCCAACGGGACGCCGAGGATGATAATCAGTGGACTGACAAAACTTTCAAACTGCGCGGCGAGTACCAGATAGACGAGAATGATCGTAAATCCCAGAACGAGCCATATTGAACCGCCGGTTTGCCGCAATGCCCGGCTTTGCCCTTCATAGCCAATGGCGACAACTTCGGGAAGAGATGCTGCTTCTTCGTCCAGAAATGTCAGTGCTTCGCCAAGCGAATAGCCGTCAGCCACTGTGCCTTCGAGCGTTATCGCGCGCAGCTTATTAAAACGGTTGAGTTCGCCGGCCTCTGCCCGGTTGGTCAGCGTCACCAGTCCTGATAGAGGCACCAGCATATCCTCGCGCGCGCGGACATAAACATTCGACAGATCTTCGGCCGTGACCCGGTCCTCCGGTTCTGCCTGCATGATCACTTCATATTCCTCGCCTCGATCGACATAGGTTCCGGCATTGCGCGAACCCATCATCGTCTCAAGCGTTCGCCCGATTTCTTGAACAGAAACGCCCAGATCAGCCGCACGGACAGTGTCGACATTCACCACCACCTGCGGCCGGGTTTCCTTGTAATCGGATTCCAGTGTCGCAATGCCGGGATATTCATCGGCGGCCACAAACAGGGCGTCTCGGGCCCGGGTCAGTTCTTCATAAGTATCGCCCGCGATCACGAAACGAATTGCTTCCCCGCCGCGTCCGCCAATCGTGGAACCGCCCGATACAAATATTCTAGCCGCGGGATATTCGCTGAAACGCTTATTCAGTTCGGAGATGGTCTCTGCGGTGGTCATGGTCCGCTCGTCCCAGGGCTTTAGAAACATGATGATCCGTCCTTCGGAGAAATCGCCGGTAGGGCCGAAGGATGCTGGTGCGCGGAACAGCATCCGGCGCAGGGGCCCTTCCTCTTCGGTGAAGGGCATTGATATTTCTTCGACATCAAGCATAACTTTGACCAGCCTATCCCAGCCCGCGCCCTCGGATATCGAGGCATTACCAAACATGAAACCTGTATCTTCGGGCGGTGCGACTTCCGATTTGAGCGTGCTCAAACCGATGACAGACAACACAGCCGCCAATCCGAACGCCACTCCGCCGAGTAGCAACGGCCTGCGGATCCAACGCGACAATATGCTTTCATAGCCGCTGCTGGTGTCCTGAAACTTGGCATCGACATAGCGGCTCAATCGGGTTTCCCCGCCACCCTTTTTCAGAATTTTCGAGCACATGACCGGGATTAGTGTCAGGGCGACAAAGGTTGAAATCGAGACGGCAACAATCATCGTGATCGCAAGTTCGCGGAACAAGAGTCCCGTTTCTCCGGGCAGAAACATGACGGGCACGAACACCGCGATCACGACCGCGGTTGTTGCAATGACAGCGAAACCGACCTGCCGCGCCCCTTCAAAAGCGGAGACCAAGCGGCTTTCTCCGCGCTCGATTCGCGCATAGATATTTTCGAGCACCACAATGGCATCATCCACCACCAGACCGATGGCCATCACCAGAGCGAGCAATGTTAGCAAGTTGATCGACAGTCCAAGTAACCAGAGAACGAAGAAGGAGCCAATCAGCGAAATTGGAACCGTAACCGCTGGAATTATTGTGGCGCGTAGCGACCCCAGAAACAGGTAAATGACAGCGATCACGAGAAACGCGGCAAAGGCGAGAGTTTCCCAAACATTTTCAATCGCTTTTTGAATAAAAACACTGCTGTCATAGCTGACCGCGAGCTCAACGCCGTCCGGGAGGAGAGGACCAATCTCTTCGATGCGGTCCTTGATATCGTTCGCGACCTGGAGCTCGTTGGCGCCAGATTGCCTAATGATGCCAAGGCCGACACCGGGAAGACCGTTGGACCGGAAATGACTATAAACATTTTCCGGACCCAGTTCGACCCGTGCAACATCGCCAAGTCGCAACTGTGATCCATCAGCTCCGCGTCGAATAACCAGCGCTTTGAAATCATCGACATTTTCATAGGCTCTGGCGACACGGACGGTCAGATTGAGATCAGATGATTCAACACGGCCTGCCGGCAATTCAACATTTTCGCGGCGCAATGCGGTCTCAATATCATTGGGAGACAGACCGCGCGCGGCCATTAATTTGCGATCGAGCCAGATGCGAATGGCAGGTCGCGCGGCGCCGCCGCCTTGAACACGGGCAACCCCATCTATCGACGAAAATCGGTCAACCAGAACGCGATCGACATAATCAGCAAGCCAAAGTGAATCCCGGCCTTTTCCAGTGAGGTTGAGCCACATGATCGGACGAGCATCGGCGTCCACCTTGTTAATTTCGGGCGGGTCGGATTCTTCCGGCAGGTTATCAAGCGCGCCGGACACTCGATCACGGATATCGTTGGCCGCGGAGTCGACATCGCGGTCGGGCGCAAACTCAACCGTAATATCCGATCTGCCGTCACGCGAAGAGGAACGGATTTGTTCAATCCCCTCAATCCCTGCGATACGATCTTCGAGAATCTGGGTGATCCGCGATTCCACCACATTGGCCGCAGCTCCGGGATAATTGACGTCAACCGACACAATGGGCGGCTCGATGGCAGGATACTGTCGTACCGGTAGCTGCAGGAAGGCGACTATTCCGGCAAGTACCAGCACCAAGCTAAGAACGACCGCAAAAACGGGCCGTTTTACAGAAACATCAGACAGGATCATCGCGATGCACCAGTTGCTTTCGTAGTTGGGCCGGCCGATTTCTGTCGTTTCTGCTGACCCGGAACAACCGCATTGATTGGTGCGTCATCCCGAACCTTCACGGTCCCGTCGGCAACAATCTTGGTTCCCTTTCGGACGCCGCTTTTGACTTCAATCATACCGTCTGAACGCAGACCAGTCTTGATGGACGTTCGCCGGGCAATTCTTTCCTTGTCTACGACAAAGACAAAGTTCTCGTCTCCTTGCGCGATTAGCGCGGTTTCAGGGATTGCAAGACTGATGCGACTGTCCGAAACGATCTTTACGGTCAGCAACATACCCGGACGAAGCAAACGGCTGTTGTTCGGCAATATGGCGCGCACAGTTACGCTGCGCGAAAGCGGGTCCACCAGCGGGTCGATATTGTTAATCGTGCCGAAAAAGATTTGGTCGGGATAGGCGGTTGATATTGCTTCGATCACCTGGCCTTTTTCGATGGCGGTCAGATAAGCTTCGGGCACAGTAAAATCGAGCTTTATTGCGGAAATATCGCTGATCGTGGCAATCGGGCTACCGGAGGTTACCACCGTGCCTGGAGAAATGGTTCGCAGGCTGAGTACACCGTCAAAAGGTGCGCGGATGATCCGGTCTGAAATGCGTGAACGAATAGCATTGGCGTCGGCTATGGCTCCGTCGCGCAATGCGGTTTGCTGATCAACGGCGGCATTGGTCGCAAAGCCCCGTTTTTGCAGGGAGACCAAGCGTTCGAGTTGCTGGTTAGCCTCCCTCGCGCGGGCCTCTATAGCGCTGAGGTCAGCCGATTCTTCGCCACGTGACAATTGCGCGATCATCGCGCCGCGTTGTACAATATCGCCATCGGAAAAACCGAGCCGCTCAATTCGTTCGGTTACCGGAGAGGTTATAACGGTCTGTTCATTGGCAAAGGCGGTGCCAACAGCCTCGATATCGGTTGTAAACTCAGCCTGAGTAACGGTGCCGCCGACGACGGTTGGCGCATCACCCCGTTCGCTGCGCTCATCACCTCCACCGCTGCAGGCCGCTAGTCCGATTGAGATCAATCCGGCGAACCAGAATTTGCGCAAGCTCATATTGAGAAATCCATTGAAACTAATCCAAAATAATCAAATTTCCGCATTTATTTGCAAACTCCGAAAAACGTGACGCCAATCACGTCGTCCAGAATATCTGCAATTCGATATATCATAATGCATTCTCATCCTAGTCTATTAGAGTCTGTAGTTGAGATGCCGAACGTTAGCGGATTGCGTGCGCCTTCAGATCGTCCAAGCGACAAAGGTCGATGACATTATGGACGCTTGTGCGGCTGTTCCCCGTCAGCACCTGTGGCACAAATTTGATGTTGTAAGTTAAGGAGGATTTGGGTCTCGTCGTAGTGACGAA
>NZ_JBLWWU010000017.1:0-83959 GCF_048267785.1 Parasphingorhabdus sp. | reverse complement strand
CCGGTCATCGGATGGCCGATTTTCTGCTCCATCATGTCGGCCATCATGTCGGGCGCGGCCCACATGCCCTTGCCGATCTGCGCCTTGCCGGACATGCCGCAAGCCAGACCGATGGCAACATTGCGCTGTTCATAGGCAGTGATCCAGTCGCTTTTCTTGATATCGCCCTTCGCCAGCATTGCGCCCGCCTGCATCGAGGTGTGGATTTCGTCGCCGGTCCGGTCGAGGAAACCGGTGTTGATGAACACAACCCGGTCCTTCACCGCATGGATGCAGGCGGCGAGATTAGCCGATGTCCGGCGCTCTTCGTCCATCACGCCGACCTTGATCGTGTGACGGTCGAGACCGAGCAAATCTTCCACCGCATCAAACAGGTCATTGGTGAAGGTACATTCTTCCGGCCCGTGCATCTTCGGTTTCACGATATAGATCGATCCGGCGCGGCTGTTGCGCAGCTCGCCGAGCCCCTTGATATCGTGCATCGCGATCAGGCTGGTGAACACGCCGTCGAGCAGACCTTCCGGCGCTTCCGATCCGTCAGCCAGCAAGACCGCCGGATTGGACATCAGATGGCCGACATTGCGGACAAACATCAGGCTGCGGCCCGGCAGGGTGAAGGATTTGCCGTCGAGATCGACATAATCGCGATCGGGATTGGCCTTGCGCTCGACCGTCTTGCCACCCTTTTCGAAGGAGGCGTCGAGATCGCCGCGCATCAGGCCGAGCCAGTTGATATAGGCCAGCACCTTGTCCTCGGCGTCCACTGCAGCAACCGAATCTTCCATGTCGATGATCGTGGTCAGCGCCGCTTCCATCAGGACATCGGCGATATGGGCCGGGTCATCCTTGCCGATCGGGTGGGCCGGGTCGATGACGATTTCGGCGTGCAGCCCGTTATGCTTGAGCAGCAGCGACTGGCCGTTGCGGCCAACCAACTGCGAGGGATCGGCCAAGGCGGGATCACCACCCGTATATTCGGTCCATGATCCACTCGACAGCGGAAAAGCTTCGTCGAGAAAGGCTTTTGCCGCCTTGATAACCGCAGCGCCGCGCTCCGGATCATAGCCGCCCGGCTTGGCCGGCGGCGCGTCGAGCGCATCGGTGCCGTAGAAAGCGTCATAAAGGCTGCCCCAGCGCGCGTTGGCAGCGTTCAGGACAAAACGGTCGTTGAGCGACGGCACCACCAGTTGCGGTCCGGCCATGGTCGCGATTTCGGGATCGACATTTTCTGTAGTGATGGAAAAAGCCGTCGGTTCTTCAACCAGATAGCCGATATCTTTCAGAAAGCCTTGATATTCCGCCTGATCGATCGGCTGCCCCTTGTGCTCGATGTGCCAGGCATCGATCTGCGCCTGCAGTTTCTCGCGCTTTTCAAGCAGCATGGCATTTCGTGGGGCAAATTTATTCAACAATTCGCCAAATCCGGTCCAAAATTTATCCCGGTCGACTGCGGTGCCAGGCAGCGCGCGATCGTTGACAAAATCAAACAGTTCCCGAGCTATCTGGATCCCGTTTTGGCTGACATATTCGGACATGCAATTCCCTCTTCAATGGTGAGACACTGTCCGACGCGGAAAGCGAGGCTCAGTGATTGTTGACAGATAGTCCGGGGAGGAATCATGTCAGAATATGGCGCTGTACATGTCTTTTGTAAATGGCAGAATTGAGTTATTGCGGTTGCAGGTCTATTGGTTCAAATAACAGAAAAAATGCAAACGGAACGAAAAAACGAACTTCTGGAAAGCAGTCTCGAACGGGCTGCGGAAGTTTTGGGTGACGTAACGGAACCGGTCATGGCAGAATATTATGCCAACCATCCCCAAGCACAAATTTCTTTCGAAGAACATGGCCTCGGCAACAGTGTCAAGCTGGAGGCCGAAATGGTCGAAAGCGTAATCTATTGCCTGATGAATTGGTATGATCGACCGGACGAAATCCGGATCATGTTCGGCAGTACTGTCCCCCATCACGAAGATACATTAAAAGTTTCAAATGAATGGTTTTCAGGATTAATTTCTGCTGCAGTCCACGTTATTTCGAACACCATCCCTTCAACCCGGAAGGACGAACTCGAGGTCTGGCAAGAAATTCACACCGGCTTAGAGACGCTAGTTGACGAAGCGCGAAGCTGCTGACACCCGATATGAGAAGCCTGTGATAAACGGGTTACGATAAGTGGATTGAAATGCTATCAATTTCCAATGAAACCAGAATCCTTCCCTGTACGAAGAATAGTGGAACGGGCAACTGACCTGCCGCTTCTTCCGCGTACCGTTCAATGGGCCAAGATAAACAGCGGCACCGCCAATCTTGATGGTCTGGCAACCGTAGCACAAATGCTTGCCGATGCCTTTTCGGCTTTGCCTGGAGAAACGCATCTGGTCGATCCCGAACCGGTCGAAACAGTCCGTGCGGATGGCAGCGTTGTACTGGTTCAGCGCGGTCAGCATCTGGTGACTTCGGTGCGTCCGGAAGCGCCGGTTCGTATCCTGCTGACCGGCCATATGGACACCGTGTTTGCATCGGATCACCCGTTTCAGCAGATAACAGATCTGGAAAACGGCATTTTGAACGGCCCCGGCCTTGCCGATATGAAGGGCGGGCTTTCGGTGATGCTCGGCGCGTTGCAATTGCTCGAGGAAAGCGACGTCGCCAGCCGCATCGGCTATGACGTGATGATCAACAGCGACGAGGAAGTGGGCTCGGGTTCTTCCGCTTCGCTGATCAAGCAACTGGCAAAAGGCAAGACGGCCGCCCTGACCTATGAACCCGCCCTGCCCGATGGCACGCTCGCCGGAGAACGCGGCGGCAGCGGTAATTTTTCGATCATCTTTACTGGCAAGAGCGCGCATGCCGGGCGCAATCCGGACGAAGGGCGCAACGCACTGATTGCTGCTGCGGATATGGCCTTGCAGTTGAAAGCGCTCCACCGCGAGGGCCTGAGCGTCAATCCGGCGAAGATTGATGGTGGCGGGCCGAATAATTCGGTTCCCGATCAGGCCATATTGCGCGTCAATTTCCGGCCGAAGACGCTGGAAGATCAGGCTCTGGCGCAAAAGGCGCTGGACCAGATGGTCACAGATATCGCGAAGCTCCACGATCTTGGCGTCCACTGCCACGGCGGCTTTGGCCGCCCACCGAAACCGATTGATCCACAGGCACAGAAGCTTTTCGGCCTAGTAAGGCAATGTGGCGCTGAACTGGGCCTGGATATCAACTGGCGCGACACTGGCGGGGTTTGTGACGGCAACAATATCGCAGCTTGCGGAATTCCGGTCGTCGATACTATGGGGGTGAGGGGCGGAGCCATACATAGCTCCGACGAATTTTTAATAACGGAAAGTCTGGTCGAACGGACACAGTTATCGGCGCTGACAATCATGCGGATCGCCGAAAGGGGAGGATTATGAGTTTCCGGATACGCGCCGCGCGCCTCGACGATCTGCAACATCTCTATGAAATGGCGAAACTGACTGGCGGAGGTTTTACCAATTTGCCAGCTGATCGGAATTCATTGACGCAGAAACTGGAACGATCCGAAAGCGCTTTTCAGAATGATACCCGTGAACATGGTGATGATCTATTTGTCATGGTGCTCGAAAATGTCGAAACGGGTGCCGTGCGGGGGACTTCGCAATTGTTCACAAAAGTGGGACAGACATGGCCTTTCTATTCCTACCGCCTGAGCACCTTGTCGCAAACCAGCAAGGAGCTGAACCGGACGTTCAGCGCGCAAATGCTCAGTCTGGTAACCGATCTGGAGGGAGCGAGCGAGGTCGGTGGCCTGTTTCTCCATCCGGGCGAACGCGCGGGCGGGCTCGGTTTATTGCTGGCCCGTAGCCGCTATCTGTTCATCAAGGAACATCGCAACCGTTTTGGTGACAAGATATTCGCCGAGCTACGCGGCGTGATCGATGAAGCTGGTGGATCCCCGTTTTGGGATGGACTGGCCGGGCGATTCTTTGGCATGAGTTTTCAGGAAGCCGATTATTTCAACGCCATACACGGCAACCAGTTCATTGCCGATCTGATGCCCAAACACCCGATTTATACCGCCATGCTCAGCGAATCCGCCCGCGCGGCAATCGGCGTACCGCACACGAGTGGCCGCGCCGCGATGCGCATGCTGGAGAACGAAAACTTCTCTTATGACGGATATATCGACATTTTCGACGGTGGACCGACAATGGTTGCGAAAACCGATGACGTTACCAGTATCCGCAATTCAAAATCTGCAGACATTACCGCCATCGGGGAAGGCGAGATTAAGTCGATCATTTCGATCGGTTCGCTTGAAAATTTTCAGGCTACTTATGCAATGATCAGCGAAAATGCAGAAGGCGTGACTATCGACCAACAGGCAGCGGAAAATCTGGGTCTGAGCACGGGCAACAGGATCAGGTATGTATCGCGATGAGTGCGCTCGTTGAAATTAATTTCGATGGCATTATTGGGCCCAGCCATAATTATGCCGGGTTGAGCCCCGGCAATATTGCCTCGGCCAACCATGCCGGTCAAACCGCCTATCCGCGCGAGGCAGCTCTGCAGGGTATAGCCAAGATGAAGCATAACCTGAGCCTTGGTCTCAGGCAGGGATTTTTCATGCCTCTGGACCGGCCGAACAGTGGCTGGCTGGAAAAACTGGGTACGACCGTCAAGGATGCCGAACCACATCTGCTCGCTACTGCTTTTTCTGCATCCTCAATGTGGGCCGCCAATGCCGCGACTGTTTCTCCCGCACCCGATACTTACGATGGCAAATGCCATCTCACCGTCGCCAACTTGCAAACTATGCCGCATCGCAGTCATGAATGGCCGGGAACGCTGGCGCAATTGAAGCTGGCGTTTGCTAATCAGAACCATTTTGCGGTCCGCTCCCCGATACCGTCACCCTTTGGAGACGAAGGAGCCGCCAATCACATGCGGCTTTGCCCGGCCCACGATGCTGCAGGTATCGAGATATTTGTCTTTGGCAAGAGCGGCGGCCCCTTTCCCGCCCGACAGCATATCGAGGCAAGCAAAGCGATAGCTCGCACCCACGGGCTGAACCATGATCGCGTGATTTTCGCCCAGCAGGCAGAAACGGCCATTGCTTCAGGTGCATTCCACAACGATGTCGTAGCAGTGGCAAACGAACGCGTTCTGTTCACCCATGAGCAGGCGTTTGAACAGCCGGATGCGCTATATGACGCTATCCGGAGCCACATGCCCGATGCCGAGATCATCATCGTACCGACCGCCAAGGTGAGCTTGGACGATGCCATAAAATCTTATCTTTTCAATGCGCAACTGGTGACACTTCCTGACGAGGCGGGCATGGCGCTGATTCTTCCGACAGAAGCGCGCGAGAATGACGCCGTCTGGCGTTATCTGACCGAGCTTGTATCCGGCAATGGCCCGATCCGCAGGTTGTGTCCGGTTGATGTCCGGCAATCGATGGCCAATGGTGGCGGCCCAGCCTGCCTGCGCTTGCGGGTCGTAGCAGATCCTGAGACGATAGACCCGCGATTCATGGCAACAGCCGAAAGACTGAACAGGATTGAAGAGGTTGTGGCTGACTATTGGCCGGAAGCGATCCATCCGGATCAACTGTCTGCCCCGGACCTGATCGACTCTATCGGCATCGCCAGAAGCAAGCTGCTCGAAAAATGCGCGTTGACCGAACTCGAACATTAATCTTGGCTTCGCACTGTCGGATTAACTTACAATTTACCATATCTCATATCGGGAAACGTCCGATTTCTGCGATTGGCACGGCGCTTGCTACTCAATTTACATGTGGACAAAATTTAAACGGCTATTCGTAATCAAGACCAAGTTTGAGGCGTTTCTCATCACATACGCGCTTGCCACCGGCGCTGTCGCACGCGGCCAGGCCTATATGGTCCAATATCCCGGTTGGGGAGGGAAACTGCTGTTTCTGGCAGCGACCGGCGCGGTTTTCATGGCCGGCGCTAAAATGATCGAAGCGATCGAACTGAACAGGATTTACAGCTCCGATTACTGAGCCGATCAGCCCTGACCAGGGCCGGCAGCGTCCAACGACGTCCGACATCAGCTGTGGTGCTTCCATGCCACGACCGACTTCCAGACGATGCCCGGCAACTCTTCCGTCATTTTAAATGAAGTGGAAGGCTTCTGTTGCCCGGTGCCTTCCAAACCGCTGAATTCCCTTCTGTTGCCCGGTGGGTTCAACCGCGCGTAGCTTTCTAACTTATGACCGTGAGGTCAATGGGTTAGGCAGCGATAGCGAGTGCTTCATTATCGTTTGCACTTATAGGTTTTGAGCAATCACGGCATACTCAGGCCGGGTAAAAATAACGCCTTTGAACACCCGTCGATCCTAGTTCGGCCCCATCAGCAAAAGCGTTTTGCATCGCTGCAAATCGCCTGAAATGGTGGAGCCGCCGGGTACTGCCCCCGGGTCCGTAGTGTCTATTACACATCACAATTTATCACCATAGTCCGTCGAAACGGACGCTTCCTATATAGGGATATAATTCTGAATGAACAGTGCACAGACAAGAAAAAGGGCCAACCAGTCTCCCGGTTGACCCTCCTCTAGTTCCCCAAAGGGAATTCGTAATTACTGAGCGAGGACGCCTTCTTCCTTGTCGGCCTTGTCTTCGAGGGCGTCAGCCTTGTCTTCCATTGCCGCAGCTTTGTCCTCCAGCATTTCTTCGCCGGCTTCAGTCGTAGCCTGGTCGGCCGCTTCATCGAGACGGTCTGCTTCCATTTCGGCTTCCTGAGCCTGCACTTCGGTTTCGGTTTCCGCACCGCTAGTATCTTCCTGTGCGCAGGCACTCAGAGCCAGAGCAGCAGTAGAAGCGGTCAAAATCATAATTTTACGCATAATAATCCCTCGTCAATTAGAAGGAGCGAAAAAGGGCTCCTCGGAGACACCAACTTGTCGATGGGAAATTGGTTCCCTGTTCCACAAAAAACAAAAAAAGGGCCAACCAGTTTCCCGGTTGACCCTCCTCTAGTTCCCCCAAAGGGAAATTCAGATAGAGCGAAGCTTACTCAGCAACAGTTTCTTCTGCAGGCGCAGCAGCTTCTTCTGCAGGTGCAGATTCAGCGGTTGCTTCTTCAGTCGCAGGAGCAACTTCTTCAGTAGCCATCGCGTCTTCAGCAGGTGCAACTTCTTCGGTTGCAGCTTCATCGGTTGCTGCAGCGTCTTCAGCTGGAGCATTGCAGGCACTCAAAGCGAATACGGCTGCTGATGCAGCCAGAACAGCGAATTTACGCATAATAATTAGTCCCCTATAGTCATTCAAATCGGCTGCGAATCAATCCAGCCGAGCGAGCCTATAGGATCGAAAAATCGGAATGTATCTCAAAAAATGAGGTCATCATTTATCTCATTGTAAGATAAAGGATATTATTCATATTTTGGTGGACATCTATCGCGTTCGTCCAGACAGAAAGAAAGTTTCGGAAACAAAGAACCGCCCTTTTGCGACGCAAGTTTGTCGTTACACAAACCACGCAGCAAAAAGGGGCGATGTCAGAGATCTGAAATCACTATTTTTTCAGGCTGTCCCGGATTTCGGTCAGCAGATCAATTTCACTTGGTCCAGGATCGGCCGCTTCCTCTTCTGCCTTCGTCATAATTCTGTTGGCATAGCGGACGATCAGGAAGATGATGAACGCCAGAATGATGAAGTTGATCACGACGGTCAGGAACTGGCCCCAGCCGAGCATCGGAACACCTGCTTCCTTGAGCGCTGCATAATCGGTCATTGCCCCGGCATAATCCGCTGGCGGCGATCCCAGCAGGATGAACATGCCAGAGAAATCGGGCATACCAAATAATGCACTGACAACTGGCATGATCACATCTTCGGTCAACGATGTGGTAATCGTCGCAAATGCCGCTCCGATAATGACGGCCACCGCCAGATCGAGCACATTGCCCTTCATAATAAAGGCCTTAAACTCGTTTAACATATGACTTACCTTCTCATTTCTAAAGGCGTGTAAATGCATGAAAAACCCAAAATAGTCGAGGGAAGTCGTTGCAAAAGTGGCAGTAGATACCTATTTTTACAAAGTGGTACGGCGTATCGCCTTGTGGATGGAGGGATTTCAAACATGCTGAATAAACTGATCAAAATTCTGGTGGTTCCGGTCGTTGCCTTGTCGCTGAGCGCGTGCGGAATTAACAGCGTGCCGACGGCGGAAGAAAATGCAAAAGCCAAATGGGCTGATGTCGAAAGCACATATCAGCGCCGCGCCGACCTGATCCCGAATCTGGTAGAAACGGTAAAAGGCTTTGCCACACAGGAACAGGACACGTTGACGGCAGTGGTCGAAGCCCGCGCCAAAGCGACTTCCATTCAGCTTAGTGCCGATGATCTTGACGATGCAGCAAAGGTTCAGGAATTTGCAGCAGCACAAGGCGCGCTCTCGCAAGGGCTAGGACGCCTGATGGCGACCGTCGAAGCTTATCCCGAACTCAAATCCAACCAGAATTTCCTCGCACTGCAAAGTCAGCTGGAAGGCACGGAAAACCGGATCAATGTCGCCCGCCGCGATTATAACGAAGCGGTGCGCCAGTATAATACAACGATCCGCACCTTTCCCGACATTATTGGGGCGAAAATCATTCATGGCGCGAAACCGATGCAGCCCTTTACCGCAACAACAGAAGGCGCGGACGAAGCACCTGAAGTCAGCTTCTGAGAGTGATTGCGCTTAGATCCATTCTGCCGTTGAAAGCGGTAATTGCCGGGCTGGCTATCGCCTTTCTGGCGATCGCCGCCCCGGCCTTTGCCCAAAGCTTCCCGGAACTTACCGGCCGCGTTGTCGATCAGGCGGATTTGCTCAATCCAGCTCAAGAGGCAGAACTCACTGCGAAACTCGCAGCTCTCGAAGCCCAGTCCAATCGGCAGCTCGTCGTCGCAACCGTCAACAGCCTCGAAGGCTACGATATTGCCGACTATGGCTATCAACTCGGGCGAACCTGGGGCATCGGCCAGGATGGCGATGGTGAAGCAGAAAAGGACAATGGCTTGATCCTGCTGGTCGCACCCAATGAGCGCAAGGTTCGCGTCGAGGTGGGCTACGGCCTGGAAGGCATCATGACCGATGCGCTATCGAGTATCATCATCCAGAATGATATTCTGCCCCAGTTCCGCAACGGCGATATGGCAGCAGGCATTATAGCAGGAGTCGACCGGATTGCGGCCCAGCTGGCCCTTCCGGAAGCAGAAGCCCGCGCATTTGCGCAACAGGCCGAACAGCAGGTCACCAAGGGTGATGAAGAAAATATCGGCCTGATGATTTTCTGGGGCTTCGTCCTGATCTTCTTCGTCATCATCCCGATGTTCTCCAATCGCGGAGGCAAACGTTATCGTCATGGCGCCGGTCCGGTCGTCATCTGGGGCGGTGGATCACATTGGGGCGGCGGCGGCAGTAGCGGCGGCGGCTTCGGTGGTGGCGGTTTTGGCGGAGGCGGTGGCAGCTTCGGCGGCGGCGGCGCATCAGGGGGCTGGTAATGAGCAAAGTGAACCAGTTTACTCCCGACGATCACAAGGCCGTTACGTCTGCGGTTTCAAAGGCCGAGAAAACCACCGATGGCGAGATCGTCACCATCGTTACCGGCCAATCCGATCATTATGGTGACGTCGCCTGGGCGATATCAGGTCTGGCTGCCCTCACCGCCTTGCTGGTGATCAGTCTGTTCCCGGAAATTTATCTGGGCATCATAGACTGGCTGGCCGGTGGCTGGAGCGGAATCTCTGCCTTGCCCTATTGGGCGCTCTTCGTTTTTACCGCGCTGAAATTTTTCGGCACAAGGCTGATCCTGATCTGGAAGCCCCTGCTCTTCATCCTTATTCCCCCGCCGATCAAGAAAAGCCGGGTGCGCAAACGTGCGATATCCTTATTCCGGGTATCAACAGATCATCGCACAGTCGGACGGACCGGTATATTGCTCTATCTGTCGATGCGCGAACATCGTGCCGAGATTGTGGCAGACGATGCCATTGCTGCAAAGGTTGAGCCATCAATATGGGGCGACGCAATGGTTGCGATGATCGATCTCGTCCGTTCGGGAGCGCCGGGCGAAGGGATGGCCGAAGCCGTGCGCCGCATGGGGATCGTCTTGTCGGAACATTTTCCAAAAACTGAGCATAACCCAAACGAGCTTCCTGACAGATTGATCGAACTTTGAGCAACGGAAATGGCGCAGAAGTAGAAATCATGTGGGAAGGCCGGTTCATCACGGCCAAGCGCGAAGGAAAATGGGAATATGTATCGCGCAGCCGGGGAATCCGGGCCGCGGTGATTCTGGCGATTGACGAAGGGCATGTACTTCTGGTCGAACAATATCGGGTGCCACTGGGCAAGAATTGTATCGAACTTCCCGCGGGACTGGTTGGCGATCATGACGATAATGCCGATGAAGAATCCTCCATCGCAGCGATTCGTGAACTGGAAGAAGAGACGGGGTATCGTGCCGAAACAATGGAGGATTGCGGCGAATATTATTCCTCACCGGGCATGGTGTCGGAAAGTTTTTCGCTTTTCAAAGCCTCTGGCTTGACGAAAATCGGCGAAGGCGGCGGAGTGGACGGCGAAGATATCATCGTCCATCGCGTTGCATTGAACGAAATGGCGGATTTCATTCAACAGAAGCGCGTTGAAGGCGTAGCGATAGATGTTAAACTTTTGCTGTTTTTTCTCTTGGGGACAGGCATCCCCCTGACATAATTTCTTCAGGGAAATTGCTAGCGAAAATTGTCCGCATAAGCCTGTATTTTCAGCGTTTTTTCTGGTGTCGGAATAATCAGATAATCAATTGCATGTTTATCCGCATAGGCCTTTGCCGCTTCACAGGAAGGAAAGGTCAGCTTCACCTGCCGCTGCGTATCACCGGACCCTGCCCAACCAGTGAGCGGATCGGGTTTGCGCGGCTCTGCCGGTTCAAATTCCAGCACCCATTTATCGGTCAGCGCCCTGCCCGACTGCATTGCGTTTCTAGGGTTTTGATAGATTCGTGCAGCCATTTTAAATTCCTGTCCTGAGCCGCATCAATAAGCGCGGGAAATGGCAAATTCAACTGCTTCTGTCATCGCGTCGCGGGCTTTTCCGGAAGCGAAAATACCCAGCGCATCAATGGCACGCTGACCGTAATGCCTAGCCCGCGACATAGTGTCATCAATCGCACCCGTTGTACGCAGCAAATTCGTCGCACGCATGAGGTCATCATCCGACGATTTATGCCCGATGATCGCATCTTTCCAGAATTTTCGCTCTTCCTCGCTCCCCCGCGAATAAGCCAAAATGACCGGCAACGTCACCTTGCCTTCGCGGAAATCGTCGCCAGCATCTTTGCCCATCGTTTCGCTGTCGGAGCTATAATCGATCGCATCATCGACCAACTGGAATGCTATGCCCAAATTGCGGCCATAGCTGTCCAACGCCAGTTCAATTTCTTCATCGCATTCTGCAACAACCGCAGATATTCTGCTGGCAGCGGCAAATAACGCGGCCGTTTTCGCACCAATAATATCAAGATATCTGTCTTCGCTGGTATCAATCTTGCGCTGGGCAGTAAGCTGATTGACTTCCCCTTCAGCAATGACGGCCGATGCACTGGACAAAATCTTGAGCACTTTCAGCGATCCGTCCTCAACCATCAGTTCAAAAGCGCGGCTGAAAAGGAAATCACCGACGAGAACTGTAGCCGGATTGCCAAAAATCAAATTCGCGGCGGCTTTCCCGCGCCGCAAGTCGGAACCGTCGACAACATCGTCGTGCAGCAAGGTGGCGGTATGAATAAATTCCACCGCAGCCGCCAGTTTGAAATGGCGATCCCCCGAATATCCGATCAGCTTCGCTGCGGCCAGAGTCAGCATCGGACGCATTCGCTTGCCACCTCCGGCAATAAGATGTCCGGCAAGTTCCGGGATAAGTGGTATTTCCGATTGCATCCGGTCCAGAATCACGCTGTTGACCTGATTCATGTCGCTGGCAACCAGAGACATGATGGGTTCAAGCGAAGGCGCGGAATCCCGCCCGAATTGATGGACCGTTGCTGACATGTTGCACCGGATGTGGCAATTCACTAGGGATAAGGCAAGTGAAATCAGACCATTTGAGGTTGCGTCGCGCGCATGTGTGGCAAAATCTGCGAAAGGCGAAAACCGGGCGACAAATCATGGACGAAAAGCTGCAACAATTTCGCGAAAGCATCAACAATATCGATGCGGCGCTGGTGTTCATGCTCGCAGAACGTTTCAAGGTGACTCAAGCCGTTGGCGAATATAAAGCCAAGAATGATCTGCCGCCGGCCGACGGTGCGCGTGAACGGGAGCAGATAGCCCGTCTGCGTCAGCTGGCCAGCGATGCCAAGCTCGACCCCGAATTTTCCGAAAAATTCTTGCGTTTCATCATTGATGAAGTGATTCGCCATCATGAACGAATCCGGGAGGAAACGGACTAAGCCCCGGCACCTTCAGATTTGGGCAATCTAAGCCGTACCAGCAGCCCGCCCAAATCCTCGCTTTCTTCCAGCGACACCGAACCGTCATAGATTTCCGCCACGTCCCGGACAATGGCTAAGCCCAAACCGGTGCCGGGTTTACCGCTGTCAAGCCGTGCGCCACGGTCAAATATCCGTTGTCGATCTTCTTCCGGAATTCCGCGGCCATCATCTTCTATCAGCAGTTCGACGTAACTATCGCTGCCCTCGACGGTTATGAACACACTCCCGCCACCATATTTGGCGGCGTTTTCGACAAGGTTTCCGATCATTTCATCAAGATCCTGGCGCTCGACCGAAACCACTGCATCCTTATCGCCATCAATATCGATCCGGACATGCGGGTAGAGCCGTCCGACCGCGCGTTCCACAGCCTGCAGGCTTTGCCAGACCTTTGCCCGGCTGTGGGCGTGACCGCGCCGGCCAACTGCCCGCGCCCGGGCAAGATGGTGATCGACCTGGCGACGCATCACCCCGGCTTCGCGGATCACTGTATCGGCCAGATCGTCTGCCTTGGCGGTGGCGCTGTTCATGATCACGGTGAGCGGGGTTTTCAGTGCGTGGGCCAGATTTCCGGCATGCCGCCGCGCTTCCTCTGCCTGCTTCTCATTATGGTCGAGCAGCGCATTAAGTTCATCCACCATAGGCGTGACTTCATTGGGCATCGGTTCCACTACCCGGCGCTGTTGCCCGGTTCGCATCGCTGCAATAGCACTGCGGATTTTGCGCAACGGCCACAAACCGTAAAGTGTCTGCAGTGCCGCCATGCCAATCAGTCCGAGCGCAAGAATCAGGAAACTGTTGACCAAAATTGAGCGAATATTGGCGATCTGGGCATCCAGACCATCACGGCTCTGCGCAACCTGAAACAACCATTTCGTATCGGAGTCCGGCAGGATGATTGTGCGTTCCAGTAACCGTAAAGGTTCGTCAGGAAATTGTTTGCTATCATATATATGCGTTTCACGGTCATCGTGACTGGTATTCGATTCCAGCGTTCGGTCCCACAGTGACCGAGATGGAAAATCATCGTGACCTTCCCCGCTGATTTGCCAGTAAAGACCGCTATTGGGCTCGAGAAAACGCTGGTCCCCCAGCGGACGGTTCAGAAACACCTCGCCATCGGGACCGATTTCGGCTGACGCGATCATTGCGGTCAGCACATATTCCAGTTGGTTGTCAAAATTGCGGGTTACCGCATCGTTCAATACCCGGTCGAGCGCAAAACCACCCCCAAACAACAGGATAACAATCCAAGCTGCAGCGATCCCGATCATCCGGCGACCGAGTGAGCCAGTGGTCCGGGTGCCTAGCCGAGAATGGGTTGTCGGTACCTTTTCATCGACCGGAATATCTATCTGGCTTGATTCATTCAGGCTTCGGGATCCTCTAGACTATAACCAAGCCCGCGGATCGTCGAAATAACTTCCGCACCCAGTTTTTTGCGGATGCGAGTGACAAATACTTCAATCGTGTTTGAATCCCGGTCAAAATCCTGATCGTAAATATGTTCGATCAACTCGGTCCGGGATACGACTTTTCCCTTGTGATGCATTAGATAGGACAGGAGCTTATATTCCTGTGCCGTCAGTTTGACCGGACTTCCATCCAGCGTTACCTTGCCCGACCGCGTGTCGAGCCGCACGTCGCCCGCCGTAAGTTCCGATGAAGCATTGCCCGAGGCACGACGGATAAGCGCGCGCAGTCGGGCGATCAATTCTTCGGTCTGGAACGGCTTTGCGAGATAATCATCGGCGCCGGCGTCCAGTCCCGCAACCTTGTCCGACCAGCTATCGCGGGCTGTCAGCACCAGCACCGGAAAATTACGCTCTTCCTTGCGCCACCGGTCCAGCACGGTAAGGCCGTCTATTTCAGGCAGTCCGAGGTCCAGAATCACCGCGTCATAGTCTTCGGTCGAACCCATGAAATGGCCATCCTCGCCATCTGTCGACAGGTCGATGGCATAGCCATTGGCCTCCAATGTCGATTTGAGCTGTTGTCCCAGCGTGGGTTCGTCTTCAACGATCAAGACCCGCATGCTTGTCCTCCGAAATAATGCCTAATTCTATAGAATAGCCTATATCATCATCCCGAAAACGCACAATGATTTAGAAAATCCGGGAGTTGGGAAATAGGCGAGATAGCCGATCTTGATCAGCGGGTCTGACGCAATATTGTGCCCGTTCGACCATCCACATCGATGAACACGACCCGCCCATCACGGATGAATTTCAGCCGGTAGACTTGCGCGCTGGGGTCAAACTCCGGGCCTATATATTCACTGCCCGACATTCTCGGCAAAATCTGGTTCTCGATCGAACGGATCGATTTCACCTTGCCCGCCATCATTTGCGCCCGTGCTTCATTTTGCTCGCCGCGGCGATCCATGGCCGAAACCAGCTGTGGCGTCACCGCGGTCAGGCCGACCACAAGAAGCGACAAAAAGGCGGTTTTTTTCAACATCGACACCCTCCTAGGCGCAGCGGTTTTAACATCACGTGAATAGCAAGTTCAACCTGTGGCTCATAAAGCTAACGCGTCATTTCATATGTAACATTGAGAGAAACGACCGTTCCGACCTGCCCGGGAGCAATCGGCGGAGCAGAATTCGATGCGGAAGCCTCCATCCGCATCATTGGTGCGTCCGACTGGTGTGACATACCCTCGCTGATCGAAAGCACCCGCACGCCGGTATATCCTTCCGCGCGAGCATAGCTCATAGCCCGTGCTTTGGCGCTGGAAAGCGCGCGTTCCCGCGCCAAATCCTTTAATTTGCTGTCATCGCTGATCGAGAAAGACGGGCCGTTTAAATTGGTGGCACCGCTGCTGACAATCGCATCGAGAATTGTGCCAAGTTTGGAAATATCTTTCACGGTTGCTGAAACCTGATTGGAAACGACATAACCGACAAAACGGTTCTCCCGGCGTTCCTGATCATAATCATAATCCGCCCGCAGATTGATTCCGGTGGTCTGAATGTCCTTTTCGGCAATACCAAGAGATTTGAGCCGGTTTATGACGGCACGCGCCTGTACGGAATTGTCACGCAAGGCCTGAGTTGCGGTCGGAGCCTTCGTTTCGACTCCGGTGCTGAACGTCGCTGTGTCCGGTGCACTGTCGACCTGTTCCGACACGCTAAGCTCAATGACCGGATTCTGGGCGACAATCTCGACATTTGCAGCTTGCACCACATTCATCGGGGTAAATACCAAGGCCGCTCCTGCCAACAAGATCGAAAATTTCATATTCATCTCCATTGATTCAATTTGTTCTAGACGGAACTCTCTGAACGGCAGCTAAATAATTTTGTCGAATTTTTCCTGTTCGTTCACCTGGTTGGCCGTCGCCGATCTGGTGACCGTCAATCTCGACGACCGGCATGATCAGCAATGTCGACGATGTGACAAACGCTTCGGCCGCGTTTTTCGCTTCGTCAATTGAGAAAGCGCGTTCCTCGACCGTTAGTTCCATGGACAATGCCTGGGCGAGCATCTCTATACGCGTGACACCGGGCAGAATACTGCGGTCAAGCTGATGCGAAATGAGCACGCCGTCCTCGCTGATTATATGCGCGTTCTGGGAGGTCCCTTCAGATATCATATCACCCTGCCTCATCCAGACATCATCGACTCCAGCGGCCATTGCCTCCATTTTCATCAGCGATGCATAGAGCAACTGCGTCGTTTTGATATCGCATCTTTGCCAGCGGAGATCGGGGCGGGTAATGATCCGCATTCCGCGATCGACCATCGGATTTTCGATCAGTACCCGGCTCTGGGCAAAGGCAAATATTGTCGGGGCGGTATCCGGTGCAGGCCAGCGATATTCCCGCTCATCCATCACCCCGCGTGACACCTGCAGATAGACCAGCCCTTCGCGGAGATCATTTTCCGCAACCAGATTTTCGGATATGGATGACCAGTCGGCAAAAGCGTTGATCGAAAGTTCCCCCAGCGACCGTTCCAGCCGCGCGATGTGACGCACCATATCGATCAAACGGCCATTGATGACCGAAACGACTTCGTAAACCGCATCCGCAAATAGCAGTCCCCGGTCAAATATCGAGATTTTGGCCGATGATTTGGGGAGATAATCGCCGTTCAGATAGACCGTTTCCAATTCCCGTCCCCATCAACAAAATTGACAATTCCACGCCTTACAATCCGATAAGACGCGGCAGGTCAATGTCTTTGATCAAAAGAGAATACTTGAGCCGGAGCCCGCTTGGCCCTAACGCCCGGGAACCATGGCTCAACCCCCGATCTTTGCATATGAGAATCTCTCGCTCCATCAAGGCGAAGGCTGGCTGTTCGAGAATCTCGACCTGCACGTCGGGCCGCGTGACCGGCTTGCCCTGATCGGCCGCAATGGCGCCGGCAAGACGACGCTGCTGCGCCTGATCGCCGACCAGATCGAAGCGGACAAAGGCCAGCGGATGATTCAGCCCGGCACCAATATCGTCTATCTGGAACAGGAACCGGACTTCACCCCGTTCGAAACCTTGCGCGACTTTGCCATATCGGGCGAGCAAGGCCCCGCCGTGCACGAAGTCGAAGCCATTGCCGATCAGCTGGGGACCGATCTGTCCAAGGGAGCGGCAAAAGCCAGCGGCGGCGAAAAACGCCGCGCGGCGATTTGCCGGGCGCTGGCCTCCGACCCCGATCTTTTGCTGCTGGACGAGCCGACCAACCATCTCGATCTCGGGGCGATTGACTGGCTGGAAGACTGGCTCGGTCGCTATAAGGGCGCGTTCATTACCATTTCGCATGACAGAACCTTCCTGACCCGGCTGACCAAACAGACGATCTGGCTGGATCGCGGTGCGTTGCGGCGTCAGGAAATCGGTTTTGGCGGCTATGATGCCTGGATGGAGAAAATCCATGCGGATGAAGCGCAAGCCGCCAGCAAGATCGACGCAAAGCTGAAGCTCGAAGCGCGCTGGCTGGAACGCGGCGTCACCGCCCGGCGGAAGCGCAATCAGGGACGGCTCGAGAAATTGTGGGAAATGCGCGCGGCCCGCGCCGCAATGATCGGCCCGGCCGGTACCGCCAATCTCAAGATCCAGAACGATGACAGCCGCACCAAGTCGGTGATCACTGCCGAGAATATCTCCAAATCCTTTGGTGACCGCCAGATCATCCGCGACTTTTCGTTGCGCATCCAGCGGGGCGACCGGATCGGTATCGTCGGGGCCAATGGTGCCGGCAAGACGACATTGCTGAAAATGCTCACCGGCGAACTGGAACCAGACAGCGGCAAAGTGACGCTCGCCAAGACGCTCAACGGTGTGTTTATCGACCAGCAACGCAGCTTGCTCGAAGGCAATAAAACGGTCCGCGACGTGCTCGCCGATGGCAGCGACTGGGTCGATGTGCGTGGCGACAAGAAACATGTTCAGGGCTATCTCAAGGAATTCCTGTTCGCGCCGTCGCTGATCGACGCCAAGGTCGGTACATTGTCCGGCGGCGAACAGTCCCGGCTGCTGCTGGCGCGCGAATTTGCGCGGATGTCGAACCTGCTGGTGCTTGACGAGCCGACCAACGACCTCGATCTGGAAACGCTCGATCTCTTGCAGGAAGTGATCGCCGATTATGAGGGCACGGTATTGCTGGTCAGCCATGACCGCGATTTTCTCGATCGCACGGTGACGGTGACGCTCGGCCTCGACGGTAGCGGTACGGTCGATATTGTCGCCGGCGGCTATGCCGAATGGGAAGCCCGGCG
Source organism: Parasphingorhabdus sp. (assembly GCF_048267785.1). Taxonomy (GTDB): domain Bacteria; phylum Pseudomonadota; class Alphaproteobacteria; order Sphingomonadales; family Sphingomonadaceae; genus Parasphingorhabdus. The sequence goes on along the minus strand of NZ_JBLWWU010000017.1, from coordinate 65,745 downwards.
CAAGCCGCGGGCTCCGGCGCAGAAAGCAGCCTCCAAACCCGCGCAGTCCGGCAGTCAGGGAAGCCCCAAGACTGCGGGCTCCAGCAAGAAGCTGAGCTACAAGGACCAGCGCGATTATGATCTGCTGCCAGAGCGGATCGAGGCTATCGAACAGCGTATGGCGGAGATCGAAAAGACGCTCGCTGACCCCGATCTGTATACGCGGGATTTTCCGCGTTTCGAGGCGCTGACCAAAGAGAATAGCGCCCTGATCGACGAGAAAGACGAAGCCGAAATGCGCTGGCTGGAACTGGCAGAAGAAGTCGAGCGGCTGGCCGACAATTGATCAGCCGGGCAGGCGGTAATATTCCGCCAGCCGGTCCAGCGCGATTTTCAGCACCAGCTTGCCGGAGCGCGCTGGCCAGCCGAGTTTTTTTTCCGCAACCGGCGCACCCTCCCCACCACAGATGATGCGCCAGGCGATATCCGAAAGATCTCTGCCCAGATGGTTGATAGCCTTGTCAAAGCGCAACCTCGCCGCGATCTGCGCTTCGGTTTCATTCAAAACCACCGGTGCGGCACGCTTCCCGCCAGCAACAGGCGCTGCATCCCAGCGCATCGTTACGTGAGGCGCCAGATTGGCTCTTTCCCAATCCGCGCGCAGCTTTTCCCCGGCATCAAACTGCCGGTCGGAAAGATGCCCGCGGGCATGAAGCCAGCCCAACGGAGATTCCGACAGATTGACCGTAACGCTCCGCGCACGTTTCCGATTTGGGTGGCGATCATTGCGTGCCTCCCCATCCTGCGGCACCGCGCGCTCTGCAAGCAAGCGCGGGTCCGATGAAGTTTTGGCGCCTTTCGTTGGCATAATATCTCCTTATTGGTGATTTTATACCATTGCCATTTCGGTCATATTGTAGGAAAGCATAAAACCATATAGGTTTGGAGATACAGAATGATCAGTCGTATCAGAGAGGTTCGCAAGGCCAAGGGATTGACCCTGGACGAAGTTGCCAGACGCTGCGAACCGCCCACGACCGCACAAACGATCGGACGGCTGGAGACTGGCACAAGAACATTGTCGCTCGACTGGCTGAATCGGATTGCCAATGCCCTGGGCGTGGATAGCGCGGTACTCCTTGCGTTGCCCGAGCAGGAAGAACTGCCAGTTGCCGCAATACTCGACCACAAGGGCGCGCACGCCTTGGGCAAGACCGAAAATATTTATCAACCCACAATAGAACCGGCGATGGTTGCGCTGCGAGTCAAGAGCAGTGTCGGCGATTATCGTGCGGGTGATGATGTCTGGTTATCACGGCGTAGCCCCGAACAATTTGGTGCGGCTCTCAATCGTGACATATTGGTTCCTCGTCCCGCCGGGCGCTATCTGTTCGGCCGCCTGATCGGTCGCGAGGACAATCGCCTCCAGATACTCCCCCTCGGCAGCGGCGCGCGACAGCAAATTGTCAGTGATCCGGAATGGATAGGAGTTGCGGTGCGTCTGGTAAGAGAGCTTTAGGGCCTCGGTGCTAGAAAGCCTGCCATGACCCAGCCGCTCCGCATTCTCACTTTATCGACATTGTTTCCCAACGCGACCACCCCCAATTTCGGGATATTTGTGGAGCGACAAACGGCCGAGCTGGCGAGACGTCCGGCAACCGAGGTAACCGTCCTCAATCCCGTGGGAATGCCGCATTGGCCGCTGAGCGGACTTTGGCAATATCGGGCACTGGCCGATTTGCCCGAACATGAGCAATGGCGCGGGCTCAATGTTTACCGACCCCGCTTCGGGTTGATCCCCAAGGTCGGTGGAGGCAGCAATCCGCGACGGATCGCCAATGCCTTGCTGCCCTTGATAAAGCGGCTGCACGAGAAAGCGCCCTTCGACGTGATCGATGCCGAATTTTTCTATCCCGATGGCCCCGCCGCAATGCGGCTGGCCGAGGCTCTTGGCATTCCCTTCACGATAAAGGCGCGGGGCGCCGATATTCACCACTGGGGTAGCGACCCGAAATGCCGGCTTCAGATATTGCACGCGGCGGAGAAGGCGAGCGCCATGCTCGCGGTATCCGAAGCATTGAAGCGGGACATGGTCGCTCTCGGCATGGACGACGACAAGATTGCAGTTCACTATACCGGGCTCGACCAGGACAAGTTCCGGCCGATCAATCGGGCGAAGGCGAAGCGGACGCTGGGTGTCGACGGCCCCTTGCTCATCACCACCGGCGCACTGATCAAGCGCAAGAACCAGGATATGGTGATCCGTGCTCTGGCAGATGTCCCCGATGCGGTGTTGATGCTTGCTGGCGAGGGGGAAGAAGAACAGAATTACCGTGCGCTTGCAAAACAATTGGGTGTTGCCGAACGGGTCCGTTTTTTGGGGAGCGTACCGCATGATCAACTGCCGCAACTGACCGCCGCGGCTGACATCGCCATTCTCGTTTCCAGGTCCGAAGGCCTGGCCAATGCATGGGTCGAAGCGCTTGCTTGCGGAACACCGGTGATTATCAGCGAAGCCGGCGGCGCACGGGAACTGGTGAACAGCCCGGTCGCCGGACGGATTGTCGATCAGAATGTCGAAGCGATTGTCGCGGCCATCAAAGCAATCCTGACAGAACCGCCGGAACAGGAGATGGTCCGGTCAGCAGTCGGCCGGTTCAGCTGGGAAAACAACGGCGATCAGTTGCGGTCGATATTGGGCAAAGCCGCAAGAAAAATCTAAGCCAGCGGCAGGAACGCTCCGACAATCCAGCGTTCTTCCGCTCGCAACACTCCCCATGTTCGCGCCGCCGCCCGGCTGTCCATGACCTCCAGCCCCATGCCTGCTGCCTCTACTTCGCGCCGGAAGGCTGCCGGAGGCTGCAACATGGACGGGCCGCTGCCTAACAGCAGAAATTCAGGAGCGGGCGACAGGTTCAAGCTGGATAGAATCTCCGCAAGATCAAGCCTGTCCAAATGCGAAACAGCCCAGCCCAAAGCCTGTTCGGGCGAAATCAGAAGGCCCTGATTGAACCGCTGATCACCGATTTTGAAGCCACTGGAGGTGAATCCGGTGATGACCGGACCGACGAAATCGACATCTTTGCGCAGTTCGACCAAAGTTCAGCCGACCTGTTCCGGTCCGCCTACCCTCTCGGTTTTATCGCTGCCGGTATCCGTCGGTACAAATGTATCCGGCCCAACCTTGAGCCAGATCAGAATAGGAGCAGCCATATAGACAGAGCTATAAGTTCCGACAAACACGCCGAAGAACATCGCCACCGAGAAGCCGAAAATCACGTCCGGGCCCCAGAGGATCAGCGCACCCAGCGCGATCAGCATGGTCAGGCTGGTCATGACCGTCCGAGCCAGTGTTTCATTCACCGACAGGTCGAGCAAAGCGATGATGTCCATCTTGCGATATTTCTTCAGATTCTCACGGACCCGGTCAAAAACCACGATTGTATCGTTGAGCGAATAGCCGATGATTGTCAGCAGTGCCGCAACAATATTGAGATTGAATTCCATCTGGGTCAGCGCAAACAGGCCAAAGGTCAGCGCAACATCATGGAACAGCGCGAACAATGCGCCGATACCAAACTGCCACTCAAAGCGTATCCAGATATAGATGGATATCGCAATCATAGCGAACAGTAGCGAATAGGCACCGGTTTCAAACAGCTCCGCCGACACCTTTCCGGACACTGACTCCACCCCATCGATACGGACATCGGGATAATCGGCCTTGATCGTCGATACGATCTTTTCCGTCATTTCTGCGGCGGCTTCCGGGCGAGATTCCGCTTCGGCCGGCAGCCGCATCCGGATCGACACCTCGTTGGCATCACCAAATCGCTGAATGGTTGCTTCGCCATAGCCCAGGCCGCCGATCCGATCGCGCAATTCCGCTATCGGCGCGGTTTCGGTCTCGGTGAAAGTTGCCTGAATCATCTGGCCGCCAATAAAGTCGACGCCAAAATTCAGCCCCTTGGCAGCCACCAGTCCGAGTGATGCTATGATCGTCAATATACTGAAGGCCATGGCAATATTACGCCATTTCAGGAAACCGATATTGGTATCATCCGGGACAAGTTTCAATAATTTCATATCAACAACTCCTGCGGACGGGCACGTCTTACCCAGAGCGCCACCAACATCCGGGTTACGACCACGGCGGTGAATACAGAAGAAATGATGCCGATCATCAACACGACCGCAAAACCTTTGACCGGTCCGGAACCGAACATGAAGAGCAAGACACCGGCAATCACATTGGTCACGTTCGCGTCGAGAATGGCCCGCGATGCTTCCTTATAGCCGACCTCGATAGCCTGGACCACGCGTCGCCCTCGCCTGCGCTCTTCCCTGATCCGTTCGTTGATCAGCACATTGGCATCAACAGCCGACCCCACAGTAAGGACAAAGCCCGCAATACCCGGCAATGTCAGGGTCGCATTGAACATCGCCATGACCCCGACAATGATGAACAGATTCAGAGCAAGGGCGAAATTGGCGTACATGCCAAAACGGCCATAGGTGACAACCATGAATGTCAGAACGGCAACGGTGGCGATGATCGAGGCGATCATGCCCTTGTCAATCGAATCCTTGCCAAGATCGGGACCAACGGTGCGTTCCTCAACGATCTTCAATTCCACCGGTAACGCACCGGATCGCAACGCGATAGCCAGCTGGTTCGCGCCTTCCACCGTGAAATTACCGGAAATCTGCGCAGATCCGCCAAGAATGGGTTCATTGATGTTGGGCGCTGACAACACTTGACCATCCAATATGATGGCGAAGGGCCGCCCGACATTATTCTGCGTCAGACGTGCAAATTTTGACCCGCCTTCGCTATCGAAGGTGATATTGACGACCGGTGCATTGGTTTGCGGATCAAATCCCTGACCGGCATCGGTCAGCTTGTCACCACTGATCCCCCCAAGGCGCTTGACCGCGATATTGGGTAATCCGGTCGGATTATCAGGATAAGGGAAAATCTGGCTGCCTACCGGTGGCCGGCCCTCTGCCACGGCGTTCGGGTCTGCTTCAAAATCAACCAGCTTGAATTCAAGCTTTGCTGTCTGTCCGAGCAGGGCTTTCAGCGCTTCGGGATCATCAAGTCCCGGCACCTGTACGACAATCCGGTTGTCTCCTTGCCGGATGATCGTCGGTTCACGCGTGCCCATCTCATCAATCCGGCGACGGATCACGTCGGTCGCCGTTTCCATGGCATTCTCGACAGCATTGTCCAGCCCCGCAGCTGTCGGGGTCAGTACAAAGCGCGTATCATCGCGCACTTCGATATCCCAGTCGCGCTGGCCGGTCAGACCTGCACCGCTGGTGAGCGGAAGGATTGCTTCGCGTGCGGCATCAACCTGAGTGCTGTCGCGAACCATGAAGCTCAACACACCGTTTTTGCGGGAAATATCACCGATTCCGATCCGCGGACTGGCGCGGCGCATTTCCGCCCGCACCGATTCTTCCATCGTCTCGAGACGAGTCGTCGCGACATCAGCCGGATCGGCTTCCAGCAAAATGTGGCTGCCGCCCTGGAGGTCGAGCCCCAGATTGATGGTTTCATTCGGTAAAAAGCCAGGCCAATATTGCCTTCCATTTTCCCCTATCAAACTGGGAATTGCCATTAGGACGCCAAAGGCCAGTAGCAGAGAGATGGAAATGACTTTCCAGCGCGGGAAATCGAGCATCGGAACTAACTTTCTATATCACCGCGTTCAGTCGTTCGCGGGCTTGGCACCACCGCGTGGCATGACATCCGACAGGGTCGCCTTGACCGCCTTGACACGGACACCATTGGCGATCTCGACTTCGACAAATTCATCGTCAACCTTGACGGCCTTGCCCACCAGACCACCGCCGGTCACGACCTGATCATTCTTCTTGACCGCGCCGACCTTGTCCTGATGTTCTTTCATCTTCTTTTGTTGAGGCCGTATGAGCAGGAAATAGAAAACCGCGAAAATCAGTACAAGCGGCATGACTGAAATCAGAAAGCCCCCGGCACCGCCAGCACCCGCTGCAGCAGATAATATAGAAATACTTGTCATGAACCCGTCCCAATGATTACAAATTGTTATTTGTGGTGGCGCGGCTCTTGTTTCAAGCCCCTGTACTGCCAACCCCAATGATGCGCGCGCCTATCACGCACTCGCCGAGGGCGCAATATAATCCGTATGCGGGAAAGGTTGGAATCAGGACGCAAACGACTTGCCAAGCCCCATCGATCTCCATATATGCGCAGCCTCGGTCGGGACGTAGCGCAGCCTGGTAGCGCATCACACTGGGGGTGTGGGGGTCGGAGGTTCGAATCCTCTCGTCCCGACCAATTGATAATGATTCCCAACCAGAAACCGCGGTTTTCCTCGACTTTGAGGACGTCCCAACATGCGGTTGAGAAACCTGAATCCCAAATTGCGCACCTACCTGTGCACCTTTTCCAGACAAACGCCTTGTTTCACAGCATCGGCCATTCGGACATGAGTGTCTATCGGCGGGGCCAAAACTACTGGTGGCGCCGACGCGTCAGTTTGGGAAATCCAGCAAAATTATCTATAATGCTCCGTATAACGCTAAAAACTCCGGATAAATCCGTAGCAAGGTGCATCGAGGTGGCAAGCTTTGTCAATTCCCGACGCGTTCCACAAATGGCCGATGCTGATGAAGCGTGAGCGGCACACCCCAATAGTTCCGACGGAACCTATTCGGCCTTACCATGAATTTGCGGGGTGCCGAACGCGCCGTAGAGACAGGATATAACCTCCAATCGCGCGCAGTCGCCCTTCATTTGTCGGCGCATAATAGCGGCGGCGTCGCTGTAAACGACTACCATCTCGACAGGGCTGAGACCGTGGCCGAAGAAATTCGCGCCGCTGGCGGAAAGGCGATTGCGGTTCAGTCTGACGTGACGGATCTCGATGCCGTCAAAGACATGGTTGCAAAAATCAAGGCCGACCTGGGGCCGGTTGGGACTTTGATTAACAATGCCGGCAATATGGGTGCCAATCCGACCGCAGAAGTGATGAAACCATTTTGGGAACCGGACCAGAAGTCTGGAACCAGTCGATCGGTGTCAATCTCTACGGCGTCATAAATTGCACCGCGGCCGTCATGCCTGATTTGATTGAAAGAAACGCGCCAGGCCGGGTCATCACCATCATTTCCGACGCGGCGCGCAATGGCGACGCGGGCCTTGATATTTATGCCGGCGCGAAAGCCGGTGCGGCAGGCTTTATGCGCAGCGTAGCCCGCAGCGCCGCACGGTTTCAAGTCAACGCCAACTGCATCGCAATCTCCGCCACCCGCACCCCCGCGATTGAACAGCAACTGGCTGATCCAGAACGGGTGAAAAAAATGTTCTCTCGCTACATTGTACGCCGCCCCGGCGAACCCGATGATATCGCCAACATGGCGCTTTTTCTGGCCTCAGATGCGAGTTCCTGGATCAGCGGACAGACTTATCCGGTAAACGGCGGATTTACACTGGCTCTCTGAACATGGTTCTCGAGCTATTTTTGTCGCCTGTAAAAGCCCATCCGGGGGATAGGCGGCGACGAAAATCCCGCAGCGTAAGCAAGGGTCTCCAGGCGTCATCAGAACATTTTGCTCCGCTGGTTATTTAGCCGTGCAAACAGCAGGAAGCTTCGCGTCCGCTCACGGCTCCATTTGAAATTTTCCGCTTACAGCGGCGACGTCCGCCTGCCCTTTCCAAACAATCAAAAACCGCCAGTCCGCGAACGTCCCAATGACGGTCTGTCCGAAATGCGCCCAATATTAGTCACTGAAACCATGCCGCAACTGTCTGAAAGCGGACATTAGTCGGCCGATGCTAGAAACGGCGGCGATTGAATACGGGTGCCTCAACGTGATCATCCGGGTCACAGAAATTTCAAGCCAGACTATTCAGGAAATCGGCGCGGGGTAAAGTACCATCTGGGCCATTGGCAGCATCAACCAGCGCGATCACGGCGCGCCGCGCCAAGGTTGGGTCCTTGCCGAAGAATTCACGACACTTCGATACAGCTAACCGTCCGACCGCAATCATTTACCCGCTTTGAATGATTGTAGGAGAGCAGGCATCGCATCAACCACTAAATCTGTCTTTCAAGATCCGCTCCGGAAGTGCTTTCGAGCGCATTTGAGCCCAATCATTTCCGTCACGACTGTTGCGATAAACCCGAAAGGCTGGTCTATCTGGTTAGATCGACAAAAGATCGTTTGAGGATTAGACCGCCCTCACTACGATATGTTCCCGGCAGACTGCAGATTGCCGTGCCCCGGTACGAAGCGCCGCGCAGAGAAGCTGTGCGGAACTTCTGAGCTTCCGCCGTAAAGCTCCTCATGCGGAGATGCTTCAGCGAAAGCTGCGGCGAGATTGAACAGATTGGACTGCGCTTCGTCCATCCCATCCAGAGGATAAGCCTGCAATTCTGATAGCACCGAGTCCAGTCTCGGCATCATCGCACTATAGAATATGGCAAAATCTTCTTTGGATGCACACCAGCGTATTTGATTGCGCCCATCTTCGGTCGGTCGCGCCCAGTTTTTTACGAGCGGCCCGAGGTCTTCAAACCCTTGGGGCAGTAGTATTTCCGTATTCATTTAACTATTTCCTTACTGGGCCAGATATTTATCATGCATGCGTGCGGCGTGGCGGATCATAAATTCTTGATCCATCAATTGCATCTCATCGATCGCACCAGAACGAATGCCGGTGAAAGTATCCTCCATCGTGGCAGTATCCTCCAGCCAGGCATTCCGGTGTAACGCGTTGACGTGCAGTTGGGCAACGCGCTCAGCAGCATTTCGTGCAGGTCGGAAATAATTAACCCCTTCCCATAGCGTGCGCCCGTGATCGAGCGGCCAAAACTGGTGCGTAAAATAGGCTAGCCCCGGATAACCGCAGCCAGAGGCCAAATGAATCAACAGATTAGGAAAAATATTCGGCAATTCGAACTGAAAATCTGATCTTCCGGTCGGATTGATTCCCGGTGGCAGCATATCTGGGCGTGGACCATGGTGACCATCCTTATGAAGCAGGCCAGCAAATTTTGCCGTGGACTCCGCCGTGTCCATGCCTTCTCCATAAATAGCAGAGGAAGCGTGCGGCCCGATCAATTTGAAATCACCAGGCTCAATCCCCTTAAAGCCGGGCAGCGATCCCGCATGGATGGTCGGCACATGATAGGCTTCGGAAAAGGCATATTGTGCCACTTTCCAATTACATTCAAGGACGGTCGAATAACGGAACGCCGTCGTGGCTTCTGCATATGGATATCCGGCAAATAATTTCCCGAAATCACCCAAAAATTCCGCCAGCGGTTGCTTTGGCTGGTCCGCGAAATTAATGAAGATAAAGCCTTCCCAAATATCGCAAGCGATCTCGCGTAAACCAAGACATGCCTTATCAAGCTGACCGAAATTCTCCTCCAATGGGACCGAGCGCAACGCTCCATCGGTGCCAAATACCCATCCATGAAAGCGGCAAGAGAGAACATTCGCCCGCGCATTTCCGAATGTTTCCGATTCCTCGGTAGGTACAACCTTGTTGCCGCGATGGGTACACACATTATGGAATGCACGTATTTTGCCATCTTTCCCGCGCACAATCAGAACAGATGCATCTGCAACAGCCAATTCTTTGACCTTGTAATCACCTTTTTCAGGAATCTCCCAATCGGTCGAAACCTTCAACCAGCAATTTTTAAAGATTTTTTCCCGTTCAAGCTCGTAAACGTCGGGATTACGGATCGCGTCAACGGAAATGGGATCAACGCCCAATTCTGTTCTGATGGTATCAATGGTCCGGTCAAGATGGCTAAATGCTTCTGCTCCGCGGCGGAGCTCCTTGCTATTGGCTATATTCATCAGTACGTCTCCTTTTATAATGAGGGAACCGCTCAAGCATCTGCTAGTGAAGCCGGCTTTTCCCGCCAACCTTCGGGATAATGAGATATAAGTTCGGCTTTCAGTTCCAGACGGCTGAAGCGCCAACGATCCTTGTCAGCCACGGCCTGTGCCTCGTACCGACCACCGATCCAATAGGATTTGCCCGAGGATGAAGTGGCAACTTCCCACAGATAGAACTCCACATTACCACTGGTACCATCCTCGAAAAGCTCGACCCGAGGAGAAACAAGATAGTGCAACGTCCAGCAAAATCCTGTTTCTGAATTGCCTGCAACGCCTTCGGCTATTGCTTCGCGCCCTTCCAAGGTATCATATTGGTCGATCACGAAAACGGCATCTTCAGAAAACAGTGGTCGCAACGCTGTGGCAGAGGGGCCTGCATCAAAAGCTCTGCCTAGATCAACAATCAGATCATCAATAGCGCGGAGGCTTTCCAACTTGTGAATACGCGCTTCGAGCGAGATAGCAGGCGAATGCGCCCCTTTCTTCATGTCAGAAACGGTAATTGGCACGCAAATACCATTCACGCGGGCGGCCATATACACCCTCGGTCAACCCACCAAAATCATCTGTATATCCTGACCCGAGATAAACTTCTTTAGTCAGGTTTTTGACGCCAATGGCCAGGCCCCAGTCGGTGTCTTCGGCATCGAAAGCGAGCGATGCATTGATCAAGTGATAGCCATCCTGCACCAACAAGGGCGTATTGACGGCATCATTGTAAACACGTGAGCGATAGGACCAATCAACGCGGGGCCGAAAACTGCCAAGTCCGTCTGCGTAGATTTTATAGGAAATACCAGCACTCAACGTCCATTTTGGCGCGTTCTGCAGCTTGGTATCTGTCGTGACACCGGCACTGAGCGCACGCAGGTCAACATCACGATATCCGGCATCGAGATAACCTATGCCTGCCTCCAATGTTAGTTCGTCAACAGGCTCAGCCAGTATTTCTAGTTCAAAGCCCTTGATTCGCGCTTGCGCCGCGTTTTGGATGATCGGCGCAAAACCGAGCGTAGGGTCGTTCACTGTTATCTGCAGATCATCGTATTCATTCTGGAACACTGCACCGTTGATACGTAACTGTCGGTCCAGCAGATCTGACTTGAAACCGATTTCATAGGTGGTGCTGGTTTCGGGCCTGAAGGAAGGAATATTGGCAAAAGGCGGGAACACGCGCTGAGTAAAGCCGCCGCCCTTAAATCCTTGAGAATAGGAAATATAGGTCAGCAATTCGGGGTTCCAGCGATAGGAAAGGCTAATCATAGGCGTCCAAGCCGTGTCCTTGATTGTTGCAACCGTTCCGAGCGCCCCCATTAACGGATCGCCATCCTGTAAACCCGAACCATCCGGATTGTACGGTGCGCCGGTCAGAAAGCCGGCTTCAACAACATATTGATTGGAATTGTTGAAGCTTTTTTTGTCCTGCGTCCAGCGTATGCCTGCAGTGAGGTTCAGATCAGGAACAATTTCTGCCGTGCCTTGGCCAAAAAAAGCAAGGCTTTCGCCATCCAGCACTGCGCCACTTAGGAATATCGCGTCGACGATATTCACCAAATCCTTATGATTGCCACTTTCATCGGAATAATATCCGCCCAACACCCAGTTGAAGCGTCCATCCGCGAAGTCACCGAGCAGCTGAACTTCCTGTGAAAACTGTTCCTGCTTCCAATCACTGTTGGTCTGCACGATGCTAGCCGGACTGTGATCCGAATCACGCGTCCAAAAGCCGGTGACCTCGCGATAGGCAGTGATCGACTTGAGTGACAGATTATCAGCGAACTGCCATTCGACCGTTCCAGATACACCCCAGATATTGACATCTGAACCTGAGCGATAAGGCTCTGGATTGCCGTTAGTGAAAGCATCTGAAATCGCGGTGAATGTACCGCCATGCTGATAAGGACCAAGCTCCCACTGACTGTTGAAACAGCGCGTATCGGTCAACCGAGAAGGGTTGCCGACGTCGGCGCAGATGGCTCCAGCACCCGAGAAATTGGCGTTCCACTCCGCCGCTGCGGGCGCATTTTCATTGATTGCCAAGGCTACATTCGGTGCGGATTCCTCGCGAGAACGCGAACCGTCAATTGAAAGGTCGATAGTGAGGTTGGACGTAGGCTCCAATCGCAGGGCAAATCTGCCAGCCAACTGATCCGTGTCGCCTAGGTCGGGTGCACCGGCGATCACACCCTTCACATGACCATCTCGCCGATGGTAGAAACCTGCAAGACTAGTATAGACACCATCTGCCAGCGGGATATCGACGGAGCCTTTGAGCTGAAAGCGGTCAAAGCTGCCAGTAGTGGCTTCGAGAGATCCCATAAACTCATTGCCCGGCTTACGGGTAACGACGCTGACCGCACCGCCGATCGTGTTCCGGCCAAATAAGGTACCTTGTGGCCCCCTTAACACCTCAATACGCTCAACATCGAGAACATCGAGAACGTTGCCAACACCACGGGAAATATACACGCCGTCGAGATAAAGACCAACTCCAGGGTCTGCAGAAAGTTGGTAATCATTCTGGCCGATGCCGCGGATGAAGATGGCGGCAGTCGCATTACTCGCGGAAACGGGAACGGAGCTATTGAACTTCACATTCGGTGTAAAATCGCCGATCTGCGTAACATTATCGATGGCGCGATCTCTTAGCCCTTCGGACGTGACCGCAGAAATTGAAATGGGAGTGTCCTGCAGCGATTCCGCCCGGCGGCGTGCAGTCACCACGATAGCCTCAAGACCACCGGATTGCTCTTCGGCTATCGGCGCTGTCGTCGTTTCCTGAGCTTGAGCGTGAGAAAGCGGGAATCCAAATCCAGCAAAGCAGACGCTCAAAAACAAGCCTTTACGGAGCTTAATCTTGACCGGCCAAGAGTGCGAGATACAACGGTGTAAAGCTAGGCTATTTGGATTTTTCATAATTTTTCCCCGATTTTCTTGAGCATCATATGTAACGGTAAGTTATTGAAACTCATTTATTTATGAGGCCTGCTCTTGCACACCCCGCTTCGTCGTCCTCCGGCAAACTTTAGAGAACCCTTTTTTCTACCAATCATGCGATCGCGCTATCCTATGAACGCAGCAACAGACACCACACTGCGATCGAGTAATCGCGAAATCGGGTTACCGGGTTATCGGGTTATCGAGATAGGGGGGCGACAAGCAGGGTAAATGGCGCAATGGAATGCCGCGCAATACCGATTTTGCGGTAGTGTTTGAACGTACGAAAAACGCCTTCAGAAGAAGGACAAGTCAGTTAAGACCCATAAATCAGTTGGGTCCCATTTTTTTAAGCGTTTCCGAGGGAAGTTCGCCGAACCGCCCATGATAATCACGTGCGAACTTGGAAAGGTGCGTAAAACCGCATTCAAGGGCGATCTGCGTCACCGTCTGCCCGGCATCTGCCCCGCTTCGCAACTGGCTATTAGCCAACACAAGGCGACGGTTCTTTAAATAGTTCATCGGCGTCGTGTCACGAAAACGGCGGAAGCCCGCATGAAGTGATCTCGCAGAAACGCCCGATACCTCAATCATTTCATCTAATGCGATGGGATCACATAGATGAGCATCGATAAATTCCTCGACCCGGCGGACATAATAAGGAGCGGCTGCCGATACAGGCGAATTGAATAAATCAGAATGATTATGCGGGACTGCAGCCAGCAATAGACGATGTAACGTCTGCTCTACTGCACTTGCTGCACGCAAGTGGGTGAAGGCGGAAACACCGTCACTCATATCATCGCAAATGGTGCGCACAAGTCGAGCAAAGGCTACAGCAGCTCCCTGTAGCGGCACCGGTTTAGGCGAGAAATGCAGCTTCCCCGGGCGAAAACCTAACTCCTGCGCCAACACTGCCTCAATGTCGGTTTTCTCTATTTTCACAGTAAAGTGCAGGTATCCTTCACAAAAAACCTGGCGAACCGGCTCGTCTGGATCAAGCACGCACATTTCGCCGCAGCACAGATCGAAACTGGAATTTCCTTGGGTAATTTCTGCCGATCCCGACAGTGAGAACTGCACTAGATACAGCTCCTCCATAGGTGGAATCTTGACACTAACCCGTCCAGAGCGATTGCCGTAATCCGTTGCGTTAAAAGTAACCGACTTCAGCGAAGCCTGATGGTGCCTAAAATCAAGAGCGGAATTAACACCTTCTATCTGCAGATCATGCGGGCAGAACATCTTTGTCATGTGGTCATGTATTTCGTTAATGTCCTGCGTCGCCAATCGCGCCATACCGGGAAGCGGGATCGCCTTGCCATCCCACCTATTTCGTGTTGATGCTTGCATCATCATTGATGTTCTCCCTTGCCAAAAATTTGTTACGGCCCCCGATCGCCAGAAAAGATGTCATGCATCACACGGTCAGGATTTTGATAATATATTTTGCTCTGGGACACGCCTAAGTCGAGCATCATTTGACAAGTTTTGAAACCAATCAGTCCAGGATTGAGTACAGGAACATCAAGTTGTTCTGACAAGAATAGATGTGAATCGTGCATGGTCGTAGAACCAAGAATCAGGACATCTGCTCCATCTTGCTTCAATGCCAAATGCGCTGCTTCCAACAAGGCAGGAAAAACTGCATCCTCTTTGCCGGCTAACAACTCTGCGGTATCTGGACGCACGTTGATTGAGCGGACCGAAGCCAGTCGGCCGTCCAAACCTTGTTCGCGCAGAACCTTATCATACAGCCAGTTCCATCGGTCCCACATACTTAAAATGGAGAAGTGTCTTCCGAGCTGGCAGGCGACATGATAGGTCGCTTGCGCGGTACCGACGACTGGGATAGTCAGACGTGAGCGCAAAGCGGCCACACCGGAATCGCTCATGGAATTGATGCAAACCGCATCAAAACCCTGATCCTCTGCCTTTGCACCGGCCTCGAGGCAAAATGCATCGGCGACGGCGCCTTCATAAAGGGAACCTAAAGCACCCTCACCACGAGCGGCGCAGTCAAATACCACCTGCGTATCATTGTCCAACATATGGCTGGGGATTTGACTAGCAAAAGCATCAAGCGCGGCACTTGATACCGGAACAGGAACAATCATCTTAATGCGTCGAGTCAAATGCGAACTCCTAGATATCGCTGCAAGACGGCCGTAAACCGCTCTGACCATTCTGAAATACCAAAAGGCCATGTCAAACATGCTCTTGGCGAGGCAATTAAGTCAAATACCAATTTTCCAAAATATCAGACCCACAAGGTATAATGTAAATCCTGTCGAGCATATATGAATTGGAAAGATCGCTTTTCCACACAATTGCAACAAATTCCGCACTCAGCGGCCATGTAATGCACAGGGAGGATAGCGAACATAAAACTCACGCCACATGATCACGCTCGACATAAAGACAAGGAGTAAGAGATATTGACTGATAAACTTCCCAAAGGATTTAGCAATCTCGCCCCTTACCTCGACTGGGCTCGATCAACGGAACTGAGCCGGAACGAAAAACGCTGGTCTGCTACACTCGAAGACAGCCAAGCCTTTTACGACACTATGCTGGCACATGCCCCTGCGGCGCTGGACTATCTTAACCAGTTTACATTGGATCACATTTCTAGACCAGAAAACGATGCGGACAGGCGATTGCTCGATCTATGTCTCTCGCTCGCGGAAGTATCCGCGACTGTGGAGATGTATGAAAATCCGCAACCCAAATATGTTTTTCCCATTCAGCGATTTGTTCCAACTCACGACGCCTGGCCTCTAGCCAGAAAGGGAGACCGCACATGACTACTCCACCCTGCCGTTTCATGGACCAGTACCCAGAAGAGGGTCGCGATCCTGTCGACGTTGGCCGCTATACTTCAAATGAATATTTCGACAAAGAGCGCGAGTCCGTATTCCGCCGCAAATGGCTGAATGTCGGCAATATACTTGAGGCTCCAAAGCCCGGCGACTATTTCGTTGCAGATATCGAAATCCTCAATGCATCGCTGCTTATAATACACGGGAAAGACGGTGTTTACCGTGCTTTTCACAACATGTGCTCGCATCGTGGCGCGCCGGTAGCTTGGGAAAAGAAAGGAAGCTGCAAGGGGTATCTCGCCTGCCGCTTTCATGGTTGGGTCTACGATACAACCGGCAAGCTAGTCCAGATTTCCGACGCCGCAAACTTCCCCAATGTGAATGCCGAAGAGAATGGCCTTACTGCTGTCCATTGTGACGTTTGGGAGAATTTCATCTTTGTAAACATGGCATCCGAACCGGAGGAAACATTGGCGCAGTTCCTTGCCCCCGTCTCCGACGAAATCAGCCGCTTCGATTTCAGCGGTTTTACGCCGGCGTTCTCTTATCGCATCGAAGAAAATGTGAATTGGAAAACGCTGCAAGAAGCGCAGTTGGAAGGCTGGCACCTCCCGTTTCTGCACGAAAAAACGCTCGCCCGCGCTGTCAAGCTGGAAGGCAATCAGTATCGCCACGCCGGTATAGAATTGCATGGCCTGCACGGTGTCCTAGGATCTCCACCACCGGATAGTTTCGTACCGCCACCGGTGGCAGAGCTTGCCAGCCGCTTCGGTACCGGTACGGTTCAGGCCTTTGGCGCAAAGCTTGAAAACAAGGGCGAAGGCTATCGTTTCCGCGGCTCTTTCGATTTCTGGCATATATTTCCCAACTTCTTTGTTGGCTTGCTAAACGGCCTGTATTTCACGTTCAATATCTGGCCTGTCGCGGCTGATCGCAGCGTGTGGGAAATCAAGGGTTATTATCCACCTGTGAACAATGCCGGTGAGCTGTTCGCACTTGAATATTCGAAAGTAGGGCTGCGCGATCCCATGATGGAAGATTGCTACACGCACGAACTAATCTCTGCCAATCTCAAATCCGGTGCCAAGAAGCACATCCATTTTCAAGATGAGGAAATCCTAGCCCGGCATCTTGGAAATGGCGTGGACCTGTGTGTGCGCGGCCTCGCCTGAGCCGAACGCTCGGATTGCTCACGTCCTGTTTCGGAGACCATGTTGAACCAGAACACAATATTTGATGTTATTATAATAGGCTCCGGCCATGCCGGTGCGGCCTTGGCCATATCTCTTCGAAAGAAGGGATTTACCGGATCAATCCTGCTGACGGGTGAGGAAGCGATTCTGCCCTATGAACGTCCACCCCTGTCTAAAGAATATATGCAAGGAAAAATCGGGGACGAGCAGCTGCTGATCCGACCAGACGAATTCTGGACGGATCAGCGGATTACCCTTGCTATGGGCTGCGCGGTCAACGAACTCAATGCATCACAACAATATGTCGCGTTAGCCGACGGGCGCACTCTCGGGTTTAATTGGTGTGTTTTGGCAACGGGCGGCAAAGTACGTAGACTCAAGTGTGAAGGAGCCGATTTGCCTAGCATACACTCTTTACGCAATCTCGCGGATGCCAAAAGCATTCGCGATGAACTGACCGAGGTCAGCAAAATAGCGGTAATCGGTGCAGGGTATATCGGGTTAGAGTTTGCAGCTTCTGCACGCGAACTAGGCAAATCGGTCACGGTGATCGAAACGCAAGATCGCGTGCTGTCGCGCGTCACTTCCCCTGTAATCGCCAGTATTCTTGAAGAACAGCATATTCGCCACGGCGTCACCTTTCATTTTGGGCAAGGCGTTAGCGCTTTTCATGGAGATGGAGCGTTGCAATCCATCGCTCTTGAAGACGGCACGACGATACCTGCGCAAATGGCCATTTGCGGTATCGGGATCGACGCTGAAACAGGTCTGGCAGAGACTGCAGGCCTCGATTGCGACCAGGGCGTGCTGGTGGATTCCTGTTTTCGCACTTCGTCACCCGGCATCCTCGCCATCGGCGATTGCTCGCGCCACCCCAACCCATTTGCAGGGAGTCGCTGGCGGCTAGAATCGGTCCAGCATGCGCAGGATTCTGCTGAAACTGCCGCTGATTTAATCATCGGTGAAATATCACCCTATGCACAGGTTCCCACCTTCTGGTCTCAGCAATATGATTTGCGCCTGCAATCTGCTGGCCTGAACATAGATGCGGATGATATCATCATCCGCGGGGCAAAAGGCAGCACACCCTTTTGTGCAATCTACACGCGCAAAGGACAAGTCATTGCGATTGACGCGATCAATGCCCCCCGCGACTTCATGGCCGCACGTAGGTTGATCCAGCAAGGGTCAAAGCCAGACCGCTCGAGTCTTACTGACATCGACATTCCCTTGAAGTCACTGGTCTAATCATGCCCACCTCCTTCTCCTCCGGCATGCAATTGACAACTAATGTCAATCAAAGCTTTCAGTTCCGTGGAAACGTCCCCGACACGGTGAATCATGGTAATAGGCGATGTTGGCGAACTTTCTGCAATAGGCAGAAAGCAAACATCATCACGTTGCATCCGTTGTACGGTTTCAGGCACCAGGCAAATGCCCGCATGAGCTGCTACAAGACCGACGGCGGTCTGCAATTCGCGCACCTCCATTATGGAGACGGGATCAAGACCAAGATCATAAAAGGCGTCGAGTACTTGATCGGCATAGCTGGGCCGTACGGGGCGCGGGTAAACGATCAAATTTCGGGTGGCCAATTCAGCAAGATTAACGGGTACCGCTCTTTCCGCAAGCAGGTCATCCGCTGGCACCACCGCCACAAGCCTATCTTCTGCAAGCACGAGACGGCGGATGGCCAGATCTTCTATCCGCAAGCGACCATAACCTACATCGATCCTTCCCTCCTTCAGCGCGGAGATTTGTTCGACCGTCGTGCATTCCAGCAGGGAAATGTCAAGATGGCGCATCTGCGAGCGGAAAAGACGGATCACCTGAGGCAAAAGACCGTAAAGCGTGGAGCCGGCAAAGCCGATCACGAAACGGCGACGTTCTGCATCCGCGATATGGCCCATACTCGCTTTAAGCTGATCTATGCTGGCGAGGATACGAATAGCATTTTCATACAGCAATCGTCCCGCATCGGTCAGGAGTATCGGTCTGACATCACGATTAAAAAGATCACTGCCCAACTCTTCCTCAAGCTGTCGAATCTGTCTGCTAAGCGGGGGCTGGGCGATGTGCAGCATTTCAGCCGCGCGGGTAAAATTCCGCGTATCAGCAACTGCGACGAAATAACGAAGATGCCGAAGCTCCATAAAATACCCCACTGGTATAAAGTTATGCCAAATCGGTCTCTGGCGCGGACTTCTCCGTACCATAAGACACTCACAGTATCAAGAAATGGAGAGATGGCTATATGGCAATAACCATTGAGCGTGTCGAAAGCTGGATTATAGATATACCTACAATACGGCCGCATGTTCTTTCGATGACGTCAATCAACAAGCAGGTTATGATGCTTGTTTTCGTTACCTGCTCGGACGGCATCACTGGCGTCGGCGAAGGCACAACAATTGGTGGCCTCAGCTACGGCAACGAAAGTCCCGAGGGCATGAAGCTCGCCATCGATCTTTATTGTGAACCGCTTCTGCGCGGTCAGGATGCGCTAGTTCCGGCAGCCGTCATGTCCCGAATCCGCCAACACGTGGTCGGAAACCACTTCGCTAAGAATGCTTTGGAAACTGCACTTCTGGATGCATCGGCGCAACGTGCCGGACTACCTCTGTCAGATTTACTTGGGGGCCGAGTGCGCAAGCAGCTACCCGTCCTCTGGGTTCTAGCGAGCGGCAACACACAGGTCGACATCGAAGAAGCCGAAAGCATGATTGAGGCCGGCCGCCACAACGTCTTCAAGCTGAAAATCGGCAAGCGCGCCATGGTAGATGATATTCTTCATGTTGCAGAGATAAAACGTGCCTTGGGCGACCGCGCTTCCATTCGAGTTGATGTGAATCAGGCGTGGCATGAACATCATGCCTTACGCGGCGCCCACCTGCTGGCCGATGCCGGCGTTGATTTGATCGAGCAACCGCTCCACCGTGCTAACAGGCTGGGGCTGCGCCGACTCGCACGCCGCTCACCCATCCCGATTATGGCAGATGAGATACTCCAGGGTACGGATGATGCGTTCGATATCGCACGGAACAGCGGCGCTCAGGTATTTTCGGTCAAGCCAGCGCAAGCCGGAGGGCTCTTCGCTGCCGGGCAAATCGCCACGATAGCCACAAACGGACATATCGGAGTGTATGGCGGCACCATGCTTGAAGGTGCCATAGGCACTATGGCTTCTGCTCAACTTTTTAGCACGTTTGACGCACTGGAATGGGGTACCGAACTGTTCGGCCCATTACTCCAGACTGAGGACATTCTCACCGAACCACTCACATATCGTGATTTCGGGCTTGAGCTTCCGACGGGTATCGGACTCGGCGTCACGCTCGACATGGAGAAAGTCAAAAAGTTTCGCCGCAATGGGTCGACCCGGACCATTGTTACTTCAAGCGCAATAGGAGTGCACTAATGTTATTCATGGTACATATGGATGTCCAAGTCCCGCATGATTTTGACGCTGCAGAATTTGCCCAATTGAAGGCCGCCGAAAAGATCCAGGCGGAGGAATTGCAGCGATCGGGCAAATGGCGGCACCTTTGGCGCATTGTCGGACAGTACGCGAATGTCAGCATATTTGATGTTAATGATCCGGCCGAGTTGCATGATATCATGATGAGTCTGCCACTTTTCCCCTTCATGACGATCGAAGTGACTGCACTGTGCCGTCATCCGTCCGCCATCAACCAAAAATAAAAACCAGCATTTAGGAGAGTAACATGACCAATATCGTTCATTCGACAGAAGTTCAATCACTGCTCGATCGCGCAGCGGGCATCAATGAAGACGGCGGCAACCCGCGGCTCAAGATTATCCTGCGTGACACGCTTGAAATGCTTATGACTGTTATTGAAAAGCATGACATTAGCGAAGATGAATTCTGGTTAGCTGTGCGCTTCCTGCAAGATGGTGTCGACGAATTCGGGCTTATTGCACCTGGTTTGGGAATCGAACATTTTCTCGACCTGCACATGGATGCAAAAGATGCGGAATCAGGTAGGACCGGTGGCACGCCGCGTACTATTGAAGGACCGCTTTACGTCGCCGGCGCACCTTTGGTGAACGGCGATGTAACCAAAACCAACGGCGTCAACTTGACGACCGATCCGGACGATACAGAAACCCTGACCATGTCCGGTCAGATCACCGGCCCCGACGGCGAGCCGGTAAAGGATGCCATCTTGCACGTGTGGCACGCCAATTCCAAAGGGTTCTATTCACATTTCGACCCCACCAGCGAACAAAGCCCGTTCAACAATCGGCGTCGCATCAAACTTGGGCCAGACGGCCGATACGCCTTCCACTCGAAAATGCCGCGCGGATATTCGGTTCCGCCTGATGGCGCGTCGGACCGACTTATGCAGGCACTAGGTCGCCACGGCGACCGCCCCGCCCATGTGCATTTCTTTGTCGAGGCACCCGGATATCGCACGCTGACCACGCAGATCAATTTCGGCGACGATCCCAACGCACATAACGATTTCGCTTTTGGTACGCGCGAAGGCTTGCTGCCGATCCCTGATCGCAGCTCGGGCCAGCCGGTCATCCCCTTCAACTTTCAACTCCAACGGGCGCAGTCTTCTGATGACGAAGGCTTTTCTAACCGGGCGCGTGCAACGGCGTGAACAAGACATATGATACGCCAGCGAAAGCCCTGGACGGACTGCTTTTTGACGGGATGACAATCATGTCAGGGGGGTTTGGCCTGTCGGGCAATCCTGAAAGTCTGATCCCGGTAATTCTCGAAGCCGGAGTTAGAGGGCTTACTGTCATCTCGAACAATGCCGGAGCTGATGGCTTTGGCCTGTGGATGCTGCTCAAGAACCGTCAAATTGACAAAATGATTGCTTCTTATGTTGGCGATAACAAACTGTTTGAGCAGCAATATTTGTCAGGCGAACTGGAGCTGGAGTTGACCCCCCAGGGAACGTTGGCCGAACGCATTCGCGCAGGTGGTGCGGGTATTCCGGCCTTCTACACGCGTACCGGCGTGGGCACGGTGGTGGCCGAAGGTAAGCCTGTTGATACCTTCGACGGGCAAGAGTATGTGCGCGAAAAATGGCTCAGAGCTGATCTTGCCATTATCAAGGCTTGGCGCGCAGACCCTGAAGGCAACCTCCAATTCCGCAAGACCGCCCGCAATTTTAATCCCAACATGGCCACCGCCGCCAGAGTGACGGTGGTGGAAGTAGAAGAGCTTGTCCCGTCGGGGACGTTTGACCCCGATTACGTCCACACTCCCGGCATTTATGTCGACCGTATAGTCCTTAGCACGATCAATGAAAAACGGATCGAGAATCTAACCGTCCGATCGCGGGAGAAATCATGATGGCTGGTTGGACCCGAGATCAGATAGCCGCCCGCGCCGCCGCCGAGCTCCGCGATGGATTTTACGTCAACCTTGGTATTGGCATTCCGACGCTGGTTGCAAACCATATCCCGTCAGGGATGAATGTCACCCTCCAATCCGAGAACGGAATGTTGGGCATGGGACCGTTTCCCTTTAAGGACGAAGTCGACCCCGACCTGATTAATGCTGGCAAACAGACAATCACCGAACTGGACACGTCCAGCTTCTTCTCCTCGGCCGACAGTTTCGCAATGATCCGAGGCGGACATATAGACTTGACCGTATTGGGTGCGATGGAAGTCAGTCGGGATGGTGACATTGCCAACTGGATGATCCCGGGCAAGATGATAAAAGGGATGGGCGGCGCAATGGACCTTGTCGCAGGCGTCAAGCGCGTTGTTGTAGTGATGGAACATTGCGCCAAGGATGGCAGCCCCAAGATTAAAGAGCGCTGCGAATTGCCGCTCACTGGCAAGGGCGTGGTGGACATGATCATCACCAATTTTGCCGTATTTTCTGTAGACAAGGAGCAGGGAGGACTAACCTTGATAGAACTGGCCGAAGGCATCTCACTCGCGGAGGTGACACGAGCCACCGGCTGTCAATTTTTGACTGATGCCGGAGTATCACCATGAACGATGTATTTCTATGCGACGGTATCCGAACACCAATCGGCCGCCTAGCAGGTGCTCTTTCCGGCATTCGAGCAGATGACATGGCCGCTCTTGTTATAAAACAGCTATTGATACAAAATCCAAACCTTGACGCTGATGCAATCGACGAGGTTATGCTGGGATGTGCCAATCAGGCGGGTGAAGACAATCGCAATGTTGCCCGCATGGCGGGTTTACTGGCCGAACTCCCACAATCGGTAGGCGGAATGACAATCAACCGGCTTTGCGCGTCTGGTCTCGATGCCGTCGGCACAGCAGCGCGTGCGATCAAGGCCCAAGAAGCCGAACTGGTGATTGCTGGCGGCGTAGAAAATATGAGCCGCTCCCCTTATGTCCTGCCGAAGAGCAGCAAGGCATACGGGCGTGATCAGCAGGTTGAAGATACGACAATCGGTTGGCGCCTGATCAATCCAGCAATGCGCAAGGCATACGGCGTCGACTCCATGCC
Source organism: Parasphingorhabdus sp. (assembly GCF_048267785.1). GTDB lineage: Bacteria > Pseudomonadota > Alphaproteobacteria > Sphingomonadales > Sphingomonadaceae > Parasphingorhabdus. Next base: position 42,427 of record NZ_JBLWWU010000017.1, on the reverse strand, counting down.
ACAGACGGCCCAGAATCTCGCAGACGAATTGTCCATCTCGCGCCACGATCAGGACAGCTTCGCTTTTCGCAGCCAGCAACGGGCAGCGGCGGCAAAAACATTCCATTCTGGAGAGATTGTACCGGTTGAAACGGGCAGTCCCGACCGCCCCTGTTCATTTGAAACGGATGAACATCCCCGTGAATCATCCGTACACATACTGTCTAATCTGCGACCGATAGTGCGCAGCGACGGCTCGGTAACTGCAGGCAATTCCTCCGGCGTCAATGATGGTGCAGCAGCCTTAGTGCTGGCCAGTGCCGCTGCGGCCGAGCGCCACGGCCTGACCCCGCGGGTTCGGATATGCGGAATGGCGTCGGCTGGCGTCGCCCCGCGCATCATGGGTATCGGACCGGTTCCGGCAACGGAGAAACTGCTGGACAGGCTCGGCTGGGCGATCAATTCAGTGGATCTCATTGAACTCAATGAAGCTTTCGCGGCGCAATCGCTGGCAGTTCTACGTGGGCTAGGACTTCCCGATGACGCAGATCACGTCAATCCGCATGGCGGCGCCATTGCGCTGGGCCATCCCTTGGGGATGTCCGGAGCTCGGCTGGCACTAACCGCAATGCGCGGGCTGGAGCAAGCTGGTGCCAAACGCGCGTTGGTGACGCTATGTGTTGGAGTTGGACAAGGCCTTTCGCTGGCAATGGAGCGCGTATGACAAAAAATGGTAAGGCTCGAATGAGCGACGGCGCATTGATCGATTGGCAAATGGATGGTGACAATGATTCACCGATAATATTGTTGTCTAACTCATTGGGCACAACCCGCTCGATGTGGGACCGCCAGATTGCCGGCCTCTCCTCTCGTTTCCGTGTCTTGCGTTACGACACGCGCGGCCACGGAACCTCAGACGTCACGCTAGGCAGCTATGGGTTGGACCGGCTGGGACGCGATGCCGTCGAACTGCTTGATGCACTGGGAATCGAACGAGTACATTTCTGTGGTGTCTCACTGGGCGGGATGACCGGTCAATGGCTTGGTGTGTATGCAGCCGACCGGCTTGACCGGCTGGTCTTAGCCAATACCGCACCCTACATGGGGCCGCCATCCGCTTGGCAAGGCCGAATCGATACGGTGCTGGCGGGACCATCCGGCAACATGGCGAGCATTGCCGATGCGGTTATCCAACGATGGTTCACGCCCTCATTTATCGCCGCCAATCCTGAATTAATCGGCGTCATGAGGTCAAACCTGCTGGCCTGTGCCGCACCAGGTTATGCCAGCTGCTGCGCCGCCATTCGCGACATGGATCTGCGGCCAGTGATCCAGCTGATCACCTGTCCCACGCTTGTTATTAGTGGACTACAGGACTCTGCCACCCCCCCTGAGCAAGGTGCCATAATAGCCGATGCGATTTCGGACTCTCGCAACATCGAGTTGGACGCCGCACATCTTTCCAACATTGAACAGCCAACGTCTTTCAATAAGGCTGTGCTCAGTTTTCTCAGTTGAATTTACGGAGGGTTTCGGACGGCAGTTCGCCATACATATTCTTGTATTCCGCAGAGAAGCGACCGAGCTGGTAGAAATGCCATCGACAAGCTATTTCGGTAACCGTTTCTCCCGATTGCGGTTTCATCAGATCCTCCCGAGCTCTTTCTAAGCGAATTGACTTTAGATATGCCATCGGCGATGTCCCGCGAAAGCGACGAAAACCGTCAAACAGTCCGCGTGCGCTCACCTCACTAACTTCAACTAACTGTTCAACGCTTATAGACTGGTCCGCATGAGCCAGAATATACTGTTCGGTTCGCCGTACATGATGGGGGGCGATCTTGCACGGTTGTGGACGCATATGCTCCGAATAATTACTGGGATGACTTTCCAGCAACTTAAAGATGAAAAGGGTCTGGAGATTCTCCACAATGGAACGCTCGGAGTCTTGGTTAGGCCCAGAAAGTTCCATCGAGAGGAGAGAGGCATAGTGCCAGCAATTGGCAAGTTTAGGTGTTAATTGCATAGATTGGGCGAAGCGCAGCTTCTTGCTCAGAGGCCGTCCCAGCAACATCATCGCATGATGCTCGAGCACACCATTGCTAATCTGAACGACGCGTTGGATGCAATCACCAGACCACCGCATGCGCCTCAAATCGCCAGTATCGACGACCGAAGCTGTCTCGAGATCACTGTCGATCGTCAGCTCGCTCGTACCAATCTCCGCTGCGCCGGACAATGGCTGCATCAACAGCAGCATATCCTCGTCTTGAATTCCTTCTATATCGACAATGGTACCATAGCCCATCGCACCGATGCCGATCTTGTCCAGTCGGCGATGATTGAGCCAAGCCTCTAAATGATCGCCGCGAGAAGCAAGCTGGAGGTCATGCGGGCAGTAGGTTTTGGCTATTTGGTCCCGCACCTCACACAGGTTATTAGAAGCGAAAACATTGGCATCTCGCATTAGTTGGTCGATACCAAAATTCCCCGTGTCGTTCGAGGGATGGTCTCTTCTTTCCGAAAAGATTGCCATGGAACTTCCTAAAATTTTGCAGTGATAAATGGAACATTTCAGTGCATTTCTGTCAAGATCATACTAAACCTTATATCATCACGATCAAAATTGATTGCACTGACGGGCGGAATATTGCAGCTAGGGTCGCATTCCTATCCTTCCATGAGCGTAGAAATGGGGTTTCCGGTCTGCTCCGGACCCAAAGCGAGATAGCCCCCATCCACTGCCACTTCCGAGCCTGTAACAAAACTTGCAGATTCCGAGCACAAAAAGAGGACTGCTCCGGCCAACTCGGATGCATCGGCAATACGCCCCGGCATGTGGAATGCCCCGCCCAGTTCATCTACCTTGGCCCGATCATCCGAGCTGATTACCTTCATTATATTGGACCATGTCCAACCCGGTGTAACAGCATTAACGCGCACGCCTCTTGAAGCAAACTCTAATGCCTGACTACGTGTCAGTTGCGCCACTGCAGCCTTAATAGCGGGATATACGAAGCGTCCAGCCTGTGCGCGATGGGCGCTAATGCTCGAGAAGTTGACAATCGCACCTTTTCGCTCGCCCAATTCTTCGCTCAGTTTCTGAGCCAATATAGCCCCTCCGACAAGGCCGACGTCTAGTGCCTTGAGCCAGTCCTCGCGTGAGGTTGCAAGTCCATCATCCAAATATGATGTGGTAACATTAATCAAGAAGTCCACCCCCCCGAAGGCCGCTCTGGCAGAGTGAATACACGCGTCAATTGCAGCATCATTGGTGACATCAGTCTCCACGAAAATCCCCTGCTTACCGCACCTGATGGCGGCATCCTGACCTCCTTCAACATTAATGTCCGCAATTACTACATTACAGCCTTGCCGGACAAATGCCCTTGCTAGTTCTGACCCGATCAGGGTTGCCCCTCCAGCGATCAGGGCGGTTCGACCCGCCAGATCTTCATAGATTGCCATCAATCAAAAACTCCATTTAATGCCTGCTGACCACTCGCGCGGGCGCGAAAAAAGATGCTCGAAGAGTCCAAAGGATGCACCATAAACACCAGTCTGCAGATAGCGCTCATCGGTGATGTTTGTGACAGCCACCATCAACGCGATATTTTGATTTGGGAAAGTGTAGGAAATATTGGCATTGAGTAGGTGGTACCCAGGCTGGAACAGCTCAGGTGAATTGAGCGCGTCCATAAAAGTACCCGAACGATAAGACCAATCCAGTCTCGCCAGCACATCGGCTCCGTTGGCAAGATCGAAGGATTTCGAAATAGAGGAGCTCAAGGTCCAATCCGATACGCGCTCGAACTGGGAGGCCAGTGAAATTTCCGTTGCGGCTGGATCTACAGCTGTGAACTGAGGATCAAGGAAACCAAGACTACCTTCAAAAAACCAACCCCCTCCAGGCGCAAAACGAGCTTCCAATTCGACGCCCTTTATTTCTGCAGATGCAGCATTCTTGGTAACGGGCGCGATGCCGGTAAAGACTTGAACCTGCAAATCATCGTAATGGGTCTGGAAGATCGCTGCATTCACTGTCAGCCTGCGATCGAAGAACTGGGATTTAAAGCCCAGTTCAACAGACTCTGCTGTTTCCGATCCGAAATTAGGTACATTTGCCTGAGCGGGAAATACACGCTGAACAAAACCACCGCTCTTGAACCCTTGCGAATAAGCGCCATAAATCATCACATCCTGAGCCACTTCAAGTGATATATTGGCGCTGGGCGTAAAGGAACTTTCGTTCCGATGAACCCTTTCGAACGGCAGTATACGCTCGGAAGGCGTGTTGGGGCTGGCGGCCAACAGTGCTCCTCCGGTCTTGTCCGCCAGAATAACCTGATCCGGAAGGAAACTCTTTCGGTCATCAGTATAGCGGAGGCCCAAGGTCAACGACAGCGGTTCAATCGGGTTCCAAGTTGCTTGTCCAAATGCGGCATAACTTTCTGTGCTGAACAAGCCGCCTGATCTGAAGGTTACGGGAGTAAAGTCCAGAGAATTGATATTATTTCCTTTTTCCTTAAAATAATATAGACCGAAAACATAATTTAGCCGGTCATCCGCGCTTGATCCAAGCACTTGTAGTTCTTGGCTAAACTGGTTCTGTCGTAATATGTCATTGAGCTGGAGGATCGTAAATGGCGAGTGGTCCCCATCTCGGGCATATTCACCATTGACTTCGCGATAGGCTGTGATGGATTTGAGCTGAACAGGTCCCAAATCCCATTCCACGACCCCGCTTGCGCCCCACAGATCGTTCCGCGAAAATTGCGCCCCCGTCCCAGCGTCTGCATCATTCCCAACGACAAAACGGTCACTGAAGCATGCGGCGGCACCTGACTGCGGGCTATACGGATCAAAACCAAAGCAGGGCTGCCCACCCAAGAGTGCACCAAAGTAATTGTGCAGCAACGTAAAATTATCAGTCGGGGCATCAAAAGGTGGATTGAGAACGTAAATACCGCCGGTAGCGGCACTCCCGGGAGCTAGAACTGGCAAATTGTCGGGATTAAAAATATCAGAATCATACGACACACCGGCCAGCGTAAACGCAGGGCCGTTGGAGCGATCTCGCGTACCCTCCGCCGAAAGACGAATTGTCAATCGGTCTGTCGCCTGCCACAAGAGGTCCAATCGGCCGGTCAGCGTTCCAACATCTCCAAGATCGCGCCCGTCGGACAGGTGGCGAACATAGCCATTTCGGTTGAAACTGGCGACAGACACCTTCGAGAAAAGATTGTCGGTCAAAGGCATATTGGCCATTGCTTTTACATCTAACCGACTGGCGCTTCCTGTGGTTACCTGCAAACTGCCGGAAGCAAATGGTTCTGGTGGCCGAGTCGTAACGCTGATAGCACCACCAATCGTGTTCCTTCCGAACAAAGTGCCTTGCGGTCCCCTTAGGACTTCCACCCGCTCCACATCCACAAGATCAAGCAACGCCCCCACCGAACGCGCGACATAAACGCCATCAACATAAACACCTACACCGGGCTCGGTCGTAGGCAGGAATTCCTTTTGTCCAATCCCGCGCATGTAAATTGCAGCAGACGACCCAGCACCGCCGAAACTGGGGTTATTCTGAATCGTAAGATTGGGTGAAATATTGGCTAATCCATCAATCTTCTGCATTCCGCGCGCCTCAATTGAAGCTCCGGAAAAAGCGGAGATGGCAAGTGGAACCGTCTGCGCACTCTCACTTCTCTTGCGCGCCGTAACGATGATTTCTCCGGAAAACACATCCGCCCTATCTTGCTCCTCTTGGATTTTGCCCCTGTCCTGCCCTTCGCCGTCTCGCGCCCAAGCCGCCCCCGGCAATACTGTCGAAGCGAGCAATGCCGCAACCAACGTACCGCCAAAGTTACACGATTCCAATTGCTTATCCGAAGTTTTCATAATGCGTCCTCCCCCAATATCACACCTTCTCGAGGTGCAATGATTACAACGCCATGAATTTGGATATTTGGATATGCGGCCAGTGCTCCCACTATGCAGCTATTGCGCAATATTCATGCCTCAGTTGCCGGTGAGACTCCGGACCACACAATGATGCCATTACCGCACATTCAGCGCACTGGCAGAATAGGCGGTGCCAACCACCTCCGTCATATCCGCGGTTAGAAAATATACCAGGATGAAACTAGTGGTTGATAGAATCGCAATTATTGGCGCCGGAATTGCTGGCCTCTGCACAGCAAAGGTGCTGCTCGAATTGGGTTATGAAGTCACCCTTTTTGAAAAGGAGCCAGATCTTGGCGGCGTCTGGTCCTCGTCACGGCGCTATCCGGGCCTGACCACTCAAAACCCTCGGGAAACATACTGCTTCTCAGACTGGCCGATGCCCAAAGACTATCCCGAGTGGCCCAATGGATCCCAGATGCAGGCTTATCTGCAAAGCTACGCCGACCACTTCGGTATTACGCCGAACATACATTTTTCGAGGGAGATACTCTATACCGAGCCTTTGTCTGATCAGCGGGGCTGGGAACTCGTCAGTAGCGGACCGACAGGTGAACAAAAGGATCAGTTTGAATGGCTGATTGCTTGCAACGGTATATTCTCGATACCTTCCATTCCCGCGTTTCGCGGCACGGACACTTTTTTAGCAACAGGTGGAAAAGTGCTGCACACCAGTCAATTAACCGATCCTTCCGAAGCGATGGAAAAACATGTGCTCATAGTTGGTTATGGCAAGTCGTCTTGCGATGTCGCAAATGCCGTTGCTCCCATAAGCGCAAGTTCCACTATGGTGGTACGACACCTGATTTGGAAGATTCCAAAGCGGATCGGCAATGTGCTCAACTTCAAGCATCTGTTCCTAAACCGGTTGGGGGAAGGCCTGTTTCCTTGGCGGAAACTTAAAGGGTTCGAGGCATTCCTGCACGGCCGAGGCAAATACTTACGTAACTGCATGCTTGCCTCAGTGCAGGCTGTTATTACACGACAACTGCGTTTGAAGAAGGTAGGGCTTGACCCTGGGACACCGCTGGAAACCATTGGAAGAAGTACCGTTAGTCTGGTCAGCGACGGCTTTTACGACAAGGTTGCCAATGGAACGATTGGCTTCGAACGGGAGGCGGAAATCGTCGAACTGTCCAGCGGTTCGGCGCGGATGTCTAACGGCAAGTCTGTTCCAGCAGATATCGTTATCTGCGGCACAGGCTGGCACCAAAGGGTTGACTTCCTTCCTGATGGTATTCGCGCCAAGGTCACTGACAAGCAGGGTAATTTCCGCCTATACCGGTCTATGATCCCACTCGGTGTGCCCCGCCTACTATTCAACGGCTATAACTCGTCGTTTTTCAGCCAATTGAATGCAGAGATCGGCGCCATTTGGTTAGCAGCCTACCTGAAAGGCCAGCTGGATTTGCCAACTATAGACTTGATGAGCGCCGATATCGATAGCCGATTAGCATGGATGGATGAGCGAACTGACGGTAAGCATTGTAAAGGGACCAATATTGTTCCTTTTTCGATCCATCACATTGACGAATTGCTGCAAGATCTGGAACTAGAACTACCGCGCGCGACCCGCATCCTGCAGTGGATTCGAACTGTTAGGGCCTCTGATTTCTCTATAGTCGGGCAACGCTTTGTAGCTCGCCAGTCCGCAGCTAGATCAATCCCAAATGGACCAAGCGCTTAAGACCTTCGTCTTCTAAATATGATAAAATAAAGGAGCAATCGTGCGGATAATCCTTGTTAAAAGGACTCGAATTGACATAGCGCTACTTTTTGGATCAGGCGGCTTGGTAGTGCTCTAGCCAGTGGGCATAGGGTGCTGGTAGCGTCCATGCGGGGCGTTTGATACCTAGCTCCAGCGCAGCGGTATAAGGCCAGCGTGGATTGACGAGAAGCGGTCGGCCTAACATTACGAGGTCAAGTGCGTCTTCGGAAATTAGCCGGTTAGCATTCTTCGGATGGCTGATCGACCAACTGGTTGAGCATGGTAACCCGGTTTCACGGTGCACTCGCTTCGCCGTCGGTACCATGAATTGGGCGGCTGAAGGGATATTCGCATCCGGCGTCGAAAAGCCTATACTAACGTCAATGAAATCAAGGCCCTGTGCCTTGAAGCGTTTTACCAGTTCAATTGATTCTGCGAGCGTCTCTTCGTCGCGCCCATCGAACTCGATAACGCCAAAGCGAGCACTTAGCGGCCGGTCCTTCGGCCAAACACGACGCACGTCCTCAAGCGTCTCTAACAGAAAGCGGGAACGGCATTCGATTGTGCCACCATAGTCATCAGTGCGATGGTTTGAACGGGCCGAAAAGAAGCTTTGGGCTAGGTAGCCGTGAGCAAAGTGGAGCATCAGCCATTCGAATCCGGCATCACGTGCGCGCTCTGCCGCCCGCACGAAATCTTGACGCACCCGCGCGATATCATCGAACGTCATTTCACGCGGCACCTTCGGCAAACCGGCGCCAAAAGCGATAGCGGACGGGGCAATTGTTTCCCAACCGCGCGCGTCGTCATCAGACATGTGATCGTCGCCTTCCCAAGGGCGGTTTGCACTGGCTTTGCGACCAGCGTGTGCGATCTGGATCCCAGGCACTGCGCCGGCCTTTTTGATTGCCTTGACCACCGGGTGCCATGCGTCGGCCTGCCCGTCAGTCCAGATGCCAGCATCGCCCGGACTGATCCGGCCATCCGGCGAAACTGCGGTTGCCTCGACGATGACCAGCCCTGCCCCACCTCTGGCCAAGCTTGCATAATGCGTCTGGTGCCAGTCATTTACAACGCCCTCTTCGGCCATATACTGACACATAGGTGAAACGGCGATCCGGTTGCGCAATGTTATGCCCTTCAGCGTGTAAGGGTCAAATAATGTCGGCATGGGGAACTCCGGCTACCAAATTCACTGAAAGAGCGTAATGTTCGATACTCATAGGGTCGACCTAGCCTCGCAAGCGTTGGCTTAGCGATCAATCACCAACTCATCTCCCTGCTCAACAACATCATAAGCGACAATATCTACGGAACAGGGTGCAGCGCGGGCCTCGCCCGTCCGAATACAGAAAGATCCCATGTGATATGGGCACATAATCTCGCCATTTTCGACGTAACCCTCCGCCAAGGATGCCTCGCCGTGGGAGCACATGTCATCGGTACAAAAGAACGCACCTTCCCAACGGTAAACTGCCACCGCGTGACCATCGGGCAGTTCTACCCGGAGCGGCTCATCTTCGGGTACATCTGCGGCTTTGCACAATATTTGCAAGAGAGTTTTCCTTCAGTTCTTCGAGAGCGACGGGATTGCCTCATCGTCATTTGTGACCTTGCCGTGCCAGGGGACGTCATTGGCGCTGGCAAGCCGGGGATCGAGACGCACCCAATCAAACAGCCATTGGCCATCATGCACGCTCAAACGGCTATCATACCATCCACCATACCAGGTGTCAGAGGCCTCATCATTTTGCTGCTTCATCGTGCACAATTCCCACAAATACCACCGACACACGGCGCCTTGTGCGGATTCATCAACGGTGATGAGCGGAGAGATCATATAGTGTAGCGACCAGGTAATGAAATCATTCGCCAGTCCCGAAAGACCTTTGGCGATCGCGTCACGGCCCACGAGTCGGGTGATGCCATCAGCTTCCCATGTTGCTTCGTCGCTAAACAACGGCCCGAGGATTTCAGGATCGTTTTTGCGATCTGCGCCAACGGCATAGGTAGCAATCAACTGACGAATTGCCTCAAACGCCTCGATCCGGCGAAGGCGGAGATCAATGTTATTGTCCGACCCGGGTTGCACAATCAGCGCGGCCCGTTGGGCGGCAAGGCCTGCCAAGTTTCGTCACTGCCATGGACGGCTAGCATACGGCCTTCTTCAAAAGAAAAAGGAACGCCCGTTTCGCCTTTGTAAAACTCAATATGCGGTGCGATCTCGGCCAAAGATAAGGCGAGATTGAAAATCCCTTGATGACTTTCAGGCAATTCTCCAAGCGCAAACTTGTCGCATTCGTCCAACACTGCCTCGATATGCGGGAGGACCCCGTCGTAAAAGGCAGCGAGTTCCGCTTCAGTTGCATTGCGTCTCGTCGTTGTGCGCTCATCCGCCGTCACAAGGTTCCACTTGGAAAACTTGGTGAGCGCCTCGAAACCCTCGGGAACGATCATTTTGGATTCTGTGGTCATACTTATCCCTCTCTCACTCACGCGTCGACTATATCGTCGACAACTTTGCAATTGTGACGAATAAGAATTTCCTCATCCTGCAAATGCTGGAACTTTTTCGCACCCGAAAGCATGGCGCGATAGGTGTTCTCCATCGTCGCGGTATCTTCCAGCCATGCATTTCGCTGCAAAACCATCGCTCGTTCGAATCCCCACAACTCACTGTGAGTGCGTGGCTTTTTGAGATAATACTTGCCTTCCCAAAGCGTCTTGTCATGAGCGATGGGCCAAAACTGGTGAGTAAACCAGATTCCCTCAGAAACATGCAGTAAAAGACTTGGAAACAATACGCTCAATTCAAAACCCCAATCCTCCTCACGATTGGGGTTCAAGCTCGGCGGCAAAGTTGTCGTATCGCCAGCCGCAGCCAGCGACCCACGCGAACGCTGGTTCGCGAGGTCTCCTATCGGCGTATGCGGGAGGTTTTCCAACTGCAGCCGAACGGAACAAGTGCGATGTGGCCCGAACAACTGCACATCTTCGATCCCCCCTTCAAACACATTGGGGAAAGAACCAGCATGGATTGTATCCACGTGATAAGCTTCTGCGAAAGCATCTGATGCGACCTTCCAGTTGCAATCAAGAGTGGTGTGATAGGTAAAACCAAAGTCGCATGCGTCGTAGTCAAATCCACCAAAATGATCCGCATAACCCCCAAGGAATTCGGTCAATGGCTGCACCGGCCCCGGATCGACATTAACAAAGATGAATCCGGCCCAAGTATCGCAATGAACTTCAGTTAAGCCATTTTCAGTTTTGTCGAAGCAGGGATAGAAACGGTCTTCCTGCGGCACGTTAACAAGCTCGCCCTTCGCATCATAGACCCAGCCGTGGAAACGGCAAGTGACCACACCCGCACGATTACGTCCGTAAGTTTCCTGTCCATCCTCGGTTATTACCGTATTGCTGCGGTGCGAACAGGCATTATGAAAGGCACGGATAACACCGTCCTTGCCGCGCATAATAATAATGGAAGTGTCCGCGCAATCGAGCCGACGGACTTTGTAGGAACCCTTTTCGGGAACCTCACGTTCCAGCGCGACATAAAGCCACTGCTTCTTAAAAATCCGGTCCTTTTCCTTCTGATAGTAGTCAGGATCAATATATGGCGTAACAGGCAGCGGTTCCTGCCCCAGTTCAGGGTACTTCCGGGCCCAGCGCCCGGGGGACCTGTCTACTCCACTAGCTTGACTTGCCATAATATTCTTCCTCTCAGGTTCTAGACCGCAATTTTCCCGTTTCAACGTGGTTCGGATAATGAAAGCGATAGACGGATACGGCTATCCCAACACTGCATTGGACTATGCGTTGACTGCAATATTCGGCTAAAATTCTTACGTATATTGTTCATCGACAAGGTGGCTGATGCCCATGCCTTCGATAATTTTACGGGGGCACATGAAAGTCACCCGAACCACACCCGGCAGACGGCTGATCTCGATCGAACCAGCAATCGTCGCGCGGTTCAGTATCTCGTCATAGGGCAGCCCGGTCACTTTTGCTGCGCGGTCCAGCCCGTTCTTGGTTGCGTCGTTGAGCGTCGCGCCGGAACCAATAAAGGTGATAGGAGCATTGTCCTCCACCTCGGCCTGGCCATATTTGTCACCCAGTGCCTTCACAGAGCTGCGCTCGGCGTCATCTAGGGGGCGAGCGAGATATGGCAGGTCATCCATAGTCTGCAGCAGGATCGGTCCATCGAGCTCTAAGCCCTTGATGACTTCGACCTGCAATTCGACCTCGCCAGCCACATCAGTGGCATGGCCGGCGATTTCACCATTGCCCTGCTGCGCATGCATATCGCCCATATAGATACCTGCACCCGGAATTTTGACCGGACAAATCAGAATCGAGCCCTGACGGACCGAATTGGTGTCCATATGGCCATCGGTCTTATGTTCATTGAGCTCTTCCTGCGTGAAGCTATAGCCGTGCGGCGCGTTCAGTAGAAAAGCCCCGAAATCACCCGCATTGTGAGAATCCGGCAGATCACGCGAAGGAGAAGTTCCGATATTACCCAAGAACGGCCGCATGCGCGAAGCCAGTCCTGAAATATCGGCACGGGCCAGCGCCAAGATGGAATGCTGGCCCGAATTGTCAGGCAAAGCAACATTGACTGCTGCATCGGCTGCCAATGTATTGGCAACTTCCTGGTTCACGGTTAACGCCATCTCATTCTCTCGATCGAGCACGATCACATAACCATTGCCAAACCGAAAAGCACTCACTTCGGCACCGCATTTATCGCAATGCACGGCGTCATCACCAATCCCCTCGATATGACTCGCGGGACTGGTCGTGCCACATGCTGGACATAGTTTGGCGACAAAAGGATCGCCGATATATCGGCCGTCGACAAAGTCCATGACGCCAGACGAGGTGGCCAACGAAGTTACATGCACCTTCTTAAGACGAATTGCGACAGCGTCACCGATTTCAGCCCCTTCGACCATTACCGGTCGCGTCACTTCATGTCCGCCTTGAAACTTGGGCGTAATCATTGGCCCCCAGCATCCGGGAGGCGTGCCCGAACGGATAGTCCCGCCGTCCTTGACCGTTCCGGCTGGCTCAATGCCGGGCCCGACAATTCCTCCGCTATATTCATAGACCCCGATTTCATCGCGAACTTGAACCATGCTATACTCCTCATTTGAACCGGGTATGCTGGCGTCTACATCCAGCGAACAGGAATGAATCCTTTGAGCAGAGGTTTGCATTTGTGTCGGGTAGCCGAAATGCGATTACTGCAAAGAATAGCCAGTCAGTGAAGGTAAATGAAAAAGCTCTAGGCTCGCTCTACATAACTGAACTTGCGACCGATGCGAGACGCGTTTTCTTCAACTGGCAGGGAACCTGCGCAGATACCATGTACCCGCTGTTAAAATGCGACCTTGCAAAGAGGACGCTTTCCACGCCGTCACGCCTTATTCTTCTGACCAAGTCCATTCCACTTGACGCATTGATCAGCCGCAGAAAGCCAAATGGTAATTTTTCCGGTGCCCACGCACAAAATCTCTCAATCTACTGTCCGTTATTCAAGCCAATATCGTCTAAGCATTCGACAGCAGCAACGCCTCTGACAACGCATCGCGATCGATGCCGCCATGGGTCGCAGGAAATTTCGCCCGCAAAGCTTCGATTTCATCTGCTTTTGCCACAATCCTTGCTTGAAAACGCTGTGCCACCGAATAGCGGACTGGCTGTCCCGTCGAGATTTTGTTCCATGTGTTCCAGCTTATGCCAATTCTGGTCATGATATCCGCCATTCCGCCGACCAAAGGCGCAATATCAACGACAAGCGCCGGGTTTACGATACACATGCCCGACTTTAGCTGCTTCACTTTATCAAATTCCTTTCGAGCAATGCTTTATTGGACGCTTTCAACGCACTAAATTAACACTTTAGCGTTGCCCGATGCGACAGCATCTAGCGTACTGCGAACGATTTGCACGTGAGCCGGACAACTGAAATGCCTAAACTGCAGAGAATAGCCAATCAGTGAAGAGAATTGGCCGCGCCAGATGCCACTGCACACAAAAGCAGCAAGCTCGCTTCCATCCTTATACTGATCAAGTAAACGCGCAATTCCTCGGTCAAACACCGTCTGTTATGGAAACCAACGATCTCACTAAATTTAAGTGATAAATAGCTGGCGGAGACGATCCGATATTGTCAGCGTAAAGGCATCTTGCCTGCCGCGGACCAGACCGACCGCAATTATCACGAATACTCAGAAAAACACCGGACCACGACGACGAGCCTCGCGATGACGTCGATAAGCTCGTGAAACGCCAATTGGCCGAGGTGGGCAAAAGATTACTGATCTTGAGGCTTTGCGCGACGAACTAGGCAAATGCGACAGTCATGCCAAGTGGACAAGATTAGGGATTGCCGCATCTAGAAAGCTTCACACGGCCCATGAACCGATAGACCGAACCCGGAACAAGGCTCACTATTCGAAAACCTCACAAAGCAGTTCAATGACTGAAACTTGGGCGGAAGCCGTTGTAGCGACGCAAAACCGATCAATGTCTGATTGTCATCAAAGATAGTCCATAACCGGACAGTCCGCTATCGGCCCAACTGCGGCTGTCCAGATATGGTTATTCAAATCCTCCCCTGATTATTACCATTCAGAAGGGGCCTCCCTTGGGATCAAAACTCAGTGTTTAATGGAAAAACTCAGATGACAGATTACGCCTTCAAACGGTCCGGCAGAATCATGCGGGCAGCAGACGACGCCGTTTCCATATCCAAATTGTCAAATAGCCTGCCCCGCGCCTGTTGCAGCAGCGGGAGAGACATTAAGCAATGGGACGGGATGTAGGACAGGACTTTTCTCTCTATCTACGTCGCGATCCGTTTTTCGTAGGCCAGAACGTCCGCACGCAGGCGGAGCGCGTCGTGATAGGCATTGTGCGGAACGGCGCTACCCTCGCCGGAACTAACGAGCTCGGCATCGACCAGATCAAAATGAATATTGCGCACCGGTTTCATAAGGCCCGGGCCAATGACCAGCAATCGCGCGGCAAGGGCAATATCTTCCGGCCAGTCTGCGACCAGCACCGGATCGGGATCATCGCCCAGATAGTCCGCGAACTGGTCGGCGAGACGGCTGTGCGTCACTGGCTCCACATCCAGCACAGGTATGATGTGCTCGGCAACCCATGGCGTAGGGTCCTGACATGCGATCGCCGCGTAAAAGGGCGCATGGCCGTCATCTTCGGGAACCAGCGCGATCGAAATCAGGTCTCCGCAAAAGCCGTTGAATTCAGTATCAAGAAAATAGCGCATCGTTGAGGCTCCCCGTGGTCTCAGCCCTTGTTACGCTTCATTCACCGGTTTTGGTAACAAAGACACTCATGCCCGGAAATTCGGCTACGATCAGGTCTCCAGCGACCGGAAATAATCGTCCCAGCTCTGATGCGGCCTTCCTGTCGCTGCCTGATAATCACTGGTCCTGTCGAGCGCGCCATTGCGGATGCCCTCGTAAATTCCGGCGATCACGGTTCCGATAAATTCGCCCAGTTCCGCTACCCGTTCCTCGCGATATTCAGCGACCGACATCGAGCGATATTGAAGCTGTGTTCCAAACGTCCGGTTCAGATATTGCGCAAGCTGTGCCTGGGTCAGCAATTCGCCATGGAGATTGTAGGTTCGGCCATCATGCTTGGGATCGGTTAACATGCAGGCATAAGCGTAAGCCAGTTCTGGCCGGGTCGTATATCCGCATTTCCCGTCACCAGCGCAGTTGGCGATTTCGCCCCTTGCCTTGTACGTCTCGATATATTCGACATCGGGCTCGATATAAATCCCGTTGCGGCCAATCGCCCAGGCAAGCCCGCTCGCGCGGATATCAGCCTCGGTCTGGCGATTGCTTTGCACGATGGGAGAAAAGGCCGTGCCTTTTTCGGCACCCTGGATGCTGGTGTAGACGATTTTTTTTACGCCCGCAGCGCTGGCGGCACTTATGACGTTGCGGTGCTGTTCGATACGATCGTCAGGCGCCGCCATCCCCGACACAAGCAGCACCGTATCGACACCGGACAGTGACTGCTCCAGCTGTTCGCGGTCGGTATAGTCACCGGCGCGCACTTCAATATCCATGCCTTTTGCCTTTTCGGGCGTGCGCGCGAGGCCGATGACCGGTTCGCCCGTGCTCATTCCGGAAAGAGCCTTGGCAATTTCCGCTCCGAGATGACCGGTGACGGCGGTAACGGCGATGGTCATGACGATGTCTCCTTATTCTCGTCGAACGGAATTACAATGCCAGTACGCCAATTGAGACGCACTGACGCATTCGCCCTACCCAAACGGCCGGTACATATCCTGCTGCGGCTGCGTAAACCACTCCGGCCCTGCCGCGGTCATATAGAAATGGTCTTCCAACCGGATGCCATATTGGCCGGGCACCACGATCATCGGTTCGTTGGAAAAGCACATGCCCGCCGCCAGCGGCGTCTTGTCGCCCTTCACCAGATAGGGGCCTTCGTGGATGTCGAGCCCGATGCCATGGCCTGTGCGGTGCGGGAGGCCCGGCAGGTCATAGTCGGGGCCTAGGCCGTGGCTGACCAGCATATCGCGGGCGGTCTTGTCGACCGCTTCGCAGGGCGTGCCGATGGCGGCGCGGTCGAAGGCGGCTTGCTGGGCCTCTTTCTCCGCATGCCAGAGCCGTTCGATCTCGCTTTCCAGTTTCGACAGGGCATAGGTGCGGGTGATGTCGCTATTATAGCCGTCGATCGTGCAGCCGGTGTCGATCAGGATCAGCTCGCCCTCCTGCAGCGCCGGGTCGCCCGGGACGCCGTGCGGGTGGGAGGTCGCTTCGCCGAACTGGACCGCGCAGAAACTGTTGCCGCCATCGGCACCGCCGGCGCGGTGCAGGCGGTCGATTTCGGCGATCACTTCGCTCGCCTTCATGCCCGGTCTGATCCATTCAAAAATCTTTTGATGCACCGACAGCGTGAGCTGCATCGCATGGATCATCAGATCGATCTCGGCCTGTGATTTTATCGCGCGCAGCGGCGCGATGACCGAAGCGGCAGAGCCACAGAGGACCGGCTTTTCCAGCTGCGTTAGTGCATCGAACAGGCGCGCGGCATGGCCGTAGGAACATTCCGGATCGAGCGCGCATTGCTGGCAGTCATGGTCCGCCAATAGAGACGCGATCAGCGCGAAGGGGCATTCATGCTCCTCCCAGAAGGCCATTTCCGAAGCCATCGGGAATTTGGCGCGGATCGCCGATTCCTCGAATTTCGGGCAGATGAAGAGCGTACGGTCCGCCGTGAGCAATATCCCGACAAAGCGTTCACTTTCATAGAAAGCCTCGGCGAAGAAATAGCGCATGTTGCTGCCCGGGGTGATCAGGATCGCATCAAGGCCATTTGCGGACATGGTCTGGCGCAGATTGTCCAGCCGCTGCTTGCGTTCGGCACTGCCGATCGATGGCGGTCGCAATGCTGTCGTCATGGTCAAATCTCCAAATGGGGCGGGCCGCCTCCACTATAGCGGAATTGACCGACCATCAAAACAATCCGGCAGATATTATGTCCGCTGATAGGCGGCCGATTCCACCTCTGCCAGAACACGCAGGGCGTCTGGGTCGGCAAAAGGGAGAAATTGCATCAGCACCAGGCCCGCGATATCGCTCGCGGGATCGATCCAGTAATAGCAGTTGCTCAGCCCGGCCCAGGACAGGCTGCCGACGGCACGGCCATTTGGCCCCTCTTCCGGGTTAATCAGAAAGCCGAGGCTCCATCCACAATGCATGTCGGGAAAGGCATCGAAGGAATTGGCGAGCAACGGCACCACGCTCTCCATCTGTCCGGCTTTCATCCCGCCAATCTGATTTTGCGACATGGCCGCCACGGTCTCTGCGCTGATAATCCGATTGCCGTCGAGCGAGCCGCGGTTCAGGATCATCCGCATGAAACGCATATAGTCCGCCGCCGTCGAATAAAGACCGCCGCCGCCGGACTGATATTCCGCCGCATCGCCACCGCCGATTTCGAGGGGAAAGGGAACCAGGCCATCGGCCTGGCGGGAGAGCAGCGGAACCCGGGCGCTCGATCTTGTCCGGCGCGACGGCAAAGCCTGTGTCCTGCATCGCCAGAGGCTCGAAAATATGCTCCTCCATATAGGCACCGAGCGTCTGGCCGCTGGCGGCCTCGACCGCGCGACCGACCCAGTCGGTACTCACGCCGTACAGCCAGTCGGTTCCCGGTTCGAACATCAGCGGCGACGTAATGCTGGCGATGCTGGCGGGAGCGACCTTGCCCTGCGCTTTGGCCATATCCGCTTTGGTGAACGCATAGCCGAAACCCGCGGTATGGGTGAGCAGATGCCGGAGCGTAATCGCCGTTTTCGCGGGTTCCACTATCGCCTTGCCGTTCCCGGAAAAGCCGGTCAGCACATCGGGATTGGCCAGTTCGGGCAGGATCGAGCCGATCGGTTCGTCCAGCGCCAAAAGACCCCGTTCCACCAATTGCATGGCAGCGACGGATGTGATCGCTTTGGTCATGGAAGCAATCTGGAAGATGCCATCCAGCACCATTGGCTTGCTGGTAGCGGGGTCAGAAAAACCCGCTTGCGCCGATGCGAGCACCCTGTCGGCATTGCCAATCATGGCAACCGCGCCGGCTACCTGCTGGTCGGCCAGCGCCCGATCCAGGGTTTTTTGTAAGTCCAGCTGCTGCAATTCACTCATCCTTTTGTGATAATATTCTTATATTGGAAGGCTGCGTCTATCGGGCACCCAGCCGTTCGGCGTGCCACTGCAAATGATCCGCCATGAACGTGGAAATGAAATAATAGCTGTGGTCATAGCCTTCGCGCATGTTCAGGCTGAGCGGGATTCCGGCCTTGTCACATGCCGCCACCAACAGTTGCGGTTTCAGTTGTTCTTCGAGAAAATTGTCCGCGGTTCCCTGATCGACCAGGATGTCGGCAAAGCGCGCGCCATCCTCGATCAAAGCACAGGCGTCATATGCGCGCCACGCCGTCTGGTCACTGCCCAGATAGCCACCCAGCGCCTTTTTACCCCAGGGGCAGTTGAGCGGCGAGACAATCGGCGCAAAGGCCGACACGCTTTTGAACCGGTCCGGATTGCGTAGCGCGATGGTCAGCGCGCCATGACCGCCCATGCTGTGCCCGAATATCGCCTGGCGCTCCATATCGACCGGAAATTCTTTCGCGATCAGAGCGGGCAGTTCTTTCTCGATATAGCTGCGCATCCGGAAATGTTTCGCCCATGGCTCTTCGGTGGCGTCGACGTAGAAGCCGGCACCCTGCCCCATGTCATAGGCCTCGTCATCGGCCACGCCTTCACCGCGCGGAGAGGTGTCAGGGGCGACGATGATCAGGCCCAATTCACTGGCTGCCCTGCGATATTCGCCCTTTTCCATGACATTGGCATGGGTGCAGGTCAGGCCGGACAGATACCAGACGACCGGCAGCTGCGCGCCTTGTTCATGATCGGGAACATAGACCGCGAAAGTCATCTCCGTGCCCGTTTCTGCGGACGCATGGGAATAGACGCCCTGCGTTCCGGCGAAACTTCTGTTGGTGGAGAGGGTCTCCATCAAAAGACCACCACGCTGCGGATGCTTTCACCGGCGTGCATCAGGTCGAAGCCCTTGTTGATTTCGTCCAGCGATAGCGTGTGGGTGATCATCGGGTCGATCTCGATCTTGC
Source organism: Parasphingorhabdus sp. (assembly GCF_048267785.1). Taxonomy (GTDB): domain Bacteria; phylum Pseudomonadota; class Alphaproteobacteria; order Sphingomonadales; family Sphingomonadaceae; genus Parasphingorhabdus. The sequence continues at coordinate 23,075 of NZ_JBLWWU010000017.1, read as the reverse complement.
CGTTCACATACCAGTCGACGATTTTCGGGACATCGGTCCGGCCGCGCGCGCCGCCGAAGGCCGTGCCTTTCCAGACCCGCCCGGTGACCAGCTGAAACGGCCGTGTCGAGATTTCCTTGCCGGCTTCGGCGACGCCGATGATGATGCTTTCGCCCCAGCCGCGGTGGCAGGCTTCCAGCGCCTGACGCATCACGTCGGTATTGCCGGTGCAGTCGAATGTATAATCCGCGCCGCCGTCGGTCAGCGCTACCAGATGCTCGACGATATCGCCCTTGATCTTGGTCGGGTTGACGAAATGGGTCATGCCGAATTTCTTGCCCCATTCTTCACGGTCATCGTTGATGTCGACGCCGATAATCTTGTCCGCGCCGACCATCCGCGCGCCCTGCAGCACGTTGAGGCCGATCCCGCCAAGACCGAAGACGATGACATTGGCTCCCGGCTCCACTTTTGCCGTGTTGGTCACCGCGCCGACACCGGTTGTGACGCCGCAGCCGATATAGCAACTGGTGTTAAACGGCGCATCGGTACGGATTTTGGCGACTGCGATTTCGGGTACGACAATGAAGTTCGAGAAGGTCGAGCAGCCCATATAGTGATAGATGGCCTCGCCCTTGTAGGACATGCGGCTGGTGCCGTCGGGCATAAGCCCCTGCCCCTGGGTCGCGCGGATCGCGGTGCACAGATTGGTCTTGCCGGACAGGCAGCTTTTGCACTGGCGGCATTCCGGCGTGTAGAGCGGGATCACATGATCGTCGGGCGCCACCGAGGTTACGCCCGCGCCCACTTCGCGCACGATACCGGCGCCTTCATGACCGAGAACACTGGGGAATTTGCCTTCGCTGTCGAGACCATCGAGCGTGTAGGCGTCGGTGTGGCAGATACCGGTCGCCATGATCTCGACCAGCACTTCGCCCGCTTTTGGACCTTCCAGATCAAGCTCGACGATCTCGAGCGGCTTTTTTGCTTCAAATGCGACGGCTGCGCGGGTTTTCATAATGGGGCTTCCTGTGTTGAATATTTACCAGCCTTCTAGGTCAGACCGATGGTCGTTCGCAAGACAGACCGTATAATTTCACCCGGCTATATCCTATGCTCATAGCCTTGCCCCACGACGCTGTCTTGATTGGCAGTTGATCTTCCTGGCGAGATCGGTTCAATGGCCCGTTCACAGGGGAGAACCGGAATTGACGCAGGATTACACGTCCATCCGCGAGGAAGTCGCGAAACTTTGCCAGAAATTTCCGGGAGAATATTGGCGCGCGCGCGACAAGGCGCGCGAATATCCCAGCGATTTTGTCGCTGCGCTCGGCGAGGCCGGCTATCTTGCGGCCCTAATCCCCGAAGAATTTGGCGGCGCCGGATTGCCGATTTCTGCGGCAGCGGCGATCCTCGAGGAAATCCAGGCGCAGGGCTGCAATGGCGGCGCGGTGCACGCGCAAATGTATATCATGGGCACGATGCTCCGCCACGGGTCGGACGAGCAGAAATCCCAATATCTGCCACGCATCGCCACCGGCGAATTGCGCCTGCAGGCCTTTGGCGTGACCGAGCCGACCAGCGGCACTGATACACTGGCGCTGAAGACAGTGGCGAAGCGGGACGGCGATGATTATGTCATCAATGGCCAGAAATTATGGACCAGCCGGGCCGAGCATAGCGACCTGATGCTGTTGCTCGCCCGTACGACACCGCGCGATCAGGTCGCCAAACGCACCGACGGCCTGTCGGTCTTTCTCGTCGACATGAACGCAGCGCTCGGCAACGGTCTCACCATCCGGCCGATCGACACGATGATGAACCACAGCACCACCGAATTGTTCTTCGACAATATGCGCGTGCCCGCCGCCAATCTGATCGGCGAGGAAGGCAATGGCTTCCGCTATATCCTCTCCGGCATGAACGCCGAGCGGCTGCTGATCGCGGCGGAATGTATTGGTGACGCCAAATGGTTCATCGAGAAGGCGACAGCCTATGCCAAGGAGCGGGTCCTGTTCGGCCGCCCGATCGGCCAGAACCAGGGCGTCCAATTCCCAATCGCCCGCGCCTATGCGCAAATGCGCGCGGCGGAGCTGCTGGTCCACGAAGGCCTGCGCAAATATGAAGCCGGCGAAAATTGCGGCGAGGAAGCCAATATGGCCAAGATGCTCGCCGCCGATGCCAGCTGGGCAGCGGGCGAAGCCTGCGTCCAGACCCACGGCGGCTTCGGCTTTGCCGCGGAATATGATGTCGAGCGCAAGTTCCGCGAGACAAGGCTCTATCAGGTCGCCCCGATCAGCACGAATATGATCCTGTCCTATGTCGCCGAACATGTGCTGGGCCTGCCGAGGAGCTATTGATGAGCGACTGGGCGAACTGGATCGGCAAGAGCGAGACGCGCCATGACGTGATCACGCCGGGGCTGCTGCAACGATTCTGCGCGACCATTGACCAGCCGGTCACGGACGACATTCCACAGGGATTGCACTGGTGCCTTTGCCTGCCCGATACGCCGACTGCGGAACTGGCAGAAGATGGTCATCCCGCAAAGGGTGGTTTTCTCCCGCCCATTCCCCTACCCCGCCGGATGTGGGCTTCAAGCAGCGTCTCGTTCGACCACCCTCTGCAACGGGGCGACGAAATCACGCGCGTGTCGACCGTGGCCAGCATAGACGAGAAATCGGGCAAGTCGGGCGATCTGGTGTTCGTCGCTGTCGATCATGAAACCCGCGTTGGCGAGCTTGTGGCGATCAGGGAGCGGCAGAACATCGTCTATCGCGAGCCAGCAACGATCGCAGAACCGGCCAGTTTGCCCAGCAACGAAACGCCAGACCTCAGCGGCTGGGCCTGGCAGCAGACAATCCTGCCAACCGAGCCGCTGCTGTTCCGCTATTCCGCCCTGACATTCAACAGCCACCGCATCCATTATGATCGCCCATATGCGATGCAGGAAGAAGGCTATCCTGGCCTTGTCGTTCAGGGTCCGCTGATGGCGACATTGTTGCTGAACCTCGCCGCAAGCGAACTGGGCGCAAATCAGCTCTCGAGCTTTTCGTTTCGGGGCCAGGCGCCCGCCTTTGCCAATGCTGCTATATATTTCGTCGGCAAACAGGAGGGCGAGACTATTACGCTCGCCGTGTTCGGCCAGGACGGCAAAGAGGTCATGAGCGCGCAGGCCCAGGTATAGACAACGCATAACATTCCGTTCGTGCTCAGCTTGTCGAAGCATGATCGCGCGCATTCGCCCTTCGACAGGCTCAGGACGAACGGGAAAGTGCCGATCGCCCCAATTCTAACCGCAATAAAAAGCCCGGCGGCTGCGGATCACGCGGCCACCGGGCTTTCCCTACATTTGGTTTCGCCTAAAATCGGTCGGCGTTCATCACCTTGGTCCAGGCTGCGGCAAAATCTTGGACAAATTGCTGATCCGCATCATCCGCTGCATAGACCTCGGCAACCGCGCGCAATTCCGAATTGGATCCGAAAATCAGATCAACCGGCGTGGCCGTCCAGACCAGATCGCCGGACTGGCGATCGCGGCCCTCGTACAATCCGGGATTGGCGCCCGACTTCGACCATTTGGTTTTCATGTCGAGCAGGTTGACGAAAAAGTCGTTGCTCAGCTGGCCGGGACTATCGGTGAACACGCCGTGGGACGACTTGCCCGCGTTGGCGTTCAGCGTCCGCAGCCCGCCGACCAGCACCGTCATTTCCGGTACCGTCAGATTGAGCGCGTCGGCCTTGTCAACCAATGCTGCCGCTGGTGCCAGATCGGCACCGGAAGCATAATAGTTGCGGAAGCCGTCGGCCTTGGGCTCGAGATAGGCGAAGGACGCCGCATCGGTCTGAGCCTGCGTGGCATCGACCCGGCCGGGCGTGAACGACAGGCTGACCTTGTGGCCAGCCTTGCTGGCCGCCTGCTCGACCGCAGCATTGCCGCCAAGAACGATCAGGTCAGCCAGCGAGACCTGCTTGCCGCCCGAAGCGCTGCGGTTGAAATCCTTCTGGATCGCTTCCAGCTTGCCCAGCACCTTGGTCAGTTCCGCCTTGTCGTTGACGGCCCAGCCGCGCTGCGGATCCAGCCGCAGCCGCGCACCATTGGCCCCGCCGCGCATATCGCTGCCCCGGAAGGTCGAGGCCGAGGCCCAGGCCGTCCGCACCAGTTCGGGCGTGGTCAGACCGGACGCAAGGATTTTCGACTTCAGCTGCGCGACATCCGCGTCACCGATCATCGCATAGTCAGCCGCCGGCAACGGATCCTGCCAGACGAAGCTCTGGCTCGGCGCATCGGCACCGAGATAGCGGGCCGAGGGACCAAGATCGCGATGGGTCAGCTTGAACCACGCACGAGCAAAGGCTGCCGCGAATTCATCGGGATTTTCATGCCAATGCTCGGCGATCTTGCGGAAACCCGGGTCTTCCTTGATCGCGATATCGGTGGTGAACATGATCGGCGCGTGGGTCTTGCCCGGGATATGCGCGTCGGGAACCATGTTTGCAGCATTCGGATCGCTCGGGATCCACTGCGTCGCACCGGCCGGGCTCTTGACCTTCACCCATTCGAAACCGAACAGATTGTCGAGATACTGGTTGGTGAAAGCGATCGGATTGGCCGACCATGCGCCTTCGAGACCGCTGGTGATCGTATCCTCGGCATTGCCCTTGCCGCATTTGTTGGCCCAGCCGAGACCCTGCGCTTCGATACCTGCGGCAGAGGGTTCTGCGTCCATACATTCTTCCGGCTTGTGCGCGCCATGCGCCTTGCCGAACGTATGGCCACCGGCAATCAGGGCGAGCGTTTCCTCGTCATTCATCGCCATATTGCCAAAGGCGCGGCGGATATCGGCAGCGGCCGAAATCGGATCATGATTGCCGTTCGGACCTTCCGGATTGACGTAGATCAGGCCCATCTGGGTGGCGGCGAGCGAACCCTTGAGATCGCCCTTGCCGTCGCGGCGGTTGTCTTCCAGCATCTTCGCCTCGGGCCCCCAGAACACCAGATCAGGTTGCCAGGCGTCCACGCGGCCACCGGCGAAACCGATGGTCTTGAAGCCCATATCCTCGAGCGAGACATTGCCGGTCAGCACCATCAGATCGCCCCAGGACAGTTTCCGGCCATATTTCTGCTTGATCGGCCAGACCAGACGGCGCGCCTTATCGAGGCTGACATTGTCGGGCCAGCTGTTCAGCGGTTCGAAGCGCTGCTCGCCGCCATCGGAACCACCGCGACCGTCACCGACGCGATAGGTGCCGGCACTGTGCCAGGCCATGCGGATGAAGAACGGACCATAATGGCGATAATCGGCCGGCCACCAGTCCTGAGACGTGGTCAGAACCTTGCGGATATCTTCCTTGACCGCAGCGAGGTCGAGCGTGGCGAACTCGGCGGCATAGTCAAAATCCGGGCCATAGGGGTTGGACTGTGCCTCATGCTGGCGGAGCGCTGCAAGATCGAGGCTCTGGGGCCACCAGTCCTTGTTGGACATGGCGCCCGGCGGATCCTACACGACCGTTTTTTGCGCCTGCGCGGGGCTGGCGATCACCAGCGGCGTCATTGACGCGGCCAGCAGGGCGAATAGTGAAACTTGTGATTTGAACATCTTCCTCTCCTTTCGAACATCTTAATGATGACCGAAAGTATACGCGCAGTGGAAAGATTGCCAAAACCGGTAAACTTCTTCAGAGTAATCGAAATTACCTGTCAAAAAGAAATTTCACCAAATGTGGAGGGTGACAATACGGGATGGAAGCAAGATAATTGCGCGGTTCCATCGCAAAAGAAGCCCGACGGTCGGGTCGCAATTAACCGCCGGACTTCCCTTGGATACCCAAAAATTGGGTGGGGTGCGACATCCATATCTGATGGATCATACTCTTCCGCCAGATCGGCGCCGCAAGAGTTTGTTAACCGAGTCTTTTGGCCAGCACTGTGATCCCGATCACTAGTAGAATAAAAATGATCACAAACCATAATATCCGGCGGTCACGCTGCGCCGCATGCCTGGATCCTATCGAACTGTTCAGGGGATTGGTGCGAAGCCGCGTGCGTGACGAATAGCGACTTCGCATAAGCGGATTAGCCGATATGCACGCTTATGATTGTGATCGAAATCACTTGTGTTTGCGGTGACGGCAACCGCCAAAGCCGCCCGGACCACATATGTTTGGCGTTCCTGCAGGTTCTGACCTTGGATCGCGCGTGCTTCACCGCGTGCCATTATCATTGCCCGGTCTGTGACAGCGCTGAGGCAGCAAACCCGTCGCAGACAAGGGTTCAACGAAAAACGGGAGCTTACCCGAAGATAAACTCCCGCTGCGCCTCTGTTGGGGCTGCTGTCCTCTTGCGATTTCAGCTGCCGCTTTTTCGGCGTCCGGATTCCGGATCGAATACGTTAATGGTTGGTCGTTATCCACGTTTCCGCTTGCGCTTCTTCGCTTCGGTTTCCAACCCGCATTTGGTCCAGTCACCTGATGATCTTCGTCCGACCGATCCGTTCGGGCTTGCGCCTTCCCTTACCAGTCATTCGCCGATCATCGACCGAGAGATCATTTTCCTTTTCTCGCGAAAAACAAATTGGTCATCTCGACCATCTTCCGGTTCCCGGGCTGTCCGGCGGGTCATTGCTGACTGGTCGCTGGTTCGTCCGTTTGCCTTCCGATGACCTATATATGACTCTCCAAGCCGAGTCGCGCCTAGCGGAAAACCACAAGTTATCCACAGCACCTGCATTAAGTGGTGGAAAACTGGTGCCAAGTCGGTGGATAAGATCTGGGAGGGGAATATTCGCAGAATCTGTGGAAATATGTCCGCTGGTCCGGCCTTTCACTCAGGAGGGAGAGGGGAAAGGACCGGACCTTTGGACCAACCCCGGTGTCTCAATCGGGAGGGGGAGGAGACAGCCGGGATTGTAACTTTTTATCTTAGCTCTGAACCGTTGAAAACAGCACGATGCTGGAAACGGATAAAGCGGCGATAATATTGAAAAGCGTTCTCATGGATTTTCTCCTTGTTTCAACGCCGATCAAACATCTCTTTTCCTGCGTAACTTACGGGCTCCAGATGGTCGTATGACAAGTTGGTTTCAATTGATAACGAAGGCAATTCACTTGCATGTTATGCAACTTAAAATCAGTATTACCGATTACGCAACTATAGCTAGTCGGTTGTTTTTATTGAAAAATACCTTCCAACAGCTTTTTTCCCTTGTCGAGCGGATTGCGCCGGAAATTGGCTTCTTCGTTGCCTATATAGGTGAAGATGCCGTCCATCGCCTGGTCGGTGACGCTTTCGGTGAGACCATCACGCGAAAGATCAGCACCGCCCAGTCGGGCCAGCGATGAGAGCGATCCCAGCCGTTCAATCTGCTCATAGGCACCCAGATCCCCGAGCGCTTTTTCCACCAACGGGCGCAGTTTCAGCGCCAGTTCTTCGCCGGACGTACGACGAAGATATTCCGAACCCGCCGCCTCGCCGCCGGTCACAATACCGACACCATCCTGCAGGGTGAGCCCGTCAATCGCTGACCGGAACACAGGTTTCGCTTCCAGAGCCGCCCTGCCCGCTGCATCATTGAGGGTCTTGGTAATATCCTTGGTCAAGCCTGCCTTGCTGGTAAAACGCAGAATGCTCGTCGCTTTCTCAAGTGGGCCGGGCAGCAATATCCGCACCGCTTCGTCCGCGTAAAAGGCACCCGGTTCAGAAAGCTTGTCGAGGGCATTGTCGGAGGCGTCACCCAATATGTCCTTCACGCCCGAACTTTGCGCCACCGCGGCTGTGGGCATGAAAGAGATTATCGCCAACGGAGCTGTCGCGAGCGCGAAGGTGGCAAGTAACTTGCCAGAGGTTTTTCGGTGACGCATGATCATTTCTCCTGAATTATTTCAGATGATCATAGCACATTCCGGTGGCCTGCGCCTGAATACCGCGCGTGATTTCGGTAAATTCCTGCAAAATCGTGATTTCACAAATGTTATTTCTTTTCAGAAAATTCCAGAACGCCTTTGCTTTCCTGCTCCGACATTGCGGTCAGGGTCAAGGAAAAGGGATCGCCTTTCCCGGTACGACCCGAGAGATTGGTTCCGTTCCGCACGACTTCGAAATCATCACCGGTCAGTTGCGTTTCATACCAATCAGCCAGCTTGTCTACACCCAGAGGCGCCTTGAAGGCGATCTGAACCTTGCCGCCCTGCCCGTCCCTGTCTTCGATATCGAAATTGGTCACCTGGCTGCCGGGATAGAGATCGACATCGTTCATGTCGAAATCATCGCTGTCGAGCGTGATAGACGGCAGATCGACTTCCATCGAGAAACCGTCAGCCTTGATCGAGAATTTGCTGTCCTTCCCCTCGCCGCCGATTTTGATTTTCTCGTCGTCCGGCTTGTTATCATCGCTAAAATCGACCGACAGACCGGTTCGGTTGCCCGATTCGTCTTCGACCTTGCTGCACGCGGAAAGGGCCAGCGGCGCTACCGCGAGCAAAAACAGATATTTCGTGGACATATAAACTTCTCCAGACTGTATTACATTATTAATACAGCCTGGAGTCTGCCCCGTCAAGTTTCAAACAGAAATCAGCCGTCTATCGACGCGCCGGGATTGGAAGCATTCACGATCCCGCCATCGACGGGGATCGTCGTACCCACAACATAATCGCCGGCGGAGCTGGCGAGGAACACGGCAGCCGATGCCATATCCTCGGGCCGGCCGATGCGTTTCGCCGGTATTCCCTTCTCGACCGCGTCTTCGTGATCGCGGGCGGCCTTGTTCATCGTCGAGGCAAAGGCGCCGGGCGCGATACCTGTCATGATGATATCTTCCTGCACCAGCTTGGAGGCCATTTTGCGGGTCAGGTGAATGACCGCAGCCTTGGAAGCCTGATAGCTGTACGTTTCCCACGGATTAACCTTCATGCCGTCGATCGAGGCAATATTGATCACCTTGGCCGGACGCTCAAAACTGGCGGCGGCTTTCAATTGTGGATGCAGCGACTGGGTCAGAAAGAACAGGCCTTTGACATTGGTGTCCATGACCTTGTCCCAGCCCGCTTCGGGGAAATCGACATATTCCGCGCCCCAGGCAACACCGGCATTGTTAACGAGTATGTCGAGCTTCTCTTCGCGGGACGCGATTTCGGCAGCGAGGGCCTTGCAGCCTTCATAGGTCGAAATATCGCCCTGAATATAGGTGCAATTGTCGCCAAATTCGGCAGCCGCCGCTTCGCCCTGATCGGCCTTGCGACCGGAGATATAGACTTTTGCGCCCTGCGCCAGAAATCCTTCGGTGATCATCGCACCGATGCCGCGCTGTCCGCCCGTTACCAGAGCGACACGGCCCTCGAGTGAGAAAAGTTTGTTAAAATCCATCATCGTCATTATCCTTTAATAGCCGTGCATCTCAGCAACGAGGTTGGTGTGATAATTTGCATCACCCATGAATTCCTGTAGCGCCCGATCACGCTTCATATAGAGACCGATATCATATTCGTCGGTCATGCCGACGCCGCCGTGCATCTGGACGCCTTCCTTGACCGAAAGCGCGGTCGCCTTCCCCGCCTTCGCCTTGGCAACCGAAACCATCAGTTCTGCTTTTGAGGAACCTTCGTCAAGCATTTGCTGCGCTTTCAAAACGGTTGCCCGTGCGATTTCCATCTCGCTGTAGAGATGTGCAATACGGTGCTGCAGCGCCTGAAACGAACCGATCAGCTTCCCAAACTGGCTCCTACCTTTAACATAATCAACGGTGATATCCATCGCGCCGGCACCCACGCCCAGGGTTTCCGCAGCGGCACCGGAACGACCGGCGTTCAGCAAGCGCCGCAGGACCATATCACCATCATCAACCTCGCCAATCACCGCGTCGGCATCGACGGTGACACCATCGAACTGCACATGCGCCGCCATCGCGCTGTCGACCAGCCGCGCGCTTTCCCGTGACACCCCAGCTGCATTGGCGTCGACCGCGAAAAGCGTCAGTCCCTTGTCATCACCGGCAGCTCCGCTGGTTCGCGCGGCAACGATCAACATATCCGCCGAACCGCCCTGCACAACAAATTGTTTCTTGCCGTCCAGCTTGAAACCATTGCCTTCGCGGGTGGCCGCCATGCTGATCTGGTCGGGGCGATGCTTCGCACCTTCATCTATCGCCAGTGCCAACACCGTTTCGCCAGCAATGATGCCGGGGAAATATTTGTCGCGCAGCGCCTTGCCACCCGCGTTGAGCGCCTCCACGCCGGCAACCGCTGTGGTCAAAAAGGGCGAAGGCGTCAGATTGCGACCGATTTCTTCCAGAACCACGCCTGCTTCGACATGACCAAGGCCGAGACCGCCCTCGGCTTCCCCGATCAAAATCCCGGTAAACCCCATTTCGGCAAACTGCTTCCACAAGGCGTGGGAGAATCCGTCCTTGCATTTTTTGTCGCGAAATTCGCGCAAATGCGAGACCGGAGCCTCGCCTTTCATGAATTCAGCGGCGCTGTCATGGAGCATCTGCTGGGCTTCGTTCAAATATAGCGGCATCTTCTCGTCCTTATAAAATTATCTGCGCTGCTCGCGCGATCACGATCTTCTCTCCGGAAGATCAGGCAGTGTTGGCTAGGCTCCCGGCAGGCGCAATATCTGCTTGGAAATGACGTTTAGCATCACCTCGCTGGTACCGCCTTCGATGCTGTTGGCCTTGGTCCTTAGCCAGTCGCGCGCGGTCAGGCCGCCGTTGCTGGCATCGCTTTCCCATTCCAGCACATCGCTGCCGCCAGCCGCCATGATCAGTTCGTGACGACTTTTGTTGAGCTCGGTTCCGGCATATTTCATCATATTGGGTTGCGCCGGGTGGCACAGGCCAGCCTTGAACGTATCGCCGAACCGTTCGGCCATTGCCCGAAAGGCGAGCAGTTCGATATCCATGTCCGCCAGTTGTGCGCGGAGCATCGGATCATCCAGACGCCCCATGGCGTCGCGACCGATCAGGTCCGCGAATTTTGCACCAAGCGATCCGCCGGTCGACCCGCCCTGCCCGGAAATCATGCTCCGCTCGTGACCGAGCAGATATTTGGCGACGTCCCAGCCCTTGTTCACTTCATAGACAACCGAGGAAACGCCCTCGCCATATTCCTTGGGGACTTTCACGTCATCGAAAAATGTTTCACAGAAAGCGGAGGCACCGGAGATAAGTTCGATTGGCTTGGTTGTGACACCTTCGCTGGCCATATCGAACAGCATGAAGGTGATGCCCTTGTGCTTTTCATTCTTGTCGGTCCGCGTCAGACAGAAAATCCAGTCGGCCTTGTCGGCATAGCTGGTCCAGATCTTCTGGCCATTGACGACAAAATGATCGCCCTTGTCGATCGCGCTGGTTTGCAGCGAGGCGAGATCGGAACCGGAACCCGGCTCGGAATAGCCCTGACACCAGCGGACTTCTCCCCGCGCAATCGGTGGCAGGAAATGCTTTTTCTGTGCTTCGGTGCCGAAATGCAGCAGCGCAGGGCCAAGCATCCAGATGCCGAAGCTCGACAAAGGCGACCGGCATTTAAGCCGCGCCATTTCCTGACCCAGAATCTTCGCCTCTTCCCGCGACAATCCGCCGCCGCCATATTCTTTCGGCCAGTCTGGCACAGTCCAGCCCTTGGCAGCCATGATATCCAGCCATTCCTTCTGGCCCGGTTTGTAGGTCGGATTACGCCCGCCCCAAACGGCATCATTCTCGTCGACCATCGGCTTGCGCATTTCCGGCGGGCAATTGGCCTCGAGCCAGGCGGCGGTCTCGGCGCGGAAGGTTTCCAGGTCAGACATCACGAATTTCCTTTTAATTGATCAATTAAAGTTGGACTATCATAATTGCGTGGATTGATTCAACGATTCCCTTGGCACTGAGCCAAAATAATCAGAGAATCTGGCGTAAGTATTTACCGCGACCGGCCAGACGTTCGATTTCCGTAACGGAAACAAAACTGGTCAGCACAAGTGATTGACGCTGAAAAGCATCACCGCTTTAATGAAGAAAAAAAGGGGAGCGCAAGAGGATGCGATTTAAGGGCAAAACTGCCGTCATAACTGGCGGATCATCGGGTATCGGACGCAGCAGCGTCGAGCTTTTTCTGCGCGAAGGCGCCTCCGTCGTCATGGGCGATATCGATGAGGCGGAAGGCACCGCGATGATGTCGGCCATGGGTGATGGCTTTCTGTTCAGGAAATGCGATGTCACTCAGGAAAACGACATCAAGGCGCTGATGGACCATGCTGCAGAGCAGACCGGCGGCATTGATATCGTCTTCAACAATGCGGGCGCGGGCGGCCCTCGCGCTCCGATAGACGAGATCAGCGGCGATGAATGGGACTTCGCCATGGCCCTGCTGCTCAAGTCGGTTGCTATGGGCATCCGTCACGCCGCGCCGCATCTGAAAAAACGCGGTGGGGGAGCGATCGTCAACACCGCGTCGGTCTGCGCTTTCCAGGCAGGCTATGGCCCGATGGCTTATTCCACCGCCAAGGCGGGCGTATTGCATCTCACCAAGATCGCTGCAGCCGAGCTGGCCCAATATAATATTCGCGTGAATGCGATATGCCCGGGATTCATCCAGACCAATATCTTTGCCGCATCGGTTGGCGCAAACAAGGAAGATACCCAGCAGATTAATGCGATACTGGGCCAGGCCGCCACTAATGCACAACCCGTTGCCCGCCCCGGAATACCGAACGATATTGCCGAAGCAGCGGCCTATCTCGCTTCGGATGCAGCTGGCTTTGTCACCGGCACCCATTTGCTGGTCGACGGCGGCATGCTGGTCGGCACCGAGGGCAGCTGGAATCCGGAAACACCCGGCATGCTCGATGCGATCTTGCCGGAGCATCTGCGTTGACGGAGATTTCGAAAAAGCTGCCGCTCAAAACCAAGATTCTATATGGTTTTGGTTCCGCCGCTTATGGGATAAAGGACAACGGATTTTCCGTCTTTCTGCTTTTTTACTATAATCAGGTAATAGGCATGCGGGCTGATGTCGTCAGTCTGGCGATTGCCATTGCCCTGTTCGTCGATGCCCTAATTGATCCGCTGATCGGCCAGATGACCGACCGAACCAGAACGCCGATCGGGCGGCGTCACCCATGGTTATACGGAGCTGCGATTCCGATTGCGGCAGCATGGCTGTTGTTATGGCATCCGCCGGAGGCGAGCGCCCCGGTACAATTTGCCTATCTTCTGACAATGGCGATGCTTGTCCGGATCTCGCTGTCTGCTTATGAAGTGCCGTCGCTAGCCTTGCTACCGGAACTCAGCCGCGATTATCATGATCGCACCAGCATTTTGCGTTTTCGCAGCCTGTTCGGCTGGGCCAGTGGCCTCGGCATCATGGTTCTTGCTTATGGCATATTGCTGGTGCCCAGCGAGAAATATCCCGTCGGGCTTCTGAACATCGACGGCTATTCGACCTTCGCCATCATCGGTGCCGGCGTCATGGCTTTTGCCGTATTGGTATCGGCTATCAGCACGCACGAGCGGACGGTCTCACGCTATAAAGCCGAGCGCGAACCACCGAAAACCGCAGAAGGCTTCTCCGAAATGCTCTCTGCCTTTCGGTTTTCGCCCTTTCTCCTGCTGATGCTTGCCGGCGTGTTCGCCTTTACCAACCAGGGTCTTTTATTCTCGATGACGCCCTATCTGCTGACTCATGTCTGGGAATTCGGATCGGCGGAAATGACAGCCTATTCCGCGGTTCTGTTCATCGGGGTCATATTGGCATTTTTGCTGGTCACTCCCATTTCCAAGCGGACAGGAAAACCCAAGGGCGCGGCCTATTTTACGCTGCTTGCGGTCATCTTTGGTACGGCGCCCTATTGGCTGCGCATGATCGATCTTTTCCCTGCGCCCGGTTCCTCCTTGCTCATTCCCGTTCTCTTTCCCCTGCTGGTCATTGGCATTGCAGCAAGCATCTCCGCCATGATCCTGACCTATTCGATGATGGCAGATGTCACAGATGCCTATGAATTTGAGGCTGACAAACGTGCAGAAGGCCTATTCTCTTCGGGCATGTGGTTCATGCAGAAAATGGTCGGCGGCATGGGGATTTTGCTGGCAGGCCTGATCATTTCGTTCATCCGGTTGCCAGCGCAAGCGGTGCCCGGATCGGTCGATCCGGCGATTGTCGACAATCTGGCGCTGATTTTCGTGTCGATGGTAACCGTGATCGGACTTGCCGGAACATGGGCCTACACGCTGTTTCCCCTCAGTGAACAAGATCATGGCGAGCGCATATCGAAGCTGGCGGCAGCTATGCCGCGCGTAAAATGAACAGCTTGGAATGAAAATCACGCCGAGAGGCGCTTTCGCTGTGGCAAAGCCAGACCGCCTCTGATAAGTTAATCGCATAGTTAAAAAAGAAAAAGGATAAGGCCATGGATTTTGATCTCACCGAAAAGCAGGAATATTGGCGCAACCGGGTGCGTGATCATATCGAGACTCACCTCCGTCCCCGCATGGCTGATTATCATGAGGAGGAATCCACCGGCGAGCGCTGGAAGGTTCTTCAGGTCATTGAAGAAGAAAAGAAGAAGGCCAAGGAAGCCGGCATCTGGAACCTGTTCATGCCGCCAGCCAATCCCAACCTTACCCATATTGATGACGTATTCGAATTTGAGGGCCCGGGCCTGACCAATCTGGAATATGCCCTGTGCGCCGAAGAAATGGGTCGCGTCGGATTCTCTTCCGAAGTGTTCAACTGCTCCGCTCCCGACACCGGCAATATGGAAGTATTCCACCGCTACGGCACTTTGGAGCAGAAAGAAAAATATCTGCGTCCCCTGATGAACGGTGAAATCCGTTCCGCGTTCCTGATGACCGAGCCAGCTGTTGCATCCTCGGACGCGACCAATATCGAAACCGCAATTGTCCGCGACGGCGATGAATATGTGATCAACGGCCGCAAATGGTGGTCTTCGGGCCTCGGCGATCCGCGCTGCAAAATCGCGATTGTCATGGGCAAGACCACGTTCGAGGGCAGCCGCTATACCCAGCAGTCCCAGATCCTGATGCCAACCGACGCTCCGGGCGTGAACATCATCCGTCACTTGCCCGTCTTTGGTTATGATGATGCGCCGCATGGTCATATGGAAGTCGAGATGAAGGACGTTCGCGTACCCGCCGAGAATATCCTCCTTGGTGAAGGGCGTGGCTTTGAAATTGCCCAGGGTCGCCTCGGCCCCGGTCGTATTCATCACTGTATGCGCACCATTGGGGTTGCTGAAGAAGCGCTCGAAAAAATGGTCAAGCGCCTGCAATCACGTATCGCGTTCGGCAAGCGCATTTCCGAACATAGTGTCTGGGATGAGCGCGTAGCCCGCGCCCGGATCGATATCGACATGAGCCGTCTGCTCTGCCTCAAGGCCGCTGACATGATGGACAAGGTCGGCAACAAATATGCCAAGGCCGAAATCGCGATGATCAAGGTTCAGGCACCTACCATGGCGCTCAAGATTATCGACGACGCGATCCAGGCTCATGGCGGCGGCGGCGTGACCACCGACTTCGGTCTTGCCCAGGCTTATGCCCATCAACGGACACTGCGACTCGCCGATGGTCCGGACGAAGTGCACAACCGCACGATCGCCAAGATGGAATATGGCAAATATGCCGAAACCGCCGATGGCAGCAAGATGAAGGAAGATTTTTCTTCCGGTGATCTGGCTGTCACGCGCTAGGAGCAGATAATGAAAGCAGCAGTATTGACAGAAGCGGGAAAACCGCTCGTCATCGAGGATGTCGTAATCTCCAAGCCGGGACCACATGAAGTGCTGATCCGGACGGCCGCCTGCGGGCTATGCCATTCGGATCTGCATTTTATCGACGGCGCCTACCCGCACCCCCTGCCCGCCATTCCGGGCCACGAGGCAGCGGGCATCGTCGAGGCGATTGGTAGCGAAGTTCGCACCGTCGCCGTCGGCGATGCGGTGGTTTCCTGCCTGTCGGCCTATTGCGGGCATTGCGAATTTTGCGTGTCCGGCCGGATGTCCTTGTGCCTTGGTGCTGACACGCGGCGCGGTGTGGACGAAGCTCCGCGGATTACCCGGCCTGATGGATCACCCGTCGGGCAGATGCTCAATCTCTCGGCCTTTGCCGAGCAGATGCTGATCCACGAACATGCCTGCGTGCGGATTGATCCCGACATGCCGCTGGATCGTGCAGCCGTGATTGGCTGTGCAGTAACCACCGGCGCGGGCACGATCTTCAATGCCTGCAAGGTGACGCCGGGTGAAACCGTGGCGGTCGTGGGTTGCGGCGGGGTTGGTCTGGCGACGATCAACGCCGCGAAAATCGCCGGTGCGGGCCGG
The DNA here is from genome assembly GCF_048267785.1 of Parasphingorhabdus sp. GTDB lineage: Bacteria > Pseudomonadota > Alphaproteobacteria > Sphingomonadales > Sphingomonadaceae > Parasphingorhabdus. Next base: position 6,781 of record NZ_JBLWWU010000017.1, on the reverse strand, counting down.
ATCATTGCGGCCGATCCGATCAAGGAAAAGCGCGACCTTGCAATCAAATTGGGTGCGACCGATGTCGTTGATGCAATGGCAGATGATGCCGCTGGACAGATTGTTGAACTGACCAAGGGCGGAGTCGATCACGCGATCGAAGCAGTCGGTCGTCCGGCCTCCGGCGATCTGGCGGTCGGCTCGCTGAAACGCGGCGGCACCGCGACCATCCTCGGCATGATGCCGCTCGACCACAAGGTCGGCCTGAGCGCGATGGATCTGCTGTCCGGCAAGAAATTGCAGGGCGTACTGATGGGCGAAAACCGCTTCCCCGTCGACATCCCGCGGCTGGTGGATTTCTACCTGCGCGGAATGCTCGATTTGGATAGCATTGTCGCGGAAACCATTCCGCTAGAACAAATCAACGACGGTTTTGACAAAATGAAAAAAGGCGATGCGGCACGGTCCGTTGTCGTCTTCAGCTAAAGGAACAGGAACTTCCATGAATCCACAGGAAGATATGACCGGCACGATGGAAGTGCCCGAAAAAGACAAACTCGACGAAGCGAGCCTGGCCCGCTGGATGGAAGCCAATGTTGAAGGTTTTGCCGGACCGCTGACGCTGACCAAGTTCAAGGGTGGCCAGTCCAATCCGACCTACAAGATCGACACGCCGACAACTTCCTATGTCCTGCGCAAGAAGCCGTTCGGCAAACTGCTGCCTTCCGCGCATGCTGTTGACCGTGAATTCCGGGCTATTGCCGGGCTCTATCCGGCCGGCTTCCCGGTCGCCAAGCCTTATGGCCTGTGCGAAGACGACAGCGTGATCGGTACAATGTTCTACATCATGGGTATGGCCGATGGCCGGACGCTCTGGGATGGTACGCTGCCAGAGATAGAGCCCACAGAGCGTAGAGCGATCTACCACGAGATGATCGACACGCTCGCCTTGCTGCACAGCTATGATCCAGCCCAACTGGGACTGGAAAAACACGGCAAGCCCGGCAATTATTGCGAACGCCAGATTTCCCGCTGGACCCAGCAATATCGCCTGTCCGAGCTGCAGGAAATTCCCGAGATGGACAAGCTTATCGAATGGCTGACCAAAACCATTCCGGAACAAAAAGGTTTCGCGATTGTCCACGGTGACTACCGGCTCGACAATATGATTTTCGCCCATGACGAACCCAAGGTGATCGCCGTTCTCGACTGGGAGCTTTCGACCCTCGGCGACCCGATTGCCGATTTTGCTTACTGGCTGATGGCCTATGAAATGGAACCCGAAGGCCGCAGCGGCCTCAAGGGTGTCGATCTGGCCGCCCTCGGCATCCCTTCCCGCGAAGAAGCCATTGCGCGCTATTGCGAAAAATCGGGCATGGCGGAGCTGCCGCCAATGGACTGGTATCTGGCCTATAATTTGTTCCGGATTGCTGCTATTCTGCAAGGCATTCAGAAGCGGGTTGCCGATGGCACCGCCAATAGCGCCGCCGCGGCCGAAATGTCGGACCGGGTGACACCCTTGGCACAAGCCGGATGGGAAGTCGCAAAACGCGCAGGAGCATAAAATGGACCTCAAGGACAAAGTCGCGATCATCACCGGTGCCGGTAGCGGGATTGGCCGCGCTGCGGCTTTGCTCTTCGCGGAACATGGTGCCAAGGTCATAGCGAGCGATGTCACCGATGCGGTCGAGGATACCGCGAAAGGTTCTGAAGGCAATATCATCGCGATCAAGGCCGATGCCGGATCGGAAGGTGATGTCGAGATGCTTGTGGAAGCTGCGGAACAACGCTTTGGCGATCTGCATGTCTTCTTCGCCAATGCCGGTATCGGTGGCGGCTTTGAGGGTATTTTCGACAGCAGCGTTGCCGAATGGCAGGAAGTTCTGCGGGTCAACCTGATCGGACCGTTTCTGGCCTGCAAATATGCCGGCAAGGTGATCGCGGAAAGCAAGCACGGCGGATCGATCATCTGCACCGCCAGCGTCGCTGGCATCCGGTCGGGCGCCGGTGGTCCGGCTTATTCCGCGTCCAAGGCCGGCGTCATCAATCTGGTAAAAGTCGCCTCGCAGCAATTCGCGACATCCAATGTCCGCTGCAACGCCATTTGTCCCGGTATCACTGAGACCGGCATGACCCAGTTCATCTATGACAAGGCCCGCGAAAAGGGCAAAGAAGACCGGCTGGGCTATCTCAACCCGCTACGCCGTGGCGCATCGCCCTCAGAAATGGCGGAAGTTGCGTTGTTTCTGGCCTCCGACCGCTCGTCCTATGTCAATGGACAGGCCATTGCGGTTGACGGTGGCCTGAGCGCATCGCACCCGGTCACCCGTCAGGAATTTGGCCGGACTGCCGTCTAGTTCGCAAAGGCGAGATCGCCGTTCCCGATTTGCACGAAATCCACGCGACCGTCTGTCGCTCCGCAGAGAAATGTGCGTTGGTCGCTGTTTGCCAATTGGCCTTCAACCCGCCAGCCCCCGCCATCGCGAGCGACCGATTCAATGAACTCGACACGGGCATCACGGCCCGCCTGCCGCTCCGCCGCATTGGAACAGGCATTGATCGCCGATTCCATATCGCCGGTCCCGCGGTTGCTCCTGCTATCATAGCGGGGGGCTTCGTAACGGCTGTTTTCGCTGCGATAATCGCGATTTTCATAGCGCTGATCACGATTGCTTTTCGATGCCGCACTGGCAATCGCCGCAATACCGCCGATCACCAATATACCAGCCAGCACATCGCCGCCGTCGATCCCACCGCGATGGCGACGGTGGCCGCGATATCCACGATATCCACGCCAGCCTTGGGCGTTTTCGCTATCGGCATTCCAACCCAGCGTTCCCGCCTCGATCGGCGTAGCAATGGTGTTTCCGGCTTGCATTGACGCAGCCATGGCGGGTGAAAAGCCGGAGAAAACCAAGGTCGTGGAAGCTAAAAAAGCGGAAATTTTTGCCATTCTGGTCATGTGAAATACCCCGTTTAACGCAGATTCCATAATCCAAAATCTGCTGTTACCACAAATATAGTCGGCTCAGCCTGTCGCCAGGCTGAACCATTTTATCTCGATCAGTAATGCCCTCGACCGTTAACGGCCTGCATATTTGAGCCCGCTGAACTGGACGTTGCTCACCCGGTTGCCTTCGATATAGCAAGTGAACTTGCCCTTGTCCGAATAGCTGTTCCGCTGATATCGGCCACGGTTCTGGTCGACCCGGATGTTGCCCTTGATCCGGTAGCCGGAGCGGGTCCGGTCAACGTCGCGGATATCGGTGACATTGGCCCGGCCACGACGGGTCGCTTCGTTTTCGGCGGCGATTACACAGCGGTTCACGGCCTGACGCTGGTCGATCTGGCGATAATTGTTGCCATAGCGCCCGTTATCGTAACGGTCCCCGCGATAATTTGCATTGCTATAGCCACGGTTCTTGTTGCTCGAGCTCGCGATTGCCGCAATCGCGCCGATGATCGCGACACCGGCGATTACCTCGCCAGCGCTCGGTCCGCCATTGCGGCTGTCCTTGGCCATTGCGGGAGTTGCAGAAACGGCCATTGCAGCAGCAGTAGCGGTTCCGACAAGAGCCTTGTTTAACTTGTTCATGTCGACTGTCCTTTCACACTGCCCGAAACCTTTTCCCGAGCTTGCAAAGCCCTTCTAGGGGAGTCGGTTTGAGTGAAGGCTGAACTGCCTCGACAGCATCCGTTCAGGTTAAATGCCCCTTTTATGAACAGTCATTTATCGAGGTGCAATCCGGATGCGTGCGCCAGAAAGGCGTAAATATCCGCATATTCCTCGATCAGCTTGTCCGTCGGTTTGCCGCTGCCATGACCGGCGCGTGTCTCAATGCGAATGAGATGCGGTGCATCTCCCGTATCCAGAGCCTGCAACCGCGCGATATATTTGAAACTGTGACCGGGAACAACACGGTCATCGGTGTCTGCGGTAGAGACCATCAGGGCGGGATAATCGGTCCCGTTCCTGATATTATGATAGGGTGAATAGGCAAGCAGGTTTTTGAAATCCTGTTCCTTGTTTGGATAGCCGTAATCATCAACCCAATAGCGCCCGGCGGTAAACCGGTCAAAACGGAGCATATCCATCACGCCGACCGCCGCATGGCCAGCGGCAAACAGATCGGGGCGCTGGTTCATGACCGCACCGACCAGCAATCCGCCGTTGGAACGGCCTTCGATGGCCAGCCCGTCTTTCGGTGTGATGCCTTCAGCGATCAGATATTCGCCGGCGGCGATAAAATCATCAAAGACATTCTGTTTGTTCTGCAGCCGGCCGCCATCGTGCCACTCCTTGCCATATTCGCCGCCGCCGCGAAGATTGGCCGACGCAAAGACGCCTCCCGCCTTGATCCAGGCCATCCAGGCCGGCTTATATTGTGGCAGCACCGAAATGTTGAAACCGCCATAGCCATAGAGCAGCGTCGGCGCGCCCTGCGACAGATCCTGATCTTTCCCGTGCACGAGGAACATCGGAATTCTGGTGCCGTCCTTGCTTTGGTAAAAACGCTGCGTCACTTCGACCGTGTCGGGATCGAACGGCAAAGATGGTTCCGCCCAGACCGTCGGCGGTGATTTCACGTCATAGCGGAACACCGTCTTCGGCCGGTTGAAACTCTGAAAGGTGAAGAAGCCTTCATCGCTTTTCATCGATCCGCTGAGGCTATCCACCTGCCCCGGCCCGGGAAGATCGAGCGTGCCCAACGCCTTGCCGTCGAGATCAAAAATCGAAAGCTCGCTTTTGGCATCCACAAGATAGCTGACCACCAGCCGGTCACCGACGATCATTGTCCCATTGATCACCGCATCGCTTTCCGCGACCAGTTCGGTAAATTCGGGCTCTTCCGCGCCCAGATCGGTTTTGACCACACGCAGTCGCGGTGCGTCCTTGTTGGTCACGAAATAGAGTGTGTCCCCCACGCCGTCGATCAGATGCCAGTCATTTTCAAATCCACTGACCAGCTTACGGGTCTTCAGTGCCGGAGCATCAACCTTGATCAATGTAATTTCATAGCGTTCGTCCGTCCCCGAAGAGGAGGTGATTACCACCCACTCCTTGTCAGAGGTGAGCTCGGCACTATGATTCAGTTCCGGTTGATCGGGCGTGGCATAGACTTTTATATCCTTGGCCTGGTCCTGACCGATGCTGTGCAGATAGACGGCATGATCAGCATTCAGCGACTGAAACGCCTCGCCTTCTGCCGGTTCGGGAAAGCGTGAATAGAGAAAACCGACATTTTTGGGCATCCATGCCAGGTCAGTGAATTTCGCCCATTCCACCGTGTCTGCCTTGATCTCGCCGGTGGCCACGTCCAGGACCTTCAACGTCCGCCAGTCAGAGCCGCCATCCTGTATGGCATAGACCAGCAGGCTGCCGTCACCGGACGGTTTCCATCCGGCCAGCGCAGTCGCGCCATCCTCCGACCAGCCGGCTGGATCAATCAGTGCCCGCTCTTCACCGTCTAGCCCGTCACGGACGTAGAGTATCGCCTGGTTCTGGCCGCCGCTCTTGCGTTCGTAAAAATATTTGCCGCCCACTTCGACCGGTGTGCTGAGATCATCGAAATCGAACAGCGCTTCCATCGACTCGGCCAGAACGAAACGGCCATCCAAATGTTTCAGATAGGCGTCGGTGACGTGGTTTTGCGCCTTCACCCAGGCGGCAACCTCGGCATCCTCGCGCACATCATTTTCCAGCCAGCGATAGGGATCGGAAATATATTCACCAAATTGCTCTTCGACGACATCAACGGTCTTGGTCTGCGGGTAGGTCAGCGCAATATCCTTGTTTTCATGATCGGCAGCGAAAGCCGGAGAAGTAGCGGCCAACCCCATGGCCAATGTCAAAATGGTCAGACTGCGCATATTCACCCCGGGCAAAAGAAAAGAGGCCGCAAGCTTATCGCTCACGGCCTCTCATATCAATTGAAACTGTATCCCGGATGAAGGACTTAAGCGTCCTCGTATTCATCCTGCACGCTCTGGTCCGGACCAGAGTCCTGACCCTTCGCGTCCACGTCACGGTCGACCAGTTCGATCACCGCCATTGCGGCAGCGTCCGACGCACGGAAACCGGCGCGAACGATGCGGGTATAACCGCCGTTGCGATCGCTGTAGCGATCCGCCAGAACTTCGAACAATTTCTTTTCCTGGGTCTCATCCATCAAACGCGCATGCGCAAGACGACGGTTGGACAGGCCACCCCGTTTGCCGAGCGTGATCAGCTTTTCAACATAGGGACGCAATTCTTTGGCCTTTGGCAGAGTCGTCATGATCTGCTCGTGCTTGATCAGTGCAGCCGCGAGGTTCTTCAGCAGAGCCTGACGGTGAGCACCGGTCCGCTGCATACGGCGGCCCTTCATTCTATGACGCATATTCTATACTCCGTTCGTTATGGGGCCGTATGAGGTACCCCGCAGCAGGTTGACTTATGGAGCAACCCATCACCCATATCCGTTAGTCCTGAGCCTGTCGAAGGACGCTTTTCGTCCGATAGGCGTGGTTCGACAAGCTCACCACTAACGATAATTTATTTAACCGAGCAGCTCTTGTTCCAGCTTCTTGGCCATTTCCTCGATATTCTCAGGCGGCCATCCGGGGATGTCCATACCGAGACGCAGACCCATGCTGGACAGCACTTCCTTGATTTCGTTCAGGGATTTGCGCCCAAAGTTCGGGGTGCGCAGCATTTCGGCTTCGGTCTTCTGCACGAGATCGCCAATATAGATGATATTGTCGTTCTTGAGGCAGTTGGCGGAGCGGACGCTGAGTTCCAGTTCGTCGACCTTCTTGAGCA
>NZ_JBLWWU010000016.1:0-85569 GCF_048267785.1 Parasphingorhabdus sp. | reverse complement strand
TCACCGTGTCGGCGCCCCAGCGGATCGACCAGACCATCTTGTCGACTTCATTGGCGACATCGGAAGCGACCGCGCTATTGCCGATATTGGCGTTGATCTTGACGAGGAAGTTACGCCCGATCGCCATCGGTTCGCTTTCCGGGTGATTGATATTGTTCGGGATGATCGCCCTGCCCCGGGCGATTTCGTCGCGGACGAATTCGGGCGTGACATAGTCGGGGATCGACGCGCCAAAGCTTTCGCCGTCGCGCTTATATTCCTTGAGCCGCTCGCGCCCTAGATTTTCGCGCTCGGCAACATATTCCATTTCCGGGGTGATGAAGCCCTGACGCGCATAATGCATCTGGCTAACATTAGCGCCGGACTTGGCGCGGAGTACCTTGCGGCGGACATTGGGGAAAGGCGCAACGCCGCCGGAGCGGTCGGGGCCGAGCTGGCCATTGTCTTCAGGCTTGATCTCGCGCTGGGTGACTTCCTCGACATCGCCGCGCGCCTTGATCCACGGGCTGCGCAATTCGTTGAGGCCGGTCTTGATATCGATCAGCGCCTGCGGATCGGTATAAGGCCCGCTGGTGTCATAGACGCGGATCGGCGCTTCGCCGCCCTCGAGATGAATCTCGCGCATCGCCACGCGGATGCCGCTGCCGCTATGCGCCGCGACATGGACTTTTTTCGAACCACTGATCGGGCCGGTGGTCACGCCGATTTCGGTCTTTGCTGGAAGATCAGCCATAATATTCTGCTTTCTGTAGGGGTTAAACTTGAAGCCGGACAAAACCGGCGGAAATAGCGGCAAAGCCGAAGATGATCGCGAACATCGCCCAGGCGCGTGATCCGTTGGCCATCATGCGGCTGGCGAGCCCCATGAACCAGTCGCCGACCGCGAGGATCAACAGCCCCTCGACCACGATCCAGCCGCCGATGACGGTGATCAGGATCGACAGCCAGTCGGCCGGATTGAATGGATTGACGAGATAGATGATCGCGCCGAGGCTCAGCGTGACGATGCCGGTGATGAATTGCAGCCCGCTGCTCGCCTGGACTTCGCGGACCATCCTGGACCAGAAACCCGGATTGCGGAATTCGCCGACGCCGGCGGCCAGACCATATAGGCCAAAGAATAGGGTGATCCACCCGGTGATATCGCCTGCACTGCCCATCGCCTCTCTCCTTCTGTCCTGATGGAGAAAGAGCGTGTCGGGATAACCGGATGACCGCTCCCTCCCTACGCCGGTGAGCCCGCATCTGCGGGGCCGGATCAGGTTCTGCGGGTCGGGCGACGTTACGCGCCCCTCTCAGTCAAACGACTCCCCGGGGAATGGACCAATGTTAGGACGAAGTGGCGAGCAGGTCCAGTGAAGTTTGCGGACCGGGGTCACTCAGCCAAAAGGCGTCGCGAATTCCACGCGCGCACCGCCGGGAATATAGCAAATGAAATGGCGGACGGCCGAACCTTCGCGGATCGGACAGGGACCAAATTCGATTGCGACGCCCGGCCATGCGCCGACCCGGTCGAACACGGTCGCCAAAGCCGCTTCATCGGCAACGCCGATAGCGAGATGGTGGAGACCGATATTCTTCTTGCGGTCAAAAGGCGTGGCGGTTTCCGGATCGCTCACTTGCCAGAGCGTGATCAGGGTCGAACCGTCGGACACAAAATGGGCGGGATAGTCGGGCACACCGCCCACCACTTCGTAGCCCAGCGCATCGCGGAAAAAATCACGCGCCGCATCAATATCGGGAAGGGCGAGACCGACATGGTGCACTCCGGTGGTCAGGGCTGTGGTCATGTTCATCATCCTTGTTCGGGTTTTAAGGGGGCTTTGCCAGCACGCAGTTGCGCGACTTCGGCTCTCAGCTGCTCCAGTTCGGCGGTCAGCGGCGCCACTACTGCCGCAACTTCCGCTTCGGTAAAGCGCGGCGTGATATGTTGCGGACAATTCCAGTCGAAGCCGATCACCTCGATCACGAAAATCCGTTCGGGTACCGCCTCATAATCTGCGTCGACCAGCGATGTCACCAGTTCCGTATCCTGATCCGGCGCGACAGTTTTCGCCCTGCCGAGAATCTTCAGGCGGCGCCTGTTGGGATAGTCCATCAGGAACAGCGAGACCCGCGGTTCGGCCTGCAAATTGCTGGCACTGATATATTGCTTGTTGCCGCGATAATCGGCGAAGGCCAGACGATTGCCGTCGAGCAGTTTCAGGAAACCGGCGGGGCCGCCGCGATGCTGGACATAGGGCCATCCATCGGCGGTCACGCTGGCGATATAAAAACTGTCGCGCGCGGCGAGGAACATTGCCTCCTTTTTGCCGAGAAGGTCCGGACTGCCATCCCCGCCCTGCTCCATCCGTGCATAGGCACCTCGCGAACCGGCCTGCTCCTGCATGGCGCGCGCGTTATCGGTGAAGAGCGTCCGGACATAATTTTGCGCCATGGTCATTCTCTTTGTTGGCGCGGCCGGAAGGTCCGAGGGTACATGGGTGGGGAAAATGACTCTACCGACCGCGCAAAACAGGAAATAGTCTGTTGTGCCATCAATGATAATATCATAATTTTGAACTTCACTATTTCAGATTTGGTAACAATCATGGATCGATTGCAGACGCTCGAAATGTTTGTCTCCGTTGCCGACCAAGGCGGGTTTGCGGCAGCGGCCAAGACGCTGAACGTGTCGCCGCCGACGGTCACCCGCGCCATAAGCGAGCTCGAAGGTCGCCTGGGTGTTTCGCTGTTCCACCGCTCTACCCGCGCCGTGTCGCTAACCGATGACGGCGCGAACTTTCTCCCGAGAGCAAGGCAAATTCTGATCGATATCCAGGACGCAGAACGACAGGTTTCCGGCACGCGGAGCGAACCACGAGGCCAGTTTTACGTCACCGCACCGGTGATGTTCGGACGACTGCATGTCCTGCCGGTCATCGCCGATATGCTGGAACAATATCAGCAGCTCGATATCCGAATGATGCTGATTGACCGCAATGTGCGGATGGTTGAAGAGGGTATCGATGTCGCCGTCCGGATCGGGCCGCTTGCCGATAGCAGTCTGCTGGCGGTAACGATCGGCTCTGTGCGAAAGAAACTGGTGGCAAGCCCGGCCTATCTCGCCAAACATGGCCATCCCAGCAAGCCGTCAGACCTCACGCGCCATCAGACCATCGGGACGACGGGACCGCGAACGATGGGCGACTGGCGTGTGGATGACAAAAGAATGAAGACCAACCCCCGCCTGCTGCTCAACACGCTGGATGCGACCATTGCTGCCGCCGAAGCCGGACTGGGGATAGCCAATGTGCTGAGTTATCAGGTGGCGGAGGCGATCCGGCAGGGGAAATTGATAGAGGTCCTGAAACCGGTCCATCCACAACGGTTGCCGGTCAGCCTGTTGTTTGAAAGCGCGCGCCGCAGCCTGCCGGCCACCCGCCTATTTATCGACGCGATGAAGAAACGGGCGGCGGATCAGGGATTAGCCGGCCCCGAAAGCGCTCAGAAAGTATAGCCTACGCCCAATGCACCGAACCACTGGTCCGCACTGCCGCGGATCGAAGTAACCGGTGATCGTTTTGGATCGCCGAGCATTCTCGAATAGCTGCCGAGGAAGATCAGGCTGAAACCGCCATTGGTAATGTCTCCGTCAAGATCAATCCCGGTGAGCATTGTCGCTCCGACATTTTTCCAGCCGCCACCAGCAGCAAAAGTCGGCAGGCCACTGGCCGCCGATCCGGCGGGTGAGATGCTGTAATAATAGTCGGCATAATCATCGTCGACATGTTCGGCGCTGATCGTCAGGCTGGATGCAACGCCACGGCTGAGCGGGGTAAAATAGGTCAGGCTGGGATAGACGACCATACCGTCATGGGCACCCGCAACATCCCAGCGCAGATCGACCTGCGCGGTCAGCGAGTCATAAGGGTTGAGCAAACGGTTGACCTGGATCCCGGCAAAAGGCCCAAGTTCGACCGCAACGTCGAGCTTGCCGAGCGAACGCACCACCGGATCCTTGATCGAATTTTGCCGGTCAAACCGCGCCCGTACGACCGGACCGAATATGAAGTCGACCTTTGCGCCTTTCTGATCAGGGATGACATCAAAGGCAACGCCGGGGCCGCGCGGCTGGAAATCGACACCACGGAAGCTGCCCAATATCACCGGCAACGGAGAAATCGTGTAATTGTCCGAACCCTCATAACTGGGGCCGGCAGCCACTCCGATGCCGGCGGTCAGATAATCACCATCAAAAACCGACTGTTCTACCGGCATTGCTTCTGGTGCATCCTGCGCCAGAAGCGGGGAGGACATCCCGAGGCCGAGAGAGAACAGGGCAGTACGGCACAAGATATTCGCGTTTTTCAAAATAATTCCCCATTTGGTGTCGCGGCTGATTAACGCGCGAACCGTATAACAGTTCCTGCCTTGTTTTAGTCCGCGCTCACCGGTTTGGCAAAGCGCTTCTAATATATCAGGCCCTGTGCAACGACATCCTGCAGCGCTTCAAAACATCGCTGATCGACCGCCACGCCCACTTCTTTTTGCAAAATGGCCATCGCTTTTTCCGAAGTCATAGCCGTACGATAGGGCCGGTCGGTGGTCAGAGCATCATAAATATCCGCGACCGTGATGATTCGCGATTCCATCGCGATACTGCGGTCATCGAGACCAAGCGGATAGCCCTTTCCGTCAAGCCGCTCATGATGCGATCCGGCGATCATCGCCATATCGCTCATCACACCGATCTGGCCGAGAATATTGGTGGTATGAATCGCATGACTTTGCATGACCCGCCATTCTTCGCTGTCCAGCTTGCCGGGCTTTTCCAGAATTGCGCTGCTGACGCCCAGTTTCCCGACATCATGCAATATGGCGGCACGACGCAGCACCCGGCGGCGATCTTCCTTCATCCCCATTTTTTCGGCCATCTTGTCAGCGATCATCCCCACCCGTTCGCTGTGGCCGGCGGTATAAGGGCTTTTGGCATCAATCACGCGACCGAAGGCAATACTGATATCATCGAGATAATCCTCGTCCACCGTGACATATTGCACGGCCGGTTCGAGGGCAAACAGCTGCTCCGGCAGATCATCAAGGGCAAGCTCTTCCCAGAACCCGCTCGCTGCGGAAAGCTTTTCAAACAGCGCGCAGAGTTGCGGATCGAGCCAGCTTCCCGCCCGGTTGCGGACTTCGGCGATCGCGGCGTCCTTTCCTTTGGCGGAATAGAAGACATCAGCGACTTGCGCCAACAGGGCGATCCGGCCGCCAAGATGGATATCACTTCCGGCGATACCAAGCGGCAGTCCGGACCCGTCCCAATGTTCGTCGAGATGAGCAATGGCCTCGGCGACATCTTCGGAAAATCGCAATTGCCGGGCAATATCGGCACCGCGCGAGCAGCGGGTTCCCATGATTTCGGTCATGATCGCACCGACATTTTCAGCCAGATTAGCCAGGGCCTGATCCCGGATTTCCGGTTCAACGTCGGCGCCGACGGCGCTTCCAACAAACGCACCAAAATCTTCCGGTTGCGGGCCGATCAGTTTGAAATCATGTTTCAGTTTGCGGTCATCGCCGGCAAACATCTCGGTCACCCGGGCAGCATTGGCGCTGCAGCCAAGATCCTTGAGCAGGACCGCATAATAGATATCGCGCAATGTGTCGCCGTTCAGTCCCAGCGCCATCGCCACTTGCGTTCCGATCCAGCAGGCCCGGATACTATGGCCAGCAGGCTGTCCTTCGGTCAGATCCAGAGCATAAGAAAAGGCACCGAGAATTTCCGATAATCGCGATTGACCAGACTGGTCATTGGCCTTGAAAGTCAAATGCTTGGATTGATACATATACGCCACTCCTGAGCTATTGCGGCACGATGCCACTCAGGGTCTTAGTGAACAGTTAACTTTTGCCGGGCTACAGGATATATTTCATGCGAACCACATGTTGTTCATCGGTGGTGCCTACGCTGAATTGCGCCGATTTGAATTTGGGCGGCCCCATGCGAATTTTCGGATTGTTGGAAAAACCAAAGCCCTCGCGCGGCAGGAATAGCCGCAAGTCCATCTTTCCATTGGCATTTTCGTCATGTACCAGCGCCACCGCATATGTACCGGGCTTCACACCAGCAATTTGAATATGGCCAGCCTTGCTGGCGGAAACTTTTAATTTGCGGGCATTCCTGTCCTTGCTGCAGTCGGGAAAATAATCGGGGTTCGTGCTCAGACAAACCAGCACATTGCCTTTTTCGGAGCGCAATCCGGAAATTGTCAGATCAATCGACCCCGAGATCGCCGGTGCGGTCGCGACAGCAGCATCACTCGCCGACGCGCTTGCCCCCGACGCCATGGTCAAAACTGCCGCCAAGATCGGCAAGCCCGATATCCGTACCACAGACTTTGTCCCAGAACCGAAAATACAACCCATAATTACCTCTATAATATTCATGATGTTTCTCATGATGGGTCGCGGTTATCAGCCCCTGCCCCAATCGCCCGCGAACCAGCCAGCGCGGGAACATTTCCCACCCCATATGGTTGGATACGCCCATAACCGTCATCACCAGCAATACCAGCCCCAAAACGCCGACGTGAATCGGTATTGCGATGACCAGCGCCGGAATGACAACCGCACCGCTTATCGCTTCCACCGGATGGAAACTCATTGCGGCCCAGGCGGTTGGCGGACGGCTGTCATGGTGGACCGCATGCGCGACCCGAAACCATTGCGGCCGGTGAAACAGCCGGTGAGTCCAGTAAAACCAGGTATCATGAGCAAAAAGATAGAGAAAAAAGGACGCCGGTACATACCACATGGGGTACATATTGAGATCGGTGTAAATCCTCGTCCAGCCGGCATTTTGCCAGCCCCATGCGACAATCCCGGCAGGCACGCCATAAATGGCGGCGGACAGCAGCGACCAGCGGATTTCGCGACCGATTTGGGGTTTCAGCCTGTCATAATGGCCCGGCCGCACCCGCTGTGTGAGCCATGCGAAAAAGCCGCTGCTCAACAGATAGCGCCCGCCGATAATCAGCGTCATGGCAAGAGCCGATAACAGGACAGGCACATAATATGAATGAACGAAAGTCATCTTGAAAGTATACGCCTCCAAATTTTCACCTCCAATAGCAAGATCAGCTTCTTTACCTAAACTTTACAAGATCATTTGTAGTCGTTACCATAGAAAGAAAAATCGAGTCGCCAGAAAAACGAATATTCATGGGGGCGGCTGCTATGAGACGGTTTTTTTTAATCCTTCTACCTTTACTACCATCTCTTCTTTTAGGTGGTTGTGCGAGCTTAAGAGCTCTGTCCGACAACCGCGAACTCGTTCAAGCCGAACCGCTGTTTGGATCGGCTCAGGACAAGTGCCTTGATGATCCGATGTTCGTACTTCATGTAACAGCACCAAGTCCCAAGTCGCCATTATCTGGAAAACCAAACCGCAAACCATCCGAGCGCGGGAACATAGAAAAATACAGCAATAACCCAACCAATAGTTTAGAACACGGAGAGTGCCAAAAGATTGCCGAACTTTTATCAGAATATACCCCTGATACTCAAAGTTTATCACAAGAAGGACGAAATAATATAATTGATGGATTAGTTGCGATTTCTAATCGCAAATGTGGCCGCTATTCTTCGTATTTAAAAACATTTGACGGGGCTTCCAATAGCGGTTTTAGCATTGCTTCCATCCTAACCGGTGGAGTAGGTAGCATCTTGCAAAACGCCAGCGCAGCACGCGCACTTTCTGGTTCTTCTGCAATTTTCAGTGGAACGCGAACGGCCCTGAATCAAACTTGGTTTTCCAACCAAACCATACAAGTTCTTGTAGCCGCATATGAAAACAGACGGCAGAAACAATTGGAACGGATGACCAATGCACAAGTTTGCAAAATCGATCGTTATTCCGTCATGGATGGCTTTGCAGATGCTTTAAAATATCACAACAGTTGTTCTCTAATCGCGGGATTAAGTGAGGCAGCTATTGCAGTAGAACGCGTGGAACAGCCAGGCATAGCGACCTTGAGACGTCAATTGGCTGATCTCACAAGCCTTAATGCTGATGTTAACAACTTCATCAATGCCGATTTTCCTGGACGTCCTCTCGAAGGTAATATTTTAACACAAAATTTGGCCGACGCTAGAAGCAGTGTTATCGCTCTTGAACAAAGCCGTATCGCAGACAGAACAGAGCTTATCGCTGCTAGACTGGCTGCAAAATCTAGGATCGCAGAGGAACAATTACCTCCCAATTCAAATCCTATTAGCGAGTCAGAAATTGCAGAAGATCCTTGGGTGATGCAGCTAACGCGTCGATTGGCGACACTGGACTCGCAATATAATACCGCTTTAGAAAATCGAGCTATTGCAGCCAGAGACCTGCAAGCCCTCCTTACCGAACAAGACGCGGCGCGACATAGTGCGGCTAATAAAAGCCGTCAGTCCGGGGCCCAAAGTCCAATGATATTGCAATGCCCTTACACAACAAGGAATGAACAAGCGTCGCTCAACTGAGCTTAAATCCGACCGTCACCATAAAAGCGTAACAAACGTTTCATCCTAGCTATCCCGTACCTTCAGACAGGCTTTCCCCGATCTGCGGCTTCGGCTAAGGCCGGTTGATGCCAAAGCCAGCACATTCTTCCTGTCCTCCTGATCTGGCGATCGCTGGCGGCGGTTTAGCGGGTGGCCTGGTTGCGCTGGCACTGACCAAATTGCGGCCGGACCTGAATATTCTTCTGATCGAGGCCGGGGATCATTTTGGCGGCAATCATATCTGGTCCTTTTTCGACAGCGATGTCGAACCGGAGCATCATTGGCTCGTCGACCCGCTGATCTCTCGCCGATGGGACAGTTATGAAGTGCATTTCCCCGACTATAGCCGTAGCCTGCACAACGGCTATTGCTCGATTGAATCGGACAATCTTGACAGGCGACTGCGGACAACGGTCCCGGCGAAAGCTTTGAAAACGGGCCAAACCATCGAGCGCGTCGAAAAAAATTTGGTCCGGTTGGTCGACGGCACGGAAATTTCTGCGGCGGCAGTGCTCGATGTGCGCGGCGGCGGCGATATTTCCGCGCTGGAAAATGGCTGGCAGAAATTTTGCGGCCAGATGCTCAGACTGAAGCAGCCGCACGGTCTGGAACGGCCGATCATCATGGATGCGACGGTCGAGCAGATTGACGGCTACCGGTTCGTCTACTGCCTGCCGTTCAGCGACACCGAGATTTTCGTCGAAGATACCTATTATGCCGACACGGCCGAGCTCGACAGCACAGCCTGCCAAATCCGGATTGCCGAATATGCGGCGGATCGCGGATGGGAAATCGATGCCGTGCTGAATGAGGAAAAAGGCCAGCTTCCGGTTCTCTATGGCGGCGATTTCGAAGCTTTCTGGAATGCCAATCCGGGGGTTGATGCGCGCGCCGGGGCAAGAGCAGCACTGATTCAGCCGATCACCAGCTATTCACTGCCCATGGCGGTCCAGACCGCGATCATGATTGCTGCAATGCCCGTAGTCGATCAGAACAGTCTGGATAAAAAATTACGCAATCTGGCCACACAACATTGGAAAAATGGTAAATTTTATCGCATGTTGTGCGCGATGATGTTCAAAGCGGCACAACCGGAAAAACGCTATCGCACGTTACAGCATACCTATGCCAAGGACGAGGAGTTGATAAAGCGTTTCTATGCAGGAAAAACAACAATGCTCGACCAAATTGCGCTGCTTTCGGGCAAACCGCCGGTTCCGATTAGCAAGGCTCTCCCGATCATGATGAAATTCCGATGAGCGATGTGACACAATCGAGCCTGTTCAGGAAAGCGGCCGTGATCGGTTCCGGCTTCGGCGGGCTCGCGCTTGCCATCCGGCTACAGTCGGCCGGCATTCAGACCACCATATTGGAAGGCCGCGACAAGCCAGGCGGGCGCGCTTATTACTGGGAGAAGGAAGGCTTTATCTTCGACGGCGGTCCGACCGTCATCACCGACCCCGATTGCCTGTCGCAGCTATGGGATCTGACCGGCAACGATATGGCGAAAGATATAGAATTGCTGCCGGTATCACCTTTCTACCGGCTCAACTGGCCGGACGGGACGAATTTCGACTATGTCAACGACCCGCAGGAGCTTTACGCCAATATCGCCGCCATCGAACCGGAAGATGTCGAGGGCTACAAGAAATTTCTCGAATATAGCGGCGGGCTCTACGAGGAAGGCTATGTCAAGCTGGGCACCAAGGCGTTTCTCGATTTCAAGTCGATGATCAAGGCGGCCCCTGCCCTGATGAAATATGAAGCCTATCGTTCTGTGTATGCCAAGGTCTCCGGCTTTGTGAAGAACGAGAAACTGCGCGAATTTCTGTCGTTTCAAACCCTCTTGGTCGGCGGCAATCCGATGAAAACCAGCGCGATTTATGGCCTGATCCACAAGCTCGAGCGGCTTGGCGGCGTTTGGTTTGCCAAGGGCGGGACCAATATGCTGGTCGCCGCGATGGTCAAGCATTTCGAACGGATCGGTGGGGTGATCCGGCTCGATGATCCGGTGACGAAGATCGATACGATCGGCGATCGCGCGACGGGCGTAACCTGTAAATCGGGCTGGAGCGAGCGCTTTGACGCCGTCGCCTCCAACGCCGATATCATGCACAGCTACCGCGACCTGCTCGGCCACAAGCATCGCAGCGAAACGGTAACCGCAAATCTCAGAAAGAAGACCTATTCGCCCTCGCTTTTTGTCGTCCATTTCGGGATGAAGGGCAGTTGGCCGGGCATACCCCATCATATGATCCTGTTCGGCCCGCGCTACAAAGGACTGCTCGAGGATATTTACGACAATGGCGTGCTGCCCAGTGATTTCTCGCTCTATCTCCACCATCCGACGGTGACCGATCCGGAAATGGCACCCGAAGGCCATAGCACCTTCTACGTGCTCGCCCCGGTGCCGCATCAGGGCAAGCTGCCGATCGACTGGGAGGTCATGGGACCGATCTACAAGAAACGCATTCTCGACGAAATCGGCCACCGGCTGATCCCCGATATCCACGACCGGATCATCACCAGCTTTCATTATACGCCGCAGGATTTCGGCGTTGACCTCAATGCCCATCTCGGCAGCGCGTTCAGCCTGGAGCCCTTGCTCACCCAGAGCGCCTGGTTTCGGGTCCACAATCGCGATGATATCATCCACAATCTCTATTTTGTCGGCGCGGGCACCCATCCCGGAGCGGGCATTCCCGGCGTGGTCGGCAGCGCCAAGGCAACGGCAGAACTGATGCTGGAAGAGCTGGCATGAAGCGGCCGGTGATCGGAGAACCATTAGACGCACGCCTCCCTGTCAAGAACCGCCCTTCGAAAGACTCAGGACCAACAGCATAATATAATGAACCGCACCAACCTCATTCTTTACGCCAAAAAGAGCATCGAACGCGGATCGAAATCTTTCTCCCGGGCTTCGAAACTTTTTTCGCGACAGACACGCGAGCGCGCATGGCTGCTATATTGCTGGTGCCGCGCCTGCGATGATCTGGCCGACGGACAGGATCACGGCCATGGCATGTCGACAACCGCAAATCCGGAAAAGACAATCGCAGTCATGAGGATGATGACGCAGCGCGCGCATAGCGGTCAGCAAACCGGAAACCCGCCCTTTGATGCTTTTGGTGTCGTCGCCCAGGAATGCGACATCCCGCTCTCGCTGGCCAGGGATATGATCGACGGCTTTGCACTGGATTCGTGGGGATGGCGACCGGAAACCGAGGACGACCTGCTGCAATATTGCTATCATGTGGCTGGCTCGGTCGGGTGCATGATGGCGATCGTGATGGGCATATCATCGAGGGATCACGACACACTCGACCGCGCCTGTGATCTGGGCCTGGCTTTCCAGCTAGCCAATATCGCCCGCGACGTTGCCGAAGATTCCGCAGCAGGCCGCTGCTATTTGCCTCAGACATGGCTCAAAGACGCAGAAATTGATCCCGATGACGTCATGGCGGCGGACAGGCGGGAAGATTTGGTGCTGATAGTAAACCGGCTATGTGAACTGGCGGGAGAATATGAAAATTCGGCACGCGTCGGAGCTTCCAGCCTGCCGTTCCGGTCGCGCTGGGCGGTGCTGGCCGCTGCCGGAATTTATGGAGATATCGGCCGGACGATCAGGAAAAGCCACGGCAAATCGCTCGACCGGCGAATTTACACATCCAAAGTCAAGAAACTGGTCTGGATCGTGAGAGCTTTTGGGCAGACATTGGTGGCCGCGCCCGCGCGCGATCGTCAGGGATTGTGGACGAGGCCGCGTGTCGCGTGAGCGCTAGTGGCTGACCCCATTTTCATCAACATATTTGCCGATCCGCTGAACGGCCTCGTCATATAGATTTTTCGAACAGCACAGCACGCCGAGCGCTTTGCCATGGGTGCCGTTATAGACCAGAGTTTCGCCCAGAGCATTGGACACGCTGGCTCCCGCTTCGGTGGCAATGACATGGGCAGCGGCAATGTCCCATTCGTGGCCCCAGCGGGTGGAGGCGACAACATCGGCGCGATCGTCCGCGACCATTGCCATTCGGAGCGCGATGCTGTTCGGCTTTGGTACCGCCGTGAAATTAAGTTCGGGCGGCAGTTCTTCCGCCGGGATGCGGCAACCGTCATATTGCTGAACATGGCTGGCGATCAGGGCTCTGCCGTTCACTTCACTATGGCTACCGGCCTTGGCAATCCATACTTCCTTCACGGCTGGAGCGACGAGTATCCCGAAAACCGGTGAATCATTCTGGACCAGAGCAACCGAAACGCACCAGCCGGTCTTGCCCGCTACAAAATCCTTGGTGCCGTCGATCGGATCGACCACCCAGGTCAGTTCGTCGCCAGCACCGCTATGATCTATATGGGTTTCTTCCGAAAGCCATCCGGCCTCGGGCAGCAGTTTCTCGAGTTCAGACCGCAAAAACCGGTCGACCGCGAGATCGGCATCGCTGACAATCTGTCCGGGTGACTTTTCCCATGTCTTGTCGGCCTTTTTACCGAGCTGCCAGTCGCGCATGGCGATTGCTCCGCCCTCCTGGGCGATCCCGATGACCTTGTCAAAATCGATATCAGCCACCGGCCACCGTCATGCTGTCTGTGCGCAAGGTCGGGACATTGATGCTGTACCGATATTCGAGATCATCGGCCGCAATCAGGCTTTTGTACATAGCCTTCAGATTGCCGGCAATGGTGATTTCCGAAACCGGTGATCCGATCTCGCCATCGGCGATCAGAAAACCGCTCGCGCCGCGACTATAGTCACCGGTCACAGGATTAACGCCCATGCCGATCAGTTCGGTAATATAGACGCCGTGCTTGATATCCTTGATCAGTTCTGCCTTGCTGACCGCTCCATTACCCATGTGCAGGTTGGTGACGCTCACGCCCGGCGCCCCGCCGACGCCGCGCGATGCATGTCCGGTTGGTTGCAAGCCGAGCTGGCGGGCCGATGCGCTTTCCATCAGCCATTGGGTCAGGCGACCATTGTCGATCAATTTGGTCTTCGCGGTGGGCAGGCCTTCGCCGTCAAACGCCTTTGACCGCAGGCCACGCTTGCGATGGGGGCAGTCGATGATGTTCAGGGCGCTGTCAAACACCTGGGTGTCGAGCGCATCGAGCAGAAAACTGGTTTTGCGCGCGATCGCACTGCCGGCAATGGCGCCGACGAAATGGCCGAGCAGGCTGTTGCCGACACGCGGATCAAAGACGACCGGCATCGCGCCGGAAGCGAAATCCACCGGGTTGAGCCGCGAAATGGCCCTTTCTCCGGCTTCCTTGCCGATATTTTCGGGATTCTCGAGATCTTCTAGAAAGCGTACGCTGTCATAGGCATAGTCGCGCTCCATGCCATCGCCTTCACCAGCAATAACGCTGGCGGACAGGCTGTAGCCGCTGGTGGAATAAGCACCGGAGAAGCCGTGGCTTGTCGCCAGAGCAACGATGCTGCGACCGGCACTGGCACCGCCACCCTCACTGTTGGTAACGCCCTTGACGGATCGTGCGGCATCTTCGGCTTTTAGCGCGAGTTCGCGCAACAATTCCGGGTCAGGGTCCTGACCATCATCGCCTTCGATCGGGTGGGGCTCCGATTTCAGCAGCAATTCTTCGGGTGCCAGACCGGCATATTGGTCCTCCGGCGCTTCCCTGGCCATATCCAGAGCGCGTCCGACCAGGTCCGATAATATTTTCGGGTCCATGTCGGATGAGGACACGGTTGCCGAGCGTTTGCCGACGAACACTCTCAGGCCAATTTCTTCACCCTCCGACCGTTCGACATCTTCGAGATTTCCAAGACGGATTTGCACCTGGGTGGCCGCATCGCAGACATAGATAGCGTCAGCAGCGTCAGCACCGGCTTTTTTGGCTTGCGATATGAGGGCGTCGGCGCGATCCTGCGCTTCTGTAGGTTTTAGCATGCGTCGGACATAGGTATGACGCCGTGCAAGGTCAACGATATGCTATCATTTCGGGAAGAAACGCTGGCCGGCATTCCCGGCAGGTTTTCAGAGCATTGGCCCCACGATCTTGATCAAACCGACAAAGAGGAACGGCAAGCCGATGGCCAGTAGCCACAACGCCACCTGATCAGACCGGAATTTAGCCGCCATGCTCTGTTCGGACAGGCCACGGTCAGCCATGTTCGTCCAGCGTTTTTCAAATTGTCGGCAAAAGGGAATGATCACGGCTACCAGCAAAACCAGACCAAAATAGGGAGCAATCGACATGCCCTTCGTTTCGATAAAGCTGAGAACGAAGAAAATCTGCATCATTGTGTAGACCAGCAACGCCGCTGCACAATTGTTACTCATTTTTTTATCCCACCGGACACCGTTCACTTGCGCGCGAGGTTTGCTCTCCGATTTGTGGGGTGCTGCTGCAACCATATTCATTCCCCTCAGAATATCATCTCCAACATCGCCGAAAGTTTGCCTCCGTGCGATTGTTTCAAACATTATACAGAATTTCCAACAAAAGCAAAATATACGTATTTTTAAGCATATTATATCGTGCAACGGCGGTTTTTCTTGCCAAAAATTCCAACATACGACAGAATCAGTTTTTATTCGCAATCCAAATCCGGGGGCCGACCGCATGACCATTTCCCTTTCCGATCCACTGTCTCTGCCCTGCGGCGCGACCCTGCCCAACCGGCTTGGGAAAGCAGCCATGACCGAAGGCATGGCCACTCCGGACGGGGTCCCGACAGCGGAATTGGAACGGCTATACGGACTATGGTCTGACGGCGGTGCGGGGATGCTGCTGAGCGGCAATATCCAGATCGACCGCGACCATCTGGAACGGCCGGGCAATGTCGTGATCGACGGACCGGCGAATGACGACATGATGGCAGCGCTGCGAAGCTGGGCCCGGGCGGCCACCCGCAACGGCAATCATTTCTGGGCCCAGATCAGCCATGCCGGTCGACAGACCCAAAGCAATGTCAACCAACACCCCAAGGCCCCGTCTGCCGTCAAGCTTGGCCTGCCGGGCGGACAGTTTGGCGAACCGGTGGCGCTGTCCATCGGCGAGATAGAAGAGCTGGTCGATCGCTTCGCGCTGGCCGCAAAAACCTGTCAGGCCGCCGGGTTCACCGGCGCGCAGATACACGCCGCCCATGGCTATCTGCTCAGCAGTTTTCTCAGCCCACGCGCCAACCAGCGCAGCGATGAATATGGCGGCACACTGGAAAACCGTGCGCGCTTCCTGCTCTCTGTGGTGGCAAAGACCCGGGCCGCCGTCGGCCCCGAATTCCCGATTTCGGTCAAGCTCAACAGTGCCGACTTCCAGAAGGGCGGCTTTAATTTTGACGACAGCCTGCGGGTTTTAAAATGGCTCGAGGACGCCGGTGTTGATCTGGTCGAAATTTCCGGTGGCACCTATGAACAGCCGGCGCTCATGGGGGCGGACGGAATCGAGGAGAAGGAGCAGCAGAATCTCGCCCCTTCGACCAGGGCGCGCGAGGCCTATTTTGTCGATTTCGCCAAAGCGATGCAGGATGCGGTCACCGTTCCGCTGATGGTCACCGGAGGCTTCCGAACCCGTGCGGCAATGGCATCCGCCCTTTCCAGCGGCGCTGCCGACCTGATCGGTCTGGGCCGGCCGATGTGCGTCATGACCGATGCACCCAGCAAATTATTGGAAGGTATGGAAGCATTGCCACGTTATGAGGACGATCTCCATCTGATCCCTGAATGGCTGGGTTTTCTCAAGAATTTTCAGGTCGTCAAGGCGATTGATGGTTTTGCGACCATCTACTGGTTTTACGAACAGCTCGAAAATCTTGGCAAGAGCGGAAAGACTGATCCGAACCTGAGCGTGTTCAAGGCGTTCCGCGCGGTCGAAGCGCGAAACAAGCAAATATTGGCAGCGCGCAGCCCGCGCTAAACCCCGGTAGCGAAACCTGTCCCTAGATATTGGTGCTGGTTGGGATCTGGCTCGGCTGCAAATAGGGATAGGGGTGCATCCGCTTCCGATTGCGCGCGATGATCCTGTCCTCAACCGCTCTCAATCCAGCCTGAAAGCGCGCAAGGGGTCCTTCGCTACCGGTTATCGCCGGGTCCTGGAACCAGTTTTCATAGGGAAAACGGTTGGTGCGATAATCACCGAGCGGGCGATAATAGACCGACCCCAGCAAGAATAATGAGGATAGTTGCTCCAGTGCCAGCGACATCGGCGGCATATAGTCCAGCCACTCACCTTTATCGTGTCCCTTCTGCTCAGTGGGTGCGGCGGCCCACCCTGCCCCGGTAACCGCGGGCGCAAAGGTCATGATCGTGCGCTGCGGGAAATTTACCGCAGCATGCTGGGCGCTGGCGGTAAAGATGATCATCGTGCAGACGTCGGTCAACTGGGCCCGGGAGGTGATCGGCCTGAAACCGATGATATGCCCTTCCGAGGCAATGGATGTCGCCCATTGCGCCAGTTCCGTGTCGCCGGTGACCGCTTCATCGTCGGCGTAATAGATGCCGATATATTGTCTGGTCCAATCATGGATCGCATCCCAGACAAGCATGGCGTCATCGCGATAGGGATAGTCGGGCAATTTCGCGGGATCGGCAACCTTGCGTTCGGCAAAGTCAACCGGGGTCATTTTCCTGGCAAAATCAAACGACAGCCGCGCCTTGACCGCCGCGAGCTGACTTGACGTAATCGTACCACCAAAAAAGGCGTCGATCGGCCCACCAGCGTTGATCAATGTTGTCGTCGCCAGATTGTTGATGAACAGGGTTCCCTCAAAATGCGGCACGAGCAAGGCCCATAGCGGATGCACATTGGCAAGATTCCGGCGGGTCGCCACGGCAATCGCTTCGCTGACCAGATGGGTGCTACCGAGATGAACGAAGAGCTCATGATAATTGCAGTCCGCAACCTGCACGACAAATTTCGCCATTTCCCAGCCCCATTTTTCCGAAGCCGAGACCGAGGGGGTCATCACCGGATAACGGTTGCTGTCCTGCCCGCACTGGATCGCGACCGGTTTGAGCGAAGAGCCGCCGGGCGGCACCGCAAACAGCGCCATCGGCCGGTAGATATATTTCGCCTGCCCTTGCCATACTCCATCAACAAGAACATCCAGTTCTTTGTAATCACACAGATATATCCGGCCTTCAGAAAGAGCGTCGGACAATTTATCACCGCCCATAACCGCAGCATATTGCGCGGCCGAGACCGGGAAATTTTCGGGAATTTGGTCGATTCCCTGCAGCAACATGGGATTGGGACCAGCCACCCGAAGCCGGGCGAATTGGTCATCGTCCTGAAATGTGTAAGCAATGCCCGGAGCCGTTATCGCCTGATAGAGATCGCGATAGGCCTCGATCGAGCGTGTATCTGCCGATTCCTCCGCTTTCAGTACGTCAACGATTACCGTGATGATATCGCGCAATATGCCGTCCTGCCCTTTCAGAGCTTCGATGTCGGTGTCTTGCGTTGCCTGTTCAATACGGCTTTCAAGACTGGAACCCGCACAGTCGCCCCGATGTTTTTCCCGCAGCGCGTCTACCGTGGACCTGATTTCATGCCCGTCTTCCAGCGCATCGCTGATAATTTTCTGTGCCGCTTCGCCAAGACCGGCAGATATCGGATGCAGTTGGACGGCTTCGATATTCTCAAGAATTTTCAGCCCCACTTCGAGCACCTTGAACCACCATTCTATCGATGGCTGATCATCCGCCGGAACTTTGGTGGCCAGCGGGACGCCGGGCAGGCTCTCAACCTCCCGCGTCCACTGATATTCCACCGAAGTCGCAGCGATCTGTTCACGGCGCTTCTCACGCTGCTCCCGGCTGTCATTCTGCGGCAGGCTTGGGTGGCGCGTGGCGCGTTTTATGTCCCCTTCGGCGATAGTGGTTTTCGGGACAATCGACGATGCGTTTTCATAGGACATATTGGCTCCTGAAGTATGTTTCAGACAGGATTGTAATAAACATTCGTGGTTAATTTCCTGTAAATTGGCCGCGGGCAAATCCGCTACAGGCCTCATGAAAGCTGGTTTTCGCGATGCGACATCAGGTTTAACGCGGCTTTTACCATTTACCGCTAGTTACATTCCATGCAGTCCGCCATTCGACGATTCCTGGAAAGACTCATCCCCCCGATTCCGGAACCGGTGCGGGACGAATTTGCAATATTGAGCGCGACGCGTCTGCAAAGCCAGTCGCGCGCGCTGTTTCTGGCGATGTTCCTGACTATCCCGTTCGTGCTTTACGCCTCCAGCGCCGGTGCGGATCCGCGGATCCGCTATGGCATACCGCTGGCCATGGCGAGCTGCTGCCTGATCGGCTTTATTTCGCTGATCCAGGACCGCAACGCCTCCGGCAGCCCGGATCTGGCACGGAAATTCATCGCTGAATCCACCTTTTTCTCGGCTGCCATCTGCGTGCTGGTCAGCGTCTGGTGCGTGCTGAGCTGGGTCACAGCACCGGCTGAACTGCGTCTATTCTACCCCTTCACCCTCGCCATGGGGTCGCTGACAACCATCTACACGCTCGCCACGATCCGGCTGGCGGCGATCCTCAACATCATCATCGGAATCG
Organism: Parasphingorhabdus sp.; assembly: GCF_048267785.1. Lineage (GTDB taxonomy): Bacteria > Pseudomonadota > Alphaproteobacteria > Sphingomonadales > Sphingomonadaceae > Parasphingorhabdus. The sequence goes on along the minus strand of NZ_JBLWWU010000016.1, from coordinate 66,514 downwards.
TCCCGATCACCATCATCCTGCTGCTGTCGGGCGATCCGGTCGGATGGTCGGCAGCGGGCAGCCTGATCATGGTAACGACCTTTCTCTTCCGGCTGATCACTTCGCAGAACGACCAGTTCATCAACCTGCTGATGCTGCGGCATGAGATGCGCGAACTGGCGCATACCGATCCGCTGACCAATCTCTTCAACCGACGGGCATTGTCCGAGCATCTCGAACGCCAGATCGCGACGGGGGTCGAACAGCGCGGCTTCACGGTTGCACTGGTAGACCTCGACGGGTTCAAACCGGTCAATGACCAATATGGTCATTCCGTCGGCGACCAGTTGCTGATCCAGGTTGCCAGACGCCTGCAGCAAGCCTGCGGCGAAAACGGCATTGTCGCGCGGATGGGCGGCGATGAATTTGCCATTTTGTTATCCCCGGATTCGGCCATCTCGAGTTCCGCTTGCGCCGACCACATGCTGTCCGCTCTGGTGCCGCCATGCGTGGTCGACGATCATGTCATTCGGATTCGGGCCAGTATCGGCATTGCCACATGGCCGATCGACGGAGAGACCGCAAAAACCCTGTTTGAAGCTGCAGATACTCAACTTTATGCCGTCAAGAATTATACCGCCAAAACGCGGGCAACCAAGCGCACACCGCCAAAGGAAGCACGATTCAGATCGGGATAATAACGACCGGATGGATCGGAACTAGTCCAGTTCCTCTGCGCGCAGCGCTTTACGGTCAAGCTTTCCGATCATCGTTTTGGGCAGGCTTTCCCGCACCACGACATCCACCACACGCTCATGCTTGCCAAGCCGCGAATTGAGCCAAGTCTTGAGTTCTTCACCGGTTACGGTCGTTCCCGGATTGAGCGAGATAAAGGCCTTGGGACTTTCGCCGCGATAGGCATCGGGTACACCGATCACCAGCGCCTCCTTCACCGCGTCATGCTTGTAGAGCACTTCCTCGACCTGACTTGGAAAAACCTTGAATCCGCCGACCGCGATCATATCCTTCAGACGGTCGACAATCTTGATATAGCCGTCTTCGTCGATAGTCGCGACGTCGCCGGTGCGCAGGAAGCCATCGACAAAAACCTTTTCATCTTCCTTGGGCAGGTTCCAGTAACCCTGCATCACCTGAGGCCCGGAGAAGACCAATTCTCCCGGTTCCCCCTCGGGTGCGGGCTGGGTCGGGTCAGTTTTGTCGACCAGTTTCACAATCGTGCCCGGCACCGGCTGACCGATTGTTCCCGGTTTATTGAGCCCGGCATAGGGATTGGCACTGACCACCCCGCAGCTTTCGGTCAGACCATAGCCCTCAACCAGTTTTGCCCCGGTTGTTGCCTCGAATTTTTTCTTCAGTTCCATCGGCAAGGGCGCACCGCCCGAAACACAGACTTTCAGGGACGAAAAATTGGTCTTGTCGATATCGCCATGGTCGAGCAGCGCCTGATACATGGTCGGCACGCCTGGCATCGCGGTAATCTTTGTGCGAGTGATCGCTTTCAGGGTCTGTTTCGCATCGAAGCGTGGCAGCATGACGATCTCGCCACCGCGTTCGACGGTGCGGTTAAGCACCGCGCTATTGGCGAAAACGTGGAAGAAAGGCAGCACGCCCATCACCCGGTCCGCCTCGTCGAGAAAAGGGTCGATGCTGTTGATCTGCCGCGCATTGGCGGTAAGGTTCTGGTGGCTGCACATCGCGCCCTTGGGCACGCCGGTGGTGCCCCCGGTATATTGCAGCAACGCGATATCCTTGTCCGGGCGAATATTGGGCGCTTTGTAATTGCCGTCATTATTGGTCAAATCCGAAAAGACGGTAATCCGGTCATCTTCGGGTTGCGGACTGTTCTCCTTGCGACGAAACAGGGAATAGAACAGCGCCTTGCCGGGTGGCAGCGCTCCGGCAATGCTGCCGACGATCAGGCGCTCGAGGCTCGATTGCTCAAGCACCTCATATGCCGTGGGAAAAACGGCTGTGGCAGAAAGGGTGAACAGGATTCTGGTGCCGCTATCCTCCACCTGATGGCTGAGTTCTTCCACCGTATAGAGCGGCGAGAAATTGACGATCGTCGCGCCGATTGCCATCGCGCCATAATAAGCGGTGACATAATGCGGAACATTGGGAAGGAACAGACCGATCCGGTCGCCCTTGCCTATGCCGAGGTCCTGAAGTCCCTTGGCCACGCGGGTCACTCCCGACGCGACCTCCGCATAGCTATATTTGCGACCCATGAAATCAAGCAGATTGGCATCCCCGCGCCGTCCGGCGGAACGGAAAAACATGCCCGGCATCGACAAGGGCGCGTAAAACTGATCCCATGGCGTGGGATGATTATAGCGGGATTTCCAGATCGGTGTCTGGTCGGGATATGTTTCGGTCATTGACATTTATGTAAGTGAACACACTTGAACTGACAATGAAAATTCCGCGGAAAATTCCGTGGATATTTGGCTCCCCTTCCCGGTCTCCAAAGTGTAGGGGAGACGCCCATGTCTGAGTCGACCACCCCTCCCGCTGCAAAATCATCCCTGATTTTCGTCTTTCTCGTCGTGTTGATCGACATGCTCGGTTTTGGCATCATCATGCCGGTATTGCCCAAGCTGATCACGACGATCACCGGCGAACCACTCTCTCATGCGGCGGTCTACGCAGGCTGGCTGGCCTTCGCTTATGCTGCGATGCAGTTTGTTTTCGGCCCAATCGTCGGCAATCTGTCCGACCGGTTTGGACGCCGGCCGGTCTTGCTGGGAGCGCTTGGCGGCTATGCCATCGCCTATGCCCTGATGGGATTTTCATCCTCGCTGTTGTGGCTGTTTGCGGCCCGGATCATCGCCGGGATCATGGGCGCCAGCTTCAGCACCGCTTATGCCTATATCGCCGATGTCTCTTCTGCCAAGAAACGTTCGCAGAATTTTGGGCTGATCGGCGCCGCTTTCGGTCTGGGGTTCATTTTTGGCCCTGCCATCGGCGGTGTTCTGGGTGAATATGGAACCCGTCTGCCCTTTTTCGCGGCAAGCTTGTTGGCGATGATCAACCTGCTGTTCGGATTTTTCATGCTCAGGGAAAGCCTGCCACCGGAAAAGCGGCGTCCGTTCAATATCGTTCGCGCCAATGCCTTCGTCGCGCTCAAGGGCCTGCATGGACAGAACAAGATCGTCTTCTGGTACGCCGCATCGCTGACCGTCTGGATGATAGCCCATGTCGTCTATCCGATCATTTTCGCCTTTTACGCAATGGAGGCTTTTGGCTGGAGCGAATGGACCGTCGGCATGGCGCTCGCCTGTGTCGGTATCGGTGCCGCCATCGTCCAGGGCCTGTTGATCCGGGTGCTGATCCCGCGCATCGGCGAGCGCAACGCAGTCATTATTGCCGCGCTGTCGATGACGATCAGTTCGGTCTTCTATGTCGTCGCTGGCCCCGATCAGGGATGGCTGATCTTCCTCGCCATTCCGGTCGGCTCGCTTCAGGGACTGTTCCAGCCGTCGATCAATGGCCTGATGAGCAACGCGGTATCCGATGACACGCAAGGCGAGCTGCAAGGCGCCGTGGCCAGCCTGCAAAGTCTGGCCTCGGTCATCGGCCCGCCACTATTCGCCGCCGTTTTCGCGGCTTTCACCGTGGCGGGGAGCATCTACTATCTGCCCGGCGCGCCATTCGGACTGGCCGGAATCATTTCACTGGTTGCGCTGGGAATATTTCTGCGCGGCTATGCCCTGCACTGCACCAGCGGCGAAGTCGAACCGCCATCGGATGTGAAGCCGGTAGATGTCTGAACGCGGTTAATTGCCGGCAGGTTCTGCGACAAGACCAGCCGCTTCAATCCCTGCCACCGCACAAGCGGCATCATCGACCGGTGCGGCGCCCGATACGCCGACGCTGCCGATAAAATTGCGTCCATCCGGACCAAATATGGGAACGCCGCCGGCGACGGTCACGATATAGGGCGCATCGGCAAAACCGGGCGTCGTTTTTATCGCCTCTTCCATTTGCGCGGTCGAGAACCCCCAATTGGCAACTGCCTTTGCCTTGGCTTCGGAAAATGCCATGATCCCGGCACCCAGGCCATCCATCCGCAAAGCGGCAACCAGATTGCCTCCCTTGTCATAGACCGCGATCGCCTGTCGCTGCTGTTTTCTCTGCGAATGTTGCTTGCAGCCGGCGATGATTTTTTCCGCAGAGTCAGAACTGAGATTCACGCTGTTTGTCTGTGCGAATGCTGTACTTGTGCAAAATGCGATGCTCACCAGAACCGCGCTGAATGTTTTCATCTGACTTCTCCCGCAAATCGTCCGCTGCCATCCTAGGGGCGGGAAAACGGTTCACATGATCCGTTCGATGAAAGCCGGCTGAGGATCGACCAAATCAGATAGCGCTGTACCAGGCGACGCCATCCTTCATTTCATGTACGGCTCGGCCGGTGAATTCCAGATGCCTCAGCGTCGCCATCGCCTCTCCGCTGGCCATGCCGATAACGTCCGGCGTAATCGGGCGCTTGAACAGATAGGGAAAGCTGTCGACCACCCGCTTGGGGCTTTCGCGCAAGCCCTGCTCGAGATCGTCAAGCGCCTCGTTGTGGCGGAGCGCCAGTGTGTCGAGCCGCTGATGCGCGCCGAGAAACGGACGGCCATGGGCAGGCAATATCAGCAGGTCCTTATCGAGTGCGGCACGGAAATGTGCGATGCTCGCCAGCCATTCTCCCAGGGGATCACTGGTCGGTTCGCTCAACATGGTGGAAATATTCGATGTTATCCGCGGCAAAATCTGATCGCCGGAAATCATCACCTTGGCGCTGTCGTCAATCAGACAGGCATGTTCGGGCGTATGACCGTTGCCGATCATCACCCGCCATTGGTGATCGCCGGTTTTCAGTCTGGTTCCCTCTTCCATCCGGATATGGCCGATCGGAAGTTCAGCAACGGCGCGGGCAAAGCGCCCCCAGCCCTTTTCAGCAAATTGATCGATCAGATTCTGATCCCAACCGCAGAATCGCCATTCGTCGAGTGCCTCCTGCGGCACGCCGTCACGCTTGTCGGCAATCAGCAAGCGGGTCAGCAACCATTCGGTCCGATTCATGTGCAGCGGCGCCTTGAAACGCTTGGCCAGCCAGCCGGCACAACCGACATGATCGGGATGATAATGGGTGACGATGATCTTGGTAGCGCCTTGCCCCTGCAGCGCACCCTCTTCAAACAGATGTTTCCATGCCTCAATAACCTGCGGCATGAACAATCCGGTATCGGCAATCGCGAATCCGGCGCTGCCGTCGGCATGACGGTCCGCCAGCACCCAGTTGTTGATATGACCGAGTGGACCGGGCACCGGCGTACGGGTCCAGCCGATTCCGGGCATCAGTTCAAAATATTCACCGAATTTTGGCTCAAACTCGCCCAGCGGATAGGTCAGACCATCCGATTCAATCGGGTCAAAACCGTGATCGGCAAGCAGCGGTTCGTAATCAGGAGGTTTTATCGGTGCGTGCATAAATTGATCATAGACCCCACCTCGCCAATGATGCAACTGCATTTAATTGATCAATTAAGAGAGTTCCGGAAGCTGATGTCCAGAGGTTTGGGGTCTGAGACGCAAACTTCAAATTCGCAAGAATATATGGTAGGGTTGGTCAGTTAGTGACTGCGTAGTTCTTACAACGATTTTCAAACAATGGGAAAAATCGATGGCAGAAGCAGGGAACAATATAAACACAGACGCCTCTTTGGATTCTAGCTTATCCACACTCGGTAATATTGGTGATCAGATGCGAGCGCTGGTACCCGCAGAAGTCACGGGAGTATTTTTGGCATTAAACGCCAATTTCAGGAACAGCGACGATGAAAATATCATCTTCCTGGTTTTTTTCGTCATACTCGTGATATTCTCAATATTTTACACGCGTTTTTTTGTCCGGGACCAAGGCTGGCCCAGTGCGTTGCTTGTATCTGTTGTGATATTCCCAGCCTGGGCCTTAATGATAGCCTATAACCGGATCGACTTTTTCGGTGCATATCCCAATATTGTGACTGGAATAATGCTGATTTTGGGCCTGCTGGTGCCATTCATCGCAGCCGCAATCAAATCCTCCGGCAGGAGGGCCTAAACCATGTCAAATCCCTACAGAACTTTCCAATTGATCACGGTCAAGACTGCAGCGCTTTTCCTTGCCGTTATTGCGGGGTGCCAGTCAGCTTCTCTTTCAGCCCAAAGTCGAGGCGAGAAAATGAACAAGCCATTTTTCTTCGTCAACGAGGAATTCGGTGCCCTGGCCCTGATCGATGGCGCAAAGACCGTGAAGCAGGGCAACGTATTTCGCGATTACACATTTTTCGAAGACAAACATGAATGTTATATTATTCCCAAGCAAGACAAATACCGGTTCGTTCTTAATCATAGGCTGCCGGAGGAAGCGGGAACCGAGTGGTTCTCTTTCGTCTCGATAATATACGATTCCAATAGAGAGACCGATTTTCTGAGCCTGATGCGAAATAGCAAATGGCTCGACGACGAGGGACGAAGTCTCAAATATTATTACAAAAACTCCTATGACATTGGAATATCCCCAAGTGAATTCATCAACCTCCATCTTCGGCACAAGTCTATCGAAGAGCATGTCAATGCACGGGAAGAATTCAACAGAATCGCAGGAAAATTTCATGGAAAATTGAGGAGATCAGGGATGAACAGTTGGTCGTTCGCCCCCAGAATGGTCGGTCGAATTCACAACAGCAATCCCCATCCCAAGTTAATGAGCGTAAGGCTTTATCGGTATCTCATCACCGACAAATATGCGTCACGAAATCCAGTCGATTTTGCAGTATTCAGAAATGGCACTCGAAGATTCAAGATTATTGCCGAAACTGCGCGAGAAAATGGCCCGCCTGAAACCGTCGAACGTACATTTGCGATCAGCAAGCAAGACTGCAAATCAGTCGATGATGAAGATTAGATCTCTCAACTATCCTTGAAAAGCGTCTCAGCGGTATGCTCGACCGGTGCCTTGTCTTCTTCGTCCGATTCACCTGACAATGCCGCTGCCGCATCGCGCACAGCCTGTGCCCGTTCTTCGTGCAGTTCGGCAATCAGCGCTTCCTTGTCGCCACCCAGTTTGCTGTCATCCAGCGCTTCAGGCTCGATACCGGCCTTTTTCGCAGCCTTGGCGACAACGGCGTCCAGCTCGCGCTGCGAGCACAGGCCCAGGGTCACGGGATCTTTGGGCGCGATATTGGCAATGTTCCAGTGCTCGCGTTCGCGGATGGCGTTGATCGTCGTCCGGGTGGTGCCGATCAGCTTGCCAACCTGGGCATCGGAAATTTCCGGGTGATTGCGAAGCAACCAGGCGATGCCATCGGGCTTGTCCTGACGTTTGGAAACCGGCGTATAACGAGGTCCCTTGGTACGTCGCACCTGCTCGGGACCTTTCTGGATAACCATGCGGTAATCCGGATCTTTCTCGGCTTTCTCGATTTCTTCATGAGTCAGTTCGTGCGCCTGCACCGGATCGCGCCCGGTATATTTGGAGCTGGCGAGATCATCCGCCATCGCATTGACTTCGAGAATGTGGATACCGCAGAATTCGGCGATCTGCTCAAAACTGAGCGACGTGTTGTCAACCAGCCAGCTGGCGGTTGCATGCGGCATAAGAGGAGTTGCTTGTTCGGCCATGATGGCTTCCTTCCAATAGCTGGCATTTCAGCGCCAGCGGCAATATAAAAATAAAGGGCCGCCCCCTTGCGGAGACGGCCTGTTGGAAGCTTATGTAGGATGTTTGAAGGGAGTCGGCAAGATAATTGGCTAAACCCGCGCAAAAATCGCCTTGGCCAGCATCCGGCGCGACATATGACAGTCCCGGTGCAGGGGCTGTGACGCCAATCCGCCCAGAAACTGGCTGGCACTTGCCTCCCAGCTGTATTTCTCGCTGTGCGCGATGCAATCGCCAGGATGGAGCGCAAGTGCGCGCCGTATCGCCACGTTCAGGTCCTCATCCATCACGCCGCTGGTCGCCGTCAGGATGTCGATCGGTCCGGTCACCGGATAGGCCGCCACCGGCGTGCCGCAGGCCAGCGCTTCGATAATCACCAGACCAAAAGTGTCTGTCCTGCTCGGAAATACGAACACATCGGCACCGGCATAATAGCCCGCCAATTCCCGGCCGGACTTTCTTCCGGCGAAATGAACATCGGGATAACGCGCTTCCAGTCCCGGCAGCGCGGGGCCATCCCCGACCACGACTTTCGTTCCCGGCTGATCGCTGTCGAGAAAGGCCTCGATATTCTTTTCAATCGCCACTCGCCCGACATAAATTTGTATCGGGCGCTCGATCTGCTGATAGATTGCCGGGGAAGGCGCATCCGCGCGGAAATTCTCCAGATCGACACCGCGGCTCCAGTGATGGACATGGGTCAGTTTCTCCCCGCACAATTGATTGCGGATACTTTCTGTCGAGACCATGATTGTTTCCGATTTTCCGTGAAACCAGCGGATATAGGGCCAGAAAACCCGCGGCGACAATCTCGTCCGCCTAGCGAGATATTCTGGAAACTGTGTGTGATAAGCGGTTGTAAACGGGCGCCCATTTCTACGGCACCAACGGCGTGCCTGGACACCAAGCGGTCCTTCGGTCGCCAGGTGCACCGCATCAGGTCCGAATTGTTCGATTTGCCGGCCAATGGTGCGCGCGCGGGTTAAAGCGAGCCGAATTTCTGAATAGCCTGGCGCGGGGATGGAGCGATATTGTTCTGGCGAGATTACCAATATTTCATGTCCCTTGTCACGCAATAGGCCAACGACCGTGTCCAGCGTGCGCACCACGCCATTGACCTGCGGATGCCAGGCATCCGTCACCAGCGCAATTTTCATGCGGCCCGCCCGATATCAGTCTGTCCATCGTGGGTTTCGACCGCGACCAGCCGAGCCGGCTGATCCTGTCTCGCATTGCGGGCGGCAATCTCCTCGGCCCAGTGGAGAATTTCCATCGTGCCGTCGTCACATTCCACCAAAGCGGTACATCCCTCGACCCAGTCACCGTCGTTATAATATTCGATGCCCTTGATCTCACGATGCTCAGCAGTGTGAATATGCCCGCAAACAACGCCGTCGACACCCCGGCTTTCGGCTGCCTTGGCCACTAACTCTTCATAACGTCCGATAAACTCTACTGCATTTTTGACCTTGTTCTTGGCCATTTTGGATAGTGACCAGTAAGGAAGGCCGAGCCGGTTGCGCAGCTTGTTCACCAGCCAGTTGACGCGCATCAACGTCACATAGGCAGCATCACCGACAAAGGCGAGCCAGCGATGGGCGAGCATGACGGTATCAAATTCATCACCGTGGAGGACCAGCAAACGGCGACCGTCAGCGGTTTCGTGGATCGCCGAGCGCCGGATTTCCACACCACCAAAGTTCAGGCCGGTAAACTGGCGGAACATTTCGTCATGATTGCCAGGAATATAGACGATACGCGTATTGCGACGCGCCCGTTTCAATATCCGCCAGATGATATCATTATGTCCGTCCGGCCAGAAAAAACGCTTTTTCATTCGCCAGCCATCGATAATATCACCGACAAGATACAGGGTATCGCTATCGACATGGTCGAGGAAATCGATCAGCAGATCGGCGTTGCAGCCCCGTGTACCCAGATGGATATCGGATATCCAGATAGTTCGGTATCGGGTCCGGTCGCGAGCATGGACCCGTGGCTTGTGCTTGAGCCGCGCTTCATAGCGGTCGGCGTCGAGCAGCGGGATATCGGCTTTGTTTACCGGGGGAAATTGTCTGGCCATTGAAAGCTCCTATGGAAAACTACCCATAGGCGCGGCTTTACCCCGCGATTGTTACAGCCGGATTCTCCTTTTATGAAGTTTTGGTGACGGGAAATCTAGGATTTCAGGAACGCTTCTACCTGCGCTTGCAGATGGGGAACAGCTTCATCGCTGGCCAGAAATTCAGCGATAGCCATGGTTTGCCAGCCCTGCCCCTCATCGCCAAAGACGATCTCCTCCAGAATATGCGCTGATAATCGACAGACGTAGAACAGGGCTGCCGCGCCCGATCCGCGCCAGTTTGGATAGGTTTGCACATATTCAAAATCTGCGACCGCAATCCGAAGGCCAAATTCTTCAAATGTTTCGCGTGCGACACATTCTGCGCCGCTTTCCCGGTTTTCACGACCGCCACCGGGCAGGTCCAGCTTATTGGGGAACGGGATATCCGGCCGATCGTCCCGGCGATAGACCAGAATATGATCGTCGATGAAAAATGCTACTTTTGCGCCGTGAAAATCAGGTTCGGCGACCATCTGGCTATTCGACGCTGAGCACGATCTTGCCGATATGATTGCCCGCCTCCATATGGGCGTGCGCTTTCGCCGCGTCGGCGAGCGCGAAGCTCTCATCCATCACCGGTTTCAGCTTGCCCGCTTCTACATCAGGCCAGACATAGCGGTGCAGTTCGTCGGCCAGCAGCGCCTTGCGTTCCGCCGACTGGGGCCGAAGAGTGGAACCGGTCATCATCAATCGTTTCATCATGAGATGGGCCATATTGATCGTTGCCTGAACCCCGCCCTGAACGGCGATAGTGACGTGACGGCCGTCTTCTTTCAAACATTTCAAATTGCGTGCAACATAGTCTCCAGCAACCATATCGAGCACGATTTCAACCCCTTTTCCATCGGTGATCTTGTTGATCTCCTCGACAAAGTCCTGGGTCTTGTAATTGATCGCATGATCGGCGCCAATCTGCTTGGCAGCGGTGCATTTCTGATCGCTGCCACAGGTCACGACAACGTCCAGGCCAAAGAGCTTGCCGAGCTTGATCGCCATCGTGCCGATGCCGCTGGTGCCGCCGTGGACCAGTACGGTTTCGTCTTCACGGGCAAAGCCGCGGTTGAACAGATTGCCCCAAACCGTAAATAGCGTTTCAGGCAAAGCAGCCGCTTCGGCCATCGTCAGGCATTCCGGAACCGGCAAACATTGCGCCGCGGGCGCGACACAAAATTCGGCATAGCCACCACCATTGGTCAGCGCACAAACCTTGCGTCCGATCCATTCCGGTTCGACGCCGACGCCCAGCGCCACGACGGTGCCGGACACTTCCAGACCGGGCAGAGGTGACGCTCCGGGCGGTGCGGGATAAAGGCCCATGCGCTGGACCACGTCCGGTCGATTCACCCCGGCTGCAGCGACCCGGATCAACACTTCCCCTTCGCCGGCTTGCGGAACCGCGACGGTTTCCGGTTTCAAAACTTCCGGTCCACCCGGCTCGCTGATCACGACAGCGGTCATCTCTTTTTGCAACAGTTCAGATACAGACATTGATTATTCCCCCGGGAGCGAACGCTCCCCTCATTCCTGCCCCTTATTGACACCAAAGCGCGGGCGGTCAACATTACCCTGCAGGAGGAATGTCGATTCATGGATGATGACGAAAATTTACCGCGCAATGCCAATGATCCCGTGGCCTTGTTAGTCAAACAAGATCTTGATCCATTATCCGTGGACGAGCTGGATCAACGAATTTCCATGCTGAAATCTGAAATAAACCGTTGTGAAGCGAAGAAAAACTTCGCCGTAACGCATCGGGCGAGCGCGGAGAATTTGTTTAAAAAGTGATTAGCGCTGGCTTTCGCTAAAGCATTTGTTAACCTTGTTTAACAATAATTGGGTTCAGCCGATCCATATTGGACCGTATAGGAGAAGAGAGACGAAAAATTGGCAACTTTGGCTAATTGACTGCAGATCCATTGCCCACTGCTCTTGACGTTTAGGACATGGCTCACGATCTAGAGTATAAGCAATTAGTTAAAGCCCGAAACCCGATGGTACAGCACCAGGTTCGGCAACTGGGGCGGTGATGCCGTCCCAATATTGGAGTAAAATATATGCCATCATTCGCGGAATCGCTTGAGAAAACCCTGCATCAGGCGTTGAAAAATGCTTCTGACCGCAGCCATGAATATGCGACACTCGAGCATCTACTTCTCGCGTTGATCGACGATGGCGACGCTTCTCAAGTGATGAACGCCTGTGGCGTCGACCTGAGTGAGCTGGAAGATGCGGTCATTCTCTATCTCGACAGCGAATTGGATTCGCTGAAGGTCGAAAAGGCCATGGATCCCTCCCCCACTTCCGGATTCCAGCGGGTTGTCCAGCGGGCGATCCTGCACGTTCAATCCTCTGGCAAAGACGAAGTCACCGGTGCCAATGTACTGGTCGCACTGTTTTCCGAACGGGAAAGCTATGCGGTCTACTTCCTCCAGCAGCAAGATATGAGTCGACTTGATGCGGTCAGCTATATCAGCCACGGTGTCGGCAAGGGCGGTCAGACGATTGAACCGGCAGAATTGTCGGGCCAGGAGGGTGACGAGGAAAAGAAAGAAAAGAACAAGAAGGAGACCGCGCTCGACCAGTTCACTGTCAATCTGAACGCGAAAGCGGCAGAAGGCCGTATTGATCCGTTGATCGGACGGCAGGCGGAAGTTGACCGGACTGTCCAGATTCTGTGCCGGCGGTCAAAGAATAATCCGCTTTATGTCGGCGAACCCGGGGTTGGCAAAACCGCCATTGCCGAAGGACTGGCGCTGCGTATTGTCGAAGAAAATGTCCCCGACGTCCTGAAACCGGCGGTGATCTACTCGCTTGATATGGGCGCGCTGCTGGCCGGAACCCGCTATCGCGGCGATTTCGAGGAACGGCTCAAGCAGGTTGTCTCCGAACTGGAAAAAATGCCCGATGCGATCCTGTTCATCGACGAGATTCACACGGTGATCGGTGCCGGCGCCACCAGCGGCGGCGCAATGGATGCTTCCAACCTGCTGAAACCGGCTCTGTCAGGTGGCGTCATCCGCTGCATCGGTTCGACCACCTACAAGGAATTCCGCAATCATTTCGAGAAGGACCGCGCACTGCTGCGGCGCTTCCAGAAAATCGATATCAACGAGCCCTCGGTCGAGGATACGATCAAGATTCTCGCAGGCCTGCGCGGTGCTTTCGAAGAGCATCACAAGGTTCGCTATGCACCCGATGCGCTGAAATCGGCGGTGGAACTGTCCACCCGCTATATCAACGACCGGAAGCTGCCGGACAAGGCGATCGACGTGATCGACGAAGTTGGTGCCATGCAGATGCTGTTGCCGCCATCGCGCCGCAAGAAAATGATCACGACCAAGGATATCGAAGCCGTGATCGCGACCATGGCGCGCATCCCGCCGAAATCGGTATCCAAGGATGACAAGCAGACACTCGAACATCTGGAAAGAAACCTCAAGCGGGTTGTCTTTGGTCAGGATGAAGCCATCAACAAATTGTCGAGCGCGATCAAACTGTCCCGTGCCGGACTGCGCGATCCCGACAAGCCGATTGGCAATTATCTGTTCAGCGGCCCGACCGGCGTCGGCAAGACCGAAGTCGCCAAGCAGCTGGCATCGATCATGGGCATTCCGCTCAAGCGTTTCGACATGTCCGAATATATGGAACGCCACAGCGTTTCGCGCCTGATCGGCGCGCCTCCGGGCTATGTCGGCTATGACCAGGGCGGTCTGCTGACCGATGCGATTGATCAGAACCCGCATTGCGTGCTTCTGCTCGACGAAATCGAGAAAGCCCATCCCGACCTGTTCAACATATTGCTGCAGGTGATGGATAACGGCAAGCTGACCGACCATCATGGCAAGACGGTCGATTTCCGCAATGTCGTGCTGATCATGACGACCAATGCCGGCGCGTCCGACATGGCCAAGGAAGGCATCGGCTTCGGCAATATGTCCAAGGAAGATGCGGGCGACGAGGCGGTGAAGAAAATGTTCACCCCCGAATTCCGCAACCGTCTGGATGCGATTGTTCCCTTCGCCTATCTGCCGACCGAAGTGGTGTCGCGGGTCGTCGAGAAGTTCATTCTCGAACTCGAGCTGCAGCTGGCCGACCAGAATGTCCATATCACGCTGGATGACGATGCCCAGGCATGGCTCACCGAGCGCGGCTATGACAAGCTTTACGGTGCCCGTCCGATGGGTCGCCTGATCCAGGAGAAGATCAAGCAGCCGCTGGCCGAGGAATTGCTGTTCGGCAAGCTCAAGAACGGCGGCGAGGTCAAGGTGCATCTGAAGGACAATGGCTTGACGTTCGAAGTCACAGCAGCCGCTCCCAAGGCAAAGAAAAAGAAAGCTCCAGCCAAGAAAAAGGCCGACAGCGAAACGAAATAGCTTACCCAAGCCGGGCCTTGAAACCCAGAAAACTGAGAAACGGCGTGGTTGATCCCACGCCGTTTTTTTATGCCCAATCCACAAGGGAATGGGCTGCCAAACGCTATAAGGCCAGATTACCGGATTGACACATACCAACTGGTTGGTATGTTTTGATGATGAACGCGAGTCGATCCCCTGCCCCAGAACGCACAACAGCGAAAACCAAGCTGATTGATGCCGCACATGAACTTGTCCGCCGTCAGGGCTATGCCGCGACATCGGTCGACCAGATTTGCGCGGCTGCCGGAGTGACCAAGGGCGCGTTTTTTCACCATTTTCCATCCAAGGAGGATCTTGGTGTCGCAGCGGCAGCCCAGTGGACCACGCGTGCCGCCCCGCTATTTGAACTCTCGCCATACACCAAGCTGGATGACCCACTCGAAAGACTGCTTGGTCACATCGATATGCGTATGACCATGATCGAAGGCCCTGCAGAAGGTTTCACCTGTTTTGTCGGCACGATGGCACAGGAGACATTTGCGAGTAGCGAGGCACTGCGTGACGCTAGCGGAGCGAGCATTTCTGCCTATTGCGAGGCGCTGGCGGTGGATGTTCAGGCGGCAATCGACAGGCACGGTATAAAGGATGGCGTCACCGCCGAAAGCCTGGCGTGGCATGTTCAAGCTGTCCTGCAGGGTGCGTTTGTCATCGCAAAGGCGTCCGGTGACCCCGAAAAAGCGCGCGAAAGCGTTCGTCATTTGCGCCGATATATCGAGACGATTTTCAACTGAGCAAGCTGGGCGAGGAGGACAGGAAATATGACCGACAGGATTTCAATGTGTATCTGGTACGATTACGCTGCCAGAGAAGCAGCAGAATTTTATGCAAAGACTTTTCCAGACAGCCGGGTCGATGCCGTCCATCGCGCTCCCAGTGATTTTCCCGGTGGCAAGCAAGGCGATGAATTGACGGTTGAATTTACCGTATTGGGTGTTTCCTGCCTCGGCCTGAACGGCGGCCCAGCCTTTCCACAAACCGAGGCTTTCTCCTTCCAGGTCCATACCGACACGCAAGAGGAGACCGACCGTTACTGGAACGCTATTGTCGATAATGGCGGCGCTGAAAGCCAGTGCGGCTGGTGCAAGGATAAATGGGGGATCAACTGGCAGATCACCCCGCGCGCTCTGACCCAAGCGATGGCGCAAGGCGGCGATGTGGCAAAACGCGCGTTCGAGGCGATGATGCCGATGCAGAAAATCGACATAGCGACGATTGAGGTGGCTGTGCGGGGTGAAGTCTCGTGATCGAACTTTTTGGTCATCCCTTCTCCTCTTACACATGGAAAGCGTTGATCTCCTTGTGGGAGAAGGACATCCCGTTTGCATTCCGGCAACTCGACGATGACCATCAAAGCAATGGTGCGGAATTTGCCCGGCGTTCGCCAACCGGCAAGTTTCCGCTGCTGGCGGACGGCGAGCGAACCATCTTCGAAGCGACGGCCGTTATCGAATATCTCGAACTCATCCATCCCGAGCCGACGCTGATCCCGGACGGGATGGCAGGTGTCGAAACACGGATGTTCGACCGGATGTTCGACAATTATGTGATGAACGCGATGCAGCGTGTGGTCGAAGTACGGCTCGGTCGCGCCGATCCGGCAGAAACCGACAAAGGCTGTGCGATTCTCGACAAAAGCTATGCCTGGCTCGACGCGCATCTGGGCGATCAATGGGCGGTCGGGGATGCCTTCACCTTGGCCGATTGTGCCGCCGCACCATCGCTTTTCTATGCCGACTGGGTGCATCCGATCCCGGACGGACTGGAACGGCTCAAGGCCTATCGGTCGCGCCTGCTCGCACGGCCATCGGTCAGGCGAGCGGTGGACGAGGCTCGGCCCTATCGACATTTTTTCCCCGGCGGTGCGCCGGAGCGTGACTAAGCAGGGAGACAGGATATGACCGCGACACAAGAGAGCCATCACGAACTATCGATAACCCGCCATATTGCGGCTCCACCGGACAAGGTCTGGGATATTATGACCAACCATATCGAGCAATGGTGGTGCCCGAAACCCTGGCGGGCGGAGTTCGAGACGCTTGAGCGCCACGCTGGCGGGGCTTCGAACTGCACCATGTATGGCCCCGACGGCGAGGTTCATCCCCATCCCGGTCTGGTATTGGCGTGGGACGAGGGTCGGCGCTTTGCCTTTACCGACGCAATTGTCGGCGACCTCGAACCGGCTGGTCCGTTCATGATCGGGATATGGGAGATCGAAGCGGAGAATGGCGGCACCCGCTACACCGCCACTGCGCGCCACTGGACCAAGGAGGCACAGGCACAGCACAAGGAAATGGGTTTCGAGGAAGGCTGGGGAGCATGCGCAGACCAGCTGGCCAGCCTGTGTCAGAAGTAGGAAACCAATAATGCCCCGCCATCCTGACACAGCCCACGATCCGGTCGTGCAATCGCCCGGGATATTCCGATGATTCCCACCATCACTGCCTTTGAAAGCTCGCCCGACGAAGGCCGCGGACTGGCGCGCGACATGCCGGTTCGCTGGGCCCTCGAAGAAGTCGGCCAGCGATATGATGTGCGGCTTGTTTCATTCGCCGCAATGAAAGAAGCAGCGCATCGCGAACTGCAGCCCTTCGGGCAGATTCCGACCTATCAAGAAGAGGGTCTCGCCCTGTTCGAATCCGGTTCTATCGTGTTCCATATCGCTGAATCCCGTACAGGTTTGCTACCGGAAGATACGAACGCCCGCGCCCGCGCTATCACATGGATGTTTGCCGCGCTCAGCACGATCGAACCGCCGATTGTCGATCGCGAAATTGCTACATATCTGGAAGGCGACGAGATCTGGTTCGAGGATCGTTTGTCTCGCGTCGAAGAACGAATCCGAAACCGCCTGGCAGAGTTGTCCAACCGCCTTGGCGATGCCGACTGGCTCGACGGGGGGTTCAGCGCGGGCGACCTGCTGATGGTGCAGGTACTCCGCAGACTGACCGGATCGGGAATTCTGGAGGAATATCCCCGCATCTCTGCCTATGTCGCCCGTGCCGAAGCGCGGCCCGCCTTCCGGCGTGCCTTTGACGCCCAGTTGGCGGTTTTCAAGGCCAGATCAAACGGTGACGGCAAGAATCCGCAACATTGAAGGGAGAGAAAAAATGCATATCAATTCCGATCCGGACATCAGAATTTCCGCCTTCCAGTGGGTGCCCGATTTTGCCCAGGGCATGGTCCGCGATATCCGGATCCGCTGGGCGCTGGAGGAAATTGAACGGCCCTATGACACCAGCCTGTTCGACGCGACGCAGCCGCGCGATGCCGAATATCGCGAATGGCAACCCTTTGGTCAGGTGCCGGCCTTTGACGACGGCAATGTCCGGATGTTCGAAAGTGGAGCGATCCTGCTCTATCTCGGCGAACAGGACGAACGGCTGCTGCCAGGCAAGCTTCAGGACCGTTGGGAAGCGACGGCATGGCTGATCGCGGCGCTCAACAGCGTCGAGCCGACGTTGTCCACGATTGTCAGCTATGATAGATTTCATGCCGACAAGGATTGGGCCACGGCAGCGCGACCCGCAGCGGTCGAACTTGCTCAGGCGCGCCTGCAAAGCGTCTCCGATGCGCTTGGCGACAAGAACTGGCTGATCGGCCGTTTCACCATCGCAGATATCATGATGGTGACGGTGCTCCGGAACCTGAGGCACACGGACATCGTCGCGGGCTTCCCCACGCTTGCCGCCTATCAGCAACGCGGCGAGCAACGCCCGGCATTCCAGCGCGCTTTGAAGGCACAGACAGAACCCTTTGCCGAATACGAGCCACAGATGGCCTGACCGATCACCAAAGGAGAAGAATAATGAGTTATATTGACGGATTTGTGATCGCGGTTCCCACCGCCAACAAACAAAAATTTATCGACCATGCCAATAATGCGGACAGCATGTTCATCGAAATGGGCGCCACAAAAGTGGTGGAATGCTGGGGCGATGACGTGCCCGATGGCAGCAGCACCGATTTCCGCAAGGCGGTAAAAGCAACCGAAGATGAGAGTATCGCATTCTCATGGATCGAATGGCCGGACAAATCGACACGGGATGCCGGCATGGCGAAACTCGAGGCGATGATGGAAGATCCGGACAACGCCGATCCACGTATGGATCCGGTTAAAAATCCGATGCCCTTTGATGGGAAACGGATGATTTTTGGCGGCTTTCAGCCCGTCGTCACATTGGGACAATAAGGAGCAAGAAATATGTCCAACAAACATGGTGATTTCATCTGGTATGAATTGCTGACCAGCGACGCCGACGGCGCGCAGGATTTTTACGGGCCGCTGCTCGGATGGGATTTTGCCGATAGCGGTCAGGCCGATAAGGATTATCGAGAGATTTCGATGAATGGCAACGGGGTTGGTGGCCTGTTGCCGCTGACGCCGGAAATGACTGCCAATGGCGCCCAGCCCGGCTGGCTCGGCTATATCACGGTCGAGGATGTCGACCGGATGGCGGAGGCAATATCATCGGCGGGCGGGACCGTCCATATGCCAGCGCAGGACGTTGCTGATGTCGGACGGTTCGCGCTGGTCGCCGATCCGCAAGGCGCTCCATTCTATGTGATGAAGGCAGTTCCGCCCGCCGACAAGCCGGACGCCGCCAGCCTCGCCTTTGCAGCGACCGAACCAATGGTCGGTCATTGCGCCTGGAACGAACTTGCCACCAGCGACACGGCGGCCGCACTCAACTTCTATCATGACCTTTTCGGCTGGGAGAAGGACGGAGAGATGGATATGGGGCCGATGGGCACATATCATTTTCTCCGCCATGATTTCATGATCGGCGCGATAATGGACAAGCCCGATGTCATGCCGGTTTCCGCGTGGACCTATTATTTCCGCGTCGCCGACATTGATGAGGCGGTCAAAACCATCAAGGCCAATGGCGGCCAGATCACGCTGGAACCGACGGAGATTCCCGGCGGCGAGTTTCAACTCAACGCAATCGACCCGCAAGGCGCTGCCTTCGCTCTGGTCGGTGCACGGAAGTAGACAATCCGGCCAACTATCTGCAAATGTCGAAACCCTCCTGACATGATGCTGTCAGGAGGGTTATGATATCCGGTGCTTGTTCAATCAACAAGGAGGAGCAAGCAAATGACCGAGACAACACATGACAGACTGGTATGGGTGGAAATTCCCGCAACAGACCTCAACCGCGCCAAAGGCTTTTACGAAGCCGTGCTGGAGACGTCCCTCTTCGAAAATAATGATGGCCCGCAGACCATGCAGATGATCCCCAGCGTCAATGGCGCGATGTGCGGCCATCTCTATGAAGGCAAGCCAGCGACGGCCGGAGACGGCATCACGGCGCATCTTTCCGTTGCTGGCGAACTGGCCGGTGCGATGGACCGGATCAGGGCCAGCGGGGGCGAAGTGGTGTCGGAGGTCATCTCTCTCCCGTCGGGCGCGTTTTTCTACGCGAAGGATACAGAGGGCAACAGCCTCGGTATCTTCAAATATAACGACTGATGCGCAGAGCCGACCGCCTTTTCCAGATTGTGCAATTTCTGCGCGGTGGCCGGCTCGTGACAGCAGCCAGTCTGGCCGAACGCCTGGAGGTTTCGGAGCGCACCATCTATCGTGATATTGCCGATCTCCAGTCGACTGGCGTGCCGATCGATGGAGAGGCGGGTATCGGCTATATCATGCGCAGCGGTTTCGACCTGCCGCCCCTGATGTTCAGTCGCGACGAGATTGTCGCGCTGGTCACCGGCGCGCGGATGGTCAAGGCCTGGGGTGGCACGGCGATGATGGCAGCAGCGGAAGAGGCTTTGGTCAAGATCGAGGCGGTTTTGCCGGAGACCGAGCGAAGCCGCGTTGGCGGCACCAAAATATTCTCGCCCTCGATAGGATTGGCGGGTCAGGCAAGAGAATTGATCGACCGCTGCGAACAGGCCATCGATGCCCGGGAGATTGTGGCCATGGAATATAGTGATGAGGACGGCTCCACCACCAACCGTACCGTCCAGCCGCTCGGACTCTGGTTCTGGGGCAAGGTCTGGACTCTGGTGGGGTGGTGCGAATTGCGCAATGACTTCCGCGCATTCCGGCTCGACCGCATCGCCAGGTTCGCGCCAACCGGCAAACTCTACAAACCGGACCCGAAACGGTCGCTGGAAGAATTTTCGCGTCAACAGCGGGAAAAATATAAAAAATATCTGAACAAATTAAACCAGGAAGGAAAATGAGATGACCCTGAAATTCTACACCAACCCGATGTCACGTGGCCAGACTGCCCGCTGGGCGCTGCACGAAGCCGGCGCGGACTATGAGCAGGTGCTGCTGGAATATGACACCACGATGAAGGCGCCGGACTATCTTGCTATCAATCCCATGGGCAAAGTCCCGGCGATTGACCATGACGGCAAGGTCGTGACCGAAGGGGCTGCGATCTGCGCCTATCTGGCAGATGCCTTTCCCGAAGCCGGGCTCGCGCCGACGGCGGACGAGCGGGCGGATTATTACCGCTGGCTATTCTTTACAGCTGGTCCCCTTGAAGCCGCGATCACCAATCGGTCGATGGGTTTCGAGATTGAACCGGACAAGGAGCGCATGGCTGGTTACGGTAATTATGACCAGGTTGTCGAAGCCCTGGACAGCAAGTTCAAGACTGATGATTATGTCTGCGGCAGTCGTTTCACCATGGCCGATGTTTATGTCGGGGCACAGGTGGTATGGGGCACGCAATTCGACACCCTGCCCAAGCGAGATAGCTTTCTGGCCTATGCGGAACGGCTGACGGCGCGCGCTGCCTATAAAGCGGCCAAGGCAGTCGATGAGGCATTGATTGCCGAGAATGGCTAGGTACTGCGCCTGAACCGGACAGAAAAAAGGCCAGATGGTCCTCCCGTCTGGCCTTTTTCAATGGGTTTAAAGTCGTTTCATTCCCCGGCGGATGGCTCTTCATAACCGAGCGTCGGCTGAGTGACTTCCGTAGCGGGCTGCCCATATTGTGTGCGCCATTTCTCGAGGTCGCGTTCATATTCCTCATACGCGAGATAAAAGTCGGTAAACGGCTTTTCCAGTTCCAGTAAAGCCTGTTCCGCAAACGCGTTGAGGTCGGCAGATTTGGTCACAATGGCACGCTGGCTGATCTGTACGGCCTGATCACAAAAGGGTCGGCGCAGTGGCGAGAAGGACCAGTAATTATAGAGCCGGGTCTGGTGACTATCATGCTCGGCCTTGTAGCCGGCACCGATCTCGCGCTGGAATTTCCGGATGATTGCATTGTTCGCGTTGCGCAGCGTAGCGCTGTTGTTGGTGATGAACGCGTTATAATCATCGACGAGCCGGACATATAATGGGCCGGTGCAGCTCAGCGCCGCTACATTCATCGCTGCCCGGACATGCCACAGGGTTTCCAGCGGTCCCAGATCGCGGTTAATCGTGTCGCGCAGTCCGTCAGCCCGCAGCGATGGTATGATCGAAAGATGACTCGCACCAAAAGGAGGGGTCGGCGCGCGGGGCGTATATTGCGGCTGGACAACCGGAGCGGCCGGCGGCGGAGCCGGTGCCGTCTGACAGGCGGCAAGAAATGCCAGACCGCCAGCAACCAGTAATAGGCGTAAATCCTTCAAACGCGGCATCGTAACAATCTCCATGAACTACTGCCGTTTCTTTAGGATTCACGCCGACGCTTGTCCAGCACTAGCGGCCAAATCTCGACGAACCGTCAAACAAAAAAGCCCGACAGTTTCCTGCCGGGCTTTTACGCTATTCTGATGATGGGCCCGTGCCTAGTCCTGGCTGCCCATGAAGGTTAGCAGGAACTGGAACATGTTGATGAAGTCCAGATACAGGCTGAGCGCGCTCAGCACCACGGTCTTGCCAACCATGTCCGTCCCCGCAACATAAGCATACATGCTCTTGATCCGTTGCGTGTCATAGGCGGTGAGGCCGGCAAAGATCAGTACCCCGATCGCGCTGATGACAAAGTGCATCATCGTTGACTGGAGGAAAATGTTGATGACCATCGCTACCAGCAGACCGACAACACCCATGATCAGGAAGCTGCCCCAGCCGGACAGGTCCTTCTTGGTCGTGTAGCCGTAGAGGCTAAGGCCAAGAAAGGCAGCGGCGGTTGCAAAGAAAGTCTGCGCGATCGATGCGCCGGTGTAGACTAGGAAGATGGTCGACATGGACAAGCCCATCAGCGTCGCAAACCCCCAGAACATCGCCTGCAGCGTGGTGGTCGAAAATTTATTTTGCCCGAAGCTCATCGCGAATACGATTGCCAGCGGCGAGAGAATGATCAGCCATTTCAGCGGTCCGCCGCC
The DNA here is from genome assembly GCF_048267785.1 of Parasphingorhabdus sp. Taxonomy (GTDB): domain Bacteria; phylum Pseudomonadota; class Alphaproteobacteria; order Sphingomonadales; family Sphingomonadaceae; genus Parasphingorhabdus. The sequence goes on along the minus strand of NZ_JBLWWU010000016.1, from coordinate 44,004 downwards.
GAACATGATATCCTGTGCCATGCCGGAGCCAGCAAACAACATGGCGACAATACCGGTGAGCAATACACCGCTCGCCATATAATTATAGACCTTGAGCATGTACGAACGCAGACCGGCATCAAACGCGACATCCGTCTGTGATGCGGTGCCCACAGGGGCCTGTCCGAAGGTTGTTCTTGGATCCTGCCAAGCCATAATATGCATACTCCTCAATTTAGCGAGCCGATAACAGGCTCTATGGCTACTAATATCGGGTAATAGTGAATATTTTTCAAGGGAAACCGGCAAGGCATATTAAAAATATACTGCAGAATTTGATAGATAAAATCTATTACACCATCTTGTCTCCACTCCAATCGCCCATTCCAAGCCTCATGCAGGTTACCGCCCCGGTCTCCCCGCCTGCATGACGCGATGTTGCGGTCAACCGCAGAAGGAGCGGGACGCGGTCACCTCTGCTTGAGTGGAATTGGTATATTATCTCCGGCTTCCAGCATTTTTCGAATATTTTTGGCTGCCTCGGTCACCACGGTCCAGGTCTCGTCAAAACTGTCATCATCCCCATAATAAGGGTCAAAGACATCCTCGCCCGCCCTGCCCGCAACATGGTCAAACAACAGCGATAAGGTCGCAACCGCATTTTGCGGGCGCCTTGCCATCAAATCCTGCAGATTCTGGTTATCCAACGCAATCATATGATCGAAATGCTGGAAATCCAGTGTTGTCACTTGTCGTCCCCGCAAATGACCGATTTCTACATCATTTTTCGTCGCCACCGCCTGCGCTCGCACGTCGGGCGGATGCCCGGCATGCCAGTCGCCGGTGCCGGCAGAATCGATGATAACATTCAACTCACTGTCAGCACATTCTTTACGCAGAGCGGCTTCGGCCAACGGAGAGCGACAGATATTGCCGAGACAGACAAACAAAACAGACTGGCCCATAAAAATACTCTAACAGCTAACTACAAGAAAATCGGTTCAACGACCGCCAACAAACACGCCGCAGGCTAATCGTCCGCCGCTTTCGCCGGATGGGTCGGTCTTCAGATCATCCGGACCTTCATGCACCACAAAAGCCGCACCATCCGCATCAAGCAGGGCATAGTCCCCGTCTTTGAGCTCCGCACCGGGGATCATGGCCTCCAGCGCACCGGTCCCGTCCTCGCCAATATCGAGATTGAAGAAATCGCCGGCATGCGCGCCTTGCGGATTGTCGAATCCATGTTGCTTCCCGCCGGGATTCCAGTGGCCGCCAGCGGATTTAAAATCGGGACCTTCGCATTTGCCAAATTCGTGAATATGAACGCCATGGGCGCCGGGTGACATGCCTTTCGCCTTTATATTGACGAGCAGGCCATTATCGCCCTGGGCGACGATGACTTCGCCATATTCAGTCTGATCCGCACCAACCAGCGCCGCCCGCGCGACATTGCCGCTTACTTCACCGGGAGACACGCCTTCCGAGCTACATCCGGCAGATATGAGAGATAACAGGACCGCGCCCGATAGAGTGAGATGATGGTGACGCACAAAGCTTCTCCTTGATTTCCTTGACATTCATTGCATGATAGCAGCCGATCCCCCTGCTTGGAACCATTTGTTCCGTTCTCGTCTTTTCCGAACCACACAGGAGCCAGTATTGCCGCATATGCATTACCTGATTGCTCTCGGCTCGAACCAGCGCCATCCGCGCTTTGGTTTGCCGCGTCGCGTTCTTGCTGCGGCAATCGATCGGCTTGCCGGGCAAGATCTGACCATTGCAAAAGCATCCGGCATGATTACCTCGCGGCCAATCGGCCCTTCCCAGCGGTCCTATGCCAACGCCGTCGCGATCATTGAAACGAATCTGCTTCCCCCTCGCCTGCTCGAGCGGCTCAAGCGCATCGAAGCGGAATTTGGTCGCCGGCGGGGTCAGCCCTGGTCCCGCCGCGTCCTCGATCTTGATATCCTGATGTGGAGCGGCGGAGCGTTTGACAGCGACACACCTGCCCTCACAGTCCCTCATCCGCTGATGCGGGAACGCAGCTTTGTCATTGGCCCGGCAGCCGAAATTGCCGGAGATTGGCAGGATCCCCTGACCGGGCTGACGATCGCCCAATTGCACGCTCGCCACCGGCGCCCCAAAAAGCGCCCCTAGAAAGCGCCAAAGCGGCTCGATCATGCAACAAAGCGCTCCCGGAGAAGCGCTTCCCGACTGTTTCTCGGCATGGGATCAGCCGATCAGGATGCCCATAGTTCAATCGGTAAAGCGTCCCACTTTTAATGCCCCGTCCTTTCAATAAATATTATCAATCAGATACTTGTTCCGCGCGGACAATGGATCTGGCCAATTTTCCGCCAGCCACACGAGGCTGAGAATATCATTGGCCTGCGCCCGGCACGCGAGAGCGTGGTAGCTGCGAACAAAAACAATGATCTGTGACAAATCCGTCAGGTTGGATAGCCCCATAAGTTTTACCCCTCCCTCGCCTAAGCGAAGAAGGGGTAATAATGGTGAGCCCTGCTGGGTTCGAACCAGCGACCTACTGATTACATACCCTCTACAGCTTTCGCTGCCGCCATATGGCGTTTGGAGTCTGGACTTTCTCTTCACCATATTGACCGAAGTCAATTTAGGCGGGTGCCGTCAAGTCTCTACACCTTCCGATTTTACTCGGCTTGGCTCGGGATTGCCAACGTCCTGAAACGTAAGGGTTCCCCGAATTTGACACCTTTTCATCAGACAGTTTCCTGTCCGCGCTCCCATCGAAAGTCAGTTGCTCTACCGACTGAGCTAAGGGCCCACAGCGGCGTCCTTATGGGAGGCGAATGCGTTATACAACCCATAGTTTTATTCTGAGGAAAAAAATTTTCATTCGTGCGGATACCTGTCACCTTCTTTAAGCAGAGAAAGCATAAAAGCGGCAAACGGGTCTCATCCACTCGAAGGTTGAGAAAGACCGACCGGCGATAACTGACAGTCGCAACGTCCCAGCCAGTTCATACAGGACTCAAACCCATTATATTCGCAAGACTTGTGTGGCTGGACGTCGCATATACATGATCCAGCCCTACCCCCCGCTCGAATTTGCTTATGAGGGAAATATCCCGCTCGGGCGAGCCATAGATTACTATGGACGCGTGACAGATATGGGCGGTTTGGTTCTTGCGGCGCACAATGCGCGATGCCGTTCCGGCGATTTTCCTGCCATGCAAGCACAAGTTGTAATTGCCGTCACAATAGGCTCCAACCACCGGACCAACAAAAGCCTCGAGATGCAATTTGTGGAAAGCAGTTTGCAATAATGCAGACAAGTCAGAATAGCTCGCATTGGGCTGCACTCGTTCTGCGCCGCCAGCAACTGCCAGCGAAACATTCAATATCCCGGGGCGATGGATCACCGTTGTTCCGCCCGACGACCGGACATGGACGGGCCAGCCAGATCTCGCGCTCAGCTTTGCCGCTTCGGCGAAATTTTCACGCCTGGCAATAGCACGTGTCGTCACCAGGCAGTTCCGATTCTCCCAGATTCTGAGGCGAGATGATCCGGAAGGCAGAGCAGCGACTTTTTCGAGAAGCGCGTCATCATCGTCTATTGCCTGCTGTCCCGAACAGCCTTCGACCCCAGTGTCGGCCGAGATCGCGTGGGCAAGGCGCCGGACCAGATCTCGTTCCTGCGTCGAGGCCATTATTTTATCGAACCAATCACCTGTCCCGGAGTTACGATTTCATCCTCCGCCACCAAAATGGAAAGCGCTCCGCTGGCTGGCGCGGGAATCTCGAAACTGGTTTTTTCGACCATTATTTCGGCGACGGTCACGCCTTCCTGCACGGCTTCTCCTTCGCCATAAAGCCAGGTTGCAAGCGCGGCTTCCTGATCCGGCTCCCACTGACCCTGCGGCACCACTATATCGGTCATTTCTTCTCTCCCAGCATGGCGATGACCCGGCTCTCGATCTTCCCGGCATCGGGCAGCAGAAAATGTTCCATCACCGGTGTGAATGGGATCGGGATATCGGGATGGGCCATGCGTTGCGGCGGACATTTCAGCGGGTCTGGCAACGCTTCGCAGACCGTGGCAATGACTTCTGCTCCGATACCGAAGCTGAGATAATCGTCGTCCACCACCAGCAGCCGTCCGGTTTTGGAAACCGATGCACGGATCGTCTCCCGATCAAGCGGCGCTATGGTCCTTAAATCTATCACTTCTGCGTCGATCCCCGCGTCGTGCAGATTCCGGGCGGCAGCGAGCGCCTGATGGACGGTGGCTCCAAGCCCGACAAGGGTGACATCCCCTCCCTCGCGAACGATCGACGCTTTGCCGATCGGCACGAGATATTCGCTTTCCGGCGTATCATTGATCGAGCCGGCCACCGTGCCGAGCCACCCCATGCCCTGCAACGCCTTGTGAAACATGAAGATGACCGGATTGTCGTCGCGGATGGCCGAAAGCATGAGGCCTTTCGCATCATGGGCATTGGACGGAATCACGACTTTCATGCCCGGAAGATGTCCGAATGTGGCGTAGAGGCACTGGCTGTGCTGGCCGGCATCACCATAGCCGCCACCGACCGATGTCATCAGCACCATCGGACAAGAAACTTTCCCGCCGGAAAAATAGCTTTGTTTGGCGGCCAGATTATAGATCGCGTCCATGCAGACGCCAAAAAAATCGACGAACATCAACTCCACAACCGGACGCATCCCCGATGCGGCCATCCCGACCGCTGCGCCAATGAAAGCGGTTTCGGAGATCGGGGTATCCCTCACCCGGTCCGGCCCGAACGTCTCGAACAGTCCGGTCGTCGTGCCGAAAACGCCGCCCATTTTCCCGATATCCTCGCCCATCACCAGGACGGATGGATCCCGTTCCATCTCCTGACCTATGGCCTCGCTCATTGCTTTGGCGATGGTGAGCCGGCGCTCTGCATTCGGCTTCTCGACGGTTTCATCAGGCAAAGACATGGTCAAAGGCCTCCTTCGGTTCGGGATAATCATTGTTGCGTGCGAACAAAAATGCCTGATCAACAATTTCGCGGGCTTCGCTTTCCGCGCGATTGAGTTCTGCTTCTTCGAACCCGTCTCCGACCAATCGGGCCCGATAGGCGGGAATGGGATCGAGTTCCTGCAATCGCTTGACCTCGCCCTTGGGGCGATAGCCTTCCGGATCGCCCATGAAATGGCCCTCCAGCCGGCTGGTTTCTATCTCGATCAGACTGGGCCCCGAACCGGACCTTGCTCTTTCGATCGCGATGCGCGCGGCTTCATATACCGCATCCGGGTCGTTGCCGCTGACATGATGGCCGGGCATGGCATAGCCAGCCGCTCGATCCGCGTTTTTGGCAACCGCGGTGCAAGCGCTTTTCGGGACGGAAATACCATAGCTATTGTCTTCGATGACGAATACCACCGGCGCTTTCCACACCGACGCGAGATTGAGGCATTCATGAAATGCCCCCTGATTGGCGGCACCTTCCCCCAGAAAAGCAACCGCAATGGCATCGCTTCCCCGCATCCTGGCTGCGATGGCAGCGCCGACCGCCGGGCCCATTCCCTGAGCGATGATTCCCGAACAGGAAAAATTCACCGCCGGATCGAACAGATGCATATGCCCGCCGCGTCCGCCCGCCAGACCGTCTTTCTTGCCAAATATCTCGGCGGCCATGGCATTGAGATCTACGCCCTTGGCGATTGCGATATGATGCGGCCTGTGGGTAGCGGTAACGCTATCGTCGGGACGCAGATGCGCGCACACGCCCACGGCGCAAGGTTCCTGGCCATCGGACAAATGCATCTCGCCCGGCAGCGGTCCTTTCGCCATATTGAACACCGGCGTCTTGCCTTCAAAATAGGCGGGCTTGATCAGATTTTCAAAATGGCGGCTCTTGACCATCTGGGTATACATCCAGAGGCGCGTGCTGTTGCTGCTGCTCATCGGGCCACCCATCCGCCATCAATCACCAGCTCGATGCCGGTGACAAAGCGGGACTCGTCCGATCCCAGATAGACAGCGCCCAAGGCGATATCTTCGGGCGTGCCAACCCTGTTCAGCGGGCATAGCGAGGCAATTGCTCCCCATGGATCATCGGCTGGAACCGAGCCATTCTCGACCCATCCTTCGACCGCCATTTCCAGCATTGGTGTGCGGATACAGCCAGGGTGAATGGAATTGCAGCGGATCGCGTCGCCATGCGCCGCCCATTCGATCGCGAGACTTTTCGACATGTGTCTGACGGCGCCTTTGGACGTATTATAGGCCAGTTGGTCCGGGTAGCCGACAATACCCGCAATCGAGGAAATATTTATAACCGAGGCGGAAGACCCGGATTTCCCTGATTTACTGAGCAAAGCCTCTAGCGTCTTGCAACCGAGGAAAATGCCGTCGACATTGACGGCCATGACGCCGCGCCAGTCTTCCAGACTGTGATCCCGCATCGGTTTGACAAGTTCCAGTCCGGCGTTGTTGACCAGAATATCAAGCTTCCCGAAACGCTCGCTGATATGAGCTGCCAGAGCCTGCCAGTCCTCCTGCGATGAAACATCCAGATGCAGGGCAGTTGTACCAATTTGAGCGGCGAGTGACTTGGCACCGTCGTCATTGACATCGCCAATGATGATCCGCGCGCCTTCCTTCGCCATGGTTTCCGCAATTCCCGCCCCTATTCCTTGGGCCGCCCCGGTGATACACACGACCTTGTCGTGCAGTCGTCCTGTCATAATCCCATCCTCTTTTCCTGATTTTGAGGAATAGTCCAACGCTTGCCAGCCCGCTTGTGTCAGCGGGGCAACAAAGTTGATTCTGGGCGAACTTATGACGGACCGATTGGCTCAGTGGCCGGTGTCGTTGCTCCGGCAGGACTGCTTGAACTGTCGCGGGGACTGTCCAAATTCTTTCTTGAACGCATGGCTGAAGTGCGAGGCGTCCGCAAAACCGCGTTGCATGGCAATCTGGGTCACCGATAACCTGCTTTTTGCCGGTTCGCATAGATCCGCCTTGGCGGCATGCAATCGCCGTTTGCGAATCCAGCTGCCGGCGCTCTCGTCGGATTCCTCGAACAGACGGTGTAAATAGCGCGGACTGAACCTGAAGGCCGCTGCAACCGATGCCGGGGAAAGGTCGGGTTCACCGAGATTTGCTACGATATATTCCTGAACCCTGTTCAGCACGGCCTGCCGAAAAGCTGTGCTCGAACGATTGGCACTTTCCGGCTTAAAAGCGGCCGCAACCAGTTCCACCGTCGCCCGCAACACGGCCGGTCGATCTTCCGGCTCCACCAGTTCGATAGCCTGGTGAATCTGTACAAGATGGGAATGCAGGATCGAACCAAGCCCCTTGGTGCCATCGACACTCAAGCCACACATATCTTCGATTCCGGGGATCATGATTTTGGCATTGTCGCGCGGGATCAATATTGAATATTGCGTCAATTGGCTGGTATTTTGAAATTTTGCCGGACGTGTGCTGTCCCAGATCGCGATTTTGCCATCCGAAACAACCGTTTCATTGGCGCCTTGCGCGAGAAGACATTCACCTTGCGTGAAGAATAGAAGGCAGAAATAGGCTTCATTGCTTTTCTTGATATCGTCCATCGACCGAAATCCGGTCACCGGGTCCGCCACGATATGGGTAAGCATATAGTCATTCACGGCCCGGCGACGCACTTCGGCTATATATTGATCTTTGCGATCCGATTTCAGGTCCCAGTGGAAATGGGTGCGATCGAGCACTTCTTGAAAACCGGGCAATTGCTTTGTCGGAGGCAAGCAGGTCGACTGCCAGCTTTCTTCCTCAATTATTCTCATAATCCCTCTCCTGAGCCAATGCTACGACGGCAAGGCGACATTCGCAAGCTAGTGTAGATTGCGGGCACGGATTGCCAAGTTTGGTGTCCTTCTGGAACAAATGTGGACAGATCGGTTCACCAGAATACAAAAATGACGCCGTTTCCAAGCAAGAAATGCCGAACCGCTCCAAGCTAGTTAGTACCCAGTAAATCGGGAAGCCGCATGCAAGACGGCTCACCGTTCAGGAGGAGGAAAACAATGAAAATTATTTGTCGCGCAACCCTAGTCGGAGCCCTTACATCGGTTTCCTTGCTCGCACACGGAACCGCACTGGCGCAGGCAGTGCCCGCCAATGCAGAGACGGAAGACCAGAGCGGTGGCGTCAATGTCATCGTCGTCACAGCGCAAAAACGGGCGCAGAATCTGCAGGACGTACCGGTGTCCGTCTCTGCATTTGATACCCGGATGATCGCGGATGCGGGTTTTACCAACAGCCTTTCGATCGGCGACCAGGTGCCCAATCTTGAAATCAAGACATTTGGCGGGGTGCCGAACATCTTCATTCGCGGCGTCGGCAACAATGATTTCAACAGTTCGTCAATCGGTCCGATCAGTGTGTACCGGGATGATGTTGTGGTCGCATCGACCGGCAGTCAGATATTTTCACTATTTGATCTGGAGCGCATAGAAGTAGTTCGTGGGCCGCAGGGTACCCTGTTTGGTAAAAACGCCACCGGTGGTGCGATCCAGTTTTTCTCCAAATTGCCTGACGACCGTTTCGAGGGAAATGCTCGGTTCGGCTACGGCCGTTTCAGTCTGTTTGAAGGGGAAGTCGCGGCGTCGCTTCCGATCACGGACGGATTTTCGGTTCGGGTAGCAGGCATGGTCCGCAAGCGGGATGGCGAAAAGTTCAACCGTTTTGACGGCACCGACGCGATCAATGTCGACGAAGCCGCAGCCCGGGCGATTTTCCGGTTGCGCCCCGGCCCCGACACCGATCTCCGGCTGACCGTCGGCGGTGGTCGGGATCGCAGCGACTATCTGGAAAACAAACCGGTGGGTACGATCAACGGAGCCGATCTGTTCGGCTATACGGATCCATTCCCCGACGACGAGCGCTTGCTCAATTTCAATGGTCCTTCGCAGAACCACTCCGACAATGTCTTTGTCAATTTTGTGGCTCAGCATGATTTTGGCAACTGGTCGGTCCGTTCCTTGACCGGTTATGACAAAAGCGACGTCGACAATGGTGTGGATGTCGATGGCGGGCCTTTCCGGATCGACGAAATTACATTTCAGACAAATGCGGAACAATTTACGCAGGAACTTCAACTTTCCTACGATGACGGCACATTGAACGCGATTGCCGGCCTCTATTATTTCTACGAGGATTTCAACGCGCAAAGCAGTGCCGACCTGGTTGGGGAATTGACATTCGCTCAGGGTGCTCTGCCGCTGATCACGCAAGCTACCCGCAAGAACAAGGCCTATGCTGCATTTGGTCAGGCGACCTATGCCGTCGTTCCGGAACTTCGCTTTACCGTCGGCGCCCGGTACACGATCGACAAGGTGCGGGCCACCCATCAAGCGGATTTGATACCCGGATTCTTTGATGCCGATATTGCCAATGGCGCGCCGGTTCCGCTGGTTCCATTCGCCAGACTGCGAGATTCCTACAAGTCTTTCTCGTGGCGGCTCTCGGCGGATTATGACGTTGCCGATGACGTGCTTGCCTATGTCAGCATCGACAAGGGTTTCAAGGCTGGCGGTTTCAACATCGGAATCATCACGAGCGTGGCGGAGCGTACACAGGTTGATCCGGAAACACTGATTTCTTACGAAGTCGGCTTCAAATCGACCTTGTTTGATCGAAATCTAAGGTTGAACGTCGCGGCATTTTATTATGATTATAGTGATCTCCAGGTCTTGTCGGTCAACACCCAGGCGGGCAGCACTGTGCCGACTTTGGGCCTGGACAATGCCGCCGATGCGACAATCAAGGGCGTTGAAGTGGAAGCCTTTGCGACGCCTATCGACTGGCTTGATCTCGGTCTGAATTTTGGCATTCTGGATGCCAAGTTCAAAAATTACCTGTCTGGTGCGATTGATCCTGTTTCGGGTCTGCCGCGGGATTTCTCCGGCAACAGCATGCCGGGAGCACCAAAATTCACTCTCTCGGCCAATGCGCAGGTCACCGTGCCGGTCGGACGCTTCGAAACACGCTGGCGAGCGGAATATAATTATACCGGCAAGAAATATTACAATAATGCCCAGGATCCGCTGATCAGTTCCGGCGAAGGCTATGGCCTGCTCAATCTGCGTGTCTCGCTTTCCGATCCCGACAATGGCTGGGAAGTGGCGGGCTGGGCCAAGAACGTCACCAACAAGGCCTATATCGTCGATGCGACCGATCTCCGCGGTTTCGGTTTCGTGCCCCGTTATTACGGCGAGCGCGCCACTTACGGTGCCGAACTCAGGCTACAATTCTAAACAATGAGCAAAGATAGGATACAAAAATGAATGCAGTACAGGAACGGCTAACAACCCCCGACGACATTGCCTGGTTCGATCTGGTCGAGGGGATCGAGTTCAAGCTTTTCTTTGCCAGCAAGGAGACGGGGCGTTGGACAGTGTTGCTGCGCTGTCAGCCAGGCAGCTCTTTTCCCCGACACCGCCACCTCGGCGCAGGAGAATATTATGTGGTCAAGGGCAAGATGGAATATCGAATGGGCGTAGCGGTTGAGGGGACCTACGGCTATGAGCCGCTCGATGTCATTCACGAACATACGGCCTTTTCTGAATATACAGAATTATATTTTACCAACCACGGAGCCGTTGTTTTTCTGGACGACGAGGATAATGTGACATCAATATTGGATCATTCGCTGTTAACCGAGCTGTCGAACGGGTAAGCTGCTGCCTATGCATGATTATGAAAAGTCGACTGTTGAGAGTCTCGCTGACCCGGATCGTTTCTGGCTGAAAGCTTCGTCGGAGATTGCCTGGATAGAAGCGCCCAGCATTGGCTGGGATGAAGGCAGCAGCAGCTGGTTCCCCGACGGCCAGCTCAACAGCTGTTATAATGCCGTTGATCGCCATGTCGATGGCGGCAGGGCCGATCAGCAAGCTATCATCTATGAAAGTCCGGTCACCGGGCAACGGCAAGTCTTTACTTACCGGGAATTGCAGACAGAGGTCGCAAAAACTGCAGGCATGATCGCGGCTCAAGGCGTGCAGAAGGGTGATCGCGTCATCATCTATATGCCGATGATACCGCAAACCGTGTTTGCGATGCTCGCCTGTGCCCGGATCGGGGCGGTCCACTCCGTCGTCTTCGGCGGTTTTGCTCCGCCTGAACTGGCAAAAAGGATCGACGACGCCGAGCCGAAATTATTGCTGACCGCTTCCTGCGGGATCGAGGGGAAAAAGGTCATTCCTTACCAGCCACTGGTGGCCGATAGCCTTGCGCTGGCCGCGCATCAAGTGCCTGCTGTCATTCTGTTCCAGCGGAAAACTCTACCTGCAGATATTGCGGATGGATGGGCGCAGGACTGGTCGGAACAGCTGGCCAAGGCTGATCCTGCCGATTGCGTCCCCCTGATGTCCTCCGACCCGCTCTATATCCTCTATACGTCGGGCACGACAGGAACGCCAAAAGGGGTGGTACGCGACAATGGCGGGCATGCCGTGGCGCTCAACTGGAGCATGAGGCATGTTTACGGTCTGATGCCCGGCGAATGTTTCTGGGCCGCGTCCGATGTCGGCTGGGTCGTCGGTCACAGCTATATTGTCTATGCTCCGCTTTTTGCTGGTGCCACCCTGATTCTGTATGAAGGCAAGCCGGTAGGCACTCCCGACGCCGGCGAATTTTGGCGGATTATTGATCGCAATCAGGTTGCGGTATTTTTCACGGCTCCGACCGCTATTCGCGCCATCCGAAAGAAAGATGAAAATGGCGAACTTTACCCCGCAAATGATTTGCCATCGCTGAGAGCAATATTCCTCGCCGGTGAACGCGCTGATCCGGACACGATACAATGGCTCGAGAATCGCTTGGGTCGACCGGTCATTGATCATTGGTGGCAAACCGAACTGGGCTGGCCGGCTCTGGCAACCTGCATGGGGCTCGGCGACGTGCGGCGAAAAGCCGGCAGCGCCGGTTTCCCGGTGCCCGGCTACCAGTTTCATGTACTCGATGACGATGGAGAGGCCGTCGCCCAGGGACAAGTAGGAAATATCGCGATAAAATGTCCATTGCCGCCCGGCTGCTATCAGAGCCTCTGGGGCAATAAGGAAGGCTATCAGAAAGCTTTCCTGTCCTATCCCGGATATTATGAAACCGGAGACGCAGGCTTTTGTGATGCGGACGGCTTCATGCATGTGATGGGCCGAACCGACGACATCATCAACGTTGCCGGACACAGATTATCAACCGGCCAGATGGAAGGGGCTCTGGCAGAGGTCGACGGCGTTTCCGAATGTGCCGTGATCGGGGCGGACGATCCGCTCAAGGGGATGATTCCTGTTGCTTTTGTTGTCGCTTCTGCACAGCAAAAAGAAACCGAACTGGCGGCAGAATGCATAGCTCATGTTCGTTCGGAAATCGGGGCAGTCGCATCGGTGCGGACGATCCATATCGTTGCTGCGTTACCCAAAACACGCTCCGGCAAAATCCTGCGTTCTTCCTTGCGCGCGATCGCAAATGGCCATGAAGTAACGATGCCTAACACGATCGAGAATCCGGAATCGATCGCCGCCATTCTTTCTAAAGTGGAAAACACAAACCGATAGCGGTTTGGTCATTTGATCGGCACCAGGCTGAAAACTGCCAGCCCCTCGCATGATCGACAGCATCGCCGGTTGACTGGCCGCGATCAGCGTCGGGTCAGCATCCGCATGCACGGTCGCATTTTGTTCGAGCTTGAGCTTTGATTTGCCCCAAGAGTGTTCCCTTGTCGATATTCGGCTTCTATGGTCGGGGTCTGATGTTTAAGATGGTTCAGAAAATAGGGACGACCGCTTTGGATCAATCAGGCAGCGCCAAAATATACACGCAGCATTTTGGCCGAATTGTGTTTCCATCGTGCGGGACAGAGAAGGAGCAGATATGCTGATCGGATTTTTTGCGGCTGTTTCGGCAGCAGTGGCAGTCGCGGCAGGTGCTTTCGGGGCGCATGCTGCGCCCGGACAACAGGAAGCGGAATGGTTGAGAACGGGCGGGCTATATCAGTTGCTTCATGCCGTCGCCGCATTCGCGATCATGGGCGTCGCCAGAGGTCCCGCGACCGTGCTTCTTGCCGGATCTGCCGTTTTCGCCCTTACATTATATGCGATGGCATTTGGCGCGCCACGATGGCTGGGCGCCGTCACGCCAATAGGAGGAACCCTGCTGATTGGCGGCTGGCTATGGGCCGCATGGATATTTTACCGCGGTTAGATTTACATTCAATATGATGCAGTTTCCAGTTCCCTTGGCACCAGCAAGGCCGAAGCTGACGGACTTAGGATAGCTTCGGCATCTGCCGATGACGCCATCGGTAAAAGCCTGTTGTTGACGTTTCCGACTGGACAAAAATCGATTCTGCGGCGCATCCCTGTTTTCCGATCGGAAACCAGCACCTATCCGCGATATCTGGTCGGCGACTCTATCCCTCTATTGGGCTGTGTAACCGCCATCGATAACCAGTTCGGCGCCGGTCACAAATTTTGACTCGTCCGAGGCAAGGTAGAGAATACCATAAGCGATATCGTCCGGTGCCCCGGTATGGCCGATGGGATGGCGGCTATCGAGCTGTGCCTTGAACGCATCGGGGCCTTCGGGCGAATCGTTCGCCAGCGCCTCGACCAAAGGCGTCCAGATGAAACCCGGATGCACCGAATTCACCCGGATATTATCCTTCGCATAGGTCAGGGCGTCATTCTTGGCCATCAGTCGAACCGCGCCCTTGGAGGCGTGATAGGGCGGTAAATCTGCAGCGCCCACGAGGCCGTAGATGGACGACAGGTTGATGATGCTTCCCCCTGATGCTTTTTGCATGTGCGGAATGGCGTGTTTGGTACAAAGGAAAACACCGGTGACATTTATGTTCATCAGCGTCTCCCACTCCTCTCTGGATATTTCATGGGTGGGCTTGTTGATCCCTGCAATTCCCGCGTTGTTGACGAGAATATCAATCGATCCAAATGCGTCAGCGATTTCAGAGAAAACCGTTTGAACATTATCCTCGTCGGACGTGTCGAGATGCCAGAATTTCGCTGTGCCGCCGGATTGTTCGATTTCATCGACGACTTGCCGGCCATCAGCATCATTCACATCGGTCACAGCGACTTTGGCACCATGCCGAGCCAGAAGCACCGACGTCTCCTTGCCAATTCCATTGGCCGCGCCTGTAACAATTGCTGTTTTCTTATCTACTCGTTTCATCATGACATCCTTTCGATTTGATAGCTGGCCGGATCATTTATGGGTTAGGTCCTTACTCAAACCACGCACGAGCAGCTTGCGGCATGGCTTGCGCTCTCCCGGCATCGGTCCTTTGAGGAAAGGTTTTGGGACTTCCCCGGTAAAGGGGCTGGTAGACGCACAGGGCAAGACCTTCTCCTTTTCTGGACCCACGCTCAATCTTGAAAACGCCAGGCAGATGCGGAACGTGTTGGACGGGCTGAACTGAATGTTAAGCGGAACGGGCCGGGCGGTGAATCCGTAGTCTTGCGGATGTGGATTCTACTTAGGCAGATGTGCCTGTTTCATAGCAGATGAAGTCTTTGCTGCTGCGGGCATCGGCTTCAAACTTCAGAGAGATTTTACGTTGTGAGCGGCAGCGGGAAGCCATGGAGAAAAGCTAGGCTGCCGGAGTTCAAGAGGGGACCCTCTGTTCGTCCATCCGTCGACGCGCAATCAGCAGCAGGCTCTGCGAAATCGCGAAAATAACCGGACCGAGAACAATTCCCGAGGGACCGAACAGTCCCAACCCACCCAGTATCGCGATGAAGGAGACCGCCGAATGAAGACGAAGCCGGCGACCGACCAGGATCGGATAGAGAATATTGTCGATCAGCCCGACAACAATCGTGCCCCACGCCACCAATATGATTGCCGATATCAGATTACCGCTGAACGCGAGAATGATGGCCGTGGGCACCCAGATGACAAACGCGCCCAGAAAGGGAACAACAGCGAGCAAACCCATGATCACGCCCCAGAAAAATGGTGATGGCAGATCGAGCCACCAGAACATCAAGCCCCCGAGCGCGCCCTGGATCATGGCGACAACGATGGTGCCATAGACGGAAGCAAAAACCGTATCGGTTACCCTGCCCCGCAATATCGCGAATTCAGAAGCGGTAAACGGAAGCATCTCCTCCATTTGCGCCATCACTATTTCCCGATCGCGCAAGAAATAGAACAGGAAGAAAAAGGTGATCAGCATCGTGATCAATCCCTTGATCGACCCCTGAATGACATTTCCGCTCCAAGCGGAAAGCGAGGACGCCATATTGTCGAGCAGAAGCGAAAAATCGAGCCAACCGCTGATCTGATCAACCAAAGGCATCAGCGTCTGGTTATCGTCCAGCAGATATGCCCATGTCTCGGGTTTGATAATATTTGCCATCTGAACCGCTCCGTGCATTGCTTCATTGAGCAGCAGCCCGGTTATGATCACCGACGGCACGACCACCACCAATGCCCCCAGAACGACGGACAGACAGGCCGCAAGGCTGGGCGAGCGAACCAGATGTTCGAGACGGACCTGAACCGGTGTGAAGAGCAGTGCCAGTGTAACCGACCAGACGATGGCGGGCAGAAAAGGTGCGGCGATCAGGTAGCAGAGCACCACTCCGACCGTGACCCCGGCAATCAATATGATGGTAGACGCTGTAGGCCGAAACCCGGCCCGTCCGGAACCGCTGTTACCATCCGCAGTCATTGCAAGAGCCTATGCAGCACATGGGGTCGTTGGCTCGCTCTGCGCCAGTTCCAATCTATCCCGTTTATAGACGTCGGGAAAATAGCGGACACTGCCGTCTTCCGCGCCCTCAGCTGTAAAATAGGCGATATAGATCGGGATCGGCTTTTCCATCAGCAATTTGGTGGTTTTCCGGCTGGCCAATATCTGATCGATCTTGTCGGATGTTGCCACCCCCTCGAGCAATGTCTTGTCGAGATCGATAGCACCGCCGACCCGAACACAGCCGTGGCTGAAGGTCCGCACCGTTTCAGAGAACCGGTTCTTGTTCGGCGTGTCGTGCAAATAGATGGAGTAAGGATTCGGCATGACCAGCTTCATCTGGCCAAGTGCATTGCCCGGGCCGGGGCGTTGACGATACCGTCCGCCTTCGAGCACGTAGCCCTTGCGCCGCGCAGCCGCCGGATTGTTGCGCACCATCGATCCGATGCCTTCCGCAACAATCGATGTCGGGATTTCCCACCAGGGGTTCAGGATCACTCCGCTAACCACCGTATCAAAAACCGGTGTCGGCGTTCCGGTCTTGCCGACAATGACCGGCCAGGTTTTGCGCTTTTCGTCATTTTCCCACAGAGTCACTTCGAAACTGGCAGCGTTTACCAGAAGATATTTGGGGCCCATAACCAGCGGCATCCAGCGCCAACGTTCCATATTGATCGCCAATATCGCGCGTTTCTCTGCATCATTTTCTGCAATATAGGCCGTGCGCAGTGCCTGATATTGCGGATTTCTGGGTCGGAGTGCGTCGAAATAGGCCGTAAGATCATTGCGAACCAGCGCCTTGAGCAGCAATTGCTGCGTATCAATATCGCGGTCATCGCTCCTGATCCGCCAGTTCGCCCGCGCCGATGCCGGAGAGCATCCCTCCAGATAAGCCATCATCAGTTCATTCGCGGCAATGGTGGCGAGACGCGACCGGCGGTAGGGATCCGTGGCGGAATTGGGCTGACTAAAATCGGTTATATTGCAATTCTCCAACCCCTCGGATGCTCTCGCATCAACCAGTTGCTGCAATTCGGCCATCTGGCCTTCAGTCCAGATCAAATGGTTTTCAATCTCTGCCGTGACCGGGGAAGAGGCAGAAACAGAGGATGAGGCGGAGAGCAGCATTCCGCCCAAAATAGCTATAAATCTTCTCATCTGATCCCTCTTCAGGCAATTTGCCCACCGGGCAATAAGTATTCATACTTAATCCCGTGTACAGGGTATAGCTGCTATAGATACACGATGAAGAGAAGAAATTTTATCACTGCCAGCCTGCTCGGTATTACGGGTGTTGCTTATGGCCTTGGCTCCCGTTCACGCGCCGCCACCAAAAATGTGATGTCAGTGCCGGCACGCCCAAATAAGGTGGTGCCCCCCGGTCCGCGCGGTCTTATCGACCGCGCCAAGGCGGCGATGGCCACGCATCAGGATATATTGTTGCACACCGACAGAATCGGGATTGCCGATTATTCGCTGCATTCTGCAAAAAAGCGCTTTCATATCGTCGACCTGGCCAACGGGACAAGCCAGTCCTTCCTGGTCGCCCATGGCAAGGGGTCCGATCTCAGACATACTGGCTGGTTGCAGAAATTTTCAAATGTCCCCGGATCGGAAGCCTCTTCGGGCGGCAGCTACATGACCAGCGAAACTTATGTCGGCAAACACGGCACGTCCCGACGTCTGAAAGGTCTCGACCCGAGCAACAATATGGCAGAACCGCGCGCCATCGTGATCCACGGCGCATGGTATGCGGAACCCGAAATGATTGATTCATACGGCAAACTTGGTCGCAGTCAGGGCTGCTTCGCCTTTTCCGAAAGCGATCTCGATATCATATTGGAACGGCTGGGACCCGGGCGCCTGCTCTATGCGGACAAAATATAGTCGCTGAGCCTCCGGGCGGAGGCAACACTTCCCTTCGCAGCAAGACAATCCAGCGATAATCGTTCCCGCATCCTGTCCGCATGCATCCGTGACAATGTGTTTCGCATCCCGCCAGACGCCATCGGTCTGGCTAGCTCTCGTCGGGCCATTTGATCGTAGGACCAAGATCCTCCAGAACCTTTCGTGCATCGAAAGCTCGAGACGCGTCTTCATCCATCGCGCCACTATGCATGACGATTTCCGCTTCCGCCTCGTACCGCTCTACCGTTCGCACGCTTGTGTCATAGGACCAGAAGGGGTCAGGACCATAAGGATGCCATGTTGACCATATGCCACCGCGATAATAGCGCCAGTGCGGACGCCAGTTCAGATAGGCAGAACCATACCAGGGTTCGTATCGCGGATATCGTTCCACATAAGTTTGCCGATCGGCTGCGGTAGTATGGTCGGTAATCTCGAACCAGTCATAGCCGTTCTGAACCGTGAGTTCCGCAGCCCGATAGAGCAAATAACCTTCTACAGTTTCGCGGGAGGTTAGCGTGTTTCCAGCGAAACGGACCCGATATCGCGTGTCATCCAGACGGGTCTCGGAATAACCTCCCGATACACGCTGCCCCGCTATTTCCGGTTGATAGGGAGTGGCCGTGGCACAGGCGAGCAGCAGTAAAGTCATAAGAAGTGCCGCTGTAGTGGACGCGTGTTTGGCAAAAAGGGTCTCGCGCATGATGATCGGTCTCTCGCTTAGGTCGCCGGTATAACGGCTATTCGAAGGGCATTCTCCCGGTTCGCCAATCCTTTGTCGCTACGTAATGATTCGTAGGGCTGGCTGGCACGGCGCAACCGTCATTGGGTCGTCCGGATCGCGGAGTCCGTAACAATACCTATCGCCGCCAGCCTGCTCTCCTATTAAAAAGTCTGCGGGCAAAAAAATATGATGGGAAAATGATATGCTGGTACGCAAGGATAGCAAGGTGATCGCGGTTGACGGTTCCCGCATGGCCATGTTCAAGAATATCGGCGAAGCCTTTGCACCGGTACTGGAACTGATTGAAGAGCATAAAAATCCTGCGTTCCGTACCTCGGAGCTCGGAACCGACAAGCCAGGACGCACTTTCCAGAGCGCTTCTTCACGCAGGGCAGCGCATGAGCTTACAGATTTGCAGCAACTGGAAGAAGATCGCTTTGACACGGAAGTCGCGCAGCGGATCGAAAAAATCGTCTCGGAGACGAAAGCGGGTGTCATCCTCGTTGCAGCTCCGCGGGCGTTGGGTGTTATCCGAAAACATATGGCCCCAGAAACCAGCGCACGATTGCTTGCTGAAATTCCCAAGGCATTTGGAGCGGATGATTCCGTGCCACTCGCAAAAATGCTTGCCAATCATGACGTCTGAGGACCTGATTCCTTACCCGGTTTCAGTTTCGCGGTGACGCATAGAAACGAATATCGTTCCCGGCTTAAAACCGCCGAGGAGGCCGTTCTGGGATTGAAATCCGGCGCGCATATGGCGATGGGCATGGCTACGGCGGAGCCGCCGGCGCTGCTCGGTGCTCTTGCCGATATGGCGGAAAGCGGATGCGTCGACGATCTCAAGCTCTGGTATTTCCACTCGATGGATCATGCGGGCGATACGGTTTTGCGGTCCGATCTTCTGGGGCGCATTCGCCCACGTTGCATGTTTTTGAGTTCGATTGAACGCAGATTGCTGAGCGCCCAGGCGCCGGGTAAAAAAAGCCCGATCGAATTTGTACCGGTCGCTTTCAGCGCTTCTCCGGACTTATTTGCGAAGGAGGTTTCGCTCGACCTTTTCGTGACGACTGTGTCGCCAATGGACAAACATGGCTGGTTCACCTTTGGCACCAGCAATGATTATTCGACCACTGCCGCCCGCAATGCAAAAAAGCTGGTGGTTGAGGTCAATCCCAATATGCCGCGGGTATTCGGAGCTTCCCTGCTCCACATTTCAGAGGTCGATGCGGTTGTCGAGAATACTGTACCCCTGGCCGAGGTTCCCGAGCCGGACATATCCACAGTCGACGCAAAGATTGCAACCACCATCGCCGACATGATCGACGACCGGGCCTGTTTGCAAATGGGTATTGGTGCACTGCCCGGAGCGGTTTGCGCCCTGCTGGAAGACCGCCGGGATCTGGGCATCCATACTGAATTGATGACCCCTGCCCTCGCCCGCCTCGTCCAGTGCGGTGCGGTCACCAATCAGGCCAAGACCACCTATCGCGGTCGCAGCGTCTTCACCTTTGCCATGGGTGATCGGGCTTTCTATGATTTTCTGGATGACAATCCGGCGATCCACAGCGCGCCGGTCAATATTGTCAACGATCCCCGGCACATTGCGAAGAATAATAATGTGGTTTCGGTCAACGCCACGCTCCAAATCGATCTCAGCGGCGCGTGCAATTCGGAACATCTGATGGGCCGCCAGTATAGCGGTTCGGGCGGTCAACTGGACTTCGTGCGCGGTGCCACGGCCTCAAAAGGCGGCAAGTCAATCATCACCTGCCAGTCCACGGCCCGCAACGGCACCGTCTCGCGCATCGTCCCGCGACTGGATGGACCGGTAACGACCCCGCGGAACGACACGCATATCGTGGTCACGGAATATGGTGCGGTTGACCTGAAAGGCAAATCACTCAGCCAGCGCGCTGACGCCCTCATCGGGCTCGCGCATCCCCGGTTCAGGGATGAACTGGCCAATGGCCTGTGATATCCATTTCATGCAACCAGTGACGGGAAAATGTCGTTCGATCTCATCGTTCCGTCCTGCGCTCCGTATAGCATTGTATCACCGGAAACAGAGCAAAAGCGATCTGACCGCCAAGTCCGATACGATTTTCCGGCAAATCAAATGCCATTAAAAAATCTGTCAGGCTTCGCTGTTGCAGGAAGAGTGCGATCAGCATCTCACCTGCCATCAAACAGGCAAAGGCAACCAGCCCCATCACCAGGCGTTCATATGGTTCGGGCGGAATTGCAAATCGTCTGGTCAGCATCCGACAGAAGAACCAGGCAAAAACAAGCATTACAGGGACTTCGATCAGGACCGCCACCACCGGCCCGGCATATGGCACCAGGAAGAGCATGCGCAACGCTCCCAAAACAAACCCCAGCATAAAAACACCGAGACAATAAAAGATACCGGCTTTCAGGACATTGGCCATGTTCCTGTCTACCGCGATGGCAGAAAATGGAAACATACGTAAACTTCCTGATATTATTACGCCGCCTCGCCATTTACCATTTCTATTTTCCAATTGGGGGCAATGTGAGCCATTGAAGCATAACATTCTTCCGATTTTTCAGCGGTTCCCAGAAACAGCAGCGCCGGAACGAACCGGCCTATCTGTTGTCTCGATCAGCAAGAAATTTGGTCGAAGAAAGGTCCTGAAGGACGTTTCACTCGAAGTCGGGCAAGGCGCAGTTGTCGGCCTGCTCGGCCGGGATGGCGCGGGCAAGACGGTGACCTTCTACTCGATACTAGGATTGCTGCGGGTGAGCTCCGGCCATATTTTCCTCGATGGCGAAGATATAACGAATTTGCCCCTCGATCAGCGCGCCCTGCGCGGGCTGGGTTATTTACCGCAAGAAGCCTCGATTTTTCGCGGGCTGACGGTGGAAGAGAATATCATGACCGTGCTCGAACTGTTTGAACCGGATCGGGCTGCACGAACGCAGAAACTGGACGATTTGCTCAAGGAATTTCATATTGATTATGTCCGCAAGACACCGGCGCGCGCATTGTCGGGCGGCGAACGGAGGCGCTGCGAAATTGCCAGAGCAATGGCCGCCAATCCGACTGTCATGCTGTTTGATGAACCGTTTGCCGGCATCGATCCGCTTTCGGTCAGGGATATCAAGGCAATGATTGCAGATCTGGAAAGGCACAATGTGGGCATTTTGATCACCGATCAGAATGTGCGCGAAATGGTTGATTTTCTCGATCAGGTCTATGTTCTCCATGAAGGCCGGATCGTGTTCAGCGGCACACCCGATGCCATGCTGGACGACAAAACCGTGCGCCACCTTTATCTCGGCGAGAAATTCCATCATTGAGTTCTATACGGCTTCTGCGCCCGCTCGATTATTGATTGAGATTCCGCAGCCTGATCCCGACACCGGTCGCCCCCCTTATTTGGCAGGATTAATCGGGCGATCATTTTTCATTAGCGATAATCCGCTGATAATATTGCTCATATCCGTATTATTCCTGATACAGCGCACCGCCATATAAGAGCAAGACGTGGAATTAGCTTGAGAGCTGTTCGAACTGGAGAGACAAGATGAAATCCGTGCTGCTTTATGTAAATGACGATTCCGGGCTTGATGCACGTTATCAGGCGGCGCTGGATTTGACCCGTGCGCTCGAAGGGCATCTCCATTGCCTGCGTCCCAATCCCTATCTTCCGCAAATGGCATTTGATGGCATCACCGGTATGTCGGTCGTTTACGACATGAGCAAATATGCACAGGAATCCGACGTGAAATTGAGGGCGGAACTGGAAAAACGGCTGGCAGTCGAAGATGTGCCATGGGACTATCAGGCAATCAATGCGGACCCAGCAAGAGGATTATCCCGTAATTCGGCATTGGCCGACATAACGGTCCTCAGTTCGTGTAGCGGCATAAAAGACAATACGATGCCCCTCGGCATTTTGGGTGACGTGATTTTTAACACCAATATTCCGGCGGTCGTCCAGCCGGACAACATGAAAAAGTTCGACGTCGCTGGCCCGGCAGTGGTCGCTTGGAACGGCAGTTTCGAAGCGGGCAACGCCTTGCGCGGAGCCGTGCCTCTGCTTCAGTTGGCGAGCGACGTACACATTGTTGTCGTCGAGGAAGACAAGGACCATGACCTCCCTCCCCTCAACGCATCAGAATATCTTTCCAGATATGGCATAAAGTCCGAAATCCATGAGATCGCGGCCAGCAAGTCATCGGTCGAGGCGGTTCTGCTTTCAACCGTTGATACATTGAACGCCAGCTACATCGTAATGGGAGCCTATGGCCACAGCCGGGCCCGGGAATTCTTGTTTGGTGGTGTAACCCGCAACCTGTTCCGCGACTGCCCGGTGCCGCTGGTGGTCTCGCATTGACCTTGGAAATCTGTTTTCCGGGGGGAAGAATTGAATGAGTGGTGTAAATATAACATTTCACGGGGCGGCAGGAACGGTCACCGGATCCTGTTTTGAAATCGAGGCATCCGGTAAGACAATATTGGTCGATTGCGGCATGTTTCAGGGGACGCGTTCGCTCGAAGCCTTGAACCACGAAGACCTGCCTTTTGACCCGAAAAAAATCGATGCGGTGCTGCTGACTCATGCGCATCTCGATCACAGCGGAAGGCTCCCCTATCTTTATGCTTGTGGTTGCAAGGCCAAGACATATTGCACTGCGCCGAGCGCGGACATTATCAAGCCTCTTTTGCAAGATGCCGCCAAGTTGCAAGCCGCTGATGCCGAGCGGCGCAATCGCCGGGCGGACCGAGCCGGCTTGCCCCCGTTCGTCCCTCTCTATGATGACGGGGACATCGCGACACTCCACAAAAATATCCGTACGGCCGCCTATTGTGAAGAAAACCGCCTCGACGATGACGTGTCTTTCCGCTTCTGGAATGCGCGTCATATCGTTGGATCGGCATCGATTGAAATCAATATCGCTGGCCAGCGGTTGCTATTCTCCGGCGACATCGGGCCAGGGCGAGCGATCAATTGTACCGCATCGGAAATTGGTGGCTATGATCATGTTATCTGCGAATCCACTTATGGTGATCGCGATCGCAAACCGGTGCTGGTAAGCGAAAGGCGCGAGACACTGGCGCGCCATGTCGAGGAAGTGATTTCAGCCGGCGGCAACGTGATGATCCCTGCGTTCGCGCTGGAACGGACTCAGGCGATCCTTGAGGATTTCGATGCATTGTTTGCATCGAAACGTCTTGGGCCGGTCAATGTTTTTCTGGATTCCCCGTTGGCCCAGAAACTGACGATGGCGGTCATGCGCTACCGCGATAGCGGAACGGACATGTTGAAGCGCACCAATATCCGGTTCATCGAGAGCGTCGCGGAATCCAAAAAGCTGAATCGCATGACCGGGATTGTCATCATAGCGGGTTCGGGCATGTGCGAGGGCGGTCGGATAAGACACCATCTGATCCGCAACCTGCCGAACCGTAGATCGCGACTCTTGTTTTCGGGTTATCAGGTCGCCGGCACATTGGGATCGGTGCTAAGGGATGGTGCAGAGCGTGTTCGCATTTCCGGCCATGATGTCATCGTGAAGGCGGAGGTTGCTTCGCTTAGTGGCTATTCCAATCATGCCGACCGTAGTGGACTGGTGGAATGGATCAAGGATCGTACGCCGATTAGCGGATCGCTTTTTCTGGTCCACGGTGATCCATCCGCACTCGAAAGCTTTTCAGAAATTCTGGGAGAAAGTCCGGATTTGCCCGCCGCTATTGTTCCCGCGTTGGGCGAGACATGGACGCTCTCTCCAGCCGAAGCGGCCACACGCAAATCCGCTGGCCGACCGGATGCCACCAGCCTTACCGCCGCACGCGACTGGGTATCAAAGCTCGCGGCATTGCGGGCCGAGGTCGATCAAAAGATACTCGAACAGCCGACCCAAGAAGGCCGGGAAAAAATGCTCGCTGCGCTCCGGCGGGCGCTCGATAGCATGGCCTGATGAGGATATTAGGTTCTTTCGCGGACCATCCATACATCTTCCCTGATCCAGCCAAGCATATGCCTCACATTGCTTCCCAATGATACATAAGGTTGCGCGCAATATGATCCATGCGAACCAGCTACTGTCATATTCCTGATAGGCAAGTAGCAGATGGCTATCCGGATAGGGAATTATGCGGCTGCGACGATCAGAGCTTCCAACGAACGATCCAACAGATCGGAGGCGAGAAGAATTGCTTTTCCGCTCATGATATCGAATACCCCTTTGCGTTGCACTCATCTCAGCCAAAGTCGCGAACCACCTCTGGCTTTCGCCTTGCACGGGGGGGGAGGTGGGATAGTCGGAAAGCCAGAAGTGGCCCGCTAGGCTGACGCGCTGGACTAGCTCGCGCGAATAGGAATTTTGCGTTCTTTCTGAATTGCTTCAGCGCTTTTTGGAATATGGACTGTCAACAATCCATCCTTCGTGTCAGCGCTGATTTTTTCTTCGTCAACACCGTTCGGCAATTTGATTGCACGTTCGAAACTGCCGTACCGCCGTTCGGAAAACATGAAAGTCTCGCCCTCTTCTTCATGGGATTCGGACTTTTCACCAGAAATCCGCAACATCCCGTCGGACAGTTTGATTTCAATCTCGTCACTATCCATGCCAGGCACTTCAGCGACCAGCTCATATTCGCTTTTCTTGTCGCGCAATTCCACTAGCGGGTCGGCATTCTCGTAGAATTTATGCATCCACCGGGAAGTCAAGGCGTTGCCAGGCCTGTCATCAAACATCCGATCAACTTCATCACGCAGTCGCGAGAGCGGCGCCAGCACATCATTAGCGATCATAGGGCTAAGCTGCCGCCGGGGTGATGCTGTTTCAACTGGAACACTTGATTTTTTCTTGCTCATCTTTTTTTCCTCAGCTTGGTTTCGAATCACCGTTCCCCCTTGCTGAAAATATTATGGTTTTCACTGCATCGACAAAATCAGTGGAGTTCCGTACGTAATTTTACTAAATGGCGACGCGTACCCGGACAGCGCGATTTATAGACAGGCGTCCGCATGGCAACGCCCCGATATCCGCCCAGCCTGTTTTGGTGAAGAGACGGATGACCAGCTTTTAAAATTGAGCGACCAGTCCCCGACGAAGGCAATCAATCGAGCGGGACTTGCGCAAAATCAGATTCAAGCTGGCGGATTAACAGAGGATTGGACATCCATTTGCCAAGCACTTCCCCCGGCGAAGCCGTTGCTGGCAGATTGGATCGCTTCGCAAGTTGCCGCCAGGCCCTTCGCGCTTCCTCTTTGTCACCAAGCGTCGCTGTCGACAGAATATAGCTGATCTCCAGCCCCGGCGTTGGGCCCGGCGCCAAATCCATATATTGCGATGCCAGTTGCTGAGCCGCCTTGGCATCCCCGCGCCGCAGTTTTTGCATCGCCAAGGTCGCCACTATTGTCAAATCTGCATCGGGATCGATTTGCAACGCCCTTGTCGCATGTGCTTCGCCTCCGGGCATATTGCATGCCAGCATATATAATCCCAAATATCCCATTATTCTGGAATTCAGCGGATTGAGTCGAACAGCCCTCTCTCCCCATGCTAAGCCTCGGTGACAGTCGCCCTCGAAAAATGCGCTCTGCGCAACTGCAAATGTTGCGGATGCACTATCATCGTTCAGCGTCGCCGCTTTCAGCGCAAAGTCCTTGCTCACGCCGTCTATTTCATACTGATCGCCATATTGTTTGGAGATATTTTTGGCGACGACAAGCATGCTCATCAGATAAGCGTCATCGGGAAACTGTTTCGCCGAAATCTCCATACATTGCAACGCGGGCTTCAACATCGCCCTGTCCTGATACCGCAAAAATTGCTGAAACTGGAGCAGACACGGATAGCCGGAAGAATAATCGCCACGATATTTTGACAGGTCATGCTGTGCAATCTTTCCATGAAGGCTTGCGATAGCAATGACAGCCCGATCCAGATCCGCCTCGAGTTTATTGTTGCCCTCCAATTTAATCGGACTCGACCAGATCACTTCCCGGGTAGCTCGGTCGATGAGACGAAGCTGAATTCGGTCTGCTGTTTCGTTCAGAAGCGACGTTTCGAGCACATATTGCGCCTTCTCTCCGGTATCCGCATCGTCACTGAGAACGCGCAATTGGTCGAACCTCTTCAGCGCCCCGATCAGATAGCTGTGAGTCATTTGAATTTTTGCGCGGGACGAAGACATGGTGACATCTTCAGGCCCGGTTACGGTTATCGATGGATAGGCGATTGAGGATTGGTTCAGGCCTTCGGTCCGTTGCGAATAATAGAGAGCGCCGATTGCCGCCAATATAAGCACAAGAAGAGCTGCCATAATACGACCGTGACCAGCCGACAGGACGCTTTTCGCCGAACCTCCGTCAGTAGCAGCAGCAAATGACGCGGTGGCGAGGTCATCGGGTGTTTGGGCATCCGTTTCAGGCCTGCCAACCATATTGTCCGCGCCGTCAACCGGTTCATTGGGACGGACGAATATTTCATAATGATTATAGGGGATGGCAAGCCGGTTCTCACTCGGTTCGCGGAGATAGAAATGGTCCAGCATCCGGCGGAGACGGCCGATTTGTACACGGGGGTAACTGTCTATCTGGGTATCAAACCCGTCGTCGCGCCCGAGAGCGTCAACGGCAATGGTATAAGCCGTCAGAGGCTTGCTTTCTTCCAGCAATTTATGATCGACAAGAAATCGGAGCAGTTTGCTCATCGTCGGAGAGCGTGCAAATTCCGGAGTGCAAAGCAGCCGGTCCCGCTCCAGGCAAAGTTGTAGTTTTTCGTCTTCATTCAAAACTGGCAAGGCCCTTTCCTGGTCGGTGGCGGTCAGCCGGCTTAAGCGTTGAGCAAGCCCGTTGCTCTCGCTCTATCTACGCACGTCTCCTTAGATGGTTGCTGAACATGCCGAAAATATCGAAAATCAGGCGACTTGTCGGTCCTCGGGTGTACTCAAATCAACGACACATCCGAATATTCCCAACACCTTACCATTCACACCGATCTGACAGGTGCCGCGGGCCAGAACAGGCAGTTCTTTTCCCTGTTCGGTAATGATTCGCGCCCGGAACTCAAAATCCTCGCCCTGCTCTATGGCAAGCTGAACGGCAGATTCCACGATCGGTCGATCCGTCGGATGATAATAATTGACCGCTTGTTCGAGCATCGGGTCGCCGAGTGAATGTCTGCGTTCGTGCATGTCAAAGACATAATCTGACCATTTCACGATATTTGTCGTCACATTCAGGTGCCAGGAACCAAAGCGGCCCACATCCTCCGAAATTTCAAGAGTCAGCTTGCAGCGTTCAAGCTCCAGCGCCACAGCACGCAAGTTTGCACGGAGTTTCTGCAACCCGTAAACCAGGACCACAACGGCTATAACCAAGGCGAATATCACTAGGGATAAAAAATAAACTGACAACATGCGGCGACCATACCCTTGCGTCTTAACAGGATCTCTCATCCCATCACAAATAATTCGCTGTGTGCTACAGTATGTTTCATCAACCGACGAGCACCGTTTCGGTTAATTTGCAAACCATATAATATGACCATCATTATTAAAAATGGTTAATAATGATAAGGCCTATCGATATTAATTCATGACATGAATAGATTAATAAAGCAAAATTTACCGAAATTATTGCAAAAAATTGTTTCAGCCAGCTGTCCGAAATGGAGAAAAATCTTCCTCACGATTTCTGGTCAACATCTTGATCTCGGGAGGGATAATAGCAAGAAAGTCGCAATGTTCAGCCAAGTTGAGATTTGGCTGTTCCTCCTTCTTCTTCATAGGCGCGCAGGACAATTTCTCCGATCGACAGTGCAACATTGTCCGCATTGCGGATGCTTACCTTGGAAAAGAACTTCGACGTCGCCTTGAACTGAACGAGAGCGTCTGTCGCCGAATCCACTTTCTCGATCAAAATTTCTTTATCCCGTTCATCATGTCCGATGACCTGATAGGGCAAACAATCCGATGTCGGATCGTCAGAACCCGTCTTGTCTTCGGCCTTGTCGAGCGCAACAAGCCCCCCGCTATGGATTCTGTCAGCGTTATGGAAGGTGGACAGCCAGATCATCATGTCATCCAGCGGAAGCCGCTGAGAGAATACAATTCCGACCCGGTCACCCGATTGCCAGCGCACTACACCTTGTATATCCTGTAATTCTGGCACTGACAGCTTCAGACTTTTACCAACCTCGAAGCAATAATCTGTTCTTACACAAATACCTGCGGGCGAAATATCGCATATATTGGCAGGGATGATCTGCGATCCGTGATACAGATTGACCGGATGCTGCATCTCTATGCGCGGCAGGCGCGGGATCCATCCCGACCTGATATAATCTGGTTTGGCAAGTATCTTCGCGACATCAATGGGTTCGGAAAACTCGACACCGGCCCGCGACTGTTCGCGCCACCGCACGATGCCGCTCAGTTCCTGCTCTTCATTCAAAGTCGCAGAGATTCTGTTCCCCAAATCAAAACCGGAATGCACTTCAACCATCATTCCGGTGGCTGAAAGATTTTTGATAAAGCCCCATCCCTCGCCGAATTCCGCCTTTATCTTGGCAAGACGAAGCATCGCGATATGGCGATTTTGCCGCCTCCGGTCTGGTGCCACCTGACCAATGTCGATGGATTCCGTCGAGGGTGCACTAGGCTGAACAGCATTTTTCATTATTTCACTTTCATTCTATAGCCGATGGAGAAACGCTCATATTCGTGATTGGCCGGCCGCAAAGGGCCGTGCGGGCGGAGTTTGATATGGGTGACATTCTGATCAAAGCCTTCGGCATCGGCGACCGGGACATAATCATAAGTCTTGCCGCCATTGCCCGAGAATTCGATTGAATCTGTCTCGCTTGCAAGTCCGTCGAAGCGGAACATCAAGCCACTGTCCTTGTCCATGAACAGGGCCGGCCCCGTGCCCGCCTGCGCCAGATCACCCACAAAAAGCGACATTTGATCGGGAATCCTGTTGGTGATTGCAAAAGATGTTACCGGTGAATCCGTCGCGATCGGCCCCGTCACCGCAACAGAAAACTCGACCACAGCGCCCGGTACGACCCGGGCATCGTCCCCCGTTCCAAGCGGACTTGCAACAATGCTGCTCGACAGAGCGATCGCAATGTTTTCGCCCGTGGCGGCATCTGCAAACAAGGGTGCCGGCACCGCGAAAGCGATCAATGCTATCCCCGCTGAAAATCCACCAGACATCGCGACAAGACGACGGCGCAGGCATCCAGGTTTCAGCTTTGCCACGGGATATTTCATGGTGGATGCCAGCATTTTCATCCCAGATCTCCGGTTCATTGTAATTCTACCAAACGCAATTCACACGCTTCAGCTACGCCACGATTTGGGTCAGCGGGCAGCATAGCCGAGCAAGAACGCGTGACCGTGCGACGCAAAACAGAGATTCCGTCGTCATGTGATTTGGTTGCCGCCTGAGCAGTCGCAATCATCGAGAACGGTTTGATCACGCGCACCCGCGAGACAGCCGTCGCCTCGCCGCTGCCATTCGGGGTCTGGACATGCTTGGGTTCCGGCGCCTCCGACGCCGACGCCGGTAAAATGCTGTTGGTAACAGCAAATAATATCGCCAGCGGAACGATTTTCACACAGCAGAAAAGTCGCAAGAAAACGACTTTTACCTCCACTGATATGAGACCGACTGACTGCATGAATTTTCCCACAACTTATTTGCAAGCGGGAGGCAATCAGACATATGCCCGATGGTGAAACGAGCAAGTTTCTCACTCGCTCCACCAAAAACAATCACTACGATATCGACCAGAATAACGCACCGACGTCAGGACAACTGTGGCAAATTATTCGGGTTACCACAGGCAAGATTGGGATTGCCCCCGCTTGCCCATCCTTTGTGCCCGGCGATGAGGTTAAATGTCAGTTAGACACGGCAATTGATACAGTATGTTACGTTGGTAAATTCGTGATCGTTTGTATTAAAAGGATAATTTCAATAATATCCCTGTGCTGTATCAAGGACATTAACTCTTTCCTCACATAGATTACCAATGCCTTAACCCTCATCCAGGTCGACCGATGCCGTTTGAAGGTCGCTTAGAGTCTATTTTCGAGAATCAATCGGGAGATGAAATTGACGAGGGATGACATCCGATTGACCGATGCGATGCGGCGAGGTCGTCCGTGTCGATTTGCTGTTGGCCTGATCGGGACCGTGGGATCGTGCGCGAAATCATCTCCCGCAATGCGTATCGAATCTCGCTGCCCTAGGATTGACCCTTGGTGACCGCAGCCAGAACGGATTGTGCAAAGCTGTGCAATGTATCGTCGCGTGCCCCCATGATGATGATCCGGTCACCCGCTTTTGCGATTTCGACCATTCTGTCGCCGCAATCCTGCCGCGCGGCGAAATATTCTGCCTCACCCCCTGCTGCGTTGATCGCATCGACAATGGACTTGCTGCCCAGTGTACGATCAACCGTACCGCCAAAATAGACCGGATCACACAGGATGACGCGATCATCGCCATTGAGATTTTCGGAGAAGACTCCGGCAAGCTCTGTCCCCATTTTTTTGATCGGACCAAATCCATGCGGCTGAAAGAAAGCCACAACCCGACCAGGAAAAGCCTTGAGGGTCGCAAGCGTCGCGCCAATTTTATCGGGATTATGGCCAAAATCGTCGATCACCGTAATCTCGTTTCCGGTTCCGATAATATCGAATCGGCGAGCAAGGCCAGCAAATGATTCAATCGCCGCTATGGCCTGCTCAACCGGAACACCGATTGCACAAGAAGCCGCTATCGCCGCCAGCGCATTGGCGATATTGTGCCGACCTGGCACTTGCAGCAAAACCCCGAAGTCCGCGTCACCAGTTCGCAACACAAAACTGCTGCCAAGAGATTTTTCCTCGACTTGCAATGCCCGATAGTCGGCGCCTTCGGAAAATCCGAAACTGGACGCCTTTGACAGATGGCGGGCACCGACAAGTGTCCGGGATTCCTCATCATCATGATTCCAGATTGCGTGTCGCGATTTGGCGATAAAATCACCAAACAATATTCTCAGCTCTTCCAGGCTTTTATGATCGAGGCTGACATTATTGAGAACCGCTATTTCGGGATCGAACAGAGCGATGGACCCATCGCTTTCGTCCACCTCGCTCACCATCAACGCACCCGCACCCACACGGGAACTGGCAAACGGGGCGTCATCATTCACAAAATTCTTCATCACGGCACCGTTCATGATCGTCGGATCACGGCCCGCTTCGGTCAGTATCCAGCCGATCATTCCGGTTACGGTAGACTTTCCGCTGGTTCCGCCGACCGCGATGCTGCACGGCACGGCGTTAAAATGCTCGGCCAAAAGCTCAGCCCGCGTCATTCGCCGGCACCCCAATGCGATGGCCTGTGCGACGTCGGGAACATTATCCTCAATTGCCGCGGAAGCGATCAATATCTGATTGCCGTCGACGAGGCCACTGCCATCCTGTTTGAACAGCCTGATTCCATGATCTTGCAGCCATTGAAACTTGTCGGCCAAGCGCCCCTGGTCCAATGCGCGGTCCGATCCGGCGACCCGGGCGCCAGCCGCTTTGACAATCATTGCCAGAGGCAACATTCCGGAACCGCCGATTCCGCAAAAATAATAGGATTTGTCTTCACTCATTTTTTCGCGCTATTGCTTCTCTCCCTATTTGGCAATGGCGCAAGGAACAAAATCAATCTCTTCACCAGTCCGCATCGGCATTTGTGCGCCCTCGACCCCTTTCTCAAGAGAAGGTGCTGATCGCGTTATCGCGCTCGCCGCCGAAACCCATCCACAGGCCGAATTGATCTTCGAAGAGCAATGTTTTCTCGAGCACGGGCATTTTGCCGGTAGCGACGGACAGCGCGCCGCCAGTTTCGTCGCCCTGGCCAACGACCCGACAATCGATGCGATATGGTTTGCCCGCGGCGGCTATGGCGCTGCGCGTATAGCGGCTACCGCCATTAGCCGGCTGGACAGTAGCGCAAAACGCAAAACATATCTCGGCTATAGCGACGCAGGAAATTTGCTGGGCGCGCTCTATCGCGCGGACATCGGCGAGATCGCTCATGGTCCGATGCCTACTGACATTGGGAGAATGGACGGCGACAAGGCTATTCAACGGGCTCTGGATTGGCTCGTGGATAGACAACCCGATACGCTTGCGCCTGACCTGATCAACGGCGAAAAACACGCTGCATTCAATTTGATGACGATCGCCATGATGACCGGAACGAATCTGATGCCGGATCTGAAAGGCCATATTCTGATCGTCGAGGAGATAGCGGAATATCTATACGCCTTTGACCGCGCGATGTTTCACCTCTGCAGCAACCTGGCAGGTCATGGCCTGTCCGGGCTGAAATTGGGCCGCGTCAGCGATGTCCCCGAAAATGATCGACCCTTTGGGGAAAGCCCCGAGGCGATTGCCCGGCGCTGGTCGGAAGCAAATGGCATTCCCTATCTAGGCCGTTCGGATATCGGGCATGACGCGCAAAATCGAATTGTGCCCTTCGGGCTTTTCAAACGCTGAAAGTGCATTTCGCGAAAAACCGGTCGGGGAAGACCGTTTCCGCGGACAATCGAAATCCTGCGCTCAAGAAGCCTGTTCCATTTTAACATTGTCTCGTTCGTGCATAAATTCGGGGACCAGGGCCTTGAGCAATGTAATAGCAGCCTTCGGATCGCGGCAGTTCGTCAAACTCGCAATCAGTTCATCTAGCCTGTCCGCCGCAAGATAGGATTCGTGAGCCTTCATTATGCGTGCGTGCTGGGTGGTCTGTGGATCACTGCCGATAATCAACTCTTCATAGAGTTTTTCACCCGGGCGCAGTCCGACTTCAACAATTTCTATATCGCCATCAGGATTATTGTCGCCGCGCACGGTCAGCCC
Source organism: Parasphingorhabdus sp. (assembly GCF_048267785.1). Lineage (GTDB taxonomy): Bacteria > Pseudomonadota > Alphaproteobacteria > Sphingomonadales > Sphingomonadaceae > Parasphingorhabdus. The sequence continues at coordinate 10,763 of NZ_JBLWWU010000016.1, read as the reverse complement.
CGAAAGGCGAACCATTGTCTCCGCCAGATCCAGAATTTTTACTGATTTTCCCATATCGAGCACAAATACTTCACCGCCCTTTGCCATGCCGGCGGCTTGAATCACCAGTTGAGCGGCCTCCGGTATCGTCATGAAATAGCGTGTAACCTTGCGGTCGGTCAGGGTAATCGGGCCACCTTGCTCGATTTGCTTGCGGAACAGGGGAACCACCGAACCACTGGAACCAAGGACGTTACCAAATCGGACCATGGAAAATTTCGTCACGCCGCCCGCGTCAGCCAAATTCTGGACCACCTGTTCAGCCGCTCGCTTGGTCGCACCCATTATATTGGTCGGACGCACTGCTTTGTCCGTGCTGATCAGAATGAAATCCTTAACCTGTGCCGCCTGTGCAGCGGCAGCGAGCGTTTTCGTTCCTAGAATATTGTTTCTAATCCCCTCTATCGGGTTGGCTTCTACCAGCGGGACATGCTTATAGGCAGCCGCGTGGAAAACCGTGTCCGGCTTCCACATTGAGAATATTTCAGCCATCTTGGCGCCATCAACGACCGAGCCCAGAACCGGTATCAATTCCAGCCCCGTGATATTTTGACCGGCTATTAGATTTTTCAGCTCTTTCTCTATTGCGTAGAGAGCAAATTCGGACAGATCCAACAAGATCAGGCGGCGTGCCCCGGATTTCGCAATCTGTCGGCAAAGCTCTCCACCAATTGATCCCCCCGCTCCGGTCACCAATATGGTCTTTCCGACAATGGTCCTTCCGAACAACAATTCGTTGGGTAAAACTGGCTCACGACCAAGCAAGTCTTCGATGTCAAGTTCCCGAATATCGCTGAACGAAATCTTGCCGGAGATTATTTCCTGCATATTCGGCAAGGTTTGCACGTGGACTTTGAACTCGCGGATTTGGTCCACAATTTTACGACGTTTTTTACGGTTGATCCGTGGCAAGGCCAGCAGGATTTCGGTTATATTCCGCTCATCAATCAACTTCGGAAGATCGCCACTCCAGTAGACTTTGTCACCGTCCAGCCTTTGCCCATTCAGTCGCCGATCATCATCTACATATCCGCACAATCGCATGGCAGGTTGTGATCGCATTGACGCTGCAAGTTGCTGTCCCGCACTGCCCGCCCCGTAGATCAGAACATTTTTTACTTCGCCGGCGAACCGGTTTCGGCCCAGAATATCGATCATCAGATATCGTGCGGCGGCTCGGACAAAGCCGACCATGATGAAAAACACAACCGGCTGTATCACCCCGATTGTGCGGGGCACTCCATCTACCCCCACTATGATGAATACAAAGCCGACAACGACCGAATATATGATGAACGCACGAACCAGCGTTTTCATCATCCCGGTGCCCGCATAGCGGAAAATCGCCTTGTAAACGCCGCTCAGGATAAAGACAGGAATCATCGTCAACAGGCAGACCAGTACGATCTTCTGAACGGCGATATCCCAAAGGACCCAAACACCGATGCGGAGGGAGTAAGCGATCCAGATCGACTGGACACAGAGCAGCAGATCGACCAGAAACACGATCGTCTTTTTTTGCCAGCGAGCCAACTTGGCTATTTTTTCCAGCAACGACGTCGCAACTGTTGTCATATTTTCAATCATTTATTTCTCAAAGCTGGCATTCGATTTTAGGACTGCCCCCCTGTCTGGTATATTTACCCGTCAGTATCGGTTTGGCCAAGCACTTTCAAACATAGTGTTTCACCGGCTATTGTGATTATTTGACGATAAGGGAACAGGATTGACCCGCCTTCATTTATCAATTGATGAAAGCATTTCGCAAATGAATGGAAAAGCCTTTAAACACGGTCCGATTTCTGCAAACTTGACCTATGGTCGCCCCCGGGCCAAAAGCCGCGAGATTTTTACGGCAAGACGCCGACTATTCGAGGAAATTTAATGAAACTTGCAATGATAGGTTCCGGTTATGTCGGCCTGGTCTCGGGTGCCTGCTTCGCTGATTTCGGCCATGAAGTGGTGTGTGTCGACAAAGACGAGCAAAAAATCTCGGATCTGAACAAGAATATCATGCCCATTTTCGAACCTGGGCTGGCTGACCTTGTCGAACGCAATGTTGCCGCAGAGCGTCTGTCCTTTTCGACCGATCTGGCCGGTTCGGTAAAAGATTGCGATGCAATCTTTATCGCAGTGGGGACGCCCTCCCGAAGGGGCGATGGCCATGCCGACTTAAGCTATGTTTATGCCGCCAGCGAAGAAATCGCGGATTCCATCACCAAACGGACCGTGATCATAACCAAATCGACCGTTCCCGTCGGGACTGGTGACGAAGTTGAACTTATAATCGAGAAGAAGCAGCCACGAGACCGTTTTTCCGTGGCTTCCAATCCCGAGTTCTTGCGTGAGGGAGCCGCCATTCGTGATTTCAAACGTCCCGACCGTATCGTCATCGGGACAGAGGATGACTGGGCAAAAGACGTGATGACCGAAATTTATCGCCCGCTTTTCCTCAATGAGTCACCAATATTATTTACCGGACGACGCACGGCGGAACTGATCAAATATGCTGCAAATGCATTTCTGGCGACAAAAATCACGTTCATCAATGAAATCGCCGATCTATGTGAAAAAGTTGGCGCTGACGTTCAGGAAGTTTCCCGGGGCATCGGACTGGACAACCGGATCGGATCAAAATTCCTTCACGCCGGTCCGGGATATGGCGGCAGCTGCTTTCCCAAGGATACGCTGGCTTTGATGAAAACGGCGCAGGACAACGATAGCCCGGTTCGCATCGTCGAAACGGTGGTGCAAGTGAATGATCAGCGCAAACGCGCCATGGGCCGCAAAGTGATTCATGCCCTCGGCGGTGATGTGCGCGGCAAAAAGGTGGCTTTGCTGGGCCTCACATTCAAGCCCAATACCGACGATATGAGAGACGCTCCTTCCATCACTATCGCACAGACCTTGATCGATGGTGGAGCGCAAGTGACAGCCTATGATCCGGAAGGCATGAAACTGGCGAAAAATATTTTACCGGACGTTGAAATGGCAGACAGCAGCTATAATGCTGCAAAAGAAGCGGACGCAGTTGTCATCGTGACCGAATGGGATGCGTTTCGTGCGCTGGACCTGAAGAAGCTCGCTCAGGCCATGAAAGGAAATGTGTTGGTCGACCTGCGGAATATTTACAACCCGACGGAAGTCGCGCAGTCCGGCATGGTATATACGAGCGTGGGACGAAACCAATGATTCCTGAATCCTGATCATGAAGCTGAAGCGGAAATTTGTTGAGAAACCATGGGGGCAAGAGCTTTTGCCTGATATTTTCAACCACAAAAGTGACAAGAAAATTGGCGAAATCCGGTTTCAGGCCCCTAAGGGGATAACGCCTCAACTTATGACCAAATATCTTTTCACCAGCGAAAAGCTGTCGATACAGGTGCATCCCAACGACCGACAGGCACGCCGGATCGGGTTACCACATGGCAAAGCTGAATGCTGGTATATTTTGGATGCCGAACCAGATGCGCGTCTGGGCCTGGGTTTGAAAAATCCTGCAAGCGCTACCAAGCTGAAAACGGCAGCAATATTAGGAGAAATAGAGCAGCTTATTGACTGGAAGCCGGTCAAGAAAGGCGATTTCTATTACATTCCCCCGGGAACGATCCATGCCATTGGACCAGGCATTTCACTGTTAGAAGTCCAGCAAAATGCTGATATCACCTATCGTATTTATGACTATGGACGTCCGCGCGAACTTCACCTCGACGAAGCAATGGCGGTTGTTAAGCTGTCATCTTATGATATGAAATATAGCCAAGTGGTCCCGACCGACGCATCAAGCCGCCTCTCGCTTGGCTCACCGTTTGAATTGTTCCAGATTGTTGGCAGTGATGACACGCTATTGTCGCAAACCGCCAGCAAGGAATGGCAAGTCATCCCACTGGAAGGGTCTGTCACCGTCCGCGGCAAACTGATCAAGCCGGGAGAATGTGGAATCTGCCCGCAATTGTCCGATATCGATTTGTCCAAGAACGAAAAATCGTTTATCGCCTGCACGACATAATGAGTTTCTGATCATGCCGCAACAAGCCCGCATTACCCCCGTTATATTATCCGGTGGCTCCGGGACCCGGCTATGGCCGCTCTCGACCCGAGAGAAACCAAAGCAATTCCTGAACCTCCTTGGTCCGCTGAGCATGTTTCAACTGACGTTCCAGCGCTGCGCGGACCAGGGACTTTATCGCGATCCGATCATTGTCGGTTGCTCCAACCATATCGAAATCATGCAGGAACAGATGCAGGAGGTCGGCGCAACGCCCGGCGCGATCATATTGGAACCCTGCCCGCGCAATACCGCCCCCGCCATCGCGCTTGCTGCGCTTGCCGCCGAGAACCCGACCGACTTGTTGCTGGTGATGCCGAGCGACCATATCATCAAAAATGTCGCGGCCTTTCAAAAAGCCGTACAGGAATCAATTTCCGTCGCGCAATCCCGCTGGCTGGTGACATTCGGCATTGAACCAACCGAGCCGGCAACGGGTTACGGATATATCCAGCAGGGCAGTAAGATTGTCGGCAGCAGCAAAAGTCTGGCTGCAGACAGATTTGTCGAAAAACCCGATCAGGAAAAAGCCGAAAAAATGCTGGTGAATGGCGGCTACTGTTGGAACGCGGGGATATTTTTGTTTCGGGCAGACAGCTATTTGACGGCCATGGAAAAACACGCCCCCGAAATGCTCGATGCGTGTCGATCGGCGATGAGCGGGAAACGGATGGAAAACGAGATTTGTTATCCGGACCCGGACGCATTTGCTTCATCGCCCTCTGATTCGATTGACTATACGATCATGGAACGAGCGGAAAAAATTGCGGTTACCCCCGTAAATCCGGGCTGGTCTGATGTCGGAAGCTGGGATTCCCTGTTCGACATCTCCGACAAGGATCAAAATTCGAATGTCATTTTTGGCAAGGCCGAGACAATCGATTCACACCGCAACCTGATCCATAGTCACGATCTCGAAGTCGCCGTGCTCGGTGTAGAAAATCTGATCATCGTTACCCACGAAAACAAGGTCGTGGTCTTGCCGCGCGGGCAATCCCAAAATGTAAGAAAAATAGCTCAGATGCTCGACGAAAAGGACTAGATTGGCGGGGAGGTCTCCGCCGGTTTATCCATTTCCTTGTCCGCAGGGTGCTTGCCGGTCAGCCAGGTCGGCCAGAATTTTGCAATCAGCAGAAACAATGTGGGCAGCAGCAGAGTGTTCCAGATATCTCTGATCGCTTCCTCGTGATAATATTTCGAATATTTTTCGAACGTCTCCCCAAGATGGGTATAATCATAAAATTCGTTGGCGAACGCAGCAGCGACGACGACGAGCCACGGAATCGGGCTGGCAAGAGAGCGACGGCAGAACAGAGCGACCGCCAACTGAATCCCGACACCCGCATAAATGTGCAGAGAGTCACGATCCAGTCCGATTGATGATTCCAGCCAGATTTTGATTTCAAACCATTGCATGGAAGTCCGATTGGTCTAGCCGGAAGCCGGGGTCAATGCTTTTCAAGCATCGATGGTGAACCGGCCGATGCCCATCTGATCGCGAAGGAAAATTCCGTCGTCTGTTCCAGATCGGTTTGCACGGCGCGCCGCATTGGATATAGCGCCAATATGACCCAAACAACATTTCGCCCCCGCCGATCCTGCCTGTACATGCCCGCATCCAACGAACGTGCGCTGGAAAAAGCAAAGACCCTCCCCGCCGACACGATTATTTTCGATCTGGAAGATGCCGTCGCACCGGACGCCAAGGATGACGCGCGAGAAAATGCCTGCGCTGCCCTGCAATCCGGGGAATATGGCAACCGGGAGCTGGTCGTCCGGATCAATGCGATGGAGACAGTCTGGTTCGCCGATGATCTCAGGCAAGCCTGTCTCAGCAAGGCAGACGCCGTGCTGGTACCCAAAATATTGAGCGCAGAGGATATTATCCGGATCGATGGTATCATCGATGATCTCGATGCGAAGCTGACCACCAAATTATGGGCAATGATCGAGATGCCGCAGGCCATATTGAATCTTGGAGCCATTGCAGCTCTTGGTCCGAAAACACGGCTGACGAGCTTTGTGATGGGATTCAACGATCTGGCGAAAGAGATGCGGGCGTCCCATGATCGTTCAATTTTCGCCCCCGTCATGACGCAATCGGTTATTGCGGCGCGCGCTTATGGACTGAATATCATCGACAGTGTCTATAATGACTTCAACGATCCCGCTGGTCTTCAAACGGAATGTCAGGAAGCGCAGAAACTCGGCTTCGATGGCAAGTCCCTGATCCATCCAGCACAGATTGAAACCGCCAATCGGGTCTTTGCTCCCCATCCCGATGCCATTGTCGAAGCCGAGGCGATAGTCGCGGCATTCAACGCCCCGGCCAACGTCGGTAAAGGCGTTATCGTGGTAAACGGGAAGATGACGGAGCTTTTGCATCTCAAGCAAGCAAAACAACTGATAGCGACCGCCGCAGCAATTGATCTCCTGGTGCAATAGCCGGTTCGCTCTCGACAAGTCGTCAATAATCCTTTTAGTTAGCCAATTGAAATGGATTTTGACAGGGCGACAAAGCCCCCGTTCTTTGGAGAGCAGAAATGGAAGCATTGGAAGCAGCAGCCGGTGAAGTCAGCAAAGACGAGATATTGAGGCTCTTTGACTCACAGCGAAAAGCCTTTCATGCCGAATTGCCGGTGAGCTATGAAACGCGGATGGACCGGATCAACCGGACCGCGCAAATGATTATCGATCACCAGCAAGCTTTATGCGAAGCGGTCTCTAATGATTTTGGCCATCGTAGCGCGGTGCAGACCGTGATGACCGACCTGATGTCCGTTGTCGGCCATGCCAAGGACCACAAGAAGCATCTGAGAAAATGGATGCGCCCGGAAAAGCGCAAGATGGATTTCCCGCTCGGCCTGCTCGGCGCCAGCGGTCAGGTGGAATTTCAGCCCAAGGGCGTTGTCGGTGTCATTGCGCCATGGAATTTCCCGATTAATCTGGCATTTGACCCGGCCATCGGAGCCTTTGGTGCCGGCAACCGGGTGATGATCAAATTTTCCGAATTCTGCCCGGAGACTGGCGAACTGGTTAAAAAACTCGTTGCCGAATATTTTGCACCGGAGGAAATGACCGTGATCACCGGCGGCCCGGAAACCGGCAAGGCCTTCTCCGAAATCCCGTGGGATCACCTGATCTTCACCGGCGGTGGCGGAATCGCAAAACATGTGATGGCGGCTGCCGCGCAAAATCTGACACCGGTGACGCTGGAACTGGGAGGCAAATCGCCGACGATCGTCGGTCCCGATGCCGATATCGAAAAGGCAACCCAGCGGATCGCCATGGGTAAAATGATGAACGCCGGCCAGATTTGCCTGGCGCCCGACTATCTGCTGGTGCCGCAGGACAAGGAAGATGCGGTTGTCGAAGGCATTGCAACGAATGTCGCGGAACAATATCCAACGCTGATCGCCAATGACGACTATACCTCCGTGATCAATGGCCGGCACAAGGAACGCTTGCAGGGATTGATCGACGACGCCGTTAAAAAAGGCGCAAAGCAGACCGTGGTCAATCCCGGCGACGAGGATTTTTCCAACACCAACAGCAACAAGATGCCGCTGACCGTACTGCAAAATGTCAATGACGACATGCGCGTGATGCAGGAAGAAATTTTCGGCCCGGTACTGCCGGTCAAAACCTATCGCAATCTCGATGAAGTGATCGACTATGTGAACGACCATGACCGGCCGCTCGGCCTCTATTACTTTGGCGAGACGGAAAGCGACAAGCGCAAGGTGCTGGACCGGACCATTTCAGGCGGCGTGACCGTCAACGATGTGATTTTCCATATCGCCCAGCATGACCTGCCGTTCGGCGGAGTCGGACCATCCGGCATGGGGGCTTATACCGGGCCGGACGGCTTCAAGGAATTCAGCCATGCGAAAGCGGTTTATCGCCAGCCGAAAATCAATATTGCCAAAATTGCTGGTTTCCTTCCCCCTTATGGCGCGACTACGGAAAAGACGATGAAACAGCAGATGAAACTCTGACGTCAGGAGAATATGACAGATTTTCCCCTAGCAGGGCTGAAAGTCCTTGATTTTACCCGCGTGGTTGCAGGCCCTTATGCGACACGGATGTTGTCGGATCTTGGCGCAGATGTGCTCAAGATCGAGCCGCCGGAAGGCGATGTCACGCGCAAGCTCGGCAATCCGGTTGAAGGAGTCAGCGGCTATTATCTGCAACAGAATATTGGCAAACGGAATATCTGTGTCGACCTGAAAGCGGATGGTGCGCGCGCGCTGATTCTGAAACTGGCCGCCGAGGCCGATATCGTCACCGAGAATTTCCGCCCCGGTATCATGGACAAATTCGGTATCGGATGGGATGATTTGAGCAAGGTCAATCCCGGACTTATCATGCTCTCCATTTCAGGCTATGGCCAAACCGGTCCAGACCGGGAAAAGGCAGCCTATGCGCCCGTCCTGCACGCAGAAACCGGATTGATTGCGCGGCAGCAGCAAATAGGAGGCGGGCAAGCGACCGATATCCAGCTCGCGGTTGCGGACAGCTATAGCTCGCTCCACGGTATTGTCGCCATATTGGCCGCCCTGCGCGCCCGGGACCAAACGGGTGAAGGACAGCATATTGATCTGGCGATGATCAACGTGCTCCATTCGGTCGACGATTATGCTTATTGGGCGTTAGAGGACGCATGGCCGAAGCCGGAAGAAAATAGCGTCTGGGATGCGCCCGATAATCGCAAGATACTGATCACCGGTGATATGAAATGGATTTGGGTGATATTCTCGACCCGGGACGGCGTTGCCGATCCGACACCGGAGGGAGCGGATATTGAAACCAAGGTTCGGATGCGGCGCGAGACGATGGAAAAGCATATCTTGGGACATGAAAGCTTCGCGGCGCTCACCGCCACGCTCGACCGGCTCAATCTCGCCTGGGGCGAAGTCCATCCCTTTGGGCCTGCAATCTACGAACAGCCCAGCGTGAAAGCGAACGGTGTGGTCGTCGATGTGACCGATGATGCGGGAAATCCACGCCGCACCATACAATCTCCCTATCGCTTCTCGAAATCGAAAAGCGGCATCGACACCGATACCAAAACCGCAAAGCGCGGCGAACATAATGTTGCCGCGCTTCAGGATTGGCTGGATTTGAGTGATGAGGAAATCAGCGCGCTTGCCGACGGCAAGGCGCTAATCTCCGCATAGATCAGGCATCGGCTTTGCGGGCCTGTCGACGCTTGAACGATTTGGCGCCGTTGTTCCAGTGCTTGGGCCCGTCGCTCTTCGCATTCGAGCCCGGACCACCACGACCGGAACCACCGCCGCCCGGGCGCCCCTTGCGCGAACTATGCTTGTTTTTCGGCGGTCCGCTGCGCGTCGGTTTCGCACCATATTTCTTGGGCTTCTGGCCATAGATGCGCGGTGCCACCTCTTCGCGTGGCGGTTCGTCATAGCCTTCCGGAAGCGCGATGACGTCGGGCTTCACACCGGTCAGCTTCGCCACATCGCGGAGAAACTGGCGCTCGTCAGGCGCAACCAGCGAGTAAGAAATACCGCTCGCCCCTGCCCGCGCCGTCCGGCCGATCCGGTGAACATATTGTTCCGCCACATTGGGCATGTCGAAGTTGATCACATGGCTGACGCCGTCGACGTCAATACCGCGCGCCGCGATATCTGTAGCGACGAGAATGTTGATCTTGCCCTTGCGAAAATCGCCCAGAGCGCGTTCGCGCTGCGGCTGGCTTTTATTGCCATGGATCGCGGCGGAGTGGATACCGACCGCCATCAGGTTTTTCACGACCTTGTCGGCGCCATGTTTGGTCTGGGTAAAGACCAGCATGTGATCGGGATTTTCCTTGTTGATGAAATCCTTCAGCAGGCGTTGCTTGTCGTCCTGGTTGATATAGGTGACCTTCTGGTCCACCCGCTCTGCCGTGGTCGATTGCGGTGCAACCGATACCTGGACAGGATTGGTCAGGAACTGGTCCGCCAGTTGAGAGATTGTCTTTGGCATGGTCGCCGAGAAGAACAGGCTCTGGCGCTGTTTTGGCAGCAACGGAACGATTTTCTTCAACGGTACAATGAATCCGAGATCAAGCATCTGGTCGGCTTCGTCGAGCACCAATATTTCGACCTTGCTCAGGTTCAGGAAGCGCTGGTCAACCAGATCGAGCAGACGGCCCGGCGTGGCCACAAGCACGTCGACACCGCGTTCAAGCACGCGTTTCTGCCGGTTGATCGGCACGCCGCCAAAGGCCGAGGTCACATAAATGCCGAGCCCCTTGGAATAGCCGATCATGCTGTCGGCAATCTGCCGCGCCAGTTCCCGGGTCGGCGCGAGCACCAGCATGCGGCATTCAAAGCGGCCGGCACGTTTCTTGTTGTTGAGCAGATGATGGATCGACGGCAGCGAGAACGCGGCGGTCTTGCCGGTTCCGGTCTGCGCGATGCCGAGAATATCCTTGCCTTCCAGCGCCGGGGGAATGGCTTGCTGCTGAATCGGAGATGGAGTGGTGTAGCCGCCTTCGGCCACGCGTTTTTGAATAGGTTCCGCCAATGCGAAATCAGAAAATTTAGTCAAATGTAATACCTTGTAATAGCAGCAAGTTTCCAGCGCACAGCATCGAAGCTATACGCGTGTTCGCCGTCTGTTAAGACGACCCGCGTGATCAGGCTGCCGGAAAGAAAGAAGCAATGAAGGC
>NZ_JBLWWU010000015.1:0-97807 GCF_048267785.1 Parasphingorhabdus sp. | reverse complement strand
CGCGCCACTTCGGTTTTCTGGATCAGCGCATAGTCGCCATCGAGAATGCCCGCCTCGATCATCGAATCGCCGGACACTTCCAGCGCATAATGTTCGCCGGGGCCGAGCAGGGCGGCCGGCACGCTGAGCGCCGACTGGCCTTCCATCGCCTCGATCGGGGCGCCAGCGGCGATCCGGCCGTGCAAGGGAATTTCCAGCACATCATTATTAGCCGCCGGAGCAGGATTGGAGATCACTTCGCGCACCGGTGTTTCGGGGTGCAGCGAGACAACGTTGGAAGGTTCCGCTTCGTGCAAACCGCCTTCGGGCAGCTTCAACACTTCCAAAGCGCGCGCCCGGTTGGGCAGACGGCGGATGAAGTGCCGCTCCTCGAGCGCGCTGATCAGCCGATGAATGCCCGACTTGGACTTGAGCCCGAGCGCTTCCTTCATTTCCTCGAACGAGGGCGAAACGCCGCTGTCCTTCAGCCTGTCGTCGATGAAGCAAAGGAGTTCATGTTGCTTTTGCGTGAGCATGTCCGGTGTCCTGTTCTGGGAACGAATACAGAACAATTATGAAACAAAACGGGGGAAGTCAAGCGGGAAGTGACTAATTTCGCTGGCAAGAGGGTAGGTGACATGGTCGGAATTGGTCCGCTGCGTCGATGGCTGCTATTGGCGTCGTCCGTTAAAAAGCTGCCCTTCTGCAATCGCCCCAAATTCGGACATTGGCCTCAATGCTAATATATGTCAGCTTCGGGCACAAAAGCTGACGTCAGAATTGGCATATTCTACTGATACTTCTTATAAACCTTTTCGCCTTCCCGTCGGTCCTCAGCCAGTGTTCGTCCTTCTGCTGGAATTAAATATGCTGGCATCGGTGGAGTATCGGGCGAACATTGGTCCGGTCGGTCATCGTCTCCTAATCTCAGTAGGTTAAAACCTCCCTCGGAGTTTCGCCGCAACCAACGCCTTTGCGCTCGCTTACCGACTTTAGAATGACCCGTGTGCAAGATAGCTAAAACTGAAAGTTCTTTGTCTTTTAGTTCACCCTGCAAAACACGGAGAACTTTCAAATCTACAAACCAAGGCCAAGATATGATGATGCAGTCTGACCCACAGTCGGGAAAAGGGCTCGGCACCTCATCGACGATACTAGCTTTTACGCTAACGTCGAAGCAAGGCAGTGGATCGTCCGACGCTCGCGCAACATTCATAGTGATGAACTGTGATGCTACTATCATAGCTCCAAGATGAGTTAAGGTTCTGGCCATATGCTAACCTATCATTAAACCGTCCGCTTTCAATACAATTGCCATGACCAATTGGGATACCCCTAGCGTCAGCTGTCGGGATGAAGCCGACATTAGAAAGTGAAGATGTTAAAGGCAGCTACCCACCCAGTTTCAGCCTTTCAGCCCGTTCGAGCCGGGTGGATATAGCGGACGATCCTTAGGCAATTCCCGCAAACAGCCCGAGGAAATAGGCGTAAATTGCTGGCATGGAAACGTCTTCGCGGGAGCCTGACAACTAAATCCCAATAAACGGCACCATCTCACCCACATCGGCCGCCTCCGCATGGGCCGGCCGATACAGCAGCGCATTCGCCGCCGCTAGCACCGAAAGCTTGGCGCTGTCCTGGCTGCCAAAGGGTGTGATCCCGGTCTGATCCACTTTCGCCCGCAGAAACTGTGCGCGGGGGCCGTTGGCGGGGAGGGCTTTTGTGGTCGGGGCGCTTTGATATTCGGGCAGATATTGGTCAGATCCGGCCATAAATCGTATCAAAGGGAGCAGAAACAGCGTCGCCGCGACGAACGCCGACGCCGGATTGCCGGGGAGCGCCAATATCACCGTCTTGCCGAGTGTTCCGGCCATCACCGGCTTGCCCGGTTTCATCGCGATTTTGTAGAAATCGATCTCCGCGCCGAGCCGCTCGAAGGCGGGGCCGACCAGATCATGATCGCCGACCGATGCGCCGCCGATGGTGACGATGATATCGCAATCCTTCGCGCTTTCCAGCGTCTGGCACAATATGTCCATATCGTCGGGAACGCGGCTCAGACTGCGGGTTTCGGCGGTCAGGCCGGAGAGCATGGCTGACAGCATGACGTCATTGCTGGCGGGTATCTGGTGGGGCAGGGTCTCGCTGCCGGGCGCGACCAGTTCGTCGCCGGTCGAAACCACTGCCACGCGGGGCTGTGCGCCGACCGACAGGTCGCCATAGCCGGCGATCACCGCTTCGCTGAGGGCCGCCGCATTGAGCAGGCTGCCTGCGGGCAAGCCGATGCTTCCCCGCTTGAAATCACCACCCTGATGGCGGACGTGACGGCCTTTTTCGGGCGAGGGTTCTGCAGTCAGACGGATGGTGCCGCCATCGGCTGCGACATTTTCCTGCATGACCACGGTGTCCGCGCCTTCGGGCAGCAGCGCTCCGGTGAAGATGCGGGCGGCTTCGCCGGGTTGGAGCGCACGGCAGGGCGGGCTGCCAGCCGGGCATTCGCCGACCAAGGTCCACGGGCCGTCCCGGTCTTCAAAGCGGATCGCATAGCCGTCCATCGCCGACATATCGGCGGCCGGTTGCTCGCGCTTTGCTATCAGGTCCGCGGCGAGATAGCGGCCGAGCGCATCATGGACGGAAAGCGTTTCGGCGGGCAGGCGGGAGGCCAGCGCGATCAGTCGCTGCTGGGCTTCGTCCAGAGGCAGCAAGCTGCTCATTCCGCGACCCAGTCTCCCGATTTGCCGCCGCTTTTCGACAGCAGGCGGATATCGCTGATCACCATATCCTTCTGCATCGCCTTGGACATGTCATAGATTGTGAGAAGTGCGACAGAACAGGCTGTTAAAGCTTCCATTTCCACCCCGGTCTTGCCGGTTAGGCGGGCCATGGCCGAGACCTTGATGCCATCGTCAAGAAAGGCGAAATCCACCGCCACTTTGGTCAGCGCCAGCGGGTGGCAGAGCGGGATCAGGTCGCTGGTCTTTTTCGCCGCCATGATCCCGGCAATGCGGGCGGTCGCCAGCACATCGCCCTTCTTCATGGCGTTCGCTTTAATAGCTTCCAGGACTTCCAGTTTCATCGCGATCCGGCCCTCGGCACGGGCCTCGCGGACCGTGTCGGCCTTGCCGCCGACATCGACCATATGGGCCGCGCCGTCGCCGTCGATATGGGTCAATTTGCTCATGGACTTCCTGTCAGCAGCTGCCGGGTTGCTGCCTCCACATTATCCTGTCGCATCAGGGATTCACCTACCAAAAAGGCGCGGGCGCCGGATTGTGACAAGCGCTGGCAGTCTTCATGGCTGAAGATGCCGCTTTCCGACACCATGATCCGGTCGTCGGGCACCAGCTTCGCCAGCCGTTCGGTCTGGTCGAGGCTGGTCTCGAAGGTCTTGAGATTGCGGTTATTGATGCCGAGCAGCGGGGATTGCAGCTTCAACGCCCGTTCCAGCTCCGCTTCGTCATGCACCTCGATCAGCGCGTCCATGCCGAGCGACAGCGCTTCCGCCTCGATCTCCGCCGCCAGACTATCGTTCAGCACCGCCATGATGATCAATATCGCATCGGCGCCCAGCGCCCGCGATTCGGCGACCTGCCAGGGATCGACCATGAAGTCCTTGCGCAGACAGGGCAGTTCAACCGCAGCGCGCGCCGCCACCAGATATTCGTCCGCGCCCTGAAAATAGGGCTGGTCCGTCAATACCGACAGGCACGCCGCGCCGCCGGCCTGATAGGCGCGGGCGTGGGCGGGGGGATCGAAATCCTCGCGGATCAGCCCCTTGGACGGGCTGGCTTTCTTGATCTCCGCGATCAGGGCAAAGCCGCTGGCCGATTTTGCGCGGATCGCTGCGGCAAAACCGCGCGGTGCACTCTGTCGGGCGATGTCATCGCTCAGCTTCGACGCCGGAACATCAGCCTTCCGCTGCCGGACATAGTCCCGCGTCGTCGCGCAGATTTCTTCAAGCTTGTTCATTGATTGGCGATCCAGCAATTGAGCATGGCGTTGGCAAATCCCTTGTCGAGCGCCTCGGCGGCTTCCTCGACGCCTTCTTCCCAGCTGTCGACTTCGCCCGCGACCATCAGCGCAGCTGCGCTGTTGAGCCGCACGGCGTCGCGATAGGCCGATTTCTCACCCTGCAGCAGCGCCTTGAGCGCAGCGGCATTATACTTCGCATCGCCGCCCTTTAACGCTTCCGCCGGGTGACGGGTCAGGCCGGCATCTTCCGGGGTGATCCGACTGATCGTGACGCTGCCATCGCTGATCATGGCAACGCGGCTGGGACCGGAGATACTGAGCTCGTCGAGGCCTTCCTCGCCGGAGACGATCATCGCCTTGTCATAGCCCAGTTGCAGCGCCGCCTCGGCATAGGTCTCGACCAGATCGGGCGAGGCAACGCCGATCAGCTGGCGTTTGACCTTCGCGGGATTGCACAAGGGACCAAGCAGATTGAAGATCGTCCGGCGGCCGATGGCCTTGCGGATCGGTCCCAGCGGGCCGAGCGCCGGATGATGGTTGGGCGCGAAGAAAAAGGCGATGCCGATGTCGCGCAGGCTCTGCTCGCCATTGGTCGCCGCTTTCGTCAGATCAAGACCGAGCGCCTCCAGCGTATCCGCCGCGCCCGATTTGCTCGAGGCAGCGCGGTTGCCATGTTTCGCCATGGGGATTTCGCAGGCGGCTACCACCAGCGCGGTGGCGGTGCTAATATTCAGACTGTGGCTGCCATCGCCGCCGGTGCCGCAGACATCAATGGCGTTGGCGGGCGCGTCCACACCGATCATCCGGGCGCGCATTTCTGTCGCGGCAGCGGCGATTTCGGTTGCGGTCTCGCCCCGGTCGGCCAGTGCGATCAGAAAAGCGGTGATCTCCTCTGCCGAGCTGGAGCCGTCCAGTATCGCGGAAAAGGCTTCGCGGGCCGCTGCTTCGGTGAGCGGGGTCGCCGGATCGGCCAAGGTCATGCCCGTTCCTTCGCTTCGATCCCCGCAATCGCCATGAAATTGGCCAGCAGCTTATGGCCATGTTCCGTAGCGATGCTCTCGGGGTGGAATTGCACGCCGTGAATCGGCAGGCTTTCGTGGCGAAAACCCATGACCGAACCGTCGTCGGCGGTCGCGTTGACCGGCAGACAGGCGGGAATATCCTCGACGATCAGCGAGTGATAGCGGGTCGCGGTATAAGGCGAGGGCAGGCCGGCGAAGACGCCGCTGCTATCATGGGTGACCGGCGACGTCTTGCCGTGCATCAGGCCGCCGCGCACGACCTTGCCGCCGAAATGCTGGCCAATGCTCTGGTGGCCGAGGCACACGCCGAGCAACGGCTTTGCCGCATCGGCGCAGGCCGCGACCAGATCGAGCGATATGCCCGCTTCATTGGGGGTGCAGGGACCCGGTGAAATCAGAAAGGCTTGTGCGCCCGTGCGCAACGCTTCGCCGGCGGTCAGAGCGTCGTTGCGCTCCACGCGCACCTCTGCGCCCAGTTCCATCAGATAATGGACCAGGTTGAAGGTGAAGCTGTCATAATTGTCGATAACGAGGATCATGCAAAGCTGCCTAATCGGAAATTCCGCTCTCGCCAAGCTTTGACGTGCGACCGAGTGCTGATAAAGCACCGAAAAGGGAGAATATTTCATGGGCGAGCCCGTCACCGTCAACATTCCGCACAAACTGGGTCTGGCCGAAGCCAAAAACCGCATCGGCAGCGGCATCCACACGCTGAGCGATGTCATTCCGGGTGCCAGCCTGACCGACCATCACTGGGAGGGCGATCATCTCCACTTCACCCTCGAAGCCATCGGCCAGCGCATCGTCAGCGATATGCATGTCCGCGAGGACGAGGTCTACGCGGTGCTCGACCTGCCGCCGATGCTGGCGCTGTTCGCCAACAAGATTAAGGAAAAGCTGCAGAAGGAAGGGCCGAAGATGCTGGAGTGAGGTTGGCTGAAGCCTTAAACGGAACGATAGCATTGACCATTTTGTGACGGCGGCAAGGAGCGGGGAAGAGAAGAGGCCGCTTCTGGTCAATGCGATTCGAACAGCAGTCCTGGAATGTCAAAACGTCCTGCTGGTTCTTCTCTAATCAGGGCGTCGAGAGTTGTCATCATGACAAGACCGCTTACGATCAGCACGGCTGCTCCGACGCGCATCGGACTGAGGGTCTCGCCAAATATGAGAATGCCGATCACAAATGCTCCAACAGCGCCAATGCCTGTCCAGATCGTATAGGCAGTACCCAGCGGAAGGGATCGCATCGCAGCGGAGAGCAAGGCGAAACTGACAATCATTGCCGCGATGGTGATCACACTGGGCCATAACCGCGAAAATCCGAGTGACTGTTTCATTGCAGTGGCCCAGACAATCTCGAAAACGCCAGCAAGTACCAGATATATCCACGCCATAGCAGCCTCCTTTTGACTGCCGGGCCGTCCCGGTCTTGATATCCACTTGGGGCGGGAACGTGGTCACCGCGAGGGCGAATTAGCGACCATGTGCATCAAATTCAAGAGGCAAGCCGTCTGAGAAGGATCGCAGCTTCTGTTTGAAGGACCACTTGCGGGACGCTAGCTGACCGACAGAAATGGCACGCGCCATGTCCTTTTTCCGGCCAAAGCGAACGCTTCAGATTACTGCCCGAAACCGATTTCCTGCGCCCGCTTCACCGCCTCTCTGGCAGCTGCCAGCAGGGCGCCTGCCTTGGCCCGGCATTCGGCCAGTTCGTAAGCCGGTTCGCTGTCTGCCACGATCCCGGCGCCTGCTTGCACGTGCAGCATGCCTTCCTTCACAATCCCGGTGCGTAGAACGATACAGCTGTCCATGCTGCCATCGGGGGAGAAATAGCCGACGCCGCCGGCATAGGCGCCCCGGGTTTCGGGCTCGAGTTCGGCAATAATCTGGCAGGCGCGCACTTTCGGCGCGCCGCTGACCGTGCCGGCCGGGAAACCCGCGAACAGGGCATCAAGCGCATCCTTGTCGGGGGCCAGTTCTCCGACCACGTTGGAAACGATATGCATGACATGGCTGTAAAATTCGACGGTATAGCTGTCGGTTACCTCGACGCTGTTGGCGCTGGCCACGCGGCCAACATCGTTGCGGCCCAGATCGAGCAGCATCAGATGTTCCGCCCGTTCCTTGGGGTCGGCGAGCAGGCTTTCCCGGTTCGCCTTGTCCTCGACCGCGTTTTTTCCGCGTGGCCGGGTTCCCGCGATCGGCCGGATGGTGACTTCGCCATCGCGTGCACGGACGAGAATTTCCGGGCTGGAGCCGGTAAGGGCAAAGCCGGGCAGGTCGAGAAAGAACAGAAACGGTGACGGGTTGATCCGGCGCAAAGCGCGGTAGAGCTCGATCGGGGGCAGCGTGAACGGCGTGGTGAACCGCTGCGCCAGCACCACCTGGAAAATGTCCCCGGCCTCGATATAATCCTTGGCGCGCAGCACCATCTCGCCATATTTTTCGGCAGGGACCTGGGGCGTGAACTCCGGTTCGTTCGGGCCGGGATTGTCGGAGCCAGTCTCTCCGTTGCCTGACAACCGTCCTTCGACAAGCTCAGGACGAACGGTGTTAGCCAGTCCGCGCTCAACTTCATCCAGCCGTTCCTCTGCCGAGGTAATCTTTGTTTCGCTTTCACCAGCTGTTTCGGGCCACACCGGCGCCACCAGAAACAGTTCATCGGCCAGCCGGTCGAAGATCAGGATCACCGTCGGCCGGACGAAGAGCATGTCGGGCAGGTCGAGTTCGGATTGCGGGGCGCGAGGAAGTTTTTCGACCAGACCGATGGTTTCATAGCCGAAATAGCCGACCAGACAGGCCAGCGCACGGGGCAGTTCCTCCGGCACCTCCATTTGGCAGGCCTTGACCAGACTGCGCAGGACCGAGAGGCTGTCGCCACTTTCCCGGGCAAATGCCCCGCGGTCCTGCAGCCATGTCCGATTGATTGCAGCCTCAGCGCCATCGGCCCGGAACACCAGATCGGGTGCAAGACCGATCATGCTGTGGCGTCCACGGGTCTCGCCCCCTTCAACCGACTCGAGCAGATAATCGCCGCGACCATCTTCCATCAGCTTCAGGGCAGCAGATACAGGCGTCTCAGTATCGGCCACCTGCCGCCGCCAGATCAGCGCGGGTTTGCCACTGTCCAGTGCCGCGCGTGCCGCCTCTATTCCGAAACTGCCCGCCATGGAGCGATCAATTCCCGCCGAGCAGCTGGTTCTTCAGCGCGGTTAGCGCCTTCTCGTTCCGTTCTACGCCGATATCAGCCTTCATGGCGTTGACGAATTGTGAGGTATATTCGTTGCCGATCACCTGTTTGAATTGGGTGCGGGTGGCCTTCAGCAGATCATCCCGCTTGGAAGCATCGCCACGATTGAGCTTGTCGAGCACAACCACAAACCAGCCCTGATCGCGTGGTGCAGCCAGCGCCTTGGCGGTGCCCTGCGCCATGCTGAACATCAGGCTGATCGGTGCCGGTACCTGGCCCTTCTGGCTCTGCTGCGCCAGTTCTGCTCTGGTCGAACTGATCCGTTCGGGGCGGGGCAGCTTCACACCGGCATCGGCAACGGCCTTGGACAAGGATGTGCCGTTACTGACCGCTTTCGCAATCTTGTCGGCGACCGTCTTTGCCTTCTTCGAGCCCTGATCAAGCATATAGTCACGGGTCACAAGTTGTTCGATCTTCGCCAAAGGTGGCGGAGCGGCCTCGGTAATATTGGAAACGTCGATCGCAGCATATTGCTGGCCAGGAATGATTTCGACGATCTGTGGATCGGAATCTTCGTCCACTGCAAAGGCGGTCGGCAAAATGCGCTGCATCTCTGGAATGGGCTTGTAATTTTGATCGTCCGGGTTCTGACCATTGGCCAGCAGCGCCGGCGTTTCTTCCACCTTAAGCTGCTCCGCTTTGGCAATATCGTCCAGTGACGCGCCGTCAGCAAACTCATCTTCCAAACGGATCGTGAGGTCGGCGATAGCCTCGTCAATTTTCGAGCGCGTCAATTCACTGACAATTTCCGTGCGCACCTGGTCCAGCGTGCGGCCAGGAATCTGTTTGATGGCTTTGACCTTCACGATATGCCAGCCGAGCGCACTTTGTGCCGGTCCGGCGATGGCGCCGGACGGGGCCGCGAATGCAGCGTCGGCAACGGCTTGCGAGGCTGAATCAATAAAATCAGCCTTGTTGATTGATCCCACTTCGGCAGCAGACAAGCCAACCGAACGTGCCGCTTGCTCAATCGAAGTGCCGGCGTTGATTTTATCGACCAACGCCTTGGCGGCGGCTTCGGTTGGTACAATGATCTGCGTGAGATTGCGCGTCTCGCTGGCCGAATATCGGGCCTTGTTCAGCTTGTAATAGCCCGCAATTTCTTTTTCGGTTGGTTTGATCTTGTCGTTGAACCGGGATTTGTCGAACAATGCGTAGCGGATCGTCCGGCGTTCGGGAATCGTATAGCGGGATGCGTTCTTGGCGTAAAAGGCCTCGACCGCCGCTTTTGCCGGTTGGACATTTTCGATGAAGGCTACCGACGGAATTGTCGCAATCTGGCCTTCGCGCGATTCCAGCAACAGAGAAGCGTAGGGAACGACAAGCTTCTGCGGTACCGCTGCTCCAAAACCGGCTGCGGTCAACAGTTGATCAGCCAGTAAATTGCGGGCAAAATCGTCGCGCAACTGGGTTTCATTCAACCCTTGCTGCTGCATGGCGCGTCGAAAATTCTCTTCGCTAAACTGCCCGTCTGCGCCCTGGAAGGCCGGTATACTCGCAATTTCTCCGTCAACCAGCCGTTTGCCAGCGGTCATGCCATATTTCATTCCGAAATCGGCAATCGCAAAGCTGTTGATCAGGCGCTCCAAAACATCGTCAAAGCCACCGCCGTTTATATAGGTTTTGAGATCCAGCCCGGTATTTTCCCGCTGCTCGCCGCGAAAGGCGTTGTTCACGGACTGGCTGAGTTCTGCGGTGGTCAGCTTGCTATCGCCTACCTTTGCTGCCGTACCCGATCCCGTCACGCCGCCAAATGTGCCGCTGCTCGACACGTCGGCCGTGGCAAAGGCAATGGCGATCAAGCCGACGAAACACAAGGTCAGAAAAAGACCGAGTTTCGAGGAAAAAATGCGGCGGAAAAAACTGATCATAAAAGAAATATTCCATTGCGGGAGTTGGATTTCTGCTTGCTTTAGGCGGCTTGGCTTTGTGGTTCAAGCAAAAGACTGCGGAAGGAAATTGGCAAGCCGAACGATATTTGATAGCGGATGAATATCAGAAAAACAGAAAGGGCAGAATGCATCATGGCAAACCGCAAATATATTGTCGGCAACTGGAAAATGAACGGGCTGCGTGCGCAGCTCGCAGATATTGCTGCCATTGCGGCCATTGCAGCCAATCATGAGGGTGCCGATGTTGGTATCTGTCCCCCGGCGACACTGATCGGTCCCGCCGCGCAGGCCAACCCGGAGTTCGCCATCGGCGCACAGGATTGCCATTTCGCCGAAAGCGGCGCGCATACGGGCTGCCTTTCTGCTGCAATGCTAAAGGAAGCAGGGGCCACCTATTCGATCGTCGGTCACAGCGAGCGCCGTGCCGACCAGCAGGAAAGCGATGCAGAAGTGAAGGCAAAGGCAGAGGCGGCCCATGCAGCGGGCATGGGAGCAATTATTTGCGTCGGTGAAACCGAAGAAGAGCGTGATGCCGGACAGGCGATTGAAATTGTCACGATACAACTGGCCCGTTCTTTCCCCGCCAAGGCAAGCGCAGAATGGCTCACCATCGCCTATGAACCGATATGGGCGATCGGCACCGGCCGGGTGCCTGAGGCGAGCGATGTCGCGGAAATGCATGCTGCGATTCGGGAGAAACTGGGAGAATTGATGGGGCAGGGCAGCGACGCGGTTCGCATTCTCTATGGCGGATCGATGAATGGCGGCAACGCTGCGGAATTGCTGGCAATCCCGAATGTAGACGGCGGATTGGTCGGCGGAGCGAGTTTGACGGCAGCAAAATTCGGGCCGATTATCGAGGCAGCGGCCAAAAGCTAGACGTCAACCGTTGGCGTGATGATGACAGGGGGCGATGGCCCCATGTCATCATGCCATCCCTGTAGACTGGCCTTTGAAGTAATTAAATTTCCAACATTTGGTATAATCTGACCAATATTACCGGATTTCAGGCCTTTCAGGCCCGAACTTTGACGAACTTTGGCTCTTGGAGGTGCGTCGATCATCGCTTGAACTCGGGCGTCCCAATCGCTATGTGCGCTGCACAAACAAACAGAACACGTCCGGAAAATCCATGTTTCTATTTCTCACCGTTCTTCAAGCCCTTGTCGCCGCCATGCTGGTCGGCGTTATCCTGATGCAGAAATCCGAAGGTGGCGGTCTGGGCGTCGGTGGGTCCCCGTCTGGTATGATGACCGCTCGTGGTGCGGCTGACTTGCTCACACGGACGACGTCGGTATTGGCGGTATTATTCGTGTCCCTGTCGATCGCGCTTGCGATTCTGGCAGCGGCAGAAGGCAAGGTTGAAACGATCGATCAGAGCCTGCAACGTGACAATAGCGCACCGGTTTCCGCACCGGCTGATGACGTGCCGCTGATCGGTGATGACCCATTGGCAGCTGCTGCGGCAGCCGCGGCCGAGGATGATGCCCCAGCGGCTGAACCGGATACTTCCGTTCCTCTCGATCAATAGGCATTTTTCAAAGCCATAGATTGGCAGCAATCCCCCGGGCTTTTGGGCAACAACGGCTGCGGCTCGAGTCGGTGTGCCTCCGATGATCGACGAACGAGCAAAGTAAAATAATATTTATTTCACTTTTCCGGATTCGCGGGATTGCCATATGTGGTGATAACGCCTTAAGCCTCTCCTCCCATGGCGCGATATATATTCATTACCGGCGGTGTGGTTTCCTCTCTTGGCAAAGGTCTGATGGCGGCAAGCCTCGGTGCTCTTCTGCAAGCTCGCGGATATTCCGTGCGAATCCGGAAACTTGACCCCTATCTCAACGTTGATCCGGGGACGATGTCCCCCTATCAGCATGGCGAAGTCTATGTTACCGATGATGGCGCAGAGACAGACCTCGATCTTGGCCATTACGAGCGCTTTACCGGTGTTCCCTCGTTGCAATCCGACAATGTTACGTCCGGTAGAATCTATCAGTCGATCATCACCAAAGAACGCCGCGGTGATTATCTGGGCGCGACGGTCCAGGTCATTCCGCACGTAACCGATGCGATTCAGGAATTCGCCCAGGACAGGCTCGACGGCATTGATTTTGTTTTGTGCGAAATTGGCGGTACGGTCGGCGATATTGAGAGCTTGCCATTTATCGAAGCGCTTCGGCAGCTCCGCAACAAGGTCGGGCGCGAAAATGCGATTTCCGTACATGTTACGCTGGTGCCCTATATTGCCGCCGCAGGCGAACTGAAAACCAAGCCAACCCAGCATAGCGTCAGGGAGTTGACTTCACTTGGTATCCAGCCGGATATCCTGCTCTGCCGCTGTGAACATCCACTGCCCGACAGTGAGCGGGCCAAAATCGCCCAATTCTGCAATGTCCGGAAAGAATCGGTGATCCCGGCGCTGGACGCGAGCAATATCTACAATGTGCCCCTGCAATATCACAAGGAAGGTCTGGACTCCGAAGTGCTGCGTGCCTTTGGCATCGCCGACGCAGCCGAGCCCGACTTGTCGCGCTGGCATGATGTGATGGAACGGATCGAGAATCCGGAGGGCGAAGTCATTGTCGGCGTGGTCGGCAAATATGTCGGTCTGCAGGATGCCTATAAATCGCTTCAGGAAGCGCTGTTCCATGGTGGTCTGGCGAATCGGGTGAAGGTACAGGTTCGCTGGCTGGACGCGGAGCTTTTCGAGAATGATGAAGATCTCGCTGTGAAACTGGAGCCTTTGCACGCGATATTGGTGCCCGGTGGGTTCGGGGAACGCGGTAGCGAAGGCAAAATTGGATCGGTCAAATTCGCCCGTGAAAATAATATCCCGTTCTTTGGTATCTGTCTTGGCATGCAAATGGCTTGTGTGGAGGCCGCGCGCAATCTGGCGGGAATCAGCGCGGCATCAACCACCGAATTTGGTGAAACCGAAGAACCGGTCGTGGGTCTGATCACCGAATGGATGACCGAAGAAGGGCTGCAGAAGCGCGAGGCTGGCGGTGATCTGGGTGGTACCATGCGACTGGGAGCCTATGACGCCGTGTTGCAGAAAGGTTCGAAAATAAGCGAAATTTACGGCTGCCAGGAAATCAGCGAACGGCACCGTCATCGCTATGAAGTGAACAAGGGCTATGTCGAACGTCTGGAAAATACCGGACTGATCTTCTCCGGCATGTCACCCGATGGTGAGCTTCCGGAAATCGTGGAACGACCTGACCACAACTGGTTCGTTGGCGTCCAGTTCCATCCAGAGCTCAAGAGCAAGCCATTTGATCCACATCCCCTCTTTGCGTCTTTCATCGCCGCTGCATTGCAACAAAGCCGCCTCGTTTAAGCATTAAGTTCCCGTAAACGAAACAGTTTTGATCGAATGTCGAATTTGTCCAATCTATTTTACGAAAATTGACTATTGTAACGCACATGCCGCATGGAAGGGTTAGGGAACACTTTTAGGTGGCGTTGAGGGATTAGTAATAGTGAAAGCCGAAGAACTGGCAAATATATTGGCAGAACATAGTCTGTTTGCCGATTGCGATGAAGCTGAACTGGCTGACCTGATATTGCGCGGACATTTTGTGCAATATAAAAAGGGGGATGATTTGATAATGCAAGGCGACCCTGGGAATTCGCTTCTGATATTATTATCGGGCAATGCGCGGACCAGCATGATCGCCAGTAATGGTCATGAAGTCGTTCTTGACTATGCGGAAGCGGGTCAGGTGCTGGGTGAAATTGCGTTGCTGGATGGCGGAGAACGAACCGCCAGCGTGACCGCGATCGAACCGACGTCGGTGCTTTCGATCACGCGGGATGCTTTCGAGGAGATTCTGGGCAAACACAAGAATATGGCGCTGCGGTTGCTGAAAGTGATGGCCAGCCGTATCCGGATGGCGAACAGCATGATCGAAGGTGATCGTGCCTATACATCCGGACCGCGTCTGGCGCGCTACTTGCTACGGCTTTCTGTCGCCGGAGCGGAGGAAGGGCGACTGAAACTGGACCTGAGCCAGAGCGAACTCGGCAACTTTGCCGGGATGTCGCGTGAACATATTAATCGGCAACTGTCATCATGGTCGGAAAGCGAGATCGTGGCAGTAGAGAGCGGAAAGGTCCGGATATTGGATCATGCTATGCTCTCCCATATTGCCGAAGCAGATTCTTGACGGAAATTGGCCATTTGCGACCCGGGCTAATTGTCGTCGAGAGTGACACCAAGCGGGTGTCAGGGGCAGTCGGATCCTCATCCGGCTGCCCTATTTCATTCTACGGTTGATAAAAAAGGCAGCCAGATTGCTCTGGCTGCCTGACAGTCACCTGAAAAAAGTCAGCTTATGCTGCCTTATCTTCTTTCTTTTTCTGCTTGTGCGCGATCTTGGTGACATTGTCCGCTTTATTGATGGCGATCTTTTGTGGCCGCATCGCTTCGGGGATTTCGCGGACCAGATCAATGGTCAGAAGGCCATCTGCAAGCGCTGCGTTATCTACCCGCACGAAGTCGGCAAGTTCAAACCGCCGTTCAAAGCTGCGATTGGCTATGCCCATATGGAGAAATTGTTTGCCTTCGTTTTCATCGGTATTTTTATTTCCGGTGACGAGCAAAAGATTCTGCTGGGCGGTGATTTCGATTTCCTCGTCCTTGAAACCGGCGACTGCGAGTGTAATCCGATAATGATCTTCGCCGCTGCGTTCGATATTGAACGGCGGGTAATTCTCGGATTGCTGGGCGCGGGCATTATTTTCAAGAAGGTCGAACAGCCGGTCGAAACCTACGGTCGACCGGCGATAGGGGGTAAAGTCAAAACGATTCATATCTATATCCTCTTCAATTGAGCAATGTAAATTAGGACCCGCTAACGCGGCATCCCCTTCGTCAATGTGAAACCCCAGAGGCATTTCACACCATATAGATATGCTCAGATTATCAAATTTCAAGAGGAAGAAAATTGGCTAAAACCAGTAGTTTGGACACTTTATCGGGACAAAAAAACGCCCGGATGCTATTCAGCACCCGGGCGAAAATGGTGACGAATTAATTCGCCCCCTGTTTTCCCTTCATATTCGACGCCGCATGTCCCCCAACATTTGGCGGAACCTGAAAGGATCCCTGAACCATGACCCGTTAATCGAGATGTTTGATTCTGTTTCTATCTGTGATCGACTGACATAAATTTGTCATGAGAAATTTGGGAGTTTAGGAAGATTAATCGTCTCTTGTGTCATATCGGCAACAGCAAATTGTCAACCATGCCACTTGCTTGCGTTGACTGGCGACCGTAAAGGCGAGGGGAACCTGATCCAAGGAAGTCATCGAAAATCATGCTCCTATCCCGTTATGAATGGGTAATCGCAAAACGCTATTTGTTGCCCGGCAAAGGGGAGGGATTTATTTTTCTCGTTGCCAGTATCAGTCTGGTCGCGGTCATGTTGGGCGTCGCGGCGCTGATCGTGGTGATGAGTGTCATGAACGGTTTCCGGGCCGAATTATTCGACAAGATCGTCGGTCTCAATGGTCATGCCGTTATCCAGGGCTATGGCGGTCGTTTGCCCGGCTGGCGGGACTTGCTGGAGGAAACGCGCCAGACAGAAGGGGTAGTCTCCGCATCACCATTGATCGAACAGCCCTTGCTGACCACGTATAATGGACGAGTTGAGGCTGTCCTTGTCCGCGGGATGCTGGTTTCGGACATATTGAATAATGAAACGCTGGATGGAAAAACCGTAGCCGGAGATCTGGCGCGGCTTGAGCCGGGAGCGGGGCGGGTCGGTATCGGCAGCCGTCTGGCGATGACGCTGGGTGCGCAGGTCGGCAGCCGGATCACGATCATCAATCCACAGGGACGTTCGACACCCTTTGGAACCGTACCCCGGGAAATTGCCTATGAAGTGGCGGCAATTTTTGAAGTGGGGGTTTATGATTATGACAAGGCCTTTGTCATCATGCCGATGGAAGATGCGCAGACGTTGCTTCTGCTCGGCGATCAGATCGGGATGATCGAAATCAAGACCAACGACGCGGATAATGTGAGCGATATAATAGCGCCCCTGATTCCAAAAGTGGCGGATCGCGGTGTCATTACCGACTGGCAGACGATGAATGCCTCCCTGTTTGAAACGCTGCAGGTCGAGCGGGTAGTGATGTTCGTGATCCTGTCGATCATCATTCTGGTTGCCGTTTTCAATATATTGTCCTCGCTGATCATGCTGGTGCGTGCCAAAACCCGCGACATAGCTATCCTGCGCACGATGGGGGCCTCGCGTGCATCCCTGCTGCGGATATTCGTGACGGTGGGTACTTCAATCGGGATGCTCGGTATCGCTGCCGGGATTGTCCTCGGTCTGATTGCTATCCATTTTCGCCAGAATGTGATCAATTTTGTCCAGATGATTACCGGGCAAAATCTCTGGGATCCGTCGATCCGTTTTCTGACAGAACTTCCGGCGCGAACCGATCCGATGGAAGTCGTCGGCATAGCCGGACTGGCGCTGCTCTTCAGCTTCCTTGCCACACTCTATCCTGCCTATAAGGCGGCCAGTACCGATCCGGTCCAGGTGCTTCGTTATGAATGATCTCGTCAATCGCAAAACGGTCGAATTGCGCAATGTCAGGCGTAGCTTTGTCCAGGGGGACGTTGAAATAGAAGTGCTGCGCGGCGTAAACCTCGACATTAATGCCAACGAAATTGTGGCGCTGGTGGGGCCGTCCGGTTCGGGGAAATCAACGTTGTTGCAGGCCGTCGGATTGCTCGAAGGAGGATTTGAGGGGTCCATCAAACTGGATGGCGAGGAAACGGCACAATTGCCAGCCAGCGGACACACACGGATCAGGCGTGATCTGCTGGGCTTCGTGTACCAGTTTCATCATTTGCTACCCGATTTTTCCGCATTGGAAAATGTTGTGATGCCCCAGTTGATTGCGGGTACCGCTCAAAATGTGGCCGAAGAGAGAGCCGAAGTATTGCTCCGCAGTCTCGGACTGGTGGAGCGACTGAATCACACTCCGAGCAAATTGTCCGGCGGCGAACAACAAAGGGTTGCGGTTGCCCGTGCGCTGGCGAACGCGCCGAAACTGGTGCTGGCAGACGAACCAACCGGAAACCTTGACGAAGCGACCGCCGATCTGGTCCTCGCCGAGTTTATTGGGCTGGTGCGGCAGGAAGGCAGCGCGGCTTTGATCGCAACGCATAACGAACGCCTCGCTGCCAAAATGGATCGGGTTGTCCGCCTCCACGACGGAGTTTTAACCTAGTCTTTTCAATTCCAAACCAGAATGGCTTTGACTTTTCTGGTGCAATTATCGATCTGAAGGCCAAGTAAAACGATAAAAATCAGATAAAATTAGAAAATGCGGGGCGCATATGAAGGTTACTGAATTTCAGGTGAAAGCAGCAGATGGTTCGATCCAGGATCTGTCCGCTCACAAGGGCAAGGTGCTGTTGATCGTAAACACAGCTTCAAAATGCGGCTTCACGCCACAATATGAAGGGCTCGAGAAGCTTCACCAGGAATATAAGGACAAGGGCCTCGAAATACTGGCTTTCCCTTGCAACCAGTTCGGTCATCAGGAACCCGGCAATGCCGAGGAAATCAAGAATTTCTGTTCACTCAATTACGATGTGAGTTTCCCGTTGATGGGAAAAATTGACGTTAATGGCGAGGATGCTGATCCACTCTGGAAATATTTGAAATCTGAAAAATCAGGCCTTCTGGGTTCCCGTATCAAGTGGAATTTCACAAAATTTCTGGTTGACCGTGAAGGCAATGTTATTGCGCGTTATGGGCCAGCGGTAAAGCCCGAACAGCTAAGAAGCGAGATTGAAGCGCTTCTGTAACGTCAGTATTTCCACATGATCAGGCCAGCATGGATAGGCGTGAATATCCTGCGATAAGCAGCAGGGAGCGGTTCGCGGTCAAGAATAGCCAAATAGCTGTGGACAAATGGTCGACAGTTCGAACGATCATTACCGACAGTATATGCAAATCCATATTGCCCCGTTAGTCTGACATCATGGCTCTTGTTCCTTTCGTCCATCTCCGCGCCTTTTCGGCCTATACGATTCTGGATGGTGCCATGGAACCGGCAGCCATTGGTGCCGCTGCCAAAGAGCGTGGTTTTCCGGCGGTTGCGCTTTGCGACCGGATTGGTCTCTTCGCTTCGATGGCATTTGATGATGGGTGTCGTGCCCAAGGTGTCCAGCCGATCATTGGCTGTTTCCTGAGAGTGGCGCGACCGGGAGGCGCAGAAAAGGACAAGCCGGTACTGGATTGGCTCGCGCTCTATGCACAGGATGCGGAGGGATATGAAAATCTCTGCAAGCTGGTTTCCGCGTCCCATCTCGATCGTCCGAGCGAATTCGAAGCCCATGTCGGGATGGACATATTGGCTGGTCACAGCAACGGCTTGCTTGCCTTGACTGGTGGCGGTGAGGGCGCACTGGCGCGATTGATTGCCGAAGAGCAGCAGACGGAAGCCGAGAATTATCTGGCAATGTTGCAGCGGTATTTTCCGGATCGGCTTTATATCGAGTTATCGCGCCGCGAAGACCCGATCGAAATGGCTGCTGAAGCAGGATTGATCAAGCTTGCCATCGATCGCAATATTCCGCTGGTCGCAACCAACCCGAGCTGCTTTTCCGAGCCTGATTTCCACGAAGCGCATGATGCGATGAAATGTATCGCGCAGTCCGCCTATGTCGAAAATAACGAACGCGAAAAACCATCCAAACATTTGTGGATGAAAAGTTCGCTGGTGATGGAAGAACTGTTTGCGGATATTCCAGAAGCGCTTGAGAACACGATGGTCGTTGCGCAGCGTTGTGCTTTTTCCCCGCCCAAAAGAGATCCGATTTTGCCCAGTCTGGCCGGCGATCTGGCAGGGGAGATAGAGCAGTTGCGGCGCGATGCATCGGCCGGGCTCGAAGCACGACTGGCGGCTATTGATCTGGCCGATGAGGCCGAGCGAAAAACCTATTATGATCGACTGGAATTTGAACTTGATGTCATCGTCAACATGGGATTTCCGGGCTATTTCCTGATCGTTGCCGACTTTATCAAATGGGCAAAGGATCACGATATTCCGGTTGGACCGGGGCGTGGTTCGGGGGCCGGTTCGGTTGTTGCCTGGGCGCTGACCATTACCGATCTTGATCCGATCAAGCTGGGGTTGCTGTTCGAACGTTTTCTGAACCCGGAGCGTGTTTCGATGCCGGATTTCGATATCGATTTCTGCGAAACGCGGCGCGGCGAGGTCATTCGCTACGTTCAGGAAAAATACGGCGACCGGCAAGTTGCCCAGATTATCACCTTCGGAAAACTGAAGGCACGGGCGGTGCTGCGCGACGTCGGCCGGGTGTTGCAAATGCCATATGGGCAAGTCGACCGGTTGACCAAATTGGTTCCCAACCATCCGACTGATCCGTGGGATTTGAAGCGTTCGCTCAACGGCATCTCGGAACTGGCGCAGGAATATAAACAATCTGACGTGAAGCGGTTATTCGATCTGGCGATGAAGCTGGAAGGGCTGCCGCGACATAGTTCCACCCACGCAGCGGGCGTGGTCATTGGCGACCGTCCACTCGATCAGCTTGTTCCCCTGTATCGGGATCCTCGTTCGGATCTGCCGGTGACCCAGTTCGACATGAAATTTGTCGAAAAGGCCGGTCTGGTGAAATTCGACTTTTTGGGTCTCAAAACATTGTCGGTGTTGAAAAAGGCGGTCCAGCTGCTTGCCGAACGCGGGATAGAGGTCAATCTGGATGGATTGAGCTGGGAAGACGAGGGCGTCTTCGATCTGCTCCAGCGTGGCGACACTGTCGGTGTGTTCCAGCTTGAATCGGAAGGTATGCGGCGCACACTGGCCGCCGTGAAGCCCACAAATTTCGGCGATATTATCGCGCTGGTGTCGCTCTATCGCCCTGGCCCGATGGACAATATTCCGCTCTTCGGCGACCGCAAGAACGGCCGCGCCGAAATTGCCTATCCTCATCCGTTGCTGGAAGGCATTCTGAAAGAGACCTACGGGATTTTCGTCTATCAGGAACAGGTGATGCAGGCCGCGCAGATCATCGCCGGCTATTCGCTTGGCGAAGCGGATTTGCTGCGCCGGGCGATGGGCAAGAAGATCCAGGCGGAAATGGATGTTCAGCGCAAGAGGTTTGTGACGGGCGCCGCCGAGAATGGTTTGAACAGCGAGCAGGCCAACGAATTGTTCGATTTGATCGATAAGTTTGCCGGATATGGCTTCAACAAAAGCCATGCGGCGGCCTATGCGTTGCTCGCCTATCAGACCGCCTGGCTCAAAGCGCATTATCCGCATGAATTTTATGCGGCTTCCATGTGTTTCGATATGCATCAGTCCGACAAGCTCAGCATTTTTGTCGATGATATGAAGCGATTGGGATATACTATCCTGCAACCGGCTATCAACAAAAGCCGTCCCAATTTTTCTGTCGAAGAACAGGAGCAGGGTCATCTTGCCGTCCGCTATGCGTTGGCAGGCCTGAAAAACGTCGGAGAGAAGGCCATGCAGTCGGTTGTAGCCGAGCGGGCAGAGGCCGGGCCATTTTCGTCCATTGAAGATTTTGCCAACAGAATTGATCCGCACGGTCTCAACAAGCGGCAATTGGAAAGCCTTGCGTCGGCCGGGGCATTTGACGAGCTGGAACCCAATCGTGCGGCAATCTATGACGGCGCGGACATGATATTATCGGTCGCGAGCAGCGCTGCAGACGCGCGCGAAAGCGGGCAGGGTGGCCTCTTCGGAGAAGGCAGTGCCGGTGGCGAAATGCAGGCGATCAGATTGCCCGAGGACAGCAACTGGTCGCTCAACGAAATCATGGTTCATGAGCGTGATGCGTTCGGTTTTTATTTTTCGGCCCATCCCGTATCCCAGTTTCAGGCCGTGACATCTTCCCTGGGAGCGCTGACCTATGCAGCTTTGTGCAGCGAAGGCCCGATTGGGGAAGGGGTGCGCAAGCCGGCGGTGATGGCAGCGCTGATAGAGAAAGTTCGCTGGCGCGATAGCCGTCGAGGAAAGCGTTTTGTACTGGGTGACCTGTCCGACAGCAGTGGGCAATTCTCCGCTAGTTGCTTTGATGAGGACCAGTGCAAGATATTGGCCGAGCTAGCCGATCAGGGTGGTTGCGCGTTGCTCAACGTCGAGCTTGACCAGCAGTCAGAGGACGATAATCCGCGCGTCGCGATCAAACGGGCCCAGCCACTGGAAGGATTGGAAAAAACTACCCGAACCTGCATGGAACTGGAAGTTCACGATATCGCCGGACTGCATGAACTGACCAATCTGGTGGCCCCTCTGGTCGGTGGTCAGAGTGAATTGGTGGCGACGATGGCTGGCCCCGCTGGGGATCCGGTGAAAGTATGTCTCGGTCGCTCCTTTCGGCTAGACGCAGAAACTGCGGATATGCTGGAACGGGTTGACGGGATCGGGAATGTCCGATTGGGACCGGCTAGACCCATGAGGGTGGCAAAGCCCAAATTAAGGCTTGTCAGCTAGTATTAAACATACCAAAAGCCAGCCAAATATAACTGTGTGGAGAGACAATATGGCTGGTGCAATGCAAGCGAGACCGCTCAAGATAACCAATTTGATCGATCATGCTGCGCGGGAGCATGGCACCCGCGAGATCGTCAGCTATTGGGCAGACGGCAACATCTCGCGCAGCAATTGGGCCGAAATCGGCCTCGACTCTCGCAAATTCTCTCAGGCAATGCAGCGTCTCGGCATGAAAAAAGGGGACCGGATCGCAACCCTTGCGATGAACCATGCCCACCATCTGATCAGCTGGTATGGGTCGGCGGGTATCGGCGGCATTCTTCATACCGTTAATCCTCGGCTATTTGAGGAACAGCTGGTCTACATCATCAACCACGCGGAAGATCGCGTGCTCTTGTTCGACAAGATGTTCACCCCGATCGTGGAGATGCTCAAACCGCAGCTGAAAACCGTTGAACATTATATTCAGTTCGACGGGGAAAAGGGCGACTATCCCATCTTTCGCGAATTGCTGGACGCGGAAAGCGGGGATTTTGAATGGGTCGATGTCGATGAAAATGACCCTTGTGGCCTTTGTTACACAAGCGGCACTACTGGCAATCCGAAGGGCGTATTGTACGAGCACCGTTCGAACGTCCTGCATGCCATAACCGAGGTCCAGCCCGATGTTATGGATCTGGCGACCCGCTCGGTCATGTTGCCGGTCGTGCCCATGTTCCATGCCAATGCATGGGGGCTGCCTTTCGCTTGCGCGGCGGTTGGAGCAAAGATAGTTTTCTCGGCCAGCAATGATGCACCGGTTCTGTGGAAACTGATCCGCGAAGAAGGCGTGACGCATAGTGCGGGCGTGCCGACGGTTTGGCTGTCGATGTTTGCCGATATGGATGAAAAAGGCGGCGATTATGGCAAATTGCGCGTTGTCGTGATCGGCGGATCGGCCTGTCCCCGGTCGATGATCGAACGACTAATGAAGAATGATATTCGCGTCGCCCATGCCTGGGGCATGACCGAGACATCACCGATTGGTACGACTGGCGCGCTTCCGGCCAATTGGGATGAACTCGACTTTGACGCCCAGGTGGATGTTATTTGCAAGCAGGGTCGTCCACCGCTTGGCGTGGAACTGCGTGTGATTGACGAGGAAGGCAATATCGCCCCCCGTGATGGTAAGACAAGCGGTACGCTGGAAGTTCGAGGGCCATGGATCATACAGCGCTATTATCGAACGGATGAGGACGCTGTCGAAGATGACGGCTGGTTTGATACCGGTGATGTCGCGGTGCTGCATCCCGACGGCACGATGCAGATCACCGACCGGGCCAAGGATGTGATCAAGTCCGGCGGCGAATGGATCAGCTCCATCGAGCTTGAAAATGCTGCTGTCGGTTGTCCCGGCGTGGCCGAAGCGGCGGCGGTTGGCGTCTATCACCCGAAATGGGACGAGCGGCCCTTGCTGTTGATCGTGCGCAAACCGGACAGCGATGTTTCGGAGGCTGATGTTCTGTCTTATCTGCAAGACAAGGTTGCCAAATGGTGGCTTCCCGATGAAGTGAAATTTGTCGATGAGTTACCGCACACCGCAACCGGGAAAATCCTGAAAAGGAATATTCGCGAGCAATATAAGGACTATAAGCTGAAGAGTCTGGTGGACGCCTAAAAGAGTTCCAACTGGCTGCCCTTGATCACAGGGCGCCGGAACAGATCGGTTCTGAGACTGATTTTTCCCTTGGCCAATCCGGTTTTGCGCGCCGCAATGAGAAGCCGGGTACGGATGAGGTCCGCCCATGGCCCCTGACCACGCATCCGGCTGTGGAACGCGGGGTCATTCCGCTTGCCGCCGCGCATTTGTCTGATGATGCTCATTACCTTTGACCTGCGCTCGGGATAATATGTTTCCAACCATTGTTCGAATAACGGTGCGACTTCGTGCGGAAGCCGCATCGGTATGAAGGAAACGCTGCTGGCACCGTGATCCGATGCGGCTGCGACAATCGCTTCTATTTCATGGTCGGTAATTCCGGGCACAACCGGCGCAATGTTGACATGTACATAAATGCCCGCCTTGCTAAGTTTCATAACCGCTTCCAGCCGTCGCGCCGGAGCAGGTGCCCTGGGTTCAAGCAAGCGCGCGGTCTCGCGGTCGAGCGTGGTGATCGAAATGGCCACCGCGGTCAGTTGTCGGGCTGCCAGCCGCTCCAATAAATCAATATCATCGACCACACGATTGGATTTGGTGGTGATAGCTACAGGATGGAGCGTTTCCAGCATCACCTCCAATATCTGTCGGGTGATCCGGTAGCGTTTTTCGATCGGTTGATACGGATCTGTGTTGGTGCCAATGGCTATGCTCGCCGGATGATATTTCGGCTTGGCAAATGTCTGGCGCAGTAGATCGGCCGCATTCGGCTTGGCGAAAAGTTTGCTTTCAAAATCCAGTCCGGGAGACAGGTCATGATAGGCGTGGGTCGGGCGCGCATAGCAATAGATGCAGCCGTGCTCGCATCCGCGATAGGCATTTATCGAACGATCGAACGGAAGATCGGGCGATACATTGTAATTGATGATCGATTTCGGGAATTCGGTCGTGACCGTCGTCCTCAGCTTCGAGGCGCCATCCCCGATAACGTCTCTTTCGTCCAGCCAGTCCCCGTCGATCTCCCGGTCGTGAAGATTGAATCGTTGTGGCGCTGCATTGGTTGGCGCACCTCGGCCTTTCCGAGTCTCGGCATATCTCTGGTTTTTCGGGCGCATTTGCCGTTCATACTATGAGAACATAAAAAGAACAAAGAAATTGAATCCTTATTTTTCAAGCAATCTTGGAATCAGTTCAACAAAATTGCAGGGACGATGACGGCTATCAAGCTGGCTATCCAATATGCCGTCCCAGCCGTCTTTGACGGCACCATTGGAGCCGGGCAATGCAAAGATGTAGGTGCCGCGCGCAACCACGCCGCAAGCCCGGGATTGTACCGTTGAGGTGCCGATTTTGTCGATACTCAGATAACGGAATAATTCTCCGAAACCGGGAATATCCTTGTCCTTGACGGCATCGAGCGCTTCCGGTGTAATATCTCTGCCGGTCAGCCCGGTCCCCCCGGTTGTGATAATAACATCCACTTCTTCATCATCGATCCATTGATGCAGCTGAGCGACGAGAATTGATTTGTCATCGCGCAGCAATGTTCGATCGAAAAGAACGTGGCCCTTTTTTTCGATCCGTTCGGCCAATATGTCGCCCGAACTATCCTCTTTCGGCGTGCGCGTATCCGAGACGGTCAGCAATGCGATATTGATCGGTTTGAAGATCCGGCTCTCGTCAATCGGCATGGCTACGCTCCAGTTTGATGGGATGCCGATAATAGCTTAGCCTGCGTCACATTTCCAAGTCATAAAGAATAGGGGTTTTCGTAGGTTAACTATCCGTCTAATCGCAAGGGTCAATGACGAACGTCCCGGACCTCACTGCTGTAATTTTGGGCCTGATTCTCGCTGCCTGGCTGGGGGCTGCCGCTTGGGCAATATGGACCGGTCTGGCGATGAAGAAAAAGGCCGATGTCACTTTGCGTCAGTCCGGAAGGCTGGGGCGGTTACTCGAAACCTCTCCCGCTTTGCCCTTGTTGGTTCGAGCCGACGGTAAACTGGAGGCATCGCAGCGGCTGATGCACTGGCTCGGTTTCGATCACTTGCCGACACATATTTCGGAACTGCATGAAGATGGCCGGGGGATGAGCCGGCAAGAGCTTGAAGAACTGATGCAGGACGTCAATCTTGCGCAAAAAACCGGCAGCAGCTTTGTTCGCGCGATACGGGTTGCCGGATCGGACAAGGCGCTGCTGATCCGCGGCGGGCTGGCAGATCAGAAAATAGCGCCCAACGGCAGCGCGCTTCTTTGGGTTTTTGACGCTACCGACAGCGAAAGTCAGATCGAAAGGCTGCGCGATGAGTATGAAGCGGCGCGCGCGGCATTTGATGCTCTTTCCGCATTGATCGAGGCGGCCCCGGTCCCCATGTGGCACCGTTCACCCGACCTGCGCCTGACATTGGTGAATAGTGCCTATGTGGCCGCAGTCGATGCCAAGAGCGGCGCGCAGGTGATCGCAGACGGTATCGAGCTGGTGGAAACCATCGACGGGTTCAGTCCCGTCGACGCCGCTGCACGGGCGAAAGAGCGAAACGAGCCGTTGGAACGGATCGTCGCGACGACGGTCGGTGGCGAACGACGGATGACCCAGGTGGTCGATGTGCCGCTCGGTAAATCCGGTATCGCGGGCTATGCGATCGATATTCAGGAGCTGGAAGACGCACGGCGGGAGCAACGGCGCTTCAGTGAGTCGCAGCGCGACATGCTCGACAAGATTTCCGCTGGCGTTGTCCAGTTTAATTCCGACAAGTCGCTGCAATTCTGTAATCTCCCGTTCAAGCGTATTTTCTCCATGCGACAGCAGTGGATAGCGGAACGACCGGAATTTCCACGTGTTCTGGACCGGATGCGGGAAATGAACCGTATTCCGGAGGTTCGCGATTTCCCGGAATGGCGCGAAGAGCGGACCAGCTGGTTCCAGTCCGCCGACGGGATTGAAGAGAACTGGCTTCTGGCTGACGGCACACATCTGAGGGTGCTGGCGAACCCCACCCCGGATGGCGGGTTGCTGGTCATTTTTGAGGACCGAACCGAACAGGTGCAACTGGCGAGCGCCCGTGACACTCTGCTACGGGTGAGGACGGCGACTTTTGACAATCTGTTCGAATCGCTTGCCGTTTTTGCCGCCGACGGGAAATTGAATATCTGGAACCATCAATTCGCCAGCAACTGGGGGCTTGAGGAAGGGGACCTTGGTAAGCATCCGCGGGTGGATTTGCTGATGCAGAAAATGGCGCAGCAATTGAAACAGCCTGCGCGGATTTCGGAAGTCCGGGAAATGGTGCGCAGTGCGACGACCGAACGCCGACAAAGAGGCGGACGGATCAGCTTTGCCGACGGACGCCGCTATGAATTTGCCGCCATCCCGCTGCCCGACGGCAATGCGCTTTTTACCATGCTGGATATCTCGGACAGTTACCGGATCGAACAGGCGCTGCGCGAGCGTAACGAAGCGCTGGTCGAAGCCGATTCGATCAAGGGCAGTTTCCTGTCCAACATGAGCTACGAGTTCCGCACACCGCTGACATCGATTGGGGGCTTTGCGGAGCTTCTCGATCAGGGGATCGCCGGACCGCTGACCGATCAGGGCCATGAATATGTTCGGGCAATTCTTCAGTCCGTCAAACGTCTGGGCACCCAGATCGACAATGTTCTCGACCTGAGCCAAAGCGAAGCCGGTGCGCTGCCGATTGCCAAGGACAAGGTCAATCTCAACAAATTGATCGAGGATATTGCCGGGCATTTCGCCGACGACGCAAAAGCAAAAACGATCGGAGTGGAATTGCAGCTGGATGCGACGCTCGGTTCGGCCATGGCGGACAAGAAAAGACTCAATCAGGCGATCTCCCAGATCGTCGACAATGCGATCAAATATACCGGCGACGGCGGACGGGTTCTCATTCACGGTTCCGGAAATGTAAAACAGGCGGTGATCCATATTTCCGACGATGGTCCGGGGATGACCGCGGGGCAGCAATCGAAGGCTTTTGACAGTTTCGCGCGCTCGCGTGATCAAAAGGCGGCGGACAAGGTAGGCGGTCTCGGCCTTCCCCTGGCGCGCCAGCTGATCATGGCGCATGGCGGTGATCTGACGCTGACATCCGAACCGGGGCAGGGAACATTGGTAACCCTGCGCCTGCCGAGACAATGAGAATATGATGTTACTGGAAAACGAGCAGGCGACGCTGGATGTCGGGCGAAAACTGGGCGCAAAGCTGCGTATGGGCGACAAGCTTGCGCTGACCGGAACGCTGGGCGCCGGCAAAACCACGCTGGCGAGAGGCATATTGGAAGGGCTGGGCTATGGCGACGAAGTGCCGAGCCCGACCTTCGCTATTGTGCAGCAATATGAACCGCCGGAAACCAGAATTCCGGTTGCTCATGTCGACCTGTACCGGATCGAGGATCAGGAGGAAATTCCGGAACTTGGTCTCG
Organism: Parasphingorhabdus sp.; assembly: GCF_048267785.1. Classification (GTDB taxonomy): domain Bacteria; phylum Pseudomonadota; class Alphaproteobacteria; order Sphingomonadales; family Sphingomonadaceae; genus Parasphingorhabdus. Next base: position 70,098 of record NZ_JBLWWU010000015.1, on the reverse strand, counting down.
AGGAGGCGCTGGAATTTGGCGCGATGATTGTCGAGTGGCCGGACCGGATGCCCGACAGTTTTTGGCATGATGCGCTCAGGATTGAACTTGAAATAACGGGAGACGGCAATCGTCGGTTGACTTGGACAGCCGGGGACGCTTGGAAAGATCGATGGCCACTGACATGAAACCGCCCGTAGCAGCGGCAGAATTTTTGACAAAAAACGGGTGGGATAATGCCCGGATTTCCCCGGTCGCCGGGGATGCTTCTTTCCGGCGCTATTTCCGTGTCGAGGCAGGAGGCCGCAAGGCGATCCTGATGGATGCGCCGCCACCGCATGAAGACCCGAAGCCGTTTATCGCGATTGCCGAATATCTGACGGGTTCCGGCTTTGCTGCGCCCGAGATTTTTGCACGCGACCTGACGCAGGGCCTCGTCCTTCTGGAGGATTTCGGTGATCAGCGGATGCGCGAGCATCTCGACCACAAGCCGGAAGACGAAGAGCCTATCTACCGTCAGGTCATCGATCTGTTGCAGGCCTTGCATCGGGTACCGGCTGCGGAACTGCCCGCTTATGACGAACAGCAATATTTGCGGGAAGTGAATTTGCTGACCGAATGGTATTGTCCGGCGCAGCAACTGGACGTCGATTCAGAGGGTTTCGAAGCGATCTGGCGGGAAATTCTTGCACCGGTCATAGCGGCGCAAAATCCACCGGTCACGGTGATGCGGGATTATCATGCCGAGAATATCATGCTGCTCGAGGGCGGTCGTCTCGGCTTGCTGGATTTTCAGGACGCGCTGATTGGCCATCCTGCCTACGATCTTGTGTCGATGTTGCAGGACGCCCGTCGCGATGTGTCGGACGAGCTGGAAGCAACCATGCTCGCTTATTATCTGTCCGGCCATAGCAAGGACGCGGCAGAGGATTTTCGCAGTCACTATGCCATTTTGGGCGCGCAGCGGAACACCAAGATCATTGGTATTTTTACCCGTCTTTGCATGCGGGACGGCAAGCAGCGCTATCTCGATTTCCTGCCCAGAATGTGGCGCTTGCTGGAGAAGGACCTGCGGCATCCGGCGCTTGAACCGATGGCAGAGTGGTTTGACCGGAATATTTCTGCGGAAGTCCGGAGCAAGCCGATGCCGATGGCGGGCGTAACGAAATGATGAAGGTCGACACCGCGATGATCATGGCGGCCGGACTGGGCAAGCGGATGCGCCCGTTGACTGAAACGCGACCCAAGCCTTTGGTCGAAGTCGCCGGCAAGGCAATGATCGATCATTGTTTCGAGAAACTGGTCGAGGCGGGCATTGGTAAGGCCGTGGTCAACGTGCATTATCTCGCCGACATGATGGAAGCGCATCTTGCCGCTTTGCCCTATCCGATCGACATCCGGGTGTCCGACGAGCGAGCGCAGCTGCTCGAGACAGGCGGCGGACTGGTTCTGGCAGAGCCGCTAATCGAGGAAGATGTTTTTTATTGCATTAACAGCGATAATCTCTGGACCGACGGGCCGACCAACAGCCTGCAGCAATTGGCGCAGGCATGGGACGGGGACAGGATGGACGCGCTGCTGCTGCTGATAGCGCGCGAAGCGGCCCACAATTACAAGGGTGACGGCGATTTCCATCTTGATGACGAGAAGCGGATTTCGCGCAAGCTTCCGGACCAGAAGGCGCCGTTGATATATTCCGGCATCCAGCTGATTTCCAAACGACTGCTACGCGATGCGCCCGCAGGTGCTTTTTCCACCAATATATTGTGGGAACGAGCGATCGGCGAGGGCCGCCTGTTCGGCGCGGTTCACGAGGGCCAATGGTTCGAGGTTGGCTCGCCGCAAGCGATAGCGCCGACAGAAGCCGCGCTGGCGAATGTCTGACCGCCGCCGGCCATCCATCTACAATATTGCCGCGCATGGCGGCTTTGCCGATGCACTTGCCCAAGGACTGATCGACCGTTTTGCTAAGGACGCCTTCGGGCTGGCTCGCGGTCTCGTCATATTGCCCAACAACCGCGCCCAGCGGGCGTTGCAGGAAGCCTTTGTCCGGCTGAGTGAAGACGGGCTGTTGCTCCCGCAAATGGCGGTGATCGGCGATCTTGATCTGGATGAATCCATCGGCGTGGCGCTCGATTCCGGGGAACTGGCGCTGGATATTCCGGCGGCTGTCGATCCGATGGACCGCCTGCTCACGCTGGCGCAGTTGATCCAGAAGAAAATCCGGCTGCGCGACGACGCCATATTGGCCAAGGACGCGCTGCGGCTGGCGCGCGAATTCGCCAGCACGCTTGACCAGCTGAATGTCGAGGAAATCTCGCTGTCCGATCTGATGAAGACGGAGCCGAAAAGTCTCGACCTGTCGAGCCACTGGCAGGATTCCTACCGCTTCTTCCTGGTCATCGCCGAAAAATGGCGGCAGCAACTGGAAAAATGGCAGCGGGTCGACCAGGCGGTGCGCCGCAACGCCCTGTTTGACCATATCGCCAAAAGCTGGAAGACTTCGCCACCCGATCATTTTGTTGTTGCCGCGGGTATCACAACTTCCGCTCCCGCCATTGCCCGTTTTCTGGAAACCATATCGTTCATGCCTCAGGGGCTGGTGGTCCTTCCCGACCTCGATCTGATCATGCCGGACGAGGAATGGGATATGCTGGGCCCGTTCCAGCCCGACCCCGACAGCGGTTATATAAAGCGCGCGCAGGAAACCCATCCGCAATATCATATAAAATTGCTGCTCGACCGGATGTCGATCGCGCGCGGCGAAATATTACGCTGGCCGCGCACTGGCGAAAGCGGCGCGGCAGCCAAACGCAGCCGGGCGCTGAGCAATGCCTTCGCGATCCCGAAGCTGACCGTGCGCTGGCAGACGCTGGATAGCAGCGAACGCAGCCTCGCAGGGGTGCAGACGATCGAGGCGCGCAACAGCGCCGAGGAAGCGCAGGTCATCGCGCTGCTCGCGCGCGAGGCGCTGGAAGACCCGGACCAGCGGGTGGCGATTGTCACGCCGGACCGGTCTTTGGCAACGCGTATCTCGGCGCATTTGAAACGCTGGGATATCCAGGTAGACGACACGGCCGGCCAGCCTCTGGCAAAACTGCCGGAGGGCGTATTCTTCCTGAACCTTCTGTCCGCAGTCGCCGACGGATTCCCACCGGCCGAATATCTCGCTTTGCTCAAACATCCGCTGGTGAAGCGCGGGGAAGGGCGGCTGCAATGGCTCGACCATGTCCGCAAGCTCGACCTGTTGCTGCGCGGTCCGCGTCCGGCACCGGGACTGGCGGGAATTGACGCGCTCTTGCGGACCGAAAATCACCGGACGAAAACCTTGCGCGCCGCCATCACGCCATGGTGGCAATCGGTGCGCACCATGTTCGAACCGATGGAAAGCCTATTTGCCTCTGCGCTCGACTGGCCGAAACTCCTCGACCAGTTGCGGCAACTCGCCGAGAATTTGACGGATGGCGCGATCTGGGCCGGTCCGGGCGGCCGGGAACTGGCCGATCTGTTGGCCAAGTTGCAGATACGCGCGGAAATGGGACCGATCCGAATCAAGGCAAATGAGCTGCCCGGCTATTTCGAGACCCTGATGGCCGATATCTCCGTTCGCCCGCCCTACGGAGGCCATCCGCGGATCGCGCTTTACGGCTTGCTGGAAGCGCGCCTGCAACAGTCCGAACTGGTGATTTGCTGCGGCCTCAACGAGGGTAGCTGGCCGCAGGCGATTACGCCCGATCCATGGCTCGCACCAATGATCCGCAAGTCGCTCGGCCTGCCCGCGCAGGAACGGCAAATCGGCCTTTCCGCACATGATCTGGTCGGCGCGATGGGCGCGAAAAAAGTCATTCTCTCCCGCGCGCACCGCGATGATTCCGGACCGGCAATTGCCTCGCGTTTCCTGCTCCGGCTGAAGGGCATGTGCGGCGACAATCTGAAGGAACATCCGCAGGTCCGCGCCTGGCTCTCGGCGATAGACCAGCCGGAAAGCGAACCCCGGCCATATGCACGCCCCGCTCCCTTGCCGAGCAAAGAGCAGCGGCATATCCCGATTTCGGTCACCCAGGTTGATAGTCTGATCGCCGATCCTTATTCCTTCTACGCGAAAAAGATCATGGGCTTTGCCGCGCTCGACATGATCGATGCCGACCCGAGCGCAGCGTGGCGCGGAACAATCATCCACGACATTCTCGAACAATGGGCCAAGCAGGACGATTATGTGCCGGCAGCGTTGCGCGAGAGGGCGCAGACGTTCCTCAACGACCCCGGCCTCCACCCGCTGATGCGCAGTCTATGGGCGCCGCGCCTACTGGAAGGGCTGGACTGGATCGCCGCGACGCTGGCGGAGGGCCGCAAGAGCGGCCGTGAACCGCTGGCCTCGGAAATATACGGCAAGGCCGAGATTGCCGGTGTGGAGCTGTCGGGCATCGCCGACCGCATCGACCGGATGCCCGATGGCGGTCTCGCCATTGTCGATTACAAGACCGGTGGCGCGCCGAGCAACAAGGCGGTGGCCGAAGGCTATAATCTGCAGCTTGGCCTGCTCGCTGCCATCGCCGAACTGGGCGGCTTCAAGGATATTGAAGGGGAGGCGGTCGCCTTCGAATATTGGGCGCTGGCGAAAAAGGGCGGCACCGACGATTTCGGCTATGTTCGCACACCTACAAAAGGGCGCGGCGACAATATCATCCCGGCGGACGCCATGGTCGACCACGCCGTCGCCCGGTTCAACGAGGCCGCCGACCAATATCTCAAGGGCACCGAGCCGATGACCGCCAAGTTGCATCCGGAATATGCCCGCTATGCTGATTATGACCAGCTGATGCGGCTCGAGGAATGGTACGGTCGTGCACCGGCAGAAATGGCTGATGATGAGTAGCGGCAAACCGAAAATTTTTCCGCTCAAGGACCGGCAGATCGATGCGGTCGAGCCAGAGACCAATATATGGCTCAGCGCGTCGGCCGGTACCGGCAAGACCCAGGTCTTGACCGCCCGCGTCTTTCGGCTGCTGCTGACCGAAAAGGTCGACCCCGAGCATATTCTCTGCCTGACCTTCACCAAGGCGGGCGCAGCCGAAATGGCGGAACGGATCAACCGGCAACTGGCCGCCTGGGTGCGGATGGACGACACGCTTTTGGCCAAGGATCTGGAAGCAATCGGCGCATCGACTGGACCCGACACCAGAGCCCGGGCGCGAACCTTGTTCGCCCAGGTCCTCGATGCGCAGGGCGGGGGCCTGCGGATCATGACGATCCACGGCTTCTGCCAGTCGCTGCTTGCATCCTTTCCCGAAGAAGCGGGTATCGCCTCGATGTTCAAGCCGATCGAGGACCGCGACCAGAAGATATTGGCGCGCGAGGCGTTGGGCGATCTGCTGCTCGAGGAAGAAAAGGCCGGGCGCCCGCAGATTGTCGAGGCTATTCAGCGCCTGAGCGTCCGGATGGGTGAGGAGGCGACTGAACAGTTTTTGATGGCCTGCGCGGCCAAAGCCGATGCGATGGAAGGGCTGGCCACGGGCATATTCCCCTTTGTTCGCGGCCTGCTGGGACTGCCAATTGACGGCGATGCGCAGTCGTGGCTGGCGAGCCGATGCAGCGACGAAGCAATCGACCTCCGCTCAATCACCCTGTTGCGCGATGCCATGGCGGAATCCGGCGGCAAGAAGGAACAGGAACGGCAGCTTGCGATCCGCCTCTGGCTGAGCCTCGACCCACAAGAACGCGCAGCCGCCTTGCCCGATGTTCATTTGGCCTGGGCGACCAAGACCACCGGCGCACCGCCCAAACCCACCAAGGGGCTGCTCAAAGCGCTTCCGGACTATGATTTCATCGCCTGTTCCCTGTTCGAATGGAGCAACGGCCTGCTCGAAAAAGCGGTGCTGTTCGAATATGCTGACCTGTTCGCCGGAGCGCTGGAAGCCGGACGCGCTTTCTATCATCGCTATGCTGACGCGAAGCGGCTGCACGGTGTTGTCGATTTTGACGATATGATCCGGATGACCGCCCGGCTCTTGCAGAAAAGCGATATGGCGGAATGGATCCGCTACAAGCTCGACCAGCGTACCGATCACATCTTGATCGACGAGGCGCAGGACACCAATGTCGCCCAATGGGATATCGTCCGCGCGCTCGCCGGCGAGTTTTTTGCCGGCATGGGCGTGGAGCCCGAGCGGCACCGGACATTGTTCACGGTGGGCGATTTCAAGCAGGCGATCTTCGGCTTTCAGGGCACCAGCCCCCATAATTATGCCAATGCCCGCACTGAATTTTTCGGTCTGGCAGAGGCATCGGAAAAACCGTTTGGCGACCTGTCACTGGATCGCAGTTTCCGCTCGACGCCGCCGATATTGAAGGTTGTCGATGCGACGCTGGAACAGCTGAGCCATGAGCAATTGGGGCTCGACCAGAAAATCCCGGAACATCGTAGCAATTATCTCGACGCGAGCGGCAGCGTGACTTTGTGGAGGCCGATTGCCAACACCAGCGATGGTGATGACGAGGACGAGGAATCCTGGGCCAGCGAGGAAAAGCGTGTCTTTGCCCAGCAACTGGCGCTGCAGATCAAGCAATGGCTGTCTCCGGATAATCCGCTTTGGCTGGACCGGCAAAACCGGGCGCTGCAACCCAGGGACATCCTCATATTGGTGAGCAAGCGCGACGAGCTGAGCGCGCTGATCGTCGCCCGTCTGTTTGCCGAAAAGGTGCCTGTGGCCGGGATCGACCGTATCCGTCTGAACCAGCCACTGGTGGTGCAGGATCTGCTCGCGGCCATTCGCTTCGTGCTGCAGCCGAATGACGATCTCAACCTCGCCAGCCTGCTGGTTTCGCCTTTGCTCGGCTGGACGCAGGAGGATTTGCTGGCGCGCGGTCATCGCGGCAAGGACCATGGCGAGAAGAGCCTCTGGGAATTTCTGCGCAGACAGGACGGGCTGGGCGAGCAGATCAAGCCGCTGATGCAATTGCTGGCGATGGCCGATTTCAACACGCCGTACCAGTTTCTCGAGACTATATTGTCCGGCCCGATGCAGGGCAGGCGCAAATTATTGTCCCGCCTCAGCCATGCAGCGGTGGACCCGCTCGACGAACTGCTGGCGACGGCACTGGCCTTTGAGCGGGATCATATTCCAACCTTGCAGGGCTTTCTCGACTGGTTCGACCGCGGCGATGTCGAAATCAAGCGCGAGCAGGTCGAGGGCGGCAATGAAGTGCGCCTGATGACCGTGCATGGCGCAAAGGGATTGCAGGCACCCTTGGTGATCCTCGCCAATGCGACCTTCGATCCCGCGAGCAAGAAAAGCGGTGGTTTCAGCATCAAACTGGGCGAAGGGACCGGTCGCGAACTGGAATATCCGGTGGTACCGGTCCGCAAGGCCGAGCGCGTCGGCATATTGGCCGAACATGCCGCTTATGCCGACAAGGTCGCGATGGAAGAACATTGGCGGCTGCTCTACGTCGCTATGACCCGCGCGGAAGAACATCTGGTCGTGGCTGGCGTTCTTGGCCCAAGAGCGAAAGGCGAAGTGCCGGAACTGAGCTGGTATGGAGCTATGGAACGCGGTCTGACGGCCTTGGGCAGTGAATGGCGCGAAGACCCGGACTGGTTTGCGGTGCGGGAATATCGGACGGAGAGCCAGAACAAGCCGGCGATAGCGCCTGCCATAGATGATGGCATTGACCAGGATGTCGGCAAAGTACCGCCGCCTGACTGGCTATTCCGCGCTGCTCCGGAAGAATCGCGCCCGCCGCGACCCTTGACCCCCTCGCATCTCGGCCCCGACGATGCCAGCAATCCGCCGCCGGACCTGACCATGCGCGACGCTGCCGAACGCGGGATATTGTTGCACAGCCTGTTTCAGCGATTGCCGAATATCGCGCCGGCGCGCCGGATGGATGTCGCCGACCGCTGGCTGGAAAAGCAGAAGCAGATCACCGATCCGGCGCGCCGCGCAGAGATCATCAAGACGGTTCTGACGGTCATGGACAATCCGGCCTGGTCCGCGCTTTTTGCGCCGGAAAGCCTTGCAGAAGCGCCGATAGCCGCGGTGGTCGGCGACCATGTCATCTCCGGTACGGTCGACCGCTTGCTGATCACCGACGATCAGATCTATGTCGTAGATTTCAAGACCGGTCGCCGGGTGCCCGACAATGCCGAACAGGCGCCCGTCGCCTATCTGCGCCAGATGGCGGCCTATGTCGCCGCGCTGGAAAAGATATTCCCGGATCGTTCGATCAAGGCCGGGCTGCTCTATTCGCACGGCCCGCAAATGCTGGAACTGGCCCCGGATCTGATCGAACGGCACAAGCCGGGCTTTGAGCCGATATGAAAAAGCTTTCTGCTACCGCGCTTGAGCCGAGGCCCGACCATTACTAGATAGGGTCCGAACAATTGGAGATTCGTTATGGCTACCAAAGCAATTACCGACGCAAGTTTTGAAGGCGATGTCCTGAAGGCTGACGGCCCCGTGCTCGTCGATTTCTGGGCAGAATGGTGCGGGCCCTGCAAAATGATCGGCCCCGCGCTGGAAGAAATCAGCGACGAACTGGCCGGAAAGGTGACCATCGCCAAGCTCAATATCGACGACAGCCCGGATGCACCTGCCAAATATGGCGTGCGTGGCATCCCGACTATGATATTGTTCCACAATGGCGCACCGGTTGAAACCAAGGTCGGCGCGGCTCCGAAGAGCCAGCTGAAAACCTGGCTTGAATCCAGCCTTCCTGCCTAGTTTCTGAAAATATCCCCGAGCCGCTCGGCTGCTTCGTCCCAGAGTTTCGGTGACGAAGCGCCGAGTAGCCCTTTCCTGCGGTCTGCGGGGCGATAATCCGACCCATCCCAGCGCGCGCATTTTCCGCCTGCTTCGTTGAGAAATAACACACCGGACCCATGGTCCCAGGGCAGGGTCCGCTTGAATACCGAAATATGGTTAGTTCCCTCCACCAGTCGCGGATATTGTTCGGCTGCGCAGCGTGGGATATCGACAATCTCGTAAAAAGGCTCCGCTGCAGCGAGTAGAGTGTCGCGCTCCTCCGGTGTCATGAACCCGGTTGCCAGCGCCGCAACGGGTTTTTCCGGATGATCTTCGGGAACGGCGACCCGGTCCTCGTTTATAAAGGCGCCGCCGTTCTTCTCGGCATGGCAAATGCGCCCGGTCAGCGGGTCGTAAAGCCAGCCGGCAACGGTTTCATTCTCCTCAACCAGCGCAATCATGATTCCGAAAGGCCCCCGTCCGGCGGCATAATTGCCGGTTCCGTCGATCGGATCGATAATACAGACTTGGCCGTCGGCCAGCTGGTCCAGCACCGATTCATCGGCGGCAAAGGCTTCCTCGCCGACAATCTTGGTCTCGGGCAGCAATGCCGACAGCGCCCCGGCGATATATTCCTCGCTGAGCTTGTCGGCGACCGTCACCAGATCGCCGGGTGTTTTCTCATCGATCTGGTGCGATTTCAGATTCTGGTAATAAGGCAGCACAATATCGCGCGCCGCTTTTTCGATGATGTCGAGGACGGGCTGATAGAGACTGTGCAAGGATCTAACTCCTGTAGTCGGCGTTGATTTCAATATAGCCGTGGGTGAGGTCGCAGGTCCAGACCGTTGCCCGGCCTTCGCCCAGACCAATGTCGACAGCGATGTCGATTTCGCTGCCCTTGAGATGCGCGGCGACCGGTTCCTCGTCATAATCCGGCACGACGAGACCGTCGCGGGCGACGGTGACGCCGCCAAAGCCGATGGCCAGCCGGTCACGGTCCGCTGGCTCACCGGCCTTGCCGACCGCCATGACGACCCGCCCCCAATTGGCGTCCTCGCCGGCAATGGCGGTCTTGACCAGCGGCGAATTGGCAATCGAGAGGGCAATGCGTTTTGCGCTGTCGTCGCTTTCCGCGCCGGTCACCGCAATTTCGATAAATTTGCTCGCGCCTTCGCCGTCGCGGACCACCAGATGCGCCATCTGCATGCACAGATCGTTCAGCGCCGCTTGGAAGGCATCGGTGCCATTGTCGTCAAAGGACGTCAGGGCAGGGGCGGAATTTTGCCCCGTGGCAAAGGCCAGCACGGTATCGCTGGTCGATGTATCGCTGTCGACGGTGATGCAGTTGAAGCTCTTGCCGGTTGCAGCGCTCAGCATTTGCTGCAGAAAGCCCGCGTCCACCGTTGCATCGGTGAAAATATAGCCGAGCATGGTCGCCATATCCGGTGCGATCATGCCCGAACCCTTGATAATCCCATTAAGATGGACCGTCTGGCCACCGATAATCGCGCTCGTGGTCGCCATTTTCGGGAAGGTATCGGTCGTCATGATCGTTGCCGCCGCTTCTTCCCAGCTGCAGGGCTCCGCTGCGAACACCGCTTTCAGACCCGCTTCGGCCTTGTCCTGCGGCAGCGGCACACCGATCACCCCGGTCGAGGACACGAATATTTCATGTTCCGCGCATCCAAGGTGCGCCGAGGCCAGCGACAATATTTTCTGCACCGCAGCCTTGCCGCGCGCGCCGGTAAAGGCATTGGCATTGCCGGCATTGACGACCAGACCGCGCGCCTTGCCGCCCTTGAGGGCTTCCCGGCAATATTCGACTTCGGGCGAGGGACATTTGCTTTGCGTCAGCACGCCGGCAACCGATGTTCCCGCTGCCAGTTCGACAAAAGTCAGATCGCAGCGGTCCCAATCCTTGTAATGCGCCCGCGCAATGCGGCAGGATACGCCCTCGATATCGGGTAAAACGGGAGATTGTGTTGGGGCCAGGGGAGAAAGTTTGTCCGACACTTAACTTGCCTTTATCCAATGTTTTGTTAGAACGCGCTGATATTGACGGGGCCTTGTCCATGAACGCATATTTTGCAAGTTTTATGTTGCTGCTATTCAACGCTGTTGGCTTGGCCATGCCTGCGTCAGCAGCAGCGGCAGAGCGCATGGTGCCTGAGTTGGGAAGCACCGCCAATCTTTCAGAATCCTCGATCGCCGATCAACATTCCGTGATCGAAACGGCAAAGACAGGGGCGTCGGATTATCGCTTCTGCGCTTTGGCAGAATGCCTGATTCCTGTTCCGTTGGCCTTGAACAAGGCGGATAGCAAGCAACAGGCATGGGCGGTCGTCGCGATGCGTTCAGAAGCTGGCGACAAGCTGGAGCATGAAGAAGGCGCGCCCTAGCGCCATTCTCTGTCGCGCCATCGTTGAATGGCACGAAAATCTCCCTAAATTCATTCTATTCACGGCCTCTTGTTGGCCGGCAAAATCTATAAATTGGAAAATGTCATGTTCGGCGGTTTAGCCAAATCTATCTTCGGGTCAGCCAATGACCGTTATGTAAAATCGATGCAAAAAGTGGTCGATGCGGTCAACGCATTCGAACCTGAAATCGAGCCGCTTTCGGATGCAGAGCTTGCTGCCAAAACAGCATATTTCAAGGAACGTGTCACAGGCGGTGAATCGCTCGACGATATTTTGCCGGAAGCCTTTGCGGTCGTGCGGGAAGCGGCCAAACGAACCCTCGGGCAGCGCCATTATGATGTGCAGCTGATCGGCGGTATCGTGCTCCATCGCGGCGAAATCGCTGAAATGCGGACTGGCGAAGGCAAGACCCTGGTTGCAACACTCGCCTGTTATCTCAACGCGATTGAAGGCAAGGGTGTCCACGTTGTCACCGTCAATGACTATCTTGCCCGCCGTGATGCGGAATGGATGAGCCAGGTTTATAATTTCCTTGGTCTGGAGGTTGGCGTGATCGTGCCAAATCTGGGTGAGGACAAGCGCCGGGCCGCCTATGCGGCGGATATCACCTACGGCACTAATAATGAATTCGGCTTCGATTATCTGCGCGACAATATGAAGCACGAGCGTTCCCAGATGGTCCAGCGACCGTTCAACTTCGCGATTGTTGATGAAGTCGATTCAATCCTGATCGACGAAGCCCGGACTCCATTGATTATTTCGGGTCCGACCGATGACAAATCTGATCTTTATCTGTCGGTCAACGCCGTTGTTCAGCATCTCACAGATGAGGATTATGAAAAAGACGAGAAATCGCGCAATCTGTCGCTGACCGAAGAAGGTACGGAAAAGGCCGAACGTCTGCTTGAGGAAGCGGGGCTTTTGGTTGGTAGCAATCTCTATGATTTCGAGAATACCCAGGTCGTCCATCATCTGAATCAGGCGTTGATGGCCAATGTCATGCGCAAACGTGATACCGACTATATCGTCAAGGATGGCAAGGTCATCATCATCGACGAATTCACCGGACGAATGATGGAAGGACGGCGCTGGTCCAATGGACTGCACCAGGCGGTCGAGGCGAAAGAAGGCGTTCAGATCGAGCCCGAGAACCAGACCATGGCGTCGATCACCTTCCAGAATTATTTTCGCATGTATCCCAAATTGTCGGGGATGACCGGCACCGCGGAAACCGAAGCGGCAGAATTTTTCGAAATCTACAAGATGAACGTCGTCACCATCCCGACCAACAAGCCGGTGCAGCGGATCGACGAAAATGACGAGTTTTACAAGAATACACTCGACAAATTTGCCGCGATCGCGAAAACCGTAAAGGAACATAGCGACAAGGGGCAGCCGGTTCTGGTTGGCACCGTTTCGATCGAAAAATCCGAACTGCTCTCGAACTTCCTGAACAAGGAAGGCGTGAAGCATAATGTTCTGAACGCCCGCTTTCACGAACAGGAAGCCCATATCGTGGCGCAGGCGGGTTCCCCCGGCGCGGTTACGATCGCGACCAACATGGCCGGTCGCGGCACCGATATTCAGCTCGGCGGCAATATCGATTTCCGGATCGAGGAAGAGCTTGGCGACATGGAAGAAGGGCCGGCAAGAGACAAGGCGATTGCCAAGATCGAGGAAGAGGTGCGGGCGCTGCGCGAAGAGGTGAGGGCAGCGGGCGGCCTGTTCGTACTCGGCACCGAACGGCATGAAAGCCGCCGGATCGATAACCAGCTGCGCGGACGCTCCGGTCGGCAAGGGGATCCGGGCCTGAGTCGCTTCTATCTCTGCCTTGAGGATGACCTGCTGCGTATCTTTGGCACCGAAACCATGTTTGCCAAGATGATGAACAAGAATCTAGAGGATGGCGAAGCAATCGGTGGCAAATGGTTGTCGAAAGCGATTGAAACAGCCCAGAAAAAGGTCGAGGCGCGCAATTACGAAGCGCGCAAGCAGGTCGTCGAATATGATGATGTGATGAACGACCAGCGCAAGGTGATCTACGAGCAACGCTCTGAAATTATGGACGCCGATTCGGTCGGTGATGTCGTCGAAGACATGCGGCATGAAACGGTCAATGCGATCGTTGCCGATGCCTGTCCGCCCGGTACCTATCCGGAGCAATGGGACGTTGAAGGCCTGAAAACCCGGGTCAAGGAGGTGCTCAATCTTGAACCCGATTTTGACAACTGGATGCAGGAAGATGCGCTTGAACCGGAAATTATCGAAACGCGAATCTCCGAAATGGCCGATGCCGATTTCGAAGCCAAAGTCGCACAGGTGGAGAGCGAGAATCCGGGTGTCTGGCCGCAGATTGAAAAATCGATTCTGCTGGAACTGCTCGACCATCACTGGAAAGAGCATCTGGCAACACTCGATGCGTTGCGCCAGGTGGTCTTCCTGCGTGCCTATGCCCAGAAAAAACCGCTCGACGAATATAAACAGGAAGCCTTTGGCCTGTTTGAGCGCATGCTGGAAATTATCCGGGAAGGCGTGACCAAGACGATCGCGATCAGCCAATTCCAGCGGCAGGAAGAGATTGCCGTGCCTGAATTGCCTGAATTGCCGGATTTCCTGACCACGCATATTGATCCGCTGACCGGGGAAGATAACAGCAATGATATCGACGGCGGCACTTTGGGGACGGTTTCGACCACCTTGCCGCCACGGCAATCCGGACAACTGGATAATCCTCATGACGCGTTCGATGGCAGCAAGGTCAGCCGCAATGCTCCATGTCCTTGCGGTTCCGGACGCAAATATAAGCATTGCCACGGCAAGTTCTGATCTGAATTCGACTCGGCCTGGCGGGAACCGAAATGGATTTTTCAATTCTCGTCCTGGCCCTGCTGTTTGCGGCAACCGCCACACTCTATGCCAGCGTCGGCTTCGGCGGTGGTTCTACCTATATCGCCTTGCTGGCTTTGGCGGCGCTCGATTACCGGGCGCTGCCGGTCATCGCTTTGCTATGCAATATTATCGTGGTGACCGGCGGGACCATCCGCTTCCAGTTGCGCGGACTGATTGACTGGTCGAAGATCTGGCCCATCCTGTTGCTATCGGTGCCGGCTGCCTGGCTCGGCGGTCGCATGGTCCTGGAGCAGGACAGCTTCATGCTCCTGCTCGGTATTTCTCTGGCCGCTGCGGGCGTTTTACTGATCATCGAACCGTTTATCAGGCGGGCAAGGGCTATTGGGGGACAATGGACCGGTCACCAGTTGTTCGCTCCCGCCATTGGCACAGCCATCGGGTTTCTGTCCGGCACGGTCGGCATCGGAGGCGGCATTTTCCTCGCACCGATCCTGCTGCTGACCCGCTGGGCCGACAGTCGCCGCATTGCTGCGACGGCCAGCGTGTTCATTCTGGTCAATTCGATCGCCGGTCTTGGCGGGCAGTTGATGAAATCGGGTCTGAGCAGTGGCGGAGAGGCAATTCTCGCCTATTGGCCGCTATTCCTCGGGGTGCTGCTGGGCGGTCAGGTCGGCAGCATATTGGCGAGCAAGGCTTTGCCCGAGATATGGATCAGACGGCTGACGGCGTTGTTGATACTCTATGTGGCCGCGCGGATTTTGTGGGTTTGAGATTGAGAAAATAGCGGATGGTTGGCCTGGTCATGACTATGCTCATATGGCCGGATGCCTGCCGATAGTCGCTCTGTCGAGCGCCTCAATGATCAATGAGCATATCCACGGCGCAGGAGAAGACCGTTAAATTTGTAACCAACAATAACTTCTTTCGCCGACGAGGCGCTTTTCGCTTTAGAAGGATGAATAGTATATTTGTTATTTTATTATCCTTTTATTAGAATGTATTGCCGGGCATAGTGAAGTTCAATTATCTTATTCGGAAAATGCATTGTTGGCCTGAACTTTGACGAACTTTGGAATCCCAAGGCCAAATGAAGGGCCAGCAGGTTAACAATTCATTGACAGATAGCCGGTAGATTGAACAGGATGTCTGAGAATTCCGGCTTTCATATCCAAACGGTTTTGATATTGGCGATTTTTGCGCTGGTATTCTGGCTCATTCATTTCTTCAACAAGCGCCAGCCGTTTCCCGGATGGGTTGCCGTCGCTTATTCTGCGGCTTTGGCAGCATATGTCATCGACAGCACGCGGCACGAATCGACCAATATCGGTTTTATTTATGCGTCAACCAGCCTGTTCTGGATTTTCAGTCTGGCCATTGCCAAGGCGATATATGTTCGGTGCAATGCGGCTTTTCCCAATGTTCTGGTCGGACTTATCTTGTCATCAGCCATAACGGCCTTTGCCGTGCTGACTTTTGTCGCCACTGATATTTCCATTCGTTCGGTTCTGGTCAGCGTGGTGGCGGCCATCCTTCTGGCCCTTGCGCTGCCGCCCTTGTGGAAGGCGGGCGGAAAGGTCATAGACCGCGCATTGTTCGGTGTCGTTGCAACCGTAGCGGTCATTTTCATCGTGCGTATCTTGTTCGTCTATTCCCTGCACGGACTGACTCTGACCGAGCAGAGCTACTCGCAATCGGAATATGCCTGGATACTCCATTTCACCAGCGGTATCTGCGCGCTCGCCCTTGCGGTGGTGCTCTTGTACGCTGCCGGGCTCGACATGGTCTGGCATTACCACGGGCAGTCCAACCGCGATCCGTTGACGAACCTGCTAAACCGGCGTGGTCTCAAAGGGCTATACAACGCTGTCAGAAATCAGGATCGGAACGAAGATTACACGAGAGTCCTCATCCTGTTTGACATCGACCATTTTAAGCGCGTGAACGACCAATATGGTCATGCGGCGGGAGATAAAGTCCTGCAAAGAGTCGCAAAGACCGCCTCTGGTCTTTGTATGGACCAAGGTCAGGTAGCCCGGACCGGTGGCGAGGAATTTGCAATTTTGACCGACTGGATTCCGCTCCAAACGGCGGAGCTTCTGGCGCAGCATATCTGTGATTCGCTACGGTTTGTTGCCCATCCCGAACTGGCTACGGATCACAAAATTACTGCAAGTTTTGGTCTGGTTGTTCTGGCAGATTCCGATTCCCTGAGCGATGCCATGGATCGAGCTGATCAGGCGCTATATCAGGCCAAGCGGAACGGCCGCAATCAGGTTGCGCTGGCGCAAGCTGCCTGATTCCTTCCCCGACCGAGGGCAGGGGCGGCTTTCCTACATCCTCCCCGTCATGGTAAATCGCTATCTGTCTTGATTCGCTAGACAAGATTCGTCACCGAATGACAGGGTTTCGCGCCCTAAGTCCGGCAAAAAATCGGCAAGTTTTTGGAAAAGTGGAATATGAAAATGGCTCCCCGAGTTGGATTCGAACCAACGGCCATTCGATTAACAGTCGAATGCTCTACCACTGAGCTATCGGGGAACACGCTCGATTCTGGACCGAGCCTTTCATGGTGAAGCGCGCCTATAGCAACGACTTTTGAGGGCTGCAAGCCATCAAACGACAAATTGTTCCATTGCTATGCGATCATCAAGAGCATGTTCTGGATCAAACAGCATCGTAAGCGCCTGAGCGCGGTCTATTGCGACTTTTACGCAACTGACATCGCGGACTTCCTGTTGATCGCCAACCGCGCTGACAGGCCGTTTCTCGGGGTTCAGTACACGAATTGTGATCTCCATCTTGTCCGGTAAAATCGCACCTTTCCAACGTCTTGGCCGGAAGGGGCTGATCGGTGTTAACGCCAGAAGATTACAGGTCAGCGGCAGGATAGGGCCGTTGGCGGAAAGATTATATGCGGTGGAGCCGGCGGGAGTTGCAATCAACACCCCGTCACAGACGAGTTCTTCCATCATGATCCGGCCGTTAATTTCAATTTCCAGTTTTGCCGTCTGCCGGGTTTCACGCAGCAGCGAGACTTCATTGATCGCAGGCAAGGTGAATTTGGCACCGGAAATGGTCTCCACTTCCATTTTGAGCGGTTTTACCTTGAAAGCCCGGGCCTTGTGCAGGCGTTCGATCAGGTCTGTCATATGCCAGTTGTTCATCAGAAAACCGACTGTGCCCAAATTCATGCCATATACCGGCATGATATTCCGGCGATTGAGCATCTGGTGCAACGTCTGCAGCATGAACCCGTCACCGCCAAGAACAACCGCCTGATCTGCCTCTTCCACGGGCACCCAATCGATCAGCGGTTTCAATTTTTCGGCCGCTTCCTGCGCCGGTAGCGTCGGCGACACGATCAGTGCCCACTTTTTATCGCTCATCCGCCCGTGACGTTCATATGACGCTCCAATATCTCTGCGGACCCCTCCAGCTGCGCGTTGAATTCATGTCGCAACGGTTTGAGCTTTAGAGCCTGTTGAAGCAATTGGTCAACGGCAGCGATGCCATCCTTGCGAACCGCTGTGCGTAAGTCGACATGTGCGTTATGACCCAAGCACATGAATATCTTGCCGTCTGTGGTCAGGCGCAACCGGTTGCAATCATCGCAAAAATTGTTGCTGAGCGGCGTGATTAGGCCCAGCCGGAGACCGAGCGGTTCAACCGAAACATAGCGGGCTGGTCCCGAGCTGCGATGAGAGATGGGACGGATCGTATATTGGTCTCTCAACGAAACCAGAAATTCATCGGCGGAAATATGCGCGAGTTTGCGATCCGCACCAACATCACCCAAAGGCATGCTCTCGATAATCGTCAGATCATGCCCATTTTCGGCGCAATATTCAGCCATCGGAAGAAGATCTGCTTCATTGAAGTCGCGAACCGCCACCATATTGATTTTAACCTGAATACCCGCTTCCTTGGCGGCATTGATACCGTCCAGTACAACGTTAACATCAGCGCCCCGGGTGATTTCGGAAAAGCGGGCGGGATGAAGCGTGTCCATGCTGACATTGATCCGTCGCACGCCATGACTTGCGAGATGGTCGGCATATTCGGTGAGCAGCGATCCGTTGGTGGTCAGCGTCAATTCTTCCAGTTCACCGGAGGATACTTTTCTGCCGAGCCGCTGGATAACGTCTTTCATATCGCGTCTGACCAGCGGTTCGCCGCCTGTGAGCCGAATTTTCCGGATACCATGGCCGATGAAGCGTTCTGCGATCAGGGTGATTTCTTCGAGCGTGAGCAGTTCGGACT
Source organism: Parasphingorhabdus sp. (assembly GCF_048267785.1). GTDB lineage: Bacteria > Pseudomonadota > Alphaproteobacteria > Sphingomonadales > Sphingomonadaceae > Parasphingorhabdus. Next base: position 51,842 of record NZ_JBLWWU010000015.1, on the reverse strand, counting down.
TCGGCATGAAGGTCATTTTTTCCGACATGCAATATTGGCAACGGAAATTGCATCGGTCGGTGACCGAAATCCGCAAATAATCAATTTTGCGTCCGAAACCGTCTTGCATAGGCCGCCTCATGTTGATTCCATTTTATAGGGCTAGCGATTTCCCGACAGGCAGGCAACGGCATATAAAGGTTTTGCTGCTACGGAAAAAGATAGTCGGTTGCCGGGAAATCGGTGTTTCCGTCATTGCGCTTAAGGAGTTTTGAGGTCGCCGAATTATCCGTCTCGATGCCGCATCTGGTTGAATTCAGAAATCTGTTTCTGCTTTCATTCCACGAACGCGATCCGCTTGCTGCCGAAATCACGTCCTTTGGCTGGCGGGTTCATTCCGCCCGCAGACCTGATAATCTGAGTGCCCGTTTTTTTTCCGCCGGAGCGATGATTGCGGTTATTGACGCACGTTGTGCGTCGGATGACTGTTTTGAGGCTATTGCAGAGCTTTCAACCTCTGCAACAGAAGGGGGAATTGCGATATTGGCGTTGGTGGACAGCAGTCGGCACCCTCCAATAGTGGCGCAATGTTATGATTCGGGTGCGACCCATTATCTGGATTTTGCAGACTCGAATGCGAATCTCGCACTGTCGATCAAATATGCCTATCGCTATGTTGAGAATTTTCGGGGTGGCGCTGAACATGCAAGTCATGAGCAATCGCTTCTTACCAGTGCGGATTTGCAATGGTCAATGGCGGTGGACGGCGTGACGGAATTCTGGGCTAGCGATAGTCTGTTAAAAGCGGCCGGCGAAATTGATTTCAAACGCTACCCTGCTACCGGAATTTACCGTCGGTTATCGGAAGAAGAACGCAAACGCGTGCGAGGCGCTATGGGACGTTTGCGTGATGGTGCCCGACAGGCTGCGGTTCCCCACCGGCTTAACGGACGTGCAGTGATTCATCACTTACACGAAGCTGGCGACCGGATTTTCGGTAGAATCGAATATCTTGCCAATAATGAAGATATGGATGACTGGACCGGACGGGATCTGCTTTCCGGGTTGAGAAATACGGCAGCTGCCCGGGCCTGGATTCGAAAAAAACTGGAAGCTGGCAGTCAATTGAGTCTCCTCTCGATCGGAATTAAAAACTTCCGGACGATCAATGCTGCTTTTGGGCGACAAGCGGGAGATCAGCTATTGCGGATTGTCGGACACAGGTTGATGGAGCAGACCCAGCGCCAATATGCGGGTTCCCAACTCGTCGCGCGACTCGATGGGCAGAATTTTATGATCGCTCTAGCTGATATTCAGACGAGCAAGGTTTCCGCATTTGCAAATGATTTGATCGGCAGCGTTTTTTATGACCTGCAGTTTGAGGGACGGTCAATCAACCCAGTTGCGCGGGCGGGGGTAGCGATTAGCAACAGTAATTCCAGCGAAAAGACTTTGATCAGAAAAGCCGTCTTGGCACTGGCAGAAGCAACCGCTGCGGATGCTTTACCGATCAATTTCAGTACCGTTACCGAAGCCGACGTGCATCTCGAAGAGGCTCTGGAGGAGCAATTGGCCGGAGCGATGAGCCGTGGAGAAATCGCCATCGCGTTTCAACCGCAAATGAAAGTAGCCACGGGACAACTCGTTGGTGCGGAGGCGTTGGCCCGATGGGAGCATCCAGAATACGGGCTATTGGGGGCTTCTACTCTGTTCGCCGTGGCGGAACGTGCTGGCGTTATGGAATCGCTTTCCACTCAAATTCATAAACAGGCTTTGAGTTTGGCTGCCAGATGGCCCCAAAGTCTTGGATTTCTGAGACTCTCTATCAATGTCACGGCAAGTGATCTGGCTGCAGCGGGATTTGATGCAAATATGCAAAAACAGATCGATAACGCCGGTTTCGCGCCGGATCGCCTGACTCTTGAAATAACAGAATCCGAATTAATCGGGAATTTGTCGGCATCGGCTGACATATTGCAGCGATTGAGAGCGACGGGCGTTCGTATCGCGATTGACGATTTCGGTACCGGTTACAGCAGCCTGTCTTATCTGAAGGAACTGCCGGTAGATTATTTGAAAATTGACAGCGGCCTTACCGGAGATATCAGCGGTTCGCCCAAGGATCAGGTGGTCGTGCGATCCATCATCGACATGGCGCACAGCCTGAATCTCGGCGTGATAGCCGAAGGCGTTGAAACCGAAGGTCAACTCAAGACTCTCGCCGAACTCGGCTGTGAATATTTTCAGGGCTTCTTATGTGCCGGACCGCTTTCTTCTGACGAGTTTGAAGCCTTCGCCTTACGCAGCAATTAGCCGGTAACGCGTTGCGCCAGTTTTGATAGCCCTGTTGTCAATTGTGTCAGGCCATGGAGACGGGATTTGGGATCACGCCACTTGCGTTCGATAAACAGCTTATTGTCAGGCCGGATTTTGGCGGTTCCCTTGAGGCGATCAACATAATCGAGCAGGCCCTGAACGTTCGGGAAACGGTCTTGATAAAAGGTAACCAACGCACCACGAGGTCCCATCTCGATTTTTGCAATTCGTGCATTCACGCAGTTCATCTTGATATGCATGAGCTTGAGCAGATTGTCCGTCTGGACCGGGAGTTCGCCGAAACGGTCAATCATTTCCGCAGCAAAGGATTCAATTTCCTGAAGGGTTTTGAGTCCATTCATCCGGCGATAGAGCCCCATTCTGAGCGAAAGGTCCGGTACATAGGCTTCCGGTATGAGGATGGGGGCGTCGACCGTGATCTGGGGAGAGAAACTGTCGGTTTCGGCCTTCAGACCCGAGCCTTTGGCTTTTGCTTCCAAGATGGCGTCTTCGAGCATTGACTGATAAAGTTCGAAACCGACTTCCTTGATATGTCCCGACTGTTCGTCACCGAGCAGATTACCGGCGCCTCGAATGTCGAGATCATGGCTGGCCAGTTCAAAGCCGGCACCCAGGCTGTCAAGGTCGCCCAGAATCTTCAGTCGTTTCTCCGCTTTTTCGGTGATGATCCGATCTTTTGGAGTGATCATGTAGGCGTAGGCGCGCGTTTTTGAACGTCCGACCCTGCCTCTGAGTTGATATAACTGAGCCAGACCGAAGCGATCCGCACGGTATATAATCAGCGTATTGGCACTGGGGATATCCAGGCCGCTTTCAACGATTGTAGTCGAGAGCAGCACGTCATAATTTCGATCATAGAATGCGGACATCCGCTCTTCCACGGTCGCCGGTGCCATTTGGCCATGGGCAACAACATAGGTCAGTTCGGGAGCATGTTTTTTGAAAAAATCTTCGATATCGAGAAGGTCCGCGATGCGCGGGACGACGATGAACGATTGACCGCCACGATAATGCTCGCGCAACAGCGCCTCACGCAACGGGATCGGGTCCCAAGGCATGACATAGGTTCGCACAGCGAGCCGGTCGACGGGCGGTGTCTGGATGACCGATAGTTCGCGCATACCCGTCATCGCCATTTGCAGCGTGCGGGGAATCGGCGTGGCGGTGAGCGTCAACACGTGGACGTCCGCCTTCATTGCTTTCAGCCTTTCCTTGTGGGTCACGCCAAAACGCTGCTCTTCATCGATAATGATCAGACCAAGCCGTTGAAATTCGATCGATTTGGCGAGTAGAGCATGCGTGCCGATGACAATATCGACTTCGCCGCTAGCCAGACCTTGCTTGGCTTTTTTGGCTTCTGCCGGCGGTACTAGTCGTGACAACCGGCCAATTTTTATCGGGAAGGGGCGAAAACGTTCTTCGAAATTGTTGAAATGCTGACGGGCAAGCAGGGTGGTTGGCGCGATGATGGCAACCTGCATTCCCGCCATGGCTGCGGCAAAGGCGGCCCGCATCGCGACCTCCGTCTTGCCGAATCCCACGTCGCCGCAGACCAGGCGATCCATTGCCTTTCCGGACGCCATGTCACCGAGGACTTCTTCAATGGCCTGCTGCTGATCGTCGGTCTCCTGATAAGGGAAACGATCAACGAACCCAGCCATTTCAGTGGTTTCAACGCGGGCAGGGGTAGCTGGTTGCAATGCTCGTGCTGCCGCCGTGCGGAGCAATTCATGGGCAATCGCCCGAATACGCTCCTTCAGCTTTGATTTGCGTCTTTGCCAGCCTTCGCCGCCCAGCCTGTCGAGTACAACACTCTCATCCCCTTCGCCGTAGCGGCTGAGCACGTCGATATTTTCCACCGGGACATACAGCTTGTCACCGCCGGCATATTTTAAATGGACACAATCATGCGGGCTATCGCCAACCGGGATGGAGACGATGCCTTCATAGAGGCCGATGCCGTGTTCGAGATGGACAACCAGATCGCCCTGGTTGAGCGCAGACAGCTCTTCGATAAAGGCATCGCTACTCTTGCGGCGCTTGGATTTGCGGACCAGACGGTCACCGAAAATATCCTGTTCGGTGAGCAATGAAAGGCCTTCTTTCCGAAAACCGGAAGCGAGCGGCAATATTGTGAGAGCCACGCCAGTGTTGACCGAGAGACAGGATTTCCAGTCGTCGCAAAGCACCGCGGACTGGACGTCATGATCCTTCAGCAGGTCAAAGATCCTTGCGCGTGATCCCTTGCTATAGCTAGCGACAATGGCTGTGGTCCCGGACTTTGTGAGACTCTTGAGGTGGCTACCCAATGCCTGATAAATATTCTCGTTCCGCGCCCGTTCGGGGGAAAAATCGCGGGGTGGTGACGCAGACATGGATATCACTATATCCGACTCCGGTTCGTCAAATTCGCTCAGGATATGAATTGGCGCGCTCGATTCTCTGGCTTGCCATTCGTCAGGGGTCAGATAGAGCATGTCGGGGGGCAACGGGCGATAGCTTGAAAGATTGGCTTTGTCCGCTTCAATGCGGTTTTTGTGATAATCCGCGATAGCGGCGAACTGCGCTTCTGCGGCAGAGGATCCTGCAGCATCGCGTAGGACAATGCAGTCATCTCCGACATAATCGAAAATCGTCGCCAGCCTTTCCTCCAAAAGCGGCAGCCAATGTTCCATTCCGGCGAGACGGCGTCCATCGGAGATCGATTGATATAGCGCATCGCTTGTCGAAACGGCACCAAATAGATCGCGGTAGCGGGTGCGGAACCGGGTTATGCTTTCCGGATCCAGCAGAAATTCCGAAACCGGCAGCAGGTCAAGGCTGTCGATATTGCCGACCGTGCGCTGGTCGGCGGGGTCGAACTGCCGCAATGTGTCGATTTCGTCGCCAAAAAGGTCAATTCTGACAGGATATTTTGCGCCCGGAGGGAAAAGGTCAATCAGGCCACCGCGAGCCGCAAATTCACCACTGTCGGCCACTGTATCGACTCGAACAAAGCCGTTGGCATAAAGAAAAGCGATCAGCTTTTCCTGTTCGATAATAGTGCCGGGTGCAAGATGGGTTACAAACTCATCGATTCGCGACGGCATCAATACCCGCTGCGTTATCGCATTGACGGTAGTCACAACCAATTGGCCTACTGAATTGGGGAGCGCCAGCTTGGCCAAGGCAGCAAGCCGGTCCGCTGTCGTGTGCAGCGCCGGGGATGCCCGGTCATAGGGCAGGCAGTCCCACGCCGGAAATTCGATAATCTCGAGATTGGGTTCAAAAAACCGGGCGGCCTCGACGATGGCGCTCATCGCCGCGTCGTCGGTCGCGATAAACATTGTCCGTCTACCTGATTTGACCGCGATTTCTGACAGGAAAAGAGGTCGATAGCCAGCGGGTATACCCGCCAAGGTCATACTATTTTCGGAGGAGATTAATCTATCTAGATAAGACATTTAAAATGGCTTTTGGATTGGGAGAAAGAACAATATTATTTCGTCGCGTCAATATAATCGAGTCGCTGCATGACATTCATTTGTGGTCCGGTAAAAGCGTCAGGAACAGGCAGCGTACCAATCGCCCAAGCCATGATATCTACATCATCTTCGACAAGCAGTTTTTCGAACCAGTCCATCTCTTGTTCTGTCCAGTCCTGACCATAGCGATCAAAAAAACCACCGATCAAAAAGTCAGCTTCGCGGGTTCCTCGATGCCAGGCGCGAAATTGCAGCCGTTTCAGCCTTGTTTCGCGGTCCATATTTGATGCTCCAACTTGGCTGGCATAATGCGCCAGCGAGGGTATAAAGGCGGATAGACATGCGGCCCGAGATACTCAATCCATTATTTGGTGAAACCCAGTCGCTCAAGGGCGTCGGCAAGGTGCTGGCCAAGCCGCTCGAAAAGTTGCGGCTTACCCGGGTGAAGGATTTGCTCTACCATCAACCGAGCCACTGGATGCATCGTAAACGGGTCGATGAACTGGATGAAATCGATGTCGGACAAATCATAATCGTTCAGGTAACACCGGTTGATTATCGCACGGGCGGTCCCCGCAGTCCGTTGCGGGTGCACGCAACGGATAAGGCTGGCAATTATGTCAGCCTGACCTTTTTCGGACGCAATCCAGGCTGGCCAAAAAAATTGCTGCCGCTTGGCGAACCCAAAATCATTTCCGGCAAGCTTGAGCGCTATGGTGACGAACTTCAGATTGTCCACCCGGATCAGGTGCTTGAACCCGGCCAAGTGAATGGCATTGCGCTTTTGGAACCCATTTATCCCTTGGCGGAGGGACTGGGCAACGCGCGTATGCGGCAATTGATCGAACAGGCGCTGACGCTTGTTCCGCAACTTCCTGAATGGATCGAGCCGAGTCAGGTCTCCGCCAAAAACTGGGACAGCTGGCACGATAGCATTGTGGGGCTGCACAAAATGGAAAGCGAGAGCGGAAACGAACGGCTGGCCTATGACGAAATATTCGCCAACCAGCTTGCATTCATGCTGGTGCGTGCGAACAACAAAAGCAAGAAAGGAATCCCGATCCAGGCATACGGACGGCTTCGGGACCAGTTGACACTGCCTTTTGAACTGACGAACGCCCAAAAGCGCTGCATTGCGGAGATTGAAGGCGATCTTGCCCAAAGCGCACCGATGCTCAGGCTGCTTCAGGGCGATGTCGGATCAGGCAAAACGCTGGTCGCCTTGATAGCATTGCTTTCGGCGGTGGAGGCTGGGTTTCAGGGAGCGTTCCTTGCGCCTACCGAAATTCTGGCGCGGCAGCATTTTGAAGGGTTGCAGAAATTGCTGAATGGTCTGCCGGTGAATCTGGCGATCTTGACGGGGCGTGACAAAGGCAGGGTTCGCGAGGCGACGTTGATGGGACTGATGGACGGCTCGATTGATATCCTGATCGGCACCCATGCGATTTTTCAAGAGCAGGTCCGGTATAAAAACCTCGCCATGGCCGTCATCGACGAACAGCATAAATTCGGGGTCTCCCAGCGCCTTATGTTGACGCAAAAGGCGCAACGGATGCCGCATTTGCTGGCGATGACAGCGACGCCGATACCTCGGACTCTGACACTCAGCCAATATGGTGAAATGGATGTATCGCGTATCGACGAACTGCCACCGGGACGGCAAGCGATCGATACCAGCGTGGTTTCCGGTGCGAAAATGGGAGACGTGGTCGATGGGCTTGCGCGCCATATTGGCTCGGGCGGTCAAGCCTATTGGGTATGTCCCTTGGTCGAAGAAAGCGAAAAAAGCGATCTCGCTGCAGCAGAAGAACGGGCTGCCAGCCTGAAAGAGCGATTTGGTGACCAGGTCGGGTTGGTACATGGTCGAATGAAGGGACCTGAAAAAGATGCGGTAATGGGACGTTTCCAGCGGGATGAAATCAAGATTCTCGTTGCTACAACGGTCATTGAAGTCGGCGTGGATGTTCCCAATGCCAGTTTGATGATCATCGAGGCCGCCGACCGCTTCGGTCTCGCCCAGTTGCACCAGTTGCGTGGACGGGTCGGTCGCGGACGCGTCAAATCACATTGCCTGCTGATTCGTGGCGATGCGTTGAGTGAAGTGGCCCGGGCCAGGCTCGCTTTGATGCGCGAAACGAATGATGGCTTCCGGATTGCTGAAGAAGATCTTCGTTTGCGTGGAGCAGGGGAACTATTGGGTACGCGGCAATCGGGCGATTCCGGCTTCCGGGTAGCGACACCAGGACAAGTTAATGACCTGATAGGTCCCGCGACTGATGACGCGCGGCTATTGCTGGATCGCGATGGAGGGTTGGATAGTGAGAGAGGCCAAGCGGCCCGGATCGCGCTTTATCTGTTCGAGCGCGATCGAGGTGTCAGTCTGCTGCGCAGTGGATAGTAATTAAAGGCTGTTGATCTTGTCGAGCATTGCGACAAAATCCGGCTCCCGGATAACGCGCTCAAATTCAAAGCCGCAGCGCCCCTCATGGGCCCATACAAGATAGGCTTCGATTCGTCCGGCGACTGGCAATCGGACGGTAATTCTGTCCCCTTTGGCCATATCCAGCACAGCGCCGAGCATCATGCCGTGGGCTGAGATATTGGTGATCTTGACGCGGATTTCCTGATCTGGATGAGATTCGCAAATGGTTTCAAAATCGACCGGGAACCGCGTTGCACGGCGCGGGTCGGGTGATGTTTGTTGCGGTACACTGGTCATGCCCTGCGAGCTCCAATAGGGTTTGAACTCTGACTATAGCCAATGACTAAGAAGAAAAGGTAAACAGGCGTAAATCGTTTGTATCCTGTAGCACTAAACCTTGCGAAGCAACCCGTGCTTCTTTTTACCTGCTGATATCTTTCTGTCTCCGGTCGATAAGGTAATCATTTCACCGGAGTCTCCGATTGGTATATCATCAATCCGCGCACCGCCGCCCGCAACCAGACGTTTTGCTTCCCCCTTTGATGCGCAGAAACCGATTCCCACCAGCGCGTCTAGAATCGAAATTTGTTCTTCGGAAACCTCCAATGCGGGCAAGTCTCGTCCTGTGGCACCTTGTTCAAAGGTCTGCTGTGCGGTTCTTGCGGCCTCTTCTGCGGCGGATTGTCCATGCGCCATGGCCGTTGCCGCATCGGCGAGAGCTTTTTTAGCCTCGTTGATTTCTGAACCTTCCAGTGCTTCCAGTCGCTTTATCTCGTCGAGATGAATATCGGTGAATAACCGCATGAATCTGCCCACATCCCGGTCATCGGTATTGCGCCAGAACTGCCAGTAATCATATGGGGAAAGCCGATCAGCGTTCAGCCATATCGCGCCATCCACCGATTTTCCCATTTTTGAACCATCGGCCTTGGTAATCAGCGGTGTGGTTACGCCAAATAGTTCGGCGCCATCAATCCGTCTGCCAAGTTCTATCCCGTTTACGATATTGCCCCATTGATCGGAGCCACCCATTTGCAACTTGCAGCCAAATTGGCGGGATAGCTCCAGAAAATCATATGCTTGCAGGATCATATAATTGAATTCGAGGAAGGTGAGAGGTTGTTCGCGCTCCAGCCGTAGTTTGACGGAATCGAATGCGAGCATCCGATTGATCGTGAAATGACGGCCAATATCTCGCAAAAAAGGAATATATTCGAGTTCGCCGAGCCAATCGTCGTTATTGACCATCATCGCGTCGGTCGGGCCGTCGCCGAATGTCAGGAAATTCTCGAAACAGCCGCGAATTTTTGCGAAATTTGATGCGATTCCTTCGTCGTCGAGTATCTTGCGCATCTCGTCTTTGCCGGACGGATCGCCAATTTTGGTGGTTGCGCCGCCCATCAACACGATCGGCTTGTGCCCAGCTTGTTGCAGTCGACGGAGCATCATGATCTGGACCAGGTTCCCGACGTGCAGGGAATCCGCAGTGACATCAAATCCGATATAACCCGGTATGACGGTTTTCGCGGCAAGAGAATCCAATGCATCGGCATCGGTCAACTGGTGGATATAGCCGCGGTCGTTCAACAAGCGCAGTAGATCAGATTGATATTGGGTCATGGAAGGCGTCGTTACAGCCTTGTTCCTTTTGGTGCAATTACCGGTTTTTCGTTTGTGCAAAAGATTGGCATATATTTTGATCGAATATATGCTGTTAAGGCAAAAGGCTCATATTGTGAATGATGCATCAATTGGGCTGCTGAGCCGCATCCCTTGCCGCCGCCCGTCAGGTGCCAATTTTGAACGTTCAAGGAGTGCAATGTCCCGAATACTCTCTTGCCACCCTGACTTTTCCACCGATGTCGTCACGATGGTTGATGTGACTGTGGATTGTTTGCCGTCCGGGAATTTTCTATTCCATTACAATGTTCACGTTGCGGGAGATCAATTGGCGTTGCCGAAACCCGCAACGCCGGAGCGGACCGATTATCTTTGGCAAAATACCTGCTTCGAGGCGTTTATTGGTGCACGAGACACCACCGAATATTTCGAGTTGAATCTATCACCATCGACGCAATGGGCGGCCTACGCATTTGAAGACTATCGCCAGGGTATGAGCAATCCTGATCTGGTGAGTCCGCCGAGAATTGAGACCAGCATGACAGCGAATAATTTTGAGCTATTGGCTACAGTCAATCTTAGCGGTCTTCCGACGCTGGAAACAGGCCGCCTGGAATTGGGGCTGGCGGCGGTGCTTGAGGAAAAAAATGGCAGAAAATCGTTATGGGCTTTAAAGCATAATTTGGGTAATCCCGATTTTCACGACAGGGATTGCTTCATCCACAAATTTGAAACGGCGGAAATTTGATGAAATTTGGAATCGACCGGCTGATAGAAGATGCCAAATTGAGACGCCCGCTGGAAGGCAAGCGGGTAGCGCTGCTAGCGCACCCTGCATCCGTCACGAGCAAACTTACCCATTCGCTTGATGAGCTGGCGGCTTTGAGCGGAATCAATGTCACGGCTGCTTTTGGTCCCCAGCATGGTCTCCGTGGCGACAAACAGGACAATATGATTGAAACCGAGGATTATCTGGATCCTATCCACGATATTCCGGTTTTCAGCCTCTATGGCGAGGTCCGCCGGCCCACGGCCCAATCAATGGAGACGTTCGACGCGATATTGATCGACCTTCAGGATCTCGGTTGCCGAATTTATACGTTCATCACCACCTTGCGCTATATGCTGGAAGCCGCTGCCGAGCATGGCAAGACCGTCTGGGTGCTGGACCGGCCCAATCCCGCAGGACGACCGGTCGAGGGCACGCTGTTGGAAGAAGGATGGGAAAGTTTCGTAGGGGCAGGGCCCATGCCGATGCGACACGGACTGACCATGGGCGAAATGGGGCGCTGGATGATCAGCCATTTTGATCTCGATGTCGATTATCGGGTCATTGAAATGCAGGGGTGGCAACCCGAAGGCCCGGGTTATGGCTGGCCCGAGGACCGTATCTGGATCAATCCCAGTCCGAATGCGCCCAATGTCAACATGGCCCGTGCCTATGCAGGGACGGTGATGCTGGAGGGGACGATGCTGTCGGAAGGGCGGGGGACGACCAGACCGCTGGAGCTTTTCGGCGCGCCGGATATCCAGGCGCGCCCGGTGATTGCGGAAATGCAGCGAATCGCGCCGCAGTGGCTCGAAGGATGCCTTTTGCGGGAAATCTGGTTCGAACCGACCTTCCACAAGCATCAGGGCCAGCTGTGCAACGGCGTGCAGATCCATGCCGAGGGGCCAAGCTATGATCACGCCGCTTTCCGGCCTTGGCGATTGCAGGCTGTGGCGCTGAAGACGATCGCGAATCTCCACGACGGATATGAGTTATGGCGCGATTTTCCCTACGAATATGAGAATGACAAGCTGGCGTTTGATGTGATCAACGGCGGGCCATCGTTGCGAGAATGGATCGAGAATCCGTCTTCGACGGCAGATGATCTGGACGCGATCGCGATTACGGATGAAAAATCCTGGGCCGCGATATCAAAGGAATTTCGTCTTTACTGACCATGCTGCACTGCAACATATTTATTGCATTTGGTCCGTGATCTGGTAATCAGCCGCCATGTTACCGAGTAAAGAATTTTTCGAGGGTGTCGCGCTGAAAAAATGCGTGGCCGCGACCTACAACAATACGGCCTTCAAGCTGGCGCCGCATATTCTCTATACGCGCCATGACGAAATGTATGTCGACGCCGTTCCGCTGGAAAAAGACGGGCAACCGCCGCGGGAGGTCAAGCTTGGAACGTTCAAGCTTTCCGGCCTGAAAGATGTGCGCGTCGAAGACCTGCATTTCGAAAAGTCGGACGTCTTTGAACCCGCTGCCGAAAAATATGACGGAACGACCCTGCTCGCAATAGAGGGCTGAGGCTCATCCCTGTTTGCGGGTTAGCTCTTTCATGGCATCGCCGAGACCGTCTACGGTCAACGGGTACATCCGGTCATTCATCAATTCACGAATGATTTTAACGCTTTGGGAATAGCCCCACTGCTTTTCCGGTACCGGATTAAGCCATGCCGCCGCGGGGTAGGTGTTTGTCAGCCGCTGCATCCACGTCACACCAGCTTCTTCATTGAAATGTTCGACCGACCCACCCGGATGGGTAATCTCATAGGGACTCATTGACGCGTCGCCGACGAATATCAGCTTATAGTCATGGCCATATTTGTGGAGCACATCCCAAGTGTTGGTGCGTTCTGAAAAGCGGCGGCGATTGTCTTTCCACAGGCCTTCGTAAGGGCAGTTGTGGAAATAGAAAAATTCGAGATTCTTGAACTCGCTGGTGGCCGCGCTGAACAGCTCCTCGCATAGCTTGATGAACGGATCCATCGAACCACCGACGTCGAGAAACAGCAGCAGCTTCACCGCATTGTGCCGCTCCGGGCGCATGTGGATGTCGAGCCAGCCCTGTTTGGCCGTGCCGTTGATTGTCCGGTCGATATCCAGTTCGTCGGCTGCCCCTTCGCGGGCAAATTTCCGCAGGCGCCGGAGCGCGACCTTGATATTTCGCGTACCGAGCAACTTGGTATTGTCCAGATTCTGGAATTCGCGCTTGTCCCAGACCTTGATCGCCTTTTTCTGGCCGCCTTCGCCGCCGATCCGGACGCCTTCAGGATTATAGCCGGAATTACCGTAAGGCGAGGTGCCACCAGTGCCGATCCACTTGCTGCCGCCCTCATGGCGTTTTTCCTGTTCTTCGAGCCGCTCTTTCAGCGTCTCCATGATCTCGTCCCAGCTGCCGAGCGACTTGATCTTTTCCATTTCCTCTTCGGACAGATATTTCTCCGCAACCGCTTTCAGCCAGTCGAGCGGAATATCTTCTTCCTGCGTGCCGTAGGAGGTTTCAATCCCCTTGAAGACCTTCGAAAAGACCTGATCGAAACGATCGAGGAGGCCTTCGTCCTTCACGAAGGTCGCGCGGGAGAGATAGTAGAATTCCTCCGGACTGCGCCGAATGACGTCCTTCTCAAGCGCTTCGAGCAGAACCAGATGTTCCTTAAGAGACGCCGAAATCCCGGCGGCCCTGAGTTCGTCCATGAAGTTAAAGAACATCGTGTCTGCCTTTGCCTAGCGCGCTTCGCGTTTCGCCATGAAGGCCAGGCGTTCGAACAGCATCACGTCCTGCTCGTTCTTGAGCAGCGCGCCGTGCAATGGCGGAATCGCCTTGGTGCTGTCGTTCGACTGCAGCGCTTCGAGCGGCATGTCCTCGTTGAGGATCAGCTTCAGCCAGTCGAGCAATTCGCTGGTGCTTGGCTTTTTCTTGAGGCCAGGAACGTCGCGGACATCGTAGAAAATATCCATCGCCTTCTTGACCAAGATGCCCTGAATATCAGGGAAGTGGACATTGATGATATCCTGCATCGTCTCGCGATCCGGGAATTTGATATAGTGGAAGAAACAACGGCGCAGGAACGCGTCGGGCAGTTCCTTCTCGTTATTCGAGGTGATGATCACAATCGGCCGTTCGACCGCCTTGATCGTCTCTTTGGTTTCGTAAACATGGAATTCCATGCGATCGAGTTCCTGCAGCAGATCGTTGGGAAACTCGATGTCGGCTTTGTCGATTTCGTCAATCAGCAGCACCGGCAGTTCGGAGGCGGTAAAGGCTTCCCACAGCTTTCCCTTGCGGATATAATTGGAAATATCGTGAACGCGTTCATCGCCCAACTGGCCATCGCGAAGACGCGCGACCGCGTCATATTCATAGAGACCCTGATGCGCCTTGGTGGTGGATTTGACGTTCCATTCTATCAAGGGTGTGCCCATCGCCTTGGCGATTTCATAGGCCAGAACCGTCTTGCCGGTACCGGGCTCACCCTTGACGAGGAGAGGGCGCCGGAGCGTCATGGCAGCATTGACAGCAACCTTCAGATCATCAGTTGCTACATAGTCGTTGGTGCCGTCAAAACGCATGATATTCTATTCCTTGCCTTTAAAGTCAAAGCAAAGGCGATAGGGAAAACCCCTATTGTAGGCAAGTTAATCATTTAGTTAAGGCCAGTTAAAACTGGCGTGAGGCTCAATGGGAGAGGCGCGTGTTTCGCCGTGCTTCCAGAAGTTGCCAAAGACCGCGATGCTGGGCGAGCAGCTGTTCCACACCGAAATTCAATGCCCGCTCTACGGCCGGAAGTGCCGACAATTGATCTTTGAGAGCCAAAGTCGTTGCAACATCCGGCAAGGTGGATGAACGGGCTTCCACACCAACACGCAAGGCAACGCGTTCCAGAATAGTCCGTATCGCATGCCAGTCCGATACCAGCGCAATGGCCGCTCCGATCGCGCATCCGTTGCGATCAGATTCGGAAAGCATGTCCAGCGCTTTGCGTTGGCCAAATACCGCAGCGTTGCTCTGGTCATCGGTACTGACGCCTGAAATTGGTCCTGCAGCCACTGTCAATCTGGTCAGCAGCGAGCGCTCGGCTGTAAAACCATCGATCGCCTGAATCAGCCATTCCCGAGCGGCATCATCAACTGTTTTGGTCGCAGCGCGATCGATTACGCCGGGGTGCCGGCCATGCAACATGCATAGAAAATGTGCGATATCGGCAATATCTGCGCCCGATAGAATCGAGAAGTCTTCGACAATGGTCCGGACATAGGGCGTCGTGTCACTGCCATAGACCTCGACTTGGTCAGCAGAGTTGCGCTGCACTGTCGATTCTATGTTTTTTCCGAGCATCGCACTTCCAATATCCTGAGTGTTGTCGTGAAAATGCTATCAGCATCTTCGTCAAATTCAGGCGATATCAGATATTCCTAAAGAGCCGGTTTATTGACTGTTAGGGAATTGCAAACCATGATGCCCGGCGGAGCCGTCGGTGATTATTGATCCAGGAAACTGCGCATTTTCCGGCTGCGGCTCGGGTGCTTCAGTTTTCTGAGCGCCTTTGCTTCAATCTGCCGGATCCGCTCGCGGGTAACGCTGAACTGCTGGCCGACTTCCTCCAGCGTATGGTCCGTGTTCATCCCGATTCCGAAGCGCATGCGCAGCACGCGTTCTTCACGTGGCGTCAGGCTGGCAAGGACACGGGTGACCGTTTCCTTCAGATTGGCCTGGATCGCGGCATCAACCGGAATGATCGCGTTCTTGTCCTCGATGAAATCGCCGAGATGGGAATCTTCCTCGTCACCGATGGGCGTTTCCAGTGAGATTGGTTCCTTGGCAATCTTCATCACCTTGCGTACTTTTTCCAGCGGCATCGACAGACGTTCTGCCATTTCTTCCGGAGTCGGTTCGCGGCCCTGCTCATGCAGGAACTGACGGCTTGTGCGAACCAGCTTGTTGATCGTTTCGATCATATGGACCGGAATACGGATGGTCCGCGCCTGATCGGCAATCGACCGCGTGATCGCCTGGCGGATCCACCATGTGGCGTAGGTGCTGAACTTGTAGCCACGGCGATATTCGAACTTGTCGACCGCTTTCATCAGGCCGATATTGCCTTCCTGAATCAGATCGAGGAACTGCAAGCCGCGGTTGGTATATTTTTTGGCGATCGAAATCACGAGGCGAAGGTTGGCCTCGACCATTTCCTTCTTGGCGATGCGCGCTTCGCGTTCGCCTTTCTGGACCATGTTAACGATACGGCGAAATTCGACCAGTGAAGTACCTGTGGCGTTGGCGATATCCGAAATTTCGGTCCGGATGCGATCAACCGCATCGGCTTCTTTTTCAACAAAAGCGGCCCATTTCTTGTCGGTTTTGGCCATGCTTGCCAACCAGCCGTCGTCGAGCTCGTTGCCGATATAACTTTCCAGAAATGCGCGGCGCGGGACCTTGTGACGCTCTGCCAGGCGCAGCATCTGTCCGCCGAGAGTTGTTAGCCGGCGGTTGAACGAGTAAAGCTGGTCAACCAGAAACTCGATCTTGTTGGCGTGAAATTGCACGCTTTCGACCAATGCGGTCAATTCTTCGCGCAAATCGTGATATTTCTTCTCAGAAGCGGCAGGAAAATCCTTGCCCGCTGCCAGCGATTCCAGTCTGGTCGTCTGCAATTTCGAGAATTTCTTGAACACCGATGTAATCAGCGCAAATTTTTCCAGCGCATCCGGTTTCAGGGCTTCTTCCATCTGGGCGAGCGAGAGGGTATTGTCTTCCTCTTCCTCCTCTACGACCCGTTTTGTACGGCGTTCGGTCAGTTCCGCTTCGTCATCATCTTCGCCATCAACCGATTCTTCATCCTCTACCTCGTCATCATCCTTGAACGACGGGCCGGCGGTCTTTTCGCTGATTTCACCATCATCATCGTCACCGTCTTCCAGATTCTCCGGAACCGGATCCTTCGACAGCATGGCATCGAGATCGAGGATCTCCCGCAACTGCATTTCACCATCATTGAGTGCGGTTGACCATTCGATGATCGCGTTAAACGTAGTCGGGCTTTCGCAAAGCCCCCAGATCATGGTGTCACGGCCAGCTTCGATACGTTTGGCAATGGCGATTTCGCCTTCGCGGCTGAGCAATTCGACGGCACCCATTTCGCGCAAATACATGCGCACCGGATCATCCGTGCGATCACCTGTAGCCTTTTTGGGAGCGGCTGCAGCGGTTTTTTTATCCTTGTCCTTGCCATCGATGGATTCGACTTCATCGCCGCCCATTTCTTCGGCTGCTTCCTCGTCATTCTCGACGATCCGGACGCCCATTTCGGAGATGGCGGACATGACGTCCTCAATCTGCTCGTTCTGGTCCTGGGGCAGGGCTTCGTTCAATTCGTCAATCGTCAAATAACCACGCTTTTTCGCCTGGGCGATCAGTTTCTTGATGGCGCTATCATTGAGATCGATCAACGGCTCGTCTTCAGTTTTGGTATTTTTTGCTTTACTTGCCAATGGCTCAGGCCCCTAATTTAAAACTACAATGCGTCGTCGATCTGGGTCAGTTCGACCAACCGTTCGTGAAATAACTGCTTCGCTTTGCGAAGACGCTGCTGCTCGGCATAACTTTCTTCCGTAAGATCATCCTGCACCCGCCGCGTCGCCTCTGCCAGGGCCGCTTCCAGTCCGGGGCGCGCGGTCACCACTTTAATCGCTTCTGTCAAATCCCGATGCGCCCGTTCGACCAATTGCGAAGGGGCATCTTCTGGCAGTTTGCGGTTGAAAGTGAAATTCAGCGCGTCGGCCCGTAACAGCCCTTTTGCGACATTATAACAATCTGTCTTTTCCAATATGGTAAGAAGGCCCTGCATATCAAGCGTTTCTTTGCGCATTGCGACATTGATTAGTTCGCCGAGCAACATCTGCAATTGTGAGTCGGCCAGTTTGATCGCGCTGAGCTCTTCAAAATGGCTGGAAATCCGGCAAGGATGACGAAGCAAGCCCCCCAATATTCCCTTTGCGATCTGGAGGTCATAGCCTTCTACTAAAAAGGTCTTGGTCTCCTCCAGCGGCTTGTAGGAGACAAATCTCGAAGGGAATTTGCTCCCCTTATTCTTATTTGGCGTAAATCTTCGTTCGGATCGGCCGTCCTTCTGCGCGAAAAAGGCGGCCTGGTACCGTTCCTGAAATTCCTGACGATAATGTTGGGCAATATCCTGATCGGCGATATCGCGGACATGATCGGAGAGCCGTTTCTTCAGCCCTGCCTTGGTTTCAGGCGTATTGAGCGGTTCCGCTTCATATTCCACCTGCCAGATCTTGTCGTCGAGCGTCTGCGGCCTGGCTACCAGCGCGGCAAAGGCATGAGCACCTTCGGAGCGGATCAGGTCGTCGGGGTCTTGTCCGGCGGGCAGGGAAATGAAGTTGAGGCTGTGCGAAGGCCGCAAAATCGGAAGGGCGCGCAAGGCCGCTCGCATCGCTGCTTTCTGACCAGCACTGTCGCCATCGAAGCAGAGGATCGGGGCCTCGACCATTTTCCAGATTCGTTCGATCTGATGCTCGGTCAGCGCTGTGCCCAGTGGAGCGACAACATCCGCAAAACCGGCCTGCGCCAAAGCAATGGCGTCCATATAGCCTTCGACCACCAATATCCGCCCGGTCTGGCGCGAAGCGGGCGAGGCCTTGTCGAGATTGTAGAGCGTCCGCCCCTTGTCGAAAAGCGGCGTGTCGGGGCTGTTGAGATATTTCGGCTCGCCATCGCCCAATATCCGGCCGCCGAAAGCGATCACCCGGCCGCGCGGATCGCGGATCGGAATCATCAGCCGGCCACGGAACCGGTCATAGGGTTCCCGGTCATCGACCTTGATCAGCAGGCCCGCCTCGATCAACCGATCCACACCATGGACGGAAAGGGCCTCCTTTAACCGACCACGGGAATCGGGGGCAAAGCCGAAGCCGAACTCCCGTATCGTGGTTTCCGATATACCGCGATTCTTCAGATATTCTCTAGCAGCAGCGCCTTCAATACCGTTGAACTGGGTCACAAACCAGTCCTGCGCTGCCGCCATGACGTCATGCAGCGTGGCGCGGACCTCCTGCCGCTGTGCGGCGCGGGGATCGGGGGCAGGGACTTCCATCTGCGCTTCGGCGGCGAGATCCTTGACCGCGTCCATGAAGCCAAGACCGCGCTGTTCGGTCATCCAGCTGATCGCATCGCCATGGGCGCCGCAGCCGAAGCAGTGGTAGAAGCCCTTTTCGTCGTTGATCGTGAAGCTGGGCGATTTCTCGTTATGGAACGGGCAGCAGGCCTTATATTCCCGGCCGGCTTTCTGCACCTTGACCGTCCGCCCGATCAGCGTCGACAAAGTGATGCGCGAGCGCAGTTCTTCCAGCCATTGCGGGGTTAGGGTCATTCTGCAGTCTCGGTGTCTCGACTATGCTCGACACGAACGGGGCTATGGGCGGCACTCTCTCCGTTCGTCTCGAGCGAAGTCGAGAGACGTTCTGTCGGAGGCTTTGAAAAATAAGACAATTTCTTCCAGTCACCTGCAATTAGAGCGCGCTTTTTGGCCTGGGACCATTTCTTGACCGTGAGTTCGGCCGACAAAGCCTCTTCCCGAGTCGGGAAGGTCTCGGACCAAACCAATTCTACAGGTCGTCGCTGGCTCGTGAACTTACAATATCCACCGCTGCTATGTTCAGCTATCCGGCGCTCCAAATCATCCGTGTGACCGGTGTAGAACTTACCGTCTGCGCATAACAGCATGTAGGTCCAAAAGGCCAATTACGCGCCTCCCGGGTGTCTCGACTTCGCTCGACACGAACGGACTGCAGTTGCTCGATACAAGAGGACTGGAGTTGCTCGACACAAACGGGTTGTCCTCCGTTTCACGAAAGCGCCGCCTTCACCAGCGCGCTGGCCTTGCTCATGTCGATTTCGGTGCCGTGGCGCTTTTTCAGTTCGCCCATCACGCGGCCCATATCCTTCATGCTGTCGGCGCCCAGTTCACTCTTGATACCGGCGATCAATGCCGCGGTTTCTTCCTCACTCAATTGCGCTGGGAGAAATTCCTCGATCACCGCCAGTTCCACTTTCTCGGCAGCGGCGAGTTCGGTGCGGCCGCCGCTTTCGAACATCTCGATCGATTCGCGGCGTTGCTTTGCCATTTTCTGCAGGACATCGGTGACCATTGCGTCATCATCTGCTGCGCCACCCTTGGTTCGCAGTTCGATGTCCTTGTCCTTGATCTTCGCCAATATGCTGCGTGTGGCGGCGGTGCGGTCCTTGTCACCAGCCTTCATGGCGGCAATTTGCGCGGCTTTCACGGTATCGCGAATCATGGCGGTCCTCATATTTTTGGAATAAGCGACCACTATAGCGGGAAGATAATATTTTTCATAGATTGTGGCGGCAGAAATCTGCCTCTAGGCCCCATGAAATTTTGCGCCTAAGACCGACCTGAAGGAACAGCCCATGACCCATGCCCATAATCCCGCCGCTCCCGAGGGTGCAACAGGGATATTGGTATTGGCCGATGGCAAGGTGGTCTGGGGCAAAGGCTTCGGCGCGACCGGCTCTGCGGTCGGCGAAGTCTGCTTCAACACCGCGATGACCGGCTATCAGGAAGTGATGACCGACCCGAGCTATGCCGGGCAGATCGTCACCTTCACCTTTCCCCATATCGGCAATGTCGGCACCAACGAAGATGATGCCGAGGCGGACAATCCGCATGCTCTGGGCTGCATTGTCCGAGAGGATATTACCGCACCATCCAATTTCCGCGACCAGAAGCCGTTTGACCAGTGGATGGCGGAAAACGGCCGGATCGGAATTTCCGGTGTCGATACAAGGGCTTTGACCCGGCGGATCCGCGAAGCGGGAGCACCCAATGCGGTTATTGCCCATCACCCTGAGGGCCAGTTCGATATCGATGATCTGCTCGCCAAGGCGCGGGCCTGGGCGGGGCTGGAAGGCATGGATCTGGCCAAGGAAGTGACCGGGCACCAGACCCATCTTTGGGACAAGGGTGGCCTGTGGCGGCTGGGTCATGGCTATGCGCCATTGGAAGAATTGGAAGCATCTTCGTCGCGGCCGCATGTGGTGGCGATTGATTATGGCGCGAAGCGCAATATCTTCAGAAATCTTGTGAAGGCTGGCGTAAAAGTCACTGTAGTTCCTGCTGAAACTTCCTACGAAGATATCATGGCGTTGCAGCCTGCAGGCGTGTTTCTGTCCAATGGCCCCGGCGATCCGGCGGCGACGGGCGTCTATGCGGTTCCGGTGATCCAGAAGCTGCTGGAAGCGGATATACCCTTGTTCGGCATCTGCCTCGGCCACCAGATGCTCGCCCTCGCGGCGGGCGCAAGGACCGTCAAGATGCACCAGGGTCATCGCGGCGCCAATCATCCGGTGCAGCGGATCGGCGGCACCTGGGACGCGACCGAAGGGCTGGTCGAGATCACCAGCATGAACCACGGCTTTGCGGTCGATGGTGAAACACTGCCCGACACCGTCCGCGAAACCCACAAGAGCCTGTTCGACGGCAGCAATTGCGGCATCGAAATCATCGGCAAACGCGCCTTTGGCGTCCAATATCACCCCGAAGCCAGCCCCGGCCCGCAGGACAGTTTCTATCTGTTTGAGAAATTTGTCGGGGGATTGGGGTGAAGAAGATTTCTCCGCTGATATTTATTCTGTCCTTCTTTGCTTTGGGTCCTGGCGTTAGCGCAACCCCGACCGATTACGCTAAAAGGGGCGACCATCCTCTGGTCTGTGTTTTGGACTGGGAGCAACGTCTGTTCAATGCTAGAAATGAAAAATCAGACCCTCAAAAATTCTTAGCTGAAACTGTAGTATTCGGGAAAAGCGATACTGGCGATTTAGGTCTACTATATGAATTTATGGAGACAAATGGATGGGTGAAGATCGTCGACTTTGAGGCACCAGACCTAATTATGTTTGGTCCGCCGTACGATGAAAGAAAAAATACTTTCACCGATTTTGAACGAAATCAGGATTCCAAGTATGGGTTGCTAGTTCCGTGTCAGGCGTCTTGGCTTGCCAATATCCCAATTTATAAAGTTTTTCGTCGTGAACGGGGTAAAGTCGGCGATATTGCGTACGAGGTAAAGGCGCCATGAGGTGGTTGGCGTTTTCTATATGCGTCCTGCAACTGCTCCCGATGCAGTTCCATAGGCGCTCACTTTCTGGCTGGAAGTTGATCATGCCCAGAAAATACGTGAAGGAATTGAATCAATGAGCGGACCAATTGATCCCGCCCATCTTGCCGAAGAATGGGCGATTGATGACGAAATCCTGCAAAATATGGCAGCAGGCGGCGATTTGTCGCATGTTGTGCGCGAAATTAACGTGCAATTTGTCGGCGCCGTTGCCGATCTCAACAAGCTGAAGAATGACGCGGCGAAATGGGGCTTTCGTTCGGCGCTGGTGTCCAACGAGGATGACGAGTGGGTGATCGAGCTGCAGATCGACCTCGACACCAGGCGCGAAACGATCCGCGAGCTGACCCGCAAATGCCTCGAGATCGAAAGCGAATATGATATCGACCATGACGGTTGGGGCTGCTTTGCCTGCAACGAAAATGGAGAGATTTCTGATGAGAATCCGGCGTGATGCCAAAAAGAGCATACATAAAATCTGCTCTTTCTAATGGCGCTGGCCAAATGTCGGTTGTGTTGGCGACCGTTATGCGGCCCACGGATCAATCACCGCAATATCGGCAAAGGCAAAATCCTTCGCGTTCCGGGTCGCTATTGCGGTTGCGTTCGCAACGGCTTGAGCGGCAATCATCGTATCCATCACGCCGGTATCGAGTCCTTGGACGCGGATTTCATTCGCCAATTCTCCAAAGGCAGAAGCGCATTTCCGATCATAATCCAGAATACGATCAGAAAACTCCGCTTCCAGTCGCTCGTACCAGCCGAGCATCAGCTGCTTCCTTCGGCCCTCATCCATTTTGCAGACGCCATAGAGCATTTCCGACAGCACGATTGAGGACAGCAGCAATTCAGATTCCTGATCGACAAACCATTTTTTCACCCGCTGATTGCCTTGCGCGTGCGATATCTCGCGCCACACGTTGGTATCTACAATTATCACGGGAATTCGGGGTCCGGAATGCCTCTGTCTCTGGACGGAATATCAAGAGGGTCACAGTCCGGCGCAATGCGGATGAGATATTCGGCCCGGTTCTCTCCAACTTTTTTGTCGGGAAGGTCATCGGACGAACCGGTCTTCTTGGGACCATAAGTTCGTTCAATCAGCGCGCGCAGCTCCGCCTCGATCGAGCGGCCCTGTTTGGCAGCAACCTCTCTGAGCGACTGCTTGGTCGCATCATCAATTTTTCGAACCGTTACGCTTCCCATGATCTTTCACCAATTGATTGCAATGCAGTCAATGTAATCAATGATTGCAGGTTCCGCAATGGCTGATCTGAACGCAAGTATGCGTGTGCTGGAATTGCTGGAAGAACAGCATGATATTGCTGCGCTCAAACGACCCATGCGAGTCTTTCTTTATGGCAGCCAGCAGGAACTGGATGAGATCGGACCTGCATTGGAGAAGGCAGGGTGGGCTAGTATAGAGCCGTTTTACTCGCTGGATAAATGGACCGTCATTTGCGAACGCCAGCAAGCCACGACAGAGGAAGCCGTTGTTGAGATGGTTTCCGAAATGGAAAATATTATCGAACATACCGCCATCGATTTTGATGGATGGGAAACCCAAATTGAGAATAAACACTAATGCCCAAAAGAACTGACATAAAATCCATCCTCATCATTGGCGCTGGCCCGATCATTATCGGCCAGGCCTGCGAGTTTGATTACTCCGGCACGCAGGCGTGCAAGGCGCTGAAGGAAGAGGGCTACCGGATCATTCTGGTCAACTCGAATCCTGCGACGATCATGACCGATCCGGAAATGGCCGACGCGACCTATGTCGAGCCGATCACGCCGGAAATTGTCGAGAAGATCATTGAGAAGGAGCGTCCTGACGCAATCCTTCCCACCATGGGCGGGCAAACGGCGCTGAACACGGCGCTCTCACTCAACAAGATGGGCGTGCTCGACAAATATGGCGTCGAGATGATCGGTGCCGATGCCGAGGCGATCGACAAGGCCGAGGACCGCGAGAAATTCAAGGTAGCGATGGACAAGATCGGCCTCGAAAGCCCGCGCAGCGCGGTGGCGCATAGCGAGGCGCAGGCGATGGAAATCCTGGAGGAAATCGGGCTGCCGGCGATCATGCGGCCTAGCTTCACCATGGGCGGCACCGGCGGCGGCGTCGCTTATAACCGCGAAGAATTCATCCATTATGTGCGGACGTCGCTGGACGCGTCGCCGACCAATGAAGTGCTGATCGACGAATCGCTGATCGGCTGGAAAGAATATGAGATGGAGGTCGTCCGCGACAAGGCGGACAATTGCATCATCATCTGCTCGATCGAGAATGTCGATCCGATGGGCGTGCACACCGGCGACAGTATCACCGTTGCCCCGGCGCTGACCCTGACCGACAAGGAATATCAGATCATGCGCAACGCCAGCATCGCGGTGCTGCGCGAAATTGGCGTGGAAACAGGTGGTTCGAACGTACAGTTCGCAGTCAATCCGAAGACCGGGCGGCTCGTGGTCATCGAGATGAACCCGCGGGTATCGCGCTCTTCCGCCCTGGCGTCCAAGGCAACCGGCTTTCCGATTGCCAGCGTCGCCGCCAAGCTGGCGGTTGGCTATACGCTCGACGAGATCGACAATGACATTACCGGCGCGACCCCGGCGTCATTCGAACCGACGATCGATTATGTCGTCACCAAGATCCCGCGCTTTGCCTTTGAAAAATTCAAGGGCGCAGAGCCGCTTCTTTCCACCGCGATGAAGTCGGTCGGTGAAGTCATGGCGATTGGCCGCAATATCCACGAATCGATGCAGAAAGCTTTGCGCGGCCTGGAAACCGGTCTCGACGGGTTCAACCGGGTGCAGGAGCTGATCGATGCGCCGCGCGAAGATATTGCCGCGGCTCTGGCGCGCGCCACACCGGATCGCATTCTTGTCGCTGCCCAGGCAATGCGCGAAGGCTTTACCGATCAGGAAATCCACGCGATTGCCGGATTTGATCCCTGGTTCCTCGCCCGTATCCGGGAAATTATTGACGCCGAGCAGGACATACTCGACAATGGCCTGCCCAATGGCCCGGAGACTTTGCGCAAGCTGAAATCCATGGGCTTTTCCGATCAGCGGCTGGCCAAGCTGGCGATTGATTCGGTCCATGTGGCCGGGGGGGCAGGGCGTGCAGTCGCCGGTAGTCACGGGCTGGTGCATGACGCGCTTGCCGCCATGGCGGGGGCAACAACCGAAGCCGATGTGCGCGCCTTGCGTCACAAGCTTGGCGTGCGGCCGGTCTATAAGCGCATCGACACATGCGCGGCCGAATTTGAGGCCAAGACGCCCTATATGTATTCGACCTATGAAGCGCCGATTTTTGGCGCGCCGGAATGCGAGGCGCAGCCATCGGACCGCAAGAAGATCGTCATATTGGGCGGCGGACCGAATCGCATCGGGCAGGGGATTGAATTCGATTATTGCTGTTGCCACGCCTGTTTCGCCCTGTCGGACGCCGGGTTTGAGACGATCATGATCAACTGCAACCCGGAAACCGTGTCGACCGATTATGACACGTCCGACCGGCTCTATTTTGAACCGTTGACCGCCGAAGACGTGCTGGAAATCCTCCACGTTGAACAGCAGTCGGGCGAACTGGTCGGCGTGGTTGTCCAATTTGGCGGGCAGACGCCGCTGAAACTGGCACAGGCGCTGGAAGACGCAGGGATTCCGATCCTCGGCACCTCGCCGGATGCGATTGATCTGGCGGAAGACCGCGAACGCTTTGCCGAACTGGTCAACAAGCTGAAACTGAAACAGCCCGAAAACGGTATGGCGCGCACCCGCGACGAAGCGGTGAAAATCGCCGAGCGTATCGGCTATCCGGTCCTGCTGCGGCCCAGCTTCGTGCTTGGTGGCCGGGCGATGGAAATTGTCGACGGACCGGCGCAGCTGGAAAATTATATCAATACGGCCGTGCAGGTCTCGGGCGACAGTCCGGTGCTGGTCGATCAATATCTGCGCGATGCGATTGAAGTCGATGTCGATGCGATTTGCGACGGCGACGAAGTGGTTGTCTGCGGTCTGCTTCAGCATATCGAGGAGGCCGGCGTGCATTCCGGCGACAGTGCCTGTTCGATCCCGCCTTATAATCTGAGTGACGAGATCATTGCCGAAATGGAACGGCAGACAGAGGCGCTGGCTTTTGGTCTGAAAGTATGCGGACTGATGAACATCCAGTTCGCGGTCAAGAACGGGCAAATCTATCTGATCGAGGTCAATCCGCGCGCCAGCCGGACAGTGCCCTTTGTTGCCAAGGCGATTGGCGTGCCGATTGCCAAGATCGCCTCGCGGGTGATGGCGGGCGAGAAGCTCAAGGATTTGCCGGAGATCAACCGGCATATCAATTATACGGCTGTCAAAGAGGCGGTCTTCCCGTTCAATCGGTTCCCCGGCGTCGACCCGATCCTGTCGCCGGAAATGAAATCCACCGGCGAAGTCATGGGAATCGATCAGGGTTTCCCGATTGCGTTCGCCAAGTCACAGCTCGGTGCCAGCAATATATTGCCGGATAGCGGAACAATCTTCATCTCGGTCAAGGAAACCGACAAGAAGGTGATCGAACCGGCAGCGCGTCTGGCCGAGAAGCTGGGTTTTCGTCTGATTGCCACCTCGGGAACCGCGGATTATCTCGCCGGGAAAAACATCCAGGTCGAGAAGGTCAACAAGGTCATCGAGGGAAGGCCGCATATCGTCGACCGGATCAAGGATGGTGAGGTCAACCTGATCTTCAACACCACCGAAGGCTGGCAGTCGCTCAAGGACTCGAAATCGATCCGGGCGGCGGCGCTGGTTGGGAAGATTCCGATCTTTACAACCGCCACCGCGAGCAACGCTGCGATGCAGGCAATTGAGGCGATGCGCGATCAGACTCTTGAAGTTCGTGCGCTTCAGTCCTATTATAAGGCTTCGCAGACTTAATTTTCAGACATTTCGTCACACTGCGGGCGCTTCTCCAAAGAGGGGCGCCGGAAGACTGTTTTAAACGCTGCACGGCAGAAATCGGCAGCGTATCAGTAAGGAAAGGCCAATCAATGGCTGTTGAAAAAGTACCAATGCTCGCCGAAGGCCATGCCAGAATGGAGGCCGAACTCAAGGCATTGAAAGCGGAGCGTCCGATCATCGTCGACGCGATCGAAACCGCACGCGCACATGGTGACCTTTCGGAAAATGCCGAATATCATGCGGCGAAGGAACGGCAGGGCCAGGTCGAGGCGACGATCAGCGATCTTGAGGACAAGCTGTCTCGCGCACAGATTATCGACCCGAAAACCCTGTCCGGCGACAAGGCGGTATTCGGGGCGACTTTGACCTTGCTCGACGAAGATGACAAGCCGGTGAAATATCAGCTGGTCGGTCAGGCGGAGGCGGATGCCAAGGCTGGCAAGATCAGCTATAACTCCCCGATTGGCCGGGCCCTGATCGGGCGCAGCGTCGGCGACGAGATCGAAGTGACCGTGCCGGCGGGCGACAAATATTTCCTGCTCGACAAGATTGAGTTCATCTAGACACGATGACCATGCCGGCTGGAAAATTGACCAACGGACTGATCATCGCCAATGTCGTGATCTTTCTGGTGATCTGGATTTTCGGCTGGCAGCAGGACGCGGTACTGCGCGGCGGGATGTTCCCGATCAGGCTGAGCGGCGTCGACATCGATGCCGCGCAATATGGTTGGCTCGTGCCCGCTTGGCTGACGCCGCTATCCTCTGCCTTTCTGCACAGCGGCCTTCTGCACATAAGTTTCAACATGCTGATGCTGCTATTCTGCGGTCGCTATGTCGAACAGGTACTCGGTCCGCAGTTGATGGCCATTCTCTATGTCGTCGGCGCTTATGCGGCGGCTTTTGCGCAATATGTCGTGGAAAGTGATTCCGCCATCCCGATGATCGGTGCGAGCGGTGCTATTTCGGCGATATTGGGAGCCTATGCGTTGTTATTCGCGCGCAACAGGGTCGATCCGGTCGGCCCGATTCCGGGCCATGTCGTCCGCATCGTCTGGCTGACGCTCGCATGGGTCGGCATTCAGTTGATGATCGGACTGGCGACGAGCGGGAACCTGCAAGGAATTGCGATTTTTGCGCATATCGGCGGGTTTGTTGCCGGGCTGGTGCTGACCAGGCCGCTGCTTGAATGGCGTTTTCGCAGCGCCTAATCTTCCTTCGGCGTCTAGTCTTCCTTCGGGGCGTCCCAGGGGAAATCCGGTTCGAGCAGCTTGTGCAAATGCACCACGACATATTTCATTTCGGCGTCGTCGACGGTCTGCTGGGCCTTTGAGCGCCAGACCTCTTCTGCCTCTTCATAGTTGGGATAGACACCGACAAGATCGATCTTGTCGAGATTTTCAAATTCCAGCCCGCGTGGATCCTTGACCCGTCCGCCCATTACCAAATGCATTCTGCTGCGTTCTTCGCTCATTTTTTGCCCTGATTATCATCTTTTACCGCATCCTGTGCTGCGGCCATGGCGGTCTTAGCAGCCTCTATGGCTTTGCCAAACAGATCTTTGAACTGCGCGCGCATATTGTCATTGTTCAGACCCATTTCCGAGATCTGGTCGCGGCTTGCTTCCTTGGCAGCCTGGTAGGCGGTTTTTGCGGTTTCGTTGATCTTGCGTCCGGCGGCACCGACATATTTGCCCTCGGCCTGACTCTTGGGCAGCAATGCGCCAATGAGAATACCCAGAGCGGCACCACCGGCGACAATGGCCAGCGGGCTATTGGAAATGGTTTCTTCGGATTTTTCGACGGCTTTTTTCGCGACATCCCTCGTCGCGGCGACGCTCGCTTCTGCTTTTTCACGGCCTTCGCCCAGCAGGGCAGCGGCGCGCGCCTTGCTTTCGGACATTTTCTCGCGCGCGACGGTCGTGCCTTCGCTGGCAATTTCCTTTGCCGTTTCAAACCGTTCCCGGGATGCTGCACGGGCTTTGTCGATATTGTCGGTCAATTTGCTCATTTTCTATTCCTCGATTTGATCCGGCTCGTTTCTCTTCTGTCTGGCCATCATTCTGGCGATTGGTCTGCGCATGGCGATCAGCGTCGCGGTGGCGGCAACGGTGGCGGTGATTCCCGGGTGGGCCCTGACTCCATTGATCGCGCTTTCTCCTGCCTTGCGGACCCGCTGCGCCGCTTTGCCTTTTGCTTCGGCAATCAGGTTGGACGGTTTCAGCCGCTCTCTGGTTGCCGCCGTATCCTGTTTCAAATTTTCCCGTGCCTGATCCCGGTCGATCGACAGGGCACGCAGGCTGAATATATCGTCATTATTATTTGGCATCATCCTTACTCACGAATCATTTTCATCCAGCGGCAGTTTCTTTGCCTGTTTTATCGCCATGCTCATCATGATGCTAGCAATCAGCAAGGCGGTGCCGACCACGATAGCGGTAGCGGCCAAGGGACCCAAATGCTCAGACAGCACCAGCAATATCCCCAGAATGAGGGCAATGATCGCGGTCGTGCCGATCACGACCGCGCCCCCGAACAACGTTACTACGCGCTTGGTCGCCGCCATATTGACCGACAGTTTGGTCCGATAATATTCGACTTCGGCATGGGCCAAAATCCGAACATCCTCGATCAGGCCGGTCAGTTGTGAGGCGAGAGACCGGGCCTCTGATTCGTCTGCGACGGTGGCTTCGGTCTCTTCGGAAAATTGCTCGTCATCCAAAATCGGAATATCCTTGTTCTGCAACATCCGTCACCCGCTGATATGGTGACATCATGCTACACTCATGCGTCGCTATCATCCATCCCTGATTTGACCAGACGGGATACCAGAAAACCGACGACGGCTGCAGCGCCAATGGCGACGGCTGGACTTTTCCGTACAAATCCGCGTGCGTCTTCGACCATTTCGTCAATTTCCTTGCCGTTCAGTTTTTCGGCGAAGGAGGAAACGGCATCGGCGGCGGAACGGGCATAATTGCCGTATTTTTCGCCGACATTATTGTCGATGGTTTTGGCGCTGTCCTCGATGATCTTGCTGAGATTCTCGATTGCGTTACCGGTCCGCTCCTTGCCCTGAGTCGCAGCCGATTTGGCTTTGCTCACGGCGCGTTCCTTGAAATCACCGGTTGTTTCTTTGGTAGTCGATGCCGCCTTGGTGGCTCCGGCTTTCAGGGGAGCAGCCTTTTGCGCTTTTGGGGTGCGCTTTTCCGATGTGTCTTTTTTGGCAGCAGCTTTTCTGGTTGTGGTCTTCTTTGCGGCGGGCTTTTTGGCCGTCGTTTTTGTCGTCGGCTTTGTGGCCGGTTTCGTGGATTCTACCATGATCAATATTCCTTCCTGAATTGTCCCTTGCCAACGCTCCGCAAACAGAAAGCGTTCCATTTGCGGTTCCCTTACTATCGAAATGGTATCATTTGCTTATGAATCAAGGGGCAAGCCTACGATAAATGGGGCGTAATGGATTGCAAGAAGATGCCCATCACGATAAGGTCGACGCTATAGTTTTTCTTCATTCGGAGCCATATTCATGACCGCAATAATCGACCTTCATGCCCGCCAGATTCTGGACAGTCGTGGCAACCCCACGGTGGAGGTTGATATCCTGCTCGAGGATGGCAGCTTCGGTCGTGCTGCGGTTCCGTCCGGTGCGTCTACCGGTGCCTATGAAGCGGTCGAATTGCGCGACGGCGACAAGAGTAAATATTTGGGCAAAGGTGTCCTCAAGGCGATTGACGCGGTCAACGGCGAGATAAAGGACGCGCTGACCGATTTCGATGCCGAGGATCAGGAAGAACTCGATGCCGCGATGATCGCCCTTGATGGCACGCCGAACAAGGCAAGACTGGGTGCCAACGCGATATTGGGCGTCAGCCTAGCCGCGGCAAAAGCTGCCGCCGATGCGCGCGGTCTGCCGCTCTACCGCTATGTCGGCGGTGTTTCGGCCCATGTCCTGCCGGTACCGATGATGAACATCATCAACGGCGGCGAGCATGCCGACAACCCGATCGATTTTCAGGAATTCATGGTCATGCCTGTGGGTGCGGACAGCCTTGCAGAAGCGGTCCGCTGGGGTTCGGAAATATTTCACACATTGAAAAAAGGCCTGTCGGAAAAAGGGCTGGCAACAGCTGTGGGCGACGAAGGCGGTTTTGCGCCAAATCTTGGGTCAACCCGCGAAGCGCTCGATTTCATCATGGCGTCGGTCGAAAAGGCCGGGTTCAAGATCGGTGACGAAGTGGTACTTGCTCTTGATTGCGCCGCCACCGAATTTTTCCGGGATGGCAAATATCATATCTCGGGCGAAGGCAAAGTGCTCAGCCCATCTGAAATGTCTGATTATCTGGCAGATCTTTGCAAGGACTATCCGATCAAATCGATCGAAGACGGCATGTCGGAAGATGATTTTGAAGGCTGGAAACTGATCACCGATGCGGTTGGTGATACGGTGCAACTGGTCGGCGACGATTTGTTCGTGACCAATCCAGAGCGTCTGTCGATGGGCATCAACGACGGACTGGCCAATTCACTGCTGGTCAAGGTCAACCAGATCGGAACCTTGTCGGAAACACTGGCGGCCGTTCGGATGGCACAAAATGCGTCTTATACCGCGGTCATGTCGCACCGATCCGGAGAGACCGAAGATTCGACGATTGCCGATCTCGCGGTTGCGACAAATTGCGGTCAGATCAAGACGGGAAGTCTGGCACGGTCGGATCGGCTCGCCAAATATAACCAGTTGATCCGGATCGAGGAAGAATTGGGAAATGTTGCGCGCTACGCAGGGCGTTCCATTTTCAGTTGATCGCTGTTTCCTCGTTCACAGGAGGCAGCTTGGCGTCCTTTGATCGAAATAAAGATTAACCCTCTTGCCAGCGAATCACTTTTCTGATTCAAGGTTGGTCTATGGCACAACGCGAAAAAATCACGGATTTGATAAAAGCGGCTCTCGGGCCCGGATTCGCGCTGATGACTCTGCTTGCGATCGCCGGCTATGCCGTGCTTGGACCAACCGGCGTTCTGGCTTGGGGGGAATATCAGGCAAAGCTGGAAACGCGCGGAGCCGAACTGGCCAAATTGGAAGCGGAGCGGGCTGCTTTGGCAAACCGCGTTCAGTTGCTTGACCCCCGCGGTGCTGATCCTGATTTGATCGGTGAACTGCTGCGCAAAAAGGTAAATGTTGTGCATCCCGATGAAATCATCGTGCCACTGAAATAGCGATCCGCTGTTTCCTTCCGCCATCTCATTTATTTAACCGGTCACTGAGTCTAAATACTTGGGTAACGCAAAAGTTTTGGCTATGCTGTTTGTTCGTAAAAAAAAAGGACCCGCTCGCGTGGCAAAATCTCCCCGGAAAACCACCCCAATCAAAAAACCTACAGCGGCCAAGCGGCCGCCAGCCAAGGCCAAGCCTGTCGTTCATGCAACGGGCGGGTTGAAGGCACCCATCTATAGTGCAACCAAGGCAGAGATGCTGGATTTCTACGAGCAAATGCTGCTCATCCGGCGCTTTGAGGAAAAAGCGGGGCAGCTCTATGGACTTGGCCTGATCGGCGGATTCTGTCATCTCTATATCGGTCAGGAAGCGGTTGTGACCGGCCTGCAATCGGCGATCAATCCGGGCAAGGACAGTGTCATCACCGGTTACCGTGATCATGGCCATATGCTGGCCTGCGGGATCGACCCCAAGATCGTGATGGCAGAACTCACTGGCCGTGCTTCGGGCATTTCCAAAGGCAAGGGCGGTTCCATGCACATGTTCTCGGTCGAGCATGGCTTTTATGGCGGTCATGGTATCGTGGGAGCGCAGGTCTCGCTCGGCACCGGTCTGGCCTTCGCCCATAAATATAAAGAAGATGGCGGCGTCTGTCTGGCCTATTTTGGCGACGGGGCGTCCAACCAGGGACAGGTTTACGAAAGTTTCAACATGGCGGAACTCTGGCAGTTGCCGGTGATCTTTGTGATCGAGAACAACCAATATGCGATGGGCACCAGTGTCAACCGCTCTTCCGCCGAAGACCAGCTTTACCGGCGCGGCGAAAGCTTTCGCATTCCCGGCGTGCAAGTCGACGGCATGGATGTTCTTGCTGTTCGTGGTGCGGTGGAAGAAGTTTTGAAGGACGTGCGTGGCGGCGGCGGTCCGGTTCTGATGGAACTGAAAACCTATCGCTATCGCGGCCATTCAATGTCCGATCCTGCAAAATATCGCAGCCGTGACGAAGTACAGGATGTGCGCGAGAAATCCGATCCGATCGAACGTTTGAAAGCGGCCCTGATCAAACAGGGTGTGAAGGAAGAGGATTTGAAAGCGATGGACAAAAAGGTTCGCAAGACGGTGATGGAGGCTGCAGATTTCGCAGAGGAATCTCCGGAACCGGCGATGTCCGAACTCTATACTGACGTGCTGGTGGAGCAATATTGATGGCGATCCAACTCAAAATGCCCGCTCTTTCTCCAACCATGGAAGAAGGTACATTGGCCAAATGGTTCGTCAAGGAAGGCGACGAAGTCAGTTCCGGCGACATATTGGCGGAAATTGAAACCGACAAGGCGACGATGGAATTCGAAGCGGTCGATGAAGGCGTGATCACGAAAATTCTGGTCGCAGCCGGAACCGATGAAGTTCCGGTCGGTGCGGTGATTGCTGAAATGGCCGGGGAAGACGAAGAGACCGGTCCGGCGGCTGAAGAAAAACCCGCCAGTGCATCGAAGCCGGACGCAAAGGATGAAGCCGTGGAAGAAGTGAAACCGGAAATCGCGGATGTTGCACCGCCAGCCCCGGTCTCGAGAGCAGATGATCCGTCCGTGCCTGCCGGTACCAATCTCGTCTCGGTCACTGTTCGAGAAGCCTTGCGCGACGCGATGGCAGAGGAAATGCGCAAGGACGAGACGGTCTTTGTCATGGGTGAAGAAGTTGCCGAATATCAGGGCGCCTATAAAGTGACACAGGGCCTGCTCGAAGAATTTGGTCCGAAGCGGGTGATCGATACCCCGATTACCGAACATGGTTTTGCCGGCATTGGTGCCGGTGCGGCGATGGGGGGATTGAAGCCGATAGTCGAATTCATGACCTTCAACTTTGCCATGCAGGCGATTGACCAGATCATCAACTCGGCAGCCAAGACCAATTATATGTCCGGTGGCCAGATGCGCTGCCCGATTGTATTCCGTGGCCCCAATGGTGCGGCATCCCGGGTGGGCGCGCAACACAGTCAGAATTACGGTCCCTGGTATTCCGCTGTGCCGGGTCTGGTCGTGATCGCCCCTTATGATGCAGCCGATGCCAAAGGTCTGTTGAAAGCGGCAATTCAGACCCCCGATCCGGTCGTGTTTCTGGAAAACGAGCTGCTCTACGGGCGGTCTTTCGAAGTGCCGGAGATTGATGATTACACGCTTCCAATCGGCAAGGCACGGATCATGCGCGAAGGCAGCGATGTGACGATCGTCAGCTATTCCATCGGTGTCGGTCTTGCGCTCGAGGCAGCAGACAGTCTGGCCGGCGAAGGCATAGAAGCGGAGGTTATCGATCTGCGCACATTGCGACCGCTGGACAAAGAAACGGTGCTCAAGAGCCTTGCCAAAACCAACCGGATGGTTGTGGCCGAGGAAGGGTGGCCGACCTGTTCGATTGCGAGCGAAATTGTCGCATTGTGCATGGAACAGGGATTCGATGATCTCGATGCCCCGGTGATGCGGGTGACCAACGAAGATGTGCCACTACCTTATGCGGCCAATCTGGAAAAAGCGGCCCTGATCGACAGCGCACGGATCATCGCGGCAGCGAAAAAGGTCTGCTATCGATAGACTTGGCGATGGCCCGGGAGCCGGCGCGGGACATTTGTCTGTTCGGGCGTCCTAGCTTGGTGGATTGTCTATCGTTGCGTAGACATTGCATTTCCACAATTGGTTGTTGGGAATCGAACTGGCATTTTTCATCGCGTGGTCGTCACGTTCACGTGCCACGAAGGCACTTTCATAGCGGATGATGGTATTGCCGAAAAACCGGTCGGATATCAGCGGTTTATAATCATATGCGACTTCTGCGAAATTGATCGCGGTTGAACCCGTTGCCGATATTTTCTTCCCGGTTGGTCCGATTCCGGCGGCCAGGCTGGAGTCATATCTTCCGTCACCTTCGGCCCCGTAGGAGGAAGAAAAACTGGTGTTGCCGCCATAACAGCGCTGCCACCGGATCCATTGCCCTTTGGAGGAACCGCTGCGACCGTTGCTTTCCAGATTGGACAATATGATGCGGGCATTGGGAGAGAAATCGATTGCGTCGCCGGTGAGATCTGCGCCGGTGAATATTTCGCGAATATCGGCTTCGTCGATGGATTCCCGTGCGCGCGAAGCGTTATCGGCGACCAGCATTGCAATCTGGCTGACCTGAAGATGGGCGATGGCAAGATTTGCGGTCTCCATGCCAGCCATGCCGATCAGAAGCATGACCGGTGCGGTGAAGGCAAATTCGAGCAGCGCAAGACCACTTGTATCTTCGACGATCGGCAAATTCTTGAACCGCTCGACCATCTGGGTGGCATTGTTTTTCAGTATATTTTCCATGTTCAATCCGCCTCCCTCTAATCCAGTGTTGATATGCAGGTTTCGACGAGATCGACTTGTGCACCAAAAGGTTGATTCCGTACCGCTGTGCTGTTTGATATTACCATTTCTTCATCCAGCCCGATCATCGATGCCAGCGGGAACAGGCGCGGCGATTTAATTTCGATATTATAGCTCACAATATCGTCGGGGCCGCCAGTACCTTCGATGCCATAATCGGTATCGAACACACCATTGCCGTTATTGTCGATAAAGCAGTCCCCGGGATCGACTTCGCCATTGCCATTATTGTCGGTGGTCAGCTTTTCCGGTTTTCCGATATTGGTAAAATCGAAATAGCTCTGGGTGGTCACGGCAATAACAGCGTCGTCGAGGACCAGATCATCCAGGCCATCATTTACCTGTTGCTTGATCTCGGCCACGGTCATTTCGCCGGTCGAAGCATCGCGAGCCACCTGGTGGAGAACGGACTTGGATACGGTATCGACATAGCCGCGATAGCCAAGGTCCATAATGCCGAGCAGCATCAGGATGAACGGTCCCGCCACCAAGCCAAACTCGACCAAGGTCGCGCCACTTTCATTGACCAGAACAGGAATTTTTTTCATCTTCAATCTGGTCATTTCGACAACCTCAGTCCGCCAATGGTTTTCGCGATATCGCCGAACGCGTCCTGCAGTGCGGCGTTACTGGTTGCAGCGGCAGCATGACTTTCACTGGTCGCGCAATTTTTGAGATGCGTCTGAATGGTGCTGCTGTTGGTAAACTGGACAACCCAGATCGTCACACCTTGTGCTTTCACCGCCTGGCACATCAACTGAAAGCGTTGCGCCTGAATTTTCTCATAGTTCGACTGGTTGGTGTTTTCCGGAGCGAGGCGTCCATCCAGCTCGTTATAGCCATAGACGTTATATCTATTGGGAAAGACGTTCAAATCGCCGTCCGTCATGAAGATGAGATGACGAGAGATATTGAATCCGTTTTTGGACTTGGAATTTTCCGTCGCAAACAGGCCGCTCGCCGACAGGAACCGCGCGCCCCAGATCATACCGATAGTATGGTTGGTGTTGCCATTGGGGCTGAGTGCATTGATGTAGCTCTTCAGGCTGCCCGAGTAGATCGTGTTGCCATCGGAATTGAGACCGGGATCGGAATCATAGCTGGCATATTCGGCAAGCCGTCTTCCCGGTGCCGGGCATGACGAATCGTTCGCCG
Organism: Parasphingorhabdus sp.; assembly: GCF_048267785.1. Classification (GTDB taxonomy): domain Bacteria; phylum Pseudomonadota; class Alphaproteobacteria; order Sphingomonadales; family Sphingomonadaceae; genus Parasphingorhabdus. The sequence goes on along the minus strand of NZ_JBLWWU010000015.1, from coordinate 15,369 downwards.
AATTGCCGTTGCGCAGATATTCCACGCCACTCCAGTACGGCCGCCAGCGGGTGGCCTTGCTCTCCGGAATCAGGTCGATATCCAGATCATAGGCGTTGGCGGGAATGGCATTGGTGGTAGCGGTGATATCCGCATAACTGTCACGTTCCTCGATACAGCCATCCCAGCGATCGGTTGGACCGTCGGTGTTATCCGAAGGATTGTTGTAGAGGGTTGGACGCAGTGCCTTTGGATTGCTCGATTTTATTGATGCGACATAGGCCGATACATCATGGTCAAGTTCGTCATATTCCCAGAAGTCGAACTGAGCACCCGGTTGCCAGGTGGTCGTTTTTATCGGGGGCGTATCATATCGTTCGACCTTGCGCTTGCACACCTTGTTGTTCGAGCTTTTCCGCTTGTAGCTGTAATAGCTGAATTCATAATAATAGCCGTTCTGCGTGAGCGGTGTACCGGACCCGTATCCACTGTCGCCCGGACTCCATACAGGAGGCGTGGATTTGTTTTGCCCGAACTTGAATTCGCAGGCATCACGGTCATTGCCGCTGGCTCCAGCGACGTTGATCTGTTCGTAGGTGGTTCGCAGTCCTGTACCAGGAACTTTCCAATGAGCGCGCCGGGTCTGATAATTCCACTCGTCTTCTTCAGCAGTGCCGACGCCACCAACCAGCCAGGAGGGATCTGCGTCATACAAAGTTTCGCCGACGTTGATCATCGCGTTATACGGCATGAAACCATAGCGGATCTGGCTACCCTGTGCGCCACCGCCGCTCCCCAGAATATTGTAGAAATCCTCAACCGCGTCCTTCAGACCGGTTATCTTCTTCAGTGATTCATTGCTGGTGCTAGAGCCATTGGGTTTCCAATTCATCGAACCGGTAACGTCAAGCACCATCATCACATCGACGTTGCCGATGTCCAGACGGCTTGAACAATCCACCTTCAGCTTCATCTTCTTGAAACCAAAAATTTTCATGATCGAGGTGTTCAATGTGGTTTCGGCATAACCGTTCACGGTTTTATCACCGGGGCCATCAACAAATCGTGGGTTGGCACCATCGCTGGTTGCGACAAAGGGGTCGGTATCAAATGATCCCTCGGGAAAGTTGAAATCAAAGAATTTTCGTGCTTCCGCGGCATCGGCAGACGACATTGTAGCCCCGGACATCGCGCGACGACCGGCTAGCGCGCCGGCATCACAGGCCTGTTGCAGGCGGGCCTGCGCCATATAGGCGCGACCAATATCAACGCCGCCGCCAATGATACCGGCGATCGGAAATAATGCGGCGGCTGCCATGGCATAGACATTACCGGCCGTGTTCGACCGTAAGGCCTTTAAAATAGCCCGTGTTGAACTCTTGTCCTTTTTGCCAAGCATTTGCTCCGGCCCCCTGAAATAATCCAATTTGAATATGCCAATTACGGGAAAAAGGGTTAGCGGCGGCGCAACAGGGCTGGTTAAGGTGAAGTTTACCTTGATTTCTGGCAGAAAACTCGCGACCGCAGCGCCATGAGTGATGCGTTGCAAGAGTTGGAACCACTACAGCGGCTGATTATTGCCTATGCAAAATCGGCTGATCGTGACCGCTATGCGCTGGCATTTGCGCTCGATGCGCGATTCGCAGAGATTATCCGTTCGACATCGGAAACATTGATAGGACAGATGCGGTTAACCTGGTGGCGGGATATTTTAACCAAGCCTGCCGCTGAACGACCGGTCGGTGAACCGCTGGTCGAACAAATCAATCTGCTGGAAGCCAATGGAGAAAATCTCGCGCCGCTGTGTGCCTTGCTCGAAGGATGGGAGTTCATGCTTGATGATTTTCCCTGGGACGACCGTCAGTTTGAAAATTATGCCCGTGCGCGTGGTTGCGGGTTTTTCGATTTTGCCTTGCCGGGCACAGAGAGTTTGACGGAAGGTCAGGCTCAAACAGCCAGGGCATGGGCCTTGTGGGATTTTGCCCGTCATTGCTCGGACGCAAATATGCGGGCTTCCGCCTTCGACCGCAGCAGGCGGATATTGCAATCACGGCAGCGTACAGGTTTTGACAGAAGCGGACGACCGCTTTCAATCCTCTGCCAACTGGTGATGCGTGATGTTAGGAAGGGGCAACTGGCTCCCGATCTATATAATCCGGCCAGCGCCGCGCGGATTATCTGGCACGGTATCGCTGGTCGCTAGATCGAGCCGCTGATCCACGGGATCTGCTTATGAAGAAATTTGCCGCCGGTGCCGCCGGGATGATGCTGATGTTGACCGCAGGCCTGTTCCTCTGGATCGGTGCGGAAGGACAGGATATTCCGCTGCCCGCTGCGCCGCCGCCACCGGAACCGGTTGATCCCGAAATTTTGCCCGAGGCCGATCTGGACGCGGAAATGATCGGTCCGGCACCGCCAAAAGCTTACAAGCCTTCTCGCGAGGAAATGCGGTTCAATCGTTATGACCGCAATGGCGATGAGATTATCACCCGTCTCGAGATGTTAAGCAGCCGCACCGATGCTTTCCGCAAGCTCGACAAGGACGGCAATAATCTTTTGACCTTCGAGGAGTGGGCCGTCGCGACCAGTGACCGGTTCGCTGGCGCGGACCGGGATGGTAACAGTCAGCTGACCCGAACCGAATTCAGAAGCACGCGCCCCAAGCGCTCGGCGCCCAAGTGCAAATGCTAGGCGAGCTGCAGACCTTTTGATGACAGCGGCTGCAACCACAAGGCAAAGTCTTCGCGGGCTCGCGCGGTATAGGCTTCCTTGCGTTCCTTCTTCTTCACGCGCTGTTCGAACGGAGGAAAGAGACCGAAGTTGACGTTCATCGGCTGATAGTCGCGGGCATCGGCACCGCCGGTGATATGCGACAGCAGCGCGCCGAACGCGGTGGTCTGCGGGGGCAGGGTGAACGGCTCGCCGCGGATTTCCGCTGCGACCATTCGGCCGACCATCAAGCCGACCGCCGAGCTTTCGACATAGCCTTCACAGCCGGTGATTTGTCCGGCGAAACGGATATGCGGTGCTTTCTTGAGCCGCAGCTCCTTGTCGAGCAATTTCGGCGCGTTGATAAATGTATTGCGGTGGAGGCCGCCCATCCGGGCGAATTCGGCATTTTCAAGGCCGGGAATGGTCTTGAGCAATTCGACCTGCGCGCCGTATTTCAGCTTGGTCTGGAAGCCGACCATATTCCAGAGTGTGCCAAGCGCGTTGTCCTGACGGAGCTGGACGACGGCATATGCCTTGCCACCGGTGTGACTGTTGGTCAGACCCACGGGCTTCATCGGTCCAAAGCGCAGTGTCTCGGGCCCGCGCGAAGCCATGACTTCGATCGGCATGCAGCCTTCGAAATAGGGCGTGTCTTTTTCCCATTGTTTGAAGTCGGTCTTTTCGCCCTCGAGCAGGCCCTGGATGAAGGTCTTATACTGCTCCTCATCCATCGGACAGTTGATATAGTCCTTGCCATCGCCTTCCGGCCCGACCTTGTCCCAGCGCGACTGCATCCAGGCGATGTCCATATTGATACTGTCTTTATAGACGATCGGGGCAATGGCATCGAAGAAGGCCAGCGAATCCTCGCCGGTGGCGGCGCCGATACTTTCCGCGAGCGTCATCGCGGTGAGGGGGCCGGTGGCAACAATCGTCAGACCGCTTTCGGGCAGTTGATCGATCCGCTCGCGGACAATCTCGATATTGGGATGCTCGCTCAGCCGTTTGGTTACGCCTTCGGAGAAATGATCGCGGTCGACAGCCAGTGCTGATCCGGCCGGCAGGCGGTGCTTGTCGCCTTCCCCGATGATGATGGAATTGAGGTCGCGCATCTCCTGATGCAAAAGTCCGACGGCATTTTTTTCGGCATCGTCCGAGCGGAAGCTGTTCGAGCAGACCAGTTCGGCAAGGCCATCGGTCTGATGCGCGGGCGTCATCTCGCCGCTACCCCGCATCTCGGAAAGGCGGACTTTTACACCCTGTTCCGCGAGTTGCCATGCTGCTTCCGACCCGGCGAGCCCGCCACCGATAATATGTACATCTGTCATGGGCGCCTTAGTGTTGTGGTAAGACTGCAAAGTCAATCTGGCAGTCACGCTTGTTGCGTGATAGAGGCGATTTACAAGAGAGGGGACCATGACATTCCGATGAAACACGCATTTGCCGAATCCAGACCGTTTCTGTTGCTCAGCCTGTTGTTCGGCATCAGCTATTTCTTTGTTAAGGATAGCAATATTCCGGGCTTGTACCTGATGGCCTGGAAAGGAGCGGGCGTCGGATTTCTCGCGATTTATGCGCTGGTTCGCCTGCATCGTCTGGACGGCAAGATTGTCGGCGGGATCATGGCGCTTGGCGCGATTGGCGACATGGCTCTGGAATATGACCTGATATTGGGAGCGGCAGCGTTTATGGCCGGCCATTTGCTGGCGATTGCCTTCTATTCCCGCTTCCGCCGCCACCAACTGGGGTTCAGCCAGAAAGTCTTTGCGATCATATTGGTGCCGCTGTCCGTGCTGATCGCATGGATCTTGCCATCGGACCGGGCTGCCGCTGCGGGTATTGGAGTCTATTGCCTGTCGGTCGCGGCAATGGCGGCGATGGCCTGGACGAGCCGCTTTTCACGCTATCAGGTTGGTATGGGGGCGGTGTTGTTTCTGGTTTCCGACTTGCTGATATTTGCCCGCATGGGACCATTGGAAACCAGTATCATTCCCGATCTTCTGGTCTGGCCCTTATATTATTTCGGCCAGTTCATGATTGCTACGGGGATTGTCAGGACGTTACGCCATGAGATGGCCGCGGACAGCGCTGATCCGGTTCACGCCTGATAGGCCGCAATCGTGGTCCGGTGCAACAACCGGTCATGGCCGTCATAGCCACCGGTCGCGCAATGCAGCAGCGAGCGATTGTCCCACATGATCAGCATATTTTCCTGCCATTGGTGACGATAGACAAATTCGTCTCGGCTTTGCCAGGCGTATAATTGCTGGAGCAAGGGCAGGGCGTCTTGCTGTTCCATGCCCTCAAAGCCGATAATATAACCGAGACAACTGAACAGTCCCGGCCGTCCGGTCTCTGGATGTTCGCGGATCAACATGTGGGTCTGGGTTGCGCGCGCGGATTCGTCGGGTCGGATGGCCATGCTGCGCCCCTCGTCCTTTTCACCATAGGCACCGTCAGGCGCGTAGGCCATTTGGGCGCTGTGGATCGCGGTCAGACCGTCATATTGCGCGCGCATTTCGGATGGCATGGCGTCGAGCGCGGCATGTTGATTGGCGAACAATGTATCGCCGCCGACCGGCGGGATCGTGATTCCCAGAAGGCAGGTTCCCGCTGGTGGCTGCGCTTGAAAGCTCCAGTCGCTGTGCCAGTTTTCGGCGAATAGCGGGCTTTTCTCGTCGGCATCGCGGCGGATCGCGGCGATATGCTGGCGGCCCTCGATCGGATCGAAAAATGGATCATGTCCGAAATCGCCGAAATAGCGCGTGAATCGTTCGAGATCGTCGTCATCCATGGTCTGATCCGGGAAGGACAAAATATGATGTTCGAGCCATGCAGAACGAATTGCGGCGACCATGTCAGCGGAAAGCGGTTGCGTCAGGTCGACGCCCGTCACTTCGGCCCCGCATGCCTGGTTGGATGCTGTGACCTTCATTGGCTTTCCCCTCGATATTTTTCCGTTCGTGCTGAGGCTTTCGCAACACCTCTTTCTAGTGAGAGGCCTGTTTTCGCAAGACGTCCTTCGACAAGCTCAGGACGAACGGTATTGGATCATTCTTCTGTATCTTCCGGTGTGTCATCTTCCGGCGTCGTGACATCTCCGTCCGAGACGCCCTGATCGACCATTTCCTCGACCACGGCTTCTTCTGCTTCGTTTTCCGGCTCTTCTTCCTCGTCAATCTTGGCCGCGCCGACGACATGTTCGCCCTTCGCAACGTCGAATAATTTCACGCCCGAGCTATTCCGCCCGATCACCCGCATGTCCGCGACTTTCATGCGGATCAGCTTGGCCTGGTCGGTGACCAGCATGACCTGCTCATCGTCAGACGCGCGGAAACTGGCAACGACCGTGCCATTGCGCTGGATATTGTCGATATTGAGAATGCCCTGACCACCCCGGCCCGACTGGCGATATTCATAGGCGCTCGAACGCTTGCCATAGCCGTTGGCGCAGACGGTAAGGATGAAATCCTCATTTTCAGAGAATTCCGCCATGCGTTCTGCGGACAGTTCCGGCTTATTCTCATTGTCTTTCCATGCCGCGGCCTTGAGATACTGGTCACGTTCCTCGGTCGATGCATCAAAACCACGCAGAACCGACAGTGAGATGACTTCGTCATCGCCTTTCAGTGCAATACCCCGAACACCGGTAGAGGTCCGGCTCTGAAAGGACCGCACGGCGTCACCGGCGAAGCGAATGGCCTTGCCGTTTTTGGTTGCGAGCAGGACGTCGTCATTGTCGGTCAGCAACTCCACGCCGATCAGGCGATCGTCGCTGCCTTCATCAAATTTCATCGCGAATTTACCGTTGGACGGCACATTGGTGAAGCTGTCCATACTGTTCCGCCGCACATTGCCCTTTGCGGTGGCGAACATGACGTGAAGATCAGCCCATTCGGCTTCGTCTTCCGGCAACGGCAATACGGTGGAAATGACTTCCCCGTCCGCAAGTGGCAAGAGGTTGATCATCGGACGTCCCTTGGTCTGCGGACCGCCTTCCGGCAGTTTCCAGACCTTGAGGCGGTAGACCTTGCCATGGTTCGAGAAGAACAGAACCGGCGTATGGGTCGAGGTTACGAACAATTCGGTGACGGCATCCTCATCCTTGGTCGCCATGCCGGCGCGGCCCTTGCCGCCGCGGCGCTGGGCCCGGAACGTGTCGAGCGGGGTCCGCTTGATATAGCCGCCATGGGTGACGGTCACGACCATTTCGGACCGTTCCATCAGGTCTTCGTCTTCCAGACCATCCCAGGCAGCGGTGATTTCGGAGAGTCGCGGCGTGGCAAATTGATCGCGCACTTCCTCCAGTTCTTCGCGCATCACGGCATAGAGTTTTACCCTGTCCGCCAATATTTCGAGATATTCCTCGATTGCGGCTGCCAGTTCTTTTAGCTCGTCGCCAATTTCGTCGCGGCCCAGCGCGGTCAGCTTTTGCAGGCGCAGATCCAGGATCGCTTTGACCTGTATCTGGGACAGCTTGTAGACATCGCCCTCGACCTCGGTTTCCGTCGCCTCGACCAGCTTGATATAGCCCGCAATCTCGGCAATCGGCCACTCACGAGCAAGCAATGATTCGCGTGCTTCGACCGGGGTTGCGGATCCGCGGATAATCCTGACGACTTCGTCCATATTGGTGACCGCGACCACCAGTCCGAGCAATACATGCGCCCGGTCCCGGGCCTTGTTCAGTTCAAACTTGGTCCGCCGGGTGATGACTTCTTCGCGAAAAGTGATGAAGGATTCGATGATGTCACGCAAATTGAGAACTTCTGGCCGACCGCCACGAATGGCGAGCATATTGGCCGGGAAGCTCGATTGCGCGGGCGTGAAGCGCCAGATCTGGTTGAGCACGACATCTGCCGTTGCATCGCGCTTCAAGTCGATCACCACACGCACGCCAGCGCGGCTGGACTCGTCGCGGATATCGGAGACACCCTCAATCCTTTTGTCCTTGGCCGCTTCGGCTATTTTTTCAACCAGCCCGGATTTGCCGACTTGAAACGGGATAGAGGTCAGAACAATCGAGCGCTTGTCGCCCCGGCCTTCCTCGATCTCGTGGCGGGCACGCATCATGATCGATCCGCGTCCGTCCTTGTAAGCAGCACGGGCCCCGGATTGGCCCAGGATCAAAGGTGCGGTCGGGAAATCCGGTCCTGGAATGATTTCGATCAGCTCGTCGATCGTGATCCCGGGATTCTCAATATAGGCTAGGCTGGCGTTTATCACCTCGCCGAGATTATGCGGCGGGATATTGGTTGCCATGCCGACCGCGATACCGCCAGCGCCGTTGACCAGCAGATTGGGGAAGCGGGCGGGCAGAACATTCGGCTCCTGTCGGCTGCCGTCATAGTTGGGGATGAAATCGACTGTATCCTTGTCGAGATCGTTGAGCAGGAAATTGGAAACCTTGTTCAGCCGTGCTTCGGTATAACGCATCGACGCCGGCATATCCGGGTCCATCGATCCGAAATTCCCCTGACCGTCGATCAGTGGAACGCGCATCGACCAGTCCTGAGTCATCCGGGCCAGCGCCATATAGATCGCGCTGTCGCCATGGGGGTGATAGTTGCCCATCACGTCACCGACAATTTTTGCGCTTTTGCGATAGGGCCGACCGGCAACCATGCCGCCTTCCTGTGAGGCAAATAAAATCCGGCGATGGACGGGTTTGAGGCCATCGCGAACATCGGGCAGCGCGCGGCTGACGATGACCGACATGGCATAGTCCATATAACTGGTTTTCATCTCATCGACGATGTCTACCGGTTCGATACTGGAGGGCGACGGTGGAGTGGTTTGTTCGTTCACAAACGGGCCTTTTTCATGGGTTTTTTCTTGCTGATTCCTCTAGGGGATCGGACCGGTAAAAGCCAGCCTTTCAGGCCATTTTTATATTAATATTGCACTGCCGAAATCAGGGTTTGATTTCCGTACCGTCCCACGCAAAAATCTTTCCGCTGTCAGCGGGTTCCAGGCCATCAAGAACAGCCAGAAGCTGGCGGGCGGCGCGACCGCAACCGAACAGTTTTTGGGGCGGAACATTGTCTTGAAATGGGGCGCTCAGATCTGTGTCGACGGTGCCCGGATGCAGAGCAACGATTATCGAACGTTGGTTCTTGCGCGACCATTCTATCGACAGGTTGCGGATCATCATGTTGAGTGCCGCCTTGGACGAACGGTAGCCGTACCAGCCGCCGAGCCGGTTGTCGGAAATGCTGCCGACGCGGGCAGAGAGAGCAGCAAATTTTATGGTCCCGTCTCGTAACATCAGCGGCAGCAAATATTTGGCGATCAGAGTCGGGCCGATCGCATTGACCTGATAATTTTTTATCAGCCAGGCGGTGTCCAGCTGGCGGAGGCTTTTTTCCGGTCCGTTCCTCTCGTCGTGGAGCAGCCCGGTCGCAACAAAAACCAGCGAAGGGGCGATGTGATGATCCCTAAGCCATTTCGCCGCCGCGTCGATGCTGCCCTCGGAGGTCACGTCTAGCGGTACGGGGCTATCGCCGGAGCGGGACAGCCGGACGACGGCTTCATATTCGCCGCCGGTCTCCAGTAGATCGGCGACGGCGGCGCCAATCCCGCCGGACGCGCCGATCACCACCGCGGATTTTCCGGTCATGTCCGAACGAAGTGCAAGCTGCTCTCGGTGCTGCCGTCTGCGTCATAGCGGTAACCGTCATAGTCGAAACCCTTGAGTGCTTCGGGATCGGTCAGATGGTTTTCGCAAATGTAACGCGCCATCATACCGCGGGCGCGTTTGGCTTCAAAGCTGATGAATTTGGGGCCGTCGGGACTATCCTTGCGGAAATCGACTTCTATGATCCGCGCGGGCAATTTCGCCACGTGGGGTTTGACCGATGCCCAATATTCGTTGCTCGCAAGATTGACGATTGTTTCGGTCTCAATTTGCCGGAGATCTGCGGCAAGCGCGCCCGCAATCTTGTCTTTCCAGAAGTCGGTCAGCTTGTTGTAGCGCGGTGCCCATTTTGTGCCCATCTCCAGACGGTGGGGGCGGATCGGATCCAGCGGGCGGAGCAAACCGTAAAGACCGGACAGAATCCGGAGATGATCCTGGGCAAAGGCCATTGCTTCCTCACCTATGCTGGCCGCCTCGAATCCGGTATATACGTCACCATTATAAGCGTAGATCGCAGGCCGTTCGGGTTGCGCGAAAAAATCGCTGTACCGCCGCCGGTTGAGCGCAATCAGATTGTCGGAAACCGGCATGATTTCCTTCAATTTCTTTACGGTCAGATTGCCAATGGCTTTGGCCAGTCTTTCGGTTTCAGCAGGAAAGCGGTTTTCGGTTGGCGCAACCGATGGAATGGTGGACTCAAAATCAAGTGATTTGGCGGGAGAAATAATTGCAAGCACGCGATTTTACCTCATTATACGATGTGGGAGGGATGCGGTTGCCACTGTTCAACCTCTATTCAGCGGATTCCCTCTAGGAAATAGGTGAAAGCTTGGTAATAAGGCCAAGAGTGTGTGGTGCAACCATATTCCGGGGAACTCGTTTCTCCCACATAATCATCATCCGGAGGATATACATGCGTTTTTTATCTCATTTTTCCATGGCCGTTGCATTGGCGACTGCCGGCACGCTGGCGCTGACGGCGATGCCGCAGGACGCGCAAGCGGCCAAACCGAAAAAAGAAAAAAAATCTGAAATCAAAATTAGCAAAGAAGTCCGGCCAAAAGTGGCTGAAATTCAAAAGGCCATGGGCTCGGACGCCCCAGCAACCGCGAAGCCGCTGGTGGAAGCGCTGCTTGCCGAAACGCTGGGACCGGATGATCGCTACGTTGCCGGCCAGTTGGCCATTCAACTCGGCGGTACGCTGAAAGACACCGGATTGCAGGAAAAAGGCATCATCGCGTCGCTGGAAAGTGGTCGCACCGGACCGGAGCAATTGCCTGCGTTCAACTTTTTCGCCGGTAACTTTGCCTATGGCGCTGATCGTTGGGCCGACGCCGCCAAATGGTTTCAGGTTGCCTATGATCTTGGCTATCGCCAGAATAACATAGAGCCCCTGCTGGCGGAGACCTATTTCAAGAGGAACATGCATACCGAAGGCCTGGCGAAATGGGATGAAATCATCAACAACGCCAATGCGTCAGAAACCAAGCCACCGGAAAGCTGGTACAGGCTGGCCCGTGACCGCGCGTTGGCGAGCGGTAATATGGGACTCTACTCGACATGGGCTGCCAGATGGGCTTCCGCTTATCCGTCGGGTGATTCATGGGGCGATGCAGTGGCAGCCAGTCGCCGTACATCGCAAGCTGACAGTGTACAAAATCTCGAAGTATTGCGGTTTATGAAAGCAACCGGTTCGCTCAAGACTTCTGGCGACTATAAGGAATTTGCGGAAGAAGCGCAGCGCAAAAACCTCTTTGGTGAAGTGGTCGCGGTTCTGGAAGATGGACAGCAGAAGGGGATCGTCAGTTCCACCAGTCCTCTGATTGCAGAGCTGCTCGCACCGGCCCGCCGCGAAGTGGCTGCAGACAAGAAATCACTGCCTTCCGATCCATCTGGCGTACGCGGTTCCGGGAGCAGTTCGGTGATGATGAATTTTGCCGATGTCTGGTTGGGCTATAAGGATTATGGCAAGGCCGTGACTTTTTATAAGTCAGGTCTGTCGAAATCGGGGGCTGACGTGAATCGTGGCTATATGGGCATTGGTACAGCCGAAGCCTATGCCGGTAATTATGCAGCAGCAACCGAGGCGTTTACCAAAGTTTCGGGAACCCGCGCTCCGCTCGCGAAGATGTGGCAGACGTGGATAAGCCAACAGACAAAGCCAGCCGCTTCGGCGGCAGCTCCGGCTGCGGCGGAGCCAGCGAGCTAGTCTCTATAGGTTTGAAGATTAAAAGGGCGCTTTTGGCGCCCTTTTTTATTGATTGATCGGGACGCCAGGGAGATGCTTTGCCGACCTGATGGTGAGCGACGTTTTTACGCTGGCGACATTTGGCGCCGAAGTAAGCTGGCTGGTCAGAAAACTCTGGAACTGCTGGAGATCCTTGGCGACCACCTTCAGCATAAAATCGATTTCACCGTTCAGCATGTAGCATTCGCGTACCTCGGGCAGTTTTTGCACATGGTCCTCGAACGCCTGCAAATCGATTTCTGCCTGACTTTTCAGGCTAACCATCGCAAAGACAGTGATCGTATATCCCATTTTGGCAGGGTCGATCGCAGCGTGATAGGATTTGATGACATTCGCTTCTTCCAGCGCGCGCATACGACGAAGACAGGGAGGGGCCGTTAAGCCAACACTATTAGCAAGTTCGACATTGGTAATCCGGCCATCAGTTTGCAGCCGCTCCAAGATCTTAAGATCGATTTCATCAAGGGTAATGTCAGCCATGGTGAAGTAATTTCCGTTCGCGAATCATTTGATCTGTATAATATAATAAGTCGCCCAAGCAACGCTTTCTCCCATGTCCCACATTGTGACGCGAAACTTTCATGGCTTCCAGTGGCGGCGCGAAAAGGTTATCGGTCAGTTAACAGTTGTGAATAACCAAGATTTTCAGGATCAAATATTGCGCTTCGATGACCGCCTGACCACCGTGCTCAAGGGGAGCCTGCCAGAAGGCCCGGCCGCTGCCACGCAATGGCGACAGGTGCTCGATCTACTGGCCCAGAAGCCGGGAGATCTGGGCAATCAGGAGGTGCAGGCGGGACTTACCCGATTGCGCGATTTGCACAGCCTGGTCGCCGAAGCGGACCGGGTAGCAGCGGTGCAGGCGCTCAACGGCAGATTGCGTTCGGCTCCTTTGCTGGTTTACCTGAGCGCCGACACTGATGCTGTCTGCGATGCTGCCATCGCTGCGGCCGATCTCTCGCCGGAAATATGTGCCGATGCGTTTCCGCGGCTATCCGAACGGGCGCAGGCGCACTTGCAATCACAGGGATTTGGACTTGCGGACAAAAAGAGGGAAGAAGGTGCCCCGGCGTCGCTGGGCGCGATCCATCCTGTCAGCGACAGTCCTGATAAAAAGGCGGACGATGATCTGCCAGAAAATAGGTCCGAGGTTTCTGCCGGGGCAGATGAAGCGTCCCAGATCAGCGCGCTGGTCGAGAAAATTGCCGACTATCAAAAAAACCGCACCGCTGAAACGCCACAGCCTGCGAAAAGCAGCGGCAGCAACACAAGCTATTTTGTCGAGTCGCTTGAGACGATCAGATTCGAGACCGACGAGTCGGGGACGATCGTCTGGACTGAGGGGCCTCCGAAAGGCGCAATCGTAGGGGTCACCATAGCACAGCCCGCGTTCGATGAAGGACCTGGCCCGGACGCTTATGGTGCCGCAGCTTTTCGTCAGCGGATGCCGATGGAAAATGCCCGTATGCGCCTGTGTGGTGCATCCATCGTGGTCGGCGACTGGCGGATGAGCGCCATTCCCTTTTTCAGTGATGAAACCGGTCGGTTCGAAGGCTATCGCGGTATCATGCGGCGACCGAATATTGCCGAGGATGCCGGTCATCGTAATATCGATCTCGAACGACGGGAACAGCTCCAGCAACTGATCCACGAACTGCGGACGCCGCTCAACGCTGTGATCGGTTTTAGCGAAATTATCGAACAGCAACTCTTCGGACCTGCTTCCTTTGAATATCGTTCGCTCGCGCGCAACATCATGGATGAAGCGCGACGACTGCTGGCGGGGTTTGAGGATCTGGATATCGCGGTGAAGGTTGATGCGGGACAATTGCCTGAGTCGACGGGAACCACCAGAGCGGACTGGTTGTTCGAGCGGATGACGCAGCGGCTGCAGGGACTGACTCAGAGCAAGGCTGTGGAACTGAATATCAACAAAGCGGAGCCCATTCGGCCGTTTGCGCTGGACGGTGAATCTGTCGAACGGATATTTGCCCGATTATTGTCGGCGGCGATCATTTCCTGTGAAAATGGCGAGATTCTGAAAGGCGAGCTACGGACACGGATAGGCCTGCACCCGACCAATCAGTTCACTCTGTCGCGGCCCTCCCGGATAAAGGATATTGCCGAAAGCATATTGCTCGATCCGTCGCAGGGAATCGACGACGATGGCGGGGAATCATCATTGCTCGGCCTTGGCTTCTCGTTGCGTCTGGTAAGAAATCTGGCGCAAGCGGCCGGCGGATCGCTGACGATCAACCAGGAAAACATTGCCTTGACCCTACCGGCAGCGACGTCTAGCAAAATTACCATTCGGGAAACGGAGCTGGATTAAGCGTCCCGTCGATAATGTAATTTTCGACAATGATCTGCCAAATGGAGTCGTCTGGAATTTCTGTTCAAGAACATCAGCCGATGAAAATCCATGGACAGGATCGTCCTGTGCGATGGTCGGCGGAATTCGGAAGACGCTTTCTGATATCGGTAGACACGGAAGAGGAATTCGATTGGGATGCCCCGTTCCAGCGTAGCGGACACACGACCATTTCCGTGCCCATGCTGCGAAGATTTCAGGAGTTTATCGAGAAATACCAGGTCAAACCGGCCTATTTTGTCGACTATTCGATCATCACGAATCCCGAGGCGGTGGCGTTTCTCAAAACTGTCGCGGAGCAGAAAACTGCCGAAATCGGCGTTCATCTGCATCCCTGGGTCAATCCGCCTTTTGACGAACGGGTGAATGATCATAACAGCTTCGCCGGCAATCTGCCAAAAGAACTGGAAGAACAGAAGCTTGTGGAACTGCGCGATACCATTCGCGCCAAAATCGGCATCACGCCCACCATCTACCGTGCCGGTCGATATGGTATTGGGCCGCATACGGCTGAACTGCTGATCAAGCACGCCTTTGTCATGGACAGCAGCATCCGGCCGCGCTTTGACTATAGCGGGGAGGGTGGACCGGATTTTCTGGCGGTCGGTTCCGAACCATTCTGGTGGGACGGAGACAAACAGCTTCTCGAAGTGCCGCTTACGACTATCTATTCGGGCCTGTTGCGCAAGCAACCGGGGCTCGTGGCGGCGCTCATGGAAAAATCACCGCTTGCCAATGCTCTGTTGTCGCGTAGCAAGATGCTGGAACGCATTCCGCTGACTCCCGAAGGGGTTTCGGCGCGCGAAACCAAGGAAGCCATAGACGTTGCGCTGGACGATGATCTGCGGTTGCTGGTTTTTTCTTTTCATTCTCCGTCGCTGTCACCGGGGCATACACCTTATGTGCGGACCGCTGAAGATCTCGATGGCTTTTACGACTGGTGGCGGGAGGTTTTGGATCATCTGCAGACGCGAAATGTAAAGCCCGTCGATATCCATGAACTGGTGCAGGCGGCTGCGGGCGCTTAGCATCTCATTTTTATCAAACTGACGAATTGCGATGATCGGTCTTGCCAAATCATCACGGCTTCCGCTATCGCACCATCCCATTGAGATTTGCCTGAAAAAAGCTGCTCATACGGGCCTGTAGCTCAGTTGGTTAGAGCTGGCCGCTCATAACGGCTAGGTCGGGGGTTCGAGTCCCTCCGGGCCCACCATATTTTTTTCCCATGCCGCGAATGGCTCAGTTTGAGCAGCGGCAAAAAGAAGCGTAAAAACCCTTTGCTTTTCCCAAAAGCACCGCCTAGGGGAAGCGCGCGTCGGGGAGTGGCGCAGCCTGGTAGCGCACCTGTTTTGGGTACAGGGGGTCGCAGGTTCAAATCCTGTCTCCCCGACCATTTTTTCTCAAAGTTGAGCATTAATC
>NZ_JBLWWU010000014.1:0-100275 GCF_048267785.1 Parasphingorhabdus sp. | reverse complement strand
TTCGTCACTACGACGAGACCCAAATCCTCCTTAACTTACAACATCAAA
Source organism: Parasphingorhabdus sp. (assembly GCF_048267785.1). Classification (GTDB taxonomy): domain Bacteria; phylum Pseudomonadota; class Alphaproteobacteria; order Sphingomonadales; family Sphingomonadaceae; genus Parasphingorhabdus. Next base: position 100,227 of record NZ_JBLWWU010000014.1, on the reverse strand, counting down.
TTTGTGCCACAGGTGCTGACGGGGAACACAGCAGCACGCGATTATCAGGAATCACTTATGGCGCTGGAGACGCGGACGAGCTTTAAGGCATTTGCCGATATGGGTAAGCTGCCCGAGAAAATGAAACGCTATGAGAATGAGCTCGATACGGTCGAGGTGACAATAGACCGACAACGGACACTTGGCACGATGATCGAAGATATGCGGCGCTTCGGTGATATGACGCGCCTGCTGGGTTTTGAGATCCTGCGCGATGACACAGGAACGGGCTTTCTGACATCAGACAATCCGGTGCTCTATTTTGATCCTTCCGATCCGGGCATTCGTCATCCCTATATAGAGAACAGCAGAATTAAGCTCTTTTTCCCGCTGACACCGGTCCATGTCTTGCATGGAGCTACGCGGCTACAGCATCTCGGTCAGGTGCCGCAGGTTCGCGGAATTTCAGATGCTAAGAAAATCCAGAAGATCAATCGCCACACATCGCGTTTCGCCTATCGACTCGCATTTGCCAAGGACCGCGCGCACGACCAGCTGGTTCAGCGTCATGCTGCAACATCACCGGTCTTTACTGCTCGCGTCGTGCGAACTCCCAAAAAGATTGATTATCATATCGCACATAAATTCGCAGCTCGACCGAATCTCCCCGCATTCAAGCCTGAGAACTGTGAGGATGATTTATATGAGGAGGATTTCGAACTTTAGATACAAATCTCGATTTCCTTCTGCGCCGAACCTAAGGACTGAACCCCTAGCCGAGCTGTTTTGGGATATAGAAGATTCTGCGATGAACGAAGAATCGCAAACTTACTTGCTTTTTCACTATTTTTAGTATATTCACCGAACGATGAAATATAGCGAATCAATGAAAATTGAAGAAGAGGCCAGAAATGAGCTGGTTGCTCTGCTGTCGGCGATCGATGCGGTTAAAATCATCAATATCAAACGCGAACCAGCAAGCGATGATGTCATTCTGGACTTCCTAATGGAGTTGGAACACGCCCGCAAAAAATATCACCTCGCGTGCGAAGTAAAATCCAATGGCCAGCCTCGGCACATCCGGAATGCCATATTCCAGCTCCACCATTTCGCACGAAACTTCGGCAACACCGCCTATCCGGTCATCATAGCGCCCTACCTCTCGCCGAAGTCACAGGACTTATGCCGGGCTGAAAGATTCGGCTATCTCGACTTTGTCGGTAATGTGCATCTGGAGTTTGGCTCGGTCTTTATTGATCGCAAAACCGATGAAACGCCAAAAGGCGAACAGCGGTCGCTACGATCAATCTTCAAGCCCAAAGCCGCCAATATCCTGCGTAATCTGCTGAACGATCCCGAACGGCGGTGGCGCGTTACCGAGTTGGCGGAGACCGCCAATGCCAGCGTCGGGCATGTCAGTGAAGTTGGTCAGGCCTTGCGTGAACGGGAATGGGCCGTGCAGTCGAAAAACGGCCTGTATTTGACCGATCCTGACGGATTGCTCGATACCTGGTCGCAAGAATATGAGCAGCCGGATGGTGAACGTGTCGAACTATATACCCATCTGCATGGCAGCGCCTTGATCAATACAATCGAAGAATTGATGGCGGATTATCCCGAGCCAAAAATCGTATTCGGTTCCTACACTGCCGCAGGCTGGCTTGCCCCCTATGCCCGAGCGGGAAAAACCTATCTCTATGCGGACGAACGCGGGCTGGGTGAATTGCAGGAACGACTTAACCTGCAGCAACCGCTCAAGGGGCCGAACATAGAGATTTGCGTACCCAATGAACCTGGCGTGCTCAACGATATCGAACGGTTTGGCGATCACGTCGTTTGCACTAGCGCCGTGCAAACCTATCTTGATCTCATGAATTCTGGCGAACGGGGACGCGAAGCGGCCGAACATCTGCGGAAAGCGAAATTACAATGGCAGTAAACAAGGAACCGCAATCGGCAGCAGACTACGAAGATCGCGCCACCGAAGCGGTCAAGTCGGTCATTGTGGAGATTGGCCAAGTATTAGGCAGCTACAAAGGCAAATTCGCCATCATTGGCGGCTCTGTTCCCTGGTTGCTGCTCGATCCGGAAGACATGCCGCATGTCGGCACTATTGATGTGGACCTCGGACTGGACCCCGTAGCGCTAGCCGATGGCGAATATAGCCTTCTTGTGGAAGCGCTACTCGGACAAGGGTATCAGCAGTCTGACAGTCTCCAACGTTTCCAGCTGATGCGGTCGATCGAACCTCAAGACGGTTCGGAAACCATCAATGTCATTGTAGATTTTCTAATGCCCAAAGATGCCGTGCTAGTAAAGAACGGACCTAAATTGATCGAGAATTTTGCCGTTCAAAAAGCAGACGGCGCAGATTTGGCTGTCGCATTTCAGCAGTTCGTCAAGGTTGAAGGCAATATGCCGACGGGCGGTAAAAACCGTGTCGAGATCGCCGTCTGTACTATACCGGCATTGCTGGCGATGAAAGGGCACGCCCTGAACGGACGCCTCAAGCAAAAAGACGCGTATGACGTCTATTATTGCATCCGCAATTATCCTGATGGGATAGACGCGTTAGCGAAAGCCTGCAGACCGGTGCTGGAAGAAGCGAGCGGCGCGGAAGGCTATAAGTGCATCAACGAAAAATTTGAAACCTTCGATAGCTATGGCCCGACCAGTGTTTGCAATTTCGTTGCAGAAACTCACATTTTGGGAGGGCGCAGCGCCGATGAATGGCAACAAGATGCCTACGGTCAGGTCGATGTGTGGCTAAAAGCGCTCGGATTGCGCGCGTAGATGTCTGCATCGAATATTATCGGCATTCCGGCCGACGATAAAAGCTTTGAAGAAAATTGCGTTATCCTGTTTGCCGCGCTGCTGAGCGATCCGAATGTCAAACTGGTCGGGACAAGGGGAAAAGCGCAATCGGGGCTCGATATTACTGGGCGCCGCGACCGCGACCCCAACCAGCCTGTCGGCATCCAGTGTAAACTGATTACGCGCCGCGCCAAGCTGACCGAAAAGATCATTCGCGATGAAACCGAGCAGGCTCTGCGCGTCAAACCTCATTTGACCGAATATTTCATCGTAACCACGGCGCGCGATGATCCGCTGTATGACGAAATCGCAACCACGATATCGCAGGAACAAGCCACGCTCGGCCGCAAGATCGATGTTCAAGTGTGGGGCTGGGATACACTGGAGCCCAAAATACGCGCTAACAAAGCGGCGCTGGATGCCTTCGACCCAGGCCACAGCGCCTCGACGGATCGGATAATTGAGCTGGGCGAAGAGTCCCTCCAAAACCAAGGGCAGCTGCAGGGCACATCAGATTATATGATCGCGCTGCAAGAGCAAACACTTGCGAAAATCGCTGCCTTTGCTCCGGATACCGGAAAAAGTGATGCTCTGGATGCGCATCTGGACACGCAAATCGACGGTTACCGGGACATTCTCAACAGCGGGAAGCCCAAAACCGCGCTCGAGCTGCTGGAAAAGCTGCAGGGCAAGCTCACCGAAGACCATTCAAAGGCCATACGTGCGCGCGTGTGCGCCAACATCGGTCTAGCGCAGCAAAGGCTTGGCGATGAGAAAGCCGCTGGCGAGTTGCTGCTCCAGGCCTATGAAATCAACCCGGATGATCCGAAAGTGGCAACCAACCGGACCCTCGGACTGCAATTGCTCGGGCGGTTCGAAGAATCCGTCGAATGGGCTAAGACCAGATTGGAAGACGATCCGACCGACGAGTTCGCGGCAGGTTTTATGTTTCAAGCGGCCACGCTGATGGACGATCCACCCGATCCCTATCAGCTGGTTCCGGCTGACCTGCTCACAAACTCGACGGTCCGGCTGTACTGCTGCAATTTTCTAAGGTCTGTTGGAAGGATCAAGGAATGGCAGGATCTGGCCATTCAGACTTGGGAAGACGATCCTGACGATTCCGGGGCAGCACGAACCGCCGCCGAAGCGCTGCTCGAAAAAGCGATTGGCGATGGAGAATTCGAGCGCGCGCCGTGCCTGACATCGGAACGTCTCGGATATCTGAAACAGGCGCAGGAACTGCTACAAAAGAGCTGGAACGAGGCACGCGGCTTCGAAAACGCCGATCAAAGCACCTACCTGGTTGTCGGTTGCAATCTTGTCACGACGTATCGGGCGCTGAAAGACTATAAGAACGCGGAGCGGATTGGCAATGAGATGCTCGCCGTCAATCCGGATGACACCGAAGTGCGGGCAGCTTGCGTCCAGATCGCAAGCGACCAAAACAACCTACAAAAAGCTCTCGAGCTTGTCCGGCCATTGCCCGACGGCCCCGAAAAAACTTCGATGATCTTGCATATCTGGTCAGCGATGCCCGACTGGCAAGCAATCCTGGATTACGCCTCCGAAGACCGGCGCTCAGAGCTCAGTGAGAAGCTCAAGGAACAATATGACACGATGCTCTTCCGCGCGAAACACGCGCATGACGAGACGTTGGACCCGGCCCTAGAAGCAGCTAATTTACTCAGGCGGTGGCCTGAATCGATAGCCATTCATGTTGCCATTGCCGATGTCTACCGGCACTCAGACCGCGAAAAATTCGAAGATGTTTTCGAAAATGCGCGGACGTTGTTGAACGGCAAGATCAACTTTGGGCACCGCGCAATGTTTGCCCATCTGTCCTATCTCGAAGAGCGATGGGACGCCGTGATCGAAGCGCTGGACGGTTATGTTGCCATAGATGTCGAAACCGAGCCGCTGGCGTGGCTGGCGCTGGCTTTTGCCAATGCCGATCCGCGGTCCCGCTCGAGCCAGTTTTTCAAATCGCTTGCGCCGGAGCTGATGGCCTCTTCCCGCTACGCCAGACTGGCGGGTGCGGCTGAACATGGCCGCGGCGACGTCAAAGCTGCCGAGCGGTATCTGAGAGCCGCCATTGCCGACGATCCAACCGATCTTCGGGCGCATCTGTTGCTGCAGAGCGCCCTGGAAAGAAGCAACCAGTCCGACAAGGCCTCGCTCCATATTTGCGGACTCGATGAAGCAAAAATGGTCGGTCATCCGCTCGACAAGCTGCGTCTGGCACAGCTGTTTCGGCGCTTTGGAGCAACCGAACGAGCCCTTAGATTGGGCTTTGAAGTTGCATCCACCAACCGCGACGACGGGGAAATCGTCTCATCCTATCCAGGCCTGATTTTCGCTGACGACAAAATGCCATCGCATATCGGCAGCACTGGTCCTGCCAAAGAGGGTTTCTGGTTTAGGCTGGCTGGCCAGGAAGGTGAAAAGGATGTCGAAGGGATATTATCAGACGAAGCTATAAACGGGATCAGTAACTTTGCATCTGGCCATGCCCTTGCAGTGGCGCTCCAGGGTAAGAATGTCGACGATGAGCTCACGCTGCCACAGAACATGGGGCCGGACCTCAAATATAAGGTCGCGGAGCTGAAGCACAAATATATCTGGCTCCTGCACGACATTATGGCGACGCACGGGTCTCGCTTTCCCGAAGAAAACACGATGTTTTCGATGACGATCAAAGATGGGGATACAAAACCCGTTCTCGACCTGGTCAAGCACAGAGATGAGCGTGGACGGTCGATTATTGACATGTATCTGGAAAATCCGCTCCCATTGAGCGCGATTGCTCCGATGTGCCGGAAAAAAGTAGTCGCAATGGCCGATCATCTCGCAGTCATCGGCAAAGATGTGCGCACATGTACCGGTTTGCAGCAGGAGCGCGTCGAAGCCGAAAAACACGCGGCAGATGGAAAAGCCACCGGCGCAGTGCTCGACATACTGACGGTTTGGCGCGCGCATTGTCTAAATTTGCTGGCCCCGCTCAAGAAGTGGTTTGGTGATCTTTATATTCCGCAATCCGTGTTTGACGAATTGCTCGAGATGAGAGCGGAAGCCGAGTTCAGCAGCAAACGTGATTTCATGACGATTGGCTATAATGATGACGGGCAGGCGTATCGAACGATGCACTCCACCGAAGAGGGCAAGTCTGCAGTTGCGGCAATCGACGCCGCAATTTCCGACGTCCAAGAACACTGCACAGCCATGCCCGTCGACAAAGCTGATGATCTCGATCTGGGGTCTCAGCTCACCGACTTTGATGCGGGGCTTCTGATCGACCCCATCCTGCTGGCCCGTTCACAGGATTGCCTGCTGCTGTCCGACGAACTCAATGCGCGTCAGCTCGCCGCTCAATATGGCGTGGAGAAGAGTGTCTGGCTTCAAACGGTCGCCAAAAACCTGGCGGCCAACGATGCCATTACTATGGAGCTCTATAACCTATCGGTTGCTCGCCTTGCCGTTAGCCGGCACGGACATGTATCGCTCGATACGCATGTGCTTGTCGGGATACTGACCAACGATCACGAATATGCATTTGAATATTTTCAGGCTGCCATTCGCTATATCGGCGGACCCAAGGCAGAGATGATCTCGCATATCGAAACGGTAAGGAATTTCATGCTCATAATCTGGAGCACGGACCTGCCGGACTGGCAGAAAGGACGCGCTATCGGCCTGATCATTACCAAGCTCATAAAGGAAAGGTCGGACTGGCTTGCTGTATTGCATGTTCTCGAACGCGAGTTGAGAGAACTGACGAGACAATCATATGCGGCTGAAAAGGCATGGCATTACATGATTGACTGGCTGCGCGGGCACTTTATCGATTTGAAACTCGTGCGCGCCGATCCATTGGCGAAGCAAAAAGAGAAGCGCCGGAAACCGAAAAAGCGAAAATAGCTGCTCGATATGCGTACCTTGAGCAGCGTGAATTTGCAGCGATGGACAAATCCCGCCCGGGATTTCTGAGGCGAGCATTACAATACCCTTCGATTGTCATTTCGCGAAAGCCGAACGCGGGACGTTCGTCCCCAAGCGAACCGCTAACGCAGGCTCCTACCCACCGTGCGGTGGGCTCATAGGAGCCTACTATTTTAGATGGTGCGGGCGGTGGGAACCGAACCCACACTCCTGGCGGAACGGCATTTTGAGTCCAGCGAGACTACGGAAGTTAGTCATAGCATGTTTCTGCTTCAGTCTTCGAGCAAATTCCGGACATGCCGAAATCGACTGTTATCCGGGTAAATTGTGTAAAGGGCAGTGCAAATTTCTCGCGGACATTGAATTAAATTAGCTGCCACTTGGAAAAATCTACAACCCCATATCAGCCATGCAGCTAGTTGCATAATTTAAATAAGGGAACCAAGAATCAGATCCTAGAACTGGCGCTGGCAAAAGCCCCTGGCTATTATTGCTACTTGGGCCAAGATGTTGGATTAATGCATGAGTTTTCGCGACGTCATCCGCCGCAGAGCTCATCAAAACCGAATTTGGACATGCAAATCAATTAGATGTGAAAAATATGACGTATGGATGTAAACGGCCACGATTTCATCTCTTGAGCGCATGGCCGCACCGCATTAAAGATAACTGTTGAAATTCGCTGTTGTGCAGCGCGCAGATGGTTACCAGCCAACTTATTCCGCGTAATATAGCCGGCATTTACCCCTGGAAGTGAATGGTTCATCAACAAATGCATGTCAATTTCGTTGACATCAGCTACCTGCCCTACCGTTCGATAGGTTTGCCGTAGTTCATTGCCCCAATAAGCTAGGGTATCGCGCCGTTCCTTATGCTCAATAATATGACCATTGGCACTACCTGCAGGGAATAGCCATTTCGGCGCCTGCTCGGGATGCATCTGCCGTCCAGCAACTATTGCACGGAGAAGACATCGGATCATTTCCCTCGACAGTGGAATACAAAACGCCTTGTCAATCCCGCCTTTTGGTTCGGGTATATAAAGCTGCCGTGCGCAAAGATTGAGATGCTCTGGTTTAGACCGCTTGATCGCTTCGGGGCGGCTTCCTGAAAGAAGCAGGAACAAATGTAATTCGCGGCGGATCGGATTGTCCAACGCTCGTAATTGCTGGAACCATACAGGCAAATCATCTGTTCCCATTCCGCTATCACGGCGGCTCTCCGGATTCCAATCCACAGCAAAAACAGGGTTTTCGTTAGGCAAGCCGCGAGCGGATTTTCGCGCGTGATTATAAATAGCACGCAAAGACCTCATGCATCCATTTGCCATGTAGGGACCGCATTGCTTCGTGATTTCATCGTGTCGTGCTTTCACTAGCGCTGGATCATGACCCAGCACGGATAAGGGTTGGTCAAGCCAAGCCTTCATCAATCGCTCTACATGATCAGCATAGCTCTTCTCGGTCTTTCCACTCCGCCCCTTTCTCCGCATATGACTGTCGCGATAGGAAAGCCAAGCTAAACGAAGCGTGGGATCCCGACCATTCACAACGACCGTATTCGACACTTCTGCTTTAGGTCGTGGGTCAATTCCGTCCGATATTTGTCCAAGCAAGGCTTTAGCCTTGGCGCGAGCCTCACGGGTCGTTATTTTGCCAAAATGTCCAACTTTCATGCGAAGTGACTGTCTGAGTTCGCCTTGTCGCAAGTCACCTTGCAACATGAAGGTTTTTGACCGGCTACCTACCATCACAAAGAACCCGGACAGTTCAGTATCACGCACAATCGTCTGCTTGCCCTTTTCCATCGGCAGTCTAGCAATAACACGATCGGATAGTGAAGCCTGCAACGTCAAATCTCATTTCTAGAACGGTTTTAGAACGGTAAACTCAACCATGAAAGTCAAAAGCTGTCAATTGCCAATTCTACGCCGCACTACATTTTATTATTATAATACAATTAGATACATAGATAAGTAGATGCAATGGCGTAGAGATGAGTTTTATAGAAAAGCGCTAAAGATTAACTTTTAATCAGTAGGTCGCTGGTTCGAACCCAGCAGGGCTCACAATTATTTTAATAGGTTGTGGATGATTCGATCTGGAAGGAACGACATACACCCCGCTGGGACATCCGTTTGCGACCAGCGTCAGAGCCGCTGTTTCTGGCTATTGTTCCTTGTTAGTCGGGAATATTAGCTGCGAGCGCGATCTTAGACAGCCATTTGCGGAGAATGTCACTGCAGCAATGATATCACGCTGTCCTTTCGCGCCTTGCTGGCACGGGTTAGGGCAATGGAAGAAGAAGAACTGGAGGCTATCGAACTGGCACAAATCGCCGAAAACTTCCATCTTCCATAGCAACCGCGGCAATCAATATTGCCATCATCGGTGAGGGCAAAGAGTAGCAGCCATGCCCATGGCTGCTACAACAATCGTCGTCGACACTGATATCCCAAGAGACACCCGCACCGTGCTTTCGAAGCATCAACTCACATATTCGCTCAGAGTTTTCAGCATATTGTTATTGGTTTCAAGCCAGCCGCTAATACCTTCCTCTGCCGTAACTTCCACCGGTATAAAACTCGTTTGAAAGCTGACATTGCATGCGTCAGGCCCTGATGGCGTAACTCTGATTTCACCCCGGTAGTTTGCGTAGGGAAAAGGACCTACATCGAGAACGCGATATTGCAAGCATCTTGCTTCATCGTCTATAAGCTCGATGCGTTCCCGAATTGTGCCCCTACCATCTTTCAAGACAGTGGTCAGAACAGCGCCTTGGCCTGAACCTTCAAAATCCGCACTTTCGCCATATAGAGTCAGAATCAAAGTCCTCATTTCGTCTCCAGAAATGATCTCCCAAACCCTGTCTGCAGGCGCTTCTATCCGTTTCGCCGTTTCTGCATTTGCCATTTCATTTTTCCTTTCCTAAATGCGTTCAAAATCTCAAACTAAACTTAAGTGGTGCGAAAAAAGCCGTAGAGTACCCCCCCCCCAAAAAAAGGGAATCCGTCGTAATTCGCCTACAAGGCGATACATATTCAAAACTCCGTGAGGAGGGCATTGGCGATACAAGAAGGCTGCATTTCACGCTTGTTTTCGTCACGAAATAAAATCCTTGGACGGATGTGATCGTGGATAGGAACGCAAGAAGGCCAGATATTTACCCAGTGTTTTGTCACCGCCGGTGAGAGTTCCTGCATTATAGTGTATGGAGTTCAATATATCCTTATCCTCACCTACAGTGCGTTCCATTAACTCGATGGCGGTGACAAACCTTTCCTCTGCCTGCGCGTCGGGATCCTCGGATGTCAACTCACCTCGATCAATTGCAAGCACGGCAAAAACCTCATGCTTGCCGGGTGTCGGCAAACCGAAGCCCACAAGACCTCCGAGCCAGAAATCGCCGTAAGGCCCTTCCTGAATGAACACACTTGTTCCATCAATGCCAACCCGCCATTCGATTGGAATTCCGCCTTGATGATCGGCAATAAAAGTATATCGTAAGCCCCAGTCGGTCCATTCTACAAGTTTGTGAGGATCCGGAATAGAAAATTCGGTTTTATGCAAGGCCTTTAGATGCTGCATATCCGGCGTGTTTGCAGCAAACACCCAGGGATCACAGTTGTAAAGGTCGGGCAATCGGAACAGTTTAAACTGCAAGCGTTCGTGGGGTTTATCGAATTTCGGCAAATCCCAATGTGGCTTGTTTCCGTTGAACGCCCAAACAATTCCGTAATGTTCGACCGTCGGGAATTTAAACAACTGTGCAAGCTTGGGCGCAGGATCTCCTATGCCTGTTTTCACGCAAGCACCCTGCTGATTATATTCCCAAAGATGGAATGGGCATTGCAAATTATTCTCAATCACGCAGCCAACCGACAAATCGGCCCCCAAATGCGGGCAATATGCACTCATTACACGCGCCACCCCATCCTTGCCGCGATACGCCACCACTTTGCCGTCAAGAAACCGCTCGCCACGTAGCTCACCGATTTTCAGCTCATCCGAAAGACATATTGGAAACCAAGATTCACTAAAAAGTCCGTCCTCGCCTTCGTTCGGCACTGGATTACGGATCCGCTGGGTCGGGTTGTTTTCCGGAAGCTCAATTTTTGATCCTACGGTCATCGATACGGCTTGATCGGCAGTATTGCTCACTTTTCTCTCCTATTGGTCCGCTGAACGGCGCTGTGGCACCCTGCCCACAATCGTCCAACCGACTCCTGATAAATATAATATCTAAACTGATATTCTATATTTAGAATATATGCAAGGATATTATTATTTTCCTACTGATCAAGTTTCTTTTTGTGAAGCGTTTGTAGGGATTCCACTGTCCAAAAGTGCGTCAAAACCGCCATGGATATCGATTACCTGTTCAATACCATGTTTACGCAGGATGCTGGCCGCCGCCATTGAGCGATAACCAGACTTGCAATGAATGTAGAAAACTTTCTTCTTATCAAGAAGAGGCAGGTTTTTCTTGATCACACTCAGAGGAAATGAGATTGCCTTGGCGACATGCATCGCATCGAATTCAGCGACAGTTCTGCAATCAAGAATATTAAGCGTCCCGGTTTTAAAGAGATTTGAAAAGTGATCGCTGTCAATCGTCTCAATTCGGTCCACGGCATGCCCCGAGCGTCCCCAAGCTCGCAAACCACCATCGAGAAATCCATCCACATTTTGATAACCAATTCGACCGAGATGAACAATCGCGTCATTAATTTCCACTTCAGATCCGACGAGGATCAAAGGTTTCGAAGCATTTTGAATCAACGCCTCCACCCAGATGGCAAACATACCGTCAATGCCTATATTGATTGAGCCTGGGACAAATCCGTCGGCGAACTCCGCGGCACTACGTATATCAAGAACTTGAGCGCCCTGCCCGACAGCCGTTTTAACAGCTTCCGGATCTAATGGTCGCAACGCGCGCTCTTTGACAATCTGCATATCTTCATACCCCTCTCTCTTCATGGTGACATTTCACATAAAATATGGCGGCGTAGCGTTGCGCTAACCGGTTACTATCGTGATGGAATTCTGATGATTACTGATCGCGAAAACAGAATTGGAGGTGCTTTCGTAGCGATTGTCGAGAATCGGTCAGGGTAACCGTGACCAGGATAGACAGTGACGTGGTCCGGCAGGAGAACTGCCACATCGCGGTCGCTTTCAATATAGTCAGCATAGCCTGCGAGACATGGCGTGTAGACCTGTCTAACCCCCATTTCTTACCCCTTCCCGATAGCAAGTCGTATTTTTTTCAAGGGCACAACAACGGCGTCGATGATATATTGCATCGCAATGATCTTGATATCTAAAAATCACGATGAAAAATATCGGATGGAATGCTCTTCAAATAAGAATCTTGAAGAGCATTCCGTAGCCGATTCTAAACAATGCACATCAGTTCAATGCGTACCTTAAACTCACACCCCACCACCGAGGCTTTGCGTAGGTTTTTTCGATGACACCAGCGAATGCAGCGATGTCATACGCCCAAGTTGCATAGGATTTATCACCGATATTATCCACAAATGCGGACAGCTCCCAACGCTCGTCCAGGGTACGATAGCTAAGACGCAAATTGCCGACCAGATAACCCTTTTGTTTGACCACATCGGAGTTTGCGATGTCGAAATAATGATCATCAAGATACACAAAATCACCAACGGCAGACATGGTCCCGCCAAAAGCATCCCATTGATAACGAGCGAGGCCGGAAACGTTCCATTTAGGTGTCATTTGCGGTCGCGCATTGATTGTGGACAATCCCGCAGAAACGTCATTAATGACGGCGTCAAGATAGGATACACCTAGCAAGAAATCGAGATTATTACTCGGCGATGCGGCGATTTCGATTTCTGCGCCTTTTGTATTCCCATCCTTATTCCTGAGAATCTGCGTAAAACCTTCTAGCTGATACGCCTGAATATTGCCGTAATCATAATAGAAAACCGCGCCGTTCAAGCGAAGTTTATTATCAAAAAATGATGCTTTGAAGCCTAGTTCATATGCATCGAGAACTTCATTGGCAAATTTCATTTCGCTTGCAGGAAGCGTGAATACTGGCGCGTTAAACGACCCCGCCTTTACGCCCCGATTCCAACTGGCGTAATACATCATATCATCCGTTGGCTTCCACGTAAGCGCGGCCTTGGCCGACCAGAAATCGTCATCTATTAACGCATCCTCTCCGTTCAAAGTCGGATTAAATGCTCCAATCGGCAACAGCCCGTCGAGTGGTACCGTTAGAGGATCCAAAACATCCGGAACGTTCACAGCATTATTCGAGAAAAAATGCTTCTTCTCTTCTTTGGTCCATCGGAGCCCTGCTGTAAGTGTGAGTTGAGGGGTAATTTTCAGATCTGCTTGACCGAATAGCGCCCATGACTGGGTGTCTGTTTCGAATTCGTTGTAAATTGCGTTAAAGGCAGGAGAAACAACTGCAGCAACGGTGAACGGTGCGACGAAAGTCGACTTATATTCACCATCAATATCGAGGAAATACCCGCCTACAACCCAATCTATATTGGAAGAGACTGAGCTACCAACCCTAATTTCCTGAGAAAACTGAGTAACGTGATTGTCGCCACCAAAATGTAGTAGCGATGTATTCGCGCCCTCATCCGCGTCAGAAAGATAGGTTTTTTCCAGATCATTATAATCAGTGATGGCAGTAACGTCGATATCACCAATATCCATCGTTAGCGTAGCACTGGTTCCAAGTGTACGGATTCGGTAACCGCCCGTCAGATTCCAGCTCCCTTGATGAACATCTCCACTGACATCGCCATTGGTAAAAACTCCGACGCCGGTCGGACCAACATTTGCAGCCGCGTTCTTCCAATATTGCGGTGTATCCACATTGTTTTGCGCGCCGCGGAAATTGATCAGCAGATCCGCATTATCTCCCAGCTGGGCTAAGAACTGCAGCCGCCCTGAATAGCTATTTTGCTCATTACCGTCCGGCCCAGAAAGATTCTCAATATACCCATCATTTTGCTCGTATCTGAGCGAGGCACGTGCCGAAAGCCCCTCGGCAAGCGCGCCGCCTATAGCGCCTTCAACACTCGCCTGGTCAAAGCTGCCATAAGAAACCTGAGCATAGCCAGACAGTTCCTCGCTTGGCTTTTTGGTGATGAAATGCAACAATCCGCCAGTCGCGTTTCTGCCGAAAAGCGTTCCTTGGGGGCCTCGCAAAACTTCGACACGCTCTGCGTCGAAGAGCTGAAAACCTACACCTGCCATTTGCGACACATACACGTCATCAACATAGACGGCCACGGGCGCTTCTTGATGATCAGAAAAATCGGTCTGGGTGACACCCCGCACATTAAAGCTGAATGATGACAGGCCATTGGCATAATTGATTTGAACGCTTGGTGACAACGCCGCTACATCAACGGAATCTTCAAAACCGAGATTCTGGATAAGTTCAGAATCAAACGCTGTCATCGCAATGCCGACATCTTGACTTGATTGCTCTTTCTTTTGTGCTGTAACAACAATGACGTCAGTTACACCTTGAGCGATGACCGGCTGTGCCTGAAGCAAAAGTGCCGCGGCAGATACGCTAACCAATAGATATTTTCTGTGCATTTAAAGTCCCCTCTTCCTTATTGTGACAGCAAACGAAATCCGCAATCTTGATTGCATTCCGACTGCCGCTACCTCCCAAAATCGATATTTCTCTCTTGCTTCTCCATCGATGCACCGCTGATCAAAGGAGAAGCACCAACCCCGGATGCCTGCTCGATCACACATCGACTAAGACGAATTTTGATTATAACCGACTCTCGCTTTCTAAATATAGAATATCAGCTTATAGATTCTATTTTTAGTAAATGCTACAAAATATTTCCAAAATTCACCAGGCCGGGTAGCCACCAGATCAGGAACCCCAGTCAAATTTGGGATAGGGATTTTTTATCTTTTATAACAATTGCTTATGCCTATTTTTGAGAAATATGCGCAGAGGACGCAAGCCGGCCGGGATTGGCACATTAGTAAAATGTGCCTAGAGGCCTCCTATACGCAGCTATGTTTGAATTAGTCGGTTATCGATAACCTAAAATTATCAGAAACATTGATGCTTGGCGCTACGACCGAACCGAACGCGCCCGGCAGCAATAATGAATTTTGTCACTTTAATTTCATTTTTAAAAAATATTCGTGATTAGAACTAAATCTTGTTATGAGATTATTTTGCACGGTTAACGGGTTAACGAAGATGACTGGACTACGAGAAAAATCCAAATTGCGAAGGCAGAAGCTCATCACAAGCGCTGCCGAGAAACTGTTTCATGCGCAGGGCTATTCTGGGACGACGATTGAACAGATCGCTTCAACGGCGGAAGTCAGTATCGGATCCATTTATTCTTTTTTCGGATCAAAGGGCGGGATCATGCGCGCCCTCATGCAACCCGTAATCGAGCGAATGAAAACAAATGGTGAGGCGGTCCTCCAAAACCCTGCCAAACGCGGTGCCGATGCGGTGATAGAATTGTTCGAAGCACATCGTTTCACGAATGATTGGAAAGATCTTAATATTCTCAAAGCCCTGGATCCGCGTGCAAGCTCCACGGATGAGAGCCTGAAGCAACTGACCGTGGATTTCGCAGAGTTTATTCAGGACCAATTGACGCAGCTATTAACGCAGTTGCAGGAAGATGGTCGCCTGAATGAAACTGTCGTAATTGCCGACGCGGTATTTATCTTATATACGTTGCTAGTAGCTCATTTCGAAGTCTATCTGCACGGTGACGGTCTTGAGGATTATGACGATGTGTTAGTGGAACTGCATAGGCGGATACGACTCATCTTCATTTCTTGGGTATGATCTCAGGAGCTTTTCACACGGCCTTATTTGCTTTCGGGCCAGATCCAAAATTTCGAGATATTGTACCCG
This sequence comes from Parasphingorhabdus sp., assembly GCF_048267785.1. Taxonomy (GTDB): domain Bacteria; phylum Pseudomonadota; class Alphaproteobacteria; order Sphingomonadales; family Sphingomonadaceae; genus Parasphingorhabdus. The sequence goes on along the minus strand of NZ_JBLWWU010000014.1, from coordinate 84,576 downwards.
CTCATCCATACCGGCACGCGATCAAACGGCGGGCCTTCGTATCGAGGCGCTAGACGATCCGGGCGATAACATCTCCCGCATGCACAACGCTATCTTCCTTCTTGGAAATATGGATAACACCTGTGACTGGAGCATCAATTTCAAATTCTGTTTTCTCCAGTGCGACAGTAGCGATCATGTCACCTTCGCGGACGGTATCGCCATCATTCACAAACCATTTGCTCAGCGCGCCCTCGTCTTCATTCGTCCACATGTCGATGATAATGTTCATTTAAATACCTAACTATGTTGATAATGTAGCTCGCACACTGGCGATAATTTTGTCTTTGCTGGGAAGAGCGAACTGTTCCATTGGTCGGGCAAAAGGAATAGGGATATCCGGATGCGCAACTCGCTGGGGCGCGGATTTCAGCCAACCGAACGCTTCACTTGAGACCAGCGCAATTATTTCGCCGGTGACACCAAAGCTTTGATAATCGTCATCGACGACCACAAGGCGCCCGGTTTTCCGTACTGAATTGAGAATGCATTCCTTATCAAGCGGAACAAGGGAACGTAAGTCGATAACTTCCGCCGAAACACCTTCACCTGCAAGATCTTCGGCTGCGGCAAGTGCCAGATGCACGGGCCAGCTCAATCCAACAATTGTGACATCTGTCCCTTCACGCAGGACTGCCGCTTTTCCAATCGGAACCTCATAGGCATCGGTGGGTGTATGCGTTATCGAGTCCGGCGTAGTTCCCAGCCAAGCTAGGCCGTGTAACGCTTTATGGAATAAATAAATGACCGGATTATCATCTTTGATGGCGGCATGCATCAGCCCCTTCGCGTCATAAGCATTGGAGGGTGCAACGACCTTCATCCCCGGCAAATGCGCAAAAGTACCGTAGAGGGTTTGCGAATGCTGGCCCGCATCACCGTAGCCACCGCCTATAGCACTCATAATCACCATCGGAATTGGCTGATTGCCACCGGAGAAATATGCGTTTTTGGCAGCAAGATTGTAAATCGCATCCATGCAAACGCCAAAAAAATCTACAAACATCAGCTCTACTACCGGTCGCATACCGCAAGCGGCAGCACCGACCGCCGCACCGATAAAACCGGTTTCGGAAATCGGGGTATCTCGCACTCGCGTGCCACCAAATCTGTCATAAAGGCCAGCCGTGTTTCCGAATGCACCACCAAGCTTACCGATATCCTCGCCCATGACGAACACCCGTTCATCGGCATCCATTGCTTCCCCCAACGCTTCCGCCATGGATTTTGCGATGGTTAATTTTCGTGATTTTCGTTCAGTCATTATGGTCGCCTCCAACAAAAACCATTTTCAATGCATCTTCGGGCATTGGTTCGGGAGCCGCTCGTGCAAAAGCAATCGCACGGGCGGCAATTTCATCAGCTTCCCGCTCAATCCTCTCTATCTCACTCAAAGCTGCTGCGTCGTTGGCGATCAATTTGGCACGCATTGCGGGTAGCGCATCCCGTTTTGCGATGGCTTCCTTCTCACCTTCTGGCCGATAGCCTTCGGCATCGCCGGTAAAATGACCCGTTAGTCTGAAAGTTTCGATTTCAATGAGACTTGGCCCGCCGCCATTACGGGCTCGCTCAATAGCCTCAGCTGCGACCGCGTAAATTTCATAAGGATCATTATCTTCGACGTAAAAACCAGGCATATTGTAGCCTGCTGCACGAACATCGTTGCGCGGCACCGCTGTCGACGATTTTTTGTCTACCGAAATGCCATAGCTATTGTCTTCGATAATACAGACGAATGGAACCTTCCAAAGTCCTGCGAGATTTAACGCTTCATGAAATGCCCCCTGATTAGCAGCGCCCTCGCCGATGAACGCAACGGCAACATGTGGCAGACCACGCATCTGGAACGAAAGTGCAGCACCAACCGCAGGACCGATACCTTCAGCAACTATGCCGCTCGACATGAAATTAACCGAACAGTCAAACAAATGCATATGTCCGCCCCGCCCGCCGCTAAGGCCGCTCGAGCGCCCGAATATTTCCGCGGTCATCCGGTCGAGATCAACTCCCTTTGCTATGGCAATGTGATGCGCCCGGTGCGTAGCTGTCACATAGTCATCTGCTGTTAGATGCGCACATACTCCTGCTGCACAAGGCTCCTGCCCTCTGGACAAGTGCATCTCTCCAGGAATCGGTCCGTTTGCCATATTAAAATTTGGTAACTTCCCCTCGAAATAGGCCGCTTCAATGGCATTTTCATATTGTCGGCTGATGTTCATCAGCCGAAACATGGAAAGGGCTTGCGATTTATCCGGTTTCATTATCCAGTATCCTCAATAGAATGTATCGGCACTATGATCGGTTGTCGGCCTACAAAATGATGGCGCAAGGCTAGGCATTGCCAATCAATTTTTTGCAGCGACCAACTCAATTTCGAGCAAAAGATCGGGATGCGCCAGGCGCGAAACTTCCACCCAAGTCGCTGCTGGCAAATGCGTCGCATCATAATATTTTGCCCGCGCACTAAGTGCGCCAAGCGCCTCATCCATATTGGTGGTGAAACCGGTTTCTTTGACGACGTCGTTAAAACTAAGGTCGAACTGCTGTAGGGCCTGCGACAGCTTAGAATAGATTTGCTCGATTTGCCCCGCCATGTCTCCTGGATGCAGCACTTGGAAATCATCATCCCAACTGACAACACCTGATAAAAAAACGAGATTTCCAGCTCCCACAGATTGGCAGAAGCCAAGCTGTTGCTCATGTGCTTTCGACATGTGTTTCCGGTCAATCATCAGCAGACTCTCCATTTATATAATTTATGTTTCATAATTCTATTATTAGAATTTACGTCATTATATTCATAAAAAATCAAAGCGCAATCCCAATCCAGAAGATTTGCGCAGCTACGCTTAGAATCATTCCGGATCCTATCTTGCGACCATCAGCCAATCGCGCGCCTGCACGAGCGTTCAACGGAATATTCGATATTTTGCATACGCGCATTCTTTAAGGGGATACCGCCCTGATCCCGCAAGACTCCCGGCTGATCGGGGACTATGACAGCGTCATCGCTTTTGGTCAGAGTCGCGCCCTGCCGGTGTAGCAGCGCATCATATTTCCAGATGAATCATCCATCCAGATCGAAAATGCGCCAACAGGTGATAGTCCGGATATGCCGAGCTTGCTGACCCAGCCGACAATCAAGATACGCCCGGGATTTCCGCCGCGGATCGTGGTCCAAAAGGATCTGGTTTTGCGGTCATGGACCGGCGGTGGACATTGAGATGGTAGGTATTCATATCGCCAACCTTCCCTACCGGACTCCCATTAAGCTCACGATCTCGGTTTTACCGGACCTCAATTATGCGCGGGCTGATTATGAGAACATTTATGCAAAAGCCTATGGGCAAACGGACCCGGTCATCGCACTGATCCCTGAGATGCTTCAAACTTTTCTGGATAGCGATAGGGAGTTTAGGCGCATGCGTGCAAAGCGACAGATTGGAAATATTTGATGGCAGATTCCCAAAACCCTCTCCAATCCGACATTGGAATCCACCCCATCTCAGTTCGTATTCCGATTGCGGTGAAGATGACTGATATTGGTCGTTCCAAACAATGTGAGTTTATTGGCGCGGGCGAGATCGAATCCATCAAGGTAGGCAGGCGCGATTGGTGCTGGTGAGTAGCCTTCAGGAATTTATCCAAAGACACCGAGACCCACCCGGAAAAACTTAGTCAGATCGAAGCTGACGGGACAATTGATTCATCTTCGCTTGTTCTCACATTTATAGACGTCTGCGGAGAGAGGTTCTGGAGGTGCAAGCAGTACAGGCACTACTTGTCTCTGCGACGCATTTCCCTGTTAAGTGGGTATTTACAGGGAATTTTTGGGAATTCGCGAAATTTACTCATTCATTGGCAGCCCGCAGAGCCCAGAAATTAGGCGTTCTTGACACTCAATTCCCTAAAAAGAATACAGGGAATTTAATTTCGATAACAGGGATTCGATTTATTGATTGCAGCGAAATTGGTAAGCGTACGGGGGTTGCACGCTTGTTCCTGGCTTCAAGGTCTCGATCTTCATTTGCACGGAGGGTTCCGTTGCAGAGGAGAAGATAATGGCGAGAGTGAGTGCTGAGAAGAGGGCGGAGCTGGAGGGTTTCTGGCGGGCCCATCATGAGGGCTGGCAGGCTAGCGATTTGAATCAGCGGGAATATTGCGAGCTGCATGGGCTGCCGCTGAAGCGGTTCGGTAACTGGCGCGATCAGTTCAAGGTCGAGGATGCAGTGCATCAGGCAGGGCTTCTGTATCGGCGCGGAGGCCTTAATCATATGACTAGTCCTATGACTGACAGGGAAAATGGGCCCGTATCGACAGGTTATATTCCATCGGGCGGTACGCTGCCGGAGGCCCGTCGCAATTTCCGGTTGCCGGACAAAAAGCGGATCGTGGCCGAAGCGATGGCGCCTGGTGCATCTGTCTCCGGGGTGGCGCGTCGCTACGGGATAGCGCCAAGGGTATTGTTCCGCTGGAAGCAGGAACTGGCATCGCCCGAGCCCGATCCGGTGTTTCTGGAGGTGGCTGTGCGCGATGCAAAAGGCGAGATGTTTGCAGAATCCGCCATGCTATCGCCGTCTCTGGCAGCTGCACCCACCGCACCAGTAATCGTCGAGCGCGTAGCGCAGGAGATCGAGGTTGAGCTGGTGGGTGGGCGGAGCGTGCGCTTTGCGCGGGACACCGATCCCGGGACGGTGCGGGCGATGGTCGAGATGCTGGAAGGAGCGAGGCAATGCTGATGCTTCCTGGCGGGACCAGCGTGAAGATCCATATTGCAGCCGGCGTCACCGATATGCGCAAGGGCATGGACGGGCTGGCGATGCTGGTCGAGGGGGTACTGAAAGAGGACCCGTTCTCGGGCCACCTGTTCGCGTTCAGGGGCCGCAAGGCCAATCTGATCAAGATCGTGTTCTGGGATGGCAACGGTCTGTGCCTGTTCTCGAAGCGGCTCGACCAGGGCGGGTTTATCTGGCCGCAGGTGGATGATCGGGGCGGGAAAGTCGTGCTCAGTTCTGCGCAACTGTCGCTGCTGATCGAGGGGATCGACTGGCGGGTGCCGGAGCGGGTGTGGAGACCAATGGCGGCAGGATAAAAACACCGGAACACCGCGCAAATGCTTGGGTTTATGGCTTGTCTGGTGTATAAGCAGCCATGCGGCTCGATCTCGACAATCTGCCTCGTGATACGGCACTTCTGCACCGCCTGGTGCGTAATATGGCGAGCCTTGTCGAGCACCGCGATGGCGAGATCAGCCGCCTTCAGCAGATTATAAAACAGCTCCAGCGTGCACAATATGGGCGCAGGTCCGAGCGGCTCGATATGGACCAGCTGGCGCTTGGCCTCGAGGAGCTTGATGCCGATATAGCGCAGATTATCGAGAGCCGGCCCGCGCCGCTTGTCACCGAACCGTTGCCGGCACGGCGCAAGCCGCTGCCCGAACATCTGGAACGCACCGAGCACCTGCTCGATGTTGACGGGGAGGACTGCGCGCGGTGCGGCGGCACTCTCCATCCGATCGGCGAAAGCGTGAGCGAAATGCTCGACTGGGTGCCCGCGACCTTGCGGGTGATCCGCATCCGGCGTCCCAAATATGCGTGCCGCCAGTGCGAGACGGTGACGCAGGCTCCGGCGCCAGAGCGCGTGATAGCTGGCGGGCTCGCAACGCCTGCGCTCCTCAGCCATGTGCTGATCAGCAAATATTGCGATCACCTGCCGCTCTACCGCCAGTCGCAGATGTTCGCGCGTCAGGGCGTGGAGCTTGAGCGCTCGACACTTGCCGGATGGGTGGGCGGCGCGTGCTGGTGGCTTGATGCGCTGCACGATAGCCTGGGCATGAACATCTTCGCCTCCGATCATCTGTTTGCCGATGATACGCCATTGCCGGTGCTCGATCCCGGACGGCGGCGGACCAGGACTGGCAGACTCTGGGTTTATGCGAGAGACCAGCGGGGCTGGGCTGGCACCGATCCTCCTGCAGCCATATATTATTATGAACCCGATCGCAGGGCGCAGCGGCCGAAGGATCATCTCAAGCACTATAAAGGCACGCTTCATGTCGACGGTTATGCCGGGTTCGAGCAGCTGACTGCCATAGGCGATATCATGCTTGCTGCCTGCTGGGCGCATACGCGGCGCAAGTTCTACGAGATCGCGCAGGGAGATGGATCACCGGTTGCGATCGAGGCGGTACGCAGGATCGCGGAGCTTTATGCGGTCGAGGCAAAGGTCCGGGGCAAGCCACCTGCCGAACGGCTCGCGCTGCGCCGGTTGATGGCGCGGCCACTGGTCGCCAGCCTGCGGCAATGGCTCGAAGCGCAGCTGCCGCGCATACCGCAAAGAGGCAAGCTTGCCGAGGCGATCCGCTATGCGCTTGCCCGCTGGACCGGGCTCACCCGGTTCCTTGATGACGGCCGCATTGAGCTCGACACCAATCCGGTCGAGCGCGCCATCCGGCCTGTCGCGCTGGGCCGCAAGAACCATCTGTTCGCGGGCAGTGATCAGGGCGGCAAACGCTGGGCCACGGTCTGCTCGCTGGTCGAAACCGCGAAACTCAACCAGGTCGAGCCATATGCCTATATCGCTAACCTCCTCCAGCGAATGGTCGATGGCCATCCCGCCAACCGGCTCGACGAGCTGCTGCCCTGGAACTGGAAATCCGAAATAACCGTCAAGCGATAGTGACGTGCAGCGCCCGTACGCTTACCGAAATTGGATCCCTCATGAAAATTCGATCTAAGACCCTTGGCGGGGGTCGTGTAAATGTAATGAACCGCCCAAAGATAATGTTAATTCACTTAAGCTAAAGCCATCACATGAATGCGATCGCTACAATTGATGTTCTGCCCGCTTGTTGCTGGGACGACGTGTACACGGAAGTCAACGCTTGGCGCGGGGCGTGCATGCATCATTTCTCTCAAGTTGAAATGGCAGTGACGCAAACTTTACTGGCGCTTGATGCGGCGAAGCCAGATGGAGCATCTCTTCGGCTTCGTCATCTGATTGGGCAGCAATATGAGGATCTGGAAGCAGCCATTTCTCCAAGTGGTCCGTTCGGCAATAAGGGGAAGCCTGCATGCGATGCACTCTCGTCGTATCGCACCCAACACGAAGCATTCCGAGCGTTGCTCTGCCACGGAACAATTAAGGTGTGTATGGAGCGCAATGGACATTGGCTTCTGGTCGTGCGTAGCATTTCGATCCGTTCGCGTCAGGCGGTATATGCCGAACAGACTATGGAGCAATCAGCCGCGCAGGAAAAACTTCTAGCGCTGAAAAGAGATGGCCTCAAACTTTCGGCAGCTTTGGGCAATTTGCGCAAAGCAATTGGATAGGCCGCCGCGTCTTTCTGCGTCAACGATCGGTTGCCGCCAGTTCGCGCGGTGATAGCTCGCTGCGTTCTAATGCCAGATCGATGATCTGGTCCTGCACTTTGGCAGGGATCCGGTTCCACACCCGGCTTGGAGCGGATGGTCGGTCGGCAAGCGCTTCAGGCCCGCCTTCCAGATAGCGTTCAACCCAGCGGTAGAAGGTCCGGCACGGTACGCTGCAAAGCGGCCGCATACATTTGACCTGATTTCAGATAATTTCGACTAATTGCGACTCATGGCAACACGTCGCAGGATACGCGATGCGTGCGCTTTGCGCGGAACACCGAAACCGTTGCAGAATCCGCCATGCGAAACGTGCCTTTTAATCTTTGACATCAAATCCTAAGAATCTAAGCGCTTTGATTGTGCGGCCATTAATTGGAGGTCGGTCCAAGTCCATCCAGCCAACTACCTCCATAGTACAAGCTTCGCCGAAACCTGCTAGCCTTAGCTTTTCATTATATAGACAATCGTATGCGCGCTCGAGCTGCGTACCTTTGCCGTGGAGTAGATAGGTAAGAGTAGCCTTTATTGCATTCAGGCCGTTTCGCTCAAAAAATTCCACCCGAAGCCCCTTCAGTCCGCCAGCAACAAACCGCAGCCTATCGTTGAAGGCATGGGCTCCGGTCAATGCATCGAAAATTTCATCATATGTAGCATTTTTGATAGAATCGGTAGATTCTAGAGTTTGTCGGAGACGAGCAATGTTACCGACTTCGCTCTCTGCTCTGACCATATCGCCTGCATCTGTGTTGATCTGATCAAACCACCTATCCATCCAACGATTCAAGCGAAGTTTTCGTTCGGCCGCATTGGCTAAAGGCGAAGCCCGCCATGTATCGCCTGGCGCGTGTACGATCCGCAACCAACCAAGAAACCGTCCGATTTCGATATCAAGGTCGCCACCAATAAATTCAGCGCGTCGGCGACCATCTTGGTTGAAAACCTGCCGCACTTCCTCGAAAGCTGGACCTAATTGTTCATCGTACTTTCTGCGCAAGCTCTGCAAGAAGGAGCGCTTTTTCGACACGGCGTCGCTGCCCACGGTCGCGCTGGGCGGGATGGCAGCAGGAACAAACTTTTCAATATGGGCTTGGAAGTTAGCATCTTCCGTAGGCTTGCCAACCAGCTTGAATGCCTCCTCATACTGCGTGCAAAGCTCCGGAGTAAAAACGTCGGCGTGATCCCAAAACATCCTAAATATACCCGGCAGTTCATCAAACCCCTCATCCCTCTCCTGACGGAGTACCACTGATACTTCTCGGTTTGACATGAGCCCAGCGTTTGTGAGGTTTGCAGAACCCACCATCGCGATGTCGCCTACAATATAGAGTTTGGCGTGAAAAGCGCGGTCAGTATAGTAACGCACGGCAACCAGTGGGTCGTTGAGTGCCTTCCGAAGGATTACTGGCGGGGTGATTGAGCACAGGCGTACCAGTAAATTGACTTGGCAGCCTCCGCGAGTAAGAAACTCAATGGGCTCATATGTTGAAACAAACGGGCAGGCCAAAAATGCATCCCGCCCCCCAATTGCAGCATGCCGGAAAAAGTCGACGGAGAAGCCAGACGCAGCTGAGTTGCCGTAGGTATCTCTGATCTTGTTGTGGCTCACTTTTTTTCCCCCGGAGTTAAAAATGCCAAAAAAGCACAGACCGCATGCTATAACCGCCTGGCCAGACAAACCAACGCACGAACAAGAGACAAACCGAATGCAAGGATTCGCCGGCAACACTGGGTGTCTAACCCGAAATTAGTCAATGTGGCGCATGATACTTTGCGAAATAGTAGTCATAAAAAGCCAGAACCATCATTCTTGAGTGAATCGCCGGAATCAACGAGCCTTGGATGGCGGTTACCGAACCTGCTTTCTGATTGAGCGAACACGATCAAGTGTATCTTCAAGCTCAACCTCAATCTCCTGCAATCTCAACCCGATCTCGAGGTCGCCATGGCCAGTTACCTCAAGTAGAAAAATCATCACCGGTTCTGAATGAGCAGCGAGTTCCAGTAAATGCAGTCCGCTGGGGCTCGCTCGTCCATTCAACCAGGAACGCGCCGTATTATCACTTACACCTGTCCATCGCATAACGGTCTTCGTTGCTCTTCGACTCGCGCCCAATTCATTCCTGAGGACTTCTCCAATTTGCTCGGCCAGCGCGGATTCCGATAGTGAAATTCCCAATTTCCGAAGTGTACTGCGGTTTTTACGAACCATGCTTCGCATCCTATTGCTGTAGACCGCCTTCGCGATGGACTCGACGTGATCATCAGATTGGACGGCAATGGTAATAAATTGGTTGGACACCGACGAAGAGAACACACCGACAACGGCCTCAATGTTGCGAGCCGCTGAGTATGTTCGCATGTCGACGGAGCATCAGCAGTACTCAACAAACAACCAATCTGAAGCCATCCACCGGTATGCAGAACAGCGCGGCTATGAAATCGTCAAAACATATGCTGACGAGGGTAAAAGCGGTCTCAATATCGGTGGCCGACTTGCTCTGCAGCAACTGTTGGAGGACGTGGAAACCGGAAGGTCCGATTTCAGTATACTCATCGTCTATGATGTTAGCCGCTGGGGACGTTTTCAAGATCCAGATGAAGCAGCATCCTATGAGCTGCGTTGCCGCCAGGCCGGCGTGCAGGTTCATTACTGCGCTGAGCAGTTCGAAAATGATGGCAGCATCGGCTCTTCAATAATCAAAACCGTTAAGCGCGCGATGGCGGGAGAATATAGCCGCGAATTGTCAGTGAAGGTATTCGCCGGACAAGCAAATCTGATCCAGCTTGGTTACAGGCAAGGCGGTCCGGCGGGATTTGGCCTGAGACGTATGCTTGTTGATCAATCTGGACAGGAAAAAGGAATTTTAGAGCCGGGCGAGCATAAAAGCATAGCGACCGATCGCGTAATTCTTGTGCCCGGTCCAAAATACGAAATCGAGATAGTGGGCGAAGTCTATCATTTGTTTATCGAGAAAAGCCTCTCTGAGCGCGAAATTGCCGAGGTGCTCAACGATCGCGGCATTCCAACCGACCTCGGCAGGACTTGGACCCGCGGCGCGGTGCATCAGTTACTGATCAATGAGAAATACATCGGAAACAACGTTTGGGCTAAAACTTCCTGCAAGCTCAAAGGAACTCATGTCCAAAATGACCCCGACGATTGGGTCCGTGCGGACTCAGCATTCGCCGGTATTGTGTCGGAAGATATGTTCAATGCAGCCCAAGCGATTATAGCTCAGCGCAGCTCGAAACTCACCGATGACGAAATGCTCGAAGCCCTTGCGCGGATTTTAAAGCAGAATGGCGCACTTTCCGGCTTGATAATCAACGAAGCCGAGGATTGCCCTTCGAGCAGTTCGTTCAGAACAAGATTTGGCAGCCTCCTTAGAGCCTACACCCTTGTCGGCTTTACGCCTGATCATGACTATAGCTATCTCGAAACTAACCGCAAATTGCGGGCAATGCATCCGGGCGTCATCCAGTCCCTGATCGACGGTATCTTGGAAGTTGGCGGTACAGTTTCCCGAGACCCTTCGACCGATCTGCTCACGATCAACCGGGAATTCACAGCATCCCTCGCGATCGCTAGGTGCTTCCAGACGAATGCTGGCAGCCTACGCTGGAAACTTCGCCTGGATACGCCACTAAAGCCAAATTTAACGGTCGCGGTGCGCATGGATACTGGAAATAGCAATCCACTCGATTACTACCTGCTGCCGCGGCTCGATATGCGTGACGCGGTACTGCGGCTCGCCACTTACAATGGCCTTTCTCTTGATGCCTATCGTTTCGATAGTTTGGCACAATTTTTTCAGATGGCGGCACGCTGTGACTTTCGGATGGCAGCCTGATGTCCGCCTTACCCGCCCAGCGCGTGGAGATGATCCCGGTCGAACAGGTTACGGTTGTCAATCCACGCGTTCGCAATCAACGCAACTTCAAAGAGATTGTAGATAACATTGCCAAGATTGGGCTGAAAAAACCAATAACTGTTACGCGGCGCTCCGAAGCCGGCGGGCCATTTTATGATCTTGTTTGCGGTCAAGGCCGGCTCGAGGCCTACATCGAACTGGGGCAGAAGGAAGTACCTGCCCTTGTCGTCTCCGCTGATCCAGAAGATAGCCTCATTGCCAGCCTTGTCGAAAATTGTGCACGGCGCCAGCACCGAGCCATCGACCTGCTGCAGGACATCCGCGGCATGGAGGAGCGAGGCTATTCGATTGCTCAAATCGCGCGAAAGACAGGCCTTACCAAGGAATATGTAAATGGCGTCGCGCGGCTGATCGAAAAAGGCGAGCAGCGCCTTCTCCGGTCGGTAGAAACACGGGTGATCCCGTTAAGCGTGGCAATAGAGATTGCAGAATGCGAAGATCATGAGATCCAGCTCGCTTTATCCAATGCCTACGAGAAGGGATTGCTGAAAGGGCGCAAGCTGATCCAGGCCCGCAAAATCATTGAAGCTCGCAAACGCCGCGGAAAAGGACTTGCCACACATGATAGCAGACCGCGTGAGCGTGTCTCGGCAAACTCGCTGGTTAAGGCATACCAAGAAGATGCTGAGCGGAAGCACTCGCTTATCCAGCGTTCGCAGGCAACTCGTGACAGGTTGCTTTCAATCGTCGAATCCATTCGCCGGCTAACGCGCGATGAACATTTCATGTCGCTTCTAGAGGATGAAAACCTCACAACACTGCCGCATAATGTAGCAGCTAGGATGGAAAAGGGATTGGACACGGCTTCGTGAGAAACGAACCGATCTCGCACGCATTTGAAAATTGCACACTTCGGATCCCAATCTGCAACATCATGCCACTACGGGAAATGAGACCGGCGATCAGAAAATCCGTGAAATATCTGCAAATTGCTGCGTCAATTGAAGAAGTGGGGATTATCGAGCCTCCCGTTGTCATTCCTGATCCTCTCGAAAACGGTACATTTCGGCTTCTGGACGGGCATATTCGGATCGATATCCTCTCCGGAAAACAGACGAAAGAAGTCGTGTGTCTGATTGCAACCGAAGATGAAGCATATACTTATAACAGGCGGATCAGCCGGATAGCCATCATTCAGGAACACCGAATGATACTTCAAGCGGTCAAACGCGGGGTTTCAGAAGAGCGGCTGGCACGAACGCTCAATGTCAATATCGACCTGATCCGCAAAAAGCGGAACCTGCTTGTTGGCATCTGTCCTGAAGCGGCCGATCTGCTCCGAGATAAACATCTGCCGCTCAATGCGTTCACTGAGCTCAGGCGGCTTAAGCCCATGCGTCAAATCGCGGCGGCCGAAATGATGATCGCGATGAACCGGTTTTCTCTCAGCTACGTAAAATCGATTGTCGCCGCGACCCCGGAGGAACAATTTGTTGAAGGGAAGCGACCAGCAGCTCGGGGACTGACGCCTGAACAGATCAGTCTCATGACCCAGGAGTCGGCAAGGCTCGACCGCGAGTTCAAGCAAATCGAGCAAAGCTATGGAGCAGATCATCTCGATCTAGTGCTCGCGACAGCCTATATTTCCAGCCTGCTCGATAACGCCAGAATTGTGCGCCACCTCGCTCAATATCACGCAGATTTGCTGACTGAGTTCCAAAAGATCGCAGAACTGCAGATGGCAGCCTGATGGGGACCCGGACCCGATAAGCGCGGGGACCGTGGGAGACGCCGCACGGTGAGGCGGATCAAGCACGGCGGTGGGAATGGCGGCGAACCCGCATGAAGCCCACCCGGGAACTCAGTTCCCGCATCGTTGTGCGCCGGCCATACCGCAATAGCCGGCGCACAACCCTTTTTCGCGAATTGCAACCGCATAACGACAAAGAGGAAGCGAAGCCTTCGACGAAGTCTTGAAAGAAGCATCGTAGCGACCGCCGAGTTCAACGTAACGCCAGACGTATGTCGAACTATAAATGTATTTCCACGTATACTTCGACGTATACTAAGAAATGATAACGTATCAATAAACGTATGACGAAGTAAACACTCGAACATTACGACGTACTATAAAACGTAGTCATTAAAGTAAGGCAAATGTATAGGCCATATTAATATACCTATATTTAATTATTTCATTTTTTTCTTGCTCTATTTTTTTCTCGCATATAGATCTGACAGCGTCCCCAGCGAATCCGGAGCGCGCGGGGCTGATGCACTGACCATGATGATCAGTCGCTTCGCCACGCAAATTTTGATCATGCGGGAAGGCCAGAGGCCTTTCCGCAGCGAAGGAGTTCGTTATGAATAAAACCAGCCTTTCTTTCGAAAGTATCGACCTCTCAGAGCTGGCCGAGCACCCCACCAATCCGCGTCTTCACAATAAGGCGCAGTTAAATCGGATCGCAGCGAGCATTTTTGAATTCGGCTTTACCAATCCGGTCCTGATTGATGAGGAGAACTGCCTCATAGCCGGACACGGCCGAGTTGGTGGCGCCCGGATTGCAGGCCTATCGGAGATACCGGCGATCCGTATCGCTGGGCTAACAGAGGCCCAGAAGCGTGCGCTGCGCATCGCAGATAACCGCATTGCTGAACGGTCGACCTGGTCAACTGAGCTGCTTTCCACCGAACTCGAAGCGCTCGTTGACCTTGATTACAATCTTGAGATGACGGGTTTTGACATCATCGAGATCGACGGGTTCATGGCCCTAGACGAGATACCTGTCGAGGATGATCCGCCACTTGAACCGCCGACAGCAAAGCCCGTCACTCGGCCCGGCGATCTTTGGCAATGCGGGAAACACCGGATCCTTTGCGGTGATGCGCGGAGCGCGGAAGCTTATCCACTCGTCACAGACGGAAAGCTGGTGGATCTCGTCATCACAGATGTACCCTATAATGTCGCCATTAAGGGCAATGTAAGCGGGAGCGGGCGGCACGGGGAGTTCGCCATGGCTTCAGGTGAGATGACCATTGAGCAATTCCGCGGGTTCTTAACTGACACACTGGGTAATGCCCGCAGCGCCTCGCGGGATGGATCCCTGCATTATGTTTTTATAGACTGGCGGTCGGTCGCAGACCTAATCATGCTTGGGAGAGAGCTTTTTACCTCCCTCAAGAACGTCATTGCATGGGTTAAACCCAATGGCGGAATGGGCTCTTTTTACCGTTCGCAGCATGAATTTATCGCCGTCTTCAAACACGGCGAGGCTAGTCATATAAACAATATTCAGCTCGGCCGGCTTGGACGCTACCGCACAAACGTCTGGCAATATCCCGGCGCCAGCGGATTTTCCAAGTCCCGCAAACAGGATTTGGAAGACCACCCCACCGTCAAGCCTGTCCAGTTGATTGCAGATGCAATCCGCGACGCAAGCGCGCCCGGCGACCTTGTTCTCGATCCTTTTGGCGGAGCCGGCACGACCATGCTTGCTGCAGAAACCGTCGGACGCAGGGCTGCTTTAATCGAGATTGAGCCTGCATATGTGGATGTGACGCTGCGCCGCTATCAAGAGGCCACGGGCACCGAGCCGTTGTTGCTGCCTTGCGGTACACCTTTCGGCCGCGTTCGCGAAGAACGGCTGCAAATGGAGACGGTCAATGTCTGAGCCAGGAGATGACGAAGCCGCAGGGTACCGCAAGCCGCCGCGCAAAAACCGGTTCCGCAAAGGCGTTTCTGGCAATCCCAATGGTAGGCCGCGCCGAACCAAAAACATCGATTCCCTGATTGAACGCGAGCTTGACCAAGCCATTTCGGTCAAAGAAGGCGGACAGGAAATCAAGCTGCGTAAACGCGAAGCAATTGTGAAGCGTCTGGTAGCCAATGCGCTCAAGGGTGACACCCGTTCGATCGAGTATCTAGTTAAATATTCCCGCGAAAATGGAGCCGGCGATCCATTCGAAGTGAACGCGGAAGACGAGGCAGCCTTTAATGCCGCGCTGGAACGCATGAGTCATAATCTAGGAGAAAAACCATGAAACGAAGTCATTTAAGGGGACTATATCGTTCCGATTTTCGTACATTCATCAGCTTTGCTTTTCGTGAACTCTATCCAGAGAAAGTGTTTGTTGACGGCTGGTATCTCGATATCGTCTGCGATGAGTTGATGCGATGCGGCCCTAATGGGAACCACCGGCTAATTTTAAACCTGCCGCCGCGCTACCTGAAATCATTCTGCGCCTCGATAGCTTGGCCACTATTTATGGCCGCTCGCCATAGCGGTATGCGGATTTGCGTGATCGCAGGGACACGCGAGCTTGCGTCAGAATTCAGAGAAATGCGAAAGCGGCTGCTTCGCTCACCACGTTTACTCGCGGTATTTCCGGAACTACGCTTTCGAGACGAGGGCGATACCTTGATTTTTGCGAACAGGGCGCAAATTAGTCAGTCGTATATTTCGAAGTCGCAAATAGGTCGGAGCGCTGACATCTACGTCATTGATGACCCCTTACCGGCACGGCACGCGCACAGCGAAAAGAAAAGGAACGTCATTAATAACTGGTACGATGATGAAATAGTGGCACGGCTCAGCCGGAAGGACAAAGCGGTTCTTGTCTTGGTTATGCAGCGGCTGCATTCTGACGATCTTTGTGGACATCTTGATCGAAACAAAGAGGCTTGGCGGCGAACCGCGCTTTCTGCGATCGATAATAAGGACGAGCAATGGCAACTCAGCGATGGCCGGACTATTGAACGTGCCGCCGGAGAAGTTCTGTGCAGCCTGATCGAAACTAAGGATCAATTACGTGAAATCCTTATAGAAATGAAAGGTCGCAACTTTCGCGCTCAATATCTTCAGCGACCGGCATCAGGCTTATTTGATCGTGAAAGCCGATTCCTCATGCATTTCCAACGGGTAACAGAAAATTGGAAATTCGGGGAACCCAAGCTGTTGCACAGGGGTGGCTGTTTTATCATAACATCAGAACAAGATATTATTTGGGATTATTTTGGCGTCCCAAATCCGTTCAAAGAAGGCCGAAAACTTACGGAAGAAGAATGGGAAAGAGAATTCTACATACAGCAAACGGAACTGATCGCGTCAGTTTTCAAAGATAGAGACGAGCGAGAAAGAAGAGAGAAAGCCGCGAAGCGACCGCCAAATGATTGATAGCACATAGAATATCGCGCGATCCGCTCGCCAGTGAGATCGGTGAAAAACGATCAGCAACTATTAGGAAGCCTGTCTAAAGAATCCCACAAAATGACTCCAAATTTGGAAGTTCCATTCGACTTGTCGGTAAAAGCAAGCATTGGTGTTCACAGCGCGTGGGACATTCCAGGCCTGCCCCAGCCAACCCATTGGTGGGGCTAATCTCGGTAGGAGGAGGCAATGGTGCCTTCTCCGATCGGGAGATCACCATGACCACTGACAAACCGGCCGCGGCTGCAAAAGCGCCCCGCGAGCACAGCAAGGCGCATCGCCTCGTTGAACTACTGAAGATCGGCACCGGTGCCAGTCTTGAAGACATGATTGAAGCGACAGGCTGGCAGAGCCACACAGTTCGCGCCGCTATGACAGGTCTTCGCAAACGCGGATATGTAATCGACCGCAAGGTGGAGGGCACGACCACCGTCTGGTCGCTTGAGGAGCCAGGCGCATGAGAAAGGCAAAAATCCGGGTGACAGAAATCGTCGCCGACCTGCCTGCCATGTCACTTGCTGATCTTCGCAAGGAGTGGGAGCGGCGCTACGGCGCCCCTCCCCGCCATCGCTCGTCAGACCTTCTGCGGCGCGTCCTTGCGTGGCGCATTCAAGCCGATGCATACGGCGCGTTCGACGCGGCAACACGCCAGATGCTTGCTCAGGAGCATACCGGAGCCAAAGTCGCGCCTACCGCAGGCATGCGCCTCGCCCGTGAATGGGCAGGTAAACGCCACGAGGTCGTAGTTGTCGAAAGCGGGGTCATTTACCAGGATCAAACGTTCGGCAGTTTGTCGGAAGTCGCTCGCCACATCACGGGCAAGCGATGGAACGGGCCGCGCTTCTTCGGCCTGCGGCAGGCGAATGTCAGATGACGGCGCCGCTAAGCCGCCGCCGCTGCGCAATCTATACCCGCAAATCCACGGAAGAGGGGCTTGAGCAACAGTTCAATTCGCTGGATGCCCAGCGGGAATCGTGCGAAGCATATATACTGAGCCAAGCTGGTGAAGGCTGGGAATGTCTTCCTGATTTCTACGATGATGGCGGTTGGTCAGGCGGCAACATGGATCGCCCTGCCCTCCAGCGTCTTCTCGAGGATATCAGTAAAGGGCGGATTGATGTTGTGGTCGTATACAAGGTCGACCGGTTGACGCGCAGCCTCATGGACTTCGCGCGGATCGTCGAAAGCTTCGATGGCAATGATGTCTCGTTCGTGAGCGTGACGCAGGCATTTAACACGACAAGCAGCATGGGACGGCTTACCTTAAACGTCCTGCTCTCCTTTGCGCAATTCGAGCGCGAAGTCACCGGCGAACGCATTCGCGACAAGATTGCCGCATCCAAGGCCCGAGGCATCTGGATGGGCGGCAACATACCGCTCGGTTATGATCTGGGCGATCGCATTCTGCTTGAAAATCGGGAAGAGGCAGACACCGTTCGGTATATTTACCAAAAATATCTTGAGCTTGAATCAATCCCAAAACTCGCAAAGCTTCTCGCCGCCGAAGGCATTCTCTCCAAAAGGTGGACTTCCCAGCGCGGTATCATCCATGGCGGTCTAACGCTGCGGTGCGGGACGATTGCTCACATTCTCAACAACCGCATCTATTTGGGAGAGATTGTCCACAAGGGCAAAGCTCATGTTGGAGAGCATGAAGCCATCATCGACCTAAATGTATTCAACGCCGTCCAAGCGAAACTTGATGCGAACCGCCATAAGCGTAGCACCCGCAAAACGAGGGTTGCGGCATGCCCGCTCGCAGGAAAACTGTTCGATCAGGATGGCCAGCTAATGCGGCCGAGCTTTGGACATGGGCGCGGGAAGAAGGTTTACCGCTACTATGTCAGCGAAACACTGCTGCCCAACGGCCAGATCGGTAACACTGACAACATGCGCGGTGAACGAATTTCGGCTGAGCGGATTGAGCGGCTGCTGCTTGACCGGCTATCGTCCATTCTCCCCAGAGCAAAAGCGTCCGACGAAATATTCAATGTGATCACACGTGTCGCCACAGTCGAGGACCGTATCAATATTACCATAGATGCTTCAGCCCTCATCACGAAGGAAATTTGCGCCACGGTGTTGCTTGGCCGCATCCAGCACGAAATTGACCCTGCCGCCAAGATCGAGAGCAATGACTTGAAAATATCGATTGATGGCCGACCCGTGCGGCGCGGCAAAACACTGCAATCTAAAGTGCATCTGCTTGATGACGCCGAGCAGCGGGCCGTGATGGCCAATCTCGTGCGCACTGCTCACCGAAAGCTGATAGAGCTCAATGCCTCTCCCCTACATCCTGCATCTCACACAGAGATGGGCGTCCCACGCAACGAGTGGACGCGGAGCCGTGTTGCAGTTGGACTGCTAGCTCCAGATATCCAAAAGGCACTGCTACTGGGCACGATATCGAAAGCGCTGGATCCTGAAATTCTGATGTCGCGCAACTTTCCGCTTAATTGGGACGAACAGCGAAGACTCCTTGGTATGGCGGCTTAGCGCTCTAAACCAAGAGTACTCTTTCAGTTCTCGAGTAAGAAGCAAATATATCGGACTCTTAATATGACGGTCGTGGGCTCAAATTCACCTCCCCACACCATGAAAGCCAATAACATTAAAGATGCACCATCCTCGCTTTTAGCTTCAGATTTTTTTGTCTGCGCTGTAGGCACAAAGTAAGCGAAAGGGTAAAGTCCTCAAGCATCTTGCGAGCTTGAAGATTCGCCATTATTTGATGGCATTGAAAGTTCGATCCAACCTGTCAAGCTGTCGTCACCGGCCTTGAACTGCTCGTTGACGGTGAAAAATCGCGGGAAATGTGGATTCAGTGCTGATATTCAAAGGATGAGCGATGACCGACTTTCGATTCCTTCACGCCGCCGACATCCACCTAGACAGTCCTCTACACGGACTTTCGCGTTACGAGGGCTTGCCTGAGGCGGACATCCGAGGTGCCACTCGCGCTGCTTTCGACAATCTGATTCAATGCGCCATCGACGAGGCGGTCGACTTCGTTGTGATAGCGGGCGACCTTTTCGACGGCGACTGGAAGGACATGGGAACGGGACTTTACTTCGCCCGTGCAATCGGACGGCTTGACCAAGCGGCAATCCCGGTTTTCTTACTGGCGGGCAACCACGACGCAGCATCGGTCATAAACCGGAGCGTGCCGTGGCCCCCCAACGTCCGCCAGTTCGGAAACCAGAAACCCGATACACACTTTTTGCCTGAGCACAGCGTCGCGATTCATGGACAGAGTTTCTTAACCCCGGCGGTCACCGAAAATCTCGTTCTCGCGTATCCTGACGCGACCGAACACCATTTCAACATCGGCATACTGCACACTGCCTTGACAGGTCGGCAAGGCCATGCGCCTTACGCACCGTGCAGCCTCGAAGACCTCAAGTCTAGGTGCTACGACTACTGGGCGCTGGGACATGTCCATGAGCACGAGATCGTTTGTGAGAACCCGCACGTCGTATTTCCAGGCAACACCCAAGGACGCACGATTCGGGAGACAGGTCCAAAGGGCGCAGTAATCGTTGCCGTGGAAGACGGACAGGTTGCCTCGGTCGATCGCATCGACCTCGACGTGCTCCGCTGGGCGAAGGTCGAGGTAGACTGCACCGGCGCTTCCGCCGAAGGCACACCTGCGCTGATCCGCGAGGCGCTCCTGTCGAAATGGCAGGATAACACGGCGGGCCTGCCGCTCGTGGCGCGGGTGACGCTGATCGGCCAAACCAAAGATGCAGGCGCGATGTACAACGGCGCCGGCGCATTTCGTGATGACGTTCGCGCCGTTGCCGCGGCGATCTCGCCCGACCTCTTCATAGAGAAGGTCAAGGTGCTGGTCATCCCACCGTCTCAATCACAAGACGTGGCGATCGGCGACGATCTCGCGGCTCTGATCGAGCAGGCTGGGACGGACCCGACGTTGGCGGCGCTCCTTGCTGAGGATTTAGCGCCGTTCCTGCTCGCGGCGCAAACATCACTCGGAGAGTCAGATGACGAGGATCTAAGGCGCTTGGCGAGCGATGGCGACTGGACAGCTGTGCTGAGCACCGCCAAACTCGCGCTCCGATCGCGTCTGACAAGGGAGGCATAGGCATGCGCTTTGTCAGTCTCGCCCTCGAACGCTACGGACACTTTGAAGATTGCGAACTGTTTTTCCGATCTGGTGCGCCTGACCTGCACGTCGTCTATGGCGCCAACGAAGCCGGCAAGACCACCTCGATGGCAGCGGTGTCGGACCTGCTCTTCGGTTTCCCCACCCGCTCGCCTTACAACTTTCTCTATGATTACTCCTTGCTGAGAGTAGGAGCCGTACTCGAGGACGATGGCAAAACGCTCCCGTGCCGCCGCAAGAAGGGCTCCAGCGGAACACTCGTCGGCGCCGACGACCAACCGCTAGACGAGGGCACGTTACTTGCGATGCTTCGCGGGCAAACAAGAGAAACCTTCGGCCTATCCTTCAGCTTGGACCAAGAAGGTCTCCGGGCCGGCGGGCGAGCAATGGTTGAGGCCCGCAACGATCTTGGTAGGGCGCTGTTCGCGGCTGGCTCGGGGCTCACCGGCGTGTCCGACGAGTTATCGAGTCTGGAGAACGAATCAGACACCATTTGGGGGCCGCGTGCATCCAATAAGCGGTCGTTCACACTAGCGCAGCGCGAGCTCGAAATGCAGACACGTGCTGTCAGGGAGCAGTCGCTGAAGCCCAAGACATGGCTCGACGCTAGAAGCGCGGTCGCCGCAGCAAAGAACACCCTGGACGATGCCCAACGACGACGGGATGAGGTCCTTGCCGAGGTCAGCCGTGTTGAGCGTATCCGCCGGATCGCGCCCTCGGTCCGACTGCGCACTGACCGCCTCGCCGAGCTAGCTAAGTACGCCAGCACAGTCGACATTACACCCCAGCGCGAGGAAACGGCCGAGAGGGCGATGGCCGCTGCAGAAGACGCATCACGTGCTAAGGCCGCAGCCGAGAAGTTGGCCAAGGAGGCAACCGAGCGGATGGATGCGCTCGCGGCCGACCCCGTCATCCTGACACAGGCGGAGTACATAGACGAGCTCGTGACCGGGTCAGGAGCGGTAGTGAAAGCGCGACGCGACATTTCTCGCCTCGAGACGGACCAAGCGTCCGGAGCTGCTGTGATCAAGAGGCTTCGTGAGGAGGCCGGTGCGATCGCAACGGACCCGCCGACAAGAATCATCAGCTCAAAACTGCGCGAACTATCATTGGCGCACGTCCATGACGCATCAGCGCTCAGCCAGATTGATGAGAGTGAGGAAGATCTCGCACATCGCCGCAAGGCAATCCCGAGCGATGGGGATATAGGCAAACCGCCAACCGCCCTAGCGGCGATCATCGCGGCTGTAGATGCCGCCCGTGGGCTCGGCGCCGACGCCGACGCCCGGTGCGAGTCGTCACGCAGGAAAGCCGAGCTCGCCGCCATTTCGCTTGAGCAGGCGCTCGCTCGGCTTGCGCCCTGGACCGGCGATGCTCCGACGCTTCTTTCACTTCCAATCCTTACGCAGCAGGAAATCGACGAGACGCACACAACACTCTCCAACCTCACTTCAGAGGCAAACCGAGAGACCTCAATGGCCACCCGCGCGCGCGAAGATGCCGCCGCCCTCGTATTGCAGATGGAGCATCTCTCGTCAGGCGCAGCAGTCTCGGCTGAGGAGATCGCTGCCGGAAGATCGGAGCGAGACAAGCGGTGGCGACCACTAAAAGAGTATGTGCTTTCGAATGTCCCGCTTAAGTCCGCGGACGAGGCGGTAACCGCCTTCGAGGCGACGATCACCGACGCCGACGAGAGAAGTGACCTGAGGTTCGCCGCCGCTGATGAGTCTAGCCGGCTGACAGACATGGGCCAGCGTAGTGCGAAGCTCATTCTAGAGGCGGAACAGGCGGAAGGCCGCGCGACCTCTGCGACCGAACGTCTTGAGATTGCCCGCACCGCTTGGGCGGAGACGCTGACCAGCGCCGGGTATCCCGATATGGAGCCGAGCCGCTTTCTCGGCTGGCTTACTGACCGGGCGACGGCAGAGGCGGCGCACAGAGACGCTATCCTCGCGGCAGACGAATCCGAGAAAAATCTTGGTCGCCGGGCCGAGGTCCGTGCGGCACTCGTTGACTGTCTGCCCGCAGGCTCTGCATCACCAGAGGGCGTCGAACTCGCCCCAATCCTCGCGTCCGCGGAGCGCCTTCGTAGCGATGGGGAGGAGACGGAACAGCAGCAACGGCTTGACGAGGCGGCGGCGGCTCAGATCGTAGAAGACTCCGAGGGATTGGCGCGGCGCAGGAAACGGCTCGAGGATGCCGCAGCCGATCGAGCCGACGCCTGGCGCGATCTCCTGAAGGAAGCCGGCCTCGATCTCAATATCTCTGGCGCGATCGCCACGCTCGACATTCTCGAGGACCTAAGGGTCGCCATTACTGCACAGTCGGACCTGAAAGCACGGATCGATGGCATGGCAAGGGACGCCGATGAGCATGACAGAGAGGTCACCGCGACTGCGGACGCGCTCGGGATTGCCGCAACTAAGGAGGTCAGCGAACGCTTGGACCTCATGCGGGCGCGTCTCGCGGGCGCACGATCAACCGCGAATGTTCTCAACACGCTCCAAGATACCGCCGCAAGCCGGACCGCCGAAGTTGCGGAGGAGGACGCGAAGCTTGTCGCAGCGTTGGGCTCGCTCAAGCCCCTGCTAGCGGAGACCGAGTCCGCAGATCCGACCGAACTGAGCTCCGCGATCGAACGCTCCCGGGCGGCCCGTGCCCTCCGCGCGGCGGTCGTAGAAGCCGAGACCGCGATCAAGGCAGCCGGCGATGGCAAGGGCATTGAGGAACTAATAGAGGCTCTCGTGGGAGTGGATCCCGACAGCATGGCCGCGAGGACACAGACCCTTGCGACGGAGCTAGTCGAGCTCAATGACGAGGTCGCCGCAGCAGCGACCACGCACGGTGACGCAAAGAGGGCCTTCGCCATCCTCGAGTCCCATGGCGATCCCGCGGTCGATGCCGCCACTGATGCAGAGCAAGCGCGAGCTGAGCTCGCCGTGCTTTCCGAACAGTACATTCTAAAGCGCGCTCAGGCGGTCACATTGCGCTGGGCGATCGAGCAGTACCGCGAGCGCCACCAGGATCCGATGCTGTTGCGTGCCAGCGAGCTCTTCTCAACGTTGACGATTGGCCGCTACGCAGCATTGCGGATCGATAACGACGGCGCCACACCCCGACTATTGGGGCTGCGTGACGACGGGCGGACCGTCATCGATGTCGGTGCAATGAGCGAAGGCACGACGGACCAGCTGTTCCTCGCGCTGAGACTGGCGGCGGTCGAGCAGTCAGTCGCCGCCGGCGTGCGGCTCCCGTTCCTGGCGGACGACCTATTCGTCAATTTTGATGACGAGCGATCGGAGGCAGGTTTCAGGGTGTTAGCTGACTTAGCCCGGACCACGCAGGTGCTATTCTTCACGCACCATCCACATCTCGCCTCAATCGCCCGCGCGGTGGTCGGAGTGGATGTGCATTCGGAATGCTCGCTGGCGTGACGCACCGATTGGGGAAGGGTGCTTAGAGACGAGCTAACGGGCTGGGGAAATGGTTTTGACTCACGTAACAAATACTATTGGATTGGGATTCGACCACAGTCATTCAATAATCCTAACGCCGTTTGCAATCGATCTGGAGTGGCGACTGGCGGATTCCCTTGATTGGCACCGGGCGTCAACGACCATCCTCCTTCCTCAATTACCACGCGTAGCCGCAATAATGTTTTGCCCCGACCCCGCGCGTCCGCGAGGCCGCGTCCAACGCACCAATAAGCATGTTGAGCAAGCACCCATCCTTCAACTATCTTGATGACGCATTTTTGAGGCGATAAATTTCTCCAGTTTTTAAATTCCGACTTCGCTCGTGAAATTGGCAAACGATCATTTGCTTGCGCTACGTTTTCTCGCTCTTCTTCAATTTCCGTCAGACAAAAGGCGATGCCTTGCCTGATCAACTCAGGAATGCCAAAGTCGCCAGAACCGCGTAGCGCATCATTTAATTCTTCCAGCAGCCCCACCGGATTGTCTGTTTTCGTCAAAAACCATTGTTCTGCGGTAATAGCATCGGAATCGATTGTATTTTGAACGAACCGTTCTGAAATTGATTCGCTGCTTAGGGGACCGTCAATTAGTTCACCGACGAGCCAATAAAACATTCCTTCTAGTGATAGCCGAAAAAGCTGCCTTGTCTGAACTTTGCGCCATGCATTCGCCTTCGAAATAATAGCTTGGTCGTCATAGTTTCCTTTTTCAGTTTCCGCCATCTTCGCTCGTATGTCATGAACATCGAATTCATCGTCAGATTGCTTTTCAATTGTTGCCTCGATTAATGCCATACCGTCTCTTCGTTTTGGGTTAGACGATGGCCCAGCAAGTCGAGAAAATGCCGCTTCCTGTTCTTTTTCGGTGGGATCATCAAGCGCCCACATGCCTCCCCATTTTCGAACGTCTTTCCGCTTAACAGTAATGGCCCCAAGCTCATTGAATGCCTTATGTTCCAACAACTCATCAAAGCGAGCTTCGAACGCGTCCAACATGGGATCAAGTTCGGGGTTTGGCCGGAAAACGCCTGCGGGGCCAACCGGAATCAACCACCCCATGCTGCGAAGTCCTGGGCCATAATTCAGAGGCGAAATCAAACCGGTTGAGGTACGCCTCAAATCTCTGCGTTTTTCCCATTCGGGTCCGCCGAAGCTATATTTTTTACTCTTGCCATGGATTAACTGATCCAGGGCTTGTCCGCCCGGTATCCCAGCCTTTGGATCAATAAGAAACTGCGACCAAGCATAAATTGCTTCGATACGATCAACAAAATCGCGCATTTCATCGTCCGTCGCGCCACCTTTTTTATCTTGTTCGACGATATATCGGACGCGCCGCCAAGCCCATGTCATTAATACAAATGGACGTATCTTCTCTGCAACATTGTTGAGGCCCGGTAAAACCTCATCCATGAGGTCAAAGTTGATCTGACGAAGACCCAGTGGATCGACTCCTCCGACTGGTGATGATCTCCTTTCAATAAGTGTTGGTTCAGAAGCACCAGTGGCTTGAAGAAGTAGGTCATCAAGGTTGGACATTACAGTTCCTTACATAGAATAAGATGCCCTCGGTGGATCGTGATCCCGGTTAGGCGCAGTTCCTGTTGGGAAGCGGTCGGCATTACAAGGAAGCATTGGGGACATGCCTGGACAAGTTCTTCGATCACGCAAATGCGGATTCGAACGGCATGGTCATCAAGTGCCTTTAACAGCTTGTGCCCATAGGGGCCGGACTCGAGTTCTTCATAGCCCGACCGGGGGCCATTTTCGTCGGCTGCTTTCAAATAGGCCGCAACCTGTTCTGCGGGAGTGCTGGCTGCACAGACTTGATTGAGGAATGTTTGTCCATCCCAGTTTGGTTCCAGAATCTCCATGAAGGACAGAATGTTTTCGAGATCGAGTGTCAATTCAGCTGGATCAATGCCGCAGCGGATTAAAAACCTACGTGCTCTTACTGCCGCTCTGGCCTGACCATCAGTTGCCTTGGCCAACAAACTCGCCGCAGCGATATCCCCATATTCTGCTGGATCGAACTTCTTAATGCTATTAAAAATTCTTGCGAGCCAAGATTGAACCTGATCCGGAGTTGGTCTGATGCGATCTGCAAGATAATGCGCCAATGCAAAAGCAGCGGCAGCATGCTGTCCGTTATGGCGTTTCGCCAGCATATCCTCTAATAGCCCTTCAAAAGCGTGCATTGCATTGGCCTTCGCTTGCTCTTCCTTTCGCAAACGCTTCTGCCGATCTTCAGCACTTTCTCGATCATCCTCAACTTCGGCGTGATCGTCCTCATCAGTACCTGATTTCCATGGTCCGCGCTTTTCAGAAAATGCGGACTTCACTAGCCATAATGCACGTTGCCATGCCGGTTCCCCGTGTCCACCTCTATCATTTCCAGTTTGCGTCGCGCTTCCGGCGGTTGTTAATGCTTCAACCGGCACCCAAATGGGTTCTTTTTCCCTATCTTTCGAGGCACTGCCGCTGGTTGATGCTGATTGCAGAATGCGCTCCGGGTCATCCTTGAACCACGAAAGAATGGCGGCAACATCCTCGGGTGTTTCGGTGCCAGATAGCATTGCGAGTAACCGCGGTGCCATTGCTCCCGCGCGTCGGATAATCTCAGCCACCGATGCCACAGAAACAAAGCCTTCCGCCGCAAGTTTCCCTTGTTCGATGCGCACAACCATCCGACCGCCGCTCCAACTTTGCATTTCAATATCCGGCGCAGGAGCTTCAAAATTCCCGTTCGCATCGACATCAGTTGAACCCAGATCAATCAGGCCGGCAGAGAGTACAACCTGGAGTTTCGCCACTCCCGATATCTTTGGTTCGAGCACAAGCCCATGAATGCGGTCTCTTTCAAGAGCAGCTCGCAATACACCAACCCTCTCTAGTGTTTCCTTATCATCATCCACTTCAACTTGCGGTAACTGGGCAGGTGGATCGCAGGGCCGCGTCACCCAACCAACAGATGTTCCGCGCTGGATACGAACAAGAGACGCCTCTACATTACCTACTTCCAGCGCAGCCCGAGTGGCGTTTGCGCTACCCGTCATCAGAAGTCTGCCGCGACGGCAGATGATTTCGAAGCACTTGGCGTGCAGCAAGCGCGTGTCATCACCGAATGGTTCGTCAATGCAGACAGACTTTGCATTAGTTCCTTGGGGCCAATTAATTCCCATGATACCGCGTACTGGTGATGACGGATGAACATGAAGTGAGATATCATCGCAGCCAAAGTTCTCAGCAAGCCGTGCTACTGCCCCCCCATTTTTGTCAAAATATGGTGAAACAACGTTAATCCTCTTTGCCCCACCAAGGTCATTTGCTAGATCAACCAGTTGCTGTCCTATCGGCCCACCTATGCTGTGCAGTAGCCGAAATTCACCATTCCGTGGAGACCCAACTGCTGCCAATCGTAAATCCTTGGCAATTTCTTCGAACCTGTCAGACACTCCGCATCTAATTTGGTCCGCGATGGCCAAAAGTTCAAACATGTCAGCCGCGTCATCAAAAACCTCGGCGGCAAAACTTGGATGAAGATGCTCGACTGCTTCCAGATTCATACCCCACCCACCAAACGTCAGGTTGCCGGAACCGACCAGCATGTGGGCATCATTGCCGTTAAAAAAAAGACCGAGTTTCGGATGGAAAACTCCAGTGGTACACTTTACCGGTTCCAGCTCGTAATCGCGTCCTGCCCGACGCGCGCCCTGTTCACTCAAACCAGCTCGAATACCTTCCGGATCGGCAAGGATTAGTGCGCCCTGCCCACCACCACGCACCAATTTTTCGAGAATGATCGCTTCTACAAATGAAAGGCTGAGCGCATAGGTGGTGAATACAACCCGCCGCCATGGTGCTGCATCTATAAGATCAAGTGGATGCATTGAGTTTCAAGGATTCCTCAGCCTTATCCCGAGACATTAGTTTATTTTCCCTCTGTAAAAACTGTGTTCGAGTACAGTTCTATGTTGTGGTCCCTTTCACGGATTTGTTCACTACTTTTGCCATCTCCAGATAACGACAAAATGCATTCACAAGCTGCATCTGCCGAGGTGATTTACAATCAGCTTCAAAAATCTGAGGGGAAGAAACTAGAATTGCCAAACATTTGGCTCGAGAGATAGCCACATTCAGCCGGTTACTACTATACAGGAAGTCCATTCCTCTTGGAGCATCTAGATGACTTGAAGTCGCCATTGAATAGATAGCGATTGCAGCCTCCTGCCCTTGAAACTTATCAACGGTGCCCACGTGCATGGCAGGCAGGCGTTCCTGTATCTCATAAACTTGAGCATTGTATGGCGCGATGATGACTATATCATCCTCCGTCACTGGCTGCGTAACCCCATTACGATCAGTCCAAGTTGTATCTGAATTCAATATCGTCTCTACGATCTGGCGGATAGCGTCTGCTTCTTCCGAAGAGTTGCTGTTGTTACCGGTATGGGGGACCGGAACGTAAATCAGTCCAGTCCCATTAAACTCACTTTGCGATGAGATATTTTGATTCCCACAATCTACATGTGAATCCAATTTTCCTTCGTAGAACAGCTCTGAGTTAAAGCTGCAAACATCTGGGTGTAATCGCCATGTCTCGCTGAGGAAAAGTCCCTGATCTTCGGAAATCGTCTTCTTCTCATTGAGAATATGGTCAAGCGCCGACACTCCGGTGCCGTCTGGGTGCGTGCCTTTCGTTGGTTGATCTAACTGTTGTGGATCTCCCAAGAGCACAAGACTAGGGGCCGCTTGACTGACTGCCAGAACATTGGCGAGCGACATTTGAGCGGCTTCATCAACGATCAAAACATCTACCGAATCCGCTGTGTCTTCTCGTGCCCAATAAAATGAAGTGCCACCGAGCGTGCTGATTTGTCTCGAACTAATTGCCAAATTTGCTTTGCCGTTGTCTGTAAAAATTTTGACGAAGTCGGTATCATCCTCTTTTGAAGATAGTTTTTGCCCGAAGTTAACCGCGAGCCCTTGCTCTTCAGCAATTTCCACCGCTTTATCAATTAGGTTTCGAATAACTTTATGGCTGTTGGCGGTTACACCAACTTTCTTACCCTGTTTAACCAACTCACAGATCATATGGGCACCTGTGAACGATTTTCCCGTCCCTGGAGGTCCCTGAATTGGGATGACTCCTCCTTGAATCTCTGGAATTATTCTCAGTGCATTTTGGAGAGTTGTCTCTCCGTCCACATGTAATTGCGTGTCGCCGAGTCTGGCGGCATGTCTAAGAAGTAAGTCACGGGCAGCTTGGTATGCACCAAGACCCTCAATCCCATTTTCGGCAACATAATCGCCTATCCTGAGCAGAGATGCGACTTGTTCGTTGGTCCGGAAAACTTCGTGAGCAAATATTCCGTCTGGATGTAGATTGGCTGTTGCGCCCATTTTCTTGATATCAATCGTCCGATTTTCCTGTGAAATCGAAACCGCGCTACCAAAAGAATCTCCGCCGGCTGCCTTTAAAGTCTCGCCACCACGAAGGTCGGTATCCTGATGTGAAAAACTGTAACGGTCAGTTGGGATGCCAGTCGCGGTATGGTCCACGGTCTCTATATATGTCAGTTCTCCGAGCGCGCTCTTCTCTGTGAGAAGCTCAAGAGGCTGTAAGTCACGAAGCCTAAAATATTCCCACCAAGTCGCTTTGTCTTCACGCCGGTGCCAATCGAGGATATTCGCTAGAATCCATCTGCCTTGCTGCTCCAAACTTCTTTCTTCGACATCAACCGACACATCAGAGGTAAGCCTTTCAACGAGTGCAGCGATCCGTTCCTCATGCTCCGATATTTCTTCGCTTGGTCCATCTTGGCCAGGTTCTGGCCGTTCAATCTGCACACCATTGGCCATAGCCTCTGCGCGCAAACTCTCTAACCAATCACGCAGAGCTTCGGTTGAGAGGCAATCATCATCGTTGTATCCCGCGACCTTGTCTTTGGTATCATCTTCTATCGACGGAATGTCATTGAATTCTAACCCAACTTGAAGCGCTGCGAGTGCGACATTGGCATCTTTGAGCGGAATTTTACGCTCGTACTCATAAAACGGTTCTAGTTTCTTAATCGAATAGCTTTCCACGCTAGCCCGAATTGAGTTTCGAACGACAGTGAAGAGATCAACAAGCACCTTGCCGCGCAGAAGATTGTCAACTTCAGTTTCCTTGGTGGCATAGCGCCCCATAAGTCTTTTCAGTGTGCTAGGTTCGTAGGGTGCATAATGATAAATATGCATACTTGGGAACTGCTCCCGCCGAGCAGTCACAAAATTCATGAAGTTTTCGAAAGCTGTTTTCTCTTCTTCGCGATTGAATGCCCAATCCGCCACTCTTACGATTTCGCCATTATCGTCACGATAGTGGTAACCAAAAAGGTACTCCAGCCCTCCCTCAACGATGAAGGAATCACCCTCAAGATCAAAGAATACATCCCCCGGGGACGGTTCAGGGAGTAAAGCAAGTCCGGAATCCGGCATCTGTTCAATTATCTCGTAAAGTAATTTATCTTGTTCCCGTGCATCCACCTGAATTTTTGCCTGAGCGATTGATTTCTCAAAGCTGGCTGACGAGCCCTTTTCGGGTGTCCAAGGCAACGGTATTGCAGTTTCGCCAAGAGCCTTTGCAGTTCCAATGCCACGAGCCTGAAGCTCGGTAATTTGAGTTTTCGAAATATTTGCAACAAGGCACAGGTGATCATCATCGCGCCTACGTTTTTCACAGACGTCCGACCATCTGCAAACATCGCAATGTTCTTTAGGCTCAGGATATACAGACTTGCTCTCGTCGTCCGCAACTGCGGCTTCGGTCGCCTTTTGCGCTTTTCTGAAAAACGCGGCGTAGTCAGCAACACGAAACTCCTGCGGTTCAAAATTGGACCACGGCGCAACGACATATATGAATTCCGGAGCGATCCCCTGCATATTTCTAAGGAGTTCGGCATATAAGCTGAGTTGCAAAACCGTTCCACCTTTGGTTTCGCGAGCCAATTTTGTGTCGATGATCTCATAAGACCATTCGCCAAGTTGGCTTGGGACTTCAATCCGGCGTAAAACATCGGACCTTCCGATCCAGTCTCCAGATTTCAACGCGGCTTGGATGATAATCGGGTGACCGGCTTTCATAGCATCTAACGTCAGATCTACCGATCTATCGTCGACATCCACGCCAGGAATTTCCGTGATGGAGAATCCTGCGTCCTGCAAATTCTTGATATAGGCTTGCTCATGCCTAATCCCTCTCTCACGAAGGATTTCTAACAACGGGTCCCATTTCGCTGGCTTGGCTAATTCGCCATTTGCCACCATTAAGTCCGCATTTGTCAAATGTTGGCAGTTTGTGTGCCCCACCAAATCATGAGCACTTAATATTATTGAACCGTCTAATTTTTTCATCCGAATAGAGTACACATATACGATCATCTATTCAGCAAAATACTGGTGAACCATCGAAATAAGATGATACGGAATTTGCAATAGATCACTGAAAAGTGGAGACCATGGGGATGATGGGTTACTAATCATTGATAGCGCCGCAAAGGACAGTGCGAACGCCGAAGCCGATAACGAGAGGCGTTACGGCAATCAGTGGGCCTGATTCAGGGCTATTAACGATGAATGATGAAGTATTTATAATATAGACTTTAAGAGAAATTACTCTGACTCGATTGCATCGAACGCTATTGATACGAAATGAGAATAGGTTCATGGAACTAACACAAACAATTGATTGCAAATTGCCATGCTGCAAAGTCAAAAACTCGCGATAACGTGCATCGTTTCACGCAGGAGGGAGGAAGAAGTGAAAGATCAGAAATGGAACTTAGCCCACCCAGTCTGCGCACCGACGAAGAAAGTGGAAAGAAAGCGCTGAGACTGTGAGCGAAACAGTTCCGCCACCCATCCTGTTGGGTAATCGCTACACCCTCACAAATAACGTTCGAAAGGGGGCGCAGGCTACGGTCACTCAAGCTTTCGATAGCAAGCTCGGGCGGATGGTTGCCGTAAAACGTGTTAAATTCGGGTCCGATGACGTCCGCGGACAAGAAGGTTTCCAACGTGAAGTCGGTTTACTCCAAAAGTTAAACCATAATAATATCGTCGAGTTAGTTGATGTCGACAAAGATGCCGATGGTAACTGGTATCTGGTTCTAGATTGGATACCAGACAACTTAGAGGACATCATCGCCAGAGATGGCATTATGACTTGGCTAGAATTTTGGGACCGGTTTGGAGAACCACTGCTTGACGCTGTAGCCTATGCACACAAAAGTAAGATTGCGCATCGCGACATCAAGCCTAAAAATATTCTAATCACGGAAGAAGGCTCCGCGAAGTTGGCGGACTATGGGATCGCCAAGCTCCTGGACAATGGAGGAACTTGGGCACCAGTTTCTGGATACACGTTTCGGTTCGATCGTACCCCCGGCTATACTCCCGAAAAGCCAGAAGAGGCTCATGTGCTTACCCGCGACTGTTACGCTTTTGCGGCTGTTGCCCTTTCTTGCGTGACGGGTCGTGCCTTCGAGAATGATAATGATTTGTACGTCGCTCTTGAAGAGGCTACGCTCCCGCCGAATGTCCGCCCAATCATTGAGCGATGTCTGAGCACTGACGCCTCCGATCGTCCCCCGTTGGCATCCCTGCTATTAGAACAATTGAAGCATGCTGCGGAAGATAACGAAAACCGCAATTCTTCGGCCCTCGATCTTTTCCTGCGCTTGAATGCCAGAACAAAAACGGCGCTCGGGAAACGATTTGATACAGAAGATACAACGCTTATTGAACAATTCATTGTTGATGAACTTGGCGACGTCTGTGGTGTTATCGCGCTACCTAAGACAGACGACGAACCAGACCGATTAGAATTGGTCGGCGGCGCTTGGAAGTTCGAGGTTCTGGTCGCCGGCAAAAAGGGAGAGATACTCCACGTAACTCAGGCCAGCGAGATTGGAGCTTCTCTTGCATCGAATATTCGTGATGGGGCTGTCATCCATAAGGTGAGGATCAATTTTTCGCGCCCCAGAGACGAAAGTAGTGCGGGTCAGAAAGTTGCTCTTCTTATCGTTCAATCTCGCAATTTTTCCACCCAATTGAATGAAGAACGGGAAGCCCGCGCGACGGAAAGAATTTTCCGTGTTTGGCGCGGTTACCTGAAGGATCGGGCCGACCTCGAATCGAAGCGGAGCAATGCGATCCAATACATCGACCGGAGTTTTCAGAGCGGTCGTGTTGTGTTCACTACAGAAATCGCACCATCAGACGAAATTATCGGTCAAGATCGCATTGTCTATGGCCCAAACGGAAACGTTGCCGGACAGATAACAGCATCGTCGTTCAATCTCGTCACGATGGAAATAACTCACGGCGATGAGCGGCGGCTGCCGAGGAGGGGTGAATTAGCGATCAATACGATTGCCGCCCAGCGTGCGCTTAATCATCAAACTAGAGCCTTGAACGACGTGGTTTATGATCGGGCAGTTGAGCAAAGACTGAAGTCTATCATACTAGATCCCCAAATTGCTTTACCTTGCGTACCGATCGAGACAGTGACTCCAACAGATCCTGATTTTGACAACGAGAAGCTCAGCATCCTCAAACGAGCTCTTGGTGTACAAGATATATTGGCGATTGAGGGGCCTCCGGGGACGGGCAAAACAAAACTTATAACTGAGATTTTGGTTCAGTGGCTGCGGCGAAATCCGAAGCACAGAATTTTACTCTCCTCTCAAACGCACATTGCCCTCGATAATGTGCTTGAGCGAGTCACTTCGCTTGAAATGGGTCTCGACATTATCCGGATTGGTAATGCAGACGAACCTCGTATCTCAACCGCAAGCAAGGAACTACTTCTGGAGAAGAGGGTGGAAAAGTGGATTGCGGAAGTCCGGCATGATGCGGAGGAAGAAATGAACCGCTGGGCCGAGGAGCAAGGAGTCGATCGCGCCGCCGTCGAAGTAGGAATGAAGGTTGAGAAACTCCTGCAAATCCGACGGAGGCGCGATGCAGCAAGGCATTTAATCGCGACCCTCCAAGAGGAGAGGGACGGCCTGCAAGACAATGCAGAGCGGGAGTCCGGCGAAGTAGATAGGGAAGAAGCCGAGGAGGAATCAACACAGCTGGACAGCGAAATTGGAGAGTTGCAGCGGTCGATTTCGCAACTGAAAAAGGACGAAGAAGAATTGCTCAATGAGATGGATGCAATGGGAGGATACGCTGCAGAGCTTGCGACAACCAAAGAGGAGCGAGATCTTTCCGATTGGGCGGTTCACTTTCTTCAAGGCGATGAGACAGTCCATGCGTGTAGGAATCGGCTTGCACTTCTAGAAGACTGGCAGTTGCGAGTCGGTCGTTCATCGGACTTCAATGCTGCCATGCTCTCCTCAGCTCAGATCATTGCCGGAACCTGTGTAGGTATCGCTGGAGTGAGGGGGATGGAAGACGTGGCTTACGACCTCTGTGTGATCGATGAAGCTTCGAAGGCCACTGCAACTGAAATTCTGATCCCGATGGCGCGCAGTCGACGATGGATAATTGTCGGCGACCCTAAACAATTGCCGCCATTCTTTGACGAACTTGGCGAAGATCTTTTGGACGCCTTTGAGGAGGACGAGATCAAAGAAACGATGCTCGACAGATTATTGGAACCTATTATTGGCCTCCCAGATGGTTGTCGGGACAAGCTCAGAAATCAGTACCGAATGGTGGAGCCGATCGGCAACTTGGTCAGTAATTGCTTCTACAATGGCCAAATCGAGAGCCCGGTTAAGTCACACGGGCTCAAATTGGATTTGGCGTTTCCAAAGCCAGTCACATGGTATTCCACGCACGCTCTGTCTAATGCCACAGAAAAACGTGAGGGGATGACGTATTTTAACCTCGCGGAAGTCGCGGTAGTTCGTGACCTTCTGGTCAAATTGCAGTTCTTTGCCAAAGCCCAAAAGCGCAGATTCTCTGTCGCGGTTATCTCGGGTTACACCGCACAAGTACAGCTAATGAAAGAAAAAATTTCTCAAGGTATTGCAGAATGGCCTGATCTCGAGGTTACCTGCAACAGTGTTGACGCCTTCCAAGGACGACAAGCTGATGTATGTATATATTCGATAGTTCGCTCCAACCCGCAAAGAAAGTTGGGTTTTTTACGTGAACCGCCTCGTTTGAATGTAGCTCTTTCGCGAGGGAAGAGTGCGCTAGTAATCGTGGGTGACCAAATGTTTTGTCGGTCGGCAAAAGGCAAGAACCCATTCCTCAAGTTGCTCGACTACATAGATTCGAACGAAGAAACATGCACGACGGTAGTGGTGTCATGAGAGCTGAAGATGTCGCTCGAGAGCACCAGTTTCGTGAAGGCTTTAAGCTGGTAGACTTCGGGGAAGTCGGTTTACCAATCTTTCGCTTAACAATTGAGGCAATCACGACATCAATGCGTTCAATTCCAACGATCCAAGAATTTGCAATGCGGTGCTTAGCGCTCGGCGAGAACCAAGAAAAACCAATTGCGAGAATGTTGGGTTTAAAGGAGGATATAATCTGCGGTGCGATCGACACGTTGGTGTCGGACGGCCTTGTTGTACGTATCACAGTGGTAGGCGACCACAGTAGCTTTTCATTGACGGCACTCGGTGAAGAGAGGCTGGCCCAGGATGCGCAAGAGGTCGTACAGGAAGAGATGCTCGTAATCGACTACGACGCAATGCGCCGTAAACCGATAAGACTGGCGGGAGAAAATGTAGTTCGAGCAAGTGAGTTGAAAGCCTTTGGGGCAGTTGAAATTCGACCATATCCAGTTGAACCGCCAAGTGTTTCGGATTTGGCGATCCCAGAGATTAGTCGAGCGATTCGCCGTCGCGATGGCGAAGACTTTCGCCGAAATGTTTTGGCGCTCAAACAAATCGTCCGGCGAAACAACGTCTTTCGTGAAGCGGTTGCTCTTGTTTTCGCCGCCGAGCGAGGAAGCGAGGTACAGGTCGCCTTTGTCTTAGACGGGAAGCTCTCAGAAAGTCACGAGCGCGCCTTTGCAGAAAACGGTGGCCCTCGGAAGATGGGGTTCATTAGAAAGATTGGCGAGCACAGCACACGACAAGGACTTCAAAGGTTAATTGGCCGCGAAAGTTTTGCTGCGATGCCAAATTCAATGATGATGAAGGATGCGCTGAAAGAGGAAGCTGAGTCCCGATCTCAGGTGCGTTCGATTGCACTAGCGGTTGATAGCAACAGGACCCGCAGGACATTAAATCCCGCCACCCCTGCCCTCGAGGCGGCGCAGGAACGCTTTGCGCTCGCGAAACACGCCCTCGACACTATGGACATCCGTCCTCTCGCATGTTTCGAACAAGACGAACTTCTAGAAGAAGCGATATCTAGCGCAAGGCGCTCACTCATTGTGACAAGTGCTGGATTGCAGCCTACGATCCTCACTCAGCACGTTTTAAGAGATTTGGAGAACCTTGTCGCAGGCCGTGTAGCAGTCGACATTGGATCATTCTTGAGACCACAGAATGAGCCGAGAGGCGGTGCGTATTACGATCCACTGTCAGAGCTTACAAAACGAGCTCAAGCAGGCAGAATGAATCTCCATCGTACCCGGCGAAGCGCCTTCTTCTACTTGATCAAGGACGATGACCTAGCCGTAATTTCTAATAGGCCAATGCTAGGAGACGTAGTGCGCCGAACCAGTTTCCAGAAAGTTGAGGGCGTGATCACTCGCGACACTCGAAGAGTGAACGACATTAGGGAGCTCGCCGCAAAGGTCTGCGGCGTGAAGAAGAATGGATAAAGGCGTCAAAATATCGGCGGCAACTCACGTCGGTCTGCTGAGACCTAGGAACGAAGACCGCTTCTGTATTCCCGATTGGAGTTCGAGCGGGCAAGAGGACTCTTGGCAAGGCTATACCGTACGAGAAGGCTGCTGGGCCTTGGTTGCCGACGGCATGGGAGGACATGGTGCCGGAGAAGTAGCAAGCAAAGTCGTGGTCAAAATTCTGTCTAAGCATCTTCCGTCGATTCCCTCAGCCGATGGCCTAGTGAAAGCCATTCAGTTCGCCAACGATAAAGTGCATGAAGCGATGTATTCAGAGCACGGTCGTCCCGGCATGGGGAGCACCGTTGTAGGAGTTCAACTACATGGCCAAATCTGCACTTGTTTCAATGTCGGTGACAGTCGGGCGTATCTCCTGAGAAGAAAACAGTTACGCAGATTAAGCCTCGATCACACGCCTGAGGGCGGAATTCGACAAAAGTTTCGTAGCCACGCACTAACGCAGTCTCTTGGTGGCACTGTTTCGCGGGTGGAGCCTCAGCCTCACATTGAAAAGGTTGCCGTTCTGCCAGGCGATCACATCTTACTATGCTCTGATGGACTGTCAGATCTAATATCGGAGGATGAGATCGCTGAATTAATGGAAAAAAAATCAAGCCGTCCCGCATCGCTGTTAATTAATTCTGCTCTTAAAGCGGGTGGACGAGACAATATTACAGTGGTTCTACTTTCAATCTGACCCATCCTATTGAAATTTGGATGTTTTTTGTAATTTTCTCGTTAAAACTTGGTTCAAGGTACGGCTCTTTGCTTCACGCAAAAAAAAAAGTGGAATACCAATTTCTTCGCAAATATTCGTTCTACGACAGCTGAAAAGCCTGCTCGACCGCTTCCTTTTCGTTATCACAATGATGAGATTTAAGCTTGCCATTGGCCCAGGACCAAACAGTATAACCGTGCTTTGATTTTTTCTGTACACTTCCGTTAGTTATTGCAACTTCACCTTCCGAGATAAGACGCAAGACTAGACCTTTCCCTTTCTTCGTGCCTTCAATATCAAAGAGCTTTGAAGCCGTCGCTTCTACTAAGAGGTGGTCACCTTTGGTATCGATGGCAACTACTGCCTTATCAACCCACACCAAAAAGTCCGGCCAGTACGCCTTGCCCTCACTTAGTAGCGGCAAAGAATATCCGCTACCCACTGGATTTCGAACCCACAACCGCTGCGTTTTATCCAGCGCTCTTGCGAACTTGATTTCGAGACCATTCAGTCCAGAATAGCAGCTGTGGAGCGACTTCTTGAACTCTTCATAGCCATTTACGTCAATGGCGACCGGACCGACCGCGTACGGACTGTCTATATCGTTTTGAAAAACCACAGAATGCTCGACATAAGCTTGAACAGTTTCACGGGCCTTCTGCCGAAAATGATCAGCGGCAGGGCT
Organism: Parasphingorhabdus sp.; assembly: GCF_048267785.1. GTDB lineage: Bacteria > Pseudomonadota > Alphaproteobacteria > Sphingomonadales > Sphingomonadaceae > Parasphingorhabdus. Next base: position 46,282 of record NZ_JBLWWU010000014.1, on the reverse strand, counting down.
TCCAAGCTCAACAAGGACATCGAATTTTCGGTCTTCTATGTCGACTAGATTGATCGGACCACCTGCTCTCCGCAACCCCCCCGGATAGCTTCGCTGGATCTCTCTCCGAAAGACTGAACGGGCGGAGACGCGGTTGCTGTGCTCAACTTCTACCCACTCAAACTGCGAGTCAGATTCTTCACCTATTGACTGCAAAACTTGCATTCGGCTGCCTTGGCCTACTACGTTGGTAGTATCGCCGTGGAAGTCTATGATATTTTGAACAATGCGCGATATTGGCTTTAGTGCCCTACTGCTCTCGATACCCACAGTCGGCACTGTGCGAAGCGGGTTAGGGTCGATCCTGTCGTGTTTGCCTCGGGTTTTTTCGTCCTTGACCACTAAAGCAATAGAAGGATGCTCGGAGGCGAGGTCTTTCCGAATTTCGTTTAAGATGTCATCGAAAACACCTTTGTCATCTGTCCTAATATGAAAGTGCGCGGTATTCAGGACTGGATCGGAGTAGTGCTCAGCGCCGGGTTGTCTAAGGACACGTCCAACAACCTGCGTTATCTGCCTCGCAGATGCCATCTCTTTGTCAATATAGGCAAAGCCACAGCAAGGATCGTCCCAGCCTTCTTGCAAACCTAAGTTGAATATAATGTGTTTAAAATCTCCAGCAATGAATCGAGCATAGTCTCGCTCACCCCCATCAAAGAGATGCAACTCTCTCGGTTTAGGCGAATCTTTTGTGAACTTTAGCTGGCAATAAACTGCGATTTCGTCAGGTGATATTTTCGCGGTTTCGACAAGGTGACGCCAAATTAGGATTGGGCGAGCTTGGCGTTCATCGAACGCACGCTTTAGATCTTCGGTGATCGACATGCCATCGACGGTGTTTGTTGAGCAAACGTAAATCGCTTTCGGGCGAAAGGGTAGCTTCATAGCTACCGCTGCCCGACCTGCAATCTCCATGTCGCTAAGCAAATTATCAATCGCTGGCTCCATCGGCGTGATGTATCCGTCAATCGAGATCCGTTCTTTTACCAAGCCAGACAGAACCACTTCACGACTTGATACAGCGGTTGAAAAGTTGCTGTCTTCCCACCCTTTATCGTTACGTAGACGGTTCATGACATTCGTAATTCTTGGCGGAAGTGTCATAGTGGCGCTGGCTACGATTAAAGCATCTGGAGCTAGCTCAAGAAGCCGTTCCGATTGGAGATCGGATAGGTTGTGGCCCTCATCATAAACAACGACGAGCGGCCTGCGCTGCCCCAATTCGGTCCTGCGCTTCTTCAGCTGATCCCAGAGGGATTCCTGTGCCAAATCAAGTTGCGCCCTATAAACCTTTCGATCATCGGCAGCGGCATCTTCGACCGCAAATTTCCCAACCGTGGCGACAAGCAGAACCGGAGTATCCGCATTTTCTAAATGATCAGAAGTAACTTCCAAGAGTGGCAAAACGCTAAATCCAGCAAGATTTTCAGCATATTTGCCCACAGACAGATTCTCGAAAGTCTGAGAGACAACCACTTTACCTTTAGATATCCATAGCACGACCGGAGCGAGGGGCATTCCGTCACGAATTCGCGAAATTGTATCGGCCAGCATCAACGTTTTACCACTGCCGGTAATTGCGACGAGCGTCTGCAAAAATGGGACCGGCGTATTACGGTCAACCATCAATGGGTTCTCAATGTAGGTGAAAAACCGATCCGCAATCTGATTCGCTGCTTCCTGTTGAAATCCTAATAATTCCATCAGGCTAACTCTTCTTCGTTGTTATACTCATCATGCTCAGTGAGGCCGAGATCGGATAGAATTTTATCGGGAATTTTCCAAAACCGGACGTTAGGCGACTGATACATTTCGTAGCGAGCATAAGCATGGAACGGCGGCTCAATTCCCGCACGCTTGGCTTCTTGTGCAACTCGTTTATAAGTTTCAAGATTTAACGACCCAACTGGACCTCCATTGTCCCAAATTAAGAAATATCCCTCGTTGTTGTCATCTTTGCCAATAAGATATTTGTCACCTTCACTTTCGATGAGCTGCAAACTAGGTGCCGAGCGTCTATGCGTTTCCCAATGCGATGTGAGCACGACATCGATTAGTTCATCGCGCTGCATGTTCAAGACAGTCCGAGCGTCGATCGTCTTCATTAAGAGGCGGTATTCAAAACCACCTCCAAGCGCATCAGCCTTTCGACCGCCAGGTCTTTCTCCCGTGATTGCGTTAGAAAGCCTCTGCCAAGTTAATGTGCGAGCGTATTTATCACCATTTTCAGGTGCTCCTTGCTCAATCAAAATGAAGCGACGATCCGCGCCGGTTTCATAGTTCAATTTTAGAACGGCGTGCCCTGTCGTTCCCGAGCCAGCGTAAGGATCGAGGACCAAACCATTTCGTGGGCACCATATCTGGATAATCTTGGTTATGAGCTTCAGTGGTTTTACCGTCTGGAATCCGTGCCCTTTGCCGATAATGGTATCCAGCTCATTGATACCAGACTGTGAATGTCCAGATTGAGCGTGCTCCCATGAGACAGATCCTATTGAAACCGGCTCCTCATAAGTTTCGTCAGCCCAAAAAGTCCAAGGAATGCGCCCCTGAGAAATCCCTTCCAAATGACGCTTTATCGCTGGCCTGCCGGCACCTGGTCGCCTCTGTTTGTCATCTGAGAAAACGATTTTCGGCAGGACACGCTTCTTCCTGTTGCCGTCCTCGAGGATTTTTAGTGCTTTAACTTTTGCTTCTTGGACGACAAGATCGTCGCTGGGATCATAACCTGCGAGAGCCACGGCACTACCCTTAAGAATGAGCGCCTTACCTCGTCCGTCTCCAATTTCTTGCTCGATGTACTTACTACCCCATTCTTCGAGCAATTCACGAAACTCTTTTTTGGAAAGCCCAGACCAATGACGAGTTGGAACGCTGACTTCCCCGTCAAATTCGAACTCTGCTTCTGGATAGTGTAGTTTTCCCGTGAACGGTGACTGGATAGCATAGATGGTCCTATCGCGCTTGTCCTTCGCGGCCAAATCACCGGACCTCCAAGCGCCAGCTGGATCGCCATCCCTGTTGGTAAAGCGCGAATTCATTTTTTCGTCCCGCTCAAGGTGTTCGGTGTTGGCTAGTCCTTGATCTTTGGCATAAACCAACACGTACTCAGTAGCGCTCGCGACATGGTTGGCTTTCTTTGGAGAATACGTCTTTTGCCAATTTAATATCGCAAGTCGATTCTTCTCACCAAAAACCTCGTCAAGCATCATACCGAGATGGAAAAGTTCGTTATCATCGATGCATATTGCCAAAACACCTGATGGCTTAAGCATCGCCTTCATTATTTGAAGACGCGGCATCATTGTCTTGATCCACTTCGTGTGACGTGATCCATCCTCGTTTGATACCACTGTACCGAGCTCCGGATCATTCGGGTCGTTGTCCCACCGATCATTATATCGGAAATATTGCCCAGTATTGTAGGGCGGGTCGGCGACGATCAAATCAACTTGACCACGGTATTTATATAGCGTCACCATTGCTTGAAGATTCTCACCTTCAATTAACATATTTTTAGACTGACTCTCTGGTGGACCCATATGAAGACGCGGTTCGCGGCGTGTCTGGCGAGGACGCACTCGTTTGGCAATTTGCATTGCCGAGCGCTTTCCGTGAAAATTCAGAGCGACCCCGCTCGTCATCATACTTTTAGCAAGCCGTTCTAGATCATCCCGGGAGAGCTTCGAAAGCTCAGCGTCAACGTCAAATTCCATGATTTCGCCTATCTTACCCGAAAGGGTGTTTGCCAACTGTTCCCTATAGCCAGAGACCGCCGGTCGCAAGATGAGACTAAACGAGCATGCCACACTACCTGGTTGAGACAACCTTTTCCGGCGAGGATGGAAGTGGATTGAACGGCGGAAACTACGAACAAAACCACCGTCGTAAATCTTATTTACATCGAAAACCGTCGCTCCACTTTCCGTCGCAGAGACCATGGGTTATTTCGACCTTATTTATATAGTGATTACAGTCTCTTGAGTGCCATATATCGAGTATAACTGGCCGCAGGTGCGCCGAATGCCGCACTAGTTCTCTATAGTATAAGTCATTGTTATATAGAAGAAAACTGTCTGGAGGCCCGAGCCGGAATCGAACCGGCGTACACGGATTTGCAATCCGCTGCGTCACCACTCCGCCATCGGGCCGGAGAGAGGGCGCGAATTGCTTCGCTTTGCCGCGAAAGTCAACCCAAAGTTGCGTCCATAATTTCTGGGACGATATCTGACACGGCAAATTGCGCAAAATTGCCGGATTGTCGCGCAAAAGACGCAGTCGATATAGATTCGCCGAATTCTATCTTGGCGCAAGTGCCAAGCCCCGCTAGAAGCAACGGAATCTCGCCCATAGTGTATTGCGTTAATAATACAGGCATGGCATGAACGAATAAATTTTCATTGGAAGGATCGACTCTTGGGTCAGGAAAACTTCAAACAGATGCGCAAAGCCATGGTGGTCAGCCAGTTGCGTACAACTGACGTCAGCGACCCGCGCGTCATCGCGGCAATGAGCCATGTCGCCCGGGAGGATTTTGTACCTGCCGCGCAACGACATTTTGCTTATGCCGACCGCGGTGTGCAAATTGGCGAAGGCCGGACCCTGAGTCCCCCGCTTGCCACCGGACGATTGCTGGATGTCGCCAATATAACCACTGCCGACAAAGTCTTGCTGATTGGTGCAGCGTCAGGCTACACGGCCGCGGTTCTGGCCCAGCTAGCCGGGTCTGTCGTGGCGGTTGAACAAAATGCCAAACTGGCGGCCGCGGCAAAGAAAAACCTGACAGATTTTGACAATGTGACGATCGAATGCGGGAATCACGCGGAAGGATGGGCACCATCGGCACCCTATTCCGTGATTCTTCTGGATGGACTGGCAGAGCAGATTCCTCAGGCATTGATCGATCAACTCACACCTGATGGGCGCATTGTCGCTGCTATCATGCGTGATGGCGTATCCCGGCTTGCGCTGGGCCGCACCGCCGCTGGTCATGTCGGCTATCAATATTTTGCTGATTGCGGGGGCTGCGCCCTGCCCGGCTTTGAGGAAGCAAAAAGCTTCAAATTTTAGGGCGTTCGGGAGAGCATCAAAATGATTAAGCGCCGCCTTTTTCTTGGAACAGCTATTCTGGCGGTCCTGTCTACACCAGTGCACGCCGACACCCTGCGCGATGCGCTGGAAGCTGCTTATCAAACCAATCCTACTCTTTCCGGCGCACGTGCAGCACAGCGCGCGACAGACGAGTCCGTAGCCATTGCCAAAGCCGATGGCCGGCCAAGCGCGACCAGTGACTTTGGCTTTCAGGAAAATTTCCTGCGCAGCGCCAATAGTTTCACCGCGCCACTGCGCCAATCCACCGCGGGCGGGTCCATTGACGTACCAATCTATTCCGGCGGTGCCGTCAAAAATGCAGTCCGCGCTGCCCAAACCAGAGTGGCAGCCGGTCAACTCGACCTCCGTGCGACCGAAGCAAGCGTCTTCAGCAATGTCGTTGCCACCTATATGGACGTCATCCGTGATTCGGCGATCGTCAAACTGAACCGTGCCAATGTCGGCGTTCTGTCCGTCAACCTGGAAGCAACCAGTGACCGGTTTGAAATCGGAGATTTGACCCGGACGGATGTCGCGCAATCAGAGGCCCGGCTGGAAGTCGCGAAAGGCGACCTGGAAACCGCGCGTGCCAATCTGATTCGCAGCAAGGAAAATTATATCGCGCTAGTCGGCCGCGAGCCCGGCGATTTGGAGCCACCTCCACCTTTGCCAAACCTGCCTGCGACGGCCGACCAAGCCGTGGATTTGGCCTTGTCCAACAACCCTGACTTGCTTGCCGCCAAAGATCGCAGCGACGCCGCAGAATTTGACATTAAGACGGCCCGCGCCAGCAACAAACCCAAGGTTTCCACTTATGCACAAGGGCGTTATTTAAATTTTCACGGTACGCTCGGTGGAAATATTCCCGGCACAACTTTTATTCAGGAACAGTCTACTGCCGAAGTCGGCATCCGGGCAACCATGCCGATTTATCAAGGTGGTCGACCAGCCGCGCAAATTCGTCAGGCACAGGCGCGTTCCGGCCAAGCCTACGAGCAGCTGATTGCGACCGAGCGTGATGTGATCGCGCAGACCCGTGCGGCCTATTCCAGCTGGCGCGCATCGGAGCGGGTTATCCAGTCTTCGGAGCGGGCGGTAGCCGCTGCTAGCTTGTCGCTCGAGGGTGTGCGCGCAGAAAACTCTGTCGGCAACCGGACCATTTTGGATATTTTGAACGCCGAACAGGAATTGCTGAACGCGCAAGTGCAATTGGTAACAGCGCGGCGCAATAGCTATGTTGCGGGCTTTTCCCTGCTTGCTGCGATGGGCCGGGCCGAAGCGCGCGATCTGGGTCTGGAAGGCGGCCCGCTCTATGATCCAGAGGTTAATTTTGACCGGGTCAAAGGCATGTTCTATGACTATCAGAGCGACCCCAATCCGGAACCGCAGGCAACCAGAACCGTTGACACCCAAGCGCAAAAAGCGGAGATAGAGCCATTGCCTGAGATATCGACAGATCAATAGAATGCATAGCGTAGATTGGTTTCGGCAACAGAGTATAAGTTTGGGGATTTCGCAAATGGCTGAGCAGAATAGGGAATCATCGATGGAGGAGATCCTCTCGTCGATCAAACGTATCATCGCCGACGACAAGGTGATCGATGAGGATCGCCCCCAACAACGGCAAAAGACTGCGCTAAAGCCGGCCCTTCAGGCCGTTCCCGATCTAAATCCGACAGACCAAGATGAAGAAGTGCTGGAACTGACCAACGAATTGCAGGATCGTCAGAATCCTTCCGCGCAAGGCGTGTTTGGAGATCGGCGCAAGGAAGATCGTCTGATTGACGACAACAAGCTTGATAGCATGCGCCAATCGCTTTCAGCACTGGTCGAGAAAGAAGCGATCGATCGTAGCGCACGGCCTCAACAATCTAGCGGTACGTCGCTGGAAGACCTGACCCGCGAATTGATGCGGCCGATCATAAAGAAATGGCTGGACGAAAACCTCCCCAATCTTGTCGAAGAACTGGTAGCGCGAGAAATTCAGCGGTTGAGCGACAAATAGGTCTGCGTCCCTAATCCCAATTGCCTTGTCAGACAGCCGTGCTAAACTCATGGCCATGACAAAATTTTTCAAAACATTCACCACAACGCTGTTTCTGACCGGCGCAATTGTACCCACTCTTGTTTCAGCCAGACCGATGACAGCGGAGGATCTCGCCACGCTGAAACGGATGGGAGCTGTAACCGTTTCACCCGACGAGAAATGGGCCGTCTATGACGTGACAGAAACACAGCCCGAGACCTATCAGCGGTCAAATGCGCTATATCTCATTGATATTGATACGACCGATGCAGCACCCATCCGGATTCTCGACGTGGATGGAAAAAGCGAACATAGTCCGGCTTTCGCGCCTGATGGCAGCCTCTATTATCTCAGCGATGCCAGTGGTTCGGAACAGCTCTGGCATGCAGACATCGTTGCAGGAGGAAAGGTTGGTAAGCCTGTACAGGCGAGTGACCTAAAAGCCGATATTGCTGGTTTCAAACTGTCTCAAAGCGGTAAGCAAATCGCGATCTGGGGTGACATTGCCAGAGACTGTCTTACTTTCGGTTGTGACAAAAGCGGCAACCGGGCCGAACCCGGCCCTGGAACCGGACGCGAATATGACGAACTTTTCGTCCGCCACTGGTCGAGTTGGGAAACCCCAGGCAACTACAGCCGGGTCTTTGCTTTTAGCCTGAAAGATGGGAAAGTCACGGGCGATGGCGCCGCGCTGGACGGCGATCTCATCGGCGACAGTCCTTCCAAGCCCTTCGGCGGCGGTGAAGAAATTACTTGGGTACCAAGAGAAGAAGGCGTCTTTTTCACGCTCAGGATTGCCGACCGGAACGAACCCAAATCCACCAATCTCGATATTTACGGCGCCAAGGCCGATGGCAAGGAAACCGTCAATTTTACCGGTGCAAACAAAGCGACCGACACGCTTCCGGCCTTTTCGTCGGATGGAAAATGGCTGGCTTGGGCAGCAATGGAACGACCGGGCTACGAAGCTGATCGTCTTGTCGTAAAACTGCGTAAACAGGGCAGCAATGAAGATGAAGCCATCGCTCTGACCAAGGACTGGGACCGCTCGGTCGGCTCTATCGTGTGGACTCCAGACGATAAATATCTCATCGTAACTGCACAGGAGGTGCTCGACCATCCAGCCTTTGCGGTAGAAGTCGAGACGGGCAAAGTCACGCGATTGACCGCTAGCGGCAATGTCGGCACTACCATTCCGTTGCAGGATGGCTCGCTGGTTTACACAATGAACAGCCTGCAAGCCCCTACCGATCTGTATCGCCGTTCAGCGGACGGGACGGTCAGACAGCTGACCAATATCAACGGCGGAGAGCTGACGCAGATTGATCCCGTCGATATCCAGCGCTTTAATTTTGCCGGTGCAAATGGCGAGCGGGTTTGGGGTCAGATTATCAAACCACGGGGTACGACCGGGAAGCTGCCGATGGCATTTCTGGTGCATGGCGGCCCCCAGAGCAGTTTCGGCAACAGCTGGTCCACTCGCTGGAACCCAAAAGTGATGGCGGCCCAAGGCTATGCTGCGGTGACCATCGATTTCCATGGCTCTGCTGGCTACGGACAGGAATTTACCGACAGCATCAATCAGGATTGGGGTGGCAAGCCGCTTGAGGATCTCAAGCTCGGCTATGCTGCTGCGCTGAAGATCGATCCGCAAATCGACGGCGAGCGGTCCTGCGCTCTGGGCGGCTCTTACGGCGGCTATATGATGAACTGGATCGCCGGCAACTGGCCCGACCGGTTCGACTGCCTGATTAATCACGCCGGTGTATTTGATCTGCGCGCTATGGCGCTGAGCACGGAAGAACTATGGTTCGACCAGTGGGATCATGGCGGCACATGGTGGACACGACCCAACCCGGAAAAATGGAATCCCGTCAACAAGATCACCCACTGGAAAACGCCGACGCTGTTCATCCACGGGGAAAAGGATTTCCGGATTCCTTATACCCAGAGCATCATGCCCTTTACCGTATCACAGGAAATGGAAATTCCATCCAAATTGCTGATCTTTCCCGATGAAAACCATTGGGTCCTCAAGGGCAAGAATAGCGTGCAATGGTACCGGACGGTGTTCGACTGGATGGACAAATGGACTGCAATCGATGGTCAGGAAGGCAAGGACCAATGAGCTTCTTCCCGACCGAAGATCGCGATGACACGATCATTGTCACACTGACCAATGGCGAACGCAACACGCTCCATCCCGCGCTGCTAGAAGACGGGATCACCGCCTTTCGGGCACTGGCCGAAAGCCCCCCGAAAAATGGCATTGTTTTGACCGGTGCTGGCGAACATTTTACCTGTGGCATGGATACAAAGGTTGCGGCTTCGCTGGACAAGGCGGGTCAGATACAGGCCGCTGCGGCAATCGACAAATTTACGGCGGCACTGCATCGCCTGCCCTGCGCGGTTGTGGTTGCGCTAAACGGCAATACGATTGGTGCTGGCGGGATCATGGCTCTCGCGGCCGACTGGATTGTCGCAGCGCAAGGCGATTACAAGATCGGTTTGCCGGAAGCCAAGGCTGGCCTGCCCTTCCCCCCGGTGCCGCAAGCGATACTGGATCACTGGCTGGACCCTGTCTGGCGGCGGCGTCTGTCTCTGTCGTCGCATTTGCTGACGCCGGTTGAGGCTTTGAGCGCCGGACTGGCCGACGAGCTGGCGGCCCCGGATCAGTTGCTTGATCAGGCCGTGCTTTGCGTAAAGGAGCTCTCGGCACAACCGGGTTTCAATGCCTGCAAACGGCAATTACGGGCGAAAGCCAACGCCGAAATTGATGCCATTTTGAAGGGATGATAGTAAGCTCCGGCGATCAATAGTTGATACGGAGATTCGGGAAACAGTCATAACGCTTCGCTACAGAGAGCCCCGCATCAAATGCGGAACACAAGACTGCTTGAACCTAAGGCAATCCAATGCCAAAGGCTCCCCATGACCTTAGATAAAAATTTTGACCCCGCCGCCATTGAAGCACGCTGGTATGAGCATTGGGAAAGCCAAGGCCTTTTCCGTCCTGAACGCGACGATCGCGAACCGTTCACCATCGTCAACCCGCCACCCAATGTCACCGGCAGCCTGCATATCGGTCACGCGCTCGATAACACGTTGCAAGACATCATCATCCGTCACGAACGTTTGAAGGGCAAGGATGCGCTATGGGTTGTCGGTATGGACCACGCCGGAATCGCGACCCAGATGGTGGTTGAGCGCCAACTGAACGAGCGTCAGCAAAAGCGTACCGATTTTACGCGCGAGGAATTTGTCAAAAAAGTCTGGGAGTGGAAAGAGGAAAGCGGCGGCGCGATCACCAAGCAGCTGCGCCGGCTGGGCTGTTCGATGGACTGGTCCAACGAACGCTTCACCATGGACGAGGGCATGAACGAAGCCGTGCTGAAGGTCTTTGTCGATCTCTATAATGAAGGTCTGATCTACCGCGACAAACGGCTGGTCAACTGGGATCCGGCGCTAAAAACCGCGATTAGCGATCTGGAAGTCGAGACGGTCGATACCAAAGGCAGTTTCTGGCATTTCAAATATCCGCTCGCCGACGGCGTGACGCTGGATAATGGACAAGACTATATCGAGGTAGCAACCACCCGCCCGGAAACGATGCTGGCCGATATGGCGGTTGCGGTACATCCCGGCGACGAGCGCTATAAAAGCGTTGTCGGCAAGGAAGTGATCCTGCCAATTACCGGACGGCACGTCCCAATCGTTGCCGACGAACATGCCGATCCCGAACTTGGGTCCGGCGCGGTGAAAATCACACCGGGTCATGACTTCAACGATTTCGAGGTCGGCAAGCGCGCGGGCTTTGCCGCAAGCGAGATGCTCAATATGCTCGATGGCGAGGCTAATGTCTGCCAGACCGCCGACGGGCTGGTACCGGATGAATATATCGGCCTGCACCGGTTCCGGAAAGAGGGCGTCGACGGCGCCCGCGAACTAGTCGTGCAGCAGCTGAAGAAACAGGGCTTCCTGATCCCACATGTTTCGAAAAGCAAGGACGGCGAAGAAGTCAAACATGACGCCGAACCGCGGACCATCGCGACGCCTTTCGGTGACCGCGGCGGCGTGGTGATCGAGCCATGGCTGACCGACCAATGGTATGTCGATGCGGAAACGCTCGCGCAGCCCGCGATCAAAGCAGTGCGCGACGGTGATATCGAGATTGTTCCGAAAAGCTGGGAAAAGACCTATTTCAACTGGATGGAAAATATCCAGCCTTGGTGCGTGTCACGCCAGCTCTGGTGGGGGCATCGTATACCGGCGTGGTTTGATGAAAATGGCAAGATCTATGTGGCCATGGATGACGCAGAAGCGCAGGCTCAAGCAGGCGAAGGCGTCAGCCTGACACGCGACCCCGACGTTCTTGACACATGGTTCTCGTCCGCCCTCTGGCCTTTCGGCACATTGGGCTGGCCGGAAGAAACCAGAGATCTGGAACGCCACTACCCCAATGATCTGCTGATCTCCGGCTTCGATATCCTGTTCTTCTGGGACGCGCGGATGGCGATGCAGGGACTCCACTTCATGAAGGAAGTTCCGTGGAAACGGCTCTATCTTCATGGGCTGGTCCGCGCAGAAGATGGGTCAAAAATGTCAAAGTCGAAGGGCAATGTTGTCGATCCGCTTGGCCTGATCGATCAATATGGCGCTGATGCGCTGCGCTTTTTCATGGCGGCGATGGAAAGTCAGGGCCGCGACATCAAGATGGATGACAATCGTGTCGAGGGCTATCGCAACTTCGCCACCAAACTGTGGAATGCCTCTCGCTTCTGCGAATTCAACGGCATCGGTGCGAGCAAGACGCTCGCCGCGCCCGAAGCTACCCTGCCCGTCAACCGCTGGATCATTTCGGAAGTGATCGAGACCCAGCAGGCGCTCGACAAGACGCTAAGCGATCTGCGTTTCGATGCGGCAGCAAACACCATTTATCATTTCACCTGGGACCGGTTTTGCGACTGGTATCTCGAACTGATCAAACCGGTTCTTCAGGGTGAAGATTCTGGCGCAGCCGATGAAACCCGTACCGTTGCCGGCTGGGTGCTCGATCAGATCATCGTCATGCTCCACCCGTTCATGCCGTTCATCACGGAAGAACTGTGGCACAGCATGGCCGCAGAAACCGGCGGTCGGGATTATGATCTTATCGTTGCCAAATGGCCGCAACCCAAGGCCGAGGTGGATGTCCAGGCCAAAGCGGAAGTCGACTGGCTGATCAAACTCATCTCCGAAGTGCGTTCGGCAAAAGTGGAATTGAACATCGCGCCGGGTACCAAGATGACAGCCCATGTCGAGGACGCAAGCGCCGATCTTCAACAACAGATCGCTCGCCAGAGTGCAGCACTCGACCGCGTCGGACGCTTGGAAACCGTCTCGTTTGATCCGGCACCGGAAGGCGCTTCGGCACAAATTGTCGTTGATGGAGCAACTTATGTGCTGCCGCTCGCTGGTGCTATCGATGTTGATGCTGAAAAGGCACGCCTCACCAAGGCGCTGGAAGCCTCGCAAAAGGAAGCCAAATCACTATCCGGTCGCCTCGGCAACCCGAATTTCGTCGAGAAAGCCAAATCCGAAGCGGTCGAAAAAGCCCGAGCCGATCTGGCCGAAAAAGAGGCAGAAACGGTGCGGCTGCAGGAAGCTATCGATCGGCTTGGCTGATCTCGCTCCTGCGCCGGAAGAAAAACTTTGCCAAGATGCTTCAAGGCGCAAACATCTGAAATAGGGTCCCCGCTTTGGCGGGGCACTAAATTTCGGTTTCTCGCTCAGCGATCCTCGCCGCGCCGCATTTTTTCGGCACCGGCGCGCATTTTCTCGGCCCCTTCGCGCATTTTTTCCGCACCGCGCCGCATTTCGGGAGCTTTTGCCAGCAGATGCTCGGCAGTGACTTTCATCTCTCTACCCTTGTTCTGCCGCACCGCCTCGCGTTCGCGAAAAGCATCATCGCCTTCCAGCCGGTCGGCATAAGCCTCCATCTCGTCAGCAGCGCGCAGCATTTCCTCCGCGCCATACTCCATATCAACGGCAGCTTCGGCCAGCCCGGCCTTTACTTGGGTCTTGATATCCCGGGCCAGCGCTTCGCCCCATTCTTCATTGTGTGGATGTTCTGCATTTCGCGCATGGCTTCCCATTACCGGCATTATCGACGCGGCCGCAAGACCCAGCCCCGCAAGCAAAAGGGAATAGCGTTTATCAACCATTGGATTCTCCGCGTCAGTCCACCACACCCGATGCATGGCCTAATGACTACAGACGTAATCGAATATCAGAAAATTGCTATCGACTATCGATTAACAGCAAATGAGTATGGACAAACGATCGCAGCGATATCTATCGGCCCTGCGCTCTCCAGCGTTTGATAACGCGCTGGATGATTTCTTCTTCGCCACCATGTTCGCGCCACAGATCGGAGAATATCGGATCTTCCGATGCCGGACGCCGTTCCTCGACCAACGTGTCGAGCGAAACACGGATCGGGATTGCAACACCTTCACCACAACAGATAACTTCGCGATTGCGCAAAGCAGGAATCGAATCAAGAAAGCCGCGTGCGCCTTCCGGCATCGCAGCCTTTACAAAGGCCTGATCTCGGTCGTTGTTGAGACGCATCGAAAGGATTGTACCACATTGTGAAAGCACGCCTTCGGCAAGGTCGGATGGCCGCTGGGTAATCAACCCCAGGGACACACCATATTTCCGGCCTTCTTTGGCGATCCGACTGAGAATATCGCGGACGCTGCTTTCTTCGGCGACATCATCGTTCGGAATATAACGGTGCGCTTCCTCGCAAACCAGGAGCATCGGGCGCTGGGGCTCGTTGCGGGCCCAAATGGCATAATCAAACACCAGACGACTGAGTACAGAAACCACCGTAGGCGTGATCTCTGACGGCATTGCCGATACATCGATAATTGAAATAGGCTTCCCTTCTGAGGGCAGCCTGAAAATCTTTGCCAGAAATGCCGCCATTGTATCACCGACGAGCATCCCGGAAAACATGAAACTGTATCGCGGGTCGGCCTTGATCTCGTCAATCTTGGTTTTGAGCCGCTGATAGGGGGCACTATTGGTCGCCTTGTCGAGCTTGCCCATTTCATTTTGCAATATGGCGGTAAGATCAGACAACAGATAAGGAACCGGAGAATCCACTGTCAGTTTCGCGACATGCGCAGACGCCTGGCTTTTTGCTTTTGCGGCGAGCAGGCATTTCGCAAGAATGTCACAGTCCATCTGCTTCGCATCACCTTTGGACTGAACAAACACTTCGCAATGTTCGCGAAAATTCATCAACCAATATGGCAAGTTCAGATTGTTCACATCGAACAGTTTGCCATTGTCCTTGAATGCTGCAGAATATTCACCATGCGGATCGATCATGATGATGTGACCTTCAGGAGCAAGATCACAGATTTTGTGCAGAATGAGGGCCGCCGAAGTCGACTTACCGGTACCGGTTGATCCCAGCAGCGCGAAATGCTTCCCAAGCATAGCGTCTACATATAGCGCACCGCGAATGTCATCGGTGGGGTAGACCGTGCCGATTTCAACATTGGCGCGGCCATCCGAAGCATAGACTTGCTTAAGGTCGGCCGTAGTCACTGCATATACAAGCGACGCTGGCGTTGGATAACGCGTGACGCCGCGGCGGAAATTGTAAATGTGGCCGGTGAGCTGCTCTTCGTCGCCCTCTCCCAGAAAATCAATCTCAGCAATAACCAATCCCGCCTGCCCCTCATAGAGTCTCTGGGTCCGGATATTGGCCAGCAACCAGGTCTGGCCAACACGGATTTTAATCTGGCTACCGACTTGCCCAGCCATTTTTACTGTCGGATCAGGATGATCCAGCAACTTGTTCAGGACAGTGCTGTCCATGACAATTTTGGAACCCGACCCCGCGATCTCGATAACTTCGCCAATTTTATGGCCTTCACTTCGCTTTGGCGCGGAGCCTTGGCTACTGCCACCTCGTAACCCACTTTGAGAAACCGGCGTTGTGCTATCGGCGGAAAAATTATGTAATCCCATGTCGGACATTCGTGCTTTTCCTGTTTTACTGGTCAGGGCACAAAACTAGTGGGTCATGGTTAAAGAAGGTTTACCGGGCTTGCAGAAAGATAATGCGAGACGTTTAAGAGCAAACACGCCTCACATCTTGCGAAACAGGTAACCGGCCGACCAGCCCAGAAAAACCGAAATGAGCACTGCAATCAAGCCATAGAGAAAACCATTTTTTTGGGACAAATTGGTTATAAATCGCCCCATCCCAATTTTTTCAATCGTAACTTCTTTCACTTCTGCCGCCTCAACCCGTCCGTCGAGAATAAGGAAAGTCTCTGCCGTATAGTCACCCACCGGCACGCTGGCCGGGAGATTGATCCGCGCCTGATACAGCACGCTGTTGGTGATCTTGACGCTATTGGGTAAATTTTTAAAAAGTTCCCCCCGGGATTTCAGATCCACCAGCCCGTTAACAAAACGGTCCAGTTCACGACTGTCAATCGCACCCGCGGGAGAAAGCTGGAGATGGTGAAGCCCCAATTCATAGATGTCTGCTGTTTTTCCATCCACTATCTCGTCAATCGGCTTGGTAGAAGCAACTGCATAAAAGCCGGGAGCGGAACGGAATTCGCTGCTCGCGGCATTGATCCAGATACCGGCAATTTGCTGCTTTTCGCGAACAATTATTGATTCGACCGGCCCCTTGAGAACAACCACGATATCAGCCTGGTCTTTATTGCGGGTACCAGGCGGGTAGGTGATCGCTCCAAACAACAGCAATTGTGCGCCGTTAAAATCACCCCTGATACTGATTCGATCCTGCGATACTTCGGGAACCAGAACCGGGGTAGCCGCGACCGTCATGATAGCGATGCCAAACACTGCGAGCAAACGAGCCAGAAGAATACACCGCCACATCACAACAGTTGCACCGTGTAAATTTCATCCGGTTGAAATCCCAAACCCAATGCCATGCGGATCGCAACAAGCAGCACCATCGCTGCCAGGCTCAACCGCAGATATTCCGGACGCATCCGTTGGGCAAATTTTGCTCCCAGCTGTGCACCGGTCACGCTGCCAAGCAACAGCAGCGATGCCAAAACAATATCTACCGCGCGTGTGGTCATGCTATGCATCATCGTCGATGCTATGGTAACGAACAGGATTTGAAACAGTGAGGTTCCGACCACTACCTGCGCGCCCATACCGAGCAGATACAACATCGCCGGCACCATGATAAAACCGCCGCCAACACCCAGTAACATGGTCAATATCCCAGTAAGAAGGCCAAGTATGAACGGGGCGATGGGCGAGATATAGAGACCGGAACGGTAAAAGCGCCATCGGAACGGAAGGTTCGCAACCAACGGATGGTGCCGCCTCTTGCGCGCAGGCATCGGCTTGCCGGCACGCATCGCTCGCACACTCAGCAAGGATTCTTTGAACATCAACCCGCCAATACTCGACAGCATCAAAACGTACAGTACGTTGATGACGGTATCGATCTGACCCCAGCGTTGCAAAATCTGAAAAAGCCCAGTGCCGATCAACGTCCCCAACATTCCGCCGGCTACCAATATTGCACCCATCCGGAAATCTACTCCCTTTCGGCGCATATGGGCCGCTACTCCCGAGATACTGGCTCCCGTGACCTGGGTGGATGCCGACGCTGCGGCGACCGTCGGCGGTATGCCGTAGAAAATAAGCAGCGGGGTAGTCAGAAAACCACCACCGACGCCGAACATGCCAGACAAAATCCCCACTAACCCGCCAAGAAGGACGATGACAAATGCATTGACTGAAAGATTGGCGATGGGGAGATATATGTCCATATTCTCATTGGACTAATCTCTTTTTGTTTCGGGATAAAGGGCGTTGCGGTCTTGAATGATAGAATTCAATTCAATTGCCATGCAGGCGCAAAAATTTGTCGGCTTAAAAGCCTGTTGAAACGGTTATCGCCAGACCGCTTTCCGGCCGGGCATGGCCCGCTACACGAACCCGCCAGTCGACCGCCAAGCGCGCGGATGTGGTACCGAGAGGGACACTGAGATCGACCCGCGGTCCGACATCAAGCCTGCTGATCTGCCGCTGACCACCGGCCCATAGCCCTGTCCCAATGAACAGTTTTTTTCGATCCGTTTCTGCAATCGGGCGCAGCAAAGTCGCCGACCCGTCAAAAAAATGGGTTTCATTTTCACCTAGTACATATCCTGCTTGTCCATATGTCTCGAGTAGAATTTTTTCGATGACCGGATCCGGCCCCGTACCGCCAGCGACATAAAAGGCCGTCCCACGGTCACCGCCATTGTCCGCGGCCAGCCTTTGCTCCCCGTAGATGGAGAAAGGCAAACTATGCATTGGATGTATCGTCAGTCCGATTGCGACTTCTTCTTGTGACAGTGGAGCCAGCGCCGAACTCAATCGTCCGTAGACCGCTAATTGGGGGTCCGGCTTGATCAATATTGGATAGGACAGAATAGCACCGATCTGGCTGCCGCCATATTGACCATTTGATATGATCGCACCATCTTCTCTCTTCGCCCTCTTTATGCTTTGGGAAGCTTGTCTGGCAAAGACCCAAGAATAGCCACGTAACCCTTTCCTACGTTGCTTTGCAGCAGAATACCGCATTGGTCTGTTCTGCTCAATTCGCGGTTCGATATGCAAATCCTGCTTGGATGATGCGCCGGGTGAAAGCCTATAACTGGCAAACTCCGGCTGGATCATCGTCAGCAAATAATCACGCTGATGGACACCCCGTTCCTTAGAAAGCGGCCTTTTGGATGTACGGGTCGGAGAGGGCACGGATTTCACGCCCTGTTCGTGGGCCACAGCATCCGGGGTAGTGAACGGTGGCGAGAATTGAAATTTGATTGAATGTTGCGTTGCCACATTGTGAATTGGTTGGGCTCCACGATTTGCTGTCTTTTCCATTGTCAGCTTTGTCGGCTCTACAAGAATATTTGCTGGAACATTCCAGGAGATGACACGCACAAACATCCATATGACCAACAGACTTCCCCAAGCACGGATAGGAGCGCCAGCCACCTTGTCAGACACAGCATCAGGTCCTTTCACCAACCGAATAATTTTCTCGCAGTTGTTCAATTTGCTCGATTTCGGGATAGAAGTGGCGGGTTTTCTCCCAATTCACAGGACGACCGGCCAGTTGGTGAACATAGTGGCCAATGGCACGCCAAGCAGCCAGAATATTAATGAGATTGGCTATGATCGTCCTCGGGATCGACAAGAGCGCTTCGCGAAAACCATAAAGGGAAAAAACAAAATAGCATTTCAAAAGCAATCGCCAGATCAGAAATCCCGCATTGACGATAAGCAGCATTTTCAGAAATTTGGACACTGGTTGCAGCTTGTAGATGCCCAACAGTTCAGCGATCAGCAGGATACCCGTCAAAACTACAGCGATATAGGCGATCGCCAGAACGACGGCTGCAAAACAGGCTTTGCGATCACGCAATCGCATCCAATTCTCTCGCCAGCTGTTATTCCATCCCAGTCGATCCCACCCCGACAAGGCGATACCTGCTATCCAACGGCTTTTCTGACGAATGGCTTCTTCAAGTTTTTCCGGGAAAAATTCCTGCGTTGCGACCAACTGACCGTGCCGATCTCGCAGTCGTGCAAAAATGCCGCGAGCCCCTCCTCCTGTCAAATTGAGGCCCAGTTCATAGTCTTCCGTCATACTGTCTGCATCGAACGGCTTCCCATTCGTCCGGACAGACAGTTTTAACAAGGCATCACGGGCGAAAGCACAACCGACACCAGCAGACGGAATTGAGGCTCCGAGCGCCTCACGCATTACCATTTGCTTGCCATGCAATTCAGCAAATTCATCCCCGTAATGACCTGCGACCCAACGAGAACGCGTCGCGCGGCGGGGAATGACAGGCAGTTGGACGAGCGTCGCCCTTCCGATCAGATATTCAAGAAGCCGAAGTTCCTGAGGGTGAACAATATCTTCGGCATCGTGTAGCACAACCGCCTTGAAATTCATCCTTTCCTCTATTTCGTCCTGACACAAGGCATCCCATAGATGATTGAGACAATCCGCCTTGGTAGTTGGTCCATTTTTTCTACAGATGACAATCCGGACGTTGTCCCTACCGGATGACGCTGTCGCAACCGCAGCGATGGTTTTAGGATCATTGGGATAACAACCGACGTAAATGCGATAATTGCTTGATGTCCATTGTTGCAAACATCTCGCCAGCATTGCACCAATGACCGTCGCCTCTTTCCAGGCCGGTACAAATATCGCCATCCGGCATCCGGGCATGGGTTCGCCCAATGTTTCGACGGTTGCCCGATTATAGCGGGAATAAACGAACAGCTTGCGCTGCAAGCTGTAAAAAATCCACAAACCGTCGAAAACCAGATCGTCAGATGAGCCCACCAGAAAGCACAGGCTCGCAAAAAGGAGCATTTCCTTTTGGAGAATGTCGAGAAATAATAGAATATGATCGCTCACCATGATTATGCTCCGTCAGTTTGCAGAACTGCTGTCGCTGCAGAAAGTGAATACAATGGGTAGAAATACGTGACCGGAGCGATGTGCGAGGCTAAACGGGATCTATTTCGCAATCCCGCAGCACGGGCGTGTTTTCTGAGGACCCGATCGCCAGTGCCAACAGCATCGGATAGGCCCAGAACACCGCACCGGTTGCAAAAGCCCAAGAGCTTATCTGCGGCGCCACCATCATCGCTGTATGAACCGTCACTGCAAGCAGGTGAAATGCAGTTGCCCAGATCGGCCAAAAACGATCAGATTTCAGAGCCAGATAAATCAACGCAAAAAGTGCGATGATATCAGTTGCAAATATACCTATTTCCACACTCGTCCAAGCGGTGCCAAACAGCCTGCTTATGATCAACGTAAAAACCGACCCGGCGATCATGATAGCAGCACCGAAATATTCAGAACGGGAACCGCGACAAACAGCATATCCGCAGCAGCCCACGAGAAATATATAATAAATGTAGGCCCAGATTGTATTGAAGATCACAGCGCCAAAGCCATGGTCATGCGGGTGTCCGTTACATTTTGAGCAGATGCAGTCACAAAAAATTAGGCAGCATGGTCTGTCAGAGTGACTATTTTTTCATCTTTTCTGTTTTGTAGCATCGGCGGTTTCATGTCTCCGCTGCCCATGGCCATGGCTTGCAATCCGATTTGATCTCGCGTTTCCGCCAGTCGGTTGTGCGTCGCAACCAGTTGCCCTCGCGCATTAACCAATGCGGACAGGGTATCGACCGCTTGCGATATCGCATCTTGGCCGACCACAGCCGACAAATTGGCATTCACCCTCGCAACCGGCATATATCCCGCTAAATCCGCCATTTTGCGAATTGCCTCGTCAACAGCCTGTTCCGTAGCAAACAATCTTTCCGTCAAATTTTCGGCAGCATTACGTCGTTGTTTCAGCATGATTTTTCCTTTTCGCGAGAATTGAAATCCCACGCGTTCGAAAGTTACAAAACCAAGGAATGAATGCGCAGACTTGATGGGGCTTTGATCACCCCTTGAGCCGAGAAAGCGCTTCCAATCCCGCTATAAGCCCACCGAAAGACAAAGCGGACACGATAGCGATAGCCAAAATCCAACCCAGTCGTTCGACCGTACCGAGATTGTTCCTCTCGCCACGATGTCGCGGAATGGGAAGCTGCGGGTGCCTGATTTCCGATTTTTCAGAAGCCACGACAGCAACATTGCCATCTACTTTTGCTACTTTTGAAATATCAGTTACCGAGCCTGTTTCGTCGCTTACGGTCCTTCCGGTTGACGAGTCCAGTTTTCCATTTTTGCTCTCTGACTCAACATCCAACATTTGATATATCAATGGTTGATATTGGACTTTATTATCAAGGCCCGCAAATTTTCGTGCCGCTTCGAAACGCGACTGCACGTTCAATATTCGCATGGAGGTGCGCAACCGTTGGTCGACAGTATGTGGAGATACTCCCAGTTGTCGCGCAATTTCCTTGGAATTATGATGTGCCAGCACAAGCCGCAAACAGTCCCGCTGCCCGTCGCTCAATCTATCAACATTAGACATGGTCATCTTGCGAAGAATCCACCGAATCGCCTGTATCTGAATTGAAGGAGTCGGTATTTCGTTGCGGGTTTGGAAAAAATAACCCGATAAATTGCGGGAATTGCGCTTGCTGCACCAAATCTGCCCCCTGATTGCGATAATTTGACTGGCCGATACTATCAGTTACAATAACAGAATTCCGCCATTTCGTGAAATTTATTCACAATGCGTAATGATTGCTCCCCGAACACCGGTCCAGATCCTAATCGCTCCAATGTCCGCTGGACTTGTCATCGCGTTCAGGCCATCACCCAAAAAAAGTGGAGAGAGCATGAGCGCAACACAGGCAGGGCCGCTGACGAATACCGGGCTGGCATATCGATCCGATGGATATCGGAACTATGTAATAATCTCTTTGATGCTTCTCTACACCTTGAACTTCATCGATCGCATATTGATCGGCGTCGTTGCCCAGCCGATCATCGAAGAATTCAAGCTGCAGGACTGGCAATTTGGCTTGCTGTCCGGCTTCGGCTTTGCCCTCATGTATACGGTCATGGGCATCCCGATTGCCCGGCTTGCCGAGCGCATGAACCGGGTCAGGATCATTGCTGCCAGTGTCATCCTGTGGTCGCTCATGACTGCATTATGCGGGATAGCCGGCAGTTTTGTCGCGTTGCTGGTTTTCCGCATCGGTGTCGGTATCGGTGAAGCTGGCCTGACGCCTGCAGCCAATTCGATCATCTCCGACTATTTTCCGCCGCGCAGTCGTGCTCGGGCAATCGCGATTTACACCATGGGTATTACTCTGGGCGGCGTTTTGGCCAATGCATTTGGCGGGCCGATCACCGAATTATTTTCCTGGCGCGAGGCGTTTCTGGCGCTAGGTATACCGGGTGTTGTTTTCGGTGTCATTTTTCTCTTCACCGTCGAGGAGCCACCGCGCGGCTACGCTGACCCGCCGACCGCAACCAAACCCAGGAAAATGGGCATAGCGGAGACGGTCAAAGAATTGTCGGCCAAGCGCAGCTTCTGGATCAACATGATAGCCGCCGCTCTGGTCGCCTTTGTCGGCTATGGCGTCAGCAATTTTCAGGTAGCCTTTTTCCAGCGCGTGCACGAAATGTCCATTTCGGAAGTGACGCTGCAGATTGCCGTACCTCTGGGGTTAGCTGCCTCTGCCGGAGCTTTTCTCACCGGATATCTGACCGAGAAAATGAGCGGCCGTTATCCCAACGTGGTCGCGTGGCTGCCGGGTGTCATGCTGATCATTTGTGTGCCGCTCTATTGGATTGGCTTCTCCACCGGTAGCGTGCCCTTCGCCCTGACAGCCCTGCTCGTCGCCGCCGTCCTTCACTATGGTTATCTCGGCGCCCAATATACTATCTGCCAAGGTGTTGCGAGCCCGCAGTCACGGGCAACCGCCGTTGCCTTGTTCCTGTTCATCGTCAACCTCGTCGGCTACGGCTGCGGCCCTCTGGTCATGGGGATTGCGAGTGACATGCTGATGAGCGCCAATCTTGCCAGCTCACAGTTTGCTGCAGAACTGACCAGCCAGATTTGCAAAGGCAGGCCGGAAGACCTGATAGCCACCCTCGGCGCAGCCAAGGCCGGAGCCTGCCTGACCGCAAGCGCGGAAGGACTGCGCTGGTCGATGATCTATATCGTCGGCATATTCTTTGTCGCGGGTGGCCTGTATATATTTGCCTGCAAGACGCTGCAAAAAGACCTTGTGGCGAAGATGAGCTGAAGCAATATGGCCCGTCCTGAACCGTGGCAGCTACTTGCCGAAAACTATCCCGTATCGGTCGTCATGCAGACCCGGTTTCAGGATATTGATCCCAACCGACACCTCAATAATGTTGCCTTCGCCGCGATATTCGAAAGTGCACGGGTTCACCTCAACCGCGCGTTGCGCCCGTGGGCGGAACGGCCGAAGAACGAACGGAGCATGGTCGCGGCGGTGACGATCAACTACCTCGGCGAAGGGCAATATCCCGATGACGTGGAGATCAGCTCGGGCGTCAGCAGGATAGGCACATCCAGCTATGTCATTGCCCAGGCCATGTTCCAGAACGGCCAGTGCATCGCCACTTGCGAGTCCGTCATCGTCTGTCGCACCGATGGAGAGGGTAAACCTCTACGGCCAGAGGTCGTCGCGGAACTGGAGAAGATGCGAACCACGGGTTAGCTTCTTCCCGTCAGCACTGAACCTGTCAAAGTGTCTATATGGCCTTGAGAGATCCTTCGACAGGCTCAGGACGAACGTTAACCAGCATATCAATCGGCAAAATTCGCGGTACGTTTTTGCATGAACGCCATCACCGCTTCCACCTGGTTGGGGGTACGGGCGACCTTGTCCTGACCGATCGATTCCATCATCAATATCTCGTCTTCGTTCATATCGGGCAGCTTGTTGATCAGATCTTTGGCGATCTGAACCGCTTGTGGATGTTTGCTGGCGATCTCGGTCGCGATTTCCATGGCCTTGGCGTGCGGATCATCCGACAAATGGGTAACGAAGCCCAGTTCCTTGCCCTCTTCGCCGGTAAATATCCGGTTGGTATAGGTGAGTTCGCGCAGGATATCGTCGCGGACAAAGCTGCGCCAGGTGGTAAAGCTGCCCATGTCCGGGATCAGGCCCCAGCGCATTTCCATGATCGACATTTTCGCGTCCGGTGCCACCACGCGGATGTCGGCAGCGCTGGCAAATTGCAGACCACCACCGATGCACGGACCGTGGACCGCGGCGATTACCGGCGCTTTCAGTTTCCGCCAGAGCAGCACGATATGCTGATATTTATTGGCATTGCCAAAGGTGCGTTCGGTCAGGGTGTTGGCGAGTGGTGACTTGTCGCCATCCTTGCCTGGTTCCGATGCAGCAGCGGCCGATGCGGCAAAGCTACCCATGTCGAGGCCGGCGCAAAAAGCCTTGCCCTCGCCCGACAGGACGATGGCTCTTATGCCCTCCATCGCCGCCAGCTTTTCGCCAGCTTCCACGATTGCATCAATCTGCTCAGCATCGAGCGCATTCATCTTGTCCGGCCGGTTGAACCGTACATCGGCGATATGATCTTTGACGGTGATAGTGACGCGCTCTGACATGATAGGCTCCGGTTTGCTGGATTCGATAGAAATTACACCCCCTGTTTAATCGCCCAGTTAACCAGCGGCAACTGATCATTGCCAAAATACATTCTTTCGCCCTCGCCAAACGGCACGAAAATGCTGGGCGAGCCATAAGCACCCCGGGCAATAGCCTCTTCGGTATTGGCACGCAGTCGGTCCTTGATGTCCTGCTCCTGCGTGCGCGCAGCCAGAGCAGCGCCATCCAGTCCGACCTCGTCGGCAATCGCCATCAGCACCTGCGGATCATCCAGATTGCGCTGGTCACCATAATAAGCGTTGAATGCGGCGGTCGCGAACTTGTGCAGTGCCGCCTGATCATCTTCCAGCGCGCAACATAACCGCATCGCATAAACCGACTTGACCGGATGATGCTCGCTCGGAAAATTCATCGGCAGACCGGCAAGCTTCGCCCAGTCCTTGAGCACGCGAAAACTGTGCACGAATTTGCGATTGTCCGGATTTTCCCGCGCCGCGTAGACGTTCTGATTGACCGCGTTGAACACGCCGCCGACGAGGAACGGTTTCCAGATGATTACCGCCCCATTGTCTTTGATGATCGGCTGGATATTGTGGAAGGCGAGACATGTCCATGGAGAGGAGAGATCGAAGTAAAATTCTACTGTTATCGGCATGTATTAATCCTTTCTGTGCCCCGGCGAAGGCCGGGGTCCATCTCCTAAATCATCGCTAACAGGCATCCCTCATGTTCAGCGCTGCACGCAAGATCAAACTCCATGTCTGATACCGGATGCCGACGCAAATCCACGAGATGGGCACCTGCCTGCGCAGGTGCGCTATTCCTTCAACCCGAACAAGGTCTTGCGCGTCTGGGCGTCGTCCTGCGGGTTGCGATTGATCTTGTCCCGACCCACAGCCATCCCGCGCCGCAGACCTTCGCGCTGTTTGAGCGTCTCGTACCAGCGCTTCTCATGGGGGAAATCATCAAGGTTGATTTCCTGCCGCTTGTAAGTCTGCACCCAGGGGAAGCAGGACATGTCGGCAATGCTGTAATCTTCACCAGCGAGATAGTCATGGTCAGCCAGCCGCCGGTCCATCACGCCAAAGAGCCGCAGCACCTCCTTGCGATAGCGCTCGGTGGCATATTCGATCCGGTCGGGCGCGTAGAGTTTGAAATGGCCATGCTGGCCCATCATCGGACCCAGCCCGCCCATCTGCCACATCAGCCATTCCGTTGCCGCAATCTGCCCACGCAGATCATGCGGTAAAAATGCCTCTGCCTTGTCTGCGAGATAAAGCAGGATCGCTCCGGTTTCGAAAACAGATACCGGCTCTCCGCCATCCGCAGGATCATGATCAACGATCGCCGGGATCCGGTTGTTCGGGCTGATCGCGAGAAAATCCGGTTCGAACTGCTCGCCGGCTCCGATGTTCACCCACTTGATATTATAATCGAGCCCGCATTCCTCAAGCATGACCGATATTTTCCAGCCATTGGGTGTCGGAGCAAAATATAAGTCAATCATAAGCGCAAATCATCCTCGTCGAACTTTACACACTTTACAGTGTTATGTTTTGAAAATCCCGGCGGCCCGATTGCCGGCTCCGAGGGGGAAAAAAAACGAGTGTTTCGGGTCAGTGAACATCATGCTGCAACGTGGCATAAAAGCTGTGCGGTAGGACAGCAAAATATGACGATAATTGCAGTCACCGGGAGGAAAATCGGTACGCGACCCGGCGCCCCTGCCTGATCCATATTTCGATAATTGTAGAAATATGGTTGACGTAGCGACATTATTTTTATAATTCCATGAATATCGAAATGATGGAGTCGTTCATGGAAACAGGACAGGCAGTAGACGCCCTGGCATCGCTCGCACAGGAGCATAGGCTATCGATATTCCGCCTGCTGGTGCAGGCCGGTAAAGATGGCCTTGCCGCCGGCGCGATCGCCGAGAGTTTGGGAGTCCCTCCCAGCTCCCTGTCCTTCCACCTCGCCCATCTGACGCGTTCGGGGCTGATCAGTCAGGAACGCCAATCCCGTACGTTAATCTACCGGGCGGACTATGCGGCGATGAATCAGCTCGTCGCCTATCTGCTCGAAAATTGCTGCGCCGGTAACGCCTGCGCGGTGGACCTTCTCGTTTCACAAGGAGCCTGCAAATGAAAAGAATGCACATTCATCTGTCCGTTGAGAATATCGACAAGTCGGTCGCTTTCTATACCAGCCTGTTCGGCGCGGAGCCGACGGTCCTGAAAGACGATTACGCAAAATGGATGCTCGATGACCCACGCGTCAATTTTGCCATGTCGAGCCACGAAGGCGCAAATCGCGGCGTCGAGCATGTCGGTATCCAGTCCGAAAATGCCGAGGAACTGGCCGAGGTTTATGGAAGGATCCAACAGGCCGGCGGCGCCATATTTGACGAAGGCGCAACGACCTGCTGCTACGCGCAGTCGGAGAAAAACTGGACGGCGGATCCCGATGGCGTTGCCTGGGAAGCCTTTCTGACCAACGGCGAAGTGACCGATTATGGCAATCGCGTCGATCTCGGCCAGCTTGCGTCCGGGAATGCCGCCGATGGGACGTGCTGTACGCCTGAAATGAAGCCGCAACCCGCAGCTTCTTCCTCTTGCTGCGGATAAATATATGACCGGCAAGACTTATAACGTGCTGTTCCTCTGCACGGGAAATTCGGCGCGCTCCATATTGGGTGAGGCATTGCTCAACCGCGATGGCGCAGGTCGCTTCCGCGCCTATAGCGCTGGCAGCTTTCCCAAAGGGGAAGTCCATCCCATGGCAGTTGAAATTCTCGATCAACTCGAATTTGATACCGGCGGCCTGCGATCCAAAAGCTGGGATGAATTTTCCGCACCAGACGCTCCCCGGATGGATGTCATTATAACCGTCTGCGACAATGCCGCAGGCGAAACCTGCCCGATATGGCCAGGCCATCCGGTGACAGCCCATTGGGGCATTGAAGACCCGGCCGCTGTCGAGGGCGATGGCCAGCGCGAGGCGTTTCTGACGGCATTGCGCTATATGCGTAACCGTATCAGCCTGTTGCTCAACCTGCCGATCGACGCTCTCGACGAGCTCAGCCTTAAGACCCGTCTCGCAGCCATCGGTGCTGACGAAACCGCCAGGGAACGGAATATATAATGGGACTTTTCGAACGCTGGCTTTCGTTATGGGTTGGCCTGGCCATATTGGCTGGCCTGCTCCTCGGCAATATTGCGCCCGGATTATTCAGCCTGATCGCCGGTTTTGAATATGCCTCCGTCAATCTTGTCGTCGCCGTGCTGATCTGGGCGATGATCTATCCAATGATGGTCGCGGTCGATTTTGGCAGCCTGCGGGACATCGGCAGCAGACCCAAGGGACTGATTATCACCATCATCGTCAACTGGATGATCAAGCCGTTCACGATGGCGGCGCTTGCGGTTCTGTTCTTCGACTATATTTACAGCGGAATCATATCCGGCGACGATGCGCAGCAATATATTGCCGGTCTGATCCTGCTCGGCGCAGCACCCTGCACTGCAATGGTTTTTGTCTGGTCACAAATGACCAAGGGCGATGCCGCCTATACGCTGGTGCAGGTCTCGGTGAACGACCTGATCATGATCGTCGCCTTTGCCCCGATTGTCGCATTGCTGCTTGGTGTAACCGATATAGCCATTCCGTGGCAGACGCTGCTTCTCTCCGTATTGCTATATGTAGTGGTACCGTTGGTTGCCGGGGCCATTACCCGGCGCATGGTCATCTCCAGTCATGACAATGATGTTGCGGCGGTGGATCATTTCACGGCGCGGCTCAAACCGGCTTCTATCATGGGGCTGCTGGCGACCGTCGTGCTTCTATTTGCCTTTCAGGCGCAAACCATCCTGGCGCAACCGGTGCTGATCGTGCTGATCGCCATCCCCATCGTCCTGCAATCCTACGGCATATTCGCGGTTGCCTATGCAGTGGCATGGGCATGGAAAGTGCCGCATAATATCGCCGCGCCCTGCGCGCTTATCGGGACGTCAAACTTCTTCGAGCTGGCGGTTGCGGTCGCCATCGGCCTGTTCGGCCTGTCCAGCGGAGCGGCACTGGCAACGGTGGTCGGCGTATTGGTAGAAGTACCGGTCATGCTTTCGCTGGTTGCGATAGCGAACAGGACAAAGAAAGGATTCGCCGACTAAAAGCAAGGTCGAGCGGGTATTCAGTCCACGACGTCCGGCAGAACCTGATAGTCGATCGGCTTGAAACTCCCGCCGTTGGATGCATAAGCAGAGCAAGCGGTCAGGCCGATCACGAGATCCATCTCTGCCTTCAACCGGATGACGTCCCCGGCCTTGCTTGTTGGCGGGAGGACTTCCACCTTTCCGGTTGCCTGATCGACCGGCACGTTCATGAACACATTAAACGCGCAGGGGATCGCATCGGGTTCGACACCATAAGGCGCAAGCGCTGCTGCCAGATTGCCGAAACATCCCCGATGCACCGGCTTGTCGGGATAGAAATGTTTGAACGTATCTTCGCTGCAAGGTGTCAGCAGGAAGTCGTGCGAGCCCACCGTATCATGTACAATCCTGAGCATCGGGTTCGAGCGGTTCGACCAAAGCCGGTTGCCTTCGCTCAGTCGAATGGTTTCCTCATAATCAAAGGTTCGACCATTTGACAAAACTTCCCTGACATCATCGGCATTATAGGCAAGCAAATCGGAGACCTGTCCGCCATCGGGATCAATCACTTCAAGGAACTGCCCCTTCAACAACCGAAATGCTGCGCCTGATCTGGGTGGTATACGTGTCACACTCATGTCGTCCGCCTATCCTGAAACGGGCATTGCCAGTCATCATCGACCTGCCGTCCGCTATACTGGCGCGCTTCACTGGACTCACCATGTTTTGCCAGCATCGGATTTATGTCGCCGGCCAGCTTTTTATCGCGATCCAGGATGGTGTCGCGCATCTTTTCATAGCGGCCTTGTTCCCGCAATCGCTCGAACTGGTCGTGAAGATTAAAGATCAAAGTCGGTTGTGAAAAGCGGCGAGCCGGACGGGAGGAATTGGGGTGCAGGCCGATCACGAAAAACGCCTCGCCGCCAAAGCTGAGAGAAAAATGGGGGTCCTCGGGATCGGCGCTGACCCGCTCGTCATAGGACAGACCCAGCCACGCATCCTTGTCTGCTATCGACTGAATCCTTTCCCACATCAATTTCTCAAATTCGACTTCCGACAAATCTTCCGGCCCCTCGAATATAACAGCAAGACTGCGAAACCCCTCGTCGCGCTCGCGATATTGACGGGCCCAGGCGAGCAGTTCGCGATGGATTGTCAAATCGTCCCAGCTACTGTCGATCCGATGGGCCACCACGGTTTTGAGATTGTCACGGGCCAAGGCTGATTTCGCGCCGACACAGGGAAATTCCGGCTGCGAAATCATCGCACCGATCGTTTCCTGCAGCTCTTCCAGGCGTCTGACCTTATAGTCTTTGTCTAACAGGTTTGAATGGTTCATGCCGATCCTTACGCTTCAAAAACGGAAGCGTTCCGTCCGGTCAACATCACAGAAAAAATGCTTTGCCAGTTTCGTTTCATACCGGCGCGATTGTCAGCGGGCAAAATGTCGAGCGCTTGCTTCGCCCCGCAACAACATCGCTTCCCCACAGTTTAAAAGCCCGCTAATAGGCGCGGATGACCGCAGAAAAACCAAAGCTCATCATCCGCATGGC
The DNA here is from genome assembly GCF_048267785.1 of Parasphingorhabdus sp. Classification (GTDB taxonomy): domain Bacteria; phylum Pseudomonadota; class Alphaproteobacteria; order Sphingomonadales; family Sphingomonadaceae; genus Parasphingorhabdus. The sequence goes on along the minus strand of NZ_JBLWWU010000014.1, from coordinate 16,259 downwards.
GGAACTGGAAGATGCCAGAAAAATCTCAACCCTGTCGCGCAAGGTGTACGGCAAGGGCGAAGGCTATACCGCCGAGGAAGTCCGCGGCCAGATCAATAATTTCGCCGATGGTCAGCTGGTGGCGGAATATGAAGGCAAGATTGTCGGTCATTGCGCGACATTCCAGATCTCCGAGAAAACTGCCCGCGCGGCGCATAGCTGGTCGGAAATCACCGGCGGCGGTTTTGCCGCGCGGCATGATCCCAACGGCGAGATTCTCTATGGTATGGAAGTTAGCGTGGACCCGGATTATCGGCGTCTGCGCATCGGACTGCGTTTCTACAGGGTCCGCCGGGAGCTTTGCCAGCATCTCGGGCTGAAAGGGATCATCTTCGGCGGACGCCTGCCCGGCTATTCCCGGCGCAAGCGCAAATATCCCGATCCGGCCGATTATCTGGCCGCCGTGGTCGACAAGCAATTCCGCGACCCGGTGATCAATTTCCAGCTCAATCAGGGCTTCGTCCCCATCGGGATTTTGAAAGACTATATGCCGTCTGACAAGGCGTCCGGCGGCAATGCCGTCCATATGTTCTGGGAAAATCCGCTGGCCGCCGAAGCAAAACTGGTGACCCAGACACCGCATGATCGCCTGCCCCAGTCGGTGCGAGTGGCAACGGTGCAATTCCAGATGCGCAAGATTGCCTCGCAGACCGAATTTGAAGAACAGGTCGAATATTTCGTCGATGTCGCAGCCGATTATGGTGCGGACTTCGTGACGTTCCCGGAATTGTTCACACTGCAATTGCTGTCTCTGGAAGGCGAAAAACTGGACCCGGCGCAGGCGATCGAGAAAATCGCCGAATATACCGACCGGTTCAAGGAAGTGATGGAGAAGCTGGCGGTTTCCTATCATATCAATATCATCGGCGGATCCCACCCGACCCGGATGGAAAATGGCGATATTCGCAACATATCCTATGTCTTCCTGCGCAACGGCGCGATTTATACGCAGGACAAGCTGCACCCGACGCCGAGCGAGGTGCGCTGGTGGAATATCAAGGGCGGCTACGGCGCAGAAGCCATTCCGACCGATTGTGGACCAATCGGGGTGATGATCTGCTATGACAGCGAATTCCCGGAAATGGCGCGCCATCTGGTCGATCAGGGCGCGATGATATTGTTCGTTCCCTTCTGCACCGACGAGCGGCGCGGCTATTTGCGGGTGCGCTATTGCTGTCAGGCGCGAGCGGTGGAAAACCAGTGCTATGTCGTGATGTCGGGCGTGGTCGGCAACCTGCCCAATGTCGAGAATATGGACATTCACTATGCCGAGAGCGCAATATTGACGCCATCCGACTTCCCGTTTGCGCGAGACGGCGTCGCGGCTGACACGGCACCTAACACAGAAACCATCGCCCTTGCCGATCTGTCGATGACAAGCCTGCTTACCAGCCGCCAATCGGGTGCCGTACAGAATTTGAAAGACCGTCGCTTCGATCTTTATCGGGTGCTGTGGAAGGGGTAGATGGTGCGCTGAATGGCGTCTGATCGGACGCCATTCTGTTACCGCGAACCCATCAACCCTGGCTCAGGAACCTCTTGAGGTTCCGCGCGGCCTGCCGGATACGCTGCTCATTCTCGACCAGTGCCAGTCTGACAAAGCCTTCTCCCTCGTCACCAAAGCCGGTTCCGGGCGCCACCGCCACACCAGCTTCTGCGATCAAGCGTTTCGAGAATTCCATCGAACCAAGATGCTTGAACTGCTCCGGAATCGGGGTCCAGGCAAACATGCTCGCTTCCGGTGCCGGAATGTCCCAGCCGGCACGGCCGAAGCTTTCGACCATGATATCCCGCCGCTTTTTATAAAGCGCACGATTTTCGGCGATAATGTCCTGCGGGCCGTTGAGCGCAGCTGTCGCGGCGACCTGAATCGGCGTGAAGGCACCATAATCGAGATAGGACTTTACCCGCGTCAGGGCGCCGATCAGCTTCTGATTGCCGACCGCAAAGCCCATGCGCCAGCCGGGCATCGAATAGGTTTTGGACATGCTGGTAAATTCGACCACGCAATCCTTTGCCCCTTCAATCTGGAGCATCGAAGGCGTCGGCGTATCACCAAAATAAATCTCGGCATAAGCCAGATCGCTGATCACCCAGAGCTTGTGCTCGCGCGCGAAATCGACGACTTTCTGGTAGAAATCGAGATCGGCAACATAAGCGGTCGGGTTGCTCGGATAGCCCATTACCAGCACAGAGGGTTTCGGCACGGTATAGCTCATCGCATATTCCAGCCGGGTGAAGAAATCCGGACCCGGCGCAGCGGGGATCGAGCGAATCGCCGCACCTGCGATGATGAAACCGAACGTATGGATCGGATAGGACGGATTGGGCGCGAGTACGACATCGCCCGGCGCGGTGATCGCCTGAGCCAGATTCGCCAGCCCCTCCTTGGAGCCAAGCGTCACGATGACTTCGCTTTCGGGATCAAGGTCGACGTCAAAACGGCGCTTGTAATATTTGGCTTGCGCCAGCCGCAGCCCCTTGATGCCCTTCGATGCCGAATAGCGGTGCGCGGTCGGATCATTGGCGGTTTCGCAAAGCTTGTCGATCACATGCTTTGCCGGCATGCCGTCAGGATTGCCCATGCCGAGATCGATAATATCCTCGCCCCGCGCTCGCGCCTCGGCCTTCATCGCGTTCACTTCAGCGAAGACATAAGGCGGCAGGCGTTTGATGCGGTAGAATTCTTCGGACATTATCGGTCGTTTCTAGCTTTTAGTTATAGGGAGCCGCCGCTTTGCGTAATTTTGATACGAATGTCGAGAGATTGAAGCTGGTTTGAGCAATTTGTTCACCGCAGATGATGCTGAGTCAGCACCGTACAGCCGCAGCGGCTCTTCACAGCTTCACATCAGTGCGGAGCATTCAGGCCTGAAGCCGTTTCACGCCCCGCTGCACCGTCTGGCTTTTGCTCCCGCTCAGAGCAATCGACTTCGCCCGGATAGTATCGAGAAAATGCCATGTCGACGTGGCTTTCTCGGGGGTAAGGGTCACGGTCATATAACCGCGTTGGGCGGTATCGGTCCATTGCAGGGCGGGATTGGTGTCGATCAGCGCTTTCGCGGCGACGTCGGGGCTCGCCCCTGACAGATAGGATTCGATGCCCGGAGATGTCACGCTCTGCCCGCCGAATTCGACACCGGCCGCGCCGTCACTGGTCGCAAGATCAAACGCCCAGGCGTTGTGGCTATCACCGGACAGTACAACGAGGTCCGCGTCCACTTGCTGGGCGCTGGCAAGAGCACGTTCGCGGGCCTTTGGATAGCCATCCCAGCTATCGAGGTTGATCGGCAGACCAAGCTTGGCCGCCATTGCCCCCACCGCCAGCCGTTCTCTGGCATAGGCCGGCGCATCATCGGAGACCCAGTTGATCGCTTCCTGCGGTAGTTTGAGTTCACCCATTACGCATTGCTGTGACCAGACCTGCCATTTGGTCCCGGACGCCTTGGATTTGCGCATCCCGGACGCCAGCCAAGCCTGTTGCTCGCCGCCAATCATTTCCAAAGCCGGATCCTGCCAGGCATTGTCCCGAAAGGATTCGAGCGCCTGCTGGATATCCTTCTGCCCTTTCAGCGCCGCCGCAAGATCGAGCTGCTTTGTGCGCGCGCCGATCCGGCTCTCCGTGAGGAACAGCGTCGCCAGATCGCCGATCTGATATTCGCTCCAGCGCGGACTACCATTTCCCCTGTCACTGACCGGCATCCATTCCCTGTAGACCCGTTCGGCGACCCGCTTGCGGACCTCCCAGTCTCCTTCGCTGGCATCATGATTCTCCGCACCGTCCCTATAGGCATCATTGGCAAATTCATGATCATCCCACATCGCGATCATTGGTAGCACCTGATGAATGCGCTGCAGGTCGGGATCTTTCCGATAGGAGGCGTAGCGCAGGCGATAGTCGGCCAGCTGCACCATTTCCGTCGCCGGGTTTATAGCCCGGCCTGTTAGCGCCTGCTCCTTGGATGGATAAGTCCCCGCCGCATATTCATAGAGATAATCCCCGGTATGAACCATCATGTCGAGTTCAGCATTCTGGGCCGCATGGGCATAAGCGTTGAAATAGCCGAAGGGTAGATTGGCACAGCCGACTACACCTAAAGTGAATTTCTTGGTCGGCCCTTCCGGGAGGGTACGCGTCCGGCCGACCGCAGATTTCGAGCCGTCGGGGGCAATGAAACGGTAAAAATACCAATGGTTTGGATCGAGGCCCTGCACCGTTATCTTCGCGATATGGTCACGATCAACCAGCGCTTCGACCTCTCCCGCAATTTTGGCACCGGCAAAATCGGGGCTTACAGATATTTCAGCCGTAAGCCTGACATTGCCGTTACCGACAAAACGGGTCCACAACAAAACAGAGTTTTGTGATGGCTCTCCGCTGGCAACCCCGTGCGTGAAGCCCTTCGCGCCCAACAACGATGCAGAAGCCGGCACGCTTAGCGCACCAAGACCAAATGTTCCCAGCGCCATCAATTGGCGACGATCAATATTCATGATCATGATTTTATCCCAAAACACCCAAAGCCAGCAAAATAGCGAAGAATAAAGTCAGGCTGATGACGGTGAACACCAGCAGGAACGAAACCCGCACCAAGGCTTCGGCTCGGGACATTTGATAGGCGTGCCGGAGTTGCCGGTACATATGGAATGGCGGATAGAAGATCAGCAGGCCAGACCAAACAGCGCCAGGGATGCCCATCGCGGCGAGAATGGCGCAGGAGATAAAGAGCAACGACATGAAGCTGATCGAATAAGTGGTGAACACCGCATGATCATAAAAATGGTAACCGCGCCGGCCAATGATGGTCAGCCAGACAAACGGCAGGGAAATGGGAATCAACAGCCACGCAAATTTATAGCCATTGGCCTTCAGTTTGTAGAGCAGCAGTTCCGGGTTGGCGGTGACCTTCTTGACGGCGGTGGCGAGCCATTTGTCAGCTTCCGGAGCGCCCGTACTGATGCTGCTGTCGGATGTCAGTACATTGCCGGTCTGGATATCATCCAGTCCGTCCTGTATCTTAGACAAATCATCGCCTGACAAATTGGTGTCCTCTATATCGCCATCAGCCAGTTTGACATCGGGATATGGCATTTTTTCGCCGGTCATCGTTGCCATAACATTGCGGCCCTTCTTGAGGTCCAGGATCTCTTGCTCAAGCTTGGTTCTGTTTTCACCGTCAGCCAGATTTAGCTGCACCGTCTTCGCCTTGATCTGTCCATCCAGTCGCCCCGCCTCCTCGGCTACCCCGGCGCTCCATTCACGATCCGTGGCGGTTTCATCTCCACTCGAGAAAGGATCGCCAAGAAAGGAAAAGACCGCGAACATCATGAATATGGAAAACAGGAATAGCGCCATTGGAGAGATGAATTTTGCGCGTTCGCCATGCACGTAACGCCGGGTCAGGTCACCCGGTTTCCAAGCCAATAGCGGCAAGGTCCGCCAGAACTTGCCTTCAAAATGCAACACGCCATGCAATATATCGTGCCAGAAAGCACCTATTGACCGATGAACATGCAGCGGCTGTCCGCAATTGCCGCAATAGCTGCTGCCCACAAGCGCACCGCAGTTGAGGCAGTTTGGACCTTCGTCACCCGCTGATCCAGCGCTGTGTCCATCCAATGCTTTGGCTAACAGACCGCCTTCCACAGCGGTTCCCATTGCTTCCAGTTCCTCCGACATAGGACGCAGTTTGGCCTATTCGATTGATAAGGCAAGCAGCTTTTGTAAAATTGCTCATGTTGTGCTATACGATATATCATATCAGTTCATGGGAGGGTTCACATGCGCACCAAGAAACTGCATTTTCAACCGAAAACCCCCAACCCTGTTCCGGAACAACCATTTGCCGATCTTAACATTACGCCGTTGATCGATGTGCTGTTGGTCCTTCTGGTCATGCTCATGCTTTCGGTTCCGGCGGTGACGCACAAAGTCGCCATGGACCTCCCATCCGGCGCACAGGAAACCGGCATGCCGCTTGTCAACAAACTGTTTCTGAACGCGGCGGGAACAGCAATCTGGAATGATATACCCATGGACAGCGACCGGTTGCGGGGCCGGCTGGAAATGATGGCCAGAGACCCGGCGAGACCGCAGCTCCATTTCGAAACCGATGCCCGCGCCCGTTACGAACGATTTGATCAACTCGTGGCAATGATCAAGGGGGCGGGCGTTGAAGAAGTCGGATTCGTCGGCAATGATCAATTTGCCCACTGGGACAATCCCTAAATCCTCCAATTGCGTAAAGATCTCGCTGAATTCTTCACACCGGCTTGCAGCGGAACCGAACACACATGTTCAGATAAACATCAAAATTAGTGCAAATAGCTAGGCCATTGACGCAATAAATCTATATCAGGCTTATCATGTCAAACTCAAATGCACTTTTGGTGGCCTTGCGCCAGATCAACCGCGCGATCGATTTGCAGTCGAAAAAGCTGGAAAAAGAAACCGGACAGACAACGCCGCAACTTTTGCTCTTGAAGGAACTGGAAAAAGATGGCCGGTCAAAGCCCTCGGCCATCGCCAAGTCCGTGCATTTGTCTCATGCCACAGTTACGTCAATTGTTGATCGGCTGGAAAAATCGAAAATGGTTGTCCGTGAAAAAAGCGAAGATGACCGGCGCTCGGTGGACATCGTGTTGACGGAGAAAGGGCGGGAATGCGTGCAGAATGCTCCGGAAATGCTGCAAGAGGATTTTTTATGCTCCTTGTCCAAATTGCAACCATGGGAACAGAATTTGCTGATCTCGTCTGTCCAGCGCATTGCCGTGATGATGGACGCCAACCGCCTGGATTCAGCCCCTATTCTCGAGATTGGCGAAATTGAGCCCTAAGGCGCAACTTCGGTCATGACTTCATCTGCCGGCAGATCCCACGGAAGGTGCCGGTCATCGAGCACAACCATGTTTTTGTCGGTAATCAGCGTGCCCAGTGTCTTATAACCCAGCAATTGCAAAGCCGTCAGATTCGGATTTCGAGCCAAAGCCATGGTTTCATCGGACGAAAAATTTGTCAGACCTCTCGCCAGTTCTTTGCCCGATTCACTGTAAATATGGATAACATCGCCTTTGACGTATGGCCCTTGAATGGAAATCACATCTTCCCGGCCGATATTCCGTCTGCCCAATTTGAGAGCTTCGGCTGTTTCCGGAGTGACGACAATGCTCCCCGCCATCTGCAAACGATCGGTTAACCAGTTGGCCCAGGCAGACTCGGGCCGGTCATTGGCAAGAATTCGTGTATGCGGCCTTTCGTCATTCAGTACCGAGGTTACCGGCTGCTCATATTCGCCGTGCGCGATCCGTGTATCGCATCCGGTATTTTGCGCCATGTGAGCCGCCTGAATTTTCGTCAGCATTCCGCCACTACCCAAGCTGCTCACGCCTTCGGTGACCGCTAGATAAGGCGAAACGTCGGCGACTTCCTCGACCAGTCGGGCGCCAGGCTCGGAGGGGTCCTTGTCGTAGAGGCCGTCAACCTGCGTCAGGATAATCAGTTCGTCCGCCTGCAGCATTTGGGCAATTTTCGCAGATAGCCGGTCATTGTCGCCGACCCGGATTTCTTCGGTCGTGATTGTGTCATTTTCGTTGATGATCGGCATGATGTTGGCGTCGAGCAGCCGGTCTACCGTGTTCTTGGTATTCAGAAAGCGTTTGCGGTCTTCCAGATCGCGCAAGGTCACCAGAACCTGGGCTATTTCAAAGCTATATTCGTGAGCGACCTGCTTATAGGCATTGAGCAAAAGCGGCATGCCGCATGCGGCTGCAGCCTGCTTGTCCCGCAGACCAGCAGTCTCCGGCCGTTCGCCAATCATGTTCATGCCCAGCGCAACCGAACCGGACGAGCATAATATGACTTTCGCTCCGCCTTCCCTTAGCCGGGCGATGTCTTCCAGCAAATTATGCATGAAAGCCCAGCGTGGCGTGAGCCGTTCTTCGTTGGCAAGCAGGCTTGAGCCGACTTTCACAACGATTGTTTTACCTTGTACCATTTAACTTGATGCCCTTTTTGTTCCTTTGAGGTAGGGATTGAACGTAGTCAGCGCAATAATTTAGTGGTCATGATATAAATTTTTGCTTAAAACCTAATAAGATAGGCATTTGTTGACATATCTATTTTGAATACTAAGGACATTGAGCGACTTCAACATCAAAAAAGTAAGAGATTAAGTTGTCAAAAATATTGCTTCTTGGATGCGGAAACATGGGCGGAGCGCTGTTAAAGGCGTGGGCTGCAAACACCGATCATTTGTTTACGGTCGCAGATCCGGCCAAGCCGGAACTGCCCGAAAACGTATCTCAGGTTGGCTCGGTTGAGGAACTGGGCGAGGATATTTTCGACTATCTTATCGTCGCGCTGAAACCACAACTTATTGATGAGGTGCTGCCGACATATATTCCACGATTAGATCCTTCCGGAGTGATCAGTTCGATAGCAGCCGGATATTCCGCTGAAAAGCTGGCAGCCCATGCACCGGGCCGGTCAGTCATCCGGATCATGCCGAACCTGCCTGCGGTCATCGGGAAAGGTGTGAGCGGCCTTTATGCCCATGGCACCGTTCCCGAAACAGCATCCAGCGAAATAGAGCGGCTGGCGTTATGTTCGGGCGAAATCGTCTGGGTGGACAATGAGGATATGCTGGATCGGCTGACGGCAGTCGCCGGAAGCGGCCCCGGATATGTATTCGAAATGCTGCGCGCTTATGTAGAGGCTGCTGAAGAGCTGGGTTTTTGCGAGAAGGACGCCAAAAACCTGGTTCTGGGAACGGTCCGCGGGACACTGGATCTTGCGCTGCAATCCGACAGCTCGCTTGAGGACTTGCGCAAGAATGTGACCAGCAAAGGTGGCACCACTGCGGCGGGTCTCGATGCGCTGAATGGTAATGGGGAATATTCCGAATTGATCCGCAACACGCTGCAGGCTGCCTACCAGCGCGCAACCGAACTCCGATAGGCGCAACGCAGGCCGACAAATCCCAACATACCGCCATAAATCAACAGACGTCGCAAGCTACTGCTCGATGCAAAGCGTTTCGCCCGGCGCAAGCTTGTGATGCGGCGATATTCCTTTCAGGTACAGTAGCGTTTCGGCCTCTTCCTGTGTCATTCCGAGGGCCGCCGAATGGGCCATTAATTCGTTTATGGTAAAGCTCTGTGAATCCTCATCCCCGACTTCGGGTCCCTTTAGAAAAAGCCCTCGACAATTGGCTTCGTCAACCGGCTCAGAAACGCTTTGCGCACAACTTGCCAGAGCCGAAGCGCAAGCCAAGCCCGAAAAAATCAAAAAATTCCGTATCAACAATATTGCCATGCCCTTCAGATCGCCTGGAAGCGAGTTTGACGCAACCGATGACATTATCAACCACAAAATTGATATCATTCAGACTAACAGTCTACGACCCTGGTGATTACCTGCGCTCAACTTTAATCCACAATTCTATCCTATCAATCGCCATTGTATGAATAGATAAGCGACCGATGAAGCTAAAATTATTTCACAAATTATTCCTGTTGGTAGCGGTTACCGCGCTTATTGCCTCTTTGGCGATGGCGACGGTCATGGCGTGGAATCTTAATCGCGGCTTTGCTGATTATCTGGACGCGCGGGATGCAGAAACACTGGATGCATATGTTGATCTAATTTCTCAAAACCTTGACGAACAAGGTGGAGTCGAAGCGCTAGAATCCGGCCAGGTAACGCTTCAAAGCCTGCATCGCGACATGGTCAGAGACGGGCTGATCCCCAGTCGGGTAACAGCTTTCGGATTAGCAGGGCGCCCACTCCGGAGACCGCCACCCCCTTTTCCCGAAAATGGCTTGGAACGGCTACCACCACCTCCGAAAAGTAAACCACCAAGTTTTCTGGCACCACGCCTCCTCTTATTCGATGCGGATGGAGAACAAATAGCTGGCCCCCAGGCACCTCGAACAAGCGGGCCTGCCATGATGGTGCGTCAGATTGTTTTGGACGGTACAAATATCGGTATCGCAAAAATCATCCCGCACGGGCCAACCCCACGCGGGGTTGATTCCCGGTTTTTGCGCAGCCAATATGTTAATGCTGCACTGCTGGTGGTTGCGTTAATGGTTTTCGCGGCGTTGGCGGCATGGGGCTTTGCCCGTGCGGGAACACGGCGACTGGCTAATATGGAAGCTGCAACCAAGGAAATCGCCAACGGAAATTTCAATATCCGGGCCGACTCCTCGGGCACGGACGAAGTTTCAACCATGGGCAAGAATATCAATCTGATGGCGGAGAGTCTTGCCAGATCCGATCAGGCACGACGCGGCTGGCTGGCCGAAATAGGGCATGAACTGAGGACGCCGCTTACTGTCTTGAAGGGCGAACTGGATGCCCTGAAAGATGGTATCAGGCCGCTTGACCAGGCTGCAATTTCCTCATTGCAAGAAGAAACCGGACGACTGGGCGAGCTGATCGAAGATCTGCACTTCATGGCGGTCTCCCATCTGTCCAATGCTCCGAGCGCATTCGGTCCAAATGATGCGGTGACAATAGTGGCCGACGTGACGGAGAGGTTCAGGCCGTTGCTGTTGCAGGCGGGATTGAACATGAGCGTGGATCTGGGGCGAGAAAATTCAATTCCGGTTGTATGGGATGGCAAACGGATTGAGCATCTGCTCGGTAATTTGCTGACGAATGCGCTACGCTACACTGATGCTCCCGGGACGGTCCAGATTGGCTTGAAAAAAGTCGATGATTTCATCATCATTTCGGTAGCAGACAGCGCCCCCGGAGTGCCGCCTGATGCGGTGCCTCGACTATTTGAACCGCTTTTTCGCATCGATCAGGTCAGGGATCGCGCATCCGGTGGCAGTGGGCTTGGACTGGCGGTGTGCAAGACGATTGCAGAAGCGCACGGCGGCCGGATTTTAGCCAAAGATTCGGACCTGGGCGGACTGTTGATTGAATTGACTCTACCATTGGAGGCCCCCAGCCATGATTAAAAACCGCACCGTTTTTATTGTCGAAGATGATCAGAAAATCGCTGCAATCCTGTCTGATTATTTTACCAGTGCCGGTCATCAGCCGCAGATATTTCCCGATGGTCGCTCGGTTGTTTCTTCCGTTCGATCCTGTCCCCCGAGCGCGATTATTCTGGACCTTATGCTCCCGGCATCCGATGGCATGACGATTTGCCGGGAACTGCGTAAATTCAGCGCGGTACCGATATTGATGCTGACCGCCCGAACCGACGAAGTGGACAAACTGAAAGGTCTGACCGACGGCGCAGATGACTATGTCACCAAACCATTTAGTGCACGGGAGGTGGTAACCCGGGCGAATGCCCTTATCCGCCGGTATGAAGGCCGCGTGACGACCGATCCTTCTGCCAGCAAATATCTGGTCGATGATGCTGGCAAACGCATCGCCTGGCGCGGAGCCTGGCTTAAATTGTCGGCGTCGGAATATAATATATTATCGACGATGATGCAGCACACCGGCCGGGTATTTTCCAGGGATCAGCTACTCGACAAGATTGGTGAACAATCGCTGGAATCCGGTGACCGGGCCATCGACAGCCACATCAAGAATATCCGCCGCAAGATAGAGCTTGTCGACCCTGAATCGAGTTGCATTGCCTCGGTCTATGGTGCTGGCTACCGCTTTGACGCCGACTGACCAGTCAGCAAGGCCAACCAAAGCGTCCTCCGTCGGGCATTAGCGGGCCACGCCTGACGGACGCATCGCAGCTTTCACCACTACCATCGAAAGAGAATCTCTGCTGGCCAGTCCTGCCGCATCGACGATAGCAGCGTTTGCTGGATCGTTTTATACCCCGGGCCCTTTTAAACGATCCCGGCTGAGGCGCCCCGTCTGCGCTGATCACAATTTCATATCAGTTCCGTTTGGCGAAGAAACAGCATCATACCAACAGCAAGCGCGGTGAGTGACGCCAGTTTCGGTATATAATGGGACCAATCGCCCGCACCAGCCTTGCGGAAAGCGAGGATAATCAAAAGCACCACAGCGAGAAAGACAAACTGACCAATCTCTATACCCACATTAAATCCCGCCAGGGTGGCAACAAGACTACTTGTGCCCGAAAGCATAGAACCGATGGCGGATGCAAAACCAAAACCGTGGATCAGACCGCATGCGAATATGATGACAATTCTTGCCCAGCCCATAGCGCCGCGATCACCGGGACCATATTTCAGGTTGAGCGCGGCCATCAATACGATGCTGGCAGCAATGGCCGGTTCGACGATCGTCGAGGGTATCGAGAATATACCTAACGTGGAAAGCGTCAAGGTGATGCTGTGAGCAATCGTGAAGCTCGTCACGACGCCCAGCCAGTAGCGCCATCCGGCACCGGCTATAATGATTGTGAGCAGAAACAGCAGATGATCGAGCCCGCCAAGAATATGCTCCATACCCAGCCCGACAAAATCGACAAAGATCGCGAGTGACCCGCGGAAAAACTGATGCTTGCCGTTGTCTACAGTGAGAATCGCAACTTCCTGATCCTCACCCAGAGTGGCGCGCATCGTCATTTGTTCTTCGCCATCACCGGTCCCGAAAAGATCGGTTTCAACTGCCGGCTTTTGCGGAGGTTCATCGAATTGAACGCGGTGCAATATCACCACATAGTCACTATCCAGAGGGTCGCCGTCAGTTTGCGGCGGGACAACCCAGGCCATCAGCCCTTTGCCAGACTTGCCAGCATTTGTGACTGTAAAGCGCGCGGTGAATTGCTGCTCGATATCCTGGCTGTGCTGCTGGATTTCCTGTGCGGACAACAGCCCGTTCCGATCATCGTCGACATCTACCAATGCGGAGACGGGGACGGAAATGACGAAATTGGCGCTGTCGTCAACGATCTTCATTGTTGCGTTCTGCTTTGGTAGCAAATGCGCCTGCGCGATCCCCGCCGATACCAGCAACGATAGCGCCAGCAGAAAACGGATCATCTTTTACCCTGTCCTCGCGGTGGGCGATTGCCGTCTCCCCTACCCCGTCGCTGACCACCTTTGCCACGTTGCTGCTCGCGGCGGACCGCCGGCTGGCTATCGGTGGAACCCTTTACGCAGCGCTGGACAAACGGAAAGCTGTCAGTCGCATAATAGTGGTATATGCCTTCGGGAAACTCAGGTGTTACGCCAACCCGACCGTTGCATTCGTCGAGATCGCCCATACCCGCAACATATTCATAATCCTGAGTAAAAGCTCCCATCGGGATCGTGGCCGTGCTCGGGCGTCCGGCATCTGGCGCGGGTTTGAGGCGATAGCTGGACTTCATCGGACGCAGCGCGCTGGTCATGAAATTCGCGCGATCATGACCATATCGGGCATAGATCGGGAATCCGTCTGCCGCCCAGCCGATCAGCTGCATCGATTTCCCGGCTTGTGTTTGTGCAGACAGCATCGCTTCGGGGATACCATGATAATGATATTTGCCGCCGGGCTGTACATGGGCGTGATTATTGTCTGTGCCAAAGTCGAATGTGGACTGGCCCAATGCCTCGATACTCCATTCGCCTTCCTGCGCCCTGCAAGCCCGCGCCTCGGTCGCATTATCAGGACAACGCTCTGCTGTCCCGGGGTCAAAGGGAATACCATTTAGCGCAAAGCCGGCATCCTTGACCCGCACGCCACTGCCGGTGCGCGCCACCGGATCGACCGCGACGGCAAAGCGGAACGATTGCAGCGAAATGCTGTTCGGATTTCCCGGATTGGGGAAGGTGCCAATTGCGTGATCGGGGATACCGTTGGACACCAGGAGGCGCTGGCCTCGTTCGCATGACCATTTGGCTTCGCTCTTCAAACCGATTTGCTGGTTCAGTACAGCAGTTTGCGCGTTGCAAAGCACTCCGAATGTCTGGGCCCGGGTTGACTCGATCGGTGTACCGAGGTTGACCTGTCCCTGCGGGGGACGGTTGCCCGGCCCCATAGCCCCGCCCGAGGGCCGGCAGGCCAGTGGCAGACCCGCTGGTGCGAAGCAACTGCCCGCGACCTGGTTCCCGTCAGGCCCCTCTGCAGAGCACGGATCATTGGCCTGCTTCGCCGTGCAGGCCTTCAGCATCGCCTCTGTAGGCTTTTGGCCACCTCCGGGCGGTTCGCGGTCCGGCCCGCGCTGTGCATTTATCTGCGCCGCTCCAAATATGGCAAGCGCCGTCGTTGCGCCAAATGCCACTATGCCCAGCGCTGCCCGCCTATGTTTTATCATTGACCGTCGCGCTCCGTGCCACCAGCAGGCTTGCCTGAGGGGCGGCAGGCCAGCGGCCGGCCAGCAGGCGCGAAACAACTACCGGCAACGGCCTTGCCATCCGGACCTTCCGCAGAGCAGGCATCATCGGCTTTCTTTGCTGTACAGGCCTTGAGCATCGCCTCGGTCGGCTTTTTACCGCCACCCGGAGGTCCGTGCTCCGGACCGCCTTGCGCGTTTATCTGGGTCGCGCCGAACAGGGCGAGCGCCGCTGCTGCGCCAATACAGGCTGTACCAAAGACCGTCTGATTTACGTGTTTCATATTAGCTGATATTCCCTTTCAGACAGCGGCTCATGTATGGATAGCTGTCGGTTGCCATATAATAATAGATGCCGTCCGGAAATTCCGGCGTCACGCCGGTGCGGCCATTGCAGTCATCAAGGTCGCCCGAGCCGGCCGAATAGGTCCAGTCGGACAGGAACGCCCCGAGCGGGACAAGGCTTGTCGACGGCCGGCCAGAATCGGCGACGGTGTCTTTGACATAGCTGCCGGTACAGACTTTTAGTTCACTCGTGGCATCCATGGCACTGGAATAGCAATAGCGTCCATAAATCGGATAGCCATCGCCAGCCCAGCCGATCAGAACCATTTTCTTGTTGCTATCGGATGCACCCGCGTTGGTTAGAATCCCTTCCGGCATTCCGTGATAATGATATTCACCAGTGGGTTGAACATGCGCGTTGTTACTATCCTCACCAAAGTCGAACGTGTCCTGACCGAGCGCTTCAACTCGCCATTGGTCCGCGCCATTTGCAAGGTTGCAGTCGGAAGGCGACGTCATGCCGCTCGGACAGGTGCCAGCCGTGCCGGGATCAAATTTGACGCTGTTGCGGGCATAGACTGAAGCACCGCCAGGACCACCGATCTGGGTGTTCGTCGTCCCCATCGTCGGTGTCAAAGTCATCGAACCGCTGACCGTCTGTGCAGAAATCGTGTTAGGATTTCCGGCATTGGGAAACGTGCCGACAACATGGTCGGGTAAGCCATTTCCGGTCAGTTTGCGGTTTGTGCCATCGCAAGCCCAACTCCATGTTGCGGTCAACATGCCGGCATCGCTGTAATCCCCCATATAGCTGCCGCTATAAGGACAATCGACTTCAGCTGTGGTCACCGAAGTTGGCGTGGGGGTAGGCGTCGGAGTAGGCGATGGTGTCGGGCTTGAACTATCGGGAAGGGTTATGCTGCTATCGGTACTGCTGCCATCACCGCCGCAACCGCTGAGAGCGAGTATCCCTAGACTTGACGCCAAATATAGCGGTAGCCGTCTTTCAATGTTACTCAGCATATTCTTTCCTTAACATCTGATCCGACCTGAACGCGGTTAGATGATCAATGTGGATGGAATATGGATGACCGGTGCAATTTACGCAGCCCAAGTTTTGGCACGATGTTGATCGACTATAAAGCGCGCCTAATTACCGTCGTTGCGATGTTCATCAAACCACTGACGCATAATCGCCGCCTGGCAGCCACTGAAACCAAATGTCCCGACAACCGAGCAGCTGTTCGGGCGGCCGGAGCGAGCGGCTTCGTCGTGGGATGCGACTACCGAACTCCAGCTCTGCGCCCCCTCTTCCGCCTTTTCAATTTCGCGGAGTTCCTTGGGAATGCGGTAACGTTCAGATTCCGGGCGTTGGGCGCAAACAACGATTTCGTCGCCGTCCGCTTCAGGACATTTGTCATCACCATATGTTACCAGAATATTGATGCGATCCGGTGTGTTGAGCGAGGTTGACGTGTCTGCAAAGGCAGGGGAGCACAAAAAACCACCAGCCAAGACGACCATCATGATTTTGAGAATGTTCGAAAGCGTCATTATATTGATCTTTCAATTCGCAGACAGTCCTCAGGAAAACCGCCGGCCCACAATATTACACAATAGCGGTCTGACCGTTTCAGCTTGCTGAACGGTGTTCCCCGTCAGCACCTGTGGCACAAATTTGATGTTGTAAGTTAAGGAGGATTTGGGTCTCGTCGTAGTGACGAA
>NZ_JBLWWU010000013.1:0-106816 GCF_048267785.1 Parasphingorhabdus sp. | reverse complement strand
AGAAGCGACGCTGAAATATCTGCACAAAAACGGCGGTGGCGTGCGGCTTGATCCCGCCAACGCGGCCTATGAACCACAGATATATGGTCCGGGCGAAGTGCGCATTCAGGGCAAAATGGCCGGACTGCTGCGGCGCTACTGATTTTTGTTGCGGGGGACGCGTTCCCTCGCAACCGCCTCCCGAGGCCGATAGCGGGTCCAGTCATGCCGGCCTGTCCATGCAACCGCTGTAGCTACCCTCTGCCTTTCCAGATCGATGGTCATTCCGCCTACCTGCGATAACAAATCCCGATCCGCCTTGAGCCAGCGCGGCTGACAGCTGGTCGGCAGGCGCCGGTCACTGACGACAATATCCACACGGCGACATGCTGCTGATAGCGCCAATGCGGAAATATAGTGCGAGCTGCGGGTGGCCAGCACCTGCCATTGGCGGTCCTTTCCGGCCAAAGTTACAAGACAGGAATCGGGGTTGCAATCAGCATTGGGCCAATCCTCCAGCGCCAGCACCTCTCCTTCGACCCCGGCATTTTCCAATATCATGCTCCGAATGAAGTCACCGCTGCGGGTACGCAGCATAGCCAATTCTCCCCGATCGTTGCGGATGCCGACATGGCGACCATCGCCGGTGATATAGATATCGGGCGCGCGGGTGGTGAAGATCAGCAAGCCCCCGATGGCGGCGGGGATCAGGCCCCAATAGCGCCAACGCTCCCGCCACAGACAGAGCCAAAGCCCGCCCGCGATGACCAGAGCAAAGGCGGCAACCGGCATCGTCGGCAACATGGTTACCGCGCCCGGCTGGCCGGAGACGAAATGAGCCAGCGCGATCAGGCTGGTCAACGCCTTTTCGCACAGCCACCAAAAGGGCGCTCCCAGTCCGGCGCTATCGAATATGAGGGCCAATGCCTCCAGCGGCATGATCACGAATGTTGTCAGCGGGATAGCGATGATATTGGCGAGCGCCCCATAGATTCCGGCCTTGTGAAAATGGTAGAGGGCTATCGGCATCAGCGCGATTTCAACCACCAGACCGGTCAGAAACAGCGAAAATATGAAACGGCCGATACGGCGCAACAGGCTTTCGTCGCGCAACATCACCAGCGCCTTTATCCGCGGATGTTCGTGCAGCGCGATAATCGCGGTGACCGCCGCAAAACTGAGCTGGAAGCTCGGGCCGACCAGCGACTCCGGCCAGAAGACCAGCACAAACAGCGCCCCCGCCGCGACCATCCGCAGGGTGATCGCGCTGCGCCCCATCATCAGCGCCGCCAGCACCAGCAGGGCCGCGACGCAGGCCCGGATCGTTGGCACCTGCGCTCCCGTCATCAGCGTATAGGCGACCGCAGCCAGCGCCGCGCATCCCGCTGCCACGATCGGCAAACGAAAGCGCAGAGCGAGCGCGGGCGACAAGGCGAGCGACTTGAGCACCAGCAGATAGATTGCGCCGACCACCGCGGTGACGTGGAGGCCGCTGATCGACAGCAGATGCGCCAGCCCGCTGCGCCGCATTGCCTCGGCATCCGCCTCATCAATCGCGCCCCGGTCCCCGGTGGCCAGGGTTGCGCCAATCGCACCGGCAGCGCCGGACATTTGCGACTGGACATGGGCCGACAGCTGCTGGCGATAGCGCGACAGCGCGAAGAGCGGATCGGCGGGACGCAATATCCGGATATCCCCCAGCGCCTGCCCGGTCGCGCCGAGCCCCTGAAACCAGGCGCGCTCGGAAAAATCATAGGCACCGGGCAGTGCCGGCATCGCCGGCGGCATCAAGCGGGCCCGCAACTGGATCAGCGCGCCTTTTTGTAAAGCGGGACCAGCATGATCAAAGGGCACGTTTACCCTGACACGCGGCGGCAGGTGCTGATCTTGTCCGGTTATCAGCGTAAGCCGGACCATATCCCGGGCCAGAACCGGCTCGACCCGCTCGATTTCGGCGTTGAACAGGATGACCAAGGGCCGCTCGAGCACCGGCGCGGCGACTTGCCACGACCGAAACCAGATCAGGCCACAGCCGACAGCGGCGCACAGACAAAACCAGAAAAGCGCATTTTCTGTACGACGTGCGTTGCCGCGCATGACGGCGAGACACGCGAATGCGCCGCAAAGACAGATAAAGCCAAGCCACATGGCTGGAGACGCAAGATCGAACCAGACGGCGATCCCGAAGCCGAGCGCGACCGGCAACCACAGGGGCAATTGATCTCGCTCCCTTTCCAGCAGCGATTCAAGCTTTTCCACCAGCCTTTGCCAATGTATCAATTCAATGAATTGTCGCGGATGAAACAGCATGCTAAGGCCGAGCCTGATCGAACCGGAACCGGTGCCTCTGGTGCCATTCGGGCTCAATCCATCCCGCATTTCCCACGTCTATCACAGGGGCCAAGCAAGCGTGAATTCAAATGAGGCAAATCAGCCGAAACAGACAAATATGGTCGTAACCCGTTTTGCGCCCTCCCCGACCGGCTTTCTCCACATCGGTGGGGCTCGTACCGCAATGTTCAACTGGCTGTTTGCCCGTCATCACGGCGGCAAGGCGCTGCTCCGTATAGAAGATACCGACAAGGCCCGCTCAACCCAGGAGGCGATTGACGCAATTATCGAAGGTCTCGACTGGCTGGGCCTCGACTGGGACGATAAACCGGTTTTCCAGTCCGCGCGCGCTGCGCGCCATGCCGAAGTCGCCCATGAATTGCTGGCCTCGGGCAATGCCTATAAATGTTTCGCCACTCAGGAAGAACTGGCCGCCATGCGCGAGCAGCAACGCGCCGAGAAAAAGCCGATGCGCTACGATGGACGCTGGCGCGATCGCGATCCCTCTGAAGCACCGGAAGGCGCGCCTTATGCGATCCGGCTGAAAACCGAAATGGCCGGCAAGGTCACGATATCCGATATGGTGCAAGGCAATGTTTCGGTCCAGAATAGTGAGATTGATGACTTCATATTGCTGCGTTCGGACGGCACGCCGACCTATATGCTCGCGGTGGTGGTCGATGATCATGATATGGGGGTCACCCATCTGATTCGTGGTGACGATCATCTCAACAACGCCTTCCGGCAGCTTGCGCTGATCAGGGCGATGGGCTGGGCCGAACCGGAATATGCGCATATCCCGCTGATCCACGGAAACGACGGCGCAAAATTGTCGAAGCGCCACGGCGCGCTGGGCGTCGAGGCCTATCGCGACATGGGCATATTGTCCGACGCGATGTTCAACTATCTTCTGCGTTTGGGCTGGGGCCATGGCGATGACGAGATCATCTCCCGCGAACAGGCGATCGAATGGTTTGACCTGTCGGGCATTGGCAAATCCCCGTCGCGTTTTGATACCAAGAAGCTGCAAAATCTGAATGGCCTTTATATGCGCGCTGCCGCCGACGCGGATCTGGTTCGGCTCGCAGCCCCCTGGATCGAGCAGGAATTGGGCACAACAATTTCCGCTTCGGACCGGGATTTGCTGGCCCAGGCCATGCCCGTTTTGAAAAGTCGGGCGAAAAATCTGATTGAATTGGCCGGATCCAGTCTTTTTCTCTTTAAAAAACGTCCACTTGACCTCGACGAACGGGCAGAAAGCCTGCTAGACGCCGATGCACGGACACTGCTGAAATCGATTCACCTTGGCTTGGCTGATCTGGAAAACTGGACACTCGAGACAACGGAAGAAGTCATAAAAGCGATCGCAGAGTCTGCCGAATTGGGGCTGGGGAAGCTCGCACAACCTATGCGCGCCGCCTTAACAGGAAGCACCAGTTCACCCGGAATTTTTGACGTCCTGGTCCTTCTTGGCAAAGAAGAATCGCTGGGACGTCTTGCAGATCAAATAGAAAAAACCTGAGTTTTCAGGAGCAGAAAGGACAATATCGTGGGCGATAACGCAAAATTCAGCATCAACGGCGAAAATTACGAATATCCGGTTCTGAAGGGTACTGTCGGCCCGGATGTCGTCGATATCCGCAAATTATACGGCCAGACCGGTGCCTTCACCTATGACCCCGGTTTCACCTCGACCGCCAGTTGCGAATCAGAGCTGACGTTCATCGACGGCGGCGAAGGCGTCCTGCTGCACCGCGGCTATCCGATTGAACAGCTCGCCGAGAACAGCAGTTTCATGGAAGTGGCGCATCTGCTGCTTCGCGGCGAACTGCCGACGGCGGACGAATATTCGGACTTCACCAACACGATCACCCGCCACACCATGGTGCACGAGCAGCTGCGCGGTTTCTATCAGGGTTTTCGCCGCGACGCGCACCCGATGGCGATCATGTGCGGTGTTGTAGGAGCGCTGTCGGCTTTCTATCATGACAGCACCGACATCAACGATCCCGCCCAGCGAATGATCGCCAGCCACCGTCTGGTCGCCAAGATGCCCACCATTGCCGCCATGGCCTATAAATATTCGATCGGCCAGCCGTTCGTCTATCCCGACAATGAACTGTCCTACACCGGCAATTTCCTGCGCATGACCTTTGGTGTTCCTGCCGAGGAATATGAAGTGCACCCGGCGATTGAAAAGGCGATGGACCGGATTTTCATCCTCCACGCTGATCACGAACAAAATGCGTCGACCTCGACCGTCCGGCTCGCCGGTTCTTCGGGCGCCAACCCGTTTGCCTGCATCGCGGCCGGCATTGCCTGCCTCTGGGGTCCTGCCCATGGCGGCGCCAATGAAGCGGCGCTCAACATGCTCCACGAAATCGGTCATCCCGACCGTATTCCTGAATATATCAAGCGTGCGAAGGACAAGGACGACCCGTTCCGCCTGATGGGCTTTGGCCACCGCGTCTATAAAAACTACGATCCGCGAGCATCTGTGATGCAGGAAACAGTTCGGGAAGTGTTTGACACGCTGAAGGTCAAGGATCCGGTCTTTGACGTTGCATTGCAGCTCGAAGAAATGGCGCTCAACGATCCCTATTTCATCGACAAGAAGCTGTTCCCGAACGTCGATTTCTACTCGGGCATCATTCTGTCAGCGATTGGTTTCCCGACGTCGATGTTCACGGTGCTGTTCGCCCTCGCCCGTACCGTCGGCTGGGTTGCGCAGTGGAACGAGATGATTTCCGATCCCGGCCAGCGCATCGGTCGCCCGCGCCAGTTGTACACGGGTCCGGCCAAACGCGATTATGTGCCGATCGACAAACGCTAAAGGCTATAGACATTGATGAAAGAGGGGAGCTTTACGCTCCCCTTTTTTTGGCTATTCCCGGTATGGGAGTGACAGGATGAAGGTAGAACCTTTGCCGGCGGCACTCTCCACGATCAGACTGCCGCCCATTGCATGCGCCAGTCGGCGAGAGATAAACAGCCCCAAACCGCTGCCGCCGTCGCCCGACCGCCCCAGTCGCTCGAACTTCTCAAAAATCCTGGCCTGATCTTCCGCAGCGATACCATCACCTTGATCGGTCACCGAAATCCGGGCAAATTCCTCGTCGGCAGCAACACGCACCTTGATAACCGAGCCATCGGGTGAATAGCGAATTGCATTGCCAATCAGATTGACGAGAATCTGCAAAGACCTGCGAAATTCGCCGCGAGCTGGCAGTTTCCCGCCCTCGTCGGGAAGATCGATCCGTATCTGGTGATCGGAAGCCTTGACCGCCAGCAGGCCCGCCGCGCGGTGGGCCAGATCAACAAGATCAATATCGTCCGCCGCGACCGTAAATTCTGGACGCTCGATCGCCTCGAGATCGGAAAGATCATTGACCAGATCGAGCAAATGGCGACCCGCCGAGGCGATATCCTTGGCATAGCTGGCATAGTCTCCCCGCAGCGGCCCTTGCAATTTGCTGCTGATCGTTTCGGCATTGGCGATGATTTTGCCCAGTGGCTGGCGCAGGGCTGGACCGAGCTGGAAACCGAACAGATTGTCGCTAATCAGTTTCCCGGTCATAGGCTTCGCATCCTGGCCGCTTGCTTCCGGACCGTCAGGCACAGCCGTAAAACGGTAGCCGGCAAAAATGCCTACTTTGTCTATCAGCGGTTGCCCCTGAAACAGAAACAAACGCTGGCTTCCGCTTTTCTCCCGCATCCGCTGGTTCCGGATCGGTTGCCGTTCGGCCACCGCTTCGAGCAACCGTGAGTGAGCTGAGGGAGGGAAGACGTCATATATCTCAAGCAGAGACTGCCCGATGGCATCGGACAGATGTCCGGACTCGACAGGCATTTGCAGCGAAATGATCCGCAACGCCGCATCGGTCCTGATCGCACCGCGCCCTTCCAGACGGTCAAAATCCCGCTCGCGCGCCGGGTCTACTTTATCGGAGTCATCATACAGCCGTTCTTTCCAGTCGATAATCGCAAGACTGACCTGCGGTTCCTTGTCCGACGCGACAAAACGTGTTTCCACCCACATATCGATCCGGCAGTCATCGTCGGACGCCTGCACCGCTCGCGACAGATTCATCCTCAACCGCCTGCTTATCCGGCAAATTTCTGCCAATTCGGGAACGGCCAATGGCCCCCCTTCTGCACCACCGCTGCGCAAGTGAAGGCGCATCAGCAAAGGATCCGCCGACAAAAGCATACCGTCGGCGTCCACCTGTCCTCGGACCGGTTCGGCCAGTTTGCCCGATGCCGTCATTTTCCTCGATCATCCAGGCTGTCGTCGGCCAAAATCCGCTTGGCATTTTGATAGGTATCGGGGGCGGTCCAGCTTGACACCAACGCCAGCGCCCGGTCGCGATCAGTCTCCCGATAGGTTGCGGCGGTCAAAATATGGTCGCCGCCATCCAGCGCTGAAAAGACTGACAATGCCTCCTGGACGGGGAAATCTGCTGCGCGCATCGCGACAACGAAGCGTGCCATATTCGGCTCGGCCGTAAAGCTCACGATCTGATCACTGGTCAATCCGGTTTGTCGCGCCAGTCGCGCAATGAACAGCGACAGGCCATCTCTCATCGGATGCGGGATATTGTCTTCTGCTGTGCCTGACTGCTCGACCAGCTGGGCAAGACGGCTGGCCTTGCGCGCGACCCCGGCGCTCTCGTCATGCGAAGCAAGAAATCGTTCCGTTGCCTGTTGCAGTTGTGGACCGGACAAGCCGGAGAGCCTGACAAGCGAAGCCGTCACCGGCCAGGCGAAAGCATAGGCAATTTCAGCAGACAAATCTGCGAGGCTCGCAGAAATCTCTCCCGCGGCACCCGTCGTTTTGGATTGGGCGACCAGCAATCCCATGGCGGCTTCGGCAACAACGGGGTCTTGATGATCGAGATGACGCGTCAGAGTCGCTTCGAGATCCTGCTGCGAAATCTTTTGCAGCAATCGTGCCGCCAGTTCGCTTTGCTGTGCTTTGATAAACAGGTGCTGGACGATCTCCACCGTGTTGAGCAAACCGGAATCCGCCAGCAGTCGATAGCTCCGGCCTTCTCCGCCATTCGCTATCTTCTGGAGCACGTCCTGCGCGACGCCAAATTCACGGACTGCGATCACACATATCTGCTGTTCGAGCTGACCGACGACACTGCGCAGATATTGCAGCGCATTGGACCGCATACGATCGTTGAAAATGACGCTGGTTTTGGGAAACAGGACCTGAGCAAAATCCTCAGCAATGAACGAGGTTTTGTCTGCCATTGCCGATGCAAATCGGATGATATCCATATTCATCATTTCGTTCATCTGAATATCTTGCTGTGCCATAGATTGGCCGTACCCTAATGTGGTTAACAAGCCACTAAGCGAGATATCCGCTATTCATCCGACGTGGCCGGTTTTCCCGGCGAATCCTTCGCCAGATAGCGATCAAGAACGAGGAATAAGCCGGAGTAAAGCGCTGCGCCATAGAGGCCATACGCAAAATGTCCGAAAACAGTTCCCAGCAGCAAGCCAAGCACAACCAGTCGCAAGTCCGGTCGGGCCAGCGCCAGCGGTCTGTTGACCGGTTTCCTGCTCGACAGCAACAGATGGGCGAGCAACAACACTCCAATCACGATATTTGGCACCAGTGTCCCGGCGTCGGACGCATGGAAGAGCAATATCCCCACTCCGGTTGCGGCAAGCAAATCCAGCACCAATGCGGTCCAGTCCCGGATTGGCAGAATAGCGTCAAACTGTACCATCGCTATCCGGGCAAATTGCGCCGTGCTGCCGATGAAAAGCAGCGACAGCGATGCAACAGGATAGCCGAGTACCGCTGTCAGAATCGCCGCGATCCCAGCTGTCAGGGAAAAAATCCCCAGATATTGCGGCGCCGCCTTCTTTTTCCACAGCCGGGGCAGGCTGCGCTTGGTCAGGGGGTGCAGCATAAACCGGTTCAGGAAATTGTCCCGTTTTACAGGCATTTCTCTCAACTTGCGTCGGGTGAACTGCTCCGCGCTGATTTCGCTTTGCACATGGGCGATCGCGCCAGAACCCATTTTGCGATCAGATATTATCGCACGCGGACAATCGGCCTGAACGGCGGTTCTGAGCAAGGCCGAACCGACTTCCCAGTCATCTGGGATATCGATCATTGCGCTCAGACGGGATGTCTTCAGAGAGACGATCCCGAGCCAGCGCTGGTTGAGGTCGATACGCTCAAACTCCTGATATTCATCGGCATGGAGCACGGTGAAGAGCAATTCCTGTGGTGTTCCACTCAACTGCTCGACAACCTCGGCATTCGGCAATATGCCATCGGCTATATAGACCACGTGATCCTGGTCGCTTGCATATTGTACCAGATCACTGGGGCTGCGGACATATTCGGCATCCAGTCCCTGCTGCTTCATCGCATCGATCTTCTGCAGCAGCGCACCATGGGTTACCGGACAGAGGAATATATATTTTTCGCAGCCAAAGCGTTGCGCCGCGCTAATCTGCAAATCGAGCAGAGTTCCGCCGAACAATGGCAGCAACGCAATTGGTCCGTTTCCGTCGAGATCGTCTTTCGCCAGAGAAATCAGTGCCAGTTTCACGGATATTGGGGTCCCGATCAATGAATAGGAAGGTCATTTCCGTCCATAGATGGTGCCGCCCAGACATGCCAAGCGATAATCTGGAGAAGACGGCGCGTTCTGTGCACCGGAAAGGCAGAGTCAGTCCCGGTGGCGCTCGACCTCGGCAACAGCGCTCTGCAATTTACGCAATATTACCGGATCGCCCGGTGCCGAATGGGCTGCCTCGTCCGCGAGTTTCAGAATTTTGGTTGCTGAAAAACTGGCCGCCAGTCCTTTTAGACGCCATGCGGCATATTCCCAATTGGCATCGCAACGCGATCTGCCCAAAAGGTCGACCTGCCGTCTTGCACTTTCCAGGAATGCCTCTCGCAACTCGACGACAAGCGACTGGTCGTCCCCTACTGCAGCCGTCAAAGCGGCATCCAAAGCTCCGTAATCAAAAGACATTTGGCCGGTTTACATCCGACATGGTTAACTTATGGTTTATATGATTCCATTTTGTGTTAAATAGCCTCATGGCAGGTGAAAACAAGATTATCGGGATGTGGCGTGATCGGGACGAAACCCCCGATGACAACCATGCAGAATCAACCGCAGGTATCGAAAGCGAAGCGCTCGATCCGGAAATCGAGCGACAGGATTTTTCCGAAGAAACTCCGCAAAATAGCGGCGGTTCTTCAGATGACGGCTGGAGTCATTATGCCGCAGATGAACCGGCCTCGGCCGCGCGCTCCCTCTATATACCCCCGCTGTTGCTGGCCCTTTCCATAGCCAGCTGGACCGCATTTTACCTATGGGCAAACCGCGACATTTTTACGACAATGCCGACAGCGAAATATGGAATAGACCTGCTCACCCAATGGTGCCTGCCTGTCGTCACCCTAGGTATTTTCTATCTGCTCTATATGCGCAACAGCACCAAAGAGGCACATCGCTTTGCCGATGTATCATCATCACTGCGCACCGAGTCCGAACTATTGGAAACACGGCTGAAAACCATCAACAATGAGCTCAGCGTTGCGCGTGAATTTCTCGGTCAGGAAAGCCGGGAACTGGAATTTCTCGGGGATCAGTCTTCGGTCAAGCTGACCAATGCTGCCGAATTGATCAAGAGTTCGCTGGCAGATGGTCTCGGAAAAATGCAGAAGCTCGATAAGGTCGGTGACGCGGCCTACAAGAATCTTGAGCAGTTGCGCGAACATCTTCCGGTCATCATCAACACCGCCAAGGACGTCACCAATCAGATCGGCAATGCAGGACGCACCGCCCAGACCGAAATGGCAGCCATGGTCTCAACCCTCAGAAGAATCGCGGAAGTCGGCGCAGCAGCCAAAAAGAGTCTTGATGATCTGACCGACAAGTCAGCCCTGTCGGTAGAAAGTCTCGCGGGCGAAGCCGAAAGAATCAAATCCAGTCTGATGAAACAGCTTGACGATGCGGGCACCGGATCGAGCCAGCTGGCGGACTTGTTGAAAACGACGACTGCGGAAACGATCGAAGCCCTCCGCCAGACACGCACCGAGCTGGCGACGGAAACATCGGAATCGGCGCAGGCAATGCGCGCGGAGCTGGACGATCTGGAAGCCGCCTTGGCGTCAGCCGGACAGGTTGCTGACAACGAAGAAGCGCGCCTGAAAGTGCTGGCAGAAACGCTGAACCGGACGGTTTCGGACATCTCCGACCATATCAAACAGCTCGACAATCAGAGCGGTGACAAAACCGCGAAACTGGCCTTTGCGATGACCGCAATGGAACAGAATAGCGCCGCCCTCCAGCAGTCACTGGAAAACGGACATGGCCTCGCCGATGGCATGATCGAAAGGATGGAACGCCTGCTCGTTGCGCTTGACAGCAGCGCGCGGGAAATGGACGAGACCTTACCCAATGCTTTCGAACGGGTTTCCGAAAAGTCCAGGGAAAGCCTCTCCCTTTATAATCAGATCGCCAGCGAAGCGCACAAGGCGCAGGAAGATGCTGCCCAAATAGCGGCACAAATTGCCCAAACGGACCTGTCCATCAGCCAGCAACAGGAACAGATCAAAAAATTGCAGGAAGATGGAGGCGTGGCGAGCCAGTCCATTGTCGAACAGATATCCGATATTTCCCGAGCGATCGACGAAGTGCGGGAGCAGAATGAATCTCTTGCCGAAAGCGCCGGCGAGAAGCTGATCAGCGCGCTCCTCCGCGTGAAGGAAACAGCCAAACAGGCTTCCGAACATTCTCGGGAAGTTCTGGAAAATTCCATTACTGGTTCGACCCAAGCCTTTGAAAAGGTAAGCGAAGAAGCGCTGAATCGGATCATCGACGACAAGATCGCCTCGATAGCGCCGAAACTGGAGCAGGCCGTATCGGGTGCCGTCGCCACGACCCAGTCCACCGCCGCACATCTCACCGATCAACTGGCTGCTATCGAGGATATGACCACGAAACTCGAGCAACGCATCCTGTTTGCAAAAGAAAAAGCGGAACAAAGCAACGACGAGAATTTCACCCGACGAGTGGCGCAGTTGACCGAGTCTCTCAATTCCATCTCGATTGATGTCGGAAAAATCCTGTCAAACGATGTCACCGACACCGAATGGGCGGCCTATCTGAAGGGTGATCGCGGTATCTTCACGCGGCGTGCCGTTCGCTTGCTCGACAATCGTGAAGTGCGCGAAATCCTGGCCCAATATTCTGGCAATGACGAATTCCGCGAGCATGTTAACCGCTACATCCATGATTTCGAAGCGATGTTGCGCGGTGTGCTCGCCACCCGTGATGGCAGCGCTATCAGCGTGACCCTGCTGTCATCGGATGTCGGCAAGCTTTATGTCGCTCTGGCCCAGGCGATCGAACGCTTACGCAGCTAGGATCAGATGTCTTTCATCCGTTCCCGGCTATCGAAGAAATCAATCGTATCTATGCTGATCCAGCCATAGACATAGTTGAGATAGAATAGGCCAAACATCGCCGTCGCCAGCAGGGTGGTCAGCAACAATACCCGCCAGGGCCGAAAATTGGCCGGAGCACCGTCCGCCTGCCCTTTCACCATTTTTTCGCCGGTTTCATGATGGCTGCGGATGCCGATAGGCAGGATGATGAATGCGGCTGTCACCCAGAATAATATATAGATCGCGAAAACGGAGTAGAGTTCCATGGTCGGCTAAGCCTCCACAGTGAGCACCGAAACGACCGGTTTCTTGCCAGTCCACTCGGTCGCTGCCCGCCGGACAAGTAGGCGGATCGCTTCATTGAACTTGTCGATGTCGCCAACCGGCTTGGAATATTTGCCGACGATCTTGTCGACCACTTCATCAAGGAAATCTTCCTCGTCTTCTTCCAGCGGAACACCGTGCATTTTCAGCACCGGTTGTCCGAAGATCTTGCCTTTCTGGTCCAGACCGATAGCGACCGATATCATCCCGTTATGCGCCGTCTTACGCCTTTCGTTCAGCGTTTTTCCGTCCGCCGGGATGATCACGTCGCCATCAAGGACGAGCCGGCCGGTGCGTTCCTGTCCCACTATTTTTGGTCCGTCGGGAGCCAGTCGCACGACATCGCCATTCTGCTGGAATATCGCTTTCGGAATACCCTGTTCGAGGCCGAACCGAACCTGCGTTTTCATATGCCGGATTTCGCCATGGACCGGCACCAGAATTTCCGGCTTGATCCATTTGTACATCTGCGCCAGCTCCGGCTGTCCAGGATGACCCGAAACGTGGATATGTTCCTGACGCTCGGTGATCATCACGACTCCCTTGGCCGCAAGCTGGTTCTGGATCCGGCCAATCGCGATTTCGTTGCCCGGGATCTGTTTGGACGAAAAGAGCACATGATCGCCTTCGGAAAGTTTGATCTGGTGGCTATCACTGGCAATCCGGCCCAGCGCAGCTCTCGCCTCCCCCTGACCGCCGGTTGCAATGATCATGACCTTGTCGCGTGGCAGGCTCATCGCCTCCTGAAAGTCCACGGTCGGCGGAAAATCCTTGAGATAGCCGTTTTCGCGGCAATTATCGATAATCCGGTCGAGCGAGCGGCCAGCGACACAGAGCTTACGCCCGGCATGGATGGCGACTTCACCGAGCGTCTGGAGCCTCGCAGCGTTGGATGCAAAGGTCGTCACCACGATCCTTGTATCAATCTCTTCGACGACCCGCATAAGGTTGCGACGCACTTCGCCTTCCGAACCGGATGCGCTTTCATTGAATACATTGGTCGAATCGCACACCATCGCCAATATGCCCTCATCACCGATTTTGGTATAATCTTCGGGAGTTGATGGAACACCAAGCACTGGTTCGGCATCCAGCTTCCAGTCACCGGTATGAAAAATACGGCCATAAGGCGTGTCGATCAGCATCGCATTACCCTCGGCAATAGAGTGCGCGATCGGCAGATAGCGAAACCCGAATGGACCAAGATCAAAACTGCCCTCATTGGGGATGATGTTGAGCTTGACTTGTTTTTCCAGTCCGACCTCTTCTAGCTTGCGACGGATCAGGCCTGCCGTGAAAGGCGTGGCGAACAGCGGAACATCGAGGTCGGCGGCGAAATAGGGTACCGCGCCAATATGATCTTCATGGCCATGGGTCAGCACGATACCGAGCAGATCCTTGCGGTTCTTCTCGATAAATTCAAGATCGGGCAGAATCAGGTCGATCCCCGGATAGCTGGGGTCGGCAAAGGTCATGCCGAGATCGACCATCACCCATTTGCCGTCACAGCCGTACAGGTTGACATTCATGCCGATTTCACCCGAACCGCCAAGGGCCAGGAAGAGAAGTTCTTTTTTAGATTTTGTCATGAAGCGTTTGTTGCTCGCTGATAGAGGAAATGCAGGCCCTGAAGAGTCAGATCTGCTTCCAGATGATCGAAAATATCTGTGTGTTCGTCAAAAAGTACGGCTAATCCGCCGGTAGCAATGATCTTGGTCGGTCGGCCGATTTGCGCCTTGGTGCGAGCCACCAGCCCTTCGATCATCGCGACATAGCCCCAGAAAATGCCAATCAGCATCTGGCTTTCGGTCGTTGTTCCGATGACATTGTCGCTTTCGGGCGATTCCAGCGCGATACGCGGCAATTGCGCGGTTTTTCCGACCAGTGCATCAAGCGAAAGATTGATCCCGGGGGCAATGATGCCGCCCTTATAGGCGCCTTCATAATCAGCAACGTCGAAGGTCGTCGCCGTACCAAAATCGATGATGACAATATCCTGATTATATTTCTGATGCGCTGCGATCACATTGAGCACACGATCGGCACCGACGCTGTCGGGTTGTTCGACATCCAGCGCGACACCCCAGTCTGCCGCTCCCCGGCCCGCAACCAACGGGACCACGCCGAAATATTTCTCCGACAGGACCGTCAGATTATGCAGGGCACGCGGAACCACCGTACCGATGATCACAGCGTCAACGTCGCCAATCGCAAGGCCTTCCAGTTCCAGAAGCTGCCGCAGCCAGACGACATATTCATCCGCGGTGCGGCGAGCATCGGTGGCGATGCGCCAGCGCGCGCGAATGTCGTCGCCGTCGAACAGCGCGAACACAACATTGGTGTTACCAGCATCTATGGCCAATAGCATGAGCGACTCTTCTTTCTATCCGATGGAAATATCACCGGCGCGTATTTCGATAAGCGTTCCGTCGCCTTTTCTCAAGCAAAGTGCGCCATCAGCGGTAAGGCCGGCATATTCGCCGCTGGTTGTTTCACCCCGTTCATCGCTGGTCGTGATGATACTACCGACCGGATGGGCCAGTTTCTGCCATTCGGTCAATATATACGGAAATCCCTGATCACGCCATTCATTCATGACAACGGCAAAGGTCTCGGACAGGCGAGCGAGGAAACCGGGAGCGTCGATCGTCGCCCCTTCCGCCGCCAGACTGGTCACCGCCCTGCCCTCGATCTCCGGCTTGACCGCGATATTCACGCCAATGCCAACCACGACCTGATCCTTCATCCGTTCGAGCAGGATACCGCAGATTTTTGCTCCTGACACCAAGATATCATTCGGCCATTTCAGGATCATCTCGGCGCCTGGAAGAAAGGAACGGATGGCCTTGTAAACCGCCACCCCCGCGACAAAAGAAAGGCTTGATGGTAGCGGGTCACCAGAGCGTATGTCGACGACCGTGCTGCAATAGAGATTACCCGCCGGGCTCTCCCATTTGCGTCCCAGACGTCCGATCCCTCCCGATTGTGTCTTCGCCCGCAGCCAGAATCCTTCGGCGACGCTGCCCTGCATGGCAAGCGCCTTCACGTCCGCATTGGTGGACGCGGTCCTGCCGACAGTTTCTATCCTGATGGTCAGAAAAGCGACGCCGCAGCAGCAGCGGTGATCGGTGCAACAAACGGTATTGTCAGATAACCGAGCGGCGATACCAGCAGCGCCATAAGGGCAATCAAACCGTTTTCGGTCTTGTGTCCCGTAGCAACAATCTCACCGGCAGGATCATCAAAATAGATGATCTTGACGACCTTGATATAGTAGAAAGCCCCGATCACAGAAGCGGCAATACCGATGACCGCGAGAGGGAACATGCCCGCTGCGACGGCGGCGTCGAATACCAGGAACTTGCCCCAGAATCCGAACAGCGGCGGAACACCCGCGAGCGAGAACATGAAGATCGCAAAAGCGGCGGCAAGACCCGGACGCGATTGCGACAATCCGGCGAGGCTCGACAGACTTTCCAGAGGCTTGTCGTCCTTGTCGCGCATTTCCAGCACGCAGATAAAGCTGCCCAATGTCATCGCGACATAGATAGCGAGATAGAACATCATCGCGGAAATGCCCTGCGCGGTACCCGCGGCGAGCCCGATCAGCATGAAACCGACATTGTTGATCGAACTATAGGCAAGCAGCCGTTTGATATTCTTTTGGCCGATTGCTCCGACCGCGCCGAGGACAATTGATGCCAGCGCGACAAATATGATGATCTGCTGCCAGGCCGAAGTCTGGCCGCCGAAGGCTTCGATTATGACCCGTGCGGTCAGCGCCACAGCGGCCACTTTCGGCGCGCTGGCGAAGAATGTGCTGACCGGCGTCGGTGCGCCTTCATACACGTCGGGCGTCCACATATGGAACGGCACGGCGCTGATCTTGAACGCCAGACCGGACAGGACAAGCACCAGTCCGATCAGCGGCCCGGTGGAAATATTCCCGCTCAGGGTCTCACCAATGACCGCAAAACTCGTTGAGCCGGCAAAACCATAGACCAGAGATATGCCGAATAGCAGCATTCCGCTAGCCAGTGCGCCGAGAACGAAATATTTCAGCCCGGCTTCGGAAGACCGCACATCGGTACGAATGAAACTGGCCAGAACATATGAAGACAGACTGTTGAGTTCCAACCCGATGTAGAGCGTCATCATGTCCGTTGCCGACACCATCATCCCCATACCGACGCAGGCAAAGAGGATCAGAACCGGATATTCCGGCCGATATTTGCCCCCGCTCTGGAAAAAGCGCGGCGAAACCATCAGACATATGATCGCCGCAATATAGATCAGGAATTTCGCGGTGCTGCCAAAGGCATCCATGCGATATTGATCGCTAAATGCAGAAGCCCCGTCCTTGAATTCGGGCAGATGCGCGAGAGCCATAAGCAGGATCGACGCGCCAAACAGCGCGGCCGCCGCCAATATGGTCACCAAGCGCGCTGATTTTTCACCACCCCATGCGGAGATCATCAACAGAATCAGACTCGATATGGAGAGAAAGACTTCTGGTGAAACCAGCCAAAGGGAATTTCCGATACCCATCAGTGTGCCTCCCCTTCGGCATGATCTTTGGCGACGGCTTTTTTCGCCTCACCCATTTTGAGATGTGCGTCCCCCTCCGGCGCCGCACGGTCGATACGGGCAACCAGCGATCCGACGTCACCGCGAATCGGTGCCATGAAGCTTTCGGGATAGACGCCCATCCACATGACAGCGGCCGCAATCGGCGCAAGCAGCGCCAGTTCCCGTGCGGAAAGATCAGGCATGGCTTTGACATCCTCGTGAACAAGCTCGCCAAAAGCGACGCGGCGATAGAGATAGAGCATATAGCCAGCCCCCAATATGATCCCGGTCGTTGCAACCAGCGTGACCCAGCTATTGACCTTGTAGAGGCCCACCAGCGAGAGAAATTCGCCGACGAAGCCGCTGGTTCCCGGCAGGCCGATCGAGGCCATGGTGAACAGCATGAAGAGGATCGCATATTTCGGCATGTTGATCGCAAGTCCACCGTAGCGATCGATTTCCCGTGTGTGCAGACGGTCATAGATCACACCAACGCACAGGAACAGCGCGCCGGACACCAATCCATGGCTCAGCATCACGATGACAGCGCCCTCGATACCCTGACGGTTGAAGGCGAACAGGCCGAGCGTGACGATCGCCATATGGGCGACCGAACTATAAGCGATCAGCTTCTTCATGTCCTGCTGCACCAAAGCAACCAGTGACGTGTAGACCACGGCTACCATCGACAGCGCGAAGACCAGCCAGATGAACTGTTCGGATGCCTCCGGGAACATAGGCAGCGAGAAGCGCAGGAAGCCGTAGCCACCCATTTTCAGCAATACACCAGCCAGAATTACCGAACCGGCGGTTGGCGCCTGAACGTGCGCGTCGGGCAGCCAGGTATGAAACGGCCACATCGGCATCTTGACCGCAAAGCTGGCGAAGAAGGCCAACCACAGCCATGTCTGTGCCTCGGGCGCAAAATCATAGTTGAGCAGGGTCGGAATATCGCTGGTTCCGGCATCCTGTACCATCCACAGCATAGCAACCAGCATCACCACCGAACCGAGCAAGGTATAGAGAAAGAATTTATAGCTGGCGTAAATCCGGTTCGCCCCGCCCCAGATACCGATGATCAGATACATCGGGATCAGGCCCGCCTCGAACAGGATGTAGAAGAGGAAGATATCCTGCGCCGCGAACACGCCGATCATCAGCACTTCCATGAACAGGAAGGCCGCCATATATTCGCCGACGCGGGTCTGGACGGACTCCCAGCTGGCACCAATACAGATTGGCATCAGGAAAACAGTGAGCATGATCAGCAGCATCGAAATACCGTCGATACCCAGCGCCCAGGCAAAATTGCCGAACAGGTCGGCCCGTTCGACATATTGCCATTGCGGACCGCCTATGTCGTAATTGGCCCAGAGAACCACGCCGAGCACGAACAGCACCAGCGTCGTCACAAGCGCCAGCCAGCGTGCCGCCTGCGCATTGAGGAATAGACAGATAATCGCTGCCAGCATCGGCAGGCCCATCATCAGGGACAGGATTGGGAAATCAAGCTGGTTCATTAGCTGGCTCCCTGCACGATAATCCAGGTCGCGGCGGCGGCAAGACCGAGCAGCATGACCAGGGCATAGGTATAAAGATAACCGCTCTGGAAGCGTTTCATCGCGCCCGAGCCGCTGGCGATCACCGAAGCGATACCATTGGGGCCGAAGCGGTCGATCGTGCCTTCGTCACCAGTCTTCCAGAATTTCCGGCCCAGCCAGAAGGCGGGACGGATGAAGATCAGGTTGTAGAGCTCGTCGAAATACCATTTATTGAAGAAGAAATTGTACAGCGGGCTGAAGGTCGCGGCCAGTCTTGCCGGACGGTCGGTTCCGCGGAAATACATGAAATAGGCGGTTGCGAGACCGGTGAGCATGGCCACCGTAGCGGACAATTTCACCCACAGCGGCACTTCGTGCATCGCGTGCATCAGGCCGGCGTCATAAGCGATGGATCCGTTCCAGAACGCGCCATCATCGATGAAGGCATGGCTGAACACAAAGCCGGCAAAGACGGCGCCGACGGAGAGAACGCCGAGAGGAATCAGCATAGATAACGGACTTTCATGCGGGTGATAGCCACCGGTCTGGTCGGCGCCGGCTTCTTCGGGTGTCTTGTGAACGCTGTGCTGGATATGCTCGGACTGGATCCAGCGCGGCTTGCCCCAGAAGGTCAGGAACATCAGGCGCCAGCTGTAGAAGCTGGTCAGCAGAGCCGCAAGCACGCCGATGAAGAAGGCGAACTGGCCGGCTTCGCTACCCGAGGCAAAGGCCGCCTCGATGATCGCATCCTTGGAATGGAAGCCGGCAAAGCCCGCGTGCAGCCAGTAGATACCGACACCGGTGATCGCCAGCGTACCGGCCATCATCGCCCAGAAGGTCAGCGGGATTTCTTTCCGCAGTCCGCCATAATAGCGCATGTCCTGTTCGTGGTGCATCGCGTGGATCACCGAACCGGCGCCGAGGAACAGCAACGCCTTGAAAAAGGCGTGGGTGAACAGGTGGAACATCGCGACATTATAAGCGCCAACGCCAGCGGCGAAGAACATATAGCCGAGCTGCGAACAGGTCGAATAGGCGATCACGCGCTTGATATCATTCTGGACGAGGCCGACGGTCGCGGCGAATATCGCGGTGCAAGCGCCGACAATGGTGACAACGGTCAACGCGACATCGCTGGTTTCGAACATCGGCGACAGGCGGCAGACCATGAACACGCCTGCGGTCACCATCGTGGCCGCGTGGATCAGCGCCGACACGGGGGTCGGACCTTCCATCGCGTCCGGCAACCATGTGTGCAGACCGAGCTGCGCCGACTTGCCCATCGCGCCAACAAACAGCAGCAGGCAGATTATGGTCATCGTATCGAGACGCATGCCGGCGAATGTGATGGTCGAACCAGCCATCGCAGGAGCGGCTTCGAGAATTTCGGGGATCGACACCGTGCCGAACACCAGGAAGGTACCGAAAATACCGAGCATGAAGCCAAGGTCACCGACGCGGTTGACGACGAACGCCTTGATCGCGGCGGCGTTGGCGCTGGGTTTCTTGAACCAGAAACCGATCAGCAGATAGGATGCAAGCCCCACGCCTTCCCAGCCAAAGAACATCTGTACAAGATTGTCGGCGGTCACCAGCATCAGCATGGCAAAGGTGAAGAGCGACAGATAGGCGAAGAAACGTGGCTGGTCCGGATCTTCATCCATATAGCCCCAGCTGTAGAGATGCACGAGCGCAGAGACCGTGGTCACCACGACCAGCATCACGGCGGTCAGCGTGTCGACCCGCAAAGCCCAGTCAAAAGTCAGGTCACCGGACACAATCCAGGTCAGGACCGGCACGACCTCGGCGGTGCTGGTTCCGCTCAGGAAACCGATGAATATCGGCCAGCTCAGTCCACAGGCAGTGAATAGCGCGCCCGTAGTGATGACTTTCGCCGGCACATTGCCGATGATACGGTTGCCGAAACCGGCGACGATCGCTGCCAGCAGCGGCAGGAATACTATGAGGGTGATACTGTTCACGAACTAACCTCGTCGCCCCAGCGAAGGCTGGGGGCTAACCCGCCTGCAGTGGGAGCACATGATTTGGGTTGGATCCCAGCCTTCGCTGGGATGACAGAAATAAAACTCACCGGCGCTACCCCTTCATCCGGTTGACATCATCGACGGCAATCGTGCCGCGCTGACGGAAATAGATCACGAGAATGGCCAGTCCGATAGCAGCTTCGCCTGCGGCCACGGTCAGAACAAACATGGCGAATATCTGCCCGGTCATATCGCCAAGAAAGGCGCTGAACGCGACGAAGTTGAGGTTCACCGCGAGCAGTATCAGTTCGATCGCCATCAGGATGATGATGACATTTTTCCGATTGAGAAAAATGCCGAGCATGCCGATCACGAACAGGATCGAGCTGACAACGAGATAATGTTCAATGCCGATCACAATTCCACTCCCTTGCCGATTTCGGGTTGTGTGTTGCGCGTTGCATCTTCAGGACGGCGCGCGATCTGGTCGGCGATATTCTGTTTACGCACACCACCGCGCGTCCGCAGGGTCAGCACGATCGCGCCGACCATCGCGACCAGCAGGATCATCCCCGCCGCTTCAAACAGGAACACATATCGGGTGTAGAGCAAAGCACCCAGCTGTTCGATATTGGAAGGCGCTCCGGCAGGCGGCCCGACCGCCGCTGTCGCCTCTCCCATACCAGACGACTGCCAGGCACCGACGCCAAAGATAATTTCCACGACGAGCACCAGAGCCAGCAGCAATCCCAGCGGCAAATTCTTCATAAACCCGGCCCGCAATTCAGCAAAATCGATGTCGAGCATCATCACGACAAACAGGAACAGGACCGCAACCGCGCCGACATAGACGATCACCAGCAAGGCGGCGATAAATTCGGCTCCGACCAACAACATCAGCCCCGCTGCGTTGAAAAACGCCAGGATCAGCCACAAGACACTATGCACCGGATTGCGCGCAAAGATGCAGAAAGCACCACTGGCAAGCACGATGGATGCGAATAGATAGAAAGCAAATATTTGCATTATATTCCCACTCCGTCACCCCAGCGAAGGCTGGGGCCTAACCCGCCTGTGGTGGAAGAGCATATATTGGTTTGGATCCCAGCCTTCGCTGGGATGACGAGTATGTCAGAATCGTGTGAAATTATCATAATCCCCGTGTTCCCCCGCCCATTACCGATAAGGCGCATCGGCGGCAAGGTTTGCCGCGATTGCCCGCTCCCATTTGTCGCCGTTTTCCAGCAGTTTCGACTTGTCGTAAATCAGCTCTTCGCGCGTTTCCGTCGCATATTCGAAATTCGGTCCCTCGACGATCGCATCGACCGGACAGGCTTCCTGACAGAAACCGCAATAGATGCACTTGGTCATGTCGATGTCATAGCGCGTGGTGCGGCGCGAACCGTCTTCGCGCGGCTCAGCCTCGATCGTGATCGCCTGCGCCGGACAGACCGCTTCGCACAGCTTGCAGGCAATACAGCGTTCCTCGCCATTGGGATAGCGCCGCAGCGCATGTTCCCCCCGGAACCGCGGCGAAATCGGGTTCTTCTCATAGGGATAGTTGATCGTCTTCTTCGCCTTGAAGAAATATTTCAGCGTCAACAAATGCGCGCCGAGAAATTCCCAAAGCGTGAAGGCCTTGATGGTTTGTGCAATATTCATAGCGGCAATCCAAACTTGTCAATCATCACATAGCCGCTGACCAGGAACACCCAGAGCAGGCTGAGCGGCAGGAATATCTTCCAGCCCAGACGCATCAGCTGGTCATAGCGGTAGCGCGGTACCGTCGCCATCACCCAGCTGAAGATGAAGAAGAAAAAGAACATCTTGCCAAACAGCCAGAAGATGCCCGGTACCGCGTAAAGCGGTTCCCAGTCGATCGGCGGCAGCCAGCCACCCCAGAACAGGATCGCGTTGAGCGCGCACATCAGCAGGATATTGGCATATTCACCGAGCCAGAACAAAGCGAAGGACATCGAGCTATATTCGGTCTGATAACCGGCGACCAATTCGCTTTCCGCTTCGGTCAGATCAAAAGGATGACGCGCCGTTTCCGCCATCGAGGCAATCAGGAACACCACCGCCATCGGGAACAACAGCGGGTTCAGACCATAGGCATTGACCATCCCGAAAATATGGCCTTCCTGCGCCATGACGATGTCGGACAGATTGAAGGTTCCGGCAAACAACACCACCGAAATCAGGATGAAGCCGATCGAGACTTCGTAGCTGATCATCTGCGCGGCGGCGCGCATCGCGGAGAAGAACGGATATTTCGAGTTACTCGCCCAGCCGGCGATAACCACACCGTAGACGCCGAGCGAACTGATCGCGAGAATATAGAGCAAGCCGATATTGATATTCGCGAGCACCATATCCTCGCCGAACGGGATAACCGCCCAGGCCAGCAGGGCTACGGTGAAGGTGATAATCGGTGCCAGCAGGAACAGGCCCTTATTGGCGCTCGACGGAATGATCGTTTCCTGCAGGAAAACTTTCAGGCCGTCGGCAAAGGACTGGAGCAGGCCGAAAGGCCCTACGACATTGGGTCCGCGCCGCAACGCCATTGCTGCCCAGACCTTGCGGTCGACATAGATGATCATAGCCACAGCCAACATCAGCGGCAGCGCGATCAGCAGGATCAGCGCGAGCGTGGCGACAAACCAGCCGAGTTCAAAACCGATAAGGGACTGGAGATATTCGGTCATTATATCCTCCCTGCTTGCGGGGAGGTGGCGCGCGCGTAGCGTGTGACGGAGGGGGCGCTAGGCCAGACGCAAAGTTGGCGTGTGAGGCGAGCCCCCTCCACCACTTCGTGGTCCCCCTCCCCGTTCCGGGGAGGATTTGAAAACAGCATCGTCATCATTCCGCCGCCTCCATCAATTCATCATCGGCGTGCAGCAGTTCCGCCGAACAGCGCTGCATCGTCGCGCTGGCGCGGGCGATGCTGTTGGTCAGGTAGAAATCCTTGATCGGATGGACACCCTGCCCCTTTGGCTTGTCAGGCAATCCGGTTGGCGGCGACCATTCGAACGTCAGCAGGCCTTCTGCAGCCAGTTCGGGATGATCCTTCGCCATTTTAGCGCGCAGTTCCTCAAAACTGTCAAACGGCAAGGTCTTGCCGATCACATCGGACAGGGCCCGCAATATGCTCCAGTCCTCGCGCGCATCGCCCGGCGCAAAAATCGCCTTGGTGGAAAGTTGGACACGGCCTTCGAGATTGACATAAGTGCCATTTTTCTCGGTATAAGCAGCACCCGGCAGGATCACGTCCGCAGCATGGGCACCGGCATCGCCGTGATGGCCGATAAACACTTTGAAGCTGTCCGCGAACAATCCATAATCCATTTCATCGGCACCAAGCGCAAAAAGCAATTTCGGCTTTTTCGCCGCAATCGCCTTGATCCCGCCGTCGGTGGCGTAGCCGAGCATAAGCCCGCCGGTGCGCGAGGCACCGATATGCAGGACGTTGAAGCCGTTCCAGTCATCACGAATCAATTTATATTTGCTTGCGAGCTTGAGAGCCGCGCCATGCGCGCCTTCGACACTAAGCGCGCCACCGCCGAGAATGATCGCTGGTCGTTCTGCGCCTTTCAGCGCGTCGGCAAGAGCCTTGGGCAGTTTAGCCAGCAGCCCCATATCATCCCCCAGCCATTCGACCGGATAAGTCTGATCCGCTTCCGGACCGATACCAAAGACTTTCGTGTCGCCCTTGCGAACAGCCTTGCGGATACGGGTGTTGACCAGAGACGCTTCCCAGCGCGGGTTGGTCGAGACCAGCAGGATCACGTCCGCTTCCTCGATACCCGCGATGGTGCTGTTGAAATTTACCGCAGCCAGATTGGACACATCGTAGGAAAGCCCGGTCTGGCGCCCTTCCAGCATCTCCGATTTCATCGATTTCAGCAGCTTTTTCGCGGCATACATAGTTTCGCAGTCAACCAGATCACCGGCGATCGCAGCAACAGAGCTGCCAGCCTTCACATCGGCAATCGCCTGAAACGCTTCGTTCCAGCTCGCTTCTTCCAGCTTGCCGTTCTTGCGCACATAAGGCTTGTCGAGGCGGCGCTTCATCAGGCCGTCGATCGCATGGCGGGTCTTGTCGGTCGCCCACTCCTCGTTCACGTCATCGTTGACGCGCGGCAATGCGCGCAACACTTCGCGGCCACGGCTATCGATCCGGATATTGGTGCCGACACCGTCCATCACGTCGATACCCAGCGTCTTGGTCAGCTCCCAAGGACGCGCTTCAAACGCATAAGGCTTGCTGGTCAGCGCGCCGACCGGGCAGAGATCGACAACATTGCCGGACAATTCACTGTGCACGGCATGTTCGAGATAGGAGGTAATCTGCATATCCTCGCCACGACCGATTGCGCCAATTTCCTCGACGCCGGCGATTTCCTCGGCAAAGCGCACGCAACGGGTACAGTGGATACAGCGGGTCATCACCGTCTTGACGATCGGACCCATATATTTTTCGGTGACCGCGCGCTTGTTCTCTTCGTAGCGCGATCCGCCTTTACCATATGCAATGCTTTGATCCTGAAGATCGCATTCGCCGCCCTGATCGCAAATCGGGCAATCAAGCGGATGGTTGATCAGGAGAAATTCCATCACCCCTTCGCGGGCCTTCTTGACCATCTCGCTGTCGGTGCGGATTTCCTGCCCTTCGGTAGCGGGCAAGGCACAGCTCGCCTGCGGCTTCGGCGGTCCCGGC
Organism: Parasphingorhabdus sp.; assembly: GCF_048267785.1. GTDB lineage: Bacteria > Pseudomonadota > Alphaproteobacteria > Sphingomonadales > Sphingomonadaceae > Parasphingorhabdus. The sequence continues at coordinate 81,931 of NZ_JBLWWU010000013.1, read as the reverse complement.
TTTACCTCGACCAGACACATGCGACAATTGCCGGCGATGGACAGCCGCTCATGATAGCAGAAACGCGGGATTTCCTTGCCAGCAAGCTCGGCGGCCTGCAACACGGTAGCGCCCTGCGGCACTTCGATTTCGATGCCATCTACGGTAACTTTAGGCATGAATAGACTCCGAAAAACAATCGTCATGCTGAACTTGATTCAGCATCCAGGGTGAGCTGCCCCGTATTTCAGCGCTTGCCGCTCTGGGCCCTGAATCAAGTTCAGGGTGACGGGATAAAGAAGTGTCGAGCCTAAGCCGTTCGTGCTGAGCTTGTCGAAGTATGAATGGCGTGCGCGCGAGCTGTCCTTCGACAGGCTCAGGACGAACGGTGCTGCAAGACGTTAGTATCACTCTGCCGCCTCCATCAACTCTTCACCCTTATGCTCGCGAATGCGGCGCTCCATTTCGGGCCGGAAATGGCGGATCAACCCCTGGATCGGCCAGGCCGCAGCGTCGCCGAGCGCGCAGATGGTATGGCCTTCGACCTGTTTGGTGACCTCATACAGCGTATCAATATCCTCGATATCCGCATCACCATCGCGCATTTTTTCCATCACGCGCCACATCCAGCCGGTGCCTTCGCGGCACGGCGTGCACTGGCCGCAGCTTTCGTGCTTGTAGAAATAGCTGAGCCGCGAAATCGCGCGAACGATATCGGTCGACTTGTCCATCACGATGACCGCCGCGGTGCCGAGACCAGAGCCCAGATCCTTCAGGCCATCAAAGTCCATCGGCGCGTCCATGATCTGTTCGGCCGGCACCAAAGGCACCGACGAACCGCCGGGAATCACTGCGAGCAGATTGTCCCAGCCACCGGTGATACCGCCGCAATGTTTCTCGATCATATCCTTGAACGGGATCGACATCGCTTCCTCGAACACCGCCGGCTTGTCGACATGGCCGGACACCTGGAACAGTTTCGTACCGTGATTGCCCTCGCGGCCGAAGCTGGCGAACCAGCTGGCGCCGCGCCGCAGGATCGTCGGAACGACCGCAATAGACTCGACATTGTTCACCGTCGTCGGGCAACCGTAGAGACCTGCACCGGCAGGGAAAGGCGGCTTCAGGCGTGGCTGGCCCTTCTTGCCTTCCAGGCTTTCGATCATCGCAGTTTCTTCGCCGCAGATATATGCGCCGGCGCCGCGGTGGACGAAGACGTCGAAATCATAGCCGGATTTGGCGGCATTTTTGCCGATCAGTCCAGCATCATAGGCTTCCTTGACGGCCGCCTCCATGACCTTGGCTTCGAAAATATATTCGCCGCGAATATAGATATAGGCGGCGCGCGCGCGCATCGCGAAACCGGCGATCAAGGCGCCTTCGATCAGCTTGTGCGGATCATTGCGCAGGATTTCGCGGTCCTTGCAGCTGCCCGGCTCGGATTCATCGGCGTTGATGACGAGAAAGCTCGGCCGCGGATTGCCCTGGCTATCCTTCGGCGCTTCTTTCGGCATGAACGACCATTTCAGACCGGTCGGAAAACCCGCCCCGCCGCGACCGCGCAGGCCGCTGGCCTTCATTTCCTCGATGATCTTGTCATTGCCGCGCTTGATGATGTCGGCAGTATTGTCCCAGTCACCGCGATGCTGCGCCTCTTTCAGCCCCCAGTGCTGAAAGCCGTAGACATTGGTAAAAATGCGATCCTTGTCCTGAAGGAAATCAAACGCCATTATTTTTTCCTCCAACGGCCCCAGAGGCCGCCAATAATGCCAAGGATGACCACGGCGAGCCCGATCCAGCCTGCATATCCGTCGACTTGCATGGCATTAGAGCTCCCTTCCGACGCCGTTCGTCTCGAGCGAAGTCGAGAGACCGGTTGTCGCGCAATGTGTCTCGACTACGCTCGACACGAACGGAAAACGGTTCACAGAAAAACCCATCACCATTCCCCCCGGTAATCGTGATTTTCCTCGACCATCGCGTGCAGGTTTGTCGGACCGCCCTCGGCTTCACTGGTCTTGCGACCGATTTGCGAACCGACCTTGATATCCTTGCCCTCTGCCAGATCCTCGAGGATCCGGGTCATGATATCATAATCGAGATCTTCATAATTATCGTCGTTGATCTGGACCATCGGCGCGTTGGAGCAGTTGCCCATACACTCCACTTCGGTCAGCGTGAACAGGCCGTCGGGTGTGGTCTTGCCCTTGGCCATGCCCTTGTTCTTGCACGCCGCAATCACATCGTCGCTGCCGCGCAGCATGCAGGGCGTGGTGCCGCAAACCTGAACATGGAAACGACCGACCGGCGCGAGATTATACATGGTGTAGAAGGTCGCGACCTCATAGACCCGCATATAGGGCATATCGAGATAGGCGGCGACATATTCGATCACCGGCACCGGCAGCCAGCCTTGCGTTTTCGTATCCGCGCCGACCTGCCGCTGGGCAATGTCGAGCAAGGCCATGACCGCCGATTTCTGCCGGCCAGCCGGATATTTCGCAATCTGCCATTTCGCCAGTTTCTCGTTTTCCGGCGTAAACGCAAAATCGCCCCATTTGGCACGGGTTTCGAGTTCGTCGGGGATATTGGGTGCTTCAGCCATTATCGGTCACACTCTCCAAATACGACGTCGATCGCGCCCAAAATGGCGGTGGCGTCGGGCAGCATATGGCCCTTGGTCATGAAGTCCATCGCCTGCAGATGCGAGAATGCGGTTGGCCGGATCTTGCAGCGATAGGGCTTGTTGGTGCCGTCGCTGACCAGATAGACGCCGAATTCGCCCTTCGGGCTTTCGGTCGCGACATAGACTTCGCCAGCGGGGACGTGAAAGCCCTCGGTGTAGAGTTTGAAATGGTGGATCAGCGCTTCCATCGACTGCTTCATCTCGGCGCGTTTCGGCGGCACGATCTTGCGGTCGGTGGAGGCAACCGGGCCATCGGGCATTTCATTCAGGCACTGACGCATGATCCGCGCGCTCTGCCGGACCTCCTCGACCCGCACCATGAACCGGTCATAGCAATCGCCCTTGGTGCCCACAGGCACCTCAAAGTCCATGCGGTCGTAAACGTCATAAGGCTGCGACTTGCGCAAATCCCAGGCGACACCGCTGCCGCGCAATACCGGACCGGAAAAGCCCCAGCGGATCGCATCGTCCTGCGACACGGCGGCGATATCGACATTGCGCTGCTTGAAGATACGGTTGCCAACGACAAGGCTCATCGCATCGTTGAACAGGGTCGGAAATTCATCCAGCCAGTCGGCGATATCGGTGAGCAGTTTCAGCGGCACATCCTGATGCACACCGCCAGGCCGGAACCAGGCGCTGTGCATGCGGGCGCCGCTGGCGCGTTCGAAAAATTCCAGACATTGCTCGCGAATTTCGAACACCCAGATATTCGGCGTCATCGCGCCAACATCCATGACATGCGCGCCGATGTTGAGCATGTGATTGCATATCCGGGTCAATTCGGCGAACAGCACGCGCAGATATTGCCCGCGCAACGGTACTTCCAGATCGAGCAGCTTCTCGATCGCCAGCACATAGCTATGCTCCATCGCCAGCGGCGAACAATAGTCGAGCCGGTCGAAATAAGGCAGCGCCTGCAAATAGGTCTTGTGCTCGATCAGCTTCTCGGTGCCGCGGTGCAGCAGACCGACATGCGGATCGACACGTTCGACCACTTCGCCGTCCAGCTCCATCACCATCCGCAAAACGCCGTGCGCCGCGGGGTGCTGGGGACCGAAGTTGATCGTGAAATTCTGGATTTCCAGATCGCCGACCGTCGGATCGGCCTCGTCTGCGATATGATCCATTTCGTCGAGATAGTCAGACATTAGATGCCTACCTTTCCGGTCGCTTCGAGCGAAGTCGAGAAGCCGTGAGGCAGAGTTCCACTCTCCCGTTCGCTTCGAGCGAAGTCGAGAAGCCGGTTGTGGTGGATAGAGGTGTCTCGACTACGCTCGACACGAACGGCAGCGTTACTGGCCATCACTTGCCCTCCCCCTTCTTCTGCGTTCCGGACTTGGTCCGCTTCGGAGCAGGCTTTTTCGCAGCAACCTTCTTCCGCTTCGATGGCTTGGCTGCCGCCTTGTCCGCCTTCTTGCCCGCGCCGGTCTCGCTCTTCTTTTCGGTCGTCTTCGGTGTCGGTGGCGGCGCTTCGCCGCCCACTTTCTCGTCACCGGGCAATATGTAATCCGCGCCTTCCCATGGGGACATGAAATCGAAGCTGCGGAAATCCTGGGCCAGCTTCACCGGCTCGTAGACCACGCGCTTGTCTTCCTCGGAATAGCGCATCTCGACATAGCCGGTCAGCGGGAAATCCTTGCGGAACGGGTGACCCTGGAAACCGTAATCGGTCAGGATTCGCCGGAGGTCGGTATTGCCGTCGAACAGGACGCCATACATGTCGAACACTTCGCGTTCGAGCCAGCCGGCCACTTCCCAGATATGGGTGACGCTTGGCACCGCATTGTCCTCGTCGGTCGTGACCTTGACGCGGATGCGATGGTTCTTCGTCAGACTGAGCAGATGATAGCAGACCTCGAACCGCTCGGCGCGATCCGGATAGTCGACGCCGGCAATTTCCATCAACTGCTGATATTCATGCTTGTCGCGCAGCTTTTCCAAGACCGTGGCCAGCTTGGCGCGCTGCACGGTAAAGCTGATCTCGCCATAGGCTTCGACGGTATCAAGCAAGGCAGCGCCGATAGCTTTACCAAGCTTGGCAGCAACACCGGTGTTGCTGGAGATTGCGGGTGCGGAATGAGCCATTAGAAAACCCCGCTCGTCTCGAGCGAAGTCGAGAGATCGTTAGTTGAGATACCGTTCGGCCTGAGCCTGTCGAAGGACATCTCACGGCGATAAGCGCACTTCGACAAGCTCAGTGCGAACGGATTATAATGGAAGGCCATACTCACCGCTCGAACGTTCCGATGCGGCGGATCTTCCGCTGCAATTGCATCACGCCGTAGAGCAAGGCCTCTGCGGTCGGCGGACAGCCGGGCACGTAGATATCAACCGGAACGATCCGGTCACAGCCACGCACGACGCTATAGCTGTAGTGATAATAGCCGCCGCCATTGGCGCAGCTGCCCATCGAGATCACATATTTCGGATCCGACATCTGGTCATAGACCTTGCGCAATGCCGGTGCCATTTTGTTGCACAGGGTTCCCGCAACGATCATCACGTCCGACTGGCGCGGACTGGCGCGCGGTGCGGCGCCAAAACGCTCCATATCGTAGCGCGGCATGTTCACATGAATCATCTCGACCGCGCAGCAGGCGAGACCAAAGGTCATCCACCAGAGTGAACCGGTCCGGGCCCACTGGAACAATTCTTCGGTCGAAGTGACAAGAAAGCCCTTGTCATTCACTTCCGAATTCAGATCCTTGAAAAAAGCTTCATCGGGCTGTGTATCGGGACGCATCGGCGTACCATCGGCGTTGAGAATTGCCGTCCCCGTTGCGTTTGGCTCTAATCCCACTCCAGCGCTCCTACTTTCCAGGCATATATAAAGCCGATGACCAGTTCGGCGAGGAAGACCATCATCGTCGTCCAGCCAACCCAGCCGGTCAGATCAAGCGAAACCGCCCACGGAAACAGAAACGCCGCCTCGAGATCGAAAATGATGAAAAGAATCGCGACCAGATAAAAGCGCACGTCAAACTGGCTGCGCGAATCTTCAAAAGCGGGAAAACCACATTCATATTCCGAAAGCTTTTCCACACTCGGATTATGGGTGCCGGTTAACCGTGAAACGCCCATGGGCAGAAACACAAAGGCCGCTGACATGCCTGCTGCGACAAACAGGAACAGTAAAATTGGCGCATATTCGGAAAGATCGACCACAGATGACTCGTTTCGCTAATATTCGGGGCCGCTTTTAGGCAGTGGCTCCCCTTGCCGCAAGGGCGAAATGGCTTAAATTTGTGGCCTTTTGCGAGGCGTTCGCAGTTACAGCAGCGACTTGGCCAATATTCGGTGCAGCTTGCTGTGCAAGGCTTCGTTTGATGCCAGGATTTCGCGCTGGCCAATCGGCTGGTCACCACCGGTATAGTCGGTGACGAAACCGCCAGCTTCGCGCACCATCAAAATCCCTGCGGCAACGTCCCAAACCTTCAAGCCCGCTTCCCAGAACCCGTCATAGCGACCGGCCGCAAGCCAGGCGAGGTCAAGTGCTGCCGAACCATTGCGCCGGATACCCGCAACTTGCGGCGCGACCGCCCCAAAAATTCGCGCCCATTCACCCAGATCGCCATGGCCCTTGAAGGGAATGCCGGTTGCAATCAGCGATTCCGACAGATCGCGCCGGGCCGATACGCGCAAGCGCTTCTCGCCGCGCCAGGCGCCCTTGTCCATTTCCGCCCACCAGGTTTGGTCGTTAAGCGGCTCGTAAATCAGTCCGCTGGTAATTTTGCCCCAGCCGCGGCCGTCGAGCGAGGGTTCCTGGACGGCGATCGAAATCGCAAAATGCGGGATGCCGTGAAGAAAATTGGTGGTGCCGTCGAGCGGATCGATGATCCAGCGCGGCTTGCCTTCCTCCCCATCGATCATGCCGCCTTCTTCGAGCACAAAGCCCCAGCCGGGACGGACTTTCAGCAATTCGTCATAGAGAATCCGTTCGGCGCGCATATCGGCCTTGGATACAAAATCCGCCGGGCCCTTTTTCGACACCTGCAGATGTTCAACTTCACCGAAGTCGCGGCGCAGGCGCGATCCGGCCTTGCGCGCGGCGCGTTCCATAACGGTTATAAGGGCGGAATGTGCTGGCATTTCTATATCTCCCCCCTCCCGTGTACGGGAGGGGCTGGGGGTGGGTCTATCTGTTTTTCAAAGAGCGGGCGAGCGGCCTGGTCGTGCCCGCCCCTAACCCCTCCCGCGAGCGGGAGGGAAAAATGATTAGCTGGCCTTGCCGACATATTCACGAGCATAGACGTCGACGATGATCCGGGTGCCGGCCGAAATGAACGGCGGCACCATCACGCGAACGCCATTGTCGAGAACAGCGGGCTTGTAGCTTGAGGATGCGGTCTGGCCCTTGACCACGGCATCGGCTTCGACAACCTCGGCCTCGATCTGGTCCGGCAATGCCACCGAGATCGGCTTTTCCTCGTACAGTTCCAGTTGTACGTCCATACCATCCTGCAAAAATTCGACTGCCTCACCAAGCAGATCGGCGGGCAGCGTGATCTGCTCGTAATTTTCCTTGTCCATGAAGGTCAGCAAATCGCCATCGGCGAAAAGATACTGAAAGGTCTTGGTATCCAGACGAACCTTTTCCAGCGTATCGGCGCTGCGGAAGCGGACATTGGTCTTGCGACCGTCGACGAGATTTTTCATCTCGACCTGCATATAGGCGCCGCCCTTGCCTGGCTGTGTATGCTGAATTTTGGCAACCTTCCACAAGCCGCCCTCATATTCCAGAATATTGCCGGGACGAATATCCACACCGCTAATTTTCATTGCTAGTCTCGCTTGCTAGATTGTTTGATTGAGCGGCCCTGTAATCTGCTGACCGATATTAGGCAAGCCCGGTGACGATGAAAGCCTCTTTCATGGGGCGCAGGTCTTTTTCATACAATACGATGAAACGTGCGGCGCGCTATAGTCGGTGGATGGCGCAGTTAGAAATCGATCCGTCCGAACGCGAAGACACAAGTCCGGCCCCGTGTACAAAATGCGCGCTGGCCGCTGGCTTGTTCGGCTATTCAATTTCCGGTGGAAAAACGCGGTCGTTCAAGCCAACCGAAGGTTATTTGCGCGACATAGAACAGATGCCCAGCTTTACACCGCCTTCGGTCCGCAAATTTGTCACGCAATATCTGGCATCGAATATCGGCAAAACCCAAAGCTCTTCGTAACAGTCTCTAGCGGCTTTCCAAAATAGCACTGAAACGGCTGATCGCTTGGGCTGGTCCTTCGGGATCATTCCACACGCCACCACTTACCGCGATGAAATCTGCACCTGCGTCGATCAGCGGCCTGCAGTTTTCCGGCGTGATCCCGCCAATTGCGACGCAGGGTATTTCCATAATCGCCGACCACCATTTCAGAATGTCCAGTTCCGGCCTGTGGTACGTTTCCTTGGTTCGGGTGGGAAAGAAAGCGCCAAAAGCGACGTAATTTGCGCCACCCTCACCCGCTTCCATGGCAAGGTGCCGACTGTCATGACAGGTGATGCCAATCTGGATATCATGCCCCAGTTCCGTCCGGGCAGTTTTCAGACTCTCGTCACTCTGCCCCAGATGCACGCCATCCGCGCCCAATTGCTTCGCCAGATCGATATCGTCATTGACGATGAAGGCGACGTCAAATTCGTCGCAGATGGATTTCAAAGGAGCGGCCAGCCGGGCAGCTTCCTCGGGATCAATATCTTTCACCCGAAACTGAAACGCAGCAACCGGCCCGGCTTCCAGCGCCTTCCGGAGCTGTTGCGCGAAATCACCGCCGGTTTCCAGCGGTGAAATCAGATAGAGCTGGCAAGGCAGACTATCACTCACGACGTCAACAATAGCAAACGATCAGGTAATCGAAGCGCGATAGATCTTGTCGATCGCATTTCCGAGCACGGCGTCGAATTCCTCATCGCTTTGCGAAACCCGCAAATCCTGAAGCAATCCACGGCTGAAGCTGGCAATCATACCTTCATTCTTGGCCAGTTCTGCGCAAGCCTCCTCGGTTGAATAGCCACCCGACAGCGCCACCAGACGAATCACCTTCGGATGATCAATCAGCGGTTTGTACAGATTGGGCTCGACCGGAATGGAAAGCTTGAGCATCACCCGCTGTTCATCGCCGAGAGCGTCGAGCTGCTTGGTCAGTTCGCCCAGCAATATCTTGTCGCATTCCGCCCGCTCGTCGCTCTTGATATTCACTTCCGGTTCGATGATCGGCACCAGTCCGTGGCTCAATATCTGCTTGCCGAAATCAAACTGCTGCGCGACAATCGCTGCGATGCCTTTCGCATTGGCCTTGTTGATGACCGAACGCATCTTGGTACCGAACATTCCCTTGTCGACGGCATGTTTGCACTGTGCGTCAAGATCAGGAATTGGCTTCATCAACTGAACGCCGTTTTCTTCGTCCGCCAGTCCCTTGTCGACTTTCAGAAAAGGCACGACGCCGCGATCCCACAAAACTTCGGGCACGGGCTTGCCGTCAATTTCACCGTTCATCGTCTTTTCGAACAGGATTGCGCCAATTACCTTGCCATTGCCGAAGCTGGGCGAGGTGATAATGCGGCTGCGCATCTTGTGGATCAGTCCGAACATTTCCTCGTCATTGGAAAAAGAATCGGCGCCGATCCCATAACCGGCGAGCGCCTTCGGCGTCGAGCCGCCACTCTGGTCGAGCGCCGCGATAAAACCCTGGCCGTTTTCAATCTTGTTCAACATTTCACTATTCGCCATTTTTCTGTTCCCATTAATTTTTAATCGGATTGTTTGAGTGCTTCGACGCCGGGCAGGACCTTGCCTTCCATCCATTCGAGAAAGGCGCCACCGGCGGTCGATACAAAGCTGAAATCATCCGCAACACCAGCATGATTGAGCGCGGCAACCGTGTCTCCACCGCCCGCGACCGAAAGCAATTGGCCTTCCTTGGTCAGGGCCGCTGCCGTTTTCGCCAGGGCGACCGTTGCGACATCGAAAGGCGGCGTTTCAAACGCGCCCAGCGGGCCGTTCCAGACCAGCGTCTTGCAGGTCTTGAGCACGTCGGACAGCGCCTCGACCGCAGCCGGACCTATATCAAGGATCATTTCATCCGGTCCCACTTCGTGCACGTTGACGGTGCGGGTTGGCGGATTGGGCCTAAATTCCTTGGCCACCACCACGTCATAAGGCAGATGAACCGTGCAATGAGCCTGATCTGCGGCTTCCAATATAGCATTGGCCGTATCGGCCAGATCATGTTCGCACAGGGATTTGCCGACATCGACTCCGCGGGCGGCCAGAAAAGTATTAGCCATGCCGCCGCCGATGATCAGATGATCGACTTTTTCAACCATCTGGCGCAACACGTCGAGCTTGCTCGAAACTTTCGCGCCGCCGACAACCGCCGCAACCGGATGTTCCGGATTGCCCAGCGCCTTGTCGAGCGCGTTGAGTTCCCGTTCCATTGAACGGCCGGCATAAGCGGGCAGCAGTTTCGCCAGTCCGACGGTCGATGCATGCGCGCGATGCGCGGCTGAAAAGGCGTCATTCACGAAGATATCGCCCAGTTTCGCCATCTGCTCGACCAGCGCGTCGTCATTTGCCTCTTCGCCCGGATGAAACCGGGTATTTTCCAGCACGCAAATCGAGCCATTGGCAAGCTTGCCGGTCTCGTCTGCCATGTCCTGACCGGCGCAACCTGGCAGAAACGAGACGTCGCGGCCCAATATCACGGAGAGCGCCGGGACAACCGGCTTCAACGAAAATTCCGGTCTTTCCTCTCCCTTGGGCCGCCCGAAATGCGCGAGCAACAGCACTTTTGCGCCCTTGTCCGCCAATTCGGTGACCGTCGGAATGAGCGCCCGCAACCGGGTATCGTCGGTAACTTCACCATTGGCCATCGGGACATTCAGATCCACCCGCACCAATATGCGTTTCGATGTGACGTCACCGATATCATCAAGTGTTTTAAAATCGTTATCCGACATTACCCAGAACCTTTGCGCGTTAGAGCAAGCCTGCCATGACCTTGGCCGTATCGATCATGCGGTTAGAGAAACCCCATTCATTATCATACCAGCTGACAACACGGACCAGCTTGCCGTCCATCACGGTCGTTTCCAGACTGTCGACCGAGCTGCTTGCCGGCTGATGGTTGAAATCGCTGGAAACCAGCGGTTTGTCTTCAAAGACCATTACACCCTTCATCGGACCGTCAGCCGCGGCTTTCAGCGCGCCGTTGATTTCCTCGACGCTGGTATCGCGGCTTGGCGTGATCACCAGATCGACCAGACTGACATTCGGTGTGGGTACGCGGACAGACGAACCGTCGAGCTTGCCGTTCAGTTCCGGCAATACCAGACCGACCGCACGGGCAGCACCGGTTGTCGTCGGGATCATGTTGACCGCACCGGCCCGCGCACGGCGCATGTCGCTGTGCATCTGGTCGAGCATCCGCTGGTCATTGGTATAGCTGTGGATGGTGGTCATGAAGCCGCGCTCGATGCCGACCGTGTCGTTCAGCACCTTGGCCACTGGTGCCAGGCAATTGGTGGTGCAAGAGGCGTTGGAAACAATGATATCCTCCGACGTCAGAACATCGTGATTGACGCCATAGACGACCGTTTTCAGATCACCCTTTGCCGGGGCCGAGATCAATACCCGCTTTGCGCCTGCATCGATATGCGGCTGCGAAGCGTCTTTCGACTGGAAGAAGCCGGTGCATTCGAGCACGATATCCACGCCCATTTCCGCGTGCGGCAGATCGCCGGGATTGCGTTCGGAGGTCACGGCGATTTTCTTGCCATCGACCATGATATGATCGCCATGCGCGCTTACTTCGCCGGGGAAGCGGCCATGCACGCTGTCATAAGCAAAAAGCAGTGCGTTGGATTCGGCGTCCGCAAGATCGTTGATCGCAACCAGTTCCATATCATCATCGGTGCGTTCCAATATTGCACGCGCTACGAGACGACCGATCCGGCCAAATCCGTTAATTGCTACTTTTGTCATCGCTATTGCTCCTTTGAATTCAAAATTACCGGTAAGTTTCAGCTAATTTTCTTCATTATCTGCGGCGTGATCGCATCCACGGTCAGACCGAAATGCGTGTAAAGATCATCAATCGGCGCCGATGCTCCGAAACTGTCGATCCCGAAACGCAGGCCGTCGAGACCGGTATATCGCTCCCAGCCAATGGTCGTTCCGGCTTCAATAGAAACCCGAAGTATAGCATTATCGCCGAGCAGGTCATTCCGGTATTCCACGGATTGCGCATCGAATAATTCGGCACATGGCATGGATATGACATCTGCGCCGGTACCGGCTGCTTCCAGCTTCGCCGCAATATCCATCGCCAGAGACACTTCAGAGCCCGTTGCGATCAGCACGACACGTTTTTCGCTTTCCGCTTCTTTCAGACGATAAGCGCCTTTTTCACAAAGGTTTACGCTGACGTCATGGCGCAACGGTGGAAGACCCTGACGAGTCAGAGCAAGGGTCGAGGGACCATCGGCCCGCTTGATCGCCAGTGCCCAGCATTCTGCCGTTTCAATCGCATCGGCGGGCCGATAGATGTGCATGTTCGGCATCAGACGAAGACTCTGGATATGCTCGATCGGCTGGTGGGTCGGGCCATCTTCGCCCAGACCGATGCTGTCATGGGTCATCACATAGACGACTCGCGCGTTCTGGATGGCTGAAAGCCGCATGGCTCCGCGACAATAGTCGGTGAAGACCAGAAAAGTCCCGCCATAAGGAATGATGCCACCGTGCAAAGCCATCCCGTTCATCGCTGCAGCCATGCCGAATTCGCGGATGCCATAATAGATATAGCGACCAGAATAATCGTCTTTTGTCAGTGGCTTGGTCGAGGATGTTTTGGTATTGTTTGAACCGGTGAGATCGGCGCTACCGCCGACCATTTCCGGCAAGGCGGCCGTGATCGCGCCCAAGGCCATTTCGGAAGCCTTGCGCGTCGCCCATTTCGGCGGATCGCTGGCCAGACCTTCGAGATAATCCTGCATCGCGCGGCCATCCGGAAGCGCGCCGGCCATGCGCCGCTGAAACTCGGCGCCCTGGGGATGGCCGCTCAACCGCTTGTCCCAAGCCGCCCGGGCTGCAGCACCCTTTTCACCCAATTGACGCCAGGACGCCAGGATATCATCCGGAATCACAAAAGGTTCATGATCCCAGCCCAAAGCGGCGCGGGTACCGGCAATCTCTTCGTCACCGAGCGGGGCGCCATGGGTTGCGGACGTGCCCTGCTTGGTCGGGGCGCCAAAACCAATCACGGTCTTGCATGCGATCAGCGACGGCCGCGGATCGGCTTCCGCCTCACTCAACGCCTTGCGGATATCGTCAAAATCATGGCCATCGCAGGAAACGACGTGCCAGCCGGATGCGCGATAGCGTGCCGGAATATCCTCACTTGTCGATAAATCCGTTTTACCATCGATAGTTATACCGTTATCATCCCACAGAACGTTAAGTCGTCCCAAGCCGAGATGACCAGCCAGACCAACCGCTTCGTGGTTGATCCCTTCCATCAGACAGCCGTCACCGGCGATCACCCAGGTCTTGTGATCGACCAGATCGTTGTCGAAGGTCGCATTCAGGTGCCGTTCGGCAATCGCCATACCGACGGCGGTGGCAAAGCCCTGCCCCAGCGGGCCGGTTGTCGTCTCGACGCCTTCCAGTTTGAAATTCTCCGGATGACCCGCGCAAGGCGAACTCAACTGACGGAAATTCCTGATATCTTCCATCGTTGGCCGTGCATAGCCGGTCAGATGGAGCAGCGAATAGATCAGCATCGAGCCATGACCCGCGGAAAGAACAAACCGGTCGCGGTCCGCCCATTTCGGTGCTTTCGGATCATATTTCAGAAAGTCGCTGAACAGAACCGTAGCAACATCGGCCATACCCATCGGCATGCCAGGATGGCCGCTGTTTGCTGCTTGCACCGCATCCATGGCAAGCGCTCTGATGGCGTTCGCCATATTTTTTTCGGAAACGGTCATGGCTATTATATTCCCCCGGATAGACGTGTGCATGGGCACAGCAAAATGCTGCGATTCGCTATTTTGCCCCTTCCTTTGATGATCCAGCAAGGCGGCGTCAAGGACCGCTTTTCATGATCCGGTGTTTACGGCGCCGGAATAGATTGATAGCAACGCCACACAGGACCTTACCTGTTGGAAGCAAGCTATGGAAAACGCTCATGGACAATGAACCAGTCATCCTTGCCATCGGCCGGATTGAACGCGCTTTAAGTCGCATAGAATCGGCAAACAGGACAAAGAAGACCGAAATCGACCCCGCATTGGCAGAGCGCCATGAAGCATTGAAAGCAGAACTGAAGCAGGCCATCGAGACGATTGACGGCCTGATTGAACGGCGGGAACGCTGATATGGCACAAATGAAACTGGAAATCGGCGGTCGGACCTTCCTGGTAACCTGTCAGGACGGTGAAGAATCGCATTTGACCAAGCTGGCCGCGATGGTCGACCGGAAAGCACGCGAATCCGGGGATCCGGCGGGCCTTACCGAAAGCCGGATGCTGCTGTTCACATCTTTGCTGCTGGCCGACGAACTGCACGGCGCACAAACCGACCCCAATACGGATGCTGCCCCGCCTGCCCCGCCGCAAACCAACCCTGTCAGTGATCAGGTTGTGGCAGCGCTGGAAAAACTTGCTGATCGCGCAGAACAACTGGCAAATAGCCTTGAGTAACACCTCTATCACGCCTAGATAACTATTGACGGGTACTGTCTGGCACGAGCTTGATACGAACATCCCTGAGGCGATATAACTTCCTAGGGAGCTGTCCCTGCCCGGATTGCGGACTGTTTTGCAGTCGGGTCCGATGCATATGGCGCCCACCTGACGTAATAGGCGTCAGAGGATTTTCCGGCAAACGACCAAGACGGTCCCGTCACTTTTCCAAAGAAAGATATTTTTTTGAGTAGTTTGAAAGATACAAAGAAGAAACTACGTGAAGAATATAGAAGACGGCGGAACAGCTTTGTCGGACAATTGGACGGCGCAAGCCGCAATCTGTCTTTCCGCCGCCCGCCCTCGCCTTTAGCCCGCCTCTTCCATCAGGGTCAGAGCGTCGCGCTCTACCGCAGCATCGGGTCCGAAGCGCCCACCGAGCGGCTGATCGAATATCTGACGGAAATCGGTGTCAATATTGCCTTGCCGCGAGTCCGGGATGACGGCTCGCTGGAATTTCGGCTGCTTTCCAATCTGGAATTGCTGGAGTCGGGATTCCGGGATATCCCCGAGCCCGGCGAAACATGCGAATTAACAGACCCGGACGTGATTATTGCGCCTCTTGTTGCCTTTGACCGCTCGATGCGTCGTCTCGGCCAGGGTGGTGGCTATTATGACCGAAGCTTCGCAAAATATCCCGACGTGCCCCGTATCGGTCTGGCCTGGTCGGTTCAGGAGGCAGACGAAATACCGGTCGAGCCACATGACCTGCCTTTGCACATGATCGTTACGGAATGTGAAATAATTGAATAGCTTGGGATGACGTCATGACATCAGAAATCGATAGAGATATGAAGAATCGGCCAAGCTGGCGCAAGCCGGTCGGCATGATTTTGATATTATTGCTGATTCTGCTGTGGTGCGGCATTGCCGTGACCCTGATCGATCAACTCAGCGATCTGAACTTCTGGCTGCAATTGCCAGTCTATGTGATTCTCGGGATTGCATGGATTTTCCCGATCAAGCCATTGTTGAGATGGATGAATAGGGGGTCTTTGCGCCATCTCCCCGAAAATAAGGGAAATGGCGCGAGTGACGAGACTTGAACTCGCGACCTCCGGCGTGACAGGCCGGCGCTCTAACCAACTGAGCTACACCCGCTTACGTGCCTCTATAGGCGGTGGAGCAGCGCAAGTATAAGAGCGCTGCATTCCTGTCAACAACACTCTTTCGATTATCCGAGATATTTCTCAAAATGGTCAACCTGGCAGCGATTTATCGCCCGATCAGATAAGGGCGCCTGACATCGATCCGGGAAAAATTGCAAAACCTCATATCAACGGCAACAAATACTGATAGTTACATCTCGTTACGGTTAACATCGCCTAAAGCAGAGCGAAACAACTGATTAATTAACTAAAATATTTGGCAGTTTTCCAACGGTTTTGACGGTGAAAAATGCATGGCGTCATCCCGCGCCCGTTTACCAAATATTTTTCTTTCTTTGCCATATGGACTGGATGACCAGACAACAACATCAGGCTTGCGGATGGCCTTCGCATAGCTTTGCAGACATTTCGGTTCGACGACGATTGACGCTTGCGGCGGGTGCTGCAGCTCTCTTGTTGACACCAGCATCTGCACAGGCGGCCGGTACGGTTGCGGGAACCGATATCGTCAATGTCGCACAGGCTTCGTTTGACGGACCATCGGGCGGGCCACCCGTCACTATTGATTCCAATATCGTCACCATCAAAGTGGATGAGCTTCTGGATGTCACGGTCGTTTCCAGCGACCCCGGCGATGTCGCCACTTCGCCCGGATTGACCGGACAGGCGACCACTTATCAGGTCACCAACACCGGAAACGGGTCAGAGGCATTCACGCTATCGGCAGATACGGCGAAGCCTGGCGATGAATTTGATACGACATTCGAACAGATCATTCTCGATACCAATGGCAACGGGGTTTACGATCCGGGCGTCGACACCATTTACTCGCCCGGCACCAATGACCCGGTGCTAGCGCCCGATGAAAGCGTCACCGTTTTCATCCTTTCCACCATTCCCGCATCCGCCGGCGATGCCGATCGCGCCGAAATCGAACTTTCTGCGGTGGCCAAGACCGGTAGCGGTACGCCGGGCGATATATTCGCCGGCCAGGGCGATGGCGGCGGCGACGCGGTCGTTGGTTCAACCGGCGCGAGCGACGAAGCCAGCGGCTTTTTCGTAATCGAGGCGGCAGAGATCACTTTGGTCAAAAGCGCGACGATCATCGATCCGTTTGGCGGAACAGAAGCCGTACCGGGTGCGGTTATCCGTTATCAGCTGGTTGCAACAACAACCGGCACCGGCAATCTGACCAATCTGGCGATCACCGACGATATACCCGCTGACACGACATATAATGCCGGGAGCATCACGCTGGAAGGCGCGGCACTGACCGACGCACCGGGCGATGCCGACGCGGGCGCTTTCGATGGCAGTGCGATTGTCGTGGCCCTGGGGACGGTTCCGGGCGGACAGACGCGCACCATCACCTTTCAAGTAACCATCGACTGATAATTTTCAGGGGGACAGCCACATGTTTAAGAGATTTTTCCTTGCCATAGCACTGATCGTTCCTGGCACCGCCATGGCGGCCAACAATGTCAGCCTGTCGAGCGATGTCTATATCGAGCGCAAGGTCGCAAAGCCGAACGGCACGACCGCTCTGGTTCTCGAGCAGCCAAAAACCGTGATTCCCGGCGACAATCTTGTGTTCGTCGTCAAATATAAAAATGTCGGCAGCACGCCGGCTTCGGATTTCTCTGTCACCAACCCGCTGCCTAAAGCGGTGGCGTTCAATGGAACGTCTGATGGCACTGAAATTGTCTCCGTTGACGGAGGCAAAACATGGGGGCCGCTCTCGGCTCTCACCTACGCGAGGGAAAATGGCGAAACCCGCCCTGCCCTCATGACTGATGTGACTCACGTAAAATGGAAATTCAATCGTGCTCTTTCTGCAGGATCCGGGGGAAAATTAATTTTCCGCGGCACTGTGAAATAATCGCGACCGCACCGGATTGTCGCGGGGTTAGGCAGTCCAAATAAGTGAAACAGGAGACAGTTATGACCAGTATACTGAAACTTCTCGTTGCCACTAGTACCATTTCTGTAGCGGCGCTCGGTGTAAAGCCGGCGTTCGCTGCAGATTTGGGCACTGATGCCGGCACGAGCATTACCAACAACGTAAGCGTTGCGTTCAATGTGGGGGGGACGGCTCAGACCGCAGAAACCGACAGCGACACATTCGTGGTCGACAGGATCGTCAACCTTGTCGTGACCAAAAGCGACGCGGTGAACACCTCCGTCGCGCCAGGCTCAACACAGCAAGCCGTGACCTACACGGTCAGCAACCAGACCAATGACACGATTGACGTGTTGCTGACCTCGGAACAGCTCGGCGGCGATGATTTCAACGTCACCGGCACGGTCACCTATTATCTTGATGATGGCGACGGGGTTTATGATGCCGGCGACACGATCATTACATCGATCGACAATTTGGCCGAAGATGAAACGGTTGTCGTGCACGCTGTCGCCAATATCCCGGGCACCGTCGTGACCGGCGATGTTGCTGATCTCGTCCTGATCGGCCAGGCCGCCGATTCGGCAACCGGCCTGGCCTTTAGCAATGACTCGGGTGATGCGGATGACGCCGCGACTGTCCAGAACGTCTTCGCCGACGGCGCTGGCACGGGAACCGGTGATGTCGCAGGCGATGGCTATCACAGTGACACAGATCGCTACGAAGTGGCTGCCGCTGATATTACCGTAACCAAGACCAGCACGGTGCTGTGGGACCCGATCAACGGAAGCACCAATCCCAAAGCCATACCGGGTGCCGTTCTGGAATATTGCATCGCAGTGGCAAATGCTTCTGGTGGTGCGGACGCAACAAGCGTTGCGATATCGGATACGATTCCGGCCAACCTGACCTATTACGACTCGCTGGTCACCGGACCAGCCACGGTTCCGGGGCTCATTGGCGTGGTAACCGAAGGAACGGTGACGGGATCCGTCTGCAACGCTGATGGCGGAGGCACCGGTGCGGAATCCGGTGGCGCCGTTACCGGCAACCTTGGCACGGTAGCCTCGGGCGATACAGAAACCCTGATCTTCCGTGTAACGGTCGACTAGGCATCTTGAAACAGAGCGGCAAACCGGTGTTTTCCGGTTTGCCGCCAGGTTTCATTCATCGCTGTGGGTATCTTTACCACCTTTTTCAGGCCAATCGGTCTGGCCTTTGCTGCAGGCGCATTGACCGTGTCTGCCGGTGTGGCACTTGTACAACCCGCGTTTGCCGGGGAGCAGCCGCTTGCCGGAAATCTGCCGCTGATCAGCAATGTTGCGCAGGCGGAATGGGATATAGGTGGCCAAAGGCTGCAGAAACCCTCCAACCGGGTCGACATCCAGGTCGTTCCCGCGCCCGACGCCCCGCCAGAGATCACCACCTTTCAGTTCAGTGACCCGCCGGGCGCCGAACAAGTGCCCATTCCGGGTACGATGTGCCGCGGTTCGGCAGGCAGTATACCGGTCGAACTGCACGGGGTCTTTGCCGGAACGCCTATGAATCCGGGATCGATCACGCCGACCGACAAAATCCGCGCTGGCGCGCCGCTGATTGTGTCCATTCTGGCGCCGGGCAAGAATTTGAACCCGCTATCGGTCGACAGTTTCGAAATCGTCCTCTCGACGCCTGCAGGCGACCGCGAACTGATCCTGATTGCGGAAACCGGCCCCAATACATCCCGCTTTGTCGGGATGATCAACACCGCCGCAATACCACCCGATCCGGTGCAGGGTGATTGCAGACTGTCGGTCCATCCCGGCGATACGCTGGATGTTGCGATTGACGAGATGGCGGGAAATCCGCTGGGCAAGGTGGCTCTGGGAATATTGATCGATCCCTTTGGAGAGACTTTCGACAGCGGCGATGGGGCGCCAGTATCGGGAACGCGGGTTACCCTGATCGATGATGCAACCGGACAACCGGCCGAAGTTTTCGGTGATGACGGCGTATCGACCTTTCCCAGCACGGTGATTAGCGGCAGCACGGTGACCGATAGCGGCGGCACCGTCTATAATTTCACCGAAGGCTTTTATCGCTTCCCGTTCGCACGGGCGGGGCGCTACCGCCTGCTGGTCGAGCCCCCGCAGCCCTACAGCTTCCCATCGGCCTCCACGCCCCAGCAACTCGCATCCTTGCGGCGGACCGACGGAATGCCCTTCACCATTGTCGATGGCTCCTATGGTGGAGTGATAATCCTGAATGACCCGGCTCCGGTGCGTGTCGATGTACCGCTGGACAGGCCGGGAGCAGCATTGGCGATCACCAAAGCCGCCTCCACCGCACAAGCCGTGCCGGGAGACGCCGTGCAATATCGAGTCACGGTGCAGAATAGCGATGCTGATCGCAACACCGGCCAGATCACGATCTCTGACCAGTTACCGGCTGCCATGCGCCTGAAAACCGGCACGATCCGCTATAATGGCGATCTGATCACGGCCGCTGTTCAACCCAATGGTCGGGACTTTAGCGTCGAAATACCACCCCTTTCCCCCGCAGGATCCGGTCTGCTGACCTATATCGCGGAAGTGCGTCAGGATGCACAGCCGGGCGACGCGCTCAATCTCGCCTCGGCAAGCGATGATCGCGGTGCGACCAGTCCGGTCGTTGATGCGCTGGTTCGCGTGGAACGCGACGGTATTTCCGAACGGTTCACGCTGATCGGCCGGATTACCGACGGCGGCTGCTCGACCGACCCCGAACAAGCCGCAGGAATTGGCGGGGTGCGCGTGATTTTACAGGACGGGACCTATACGGTCACCGACAGCGACGGTCGTTATCATTTTGAAGGGCTGAAACCCGGCCTGCATGTGGTTCAGGTCGATCCGTCCACCTTCCCCGCCGATCTCGCGCCGGTCGACTGCGCGCGGAACACCCGGACCGCCGGCAGCAACATCTCCCGCTTTGTCGAAGGCCGTGGCGGCGCACTGAAACGCGCGGATTTCCGGGCAAAAACCGTTGCGCCGAGAGAAGTCAGCGAGAAATATAGCTATAACAAGCCAGCGGTTCTGTCTGACCCGGAAGCGGCCGGAGCCGGTCAGGACTGGTTAAGTGGTCAGGAGTCCGGCATCGCGTGGCTCTTCCCCGAGGCAGACCATAATCCGCGCGTCAAGGCATTGCGCGTCGCGGTCAAGCATCTTGCTGGCCAGAAGGTCGAATTGGCGGTCAACGGCAAGCCGGTTAATCCCCTTGCCTTTGACGGAACGAAAAAGAGCGCGGACGGAAAAATCCGGGTGAGCACCTGGCGCGGCATAGAAATCGAAGAGCGGACAAATGTCTTCGTGGCACGGGTGGTTGATCAGAATGGCGCGCTCGTCCAGCAATTGGAACGCAAGGTCCATTATGCCGGCAGTCCGCTGAACGCACAATTGCTCAAGGACAGGTCGGTCCTGATCGCCGATGGGGTTACGCGTCCGGTGATAGCGGTGCGGCTGACCGATCGCACCGGCAAGCCTGCCCGCAACGGAATGGTCGGCGACTTCAGCGTCCCTGCGCCTTATGCACCGGCGATTGAAATCGATGCCCAGCAGGCCAACCAGCTCGCCGGTCTCGAACGGGGTGCGCCGGTATGGCGGGTCGAGGGCGAGGAAGGCATCGCCTATATCGAGTTGGCACCGACCACGGCTTCCGGTTCGCTCAGTATTTCCTTCCCCTTCCGCGATGGCGAAGTGGAACGGACCCAGCGTATCGAGACTTGGCTTGATCCGGGTGACCGTCCCTGGACCGTTGTCGGCTTTGCCGCGGGTACGCTTGGCTTCAACACGCTGGACGAACGGCTCGAGGATCTGGTCGAGGATGAGGACAATATCAACGTCGATGGCCGGATCGCGCTTTATGCCAAGGGCCGCGTGACCGGAAAATGGTTGATGACCCTCGCCTATGACAGCGACAAACAGGAAGACGAGACCAGTTTTCAGGGCGTGATCGATCCGCGCCGCTATTATACCGTTTACGCCGATCGCAGCGAGCAACGCTATGACGCCGCTTCGGTCCGCCGCCTCTATCTCAAGCTCGAACGGCCGCAATTTTATGCGCTGTTCGGTGATTATGAAACCGGCATCAGCGAGCCCGAACTGGCCCGATATCAGCGCGCTTTCAACGGCATCAAGGCGGAATATAAAAGCGATCAGGTCCATCTCAACGCCTTTGGCGCGGACTCGCCCAACCAATATCGCCGCGAAGAGATTCAGGGCAACGGTCTGTCCGGCCCCTATGCGCTCGCCGCACGGGATATCCTGGCAAACAGCGAACGGATCATGCTGGAAACGCGCAACCGCTTGCGTTCGGACCAGATCATCGAGCAGCGCGAACTGACCCGGCATATCGATTATGACATCGACTATCTTGCCGGCACCTTGCGCTTCCGCGAACCGATTCTCAGCCGCAGCAGCGGGCTCGATCCGCAGTTCATCATCGCCGAATATGAAGTTCTCGGCATTGGCGGCCGCAATCTCAACGCCGGTGGCCGCGCCACCTACCAGACCGCCGACCGGAAACTGAAAATCGGCGCGACCGCCGTGCATGACGAGGACGAAATCGTGAAAACCGACCTGCTCGGCGTTGATGTCCGCTATCGGTCCGACGTCAGAACCGAATTCCGCGCGGAACTCGCTGTCACCGACAATGAAGCGAAAGCGGTCACCGCGACGAACAGCGGGCAAGCCGCCACCGCCTGGCTGGTCGAAGCCGAGCATCACGGTTCGAAATTCGATCTGCTCGCCTATGTCCGGCGTCAGGCGACTGGCTATGGTCTGGGCCAGCTCAACGCCGCCGAAACCGGCACCCGGAAATTCGGGATCGACGGCCGGGTACGCATTCGGGAGAATCTTTCGCTCGCGGTCACCAGCTATCAGGAAGATTTCCTGACGTCGGGTGCCCGCCGCCGTGCCGGTACCGCGGAACTGGAATATCGCACGAAGGACAGGTCGTTCCGCGCCGGCATGGTCTATGCCAATGACCGGCTATCCGATGGTAGCGTGAACGAATCCACGCTTGTCCGTCTCGGCGCGACCCAGCGGCTGTTTGACGGCAAGCTGGAGCTGGACGCGCAAACCGAATTTGCTTTGGGCGGTCAGGACGAAAGCATCGATTTCCCGGCGCGGCACAGCTTCTCGGCCCGCTATGCGATCGCAAAAGATATCAAGATCATCGGCACTTATGAAATTGCCGATGGCGAGAATATCGATGCGCGGACAGCCCGGATCGGCGTCGATGTGACGCCCTGGGATGGCGGACGCATCGTCAGCAGCATGAACCAGCAGGAAATCACCGAATATGGCCCGCGCACCTTTGCCGCCTATGGCCTGACGCAGAGCATTCCGCTCGACGACAAGTGGACGATCGACTTCTCGCTGGACGGCAACGAGACCGTCAGCGGCTTTGATCGCGCAGACGTTATCAATGAAGAACAACCGGTCGCTTCCGGTGGTTTTCTGGGCAATGACACAACGCTGACCGAAGATTTTCTGGCGGTCACCGCGGGCTTCACCTTCCGTCATGACGACTGGAGCTGGAACGGCCGCGCCGAATATCGCGACGGCGACATCAGTGAACGCTATGGCTTTACCACAGCGCTCCTCAAACAGATCAGCGAAGGCAGCGCTCTCGGCGCGCTCGCCAGCATCTTTGTCGCGGAGGACGAAACCGGGGTTAGCACAAGGGTCATCGAAGCGGAAGCCAGCTGGGCCCACCGTCCTGCCGACAGCCAATGGTCTTGGCTCGCAAAACTCGAGTTCCGCGAAGATAGCGTACGCAATGCCGTTTCCGGCACATCCGGTCCGATCGGCGGCGCTCTGCTTCTCGTCGATGGAGATGTGACTTCGCGTAGAATTATCAACAGCCTGAGCGTGAACTACACGCCGGTTGATGCCGCCAACGGCCTGTTCACCGAAGCGGGCGAATATGGCTTCTTCTGGGGCAGCCGCTATGTGTTTGACCGGTTTGGGCAAGATGATGTCGAGGGCTGGAGCAATGTCGTCGGCGCCGACATCAAGTTCGACCTGTCCGACACGATCGATGTCGGCGGTCAGGCCACGGCGCGCATCGGCAATGGTTTTGACAGCATCGCTTATTCCGGCGGGCCGAGCATCGGCGTCACGCCGTTCAAGAATGGCTATATTTCGGTCGGCTATAATGTCGCCGGTTTCGCGGATCGCGACTTTGAAGAGAGCCGCTACACCAGAGACGGCCCGTTCATCACCTTCCGCCTGAAATTCGATCAGGAAACGCTAGGCAGCCTCGGTCTTTAAGGGTTCACGACGTATCGCTTTCCCTTCTCCCCTGAGGGAGAATAATTGCAATTGCCTCTTTCCGTTCGCACTGAGCCTGTCGAAGTGCACCTATCGGCGCGCGCTGTCCTTCGACAAGCTCAGGACGAACGGTAGCTCCCCGCCCTCTTCAATCCGCGAACAGCAGCACCGGCGTTTCGAGCAGATGTTTCAGCGCCTGCACATAGCTGGCGGCATCATAGCCGTCGACCACACGGTGATCGCACGAAATCGACAGATTCATCAGCTTCCGCGCATGAATTTCGCCGTCGATGATCATCGGCCGTTCGACAATCTTGTTCGGACCGATGATCGCCACTTCCGGACGGTTGATCACCGGCGTCGTCGCGATACCGCCCAACGGGCCCAGCGATGTCAGCGTCAGGGTGGACCCCGTCAGCTCTTTTGCCGTCGCCGTGCCGTCGCGCGCCGCGCTTGCCAGACGGGCTATTTCAGACGCCAGTTGCCAGACATTCATGTCCTGGGCATTGCGCAGAACCGGCACCATCAGCCCCTGATTGGTCTGGGTCGCCATGCCAAGATGGACGGCGCCATGGCGGGTGACAAAGCCGGCCTCATCATCATAGGTCGCATTCAGCATCGGAAAATCGCGCAGGGCCTTGCAGATCGCCGCGATCATCAGCGGAAGGATCGTCAACTTCGCCCGCTCGCCGCGATTGGCGTTGAGGTCGCCGCGCATATCCTCGATCTCGGTCATGTCAATTTCGTCGACATAGGAGAAATGCGGGATATTTCGTTTCGAATCTGCCATATTCTGCGCGATTTTGCGCCGCATTCCGATAACTTTGATCGTCTCGTCGTCACGTTTCTGCACGGCACCGGACGGACGATAGCCCTGCCCCGCACCATAGTTGAGATAGGCGTCAAGATCGCTGTGCCGGATATGCTCGCCCTGCGCCTTGACCTCGCTCAGGTCGACACCGAGATCGGCGGCCCGCTTGCGAACGGCAGGCGTAGCGAGCGATTTCGGTTGTTCATTCCGGGCGGGCATGGCGTCAAGCCTTGTTGGAGCGGCAGAAGACTCTTCAGACTCTTTCTGAACAACTGGACTTGTTGGAATATCCGAAATACTTCCTTTTTTATCAATGACTTGCTCTGACGGCACGACGTCAATATCGGCCTGAGCGGCCTCATCCGGAACCGCGCTGGATGCTTCCAAATCTTCCAATTTATCGGCGTCAACGTCACCCTCGACCTCGATCTCCACCAGCATCGAACCAATCGCGATAATGTCGCCTTCTTCACCGGCCAGGCCAATGATCTTGCCCGAAACCGGTGCTTCCATCTCGACCGTCGCCTTGTCGGTCATGACGTCGGCAATCTGGTCATCTTCGGCCACGACATCGCCGATCTTGATATGCCATTTGACGATTTCCGCCTCGGCAATACCCTCGCCAATATCCGGCAGGTTGAATATATATTTGCTCATGATTTCAAATCCCTGACAATCTTTTCCAACGCTTCGCCGATCCGGACCGGACCCGGAAAATAGGCCCATTCCAGGCTGTGCGGATAGGGCGTGTCAAATCCGGTCACCCGTTCAATCGGTGCTTCAAGATGATAGAAACAGCGTTCCTGCACAAGCGCGGACAACTCCGCACCGAAGCCGCTGGTCCGGGTTGCTTCGTGCAAGATCAGGCAGCGGCCGGTTTTCTTGACCGACTTTTCGATCGTCTCGATATCGACTGGCACCAGAGTGCGCAGATCGATTACCTCGGCGTTGATGCCATGTTCCTCGACCACCGCCTTGGCGACATGCACCATCGTGCCATAAGTCAGTACCGTCACCGCATCGCCTTCGCGCACGATCTTCGCCTTGCCGAGCGGCACGGTATAATGGCCCTCCGGCACTTCGGACTCGGCAAATTTCGACCAAGGCGAGACCGGATTGTCATAATAGCCGGTGAACGGACCATTGTAGATCCGCTTGGGCTCGAGAAAGAGCACCGGATCATTGTCCTCGATCGAGGCAATCAACAGCCCCTTGGCGTCATACGGCGTTGACGGAATGACCGTTTTCAGGCCCGAAACATGGGTAAACATGGCCTCCGGAGACTGGCTATGCGTCTGCCCGCCAAAAATACCGCCACCAACCGGTGAACGGACGGTCATCGGCGCGGTAAATTCAGCCGCCGAACGGTAGCGCAGCCGCGCCGCTTCCGAGATCAGCTGGTCCATTCCCGGATAGATATAATCCGCGAACTGGATTTCCGGCACCGGGCGCAATCCATAAGCGCACATGCCCACCGCCGCACCGATGATGCCGCATTCGGAGATCGGCGTATCGAAACAGCGGGTCTTGCCGAATTTTTCCTGAAGGCCGGCGGTCGCGCGAAAAACCCCGCCGAAATAGCCGACATCTTCGCCCATGATCACAACATTTTCGTCGCGCTCCATCATCGTTTCGAGGCCGCTGTTGATAGCCTCTATCATATTCATGACGGCCATTTGATTTCCCGTTCCTTGTTGGCCTGTTCGGCTTGTTCCTTGAGATGCCAGGGCATTTCCTCGAACACATCCTGAAACATGGTTTCAAACGGTTGGTGCAGACCATGGCCCAATATGCCGTTCTTGGCCGCTTCGGTCACCGCTTCCTTGACCGCTGCAAGACATTCCGCGTCGAGCTGCTCCTGTTGCTCATCGCTCCACACGCCGCGCTGGATCAGATGCTTGTTCAGCCGGTTGATCGGATCACCGAGCGGCCATTCCTCCCGCTCCTGCGCGCTGCGATAGGCGGTCGGATCATCGGACGTGCTATGGGCTTCGGCGCGATAGGTGAAATGCTCGATCAGGGTTGGCCCCTGATTGGTCCGCGCCCGTTCCGCCGCCCAGCTTGTCGCCGCATAGACCGCTAGCGGATCATTGCCATCAACCCGCAGCGCGGCGATGCCATAGCCGGCACCGCGTGCGGCAAAGGTCGCCCGCTCGGCACCCGCAAAGCCGGAAAAGGAGGATATCGCCCACTGGTTGTTGACCACATTCATGATCACCGGAGCGTTATATACCCCGGCGAAGGTCATCGCCGCGTGGAAATCACCCTCGGCGGTCGATCCCTCGCCGCACCATGCGGCGGCAATCCGGCTGTCGCCCTTGCTGGCGCTAGCCATCGCCCAACCCACTGCTTGCGGATATTGCGTGGTCAGATTGCCCGACACGGTGAAGAAATTCAGCTCGCGCGAGCTATACATGATCGGCAGCTGGCGGCCTTTGAGCTTGTCCGCCTTGTTCGAGAAAATCTGGTTGACCATCTCGATCATCGGATAGCCGCGAACGAACAATATGCCTTGCTGTCGATAGCTCGGAAAGCACATATCGTCTGCATCCAAGGCCATTGCAGCGGCAACCGATGTCGCCTCCTCGCCTGTACATTTCATGTAGAAGCTAGTCTTGCCCTGGCGCTGCTGGCGATGGAGTCGGTCATCAAAGGTGCGCACCTGCACCATCGTGCGGAGCATTTTGAGTAATATTTCGTCATCCAGCTTGGGGTCCCAGGGCCCCACAGCTTTATGGTCATCATCCAGCACGCGGATCATGTCATCGACCATATCCCGCATATCCTTCGGCGCGGTATTAATGTCCGGTCGTGCCTGCGCACCGGCTTGAGGGATGTCGAGATCACTATAGTCTACCACATCACCCGGACGGAATTTGGGTTCGGGAATGTGCAAAGTCAGGGGCGGCAAATTGCTTTTGCGTTTGTCATCAACCATCCAAACTCTCCTGCTGCACCGCAACGTTGCAGCGCAATATTTATTTCAATCGGTTGTTATATTATTTCATCTTCACATAAAGGTCAATGTCTCTGTCCTATGCTGAGGCATAAAAAAAGGGGAGCAATTTAATGCCCCCCTTTCCTGTTATCCTGAAAGATCTCAATATTTAGAAGCGCAGAGCCATGTTCATCATCGCGCGATCATCACGATAGATTTGTTGCCCCAGCCGGCTTTCGACCGCAGCACCAAAGCTCAGATCGCCCTTCCTGAAGCTGAATCCGCCCTTGATCTCTCCATAGGAGGAATCCTGCAAACCGATCGGCAATAGCAGTGATACATTTTCGGCATCGAGGAAGCGAACCCGGAAGTTCGTGTCATTCCCGGAAATCCGGTTCACATAGTCAAGCTTCATTGCGGGCTGGAACGACCATCCCGATGCAAAGCTCAATTTGGTGCTGCCCGATATTTTCAAGCCGACCTTGGCCTCCAGACCCGAACGGCTGATCTCATCCACCGCCAGCGCCAGACTACCGGCGCTGTCGCGGAAACCCGCAACATTATAGGATGAATAACCAATGCTCGCCCGGGGCGTCAGCATCAAACCATCGACATCAATATTATAGCCGGCTTCGACCTCGCTCGCAAACGCCAGAGAATCGGTATTCAGGTTGCTGGATGAAAGCCCCGCCGTGATCCGGCTGTTGGAGTCGATCTGCGAATAAGACATGGAGGCCTGACCACCGATGTAGAAATTTCCACCCAGGCGATAATTGCCGTAAACCGACGCCTGGTTCGTTTCCACATTGGCCACACTGCCGCCAACCTCCTGCACGCCATTGGCGTAACCGAAGGCGGTCCCGAAAGTTGAGCGATCATCAAGACCAAATTCCAGACCCATTGCGATATGCCAGCTACCCTGTTCTACCCCGCTATTATTGCCCGAGAATGCCAGCGATGACTGCTGAAATCCGGCAGACATGAAACCGCTCATATTTTCGGGCAGTGCCACGGCGTCCCAACTGGAAGACTGATAATTTTTGGCAAAACTGATTTGCGAAGCGGTGCTGCCGATCATCTGACGGCGGCTATCGAAAACCTCAGGCGCACCCACAATCTGGATTTTGCCCGCAACGCCCTGCTCGGAACCGAGCAATGACAGGCGATCCGAAACCAAAGTCCGCATCGTCGAGCTTTGCCTTTCATCCAAAGTGGTTGTCCGGCCGGCTTGCGAGGCGGAC
The DNA here is from genome assembly GCF_048267785.1 of Parasphingorhabdus sp. GTDB lineage: Bacteria > Pseudomonadota > Alphaproteobacteria > Sphingomonadales > Sphingomonadaceae > Parasphingorhabdus. The sequence continues at coordinate 53,234 of NZ_JBLWWU010000013.1, read as the reverse complement.
AGGCTCTGGAAGGTCGCATTCAATTCAGGAGCTTCCATAACATCGATCAAACCGTAGACATTGGCGAGATCGGTATAGGAGTGACCGCGCACACTGTCCAAAGCATTGCCGAACGCCAGTGAGAACGGGTTGGTAATACCGCTGCTCCGGAAGAAATCCGAGAAACGGATAACCCGCATCCTCGCGATAACATTATTCGAACCGTAGCTCAGCTCCGGATAGAGAACACCGATCCTGCCCACCACATTGTCAAAGGTATTTTCGACGCCACCTTCCGCCGTGATGATCTCGAAAGTCTGACCATAGCGGGCACTCCTGCGACCAAATGCATTGATCACCGCCGCTGTACCGCCCAAGGAAATGATCCCGGGATTGTCGGCATCACCGACCACCGCCAACTGATCATTACCGTATCGATTAACATCAAAAAGGGACAATGTTCCGGAAGCCAGGATGACGTCACCCGCGATCGTCAATGTCCCGGTATCCCCGAAACCACTGCCAGGAGCAATAGAACCGTTGACCGAAGTCAGGAATGTCGGATCAAAAAAGCCATTACCGGTCAGCAGCCCTGTCCCAAAGAAAGCTTCGCCGGTTGTGAGGCTACCGTCAAGGTCCAGCCACCCGCCAGTCTGGGTATAATCACCCCAGACTTTCAGATTTCCGCCGCTGCGGATATCAAGCCGTGCTGCGCCCTGAAGGTTCAACCGGTCAATGGTGACATCATCACGCAATCTGGTGGTTCCGTGGGCCGCGAGCGTTACTTCATAATAGCGTGCGCGAATATCGGCCGACGGATCAGCAACGACGTTATCGGGGACGAAGTGCCGGCTACCTGGCCCACCTTCGATGAAGACGCTATTCGGCGTTCCTTCATCAAATTCCGCACTTATGGTCGACAGATCGAGGCAGTCGTCCAGGAAGCAGATATTGCCAAATTTCGGTGTGTCGCCGGTCACGCCCGGTGCCTCAAATCCCGGGAGTGCGTTGACGAGTTCACCATCAACCTCAATGCCGTAATTGGGATCCATATCCTGTACCCAATGATGCGGGTTTAACCAGTCGCGACTGCCCGGACGGCTGGACGCGTAAACATAGCTGTTATTTGCCACGATCTGGTCCCAGAACAGATAGAGGGGCTGATAGAAGCTTTGCGTTCCATAGGATGAGAATGGCTGGAACGTCAGCGGGTCGTTCGGATCATTGCCGAAAAACCTCGAACCGCCAGACAATACCGCTGTGATCACCGGCGTGTCGAAAAGCTCATCGGCGACCAATGCGCTACCGGAATCACCGCCTGCAGTGGTGCCTTCTCGCGGCAATGCAGCCCCGTCATAGAGGTCAAAATCGAACATGCCATTTGTGTCATCAAAGGCATCCTGACCGGCCGGGCTATCAAAATCTGTATTATACAGCGTCTGCGGCAATCCGTAATCATCCGGGCCGAAGAGGAAATTATTTCTGTCATTCAGCGAGCTTGCGGACGAAATCATATTCTCTGCAATACGCCGACGGAAATCAATACCGAGATTGGCCCCGTTGGACCCTAGCCCCCTCGCTCCGTACCCGTTGATGATGCCATGTGTTTCAGCCGTTAATGGTGAGAACAACATAGTCCAGGTTGGAACGCCATCGGCATGGGTATCAAGCGTTGCCAGCGCGACATCCGCCTCAAGAAAACCGGTCGCAAGAGAACGTTCATCATACCAGACTTGCTCGACATTATAGATGTTGAAATCTACGTCGGTCTGGTTTGCGATACCGCCATCAAGTCCTACCCATCGGCGAACTGCCGGGAGATTGTCCGCGCTGAATCCGAAGGCAATCGCCGTTCCTCCTGTCGCGAAACCATATGAGTCGGCAGCTTGATCGTTGACGCAGTGAGCCGCAAAGATAACGGTCCGGGGATTGATCAGCGTACCGGTACAAAGACCGAGCGAGGTCGTGTTCTGATCAGGCCTTACGGTCATCTGTCCAACACCGGTGACATCCACGATATTGTCAAGAACACCGACCGGAGGAGGATCATTCAAAGTCAGATCATCGCGAATGACAATAGCTGGAGCATCTTCAACCATGGTGGGCCCGGTTTGTGCATGGGCCGCTGCCGACAAACTTGCTAAGCAGGTTGCTGAAGATACCGTGACCAATAGTGAACGATTGATGGAACGAAGTGACATTCTATGCTCTCCCCTAAGAGTTGGCTGGACTACTCCTTCACTACTCAAAAACGGAACACACGACTCGCGTAGAGACACTTTAGTATCATATTTTACTAGAAGTATATATTGCTACCCGGAAATAAAATCCCAAGACTAGATTGTGCCGCGACTGAAACACGCAGTCGTGACGCAGATTCGAGAGTGGAACCTTAAACAGCAACCGGCGCAGCGATATGGGATTGCGGAGCGTAATCCTCCACGGCGAAATCGCCGATTTGATAATCAAAAATAGAATCCGGCTTGCGCTGAATTTTCAGCTTGGGAGCGCCCGAAGGCGTCCGCCTAATCTGCTCTTCGACAAGATCGGCGTGATTGAGGTAGAGATGCACATCGCCGCCATTCCAGACGAGTTCCCCCGGTTCAAGGTCACACTGCTGGGCAATCATCCGGATCAACAGCGCGGCCGAGAACACATTGAACGCAAAACCGAGACCAAGGTCGCAACTGCGTTGATAGAGCAGCCCCGACAGTTTCCCGCCGGAGACGTAAAACTGATAGGTCTTGTGACAGGGCGGCAATGCCATCTGGTCCAGTTCGGCAACATTCCAGCCGGTAAAAATATGGCGCCGCGAACCGGGGTTGTTCCTGATCCCGTCGATCAATAATTCAATCTGGTTGATGCCCCGTTTTTCCCGGCGATAGAGCCCCTCGCCTGCCGGTGTGTAACGCGGCCAGTCGACCCATTGCTTGCCATAGACCGGGCCAAGATCGCCCCATTTCGCAGCGAAAACATCATCTTCGATGATCCGCTGTTCAAACCCATCCCGATCCAGTTGTTCGCCGGTTTCCTTGCGATATTTGTCGAGCGGCCAGTCAGTCCAGATATGGACATTCTGCTTCACCAATGCGCGAATATTGGTATCACCGGTGAGAAACCAGAGCATCTCGCGGGCCGCCGTTTTCCAGAACACACGCTTGGTCGTCAGCAGCGGGATCGCATCATCCCCGAGGTCAAAACGCATCGTCGCGCCAAAAATGGCGCGCGTACCCACTCCGGTACGATCAATACGCTCATCTCCCTCCGCCCAGATCTGGCGCATCAGATCGAGATATTGCTGTTCATAATGTTGTCCGGGAATCAAACCATCATTCTCCAACCAAATGTTCTGCAAACGCTAGACCGCTCTGGTCATATCCTCAACCGAATCCGGCTAACTCAAAACCCCGATGGCATTGCATAAGTTATTTTGGCGATGGCTTGAACCACTAATCAGACTGGCATATAATATGCCCATCGCATCCCTCACATTGAAACAAGTGAACGGATCGGGAAGTAGCTCAGCCTGGTAGAGTACTGCGTTCGGGACGCAGGGGCCGGAGGTTCGAATCCTCTCTTCCCGACCAGTGATTAGTAAGCGTGAAATGCAATATCATGGGGCATTTCCGCCAAATTACGCCATCAGGGAATAATTTGTCTCTCCGGGACCGCGGCACATTTGCTTGGCTATTTTTGTTTCCTCGCCATCGATGATGGCGATATCGGTGATGCTGAGACATCTCCGTCCATCCGGTTCAGACGTCAGCGCAGTGATGGTAGAAGAACCCGAAACATCGGCACGGGTCGGGCTCTGCCATGTCGCGACCGCGCCCACCTCTTCCTTCTCGACGATTGCCATCGTGGCTTCGGCTGCCTTTTCCTGTTCCTCCTGGTCAAGCTGGCAGGCGATCTCTGCGCCAATGACAGCGCCCACTCCACCAGCGATCAATGTTCCCACATTGCCCAGTCCAGCTGCATCCCCGATAACGCCGCCCAGCAAACCGCCAATCAGCCCACCTCCGGATTTCGCCCCCTTGCATTTTTGGGGACCGGATTTCCTTTTCTTCTTCCTGTCTTTTTTGCTGGTCTTTTTCCGGTTCTCCACAGGATCGTCTACGCTGGCGATTTGCCCGGAACCTTCCTGCAAGCCGGCGGATCGATCCATTCGTAGCTTCGGTTGTGCGAGCGCCAGCTCTACGTCAAACTCGGGTACCGGATAGCCGTCACATCCGGTGTTGAAACAATAGCGGTCCTGCAGATATTCGCGATCCGTCTGATATCGCGCTTCGGCCGTCCGATAGGCAGCCAGATTGACTCCTGCGGGATCCGAAGCCGCGTGTTCCTTCATCATCATCTCGTAAAAGCGTTTCTGGCTTTTGGGTGAATATTGCTCATTACCGCCGACTTTTTCGATATAAAGTTGGGAGATAGCATTTTGATGTTCGATCATCCGCTCGCGAAACGGCGTCAATATTTCCCTATAATAGCTATCCAGCTTGATCGTGCACTGGTTAATGTCTTCGGCTTTGTCGAATGGCATGACGAAAACCTGATAGTTTTCCCGGCAATCCGGATAGCCTTCCGCGGGTAATTGCGGTGTTGGCGGCAGCGCCGGCAAGGCCGGTTCGATCTTCGCTGGCGGCACATAAGCCAGATCAGCCTCGGACCTCAAACCGGCATCCGCGGGGGTCGTAGACCGTTCTGGCTCACTGGGCGGCAGAGAAACCGGGATGACTGCGCGAGTCTCTGGCGTCGGGGCTGCCGGACCGGCACCCGGAAGCGGCGAACCAGCGGGACTTGTTTCCGCCGTTGACGCCTGCACAAGATAGACGGGTGTACCGGTGATTTTGGCGCTCATAAAGGGACGCTGGTTGCCACCAGTTGCCGCCAGCACATCGTCACGCACGATCCCGGCCAGCATCTGTATCGGAAGATCGGGTTGCGGCAGACGCTTCGCCAGAGATACCGCGAAGGGAGAATTGAATCCGCTGCCATCAATAGCTGTTTTGCCGGATGCCGCCGCATAAATGACGAGCACGCCATCGGCGCCATATTCCGCCAAGCCCTGCGTGACAGTCTTCGCGCCCTCAACCCAAGCATTGCCGAATGAATTGTCGCGACACGCATCCAGCACAATCATTCTGATCCGTGCGCCCGAAACGGCTTCCGTCATCTGATCGAGATTTATCGCTTCGTCAGCAAGGCCCGCAACGGTGTTGAGCTTCGCGTCGATTGGAATGAGCCAATTGTCCCCCTGCCCCTCGATGCCATGACCGGCATAATAGATCATCGCAATATCTGCACCATCGGCTTTTTCCCGAAATGTGCGAAGCTCTCGCTGAAAGCTGTTTACCGTCAAATCCAGTGCTACGGTAACATCATCAAAGCCTGCTTTGCGCGCAGAATCGGCGACAATATTGGCATCATTCACAGGATTGGACAGCGAACCGGTGTTGACATATGCCGAATTGCCAATAACCAGCGCAACGCGTTTGGCTTCGACCACCTCAGGTGAAAGTGACGCAATAAAAATGATTATCAAAAAACCCAGTCGGATCATTGAATATTCCCCCAATGGACTTACCGCAACGGTCAAGCAGATAATCGCCGATCACGTCCTGATGACAGCTACTGTGAAGACTGCGCCCTCTCTCCACAAATAGCTCGCGTACTTTAACCGAAAGTCGAAAAAAAAGGCAACATCAGTGGCGAGAATTGTAATCATTCCCATTATGCCAACCCGCGATTGCGCCATCAGAACGATGGGCCTGAAGAATTTATGTACAACAAAACTACAACCTGTAACTTTGTATTCAAGATTGGAAAATAATCCCTCAAGCAGCAGCCGTTTTGCCTTATTTCAAAGAAATCCTGTCAACCCACTGAAATCTAACATTATAAATTCATAATTGGGTGTTAACCTTATCTTGAACATAAGCCTGTAGTGCTATCAACATGAACACGCGCGTTTTAATAGTCGATGATCGGCCCACCAACCTGAGAATTTATGCTCAATTCGTAACGTTGATGGGGGAAAAATACTCCGCCATCACCTATACCGATCCTGTTGAGGCATTGCATTGGCTCGATGATAATCAGGCCGATTTGATGGTGGTCGACTATCGCATGCCCCAGATGAACGGTGCGGAATTTATTCGCAAAGTCCGTATGATGCCCGGTGCCAGCGAGATTCCAGCCATTGTTATCACTGCCCATCAGGACCGCGAATGTCGGCTGGCCGCGCTCGATGCGGGCGCAACTGATTTTCTGCAAAGCCCGGTTTCGCATGTCGAATTCTGTAGCCGCGCATTGTCCCTGCTAACGAAAAGCAAGAAGACAGTTACACTGCGCAGGCGTGCGTCTGAAATTGAGCGGAAACATGCCGCCGTCAGTGAAACCTTAACCAAAGACGGTCCCTCAGGCAAAAGCATGCTTGAGCAGATTATCGACACCATCCCGATCATGATCAACGCAACAGATCGTTCGGGAAACTGCCTGTTTACCAACGCCTATCAATCCGCCTTGTTCGATAAAGATCCGGATGAGATGGTGGGCGCAGATTTTGCGGCATTCCTGGAACCAGCTTTGGCCGCCAATTCCCGCCGCAGGAATGAACTTGTCCTGAAATCCGGTCTTGCCATTCCCCATTATGAAGAAAAAATCACCAGCGACGGTGTCGATCTGATTTTTCATTGCAACAAATCGCCCCTCCTCAACCATAAAGGAGAAGCGATTGGTGTTCTTACAACGGCGGTTGACATAACGGCCCGGAAATTTGCCGAGGAGCATAGAACCCACCTGGCATTGCATGACATGTTGACCGGGCTTCCCAATCGGGTGCTTCTTGCCGAGAATGTCAAATCAACCATCGACCATTGCAAGAAAACCGGCAGCGAGGCGGCTCTATTGCTCCTTGATCTGGACCGGTTCAAGATCATCAACGATACCCGTGGCCATCATAGTGGTGACGCGCTGTTGCGAGAAGTCGCGGAACGCATTTCGAAGGTCATCGGTCCTGACGATTTTGCTGCGCGCATCGGCGGCGACGAGTTTGCGATCATCTTGAACAAGTTCGAAAGTATTGATTCGCTCAACTTGCGCTGCATCAAAATTCTGAACTCCATCAACGAACCATATGCGATCAGCGGCGTCGGTCAGGTTATCAGCGCATCCATCGGTGTAAGCCTGATCCCCGGTGATGGCGATGAATATGAAGAAGTTCTGCGCATGGCGGATCTTGCGATGTATGACGCCAAGGCTAATGGCCGCAATTGCCATCGCTTCTTCTCCGAAGATATGAACGAAATAGCGCAAGCCGATGCCGCACTCGAAAATGAATTGCGCGACGCGCTCGCCAAAGACCAGTTTTCATTGGAATATCAACCAATTGTCGACGCAACTACGCTCGAATATGTTGGGTTGGAAGCATTGATCAGATGGGATCATCCTGTCCGCGGCCGGTTGTTGCCCATCCAGTTCATCCGGGTTGCCGATGACAGTGGACTTATGGATCTGATGGGCAACTGGGTAATCGGCGAAGTATGTCGCGAAATAAAGGCTCATGCTGATCGGGGCATTGATCTGCCCCGCGTCGCCATCAACGTTTCACCCCGCCAATTTCAAAATCAGAATCTTTGCGAAGAATTGCTGGCAAGCATCGCAGCCAACGACATCGAGCCTTCCAAAATCACCATCGAGATTACCGAAGAGCTGTTGATCGATAATAACGAGGAAGTCCGGGAAACACTTCAGCGTATACGCAGCCATGGTGTGGGAATATCGATTGATGATTTTGGGACGGGCTATTCTTCGCTGCAATATCTGCGAGATCTGCCAGCCAATTGCCTCAAAATTGATCGCACATTCATATCGCGCATTGAACACAGCGCGGCCGATCGTGCGATTATCGGAACCATTGCCCATCTGGCCCATGCTCTCGATATGCGTGTGGTCGCAGAAGGCGTGGAAAATGATGCGCAGCTGGATTTGCTGCGGATTTCGGGCTGCGATGAAATCCAGGGATTTCAGATTGCACGGCCGCAACGGGCGGAAGATCTCCACAAATTATTTGATGGGCAAAAACCACCTGTAGCTGGTCGATTGGCCGAAGGCTAACCGTCGTGTTTTCCCGACCGTCGCGCGGAGCACCCAAAGCGCATCATCGACACCTGGATTCGCACCATGGCATGGACGGCCAAGCGCGCGATCGGGAACATGAAATGATCAAAAACCGGATCATTCTGATTGTTCTCGCATGGTCCGCTTGCGCTATCTTGAGCGCGCCCACCGGCTTGATCATTGGTTTCGGAATCTATTTCGTTGTCAGTATCGCGATCGCAATCGCCTATCACGTTCATCGGAAGCCTTCGAGTTTGCGGCGGTTCATTGGCCTCTGCACAGATTTTGGTGCAGCAACATTCCTGTTCCAGATCGGCGGGGAGAGTGTTGCCGCTGTTTATCCGCTAATGCTCTGGGTCATTCTCGGCAATGGCTTTCGTTTTGGCGTGCCTTGGCTCTTTCTCGCCTCGGTAATGGCCGCCCTCGCATTCGGATGGACCATCTATACTGTCGATTTTTGGCGCAACAGCCTCTCTTTATCAATCGGCCTTCTGGTCGGGCTGTTGGTTATACCCGCCTATTGCTCGACACTGATCACCAAAATCTCCCAAGCCAAGGAAGAAGCCGAAGAGGCGAGTAAAGCCAAGAGCCTGTTCCTCGCGAGTGTCAGTCATGAATTGCGGACGCCGCTAAATGCAATCATTGGCTATGGCACGCATCTGCTGGATATGAAGCTACCGGAAAAACAGCATCAAATGGTCGCAACCAGCGTATCCGCCGGCCGTCATTTACTGCATCTGATCAACCAGTTGCTGAACTTCGCCCAGACGGATTCACGTGATGAACTACCTGAACCAAAGCAATTTTCTCTTGTCGACGTTCTTTCCGAAGTTCGCGAAATCATGCAGATTGCGGCCGACGAAAAAAATCTCAAAATTGTCCTTCAGGCTGAACCAAACAGCGACCAGCTCATCTCTGGTCAACTCGATTATATCCGCAACATTCTCATCAACCTGACCAGCAACGCGGTCAAATTTACCAGCTCGGGATCGATCACCTTGAAATGTGGCTTCGCTCCGGGCAACGAACATGATCAGATGTGGCTGTCGGTGAGCGACACCGGTCCAGGTATTCCCAAGGAAGCGCATCAGAAAATTTTCGATGTTTTCCATCAGGCCAATGATACGATTGCGAGCGAGTTCGGGGGAACCGGGCTGGGCTTGGCAATTTGCAATAAGCTGGCCACGCAAATGGGGGGGCATATTTCAGTCGACAGTGAAGTCGGCGTCGGTAGCACGTTCACCTTGTGCTTTCCGACCGAAACCGTGCACGCCAACGTTCATGACTCTGACGACGACAGCGTAAGAATTCTGTCCCTGACCCGGAACGAACATGCGCCGGTCATCTGCAACACCGATAACCAGCAGTTGGTCATCGACCATATTCAATGCGAAGAATCTGATGATATCGCAAAAATTATCGAACGATCCGATACACAGCTGTACGATATTGCCCTGCTGGATAATGCCATCGCAAGCGAACATGGTGACGACTCGCCATTATGGTCTGCGTTCCGGAGAGCCAAGCTTCCTCCAGTTCTGTTCACCGATGGCAAAGAGAAAAACCTGACGGATATCCAACTAAGAGCCGCATTTGCGACTCTCCTTCCCGCGAATTCCGATTTTGGTGCCATTCGTAGCGCAGTCCAGATTGGCTGTTCTTTCGCTGAATCAGGAACGAAGCATCAGATCGAAACCAACGACGATTTCCAGCCAGACGACCATAGCTCGGTGCGGGTGCTGATCGCCGACGACAACCGCACCAACCAGATGGTGCTGGAAACTATCCTGGCCAACGCCGGCCATGAAGTAACCGTAGTTGTAGATGGTGAAAAGGCGCTTGAAGAGCTCGACAACGGTTCGTTTGACATTGTCTTTCTGGACGTCAACATGCCGGTCATGGGAGGCATCGAATGCTGCAGATTGTGGCGCCAGATAGAAGGGCCGCGACAACATATTCCGATTATCGGTCTAACGGCGGATTCAACTGAAGAGACAGAAAAGAAATGCCTCGACGCGGGCATGGATCTGCGAATGACAAAACCGATTGAGGCAAAGGAATTGATCGCAGTCATCACTTCACAAACAGCCCATATCACCGATCAGCCACCAAATAGTGCTGCCTCTGACCCGCTTGGCGTGGTCAGCAATCTCGACGAGAACAAGGGCCGCCCCGTAACGCCGGCCATTGATCCGGCGCAACTGGACTATCTCCTTTCGATTGGAGATGAAGCTTTTGTTCAATCGATTATCGATGCCTATCTGCAGGATGCCGACGACATCATGACCGCATTCAGGAAAGCTATCGACGATCAATCGGTCGACGATTTTCGCTTTCATGCCCATGCATTTAAAAGCGGAGCGGCAAATATCGGCGCAAACATCCTCGTGGAAACATGTTCAAAACTTGAGGTCATTGGCGAACGGGATTTCAAAAATCGACGCTTTGAATATCTGGAAAAAGTCGAATGCCAGATTGCCGATATTCGATCCTGCCTGGAACGCAGTTCTTCAAATGGTCAGCAAACTATGGTCGTAGAAACTACGCCCGCTAGTCCGATTGATCGTCAAACCGCTCGCAATGATCGCTGAATCCTACGGTCCTGCGCCGTTGCCAGTCTCTCCATCTTTCGAACATCTGCTTCTTCCAGATAGAGCGCAGTTTCGGCCCATATATCTGTAATCTCGAGCAGTTCTTCAAGACTGACCGGATTTGCGATTTTCCGGGCGCGATAGACAGCACGCTCTGCATGATAGCGTCGGCGGTTTTCCTGCGTATATGCGATGATAGCCGCTTCGCCCATGCCATCTTCAGCCAATACGTCTACAACACCCATGTCATATAATTCCGCAGCAGTGTGCAATTTGCCCTCGAGGATGAAGCGCTCGGTATCTTTGCGGCCCAGGCGCTGACGCAAAAAGCTGTAAGCGCCCATACCGGGGAAGAGATTGAATAATATCTCCGGCAACCCCAGTCGTGCGCTTTTCTCGGCAACCAATATGTCAAACGCCAGCGCGTGCTCGAAACCGCCCCCCAGCGCATCCCCCTGCACGAGAGCCATGGTGATGATAGGCGCACCAAAACCGGTACTATTCTCATACTGCATATGCACACAGGTACGGGCGTATTTTTTCAATGCACCCAGGTCACGGCGCCGGATACAATCCGCAAAATGTTTCAAATCACCGCCAAGATTGTAGATACCGGGTGTGCGCGAACCACAGACAAAATAGCGCAATGGATCTGACCTTTGCGGTCCGTCCATCGCATAGTTGGAGTGAATCCAGTCTTGAACCTGCTGGATTTCCTCTCCCAATTCATAGGTATAGCTCGGTCGTGATTTCTGGTTCATGTAACACCAGAATATCTCATCGGAACGATCAAAACGCAGTTCGATTTCTTTGAACTGTTTGTGGAAAATATCTTGATCGGGAATGGCTGCCGACTGGATTAGCAAATCCTTCGCCTCAATCAGCAGATTGTCTTTCGCATCATTGGCCGCTCGACTGCGAAACTCCATATTAAACTCCCTGAATGGCAAAGGTGCTTGACGATACTCAGCCTAACAATATCCTCCGCCTATGGTATTGAATTTTATGTTATGCCCCATTTCAACGCAAGTAAAACCGAGAAGATTGCCTAACATGCTTAATTGACTCGGAAATTTTCTTATCTTTGAGTCATTTGAGCGGAATTACTTGGTTTAAAATCTTCAATATAATCCAGGAATGATACAGTTTTTTCATATCGCAACCGTCATCAGGGGCGGCTTGAGGCATCTCGACCCTTCTGAAAACGGATTGTTTTCAACCCGCGTCTGACTCGGCCCCGGCGGATTGGTTCACCAATCCGCGAAATGCGCGCGCAGCAGAGCGTTTGCCTTTGGTTACTTCGAACACGTCCTCCGCAATAGGCATCGCGACGCCGTATTTCTTGGCCAGAGCGATCACCGTCGGAGCGCTTTTGACGCCCTCGGCCACCATCAGCATTTCACCGATGATTTCGTCGATATGACGTCCCTTGCCAAGCTCGACACCAACATGACGATTGCGGCTCAACGGACTGATGCAGGTCGCGATCATATCACCCATGCCGGTAAGCCCTGAGAATGTTTCCGGCCTGCCACCCATGGCGACGCCCAGACGCGTGATTTCAGCAAGCCCCCTGGTAATCAACGCCGAGCGGGTATTATCGCCGGCACCCAGACCGTCCCCCATGCCGACGGCGATTGCTATGATATTCTTGAGCACCCCACCCAATTCGCAACCGAGCAGGTCGGTATTGGTATAAACCCGAAACAGGCCTGAGTGAAAAAGCTGCTGCAACTGTTTGACGATGATCTCGTCTTCCATCGAAATCACGCTGGCGGCCGCCTGGCCAGCCATAATTTCCCGTGCCAGATTGGGACCAGTCAGAACACCGACAGGATGACCGGGAAGAACCTCTTCAATTACCTCGGTCATCCGTTTGCCGCTTGCCAGTTCCAGCCCCTTGGTCAGACTGATAACAGGAACCCATGGCCGGAGATATTGCTTGGCTTCCTCCAGCACGCTGCGAAAATTGCTGGACGGTATGCCCATCACGAGCACATCGGCCCCGGAAACAGCATCGCCAATTTCGGATGTCGCGGTCAGGGCTTTCGGCAGTTTGGCGTCTGGCAAATATTTGCTGTTGCGATGATTGTCGTTGATATCGCTGACGGTTTCAGGGTTCCGAGCCCATAGTTTGATCGGCGCATTCCGCGACACCAAAGAGGCAACTGTGGTTCCCCATGATCCGCCACCCAATAGTCCGACTCTCAACTCCATATAGACCCCTTTGTCGATGACTCCTCTACCGGAAGCCCACCTGCGCTAAACTGAAGAGATTTTCAGTGTTTTGCAAGGAACTCGAGATGATGCTTGGCGGTGTCCTTCGGCTTCTCGATCATCGGAACATGACCGACATCCTCAAACACGACCGATTCAGCGTCAGGGATGCCATTTTTGAGAACATCGACACAGCTGACATCGATCAACTGGTCGTGGCGTCCCCAGATGATGAGGGTTGGCGCTTTCACCTGATCGAGGCGATCGTTCAACGGTTTGCCGGTGCTGTCTTCGACCAGATTCCAGAATATCTTATCGAGCAAATCTCGGTGCACGGCAAAATCCTCATAAAAGATTTTCCGAAACTGCCCGGGGACTTTCATCGGTTTGTGGGCCACAAATGCAAGCATCCGCTTCACATCCTCAGGACTGTGAATTTCAAGCGGGTTTTTCCCATCCTGTGCTTCTTTCTGGAGTCGGCTCTCGTTCGCCCCGGTCACGCCGGCATTGTTGAACAATGTCATCGAAAGCAGACGTTCGGGATAGTCCAGCGCGAAACGGAGGGATATGAACCCGCCCATGCTGTTACCGCCAATATGACATTTTTCAATTCCCAGCGCATCCAGAAAGTCCCGTACGCGCGAGGCTTGCGTCGCCATGTCATAATCACGGTCGGCGTCCCTGACATTCTCTCCGAACCCAGGCAGATCGGGAGCAATCAACCGGTATTTTCCTACAATTTCCGGCGCGTACATCGCCCAGTTATCCTTGTCACCGCCAAATCCATGCAACAGCACCAGAGCTTCTGCATCGGGAGAGCCTCCCTCCAGATAAGGCCATGTCATATCGCCGACCTCGATTGATTTTTCCGTAAGCTTGCCTTTTCTGCGCAACGCATTGCGAAAGAACCGGAACAGGGTGCGCGGGAACAGAACATAGAGGGCGATGAACGCCACGATGATGATTCCCAATATCGTGAAAAATATACTCATGGCGCGTCATTACCCCTTTTCTGCTGCCAGACGCGTGTCCAGCCAGTCGGTCATATCATTCAAAACCTGGTCTTTTTCGGGTTCATTGAAAATCTCGTGAAACAGCTCCGGATAGATTTTCAACATCTTGTCCGTGGAGGCGATATGAGCCTCCAGAAAACTTGAACCTTCCGCCGCGGCGAGGCTGTCTTCCTGACCGTGGAGCATGAGCAAAGGCAGCGAAATCTGTCCGGCATGCTGCTGAACGAGGGTCATGTTGCGGAGCATTTCTGCTGCCAGCCGTGCGCCCATCTTGCCATTGTAGACGAGCGGGTCTGCGAGATAGTCTGCCACAACTGTCGGATCGCGGCTCACCCCATTCGGGTCTAGTTCCAATACCCCCAATTTCGGAAAAACGCGGGCCAAAAAGCCACTGACGGTCTTCAGTAATGCCGACGGTTCTTCCGCTGCCTTGACCGCCGGACCGGACAGCACCGCAGCGGCAAATTCGGATTGATGGGCTAGCAGGTAGGTCGCGCTGATTAATCCGCCCATACTGTGGCCGACCAGCACGACAGGCGTTTCGGGAAAATCCTGCCTGGCGTGAGCGAGCAACTGTCCGACACCGTCATGATATACCGAAAAGTCCGGTACAAAACCGGGTGTGCCGTCTGATTGCCCATGCCCCCAATGGTCGACGGCATAGACACCATAGCCCTTGCCAAGACAATGTTCGGCAAAATATTGGTATCGACCGGAATGTTCCGCATAGCCATGGATCAGCAAAATAAGTGCTTTGGGATTTTTATCCGGCAGCCATTTCTGCCAATATAATTTCGCGCCTGCCGCTTTCGATCCCGTTGGAAGCAGGAGTATGCCATCTTCCTGTTTCAAGCAATTTTCCTTTTCACCACCAATTCGTGATCGTGCGCCAGTTCATTTTCATATTTAAACAATATCCGGTCGAGCGCCTGGCTGATCTTGGTCTGGGTCCGGACCATTTCGATTTTCGGCCAGGTCGTCCGCTCGCCAAGCTGAATCAGTTCTGCAATGTCCTCCACCGGCAAATTGCTCAAAATCTTAGATGGCCCCCAGAACATGGTTGGCCGGATGATATTGATATCACCAGTATAGTCCTGGTTTATCACCGACAGTGCCATATTGGCCATGCTGTTCAAACGCGGGAAATAGGACAATGGTTTCTGCATCATTTCCACATTGGCGTTGAACCATGCTTTCATGGTCGTCGTCGATGCATTGCGGATCGATGACAGCGGATTGCGTTTCTGGCTGAAATCGGTGGCAAAGGGCGTAACCAGTGGATTGGCCTGACTGACGATATGGTGATTGACCCCGTAAAGTCTCGCGAGCCTTTTCACCGGCAGATCGTGCGTGACCGAACCGTCAACCCATTTGCGATTGGGCAGATAGGGAACCCGCTCGCCGCGATGGTTTTTTGCTGCCAAAGTCACCGGGGGATAGATGCCCGGAACCGCACAGGAGGCGAGAACCGCTTCGCGAATATAGACATTGGGTGATGCGATGGCGTTCAGCAACCGGGACGTCTGGTGCTTCTCTGCCGGAGCGATCGAAACATTGAGATGGCGACCGGTAAGTTCATAAGCTTCCTGAAATGTCAGATCGGGAAGCATGTCGGTCAGGCGCTGGCGGATCTCATCCGCACGCATACGACTGGGGCCGCCCAGAAAACCGCCCTGCCCTTCGTCTTCCTGATCCGCACCAAGGGTCAGATTCTCCGGCTTGAAAAAAGGCGGAATTTCGGAGTCGACATGCGTACTGATCAACGCCCCAACGACCGAGCCACCGCTGGAACCGGACATGATATCGGGCAACAATCCTTCTTCCCAAAGTGCCTTGACGACCCCGACGTGAAAATAAAGATAAGCGCCGGAACCGCTCATCAGGAAGGCTGATCGTCCGTAGCAATGCTGCGCACGCCGGAAGAAATCGAGCTTTTCTTCGAACGGGATGTCGGTAACCTTGTCGCTCGCCAGATATTCCAGCGAATTGGCAATCGCATCGACATAGTCCTGAATGAGCCGTTTGGTGCCAAATTTCGCTTTCTGATGGAGGCGGGGATGTCCCATGCCGTCCATATTGCCATGAATGCCCTCATTCAGGGCATATAGAAGTCCTGCATTATCCTGAGCTTTCCACAATCTGGAAAGGCGCTTCAAACGGCGACGGATCGACTTGTGGTCGAAATGCTTGCTCTCGTCAGACGCCTTCCATATGTCGACGCCGGTCGATTTATCATGCGCTTTCGCGGCTTTTGACCATTCGGAATAGCTCTTGGCCTGGGCCATCGCTTTTTCCATTTTCAAAGTCGTGTTCAGGATCATCTTCGGTCCACTCTTCCACCAAAATTACGCATGGTATTTGCCGGCCCCCGGGGAATCGGGCGTCGCGCAATCTATCCGCTCCCTATTTCACTTTCGGCTTGCCTCCACCGCCTGCTTTTGCAGCAACCCTTCTGGGTTTCCTGGCAACCCTTCGATACATTACCGAACCATCTCCGGGCGTTAGCGGTTTTTTGGGTGCTACTGCCGCTTTTTTGGTCTGACGTGCACCAGCCTTAGGCTTGGCATCGCGCAGTTCCTTGAATGCTCTTTGCAGGCATTCGCGGAAAAACTCAATGTCGGGCATCATTTTTCGGTCCGAAATGATATTAAAAGAGATGGTTCCGTTATAGCTTGGCGTGGCAATAAACAGCCCCATTCCGTGCGCCAGCGGTGCCAGACCATATTGATGCGTCAGCTTCGCTCCGTTCATGTAAAGCTGAATCTGTGGGCCGGGAACGTTCGAAACCATCAAATTGCTCATTTTTGGTGCAAAACGTTCGTCGGTCAGAATGCGCGCAACACTCGCCATGGTTACCCCGGGAATATGCTGGGTCAGATCGGTCATAATCCGCGCACTCAGCCCGGATTTTGCTGCCTTGGTTTCGCGTGTCGTATCCCTGATCGCTTCGAGGCGTTCTACCGGATCAGCGATATTGGACCAGATCTTGATCGTCATCGCCGATATATTATTTCCCGGATTGGCTTCATCTCCAGAGCGGCTGCGGGCGTTGACAGGCGCAACTGCGACAAGCGAATCCTTTGGAAGTTCCTTATGTTTGGTCAAATAGTGGCGCAAGGCCCCGCTGCAAATCGCAAGCACCACGTCATTGATTGTCGCATCACTCACCTTAAGACGCATTTTCTTCAGTTCATCGAGATCGAAGGTGATTGCATCAAACATCTTATGGGGTGTGACCGGCCCATTGAACCGGGTTTGCGGGACGCCGGTTGCGGTTTTATCATCGCCGCCCGTTATCGACTTTTGCGCCGATGACACCAGAGCCGGCGCAAATTTCAGCAATGCCTGGGCCAGTTTTACCGGGGAAGTCACCGTATTGTTGATCGCACGGCTCAATATTTCAGATGTTGTCGGCAAGTCATTCGCAGGAGAATCGCCTTCCGGCAAGGGAATCGCAGGCGTGCCGTGCGGATCCTTGTCCGACACAGCCGCGAAAAAATGCGCGCCGGACACACCGTCGATGGTGGAATGGTGAATCCGCGTCAAAATGGCATAGCTTCCCTTGGCATAACCGGGAATATTGTCGAGACCTTCCAGCACGTACATGTCCCAAAGAGGTCGGGTCATATCCAGCGGCTTGCTATGATGGCGCGCCACGTGAATACAAAATTGCCGCCAGTCCCCCGGCGCTGGCAGGCGTCCATGCGAAATATGCGCTTCCAGATCAAAATGTTCGTCTTTGACCCAATAAGGGTGATCGATATCCATCGGCAGCCGGTATAATTTCCGCTTGAACATTGGCGAAACGTCCATGCGTTTACGCATATGTTCGATAATGTCCTTGAATCTTACTTTCCCGCCAGGGGCGGTCGAAGGATCAAAAATATAGACCGCCATCACATGGGTGAGATTGGTGGCAGACTGAATATACAGAAACTGGGCGTCCTGTGCGCTCAGTTGGCTTATGTTGCTTTGCTCGGTCATTTATAATGTCCTTTCGGCGGCCCGCGTCATTCAAATATCCTGTCGGCCAAGGTCAACAATTCGAGCCGCGATTTTTCCATGCGGCGCGAAAGCGCCCTGAACTTCCGCAACAATGCTTTGCGTTCGGCTACGATTTCCGGAGTAGTTTCGCCGGTCAAGCCAAGACCGGCAGCCATTTTGAAACCATTTTCAAACAGGATTTTCCCGATTGAAGCCTCGCTGGTGATCCGGCGGAGCAGATAGGCCTGCCGCCCCTCTTTCAACGCCATCGCCACACAACTTTTCTTGTCGATCGCCTGCCCCGGTTCGAGCCGCGACAAAATATCCAGAACGACGCTATACGCCTCGACAAAGGGCAGGAATACCGCATGACCGACCAGCGGCTGGAAGCGGTTGGTGAGACTGATCAGCTTGACGCCGCCATCCTCCAACTTCGCCTCCCAGTCGGGATCGGTCCGTTGCAATTCCGCTTTCAAATTCTCGCGATACTGCTGCTTTTCGGGATAGAAAAATTCAAATTTGAACAGATCGCGAAGCCGGTCTGTCTCCTCCCAGAATAGGTCCACCGCTTTCCGATCATTGACTTCGCGCGCTTTCAGAATCGATAATTCTATAATCGCCTTGTCGAGGAAATGATGAATGATCGAATTCCGATAATAGCTCGCAATTGGATGCTGGTCCGGCTCGATCGCGTAGACCAGAGTCGAGCCTTTGTCATAGCGAACCAGCAGTCCGTTGTTGACCAATGTCTCGACGACCTGCTGTATCGATTCGAGATTCTGATCCGTCAGATCTTCGCTCATGCGGATATTTCGCTCGCGCGCCCAGCCGGTCAGATAGGTTATGACCGCGCGCAGTTCTTCTTCCGTCATCGCACGTGGTGCGGTGCCAAGCAAAAACAGACACATCAGCGACGTCAGCGTCAGCGGTGTCGCTCGATTGGCCTGCACCGCCACTTCAAAGGCCATTTTCGACAAGGCCAGGCGATCATTCGGATTGGGGGCCTTTTTCACGACCACCGGCTCGCCGAAATCGACATAGACTTTGCCCATTGGCTCCCGCAGACTGCGGAGATAGCCGATGAACCAGCTCAGGGATTCAGGCTTCTTGATACGCCCGGTCTGCTCGCTCGCATATTCCTCGACATCCCGGATCAGATCGAAACTGGTAACGACCGGGATGATGTGCACATTTTCGATGTCGTTGCTGTGTGCGCTGTCCATGACATATTTGAGCAACCCGTAACGAGGTGGCATCAGCTTGCCGAGCCGCGAGCGGGTCCCTTCGAACGCCCAGGTCATCGGGAAGCGTTTTTCGAGCAGATAGCTTACATAATAACGCAAGACGAGCTTGTAGACTTGGTTGTTCTCGAAACTCCGGCGAATGAAAATCGTACCCGCCCGGCGCAACATGAACCCCAGCCCGAAAAAATCCAGATTGATGCCGCCAAACAGATGGATCATCGGCAAATCATTTTGATAGGCAAGATCCGTAGCCGTGACGCCATCGATATAGGTTTTATGGGTGAACAGCAGCAAGGTGGGATGTTCCCGCATTGTCGTGCGCAAACGATTCAGCTCCTTGCGGTCAAAAACAACATCGTTCTCATAACCTTGCGAGAGCATGAAGCGGTCGAGCTTTGCCTTCATGTCGATGAACATCGGACTGGGCCGGGCGATCAGCTCCTTCATATATTTTGCGGCTTGTTCGTAGAGCGCCACTTCGCTCTTGCCGGTATCGGCGGCAAGCCGCGTCATAGCAGCCCGGAACCGCGCGTCGCTGCGCAGACCCGCGGCAACATGACGGGGAACCTTATAGCGTCGTCCCCGCAGTCCGCGCTCGGCGATATCCAGCACGAGACCCGCCTGCCGGATCACAAAGGCCGCAAATTCGCTATTGTCGGTCTGGTCATAATCCTTGCTGACTTCAGCGAATCGTTTTTCGAGTTCAGCAATGGTTGCGGGCTGTCCGGTCAGACATTGAGCACGGCGCTTGTTGCGCAAGAGAATGGACCGTGCCCGAAAACTACCCGGGTTGCGCGGATCCCCGAAGATGACATGACGCATTTTGACGGCACGGCTTTTTTCGAAATTGGGAATACGCCAGGCAATCCGCACCGGCACGACCAATGTATCGGGATTCCCTTTCAATTTTTCCGCGAGGGGGCCGAGGCGCAATTTGGTCCGTTCGTCCGATATCGGCAAGGAAACCCAATTCAGTTTCTCGCCAGCCATGTCCCGGCCGACAGACTTGTAGAGCCAATCAAGGAGATAGCGCCGTTCGACACCATTGCGCGCATCTATAACAAATAGCTTCGGACCTTTCGCCAATAAGGGCCCGGCATCTACTATTTGTGTTTTTTCTTCCATCCCTGCTCCTTGACGTCAGCCTATTCCACCGCTTGAATTGTCGTCGACTTAGCCGTGGCTGGCTTCTTTGGCGCGGTAGATCGACTTACCGACTTCTTGGCAACGGATTTCTGCGCCGCTGGTTTCTTGGCGCCCGTTTTCCGAACGGTGGGCTTCTTGCGCGTTGCCGGCTTTTTTGCTTCCGGTTTTTTCGGCACAGAGGCTCGCTTCGCGCCGCTTGTCTTTTTTACCGGTGCCCGATCGTCATTGACCAGCGCTTCAAGCGCCTCCTCTTCTTCCCCCTGCCCGAGAGCCTCGAGGAACATGCCACGCACTTCTGCGACATGCTCGTTCATCGTCCGCACCGACCATTTGCTGGTGTCTACTGCCGGCAGAACATCAACCCGGACCTTGGCGGGACGCATCAGGAATTCGTTCTTCGGAGCAACATCGCCGGCATTGTGAATGACGATCGGTACCATCGGCACACCCGCCTGGATCGCCATATGAAAAGCACCCTTTTTGAACGGACCCAGTTTCGGTGAAAGGGTGCGCGTACCTTCCGGAGCGATAACGATCGATTTGCCGTCGATCTTGATCGCATCAATCAATGGCGCCATCGTCTTGATCGCGCTCTTCGCATTGGCACGGTCGATGAACACTGTCCCGGCCAGTTCCATCAGCTTGCCAATCACCGGGGTATCGCGGACCTCCTTCTTGGCCACCCCGCCCATATCCCGGCGGATCAATTTGGCTAGGATCATCACATCCGCCTTGCTCTGATGATTGAAAACAAAAATACAGGGCCGCGACGTCCACAGATTTTCTTCGCCGGTCACTTCCAACTCGCAACCGGTCAGCGCGGTCGCAATATCACCAAACAAGCCGGTCGAGAAATTCATCGCCTCGCGTTGCGATCCGGTCAACGCCCAGATTGGCAGTGACGCGACAGCCGACCCGATCAGCGACCCGGTCGCATAGATCGTCCGGATATAATCGACCGGTTTGCCCTGTCCGCGGCTTTCATATTTTTCCAGCGGCCAGTCATTTTCCCGCGCCACTTCGCGCAATTTCGCGTTGGGATTCAGCGGTCGCGGCTTGCCGACCCGTTCCAGCAATTCGATATCGTCATAGCTGTCCGAATAGAAATAGCTTTTGTCGAGATCGAGGCCATAATCTGCGGCCAGACTTTCTGCAGCGATAACCTTGCCCTCGCCAAAACACAGCGGCCGGATGATGTTTCCGGTAAACTCGCCATTCTCGACTTCATATTGCGAGCACAGTACGTGTTCGATGTCGAGATCACGCGCGGTCGGTTCGATCTGGTAGATGGTAGCCGAGGAGACGATGGCGATCGTATGCCCCTTAGCGCGATGGGCTTCGATCAGTGCCCGAGCCTCGGGATAGACTTTCCGTGCGATATGCTTTTCGTACAGCTCTTCGCCAAATTCGAAGTAGCTTTCTTCGGTGACGCCCTTCATGAATTTAGCTGCGCCAGTCATCAACCCCGAAAAGCCCATGTTCCCGGTGCTATATTGCGCCATGACATTGATCGTTTCGACGACTTCTTCAGCAGTCATTTCCCGCCGTTTTATTTTCTCCCACAACATCGCCGTAGCCGAATAGCCCGCGATGATAGTCCCGTCGAAATCAAACAAGGCAGCGATATGCGCACCTTCCGGCGCGTCCAGGACATCTTGCAAATGGGATTGATGGTCAGCGTTTTTCTTATTGATCATTCAAATGTCCTTTACCCGAAGCCCATCGTGGCAAAAAACACCGGCTTTTCCCAGCGAATATTGGAGAAAGCGTCGATTCATTCTGCAATCACCAACAGGCAAATTGGAAAACGGCATGACCTATCGCCCAAAAACCGGATGCATCTGCCCCCGCTGTACCGATCAGGCCATATCCCGGATCCGCCACCGCGAGAAACGGTGACCGAAAATGGCCAGCACATTGCCCGGCGGAACGGAAGATGATTACCGTCAGGTAGAGAGATAATCATGCTAAACTTACAAACAATATTGATTTACACTTTTCCCGTCTCTTTTTTTCCCGTCTCTTTTTTTATCGCGGACAGGAGAATGCGGCCGCCGCATTTCATCGACAGACAAGTGATTTTTCACGACCTCAATCTGGGGCCTTGCGGAACAAAAAGCCACAAGAAGGCCACAGGACAGGCCGTGCTGCCCTATGGCTCCTCCGGGGCAAGGATTGTCTAGATCCCAAGGTCCCACATATAATAAACCGCAACAGCGACAAAACCCTGCAATATTGCCAAAGCCAGCCAGCTTCGCAACGTAATGCCAAGCTGCCTGCGGTGGTCATGTCTGAACGCCTTCAGCTTCTCCGCAACCGTATCGTTGCAGGTCAGCAAGGCCGTATCCAGTGCCGAAGCCGTGGTCAGAAAGTCCAATATTGCCTGTTGTTCGCCATCGGTTGTTGATGGATATTTTGCCAACAGGCTTTCAATATACATGCGTCCATCTTCCGCCGTTGATGGTGCAGCCTCACTCTTGATTTCATTCATTTTGTGCATTTCAATTTCAGTTACGAACAGTTTCGCGCAAACGCGGGCTGTTGCGTAATATTGCCGGTAGACTCCCGGAGGAATCTGATGAATTTCTAGCCTGAAAAATGCATAGGAGGCGCGCGCGGCGATATCGCCCGGGAACCGCTTCGGAAAAGTATATGATCCGCAAAATAGCCGGGAACCGGAGCAGGGAAAAGCTGTCCAACGCCCTCGCCACCGGCAGGAAATTTGGCAAAGGCCGATATTTTGGGCGGTATGTCCGGGCCGCTGTCATTTGCGACCTGCTTTCGGGCAAGCTGGATCGTCCCGGACGTCTTTGCCAGAACACAGGATCCCGGACCGAGCGTTGTCGCAAAAACGAGCGGCCCGTGATTTGGGCGGTAGCCAGAGCCCTCGGATCCAGGGAGTTGCAGCCCAAACGACAGGCTTGCAAAGACGAGCAGGCCGCTCAAAAACAGCCGCGACATCCAATGGGAATATCCCTGACGGTTCGTTTCTATAGCCATATAGTCAATCAACGTAAGTTTCATACGCCCTGCTAGAAGAATGAGGAGCAATTGGACCTGTTCGAACGGGATTTCAAGCCGGATTCAGCTTCGTGTGACCAAAGCAAAGGATCACACCGTATAGATACGGAAAAACGTTCGCCTAGCCCGATATCAAGCGGCGAAAACAGGGCATTTTGGCGTTAAAAAAAGCCAAATGGCACGAAGATTATTGCGGACGCCCCAATATGGGTTGCGAGGCCGCGCGATGATCGCTACACGCTGCCCCGTCTATGAGGTGCGTTGGCTGAGTGGTCGAAAGCGCCGCACTCGAAATGCGGTATGCCAGCAATGGTATCTAGGGTTCGAATCCCTAACGCACCTCCACAGACACACACTTCACCTTTGCACAAATGCGCCCCCTTCATCGGTGCGTGATCACCGCTCCCTTCCCGGACGGGAAAGGAGCTTTCTCCGCAGCAATTCCATCGGACCAGTGTCACACGGGCCACGCCCGATTGCCAATACCGCGCTTGCATCTGTCCCCAAAGCGCCTAAATTGGTAACATGAATTCAACAGATCCCTTCAAGTCCGGCAATCCCTTGCCGCCCAACACGCCCGCTATCCTCGACGCGCGTTTCGCGATTGGTGATGTGGTCCGCCATCGGATTTTTGATTTCCGCGGTGTAATCTACGATATTGATCCGGTCTTCGCCAATAGCGAGGAATGGTATGAAGCTATCCCGAAGGATCTTCAGCCACCGAGGGATCAGCCTTTTTATCATCTTTTTGCGGAAAGTAGCGAAGGCAGCTATATCGCCTATGTCAGCCAGCAGAATCTGTTATCTGACGATAGCGGCGAGCCCATAGGGCATCCTGACGTCGCACGACTTTTCCATGCGACCGAGAGCGGCCAGTATCAGTTACACGGCATTCACCGGCACTAGCGCCGGCGCCGTCAGGACTTGATCTTCCAGCCTGATTTCAGCAGAAAATAGCATAATAGCGCGAGGCCGACGTTAATCGCCAGCAAGATCAGCGCGCCCGCAACAATGGGCGAATCCGCTACGCCCAAAAAGCCATAGCGGAAACCTGAAATCGCATAGAAGAAGGGATTTGCGTGGCTCACCGCCTGAAAGACTGGGGACAGCCGGTCGATGGAATAGAAAGTTCCGGAAAGAAGCGCCAGCGGAGCGACTACAAAATTGGTCACCGCAGCCGCATGGTCGAATTTCTCCGCCCAGATCGACGTCAGCACGCCGAGGAAAGACAACATCGCGGATCCCATTATGCCGAACCAGAGCACTGCCCACCAATGGGCAATCCCGACATCGACCCCCGGCCAGAAAAACATTGCCAGCCAGACCGCAAAACCGACCAGCGCCGCCCGGGTCATCGAGGCCCCTACCAGAGCCGCCAGCAACTCTCCTACCGACAAGGGCGGGGTCAGATAATCGATAATCGTCCCCTGAATCTTGCCCACCAGCATCGAGAAACTGCTGTTGGCGAAAGCATTTTGCAACATCCCCATGCAGATCAGCCCGGGAGCGATAAAATCGGCGAAGGGAACACCCAAAACGGTTCGGTCACCACGGCCCAGGGCGACCGTGAATATGACCAGAAACAACAATGTCGTGATCGATGGGGCCCACACGGTCTGCAACTGAACCTTGAAAAACCGCAGTACCTCTTTCCAGTATAGCGCGGCAAATCCGGCCCAATTCACTCCCCGAATGACCGGCACGCCCGGGTCCGCAAAATTCATTGCATTTGCCGGCAGGTCTGATGGATGATCGTTTTTTGATTGGTTGAGCATATTGTTTTCGCCTATCGGCTCTCAGCGTCAATCACAACCCCATATTGCGCTGTGCGCTTGGCATTATCTTGGTTGTATATTCACCCCAGCGACCCTATATTACCGGAAACTGGAAATGATTAGGATTTTGCATGGCTTGGACGGACGAGCGGATTGATTCACTGAAGAATATGTGGGAAAAAGGCCTGACTGCCAGCCAGATCGCGGAAGAACTGGGCGGCGTCAGTCGGAATGCTGTAATTGGCAAAGCGCATCGTCTTGGCCTGAAATCGCGCCCGTCGCCGGTAAAGGCGAAGCCGAAAGCCAAAAAAGGTGCGAAGCCTGCGGCCAAGCCGAAGAAGCCACCAACGAAATCCGCCACGACACCCAAGCCCAAGGAAGAGCATGTTGCACGGCGCGCAATGCCGCCACCAACGCCCGCAGCCCGCACACACGCAGCACAACAGGCTCGCCAGCCCAAACATGATGGTCCGAAGATTGTCTCCGTCGGCCCCGGTGGCTTTTTGCGCCAGGGTCCGGGCGACCAGCAGGCACCAATTCCGCCCGCACCGCCACGCCGTCTTGTCCCTGCCAAGCCGAGCGACGAAATTGCCGACAAGACAAGCCTGCTTGACCTAAATGACAAAATCTGCCGCTGGCCGATCAATCATCCCGGTGAACCTGATTTTCATTTCTGCGGTGAAGAAGTGAACCCGGGATTCCCTTATTGTGTCGAACATTGTGGTCGCGCATTTCAGGCGCAATTGCCGCGCGGAACCCGTCGTCCTCCGCCGCCACTGCCATTTGGTGGTCCGCGCGTCCGATAGAAGATTCGTTGGGAATTTGGTGATTTTTCGATCCTTTGGCAGATGACCGCATAAGTCTCTTGCCAGCGAGACTCTTGCGCTCTTATAGAGTCGACCATGTCTGATGATCTGTTCGGCTCTAACCCGCCAACCCAATCCAAAACCGGTGACTATGATGCTTCGTCAATCGAGGTCCTGGAAGGCCTTGAGCCTGTTCGCAAACGTCCCGGAATGTATATTGGCGGAGTCGACGAACGCGCGCTCCACCATCTTGCGGCCGAAGTCATCGACAATAGCATGGATGAAGCGGTCGCCGGCCACGCCAGCCGGATAGAAATCACGCTGGATTCAGAAAACCGGCTGACCGTAACCGACAACGGGCGCGGTATACCGGTTGATCCCCATCCGAAATTTCCCGGCAAGTCCGCTCTGGAAGTGATCATGACGACGCTTCACTCGGGCGGCAAATTTTCCGACAAGGCCTATGCGACATCGGGCGGGCTGCACGGCGTCGGCGTATCCGTCGTCAACGCCCTGTCCTCCGACACCATCGTCGAAGTCGCCCGGAACAAGACGCTGTATCGCCAGTCCTTTTCCAAAGGCATGGCGACCTCCAAACTGGAAGAGGTCGGCACGACGCAGAACCGTCGCGGAACCAGCATATCTTTTATACCCGACACCGAGATTTTCGGCGAAGGCAATCTGTTCAAGCCCTCCCGATTGTTTAAGCTGGCCCGCTCCAAAGCCTATCTCTATGCCGGTGTCGAGATCCGCTGGAAATGTGACGAGAGCCAAGCCAGCGATGATATCCCCGCCGAAGCGGTGTTCCAGTTTCCCGGTGGCCTATCCGATCACTTGCGCGAACAGCTATCTGGACGCGAATGTGTCACGACAGATTTCTTTGCCGGCAATCAGGATTTTCCTGAAGCCCAAGGCCGCGTCGAATGGGCGATTACCTGGCCGATCTGGACCGATGGAAGCTACAGCTGGTATTGTAACACTATTCCCACGCCCAATGGCGGCACTCATGAGACGGGGCTTCGCAACGCCCTAGTCAAGGGACTGCGCGCTTTCGGCGAACTGGTGCAAATCAAGAAGGCGTCACAGCTCACCGCAGACGATATTATTTCCGGCGGCGAGATGATGCTGTCCGTCTTCATCCGTGATCCGCAATTTCAGAGCCAGACCAAGGACCGGCTTACCTCACCGGAAGCGTCAAAACTGGTCGAGAATGCGGTGCGCGATCATTTCGACCATTTCCTCACTGACAATATGGATCGCGGCAAGGCATTGCTCGGCTTTGTTATGGAGCGGATGGACGAGCGGCTGAAGCGCAAGGCCGAACGCGAGGTCAAACGCAAGACCGCGACATCCGGTCGCAAGGTACGTCTCCCTGGCAAGCTGACCGATTGTTCAATCGGCGACCCCGAAGGCACCGAATTGTTCATTGTCGAAGGCGACAGTGCTGGCGGCTCCGCGAAACAGGCCCGCGAGCGCAAGACCCAGGCGATCCTCCCGATCCGCGGTAAAATTCTCAACGTGGCGTCCGCGAACAACGCCAAGATCATGGCGAATAGCGAAATTGCCGATCTGATCCTCGCGCTGGGCTGCGGCACGCGCAAGGATTGTCAGCCCGACAATCTGCGTTACGAACGCGTAATCATCATGACCGACGCCGACGTCGACGGCGCTCATATCGCGACTTTGCTGATGACCTTTTTCTTTCAGGAAATGCCGGAACTCGTCCGCCGAGGCCATCTCTATCTGGCCCGGCCACCGCTCTATCGCATCAGCGCCGGGGGCAAGAGCCTCTATGCGCAGGATGACGCAGCCAGAGCAAAAATCGAAAGCGGGCCGTTCAAGGGCAAGAAAATCGACGTCAGCCGGTTCAAGGGTCTCGGTGAAATGAATCCGTCACAGCTGCGGGAAACGACGATGGATCCGGACACGCGCTCCCTGTTCAAGGTAACCCTGCCGCCCGAATATGAGCAACGCGCGGGCGTCAAGGATCTGGTGGACCGGTTGATGGGGAAAAATCCGGAGCATCGCTTCAACTTCATACAGCAAAATGCCGCCAGCCTTGATGAGGATGTGATAGACGCTTAACAATAATGATCTGACTGAAATCCGGTTTCAGGAGATTTTCATGCGCATCCTCTATTCCTTCACCCTGTTTCTGGTTTGCTGCTCGCCCATATTGATCCCGAGCCAGACCAATGCCCAGACCGGGGAATATGTCTCTGCACAGCTCGGCAAACGCACCGATGAGGCCCTTAATCTGCTGCAGGGAAAAACCATTGAAGCAGGCATTTTTGACGAAAATTTCCGCAACGCCGTGCCTCCGGATCAGCTGCGCGCGCTCCGCCAGAAAATATCGGAGCAACAGGGGCAAGCACTCGACATTGTTTCGATCACGTCACGCGGTGCCAACTCGGCGATTGTCAAGATTCGCTTTGAAAAATCCATAGGCACGATGCATCTGGATCTGGAGACGGCCCCTCCGCACCGTATTTCCGGCCTGCTGATCACGGGTTTTGAAGCCGCTGGCGACACAATCAAGGACGTCGTGGCGGCAATCGATGCCCTGCCCGGTCGCCAGGGCTTGATCATACAGCAACTGGACGGAACCGGTAGCCGGTCACCGCAGGTCGCACTGGATCCAGATGGTCGCTACGCGATCGCATCAACGTTCAAACTATATATATTGGCGGAAATCGACCGGGCCGTTCAGGCCGGTGAAAGACAATGGTCCGACGTCGTTCGACTGGGACCAAAATCCCATCCTACCGGGATTAGTCAAAACTGGCCTGACGCGTCGCCGGTCACGTTGCACACATTGGCAACCCTGATGATCTCGATCAGCGACAATAGCGCTACCGACACATTGATCCGCGTGATCGGACAGCAACAATTGGCCAGAATTGTCAAAGCCGCTGGCCATCACAACCCTGACGAGTTGCGCCCCTTTCTTATGACACGCCAGGTATCCGTCCTGAAAATGCCGGCACTCAGGGCGCAGAGGGAGAGGTTTCTCGAAGCCAATCCGGCTGATCGCCAGAATCTGCTGACCCAATTCGACAACATATTGTCTCTCGACAGCCTCGATTCCCGTATATTGACCAACCGGCCCAATTGGATTGATCAGCTTGAATGGTTTGCAACACCGCAGGATATCATCAAATTGCTCGATCATCTGCACCGAAACGCGAGCGAGGAAACGAGAGCCATTCTCGCGATCAATCCCGGCATCGGACAGGATTCTGCCCGGAAATGGAATTATTTTGGCTATAAGGGTGGATCAGAACCCGGGGTCCTCTCCTACGGATTTCTTCTGCAGTCCAGAGCCGGGCATCATTACGCTATTTCGATCATCTGGAACAATAGCGAGCAATCCCTGCAGGAGAGCGATCTGCTGGCGCTGACGACACGGTTGGTAAATCTGCTGGCCGAGCAATAATCACAGCGTCGGGCCGGACAGCTTCGCTCAGGGCTGTTCCCCGGAGAGCGCCGCAACCAGTGCTTTCACCTTTTGCTGCCGCCATTGCGGAAGCGGTGCCATCAGCCAGTAACCGCGTGACGACACGCTGTCTTCACCGATGATCTCGATCCTGCCGGATTCCAGATCGCGCTGAGCCAGCATTTTGGGAACCCATGCATAACCGAAGCCGTTGACAGCGGCTTCAATGGCCAGACCGCCATCGGCGACACGCATCAATGT
The DNA here is from genome assembly GCF_048267785.1 of Parasphingorhabdus sp. Lineage (GTDB taxonomy): Bacteria > Pseudomonadota > Alphaproteobacteria > Sphingomonadales > Sphingomonadaceae > Parasphingorhabdus. The sequence continues at coordinate 23,643 of NZ_JBLWWU010000013.1, read as the reverse complement.
CTCCTCGCCCTCTGATATCGGACAACCCGGCCAGTCGATCTTGTTGCCGCCCTTCTGACCCGGCGCAGCAACTTTCACAAACACGGTATCGCCGAGCATCTTGCCCTCATGCTGTCCCGGCCCGTCGCCCAGCCATATCGCAACATCAAGATTGGCTTCGGTAAAATCAATTTCATCATCTGCGGCAACCAGTGCGAAACTGGTATCGGGATGATCGGCGGAAAAGGCAGACAGTCTTTCATTCAACCATTTCTGAGTAAAATCCCGCGGCGCTGCGATAGTCAGCTTGTGCGAGGACTGGCCCGACTGCATTGCCCGGACGGCTTCTTCAAATTGCAAAAAACCGGACCGCAGCGCATCAAGACCGGCGGATGCCTCATCGGTGAGTTCGAGACCTTTCGGGGTCCGGCGAAACATCACCACCCCCAGCATGTCTTCCAGTGCCCGGATTTGCTGCCCCACCGCTGCTGGCGTCACTGCGAGTTCGTCTGCCGCCTTGGTAAAGCTCAGGTGCCGAGCGGCAGCATCAAGCACGCGCAACCCGTTGAGGGGTAAATGGGTTCTTTTCATTGCTCGACAGTCGGTTCAGTTAACAGGAAATGGGGGATACGGACCTCAAAAACCGGAGGCGTGGCACCGACCATGATAAAATGACCTTCCATTGAGCCGCTGGGTGTATTGAGCGGACAACCCGAGACATAATCATGGGATTTTCCAGGCTCGATGATCGGCTGTTCGCCGATCACCCCTTCCCCGTCTACCATTTGCAATCCGCCGCGCTGGTCATTTATTCGCCAGTGTCGGGTCAGCAATTGCACCGCCGTATCGCGATGGTTCTCAATCCGGACATGATAAGCCCAAAACCAGCGTTTGCTGTCAATGTCGGATTGTTCCGGCAAGAAGGTTACAGCAACGCGCACAGTGACGCCGTCGGTTGTTTCAGCAAACGGGAAAAAGGACTTCATATGACCAATATAGAGTCAAAGGCCGACAGACGAAAGGGCCTGATCCAAGTCTTTGATCAAATCTGCCGGATCTTCCAGTCCGACACTGATCCGCAACATGTCTTCGGTAATCCCGATTTCCAGCCTGGCCTCCTCTCCCAGACCGTGGTGTGTGGTCGTCGACGGGTGACACATGAGCGTCCGGCTATCCCCGATATTGTTGGAAATATCGATTAGATTCAATGCATTGAGCAGGCCATGCGCCTGTTTGCGTCCGCCACCGACATAAAGCGAAAAGATCGGTCCGGCGGCCTCCATCTGGCTCATGGCGAGACCATGCTGCGGGTGGCTGGGCAGACCGGGGTGCAAGATTTTCTCTACCCGCTGCTCTAAAAACTTGCCCACTTCGATCGCATTATCACTCTGCCGCCTGATCCGCAGGTCCAGGGTCTCCAGTCCCTTGAGCACTACCCAGGCATTGAACGCGCTCAATGTTGGACCGGTGTTGCGGATGAACGCAAGCAATGTCCCTTCGATAAACTCTTCCGTGCCACAGACGGCACCAGCCAATACGCGTCCCTGCCCGTCCATCATCTTGGTCGCGCTATAGGCAACCACGTCCGCTCCATATTCCATCGGCCGCTGGAGCACATTGGTGGCAAAGGCATTGTCGACCACGCTGGTGATACCTTTGGCCCGCGCCAACGCGCAAACTGCCCGGATATCAATCACTTCCATTGTCGGATTGGCCGGCGTTTCAAAGAAGAAAACTTTCGTTTTCGGCGTGATCGCCTGTTCCCAATTTTCGACCTCGCGGCCGTCTATCACCGTCGTTTCGATCCCGAACTTGGGCAAGAGAGTATCGGTCAGCCAGCGACACGAACCAAATAGCGCCCGGCTGGCGACAACATGGTCGCCCGCTTGCAACTGACAAAGCAGAGATGCAGTCATCGCCGCCATGCCCGAAGCGGTAGAGCGACAGGCTTCCGCCCCTTCCATCATGGCAATCCGTTCTTCGAGCATCCGTACCGTTGGATTTTGCAGACGGCTGTAGGTCATGCCGCTCTGCTCGCCGGCAAAACGCGCAGCGGCATCCTCGGCGCAATCATAAGTATATCCGGAAGTCAGGAAGATGGCTTCGGACGTCTCACCAAATTCGCTGCGCATCGTCCCGCTGCGTACCGCCTTGGTCGCGGGGCGCCAGCTGCTGGTAATATCCCGATTTTGCCCGGTATCTCTTTTCATGTCTCTTCCTTAACCGTCCGTCAGCTGTGCGACAACAGCGTCGCCGATTTCGCGGGTTGAAGCCGTGCCACCCAGATCATGGCCAAGAACACCCTGCTGCAAAACGGCAGCAACCGCCGCCTCGATCCTTTGCGCTTCCGCTTCCCTCCCAAAGCTGTGCCGCAACATCATCGCTGCTGACAAAATCATTGCCGAGGGATTGGCAATGCCCTGCCCGGCAATATCCGGCGCGCTGCCATGGATAGGCTCGTATAACCCCTTGGTCCCTTCCCCCAGCGACGCCGACGCCAGCAGACCGATTGATCCGACGCACATGCTCGCCTGATCGGATAGAATATCTCCGAACAGATTGCCGGTGACGACAACGTCAAACTGGCCGGGATTGCGCACCAGCTGCATCGCGGCATTGTCGACATACATGTGACTCAGTTCGACTTCCGGATAGTCCGCAGACAGCTCGATCATCACGTCGCGCCACAATTGCGACGTTTCCAGCACATTTGCCTTGTCGACCGAACAGAGCCTTTTGCCACGCCCCATGGCGGTCTTGAAGGCGACATGGCCGATCCGCCGGACTTCGCTCTCGTCATAGGACATCACATCATAGCCCTCGCGCAGACCATCTGCGGTTGTCCGCATGCCCTTCTCGCCAAAATAGACATCGCCGTTCAGTTCGCGGACAATCACGACGTCGATGGTCCGCGCAATTTCCGGTTTGAGGCCGGAGGCATCTTCCATTCCCGGGAACATCTTGGCCGGACGCAGATTGGCGAATGTCTGCATTTCCTTGCGCAGGCCGAGCACCGCCTGTTCCGGGCGCAGGTGGCGTTCGAGATTATCGCAGGATGGATCACCCACCGCGCCGAACAATACTGCATCGGCGGTCTGCACCAGCTCCAGTGTTTCCGGCGGCAATGGATGACCGTGCTTGTGATAGGCCACACCGCCGACATCGGCGTGATCAAGGCAGAGACCCGGCAAGTCCATCGCCCCCAGCACGCGCAGCGCCTCGACCATGATTTCCTGACCAATGCCGTCGCCGGCGAGCACCGCAATATGCATGAGATTTCCTTCTTCTAAGCGCGCCGTTCCTGCCGAGAATCACGCGGTTAGGCAACCACCCTTTTGAGTCGATCAACCAAAACCGACCTTGCGGCCATAATATCCCTGCGCCGGTCCTGAAAAAAATGACGTTCGAGGAAGAAACCGGTAACGCGCAACCCGTCAAAAATGTCATTCCATTCGGGTTTTACCGGCTCCCGGAAGAAGGCAGGAAGCGGTAAAAGACGTTGCTTATATTCCTGTCCGGCGAAGGCGCTGACAGCGGCAGCGCTTTTCGGGCTGATATAGACCAGATCATCAGTATTTCCCGTGACCGCACATTTATCCAGCGTCAGTCCGAATCCGAGTTCCGATAACAGCAGCAATTCGTAACGTACCAGGGCTACCGCCCACCCCCTGGCAGACGGAGCACTGCAGATGGCATCGAGCAGGGCCGATAGCGCCGTGTGGATCTGTGGATAGCTATGCTCTTCCGGCAAGGTCGCGGCGGTCAATGAGGTCACCCAGTCCAGCGCAGCGCTGGCCAGCGGTTCGCCGAGAAACGGCCCGCGGCTCTGCTGTAATTCTACCGTCATCGATGCCAGCTGCTCTTCGGTCCGCGCGCGATAATCAGCCTGCACAACATTGGACGGGATCAGTACCGGCCGCATCGTCCGCGAATGCGCCCCACGCACATAGCCGGAAACCAGACCGTTTTCTGGCGTAAGCGAGCGTACCACCGCACCATGTTCGCCGTGCGAACGGACGGAACAGATGATTGCCGATGTTCGCAGGCTAGGCATGAAAATAATCGTAAATCTTTAGCGCCACCGTCGCAGATACACCGGGTGCGCGCTGCAGATCCTCGAGTGAGGCATTTTTTACCGCCCGGGCGGTGCCGAAGTGCAGCAACAGCGCCTTTTTGCGAGATGGCCCGATACCCGGCACGTCGTCCAGCGAACTATGACCAACCGCCTTGGCCCTTCGCGTCCGGTGCGCACCGATAGCAAAGCGATGGGCTTCGTCGCGCAAGCGCTGAAGATAGAATAGCACCGGACTGTTCATCGGCAGGTTGATCTGACGTCCGTCCGGCAGGTGAAATGTCTCGCGTCCCGCATTGCGGTCCGGCCCTTTCGAGACGCCGATCATCACCACATCTTCGACACCAATTTCGGCCAGCGCATCCCGCGCGGCGCTCATCTGGCCCTTGCCGCCATCAATCAGCACGAGGTCGGGCCACTCGCCCTTGTCTCGGTCCGGGTCTTCCTTCTGCGCGCGGGAGAAGCGCCGCTCAAGCACTTCGCGCATCATTGCAAAATCGTCGCCCGGCGCGATATCGGGGTTTTTGATATTGAACTTGCGATAGGCGTTTTTGCGAAAACCCTCGGGGCCAGCAACAACCATACCACCGACCATATTCGTGCCCTGAATATGGCTGTTATCGTAGATTTCAATCCGGTCGGGTACCGCGTCCAGTTCCAGCAAGTCTACCATTTCCCGCATGATTTTGGCTTGTGTCGAGGTTTCCGCCAGACGCCGGGACAGGGCCTCCTCCGCATTGCGGCTAGCCTGCCCCAGCAATCTCCGCCGATCCCCGCGCTGCGGTTTGGAAACACTCACCTTATAGTCAGCCTTGGTACTCAGCGCCTCGGCCAGCAATTCCGTGTCCGGCAGTTCCCGGTCCAGCAACACCAGTTTCGGCGGCGGCATCCGGTCATAAAATTGCATCAGGAAACTCGAGAACACCTCGTCGATATCAACATTGCTGGTGTGCGCCGGAAAAAAACTGCGATGGCCCCAGTTCTGTCCGCCACGAATGAAGAATGCCTGGATACAGACCGTCGACCCCTTGGCCGCCAGCGCGAATATATCCGAGTCCGGCAGACCCTGCGCGTTGATCGCCTGATTGCCCTGAATGAAGGTCAGTGCTTTCAGCCGGTCGCGATATACCGCTGCCATTTCGAAATCGAGAGCATCAGAGGCTTTCTCCATGGCCTCGCCCAGCTTGTTCTGCACCGCGGTGGATTTGCCCGAGAGAAAATCGCGCGCATCCTCGACGAGCTCGGCATATTCATCCTTCCCGATCCGGTCGACGCAGGGCGCCGAACAGCGCTTGATTTGGTAGAGCAGGCAAGGCCGCGAACGATTGCTGAAAAAACTGTCGGTGCAGCTCCGCAGCAAGAACAGTTTCTGCAGCGCGTTGATCGTCCGGTTGACCGATCCGGCGCTGGCAAAGGGACCGAAATATTGCCCTTTGGTCCGCTGCGCACCGCGATGCTTGGTGATCCGCGGAAAATCATGATCCTCGCGCAACAAAATGAAGGGAAAGCTCTTATCATCGCGCAACAAGACATTATAGGCGGGCCGGAATTTCTTGATGAGCTGCGCTTCGAGCAAAAGCGCTTCGGCTTCGCTGCCGGTCGTCACGATCGTCATTGAGCGAGTCTGTGCCACCATCCGCATCAATCGCTGCGGCAACCGGTTCATGTGGACATAAGCGCCGACACGGGCCTTTAGCGAGCGCGCCTTGCCAACATAGAGCACATCGCCCCGCTTGTCCTGCATCCGGTAAACACCCGGACGTGTGGGAAGAGTATTCAAAACCTCGCGGATTGCCGCCATCCCGGCCTCGAGATCGGGCGTATCCCCCTCGCCGCGCACGACGTAAGTCGCCTTATCCTCGTTGAAACGGGAAGCGGCATTGGGTTGATCAGGACGGTCGGCCTTGGACATGAGGCCTATCTAGGATGGCGGGCAAAAGTTTGCCAGTCACAAGATGTCATCCTCTTCCACCAGGGAAGAGGAGAACGATAAATTAATTGAGCGCCTTGCCGAGATCGCCAATAGCCTTGTCGACCAGATTCTTGTCTGCCGCAGAATCATGGCGTGCGGCGATCAGGGTCTGCGCGGCCTGGGTCGCGGCGGTTGCAGCCTTGGCCCGAACTTCGGCCACGGCCGAACGCTCTGCCGCGCCAATTTTTTCTTCTGCCATTTTCTTCCGGCGGGCGATCAGTGCTTTGGTATCGGCCTCTGCCTTTTTGACCAATATGGCGGCTTCCTTTTCGGCACTTTCCATCAGCGCTTCGGCTTCTGCCTGCGCACCGGCGGTCTTGGCTTCATATTCGGCTTTCAGCGCTTCGGCTTCCTTGCGAAGGTTGGCGGCTTCATCGAGAGTCTTCTTGATCTCGGCGATCTGCTTGTCGAGCATTCCGCCAATGATTTTCGGAACTTTTGCCCACAGCATGATGCCGAAAACTATCAGCATCCCGACGGAAACCCAGCCGGTTGCATTCAGTCCGAGCGCAGTAGGCTCTGCACCTTCTGCCAAAATCGTCAATAGCATGGTCTATCTCCTTCAGCAGGCGCTTAGAAAGCGGCCTTGACCGCCTTTTTTGCGTCGGTAGCCGTAACCTTGGCACCGGAAACCGTTGCGACAATGGCTTGCGCCGCATCGACAGCAACAGTCTCAATTTCGGCGAGAGCGGAACTCTTCGCCGCTTTCAAGGCAGCGTCCGCTTCGTCAGCCTTTTTCGCGATAGCTGTCTCAGCCCGCTTGATTGCAGCTTCGTTCTTTTTGGCTGCCTTGGCTTTGGCTTCGTTAACCTTGCCAACGGCATTGGCCCGCGCTTCGTTGATGCTGGCGCGATAATCGGCCTCGATCTGCTCGGCCTTGTCTTGCGCCGCCTGAGCTGCAGCAAGATCATCCTCAATCCGCTTCTGGCGATCATCGACCGTCTTGCTGATCTTGGGCACCATATTCTTGGCGATACCAAAATAGATGATTCCGATCACGATCAGCAACCAGAAAAACTGGCTACCGTAGACTTCCAAGAGCTGACTAATTTGAGGCATTATTCACCCGTAATTTCGAAACGCAAAACCGGCTTGTGGGTGGAGCGGCCGTAGCCGCTCCAATCCAGATTAAGCAGCTGGTGGTGCGTAGAGAATGATCATTGCGACAGCGAAAGCAATCAGGCCGAGCAATTCAGCAGCAGCGAAGCCGATGAACAGACGTCCCTGCTGGCCGTCAGCTGCAGATGGGTTACGCAGAGCGCCTTCAAGGAAGGAACCGAAAACATTACCAACACCGGTAGCAGCGGCACCAACGCCGATTGCAGCCAGGCCAGCGCCGATTACTTGTGCAGAAGAGAGATCCATTTTTTAACTCCGTTTTGTAAAACTAGGATTGAAAGTAACTTAGTGAAGATTTTCCGCATCGTTGATGTACAACGATGTAAGAAGAGCGAAAACATAGGCCTGAATGGCGCAAACCAGCAATTCCAGCGCACTGACAAAGGCGATGAAGATGATGCTGAGTATTGCAACCAGAAGGCTGGCACCGCCGGCGTCTAACGACTGGATGACGAAATTGGCGAACACCTTGATCAGGATATGGCCAGCGATCATCGCAACGAACAGCCGCAACGCGAGGCTGAACGGGCGTACGAGGAAAGACAATAGCTCAACCATGAAGATCAGCGGAATCATCGGGATCGGGGTGCCATGCGGGATGAACAAGCTGAAAAATTTGAAGCCGTGTTTCCAGAAACCGACGATCAGGACAATCGAGAAGCTGATCGCTGCCAGCAAGCCGGTGACGGTAAATTGGCTGGTGACGGTGAACGGATGGATGCCGGGAATGATCCCGAAGGGCATCATGCCGAGCAGGTTTGAGAACAGGATGAACATGAACAGGGTGAAAACCCATGGCGTGTATTTCTTGCCGTTGGGGCCAATGCTGGTGGCGATGATATTGTCGACAAAACCGACAACGCCTTCAACCATGATCTGCCAGCGTCCGGGAACCAGCTCGCGCTTCATTCCGCCCATCATGAATACGTAAAGACAACCAAGGACGACAAACATCCAAAGCGCGCTGTTGGTGAAGCTGATCTGCTGACCGAACAAAGTGAAGCCATCAAAGATGGGCTGCACTTCAAACTGGTGCATAGGATCAATCTTGCCTTCTGTAGCCACTAATCTAACCCCTGATCGTCAATCGTCATCATCTGGTATCGCCGTGCCGATGTCGTCCACCGGCTGGCTCGAAATCACATAAATTTTCCTGAACGCTACTCCCGTTCCAAGGAAGAAGAACAGCAACAGGAACAATGGCGTCGTTCCCAACCAGGTGTCAAATAGCCACCCGAGGAGGAAACCAGCAGCCACGCCTCCGATCAAATAGCTTAGCACCCGCGCGCCGAGCCGCTGACTTTCGTCCGGCCCTTTGTTTCGGTGCCCTGCTTTGATCCGCTCTCTATTCTGTGCCGTTTCCAGTCGCTCTTCCAGCGATGAAACCCGCACATCCTCTTCGAGGGGATCCTGATCAGATTCGCTTGCCGTCATTTCATCCCTTTAAAAGCCCCAAAGAGCGCCAGAAAGAGCCACAAACAACAGCAGGCTGACCCGCCAAGGCGCGGCCCGTTTAGGAAAGCATGACGAGCAAGTCAACAGCCATGCTGCATTGCGGAAAATTGGCTGTTTTCATCGCTGGATATTCGCCAGATCAGGATCGGAAAATCCCGGTGTAGCGACACCGGAATTATGGCCCTAGAACAGCTTAGGCCTTGCTATAACCGTTCGTCCCTTCCCCAAACCTCCCACAAGCTGCCGCTCAGACAAGCTTTCCTTTTCCCTTTTCCACCGGTTTTATCACCCTTCCTACGGCGCTATATGCTAGCGCAGGCAGGATGTCGAAGCCGGGGAATATATGTGACCTTTGATTTGAAAAATCTCGATCTGTTCGTGCGCGTGGCAGCGCTCGGGGCGATTGGCAAAGCCGGCGCCGAATTCAATCTTTCGCCGACCAACGCCACCCAGCGAATCCAGGCTCTCGAATCCGATCTCGGCGTCAAGCTGCTTAACCGGACAACGCGTTCGATATCGCTGACACCCGATGGCGAGGTTTTCGTTGACCATGCCAAACGCATCCTCGACGCTGCCGAAGAGGCGCGCCAGGTTCTCTCCCAATCGACCAGTTCGGCATCCGGACTGCTCAGAGTTACCGCCTCGGCAACCTTCGGGCGCGCCCATATCGTGCCTTTTCTGGCAGAATTTCTCGAACGACACCCCGATGTCACGCTCGACCTCAATCTGACCGACACGGTTATCGATATAGTCGAGCAGGGCTATGAACTGGCTTTCCGGATCGGCGAACTGGCACCGTCATCGCTGCTCGCGCAGAAAATCGACTCCAATCCTGAATGGCTGGTAGCCTCGCCCGCTTATCTGGAGCGGGCGGGACGACCGCAAAAACCTTCGGACCTTGCGGACCACGCCTGCCTGCCGCTGGGCAATTTGCGTCATTGGCAGCTGACCGGACCTGAGGGCAAGAGTCACGATGTGACTGCCACGGGCCCGGTAACGGTGAATCATGGGGAAGCGATGAGCGTGCTCGTCCGCGCCGGAGTCGGTATCGGCATGGCCGCTCTATGGCATGTCGGCCCCGACATTCGGTCGGGTCGCCTGGTCCACGTGCTGCCCGACTATCAGATCGCACGGAAACCCAATATCTGGGCCGTGCGCCCGCCCGGCCGGGTGATGCCGGCCCGGGTCAAAGCCTTTCTCGATTTCATGCAACGGCGGATTATCGAAACAAACAGGCAACGCTACGGCGGGCTGGTCTGATCTTTTATTTTGATTTATAAAATAATATATTCCATTTTTAGGAGATAGAACCGATAATCGGAACTGTTATGATTGAGCCCAACAGCAATGGAGCAACTATCATGACCTTATTATCCGCTACCCAGAAATCATCATCCGACACGGCCGACCCTGTCTCGGATGACCAGCATATCATCCCTGCCAACGGTGACCGCACCCCTGCCAGACTGAACGCCGACCGGGACATCACCTATTTCGCCAAACACCGCCACACGGTGAAGGCCTTTGACCCCAACCGCAAAATCGCGCCGGAATATGTTGAGAAAATCCGTGACCTGCTGCGCTTCAGCCCGTCGAGCACCAATGCCCAACCATGGAAATTCATCCTCGCGTCGACCCAAGAAGGCAAGGAACGGATCGCAAAATCGACCGACGAACGCTATCCGTTCAACAGTCCAAGCATCCGCAACGCGTCGCACGTTGTCGTCTTCGCCAGCCGCCTTGCGATCGAGGAAGATTTTTTGCTGAAAGTCCTCGACCAGGAAGAACAGGACGGCCGCTTTGACGGCGATCCTGAAACTTTCCGCGCCCAGATGCACGGTGGCCGCAGCCTGTTCGTCAATCTTCACAAGCAGGATATGAAGGACGTCCAGCACTGGATGGACAAGCAGGTCTATCTCAACATCGGCCAGTTTCTGCTCGGCATATCGACGCTCGATATCGATGCGACGCCGATGGAAGGCATTGATACGAAGGTTCTCGACGAGGAATTCGGACTGCGCGAACAGGGCTATAACAGCCTCGTCGTGGTCGCTCTCGGCTATAGCGACGAGGAGGCCGATTATAACGCGAAACTGCCCAAATCGCGCCTGCCGCTCTCCGACATATTGATCGAAGCCTGAACCCGAGCGATCGAAAACCAATAGTCAAAGGACACCCGCAAAATGACGAAAATGACTTTTCTTTCGATCGCTACCGCACTCCCCGCAACCGTCGTGACTTGTCCACCCGCGGTCGCGCGAGAGGCACCCCCTGCAACCGTAGTGGCAGCAACCGCCAAAACCGTGGTACCGGACGATGTCTGATAGGGGCCGCTCAATACGGCGCGCGGGGACGCGAGCGGGAAATCTCTGGGGTGATCACACCACCGAAGGCGCTTCCGGCTTTCCGGTGCAGTTCGACGAAGACTTTGCCTCGCCGCCGCATATCCACAATATCACCTACCCGGGATCTTGTGATCGAGGGCTCGGTGCATAATGACGATCTCACCGCCGCCAAAATGTGGCTGCCCGCCGGTTCCTTCTAGACCCAGCCGACCGGTGAATCGCGTATTCCCGCAGCAGCCGGTACCGTCAATCTGACCTATATCGAGATCGCGCAAGGCCCCTTCACTATCAAGTGAAAAACCGACGGGGGCCCCTGCTTCATCTGCCAGACACAAGGAAATTCCATGACGAAAACGATTCTGATAACCGGTTCGACCGACGGGATCGGTCTGGAAACCGCCAAGGCGCTGAGCGCCGCCGGGCACAGGATCCTGCTGCACGGGCGTAGCGGGCACAAACTGGCAGACGCCAAGACCGTGCTTGATACTATTCCGGGTCATGGACCCGTCAAGATATATGTCGCCGATCTGTCCGATATGGCTGCTGTAGAGGCGCTGGCGGTTGCGGTGACTGCGCGGCACGACCGGATTGATGTACTGATCAACAATGCCGGGGTCTTCGCTGTTCCCGATGCGCGGACAGCGGCGGGTCTCGACATACGCTTCGCCGTCAATAGCATTGCCCCCTATCTGTTAACCCGGCGCCTTCTGCCACTGCTCGGCCAGTCGGCGCGTGTGGTGAATCTGTCATCGGCGGCCCAGTCGCCGGTAGATCTGGATGCACTCGCCGGGAATGTGCACCTGTCCGACAGCGCGGCCTATGGACAGAGCAAGCTGGCCCTGACCATGTGGTCACGCAGCCTGGCGCAGGCAACCGGACCCGATGGTCCGATGATTGTCGCGGTAAACCCTGGTTCGTTTCTCGGCACAAAAATGGTGAGGGAGGCTTACGGATCAAAAGGCAATGATGTCGGGATCGGCGTCGATATTCTGGTGCGCGCGGCCTTGTCCGAGGAGTTCGCCGACGCATCCGGCCTTTATTTCGACAATGACAGCGACCAGTTTGCCCGTCCGCACCCGGATGCACTGGACCCACGGAAGTGCGAGCAACTTATCCATGCTCTTGACGCGATTTTGCGGCTTTTGGCATCGGGGACGAAAAGCGACTGTTGAGAGCAATATCCTTGTGTAACATCGCGCAAGCATATTATGAGAGACCATGCCCGCTGTCGCTCCAGAAATCGCCCTTCTCGTTCTCGGCATCCTGCTATTGGCCACCGTCTTTGCTGGGACGTTATCCAGCCGATTCGGATTGCCTGCACTGATCGGCTTTCTTAGTCTCGGAATGCTGGCAGGAATAGACGGACCGGGCGGAATCGCGTTCGATAATTACCAGCTCACCCAGGGCGTCGGGATTGCCTGCCTGATCTTCATTCTATTTTCCGGCGGACTCGATACCGACTGGCACGATATTCGCCGCGTGGCCTCGCCCGCGTTGATGCTGGCAACGTTCGGCGTTTTGATGAGCGCGGGAATCGTCGCCCTCGCTTCGATCCTTGTCCTCGACTTCGATCCGTTTCAGGGCGCTCTACTCGGTGCGGTTGTCGCGTCAACGGATGCTGCGGCGGTCTTTGCAATCCTGCGTTCGACCGGACTTGATCTGCATGGCGATGTCCCGGCGTTGATCGAGGTGGAATCCGGGTCAAATGATCCGATGGCAATTTTTCTGGTCGGCTCTGCGCTGACGTTCATGACTGTCCCGGATTTTTCGCCGTTCGCACTGGCGCCCGGATTTGCCATACAAATGGCGATGGGAGCCCTGATCGGCCTGGCTACAGGCTATTTGTTGCCTGAATTACTCAAGCGCACGCAATATCGGCACGGCGGCCTTGCCTTCGTGATTTCAATTGCCGGCGCACTGATCGCCTACGGACTTGCAGAACTGTCAGGCGGCAACGGTTTTCTGGCGGCCTATGTCGCCGGCCTGGTTGCAGGCAACCGCGTTTTTGCGGCCCGTCGCATATTGTCCATCTTTCAGGATGGAATGGCCTGGCTCGCACAAGTGGTCATGTTTCTTACCCTCGGCCTGCTTGTCACCCCGTCCAATCTTGTCGACGTCATCGGTCCCGGACTGGCCATTACCTTCATCCTGATGTTTGTGGCTCGACCGGTCAGCGTTTTCATCTGTCTCGCGCCTTTTCGTCGTTTCGACTGGCGGGCAAAGCTGTTCGTCTCCTGGGCCGGACTGCGCGGAGCGGTACCCATCGTGCTGGCGACATTCCCGATGGTCGCAGGCGTTCCGGGCGCTTTCACAATCTTCAATATCGTATTTTTTGTCGTGCTGCTGTCGAGCATCATACAAGGGCCTACCATCAGCTGGGTGGCCAGCAAGCTTCGCATCACGGCAACGGATAATGCCGCGGCCGAGACGGTTCCTGTCCCGACGGACGGGGAAAAAGACAACCGCTGAGCCACTTGACAAGGAAAGCAAAGAAAAAGGCGCGCCAGTTCGACTGACACGCCTTTCCGATATTGCCTGTTGTTAACGCCAGCTCAAGGGCAACGAGAATCCCGAACGGGTTCAGAACTGTCCCGCGTATTCCATGTGCCGCTTGGCGTCTGGTATTTCTCGCCGGGAACCGTTCGCATGATCAGGTTGCAGCCCGATGTGAAAGCAAATTGCTCTACCGTCGAATTGGTTTCCTGCGCCTTGCGGGTATAGGCCGCCTTGCGCTTGATATTGATATCCTCGACCAGCGCCTTGATGGCGGGGGAAGGCGAGGAGACAAAACCGAGATAGCCATCCGGTTTCTCGCCAATCTTGCCCGCTGCGCGCGCCGCTGCATAAGCGGGATCGCGTTGCGCCATCACAGGTGCGGCGGCGACTGCAGCCAGTGCCAATCCGCCAAACGCCGCCAAGGCCTTGTTTTTCTTTGCATATTTAAACATTAGAAAATATCCGCTTCTTGGTTGATCAGGTCTTTGGCATCGCCGTCCAGGCGATAGACCACTTCCTGCTTGATATTGATATTGAGGTTGATGACAATCGGCTTGTCCGGCGCAGCGACCTGCACACAGGCGGAAAGCCCGATCATTGCCCCCAAAACCAGGCTGGTGGTGGTTAAACTCCTCATCTTGCAGCGAATCGCATCATATGACCGATCCGTCAATTGGCTTGTCTGATAAAGCATCGTCGCTTTCCCCTGGCTGAATAGATTATTCATCTTCTTCGAGAACCTTCACCGCTTCCTTTGCGCGGGCTTCCTGCGCCCGCAGCAACGCCGGCAAATTCTGCCCGACCAATATTTCCGGTTCATAATAGGATTTGGCGCTGCTCATCAATTGCATGAAGGGAGCCTCGATCCGGACATTAAACTGGATCGGAATGCGGGCAAGCTGCTTCGTGATAAAATTCTGGCTCGCACCGTCGCCCTGCTGCAGCCCGTCGAACTTCACCTGGGTAATAATTTCCCCCGCAATATCACCATCCATCCCGATGGTAAGATTGCGATATCTGATAGATTTGAGCGCGTTGAACGCATAATTTGCCATCGTGCCCATATCTTCATATGTGAGCTCTCCGACATAGGCGAGCGTGCCGCCGCCCTCACGCGCGACCAGATAGCCGCCGACAACCCGGCCGCCCTTCTGATCAAAGACCATCGGCAACTTACCGTCGAATACCCCGGTTGCGGTCATATTCTCGAAATCGAACTGGGTCAGGAACTGCGACGCATCCACTCCTTCTACCGTGAATTGCAGACGCCGCTCGGCTTCTTCGCTGAGATCGAGAATCGTCGGTTCGAGATAGAGCCTGCCGCCCGCGAAAGGCCATTCCCCTGCCTCAACCTGCAGCTTGAAATCCGGAAGCAGACGGTAGCGGATTTGCCCGTTGAAGACCGCGATACCGGGATTGACCTCGGACAGACTGACGATCTGGCCCGGACCGGTTTCCAGTGCGAGAAGATCGGAAAACTTGATCTCACCAGCAAGGCCGGTCACCGGACCGAACGCTGCAGCAAGGTTCATTCCGTTCGTGCGAAAGGTTCCGTTGCTCCTGATGCCATTTTCAGTTGAATCCCAGTCGATCCGCCCGCTTCCCGATACTTCGCCCTGAACATTGGCGATCACGCCTAGCGTCAACGGCGTGAGCTGCTCTGGCTGCAACCGATCGGTGAACATCAACGATGGCACGTCGATCAGCGCCCTCCCTTCGCTATTGTTCAAAGCATGAACAATGTCGATCGCCGCAACAGCGGTCTGGGTTTCCGGCTCTCGAAGCAAACCCGTGGCAGAAAGGTCATTGCCGTCAAACCTCAATTTTACGTCGTTGCTGACCAGAGGCCGGAACCGCTCAACCTGCTGCTCGTCACGGACCCGCAGGCTGGCATCGGCAAGGAATGCGCCATTCTTATAGTCCCAGTCACCCTCGATATTTTCCATCAGGAGCGGAACATTGGCAACTTTCCCGGAAGCGCCTTCTATCCGACCGGACAGGTTACGTCCAAAAGCGGCATTCAGCACCGCCATGTCGAGACTCGTCATGCTGTCCTCTGTGCCGAGCCGGACGCCGACATTTTGCGCCTGCAGGCCGTTGGCCAGCGAAAACCCGAGCATGCCGCTCGAAATGGACAGTGGTGTACCACCCAGATCACCCTTCAGATCAAGCGAAGGCGCGTTGGCCGCGATATTCACGCCCGATCCGTTCCCGCTGACGATTGCATTCCCCTGCGGACATAAACGTGCGCTGGTCGGTCCGGCGCGTAGCGATGCTGTGCGCAGGCTGGCAAATTGCAGATTCACACATTCGCGAAACAGTGCGAAATTGCCGTTTCTCGCGACATAGCCGCTGACCGGCACTTGCAGCCCGGTAATCTGTCCGTCGCCCAGTGGTCCGGTCAGGATGATCCGCCCGTCGATATTGGTTCCGCCCTGACGGGTAGGAGAAAAGGCCAGCACAGGGATATTCAGCTGTGACGAACCGGCCCGATAGGTTGCCATTTCGACCCGCCCCGAAAATCCGCGAGACAGGCTACCATCGTCGAGCACCAATTTGGCATTGGGGAAACCGCCGCCTGCCAATAGGATATGTCCGTCGGCGAGCATCCGGATATTCTTCTTGGTAAAGGCCAACAGCAACGGGTCGCTCAACGTCATCGCGGCTCCGGACCGCGCGCGGGCGGCCAGCGCATTGAACGCCAGGGTCGTCTGCCCGGTTCCTTTGGAAAATTTGATGTCACTGGATATGTCGAGACCTTTGCCGGCCAACTGAAATGCTCTTGCAAGCCTTTCTGCGATCAGAGCAACCGGTGTCCCGGCAACCGATTGAGAGAGGTTGCTGCTCTGCTGCAATAGATTTTGTGCGACCTGAACACCGCGAATTTCCGGCTGTCCGGCAAAGCTGGCGGTCATCGGATCAGCATCATAACCGAACGCGAACGGACCATTTATTCGTGAAACATCGGCGCGACCGTAAGGGAACTTCAACCCGGTCGCGGTAAGATTAATATCGCCGCTGCTCTGCGCGAGATCACCAGCCAGCTTGACCGAAGCCTTGATTTCCTGACCGGAATAACCGGCATAGCGCAGCGGTCCACCGAGCAGGCCGACGTTGCCCGTCCAACTGGCCAGATCTTCGCCCAGATCAACCGAAACCTGAGCGGCAAAATCTTCCGCTGTCAGATCGAGGTCACTGCAAGCCACACCGGGCAGCCGTAACGGCCCCTCCAAATGTGGCTTCTTGCCGCGAATCGCTATCTCCCCAAAAAAGGTCGGCTTCTCTATCGCGCAGCCCCCGGCGTCCAGATTCTGGCTGATCGCCGCGATTTCTCCACTGAATCCATCATGCAATTCGCCCTGACCATTTAAGGCCAGACCCACAATCCCATATTCGCTGTCGATGCGCAGCTTTGCATCGGTCAAACCCAGCCACATGTCCGGCAGCGCAAGCGGACTGTCATCTTCCGGATCGGTAAATTTGTCGACTTCGCCAAAGCTGAGTTTGCCCTTATCCAGCCGCCCGAACAGCCGCACACCGCTAGCCCGAATCCAGTTGATACCGATACCGCCCACAGACAGGCTGTTGCCGACTTCGACCAGTTCGGCGGTCATGTCCGGTCGCTCGGGATCACCGATCACCAGATTGCGGATGACCTGTTTGCGCAGGCCGATTTCCTCTATCTCGTAGCTGGCCGTCACATCCATCTGGTCCAGTTCGGACTGGATGGCATTGTCGGCGAGTGTCGTTCGGCTGATCCACAGGACGATCAGCGCGAGCAGGATCAGAACAAGCAATATCCCGCCGAACAGTCGAAACCGGGTGCGGCGACCGACAGGGTCATTGGCGATTTCTTCTTCCATCGCAGATGAAATGCAGAAGTCTGCATTAAGTTGCAATGTACAAGTGTCTGAACAGACCAGTTTTTGCACACGATCCATCCATTGGACAATTTCGGCCCATTTTGCCGCTTATCGATTAAGTTCTCGTTTTGTTCTGATAACAGGCACCGCATGCCCGACGAATATGACGTCCAGCCAATGTCGCCCCGAGACAGTAGCGGTCACCGCGCCCGTCTTCGGTATCGTATATTGACCGGTCAGGGTGCCGGACTGCACGATCACGAGCTGGTGGAATATCTGCTTGCATTGGCCATTCCGCGTCGCGACACGAAGCCGCTGGCCAAGAAATTGATCGAGGAATTTGGCGGATTTTCGGGGCTATTGGTCGCTGATGCGGATGCGCTGGCAAATTTTCCCGGCATGGGAGAGACCAGCGTCGCTGCGCTGAAAATCGTCCAGATCGCCGCATTGCATCTGATTTCTGCACCATTGCGGAATCAACCTGTTCTGGCGAGCTGGCAGGCTTTGCTTGATTATCTGCGGGCCGACATGGCCCATCTCTCCCACGAGCGGGTACGGGTTTTGCATCTCGACAGCAAGAACCGGCTGATCCGCGACGAACTGGTCAGCGAAGGGTCGGTCGACCAGGCCGCCATCTATACCCGTGAGGTTATCAAACGGGCGCTCGCGCTCGGGTCGGCGGCGATCATTCTGGTCCACAATCATCCCAGCGGCGACAGCACCCCCAGCCGGCAGGATATTGCCATCACAAAGGATATCTGCGACGCGGCACGTACGCTCGGCATTGCGGTCCATGACCATATCGTCATTGGTCGGGACGGCCACACGTCCTTTCGCTCGAAGGGATTGATCTGAACAGCCCCAGAATCAAAACAAGCCTTTTGGACCGGCGCGCGCCGCCAATATTTGTAAAAAGGATGAATTGGACGACGACTTAGATCACGCCCCCGTTGGCGCGCACTATCTGGCCGTTGATCCAGCCGCCGCCCGGCCCGACAAACACGGGAACGGCGCGCTATAGAAGCGTCAATGCCGCGGGACGCGCCCGTAACAATTGCGACGCGATCGGATGAAATGCTCATCATGCTGTTCTTGTCAGTGAAAGTGGCCGGGGCCAGACTATCGCTGGTTGTGGGTCGCCGATATCAGCCGTTGGGCGGACACCGTCGCCGATAGATGGCCGGCACCATCATCTATATTCGGCATCGATATAGGAACGCCATCAATAAAGGAACATCGGCATATCTTCGACCTGGATCAGGCTGGCGCGATACTGGTTTGCATCATAGAGCCCCGAGACATTGACGCCCTTGGTCGCCTCCAGCAGCGTCCCGATCGGCACCGCGCCGTAATTGCCATCGGTTAGACAGACCATATTGGCCATCCGGTCCTGCTCGATCAGCTGTACCGCCAGTGCGCCAAAGGCAAAGCCGACCATCCGGTCCATCGCGTCCGGTTCCCCCGCCCGCATCAGATAGGCCAGTTCCTGCACAATCGTCCGCTCGTCGCTGCGTGCCTCGATTTCCCGCGCCAGCTGCGTCCCGATATTCAGGCCATCGCGATTGGTGTTCGACTTGTTGATTTCATCCACAAAATCCGTTGCGCCAGACAGCTTGGCTCCCTCGGACACCAGACATATCGCGTAGGATTCGGGATTGGCATCCTTGTCACCGAGCAGCAACGGCAGCAGGACATCCATATCAGCAGGCACTTCGGCGATCACCGTCCGGTCAGCCTGCGAGAGGAATCCCGAGAGCAAGGCGGTTTCCCCGGATCTCCGTCCGAACAGTTCAATCACCGCAATGCGCTCATGGCTTGCCGCCGTTGTGCGCAGCGAGTTGATCGCTTGCACCGAACGGGTAACGGCGGTGGAAAAGCCGATGCAGTAATCCGTACCGTGAACGTCATTGTCCATGGTTTTGGGAATGGAAATTACGTTGCGACCGAGGCTCGCCAGATAGGCCGAAAAACGCAATGTGCCATCACCACCCATGGTGATCACGGCATCAATCTTCAGCGCATCAAGCACATCCAGGACCTTCTGCGTCTGGTCGCCCTGATCCGTAACCCGCGGATCACAGCGGGAACTGTGCAATATCGTACCGCCCTGCCGGTCGATTCCGCGCACTCGTTCCCTGTCGAGCATCATGACGCTGTTTTCGCTCGCCCAGGGATCGGCGGGGTCAATCTCCAGCACCCCTTCCCAGCCACGGCGCAAACCGACCACATCCCAACCACGCTGCCATGCCGAGGTCGCAATCGACTGAATACAGGGATTGAGGCCCGGAACATCGCCGCCGCCGGTAAGTACTGCCAATCGCATTTTATTCTCCCTGTTTCCGCCGCTCCATTGCCGACTCAATTCGTAGGTGCTAGCGGGGCCGCAAATCAAGGCACTTCATTGCCGTAATCAAACCCTTTGTCCAAGGACCAATCATGATTCCACGCTATTCCCGCCCCGAAATGGTTGCCATCTGGGAGCCTGAATCGAAATTTCAAATCTGGTTCGAGATTGAAGCCCATGCCACCGACGCCCTCGCCGAACTGGGCGTGGTCCCCAAGGAGGCAGCAGAAGCCATCTGGGCCAAGGGCAAGTTTGATGTGGCGCGCATCGACGAAATCGAGCGCGAGGTGAAGCATGACGTCATCGCCTTTTTGACCAATGTCGCGGAAAATGTCGGCGAAGAAGCACGTTTCATGCATCAAGGCATGACCTCCAGCGACGTTCTCGACACTTGCCTCGCAGTCCAGCTCGCACGTGCGTCGGATATATTGCTCGCCGATATTGATGCGCTGCTCGCGGCGATCAAGAAGCGTGCGTTCGAGCATAAATTCACACCGACCATCGGACGGAGCCACGGCATCCACGGTGAACCGGTGACCTTTGGCCTGAAACTCGCGCAAGCCTATGCCGAGTTTGAACGCAACCGCGAACGGCTGGTTGCCGCACGCAAGGAAATTGCGACCTGCGCCATTTCCGGCGCGGTCGGCACCTTTGCCAATATTGATCCGAAGGTTGAGGAGCATGTGGCAGAGAAACTGGGTCTCGAAGTCGAGCCGGTTTCGACTCAGGTCATCCCGCGCGACCGCCACGCACAATTTTTTGCCACGCTCGGCGTCATTGCCTCGTCGGTCGAACGGCTGTCCGTTGAAGTCCGCCATCTGCAGCGTACCGAAGTGCTCGAAGCCGAGGAATATTTTTCGCCGGGCCAGAAGGGCAGCAGCGCGATGCCGCATAAACGCAATCCGATCCTGACCGAGAATCTGACCGGCCTTGCCCGTATGGTGCGCAGCTATGCCCTGCCGGCGATGGAAAATGTCGCGCTCTGGCATGAACGCGATATTTCGCACAGCTCGGTCGAGCGGATGATCGGACCAGACGCGACGATCACGCTGGACTTTGCCCTCGGACGGCTGACCGGCGTTATTGAAAAGCTACTGATCTATCCCGAGCGGATGCAAAAAAATCTCGATCGCATGGGCGGCCTTGTCCATTCGCAGCGGGTGCTACTGGCGCTTACCCAGGCGGGCATCAGCCGCGAGGACAGCTATCGTATCGTCCAGCGCAACGCGATGAAGGTCTGGGAGTCGGACGGCGAGGTTGCTCTGCTCGACCTGCTCAAGGCCGATCCCGATGTCACTGCGAAACTCTCGGACGAAGAGCTCGAGGAACGGTTCAACCTCGACTATCATTTCAAGCATGTCGACACGATTTTTGATCGGGTATTCGGAGCAACAGCTTAGCATCCGCCCCATATCGTCTGGTCACCTGCCTTTTTTGGGGCTAGGATAGCGCCAGCACAGAGAAAAGGTGAGTCATGCAATTTATCAAAATCCTGTTCTGGGTTCTTCTGCTGGTGGCAACCTTCATTTTCTGGTGGACCAACGAAGCGCGTTCTTCGCTCGATTTGGGTGCCGCGATTGTCGAGGCTCGCGTATCAACCTTTGTTGTCGGCGCGTTCTTGATTGGCTTCCTACCCACATGGCTGCTGCTGAGAGGCTCCAAATGGAGACTCTCTCGCCGGATCAAGACGCTCGAAGACGCTGCGAGGCCAGCGGTTGTGCGAACGCCGGCTGCTAACCCCACTCCCACTCCAACAGCGGCAGCAGAACCCGCTCCGGCCGTAACCTCCGTCAACAACGACAAAGCGACAAACATATGACCAACCCCGTCTTTGTTGCACTCGACACACCCGATCTCGATCAGGCGATAGCGATTGCCCAATCGGTACAAGGACATGTCGGAGGGCTGAAGCTCGGGCTGGAATTTTTCTGCGCCCATGGTCATCATGGGGTACATGAGATCCAGAAACTCGATCTGCCGATCTTTCTCGATCTCAAATTGCACGACATTCCCAACACCGTCGCCAAGGCGATGCAGGCAATCAACATGCTGGAACCGGCGATCGTGACCGTCCACGCTTCGGGTGGCCGCGCAATGATGGAAGATGCCAAGGCGGCAGCGAACGAACATACCAAGGTGGTCGGTGTCACATTGCTGACCTCGCTGGACGAAAGCGACATGGGCAGAATCGGTTATCAGGGCACGCCCCATGATCAGGTCGTGCGGCTGTCCGAATTGGCGCGCGAAGCCGGGCTCGACGGCATCGTATGCTCTGGCAATGAAGTCAAAGCGGCGCACAAGATCTGGAAAGACGGGTTTTTCGTCGTCCCCGGCCTCCGCCCGAAAGGCGGAGCGATGGGCGATCAGAAGCGGGCGGTGACGCCGCAGCAGGCCCGCGACAATGGTGCGAGCGTGCTGGTCATTGGACGCCCGATTACCGGAGCAGAGGACCCCAACGCGGCAGCGCGGGCGATCGAGGCGACGCTTTAAACAATCTTGTCTTAAATAGTCTCGTCATCCTGAACTTGTTCCAGGACCCCGTCAGATTGCGCATTGGCTCGAGAGGTCCTGAAACAAGTTCAGGATGACGAATAACAATTGGCGCGTTAATACGCCTCGCATGAAAACCCAAATCAAAATCTGCGGCCTCTCGACCGAAGCCGCCATCGACGCAGCCATCGAAAATGGTGCCGGCTATATCGGCCTTGTCCATTTCGAGAAGAGCCCGCGCCACGTCTCGCTGGAACGGGCGGCCGCGCTTCGCACATATGCGGCACAGCGAATCAAGACGGTGCTGTTACTGGTCAACGCCGACCCGAAAGCCACTGGCATGGCGATCAGCGTGGTCAAGCCGGACGTCATCCAGTTCCACGGCAGCGAGACCCCGGACTGGCTGAAGCTGGTCGCCGACAATAGCGGCCTTGAAATCTGGAAAGCGCTCGGCGTGAAGGACAAGCCGACGCTGGCGAAATCCAGTCGTTATGTCGGCGCTGCCGACCGGTTGCTGTTTGACGCACCGGCCAAGGCTTTGCCCGGCGGCACCGGCACGTCCTTTGACTGGTCCCTGCTTGCGGGTCACGACCACCAGATCGACTGGGGCCTTGCCGGCGGGCTTGATCCCGACAATGTTATCACCGCGCTCAATGCCACCCACGCTCCCTTGGTGGACGTGTCCTCGGGCGTCGAATCCGCGCCCGGCGTCAAACAAGTGGACAGAATCGCCGCCTTTTGCCAAGCGGTGCGGGATTATGACGCCGCAAATCACTAGCAGGCCGTTAGCACTGAGCTTGTCGAAGTGCGCTTTGCGACGATAGGCGTCCTTCGACAGGCTCAGGACTAACGGATAAATCCATGAACGACACACCTCCCAACAGCTTCCGCAACATGCCGGATGACCGCGGCCATTTTGGCGAATTCGGCGGACGCTATGTCGCCGAAACCTTGATGCCGCTGATCCTCGATCTCGAGAAACATTATCGCGCGGCGCAGGCCGATCCGGCGTTCGAGGAGCAGTTCAATGACCTGCTGCAAAATTATGTCGGTCGCCCTTCCCCGCTCTATTATGCTGAAAGCCTGACCGAGGAAGTCCGCAAGGATGCGCCCCAGGGCAAAGGCGCGCAAATCTGGTTCAAACGCGACGAGCTGAACCACACCGGTGCGCACAAGATCAACAATTGCGTCGGCCAGATATTGCTCGCCATGCGCATGGGCAAGACCCGGATCATCGCAGAAACCGGCGCCGGCCAGCATGGCGTGGCGACGGCAACCGTCTGCGCCCGCTTTGGCCTGCCCTGCACCATCTTCATGGGCGCGACCGATGTCGCGCGGCAGAAGCCCAATCTGTTCCGGATGAAATTGCTCGGGGCGGAAGTGGTCCCCGTGACCAGCGGCGCGGCGACGCTGAAAGACGCGATGAACGAGGCGCTGCGCGACTGGGTCGCCAATGTCCACGACACATTCTACATCATCGGCACCGCCGCCGGTCCCCATCCCTATCC
>NZ_JBLWWU010000012.1:0-116809 GCF_048267785.1 Parasphingorhabdus sp. | reverse complement strand
CATGAAAGCTTATCGGGTTCATCGCGCCACGGCCCCTCCTTTCTTGGCTGAAGCGAGGGAACATGGAATAGCTGGGCCGGGACGATGGAAGTGCCCGCGATTTTATAAG
Organism: Parasphingorhabdus sp.; assembly: GCF_048267785.1. GTDB lineage: Bacteria > Pseudomonadota > Alphaproteobacteria > Sphingomonadales > Sphingomonadaceae > Parasphingorhabdus. The sequence continues at coordinate 116,700 of NZ_JBLWWU010000012.1, read as the reverse complement.
GCTTGTTGGGCTCGGCCTTTGCCGGAGCGCGATTATTGGTTGGCTTCTTCGCCATGATATATTTCCTTTAGATAAAAAAAGCCGCAGCGACGGAATGTCGAGCGACTTGGTTGATGATGTGAGCAGCGTTTTGCCCGCTGTATGGTCTTGGTGAGTTTGCTACATAATATCTGCTCCTGCTGTTATTGATAGATTGGTGATGCTGCGCGGCAGGCGATGCCCCGAAGGTCAGCAGCGGCCAAACGGGTCTGCCCTTGGTGGAGATCCAGCGCCGGCGCTTGAACTTCGTATAGGCGCGTTCTTCTGACACGCTAAAGACCGAACGCAACGAGAGCGTTTTTGCTTTAGAGGAAAGAAGGAAATGTTGTGCCATATGGTGATCTGCATCATCATATACGGTGATGTTTGGTGAATGTCCAGCATTATATCATCGTATATGATGATGCCCGCCATTACAGCCGGTGATAGAAGTTTTGCAGTTTGAAATTTCCGTCCTATAAGATCGGCATGACAGAGAAAAACATGAAGTCCGATCCGGCACATCCAAGCGAAAAATCCTGGGAGGAGCTCGTCAAGAATATCTTGCGTGCTGAAATGATGCGGAGAGGCGTGTCTTACGCTGTCCTTGCCGAGCGCCTTGCAAGCTACGGAATTGAGGACAACGAACTCAATTTACGGAATAAGGTCAGCCGGGGCCGCTTTACGGCTGTCTTCCTCGCGCAGTGCCTGAAGGCGCTTGATGTGGAGTGGATCAATATCCCCGCCTCTCTGGAAGAAGCCACCGGAAAAACCGGAGCGCAGTCTTTAGCGAAGAAGCCTTCCAAGCCCGCATAGATTTAATGTGTTTGGGAGCCAGTCGTTAAATGCCCTGGGTTCGTAAATCCGCAACAATACAATTCTAAGTCCGCTTTGCGCCCCAATTGTCGTCATCCCCAAGGACGGCGCGCGTTTCTGAAAGCTTCCATTGCCTGAACTCATTGCGATCACCCAATTGTTCAAAACTGGGTGGTTAGCTGACATTTAGAACTGGCATTGCTTATGGCAGCTTAATCCTGAAAGCGGACACTAGGCATTCAGCAAGCGAGTGCGATTAAAAGTAACAAAACGAGTTACATTTAGGATCATGAAAGTTCACGGCGGCTATTCGGCAATAGATTGAGGTTATGCTTATTTACTGAGGGCTGCGATAGTATTGTCAAGCCGCCGCAACAAATCATCATAAGTGATGATATCGACCATGTTTGCATACTTCCTTTTGATGATTTCAAAATCGAGTAGCTGTTGACTGCTCATGTTGCCTCCGCCGATTTGATCACGCCCAACTATAATTGTTGCTTTTGGATTAGATATTTTGACTGACATCCCGATGGGGAGGTCGGCTGCATATTTTTTGCTGAGCGTTTCTTCTCCCTTGATGCCCCATTTGGAAAGGTGGAACAAGTATTTCTCAGCTTGCATAACGCTACCACTCAGTTCTGAAGTCGGAATGCTATTACCCCGATATAAGCCCTTACGAAGAATCTTATCTTCAAACGGTTTTTTAATTTCAATTATATCGAGATTTCCGTTTGCATCAATGAGAGCAATATCAAGGAAGCGGTTAGTTTTCTTGGAGTGATCAGTGTAGTAGTCGTGTATGGTGACATTTTCGAAAACCTTTATGTATTTCGGAAATAGAAGAAGTAGGAAGTTTAGCATTAATTGCTGCCACTCTTTTTCGGAAAAATTGGTATGATTTGTTAGTGCGTCCTCAATCAGGTCACGGATCAGAATATACTTTTCAATCTCAAGTTTTTTCAGTTGATCCAGATCAACTTTTGTTGTCGAGTTGAGTGATTGTTTTCGGTTGAGATACCTCTCATATCGCCCTCGAGCATCTTTCATGCCGTCTATGTATTGAGATAGAATGGTGTGGACGCGAGCTTCGGCATATCGATTTAGTTCATAGGTGTTTGGAAATTTTTTGAGCAATTCGTCGAAAGCATCTTCTGGAATCGCATCTGGATGCTTTCCTCCGATCACAATGGGGTTGGAATGATCGAGAATTTTTGATAATCGGCCGAAGATAGAGACGTTTCGCTCAGCGGTAAATTTCGAACGCTTAAGTTTGATATTTTCGTCTATCCATAGATCATTCTGGCTATCGAGAATTCGTCCTGGAATTCTAAGGTATCCGCTCGCTAATCTACCTAGGCAAAACCTGTATTCATAAGTTTCGAAGTCTTGTGTTGGTTGAGGAGGATTCAAAAGATCAGATTTTTCAAAAATGAAGGTGCGTGAGACTTCTGCAGAACCATTGGAGTTCAAATTTTTCCATATCCAATCATTGCCGTTTCCGTATTCCGTTTGATACTCTATTTCTACGCTATGGGTGGTCTTTATGAAATTTAGCATAATATCCGCTCACTTTTTTTTGTAAAATTCCGCGTCTTCAAAATATATTACCTAATGCCGAAATGCTGCGAGATTAAAATATCTCGTTAGGTAATACAGTCGTCCTTGATCTCTATATGTATATTGATCTGATCGCAATTAGCCTTCTGAACATCAAAGCCGTCTTTCCTAAGGAAGGCTTTGATACAGTAATGATAAAGTTGAACTGATTATTACTAAAAGTTATTATTGGAGGAGTGTGAAGAAACACGCGGCTTCATGCTCAATATCACCTTTGGGTGAAGCTAACATAGCGGTTATCCCAATTTCTGTTTTTGCCCCTGAAGTCGACTTTAGAACCGTCTAGGTTAAACGACAGCAACGGGGGCGCAAGCCACCATATAGATTTTCAACGGCGCCACGTCCGCTAGTTGCTCCAATTGCCCAAAGCCCGACGATCGGCCGTTTCCTGACGTTCAACCTTCATATCTCGATCATCCCGATCGATTGCAGATTTAGACTTTCAACGGAAAATTAAGGAGTAGCGCTGGCAGTTCGATTCTCGCCGCCGCTGCCAATATCGAAAGTTCCCAGGAATGAACACTCAACCGACTTGAGGGCCGTGTAGGCCGCTGTTGCACGAATTTATAATGCGCGGTGATGTTTCCTCGCTGCTGCGACATTTCTAGCCAGATAAAAATTTTGCAGCAATTCAGATTTACGAGTCACGTTTTTCAAAATGCTACCGGGCGCAGGTCATCAATCCGTCGCCAGGCCTGGAAGGCCGCGACTAGGTTCGCCTGGTCCGGATCCTCAGCGAGACAATTGAAGACCCAGGACAGCCATACCGCCTGTGCTTGGTCTGCTGCCCGCCGGGATTTTTCTGACGGCCCGGCCATCTTGGACGCCAAAGATATGCCGAACAGTTCGGCGCTGACCCGGACATATTGATCTTCCGTCCGGTGAACATGGATCTTGCGGTGGAGACCCAAGTTGAAAATCGGAAAAGCTTTAAGGACATCATCAGCAAAGTCCGCTTTGTGTTTTGGCCGGTGCGACCAGCCCGGAGCTTCCAGAATCGCGCAAACGCAGTCGGTCTGTTGATCCAGCAGCTTCGTCATTTCGAGCAACGGAGCGGTTCGCGTCTTTGTCGGATATGTGTGATGATGGCGCGTGAACAATATGTCATCACCAGGCTGGAAATTGACCTCGAAGGCACCAAAGGCGCGTATAAACCGCTCCGTGTTGCGGCGATAGGGATGATAGACGACGGAGAAGGTGACGATCCGTTCGGAATATATGGGAAGTTTCATAAAAAATTGTCCTGAAATGCCAAGTGGGCGGTCATCCTGAGATGCCGCCCGCTTGGGGTGTGGTTAGAAGATATCGGTAGAGCCGGTCGTCAGTAGAGCGCTGCCCGTTATGACGCCGGCTCGACTTTCAAAAAGTCTACGCCTGTGAAGGAGCGTAAGGCTGAAGCTACGCTGCCCGGTAGATCGGACAGGTATAATTGGCTGTGCTATCTTTGAGCTGAGCCCAGGGCTTGAAGGTTCGGCGCAAAAACTCGCTGTCCGGGTTCGCGCCCGTTGCTGCGTTTGCCAGCGCCAAGCTGCAAGCTGGAATGGCGCAGCGGATCAGCCCGTGGGATTTGAGATGGCGCAGCATGATGATCGCTGTCGCCATGACATCAGCTAGCACTTGCTCCTCGACGTCCCCCCACATCCCCTTCTCGACAAGTTCGCCAATGGTTTTGGATGGCGACGGCTTTGCGGGAATTGAGCAAGCTGCTGCATATTCCGGAAGATGGACGGATTCCGCGCGGATCGAGACAGCGTCACATAAATCAATTCTGCGCTCAGAAACCGGCGAAAGTTCGCGCAGCTGCCCGGGCATGATCAGATCGAACTCACCAGCGGTTCGGCGCAGAACGGCCAGATCTTTATGCTCCCCGCCCCATGTTACCAACACAGCGCCTGGTTCCTGGTCCACGGCGTCAAAGAACGCAGATACCATTTCCTTTTCGCTGTGGTCATTGGTGGATAAAACGACCGGACCTTCAATCTCCGGAGCGTCCGAACCCCGTTTGAATCGCATCACGCACCATGACGCTGCAGCCACGCGGTGGAAGGGCCAGCGTATCTTTTCCTCGGCGTCTTTGCCTTCAGCTACGCCATATCCATTATGACGGTCCCGGTCATAGCCATATTCAAAATCAGCAATGATATAGGTGCGGGTTCTATTTTGATTGGCTGCGCTGCCGCGCGCCGCAAATAGATTGGCTTCACGTGCCAGCTGCTGCTGGAGACAATCTTGGTTAGACATTTTAGATTTCCTTAAATGAAAAAGGCCCGCCGAAATGGCGAGCCTTGCAGGTTGATAGGTTGGATTAATTTTTACCGGTGACGTTCAGTTGCGGTCATCGTTTTGGTGCCGAACAGCGGAAGCCCCTCGGTTCGGAACCAGCTGCGTTCGGAGACCAACTTTTCCTCCGCCATTTCTTTGCACCAGACGCGGCGCCCAGCATCCCACCGATATCTTCCGGAGGCGTGATCCGGTGCAACTCGCGCGCCGCAAGTTGCAACCGGAGATCTCGCATTGGGCTGTCTTCTTCTTGGCATAAGTCCTGCCAAACTCTGATTTCGGGTTTTTGATCAGCTTGACCTGCAAAACGTTTCGGTCTTGCTTGGGCAATGACTAACATCCGCCGGAACTTGGGGTCGGCATAATGGGCCTTGTAAAAATCAGCAGCCCGCTGGTCAGCTGTGTTGGTAGCCGTGAGGATTTCGCCGTCAACGATCACCCTGCCTGAGATTATCGCAGCACATATCCAGCGCCGCTTTTGCAGTTCAATCCGTTCGAGCACCTCAAGCGCAATTTGGGTTTTTTGGCGCACCAAAAGATAGGGGGATCTTGCGAAGGCTTTTTGAAGCACAGGATCGTCAGCGTAAGGGAGATCGGCGTCGCGATATCTTGAGGAGCTCAAAGTCAGTTCGTTTCGAGAGATTCGATCGATAATCCGCATCGCCTCTTTATCCGGATCGCCCTTGGGATTTACGCCTTTATTTCTTTCATCTGCTATGCTGCTGCTTGTCTGCAGCAAATCTTGCCGTAAGTCATCCATATCGGACAGGTCCCAATCACGATCAACTTTGTCCTTTTTCTTTGCGGAGCTAAGGCTCAAAAGGTCGCGAAGGGCGTTTTTGTTGCGGATACAGCGCTCCGCAATCGAACTGCGCGGGTCAGATTTAATTTTAGCCATGTGCTGCTCGGCAAGCTCGCGATGTGATGCGTCGAGCGGGATTCCATGTTCCGCGGCAAGTGCAATCAATTTGACCGTCTCTCGTTTGCTTGCCATGATTTTGACAGAGCCAAATTTTCGCTGGGCCAGTTTAAGCGCATCAATTCTTGCTTGAGTCGACCTTGAACGCATAGCCGTTGAAAAAATATTGATCGAGCGTGGCATTCCAACAAGCCGAATCCTGATCAATGTCGGTGACCCGAAAATTACCTCCAATGATGACATTCGAGAGTTTAACCGGTTGGATTATCCGGAAAGCGAAAAGCAGTTCATCATCTTGGTTGGTAAAGGACAAGAGGGCTGGAATTGCCGTTCACTCTTTGGCGTGGCATTGTTTCGGGCACCGAAGTCGAAAGTTTTTGTGCTTCAAGCCACCATGCGGTGTTTGCGCTCAATCGGCGATGTGCAGCACACAGGCCGGATTTACCTGTCAGAAGAAAACGAGTCCATTCTTGATGACGAGTTGAAACAGAACTTCCGCATGACAGCCGACGACCTCAAAGGCGCTGGCGACGGCAAGATCAATGTTGAAGTGCGGGTCAACGAGCCCGTTCCGACGATCACGATCCAGCGGGTCCGGCGCAGCTTTGAGCTCGACGAAAAACAACTGGTTGATGGTGCAGACCTTGGTTTCAACAAGGCTGACAAAAATTCCTGGGCCGAACTGACTGACAAATATCGTCTACTTCAGATTAATCGGAAAAGTCTTGATGGTCCCAAACTGAGCGATCAGGTGACTGACCTGACCGACCAGAGAGAGAAGCTGCAATATTCGAAGATGATGTTGGTTGCAGAGATTTCCCGCTATCTGAACCGGCCGCCGCTGGAAATTGAAACAATTTTGGCGTCAACCAAGCAGGGCACCGATAAAACGATAGAAGCCGTGAACGACTATAACGAATTGCTGCACGATCTGATTATTCCCAGGCTGTTTAACACGCTCTTTTCGCTGAATGAGTTTGTCTTTCCTGAGAAGCATGAAATTGAATTGGTAAGAATCCCGCCTGACGGCGTCTATAATATGCGCGTGGCAAAGGATAAAATTGAACGAGACGACAGCGCGATCGCTAAGCCATTTGTTGAAAAGAGTTTCCACCTAGACACATACTGCTTCGACAGCAATCCGGAGCAGAGACTGTTCTGGGATTTGCTGAGACAAGGGAAAGTCAAAAAACTCTATTTCACTGGTATGCTTACCCACGGCCAGTCTGATTTCTTTGTCCAATATATCGATCCGGATTCAAAGGCAGTCAGAAGCTACTATCCGGATTTCCTCTTTGAGCGCGATGATGGAAAGTGGGTCATCGTCGAAGTGAAAGGGGACAACATGATTGACGATCCGGTTGTGAAAGCGAAGCAGCAATATGCTGAACAAATGGCGATTGCGTCCGGTATGGAATATCATATGATCAAGGGCAGCGATGCGGATGCGCATAGTTACCAAAGCTTATTCCAATAGCGATCTGTAAATGGGTGACGAACGTCTTTGGGAAAAATATGGCGGATCTGTTTGATGGCTCGGGCGAACCGGCATAAACAAAACTGAACGAACTTAGGTTTCGGACAGGGATTTCTCTGAAAAATTTTCTCCAGAAAAATTGTGCTTGCGATTGTGCTGATAATTGTGTCTTTTACCCGTAACGCTGCTTATTCGAAGTGGCGTAAATGGCAGAAGTCCCGGGCTTTCGAGCATGGCGTGATTTTTGGATAAAAATAGTCGGGGATCTTGTCTCCCCGACCATTTTTTCCCTCTGTATCCTGCGCTTCCTATTCAGACTGGCTTCGGCCGGTCTATTGTCTAGCTGCCGCCAGACACCATTTGCCGCCACAGCCTGAAGCCTTTGTAGACCAGGAAAATGCACAGGATCAGCATCACCGATGCGATGATCAGTGCCGCTGCCGGATTGGCGAAGGCGAGGAAGAGCAGGCCGCCGGTGGCTATGTCCTCCCCGGTGGAGACGACCGCATTGCTGACTGGCTCCGGGCTGGTATTGACAAGGGCGCGGGCGCCGGCCTTGGCGCCGTGGCTCATCAGGGCAGCGCCTCCGCCCAATAGAAAAACCACAACCTGCCACACAGGGTCGCCAGCGTCGACAACCGCAAGCGCCAGCAGCGCACCGCCGAGGGGCCGAATCGCAGTGTGGATCGTATCCCAGATCGAATCGAGCCAGAGAATTTTGTCGGCGAAAAATTCAGCGACGGCGCCGAGCGCGCTGATTGCCAGAACCCAGGGATTGGCGAGCGCATCCAGTATCTGCAGATGTTCGGGTAGGCTGATCCATTGCAGCCGCATCGCCAGGCCGGTCACAAACACCGTGAGATAGAGCCGCCAGCCCGATAGCAGGCTGACGCTACCGGCCAGTCCCAATAGCTCGACAATTCCCATGACATGATCCTGCCATGCTGGTGGAATTTTGGCAAACCGGATTGTGCCGGCGATAGCCAATCAAAAGACTTGGCAAAGCCGCCGCTTGCTGTTCATATGAAAATATGACCGAAAAACAGACCAATGATGAAGCGCCTGCCACGGATGCGCTCACCGGCAAGCCCATGCCCAAACCAATTCCCGCGTCCACGCTGGTGATATTCCGCGATCAACCGGGAAGCACCGCACCTGATCTGCTGATGGTAGAGCGTTCGTCCAAAATGGTATTCGCTGCCGGAGCCGCTGTTTTTCCCGGCGGCCGGATCGATGACGCGGATTTCGATTTCGCGAGGGCGCTCGGCCACGATGATTTTGAAGAATATGGCGCGCGCATCGCGGCGGTTCGGGAATCGATCGAGGAAACCGGGATCGCGGTTGCGGTCGAAGGAAATCTGGATGCCAAGCGGGTGCTGGAGGCCCGCAGCGCGCTTCACGAAGGCACCGTTCTGGCTGACATCTGCAACCAGTTCGATTGGCAGCTGGAGCTCGAGAAGCTGATACCCTTTTCGCGCTGGTGCCCGCCCTTCGCCGAAAAGCGCGTGTTCGACACAAGATTCTACATGATCTCGCATGATGATCACCAGGCACAGGCGACGGTTGATGAAACCGAGAATTACAATCTGTTCTGGGGCAATGCGCAATCGGTATTGGATCGCGCCGAGGCGGGGGAGGTGAAGATCATCTTCCCGACCAAGCGCAATCTTGAGCGGCTGGCGCAATTCGGATCGTTTGACGAGGCTGTGGCCCATGTGAAGGACCACCCGTCGGTGATGGTCTCTCCCAATATCGAGAAACGGGGCGAGGAAGTCCATCTGTGCATACCGGAAGGCATCGGCTATCCGGTCACGTCGGAACCGATGGATGCCGTCCAGCGCGGTTTTCAGAAATAGGAAATATGGTGCGCCCGGCAGGACTCGAACCTGCTGCCTCAAGATTAGAAGTCTCGCGCTCTATCCAGATGAGCTACGGGCGCGTCATTTTCATGCGCTTTAGCGGTCTTTTCACCGGCTGCAAACCGTGATCTGGTCCTGTCGCCTAAAATGTTGAATTGTCGCGGATGTGGGGTAAGAACGGTCTATGAGCAATAGCCCGATCCAGCGCATCTCCGCTTCCAGCCAGACCGGGCACCGGTTCCGCTATTATGACTTCGTGATGGCGGCTTTTGTCACGGTGCTGCTGCTGTCCAACGTGATCGGCGCGGCCAAGCCGACCTTCATCACGATCAACGGTGAACAATGGATATATGGCGCGGGGATATTATTCTTCCCGCTTGGCTATGTAATCGGCGACGTTCTGACCGAGGTGTACGGCTACGCGCGGGCGCGCCGGGTCATATGGGCCGGTTTTGCTGCGCTCCTTTTCATGGCCTTGATGAGTTGGGTGGTGGTGTCCTTGCCACCGGCTGAGGGCTGGGAAGGGCAGGCTGCCTATGAAAGCGTATTCGGCCAGGTTCCGCGCATCGTCGCGGCGTCAATTGTCGCCTTCTGGGCCGGTGAATTTGTGAACAGCTATGTGATGGCACGGATGAAAGTCTGGACGCAGGGCAAGGCCCTTTGGACCCGGACCATCGGTTCGACGATCGTCGGGCAGGGCGTTGATAGCATGATCTTCTATCCGCTCGCCTTTCTGGGGCAATGGGAAATCTCCGCGATAATCACCGTGATGATCACCAACTGGCTGCTCAAAGTGTTGTGGGAAGCGGTGCTGACACCGGTGACCTATCTGGTTGTGGGTTGGCTCAAACGGCGCGAAGGGGTCGATTTATATGATGAAGATACCGATTTTACGCCGTTCAGCATGTCGTCCTGAACTAGCGTAAAAGCCCCTGTTGTTCGGCTCGCCATGCTATCCAGGCAAAGCCAACCGCAAAAATGATGATCAATATTGGCATCGTCCATCCCTGACCGGCAATAAATTCGAGATAGCCGTCGATGATAAAATAGCTGCTGAACTGCACGATCACCGCAAGCAACGATAACAGGAAAAGGCGAACCGCTACCCTTTTGCGCAAGAGCAGGGCGATGGCGGCCACAAAGCCCGAAAAGACCGCTACCGCGAAAGCAGCCATCACCCACGAGGGTTGGTCGGCCAGCAGATCCTGCTGCTGTTGCGGAAGGGCCGCAAATTCCTGGGTACTCATCGAAATCTGCTGAATATAGGCCAGCAGACCAAGGCCGTTCCAGATCAGCGCTATCGCGCCAGCAATCCAGAACCATATCGGTGCTCTTGTCGGTTCGGTCATGTCATTTCCCCATTGCAGCCAATGCCGGACATGTTGTTATTTTGGCGAAAAACTATCAAGCGAAACCGGTTATTAAGCGATTATGCAAATGAGATAGAGAGAATAAATCAATTTCACCAATATATAATGGCGCGCTATCTGGCTCTCCGTGAAACAAAAAATCAAATCACATGGAGTCATATATGATTGGTAGGAATATCCCCCAAGTTACCCTGAAAACCCGCGTTCGTGACGAATCCGTCGACGGCGAAAACCCGTTCCGCTGGCAGGACGTGAACACCAAGGACCTGTTCGCAGGCAAGCGAATCGCTGTATTCTCCTTGCCCGGCGCATTCACCCCGACCTGTTCGAACGAGCAGTGCCCGGCTTATGAACGCCTCTATGACGAATTCAAGGCACGCGGCGTTGACGAGGTCTACTGTATTTCGGTCAATGATGCGTTTGTGATGTACCAGTGGGGCAAATCCCTGGGTCTGGAAAAAGTGAAGCTGCTTCCAGACGGATCGGGTGACTTCACCCGTCGCATGGGCATGCTGATCAAGAAGAACCATCTCGGTTTTGGCGATCGTAGCTGGCGTTATTCGATGATTGCTGATGATGGCGTGGTCAGTGCCTGGTTTGAAGAGCCGGGTATCAACGACGATGGTGTCGACGATGATCCCTATGTCGAGTCTACCCCTGAGAATTTGCTGAACTGGCTCGACAGCGACGAAGCGGCGCGCAAGGCTGCCTAGGCAGATTCTGGATCCTGAAATGAAACCGCGAGCGAGAAATTGCTCGCGGTTTTTTTATGTGCGATAGCATTGCTCCATGGAGCGCCTCAACAAACCCGTCATCATGACGGCACAAATGGGCAAGGCGGAATATGCCTGGGCCGACCAGTTGCGCCAACGCCATTATCCGCCTGAACGGAACAGGATAGGTGCCCATATCACCTTGTTTCACCATTTGCCGCCACAGGCGCTGGACGAGATCAAGTCCGCGGTCACAGCGCTGACCAGCATCATGCCAAAACCGCGAGCACGACTGTCCGGCCTGATCCATCTCGGAAACGGTGTCGCCTATCAGCTGCATGCGCCGGAATTGCTCTCGCTGCGAATGGAACTGGCCGACCGTTTTACCGGGCTGCTGGTGGCGCAGGACCAGCAGACACCCAGATTGCATATAACCGTCCAGAACAAGGTGATCCCGAGAGAAGCTCAACGTCTGTTCGAACATCTGTCAGCCGGATTCGAGCCCCGTCCGTTCACGATTCGCGGAATCGGGCTGCATTATTATGTTGATGGCCTGTGGCAGGACATCGGTGCCTGGTCCTTCCGGGGGCGCTAGTAAACTCCGACTTCCTTGATCGGAATGTCCGTATTAGCGAGTTCGTCCTTGTCCAGATTCAATCCTTCGACGACTGCTTTGCGGCCCTGAACATAGTCTTTGGTCGCATTGACGCAGTCGAGCGCCACAACCTTGCCGTCGCGATAATAGATGACCGAGAAACTGCGTGAATCCGGATCGCCGCGCACAACATGGCTGTCAAATCCGGTGGACAGGCCAACGGTTTGCAATTTCAGATCATATTGGTTTGACCAGAACCATGGCACGGCATCATATTCGGTTTCTTCTCCGATGATATCGAGCGCAGCCACTTTCGCCTGATCATTGGCGTTCTGGACCGATTCCAGCCTGATCATCGCGCCGTTGGCATAGGCATTGCTGTGTGCGGCGCAATCGCCGATCGCGTAGATATCATCAAGACTCGTCCGGCAATGGGAATCCACGTCGACGCCATTGCCGGTCGCGGCGCCAGCCGCCACCAGAGGTCCGGTTTCCGGGATGATGCCGATTCCGACCACGAACATGTCGGCGTTCAGTGAGCGACCGTCGGCGAGTGTCACGGCGGTTGCGATTCCGTCATCACCGGTTTCAAAGCCGGCGACGGTTGCTTCCAATTCTATGGTCACGCCCTGACGGCGGTGCTCGGCTTCATAGAATCGCGAAAGGGGTTCCCCGGCGACGCGGGAAAGGACCCGGTCCAGCGATTCGACGATCGTCACCTGCTTGCCCAATTTGGTCAAAACCGCGGCGGCTTCCAGTCCGATATAGCCGCCACCGATTACCACGACTTTTTTGACAGTCGGCAAGGCGGCCATGATTTTGTCGACATCTGCGCGCGATCGGACAGCATGGATATTGCGCGCCTGGCTTCCCGGGCAATCGAGCATGCGGGGAGAACCGCCTGTCGCCCAGATCAGCTTGTCATAGCCTATCTCGTCATCGGATGTCAGTGTGACCTTTTTCGCGACTGGATCGATTTTCGCGACCCTGCGACCGGTAAGCAAATCAATATCGCGTTCGGCCCAGAAGCTCTCGGGCCGTAACAAAATCCGTTCAAACGGTTTTTCGCCAGCGAGATATTCCTTGGACAAGGGCGGTCGTTCATAGGGCGGATATTTCTCGTTTCCCAACAGGCCGATGGAACCTTCGAAATTCTTCTGGCGCAACGCTATGGCCGCTTGTGCGCCTGCATGACCAGCGCCAACTATCAATATGTCGTAAAATGCTTTCATATCCGTCCCTTGTTGCCAAACGCTGGCTTGTAGCGCGCTGTTAGCGCGGATTGTATCGGCCGTGCAAGTTTTAGCGTATTTCTCACTTCCACTTGTTGACCGGGCCGGACGCTATGACTATAGCGCCGCCGTTCAGAAAGAGTTTCGTGGTGGTCAAAACAACCTCGGGACCTGATGGCGGAGTAGCTCAGGTGGTTAGAGCAGTGGAATCATAATCCATGTGTCGGGGGTTCGAGTCCCTCCTCCGCTACCAAATTTTGCGATGTTTTCCCGCGATTCTCATATGGGCGGGTGTCCGTTTCAGCTGCAACGTGCATAGGCTTTTTAGCCTGATGCCAGTTGTCAGTCATATCGACTGGATCAGACAGTCAGATCTCGGCCCGCACCAAAGAAATCAGGAATATTTCCTACCGGGATGGATGTGAACCGGCGCTTCGCGCTTCCGGCTCTTTACGTATGGTGATTGGCACCGGCGCGTTTCTATAATGTTGATATCTTATACGGAGGTGCGATGGCCCCGTTGGGTCAGATTAACAAACGAGGTTTGGCTCTCGTTCGCCGGGCAAGTAACTGCGCCTGGCGCAGCAGTATCATTATAGGACCAGAGTTATGAGTAAGTTTGCGTTTATCATTTTCCCCGACAATAAAAAATTAACTGAAGGTGTGTCGGTGCTGGAGGAACTGGATTCCGAAGGCAGCATTACGGTCTATTCCAAGGCTGTCGTCGGCAGGAATGAGAACGATGATTTGTTCTTGAAAGAGCCTGCTGACGCAAGCTTGCTTGGGTCGCCATCCGGATCTCTGGCTGGCGGTTTGATCGGACTGATCAATGGGCCGGTCGGCGGTGTCACCGGGCCAGCTGGTGGCGCGCTGCTCGGAAGTGCGTGGGATTTGTTCAGATATGGGCTGAATGTAGATTTTGTCCAAGAAATCGCTGAAAGTGCGGCGGCCGGCGATGGCATCATTGTAGCAGAAGTTTCCGAAACTGTAACCGGGCCCCTTGACCAGCGCATTGACGATATCGGAGGGACGATATCGAGAATATGGCGCGTGAATATTGAAGATCAGCAGATCGCGCAAAATCTCGAACAGGCAGAAGCAGAATGTCACGCACTCAAAGCTGAATTGATGGACGCGGCCCGGAAAGAAAATGCCAAATTTGCGGCCCGGATAGATGAAGCAAACGCGAAGCTTCAACTTGTGAAAGATGAGGCCCTCGATCGCCTCAATAACATAGAAAAAGAATTCGAGGCCAAAGCCAAGAAGCTTGAGCAGCAATTGACGGGCGTCTCGGCGCATGCCGGCGCGACGATCAATCGTCGCATTGATGCGCTGCATGCAGACTATAAGCTGTGGACAGATAAATTAAAAAAAGCTTGGTCGACAAACCAGGAAACCCCGATACCTTAAAATCTGACATCGGATTATTCGGCGACAATCTCCACCGCCTCTGCTGCGAAACCAAATCGCAGCGCTTCTGCCAAACTTTTGACGCGCAATTTTTCCATCATATTGGCCCTGTAAATTTCAACCGTTCTGGGAGAGATGCCAAGGTCAAAAGCTATGGTCTTGTTAGGATAACCTTGCAGCAGCCCATTGAGAACGTCACGTTCCCGACCGGTGAGACAGGACAGCCGCATGTTGGCATCCGAAGCAGCGATCTCTTTAAGATTATTATTTTCCAGATGTCTGAACGCCTCGTCGATCGCACGCAGCAGCGCATCCTTATTATATGGTTTTTCGATGAAATTCAAAGCGCCGGCCCGCATTGCTTTGACCGCTATCTCGATATCCCCGTGGCCAGTCAGGATAATGATCGGCATATCAATACCGTTTTTATTCATATGTTCCTGAACTTCCAGTCCATCCATGCCGGGCATGCGGATATCCAGCAATACACAGCCTCGTTCATTGCGCTGCACATTTTTCAGAAATTCATCGCCCGATGCCATTTCCCGGGTTTGAAAACCGGTATGTTTCAACATGAATTTGACGGAGCGGCGTACCGCATCGTCATCGTCTACAATGTAGATCAGTTGGTTGTTATTCATCAGAAATTCCCTCAGCTACTTTCATGAGTGTAAAACGAAATATCGTGCCTCCATCGTCCCCCGATTCTGCTGTGATTTTCCCGTTATGGTCTTCGATTATCGTTCGGCATATCGTTAAGCCGAGACCCATTCCGTCGCTCTTGGTACTGGAAAATGCGGTAAACAACTGATCCTTTATCTCGTCGGATATGCCGCTTCCGGTGTCCTCAATCGATACTTCCACAAAGTCCGTTGATGCACTTTTTGCTGAAATTGTGAGATGTTTGACCGGTTGGTTTTCCATCGCGTCGATAGCGTTTCGCATCAAATTCACGACGACCTGTTGAATTTGAATATTATCAGCCAGTACCGTTCCAGAATCCGGTGCAATATCAATCGTCCAGTCCACACCTTTTTCCCGGGCACCGACCAAACCGATAGTGGCGGCATCCTCGATAAGCTTCTCAAGCGAATGTTTCTGCTTGTTGACCTCTCCTTTGGAGATAAACTGCCGAAGTCGCCGGACAATATCTCCTGCCCGAATCGATTCTGACGAAGCTTCATCCATTGCCTCTTTCAGAATTTCCTTCGTATCTGGTCCCAGATCATCAACCAGATCCCGGCCGGTGGCCATGTAATTTGATATTGCGGTGAGGGGTTGATTAAGTTCATGGGCAATTCCGCTGGCCATCTCACCCAAGGTATTCAGACGTTCTACATGTGCCAGTCTGTCACGATTTTCCTGGGCCTCTTTTTCGGCGGCCACTTCTCCTGAAACATCCCGAATAAGAAAGACGATCATCGATTCTGTTGGATGTTTGATCTCGTTCACGGAAAGCTCATATGGAAATATCGAGCCGTCTTTGCGTAATCCATATCCAATTTCGCCTACCTGCAATCTGCTCAATTCGCCTGTTTCGACATGTTTTCTGGGATCACGGGGAACATGTTTGCGCTGGTCGACTGGCACGAGTATTTCAATATTCTGGCCAACTATCTCGTCGCAATTATAGCCAAACATCTTTTCTGCAGCGGGGTTGAATGTCTCAATCGTGCCATCCGCATTGACCGTTATGACTGCCTCAATTGCCGCTTCAACGATTGCCTCCGACAGGCTGGCAGATTTGATGGAAAGCGTTTCTGCCTGTTTAAGCTTGGTAATATCGACCAGAAAGCCCTCGATATAAACAGCATCCTCGTCGACGATATCGATGATTTCGCACCATGTCTGTATCCAGCGAATTTCGCCTTCAGAGGTCTGTATGCGATATTCTACGTCAAACGGATCACCCGAGCCCGAGTGTTGCTGCACTTCTTCCCAAATACGTTCCCGGTCTTCAGGAATAATGAGATTGCCCCAGTAAACACGCCTTTCTTCGAAATCGCTGCGTGGGTAGCCGGTCAGAGCTTCACAGCCCTCGCTGATATATTCAAAGGGCCAGTCTGGTTGGTTGAGGACGCGAAAGGCTATGGCGGGAAGATCATCAAAAGGGACACGCAGCCGATGGGATGCCTCACGTTCTTCCAATACGCGCTTTTGCGCCATCAGACTATAATAGACGATGAGAGCAAAGAGACCGCTCAGCACAAAACCGGCACTGAATATGATTGTCAACACTCGGGAATGGACCAAGGCCAGCAATCCCGGTTTGGGCGAAGCATCGATTGTCCATTGCAGATTGTCGATCGTAAAGCTTCGGCTCTGCGTCCAATCCGGATTAATGCTTTGCCCGTCGTCAATCGAAGAATAGGCTTGCTGGCCATTTACGGACACAATTATATCATGCTGAGCCATAAGGCCTTCGGGCAAAATCGCTTTCAGCAACGGGTCGAAAAGCAGGACGCTTCCGATCAACCCATCAAATCGTCCACTGCGGGGATCATAGACCGGAGCGTAGACAGTTATCCCTTTGCCGCTGTGGATGCTTTCAAGTGGTTCTGAAAATGCTAGCTTGCGGCTGTTTTTTGCCTGTTCTGCGGCGTTGAAAGTAGGCGGATTGGATCGCAAATCAAAATCCAGCGCAATTTTGCTATCCGACAGAGGAATAACCCAGCGGATTGTCATTGAGGGATCAATCCACCCGATTGCACGAACGCCGGACTGGGAATCATAGATAAATCTGCTCGCTTTTTCCCAATCTGTCCGATCCTGTTTGTCCTGCCCTTGCCAATTGTTCGCGAGCCCGGATATCAACGTCGCTCTTCCGTTAACGCCATCACGTATCAACGCCTCGGCACCCAGAACGTGTGAGGCGGTCACCCTTCTTAAATTGGCGCGTTCCTGTAGATCCAGGATATACCAAGTTGTAGCGACTGCGACTAAAGATGCAGCTAATACCGAATATAGTATGATTAAATTTCGGTTTAGCATCTTCAAACCATCGTCCTTGTCCTATCTATTTTAGACTAGATATCAATATTCAACAATTTTATGATGAATAACGATAATGTTTAAATGGAATCTGGCTGCCCCGAAATCAGATTGCCAATGGTTTGCTGTGCTTCAGGTTGATGTAGCCAACTGCAGGACAAAACAAATTACGTAAATTTACATATGTGGAGCAATCCATGTCGCGAGGGCGAGCAGGGTGAACTCCGAAAATGGTCGCCAATGGGACCGTCCCGTCTACACCGGCGGAGAACAAGGCGTTCCAAATATCGGCTATTTCCAGTTCAATCCCGCGATCACGACATTGTTCAATATTCAAACTGCATAGAAGTTCCCCGCCGTGCCATTGGGAGGAGGAGCAGTACACGACGGGGAATAGCTATTTTGCAAAAGAACAGAATCGTTGAATTCGGTCCCAATCAAATTTGCTCATTCAATATGCAGCGAGGCGTAACGCCACAAAATCCGTAATGTCCCGTCCGGGGAAAATACGTAATTTCACGTGCTTGCGGAAGCCGCTATTGTTCAGTCAGGAAATTCTCGGTGATGAGGAAAGCGCGAAGCCTTGGGGCCAACCGATAATCAAAGAGCTGAAGTCATGCAGAAACACCCGTTCAGAGGCGGCGCGGCATGGGGAATAACAAAGGATTCCGGACAATGCATGCGATGATATTTGACCGCGCCCACGAACCTCTTCGGCTTGATTCAAATATGCCAGTGCCGATCCCCGGACCAGATCAAGTGCTGATTAAAATCCATGCCTGCGGTGTTTGTCGAACCGATTTGCACATCGTTGACGGCGAACTGACCAATCCCGCGATCCCGCTTGTACCGGGACACGAGATTATCGGAACAGTGAGGCAAACAGGACCCAATGTGAAAGATCTCGAAGTCGGTGATCGCGTCGGCGTCCCCTGGCTGGGCTGGACATGTGGAGAATGCGTCTATTGCAAGAGTGACCGTGAGAATCTGTGTGAACAAGCGCGTTTTACCGGCTATCAGATCAATGGCGGCTATGCCGATTTTACCGTTGCCGACGAGCGGTTCTGCTTTCCGATACCAGCCGTTTTTAGCGATGTCGAAGCCGCGCCGTTGCTATGTGCGGGCTTGATCGGTTATCGAGCGCTGCGATTGGCGGGCGATGCTGCCCGAATCGGGTTTTACGGCTTTGGAGCAGCTGCACATATCGCTATCCAAGTCGCACGCCACCTTGAACAGGAAGTCTATGCCTTCACCAAACCGGGTGATCTTGCCGGGCAGGATTTTGCCCGCCAGCTTGGGGCGGTATGGGCGGGTGGTTCGGATATCAATCCACCGGATATGCTGGATGCTGCTGTCATTTTTGCGCCCGTGGGTGAACTCGTTCCGGCAGCTCTCAAAGCTACGGCAAGGGGAGGGACGGTTGTTTGTGCCGGAATCCACATGAGCGATATTCCGAGCTTTCCCTATAATATTTTATGGGAAGAGCGCGTCTTGCGATCGGTAGCCAATCTAACGCGGCAGGACGGAGAGGAATTTCTCGAGATTGCGGCTACAATACCGGTGCGTACAACGACGACTCCATTTTCTCTCACGAGCGCAAATGAAGCGCTCAGGCAATTGCGAGAAGGAGAGTTTGAAGGTGCCGCAGTGCTTGTGCCTGAGACGTAGGAAATGGATGAACGCGATCGCCCTGCGTGGTTGTGAGCTGGCGTTCGCAATATGGTTCGCTATTTTCATTAGGGAACCGGGTTGGTCCTCAGCAATTCGCTGCAAAAGCATAGCGCAAAACTCCGACATTATTTGTGTCCCGTCATATTCGCGCTGTAGCGCATGTTTGGCTGTCTTGGCGCTTAAGTAACTACGCGTATGGCGTACGGGAAAGCAGAGTTATAAACTTTTGATCGTCTCGGGGAACAGGAACAATCAGGATTTTGTATGATGACAGCCGTTCAACCATTTCAACCACAATATCGTGGCCGGGATAATGATGGGGAGTGCGCACGATGAAGTCGGCGCACCGTTCGGTACTCATCATGATTACCCTTTCGATCGGATTGATCGGGCTGGCGATGCTCTTTTCCCATCAGAACCAGCCCTTGTCATTGGCACAGTCCGTATCGAATAGCGCCAACGCGGAACCCATACCGATAGACCGGTTAAGCGTTGCACCATTGGTGGCAAGGGCTTCCCCGGCCGTGGTCAATATCGCGGTGGTTCAGCCGTCACCTTACGCACAAAATCCGTTGTTGCGTGATCCATATTTCAGACGTTTTTTCGGCGTGTCGGAAGGCGTGCTACAACCCAGGCTTTCTGCCGGATCTGGCGTGGTTGTCGACGCAAACAAGGGATTGGTCGTCACAAATTTTCATATTGTAGACGGAGCTTCGCTGATCATGGTGATGCTCGAGGACAAGCGTCAACTCGAGGCCGAGCTTGTCGCATCCGATGATCAAGCGGATATTGCATTGCTTCGGATACCTGCCAAGAATCTGACCGCCGTTCCGCTGGCGGCATCGGATTCGGCGCAGGTCGGAGACTATGTTATCGCAATTGGTAATCCCTTTGGTATCGGCCAGTCGGTGACGGCGGGCATTGTAAGCGCGCTTGGGCGTGGCCTGTCCCCTGAACGTCATTTCGGATTGATCCAGACTGATGCCCCGATCAATCCGGGAAATTCCGGTGGACCGTTAATCAATATGCGGGGTGAAGTGATCGGAATTAACGTATCCATTCTGACACCAGTACAGGCCAATATTGGAATTGGATTTGCGGTGCCGGCTTCGGTCGTCCGGCAACTGTTGCGTTCGGAAAAAAGCTGAGCGCCTGTTCGCCAATCAGAACGTTTCGCGCAACATCCGTTTCATACGCAGCATTACGGATTACTGTGCGAGAAGTCTGGTTTTAGAACCGCGCAGATACGGGTCGCTGAAAGAAAGAAATCGCGTGGCACAATTTCCGGTCCTGTTCCGCCGGCAGCATTTAAGGAAAATATCTGCGGCAGCCAATCCGGCTGGTGAAGCCGTTGCGCCGCCGTCGCAAAACTGGTCCAGTCAGGATCGCGAAACGGTTGCCGAAGTTCTGAATAGCAATTTCCGGGAAGGTCTGACCGACGATGAGGCCAAAAGACGGCTGGATCTTTACGGACCCAATATTCTCGCTGAGCGTCGCGGACGCAGCATCGGTCAGTCGATTGTCGCTCAGTTTAATGATGCAATGATCCTGCTGTTGCTGGCGGCTGCGGCCGTCGCGGGCGCCGTGGGAGAAATACGAGACGCGGCAATGATTGCCGTCATCCTGATGATAAACGCGGCGATTGGCTTATTCCACGAAATACGCGCGCAAAAAGAAATGGCCGCGCTGAAATTGATGATGCCTGACGATGTTACCGTTATTCGCTCCGGTACGCCCCGACCCAGTCATTCTCGCGATCTTGTGGTGGGTGACCTGGTTCAGATCCAGGCAGGCGACCGTGTGCCTGCCGATATGCGGCTTATCGCTACCAACGATCTGCAGCTGGATGAATCTGCCTTGACCGGGGAATCGCTTTCCAAACAGAAAACGGCCTCAATGGTGACGGGGCATAATGTGCCGCTGGGTGATCAGGATAATATGGCCTTTTCCGGCACGTCGGTTATGCGCGGTGGTGCAACCGGTCTGGTGGTGGCGACCGGTTCCGGCAGTGAAATCGGCAAAATTGCCGTTATGATGGAAAATCAGACAACTGCTCCGACCCCATTGCAGGAACGGCTGGCGACGGTCAGCCGAAAACTGGCGATTGCGGCATTATTTGTTTGCATTGTAATTTTTATAACGGGGATTTTGCAGGGGCAAATGCCTCTACTGATGTTCATGACTGCGGCGAGCGTTGCGGTTGCGGCCATGCCAGAGGCACTGCCCGCGGTGGTGACAGTCCTACTCGCGATCGGTGCCAGAAAAATGGCGCAGAACAACGCGTTGATCCGCCAATTGCCCGCCGTCGAGACACTTGGCTCCGTCACATATATCTGCACCGACAAAACTGGAACGCTGACCCAAAACAAGATGCACGTAGTCGAACTGCTCAGCAATGATGAGCGGGAAATGTTGAAGGCAATGGCGCTTTGCAATGAAGTCGAGACCGATGGGGCGGAAGGCCCGCGCGGGGAACCGACCGAGCTAGCTCTGTGTTTGCACGCCGGTGACAAGGGGTATGAGCGTCAAGCGCTGGAAGCTTCGCAACCCCGCGAAAAGACCTTTGCTTTTTCATCCAAACGCAAACGGATGACCACCGTCCATAAAATGCCGTCGGGCCGTTTCGTTTCCTATATGAAGGGTGCGCCGGAAGTCATTCTTGTATCATCACCGCAATGGCAGGAGCAGGCGGAGAAACTTGCAGCCGAGGGGATGCGTGTGCTGGCATTTGCGCGCCGGGAAACCGATGAGATTCCGGATGTCGATGATGTTCATCCTGAGACGGAAATTCTCGGGCTGGTTGGATTGCAGGACCCACCCCGGGCCGAATCCGCAGCTGCCGTAGCCGCCTGTAAAGCGGCTGGCATTGTGCTCGTCATGATTACGGGCGACCATCCCCGGACGGCGCTCGCCATTGCCGTAAAAATTGGGTTGGCTGAGGCATCTGACGGTTCCGTTACGGGAGCGGAATTGCGTGATCTTGACGAAAAGGAGCTCGCGGCCACGGCGCTGTCCACCAAGATATATGCGCGTGTCGATCCGGCTCAAAAAATCCGTATCGTCAAAGCGCTCCAAAGCCAGGGACAATATGTGGCGATGACCGGGGACGGGGTTAATGACGCTCCCGCGCTTGCCGCGGCAAATATCGGTGTGGCAATGGGCAAGGGCGGAACCGATGTTGCGCGGGAAGCAGCCGATTTGATCCTGCTCGACGACAATTTTTCCTCGATCGTCGCGGCTGTCCGCGAAGGGCGGCGGATATTTGACAATATTCGCAAATTTATTCGCTATAATCTGGCCTGCAATTTTGCCGAAGTGATGACAATTTTCTTCGCGCCGCTGCTGGGCCTGCCACTGCCGTTGCTGCCGCTGCAGATATTGTGGATCAATCTGGTAACCGATGGATTGCCGGGACTCGCGCTCGTTGCCGAAAAGGCGGAGCGAGACGTTATGGAGCGGCCACCGGTTCCGCCGCAGCAGGGTCTGTTCGACCGCGATATGTGGCTACATATCATCCTCTTTGGCATATTCATGACAGTGGTCACAATCGCGGCACAATATGAAGCTTTGGCGGCCGGAAACGAAAACTGGCAGACCATGGTGTTCACGATTCTGACATTCCTGCAACTGGGGCAGGCGGTTGCGGTCCGCTCCGAGAAACACTCGATCTTTCATGCCAGTCCGTTTGAAAACCCGTTTCTGCTGGGGGCAATTCTGGTTAGCGCAGGATTGCATTTGCTGATCATATATTTGCCGGTCGGCCAGAGATTATTCGATACTGCCCCGCTCAGCGCGCGTGATCTTGGTATTTGTATTATCGCATCATTGGCGAGCCTTGGATTGTCGGAGTTGTGGAAATTGTTTCGCTGGGGCCCAAAACCGGCGTGACGGAGGTTCTCGCGGGCGTCCTTTGATCAAAGTTCCTGCGCCCCAATAGATGTTTTTTTTGCGCTACGGGGTTTCACGGATACCGATGGGTCTTCTCATAATTTACATAGAAGCAGTGCCACAATGATGAAGGGTTCTCATAATACCCCCGCTCGAGAATCCTTCGACCCGGAAACCGGAACTGCACCGCCAGTAACAATCCGGAAAATCAATGTTGGCACGCTGGAATTTGTTCTGACCGCTGACCGAAATCCTGATCTGACAACAGGATGTCCGGGCCGCGCGCCAGTTTCACAACCAAATATGTAAGGAAAGCCGAAAAACGTCATCGGGCCAGGACTGATTTAATCGGATTGTAACCGCATAATTATGGTGGACAAGATATGACCGTTCAAAGAACTTCTGCGAAATTCGCTGCATCCGGGTTGGCTCTTTTGCTCACGCTGTTGCTTGTTGCTTGCGCCACAGCAACCCCGTATCAGCCGAATCTTCCTGGGCAGAAAGTGTCGGGCGGCTATTCTGAAGAATATCTTGGCCAGAACCGCTACCGGGTCCGGTTTTCCGGTAACACGCTGACATCGCGTGAGACGGTCGAGGGTTATCTCCTTTATCGCGCAGCTGAGCTGACAATCCAGAACGGTTATGACTGGTTTTCAATGATCGATCATACCACCGAGCGTGATCGCCGGACCTATGTCGAGCCGTTTCCGCGCTATAGTCCCTGGTATGGACCGCGTTACAGTTACTGGCGACCCCATTGGAATTATTACCGGGGAGGTGCCTGGCATGTCTGGCATCCTTATGGCCGTGTACCGTTCTGGGCTTATGATATCGATGTCCGGACGGTGGAACGGTTTGAAGCTGAAGCGGAAATCATCATGCACAGGGGACCCAAGCCTGCAGATGAAGCGCGCGCCTTCGATGCTCGCCGGGTGCTGAGCGATCTGGGACCAACGATAAAATGGCCGGAAAGCTGATGGTTGGCACTTTTCATTCAATTTCTGCAAAAACCGCCGGAATAGCGTCTTTATCGCAAAGGATATCGAAGCGATGACCCGCGATGATTCAAGCAGTGACAAATATATCTGCTGGCTAAATGAACTCCGTCTCGACAATATTACGCAAGTTGGCGGAAAAAATGCATCGCTTGGCGAACTTTCCAACGCCCTTTCCGGTCGGGTAATGGTCCCCGAAACTTTCGCAGTGACGGCCAAAGCCTATCGCGACCTGATTGATGTGAATGAAATCTGGCCGCGCATGGACCAGATTTTAAAGAAGACAGACTGGGCCGATCTGACCGTCGCGGCCAGGATGGCCGCACGCATCAGAGATATGGTCGTCAAGGCTAAATTCCCGAAAAGTCTTGAGGACGATATCCGGTCTGCCTATCAGAAAATGTGTGATGATCATGGCCGCAGCACGCCGGTTGCCGTGCGAAGTAGCGCCACCGCCGAAGATTTGCCGGAAGCATCATTTGCCGGCCAGCATGAGACATATTTGAATGTTCGCGGCGGTGATGACCTGATTGCGGCTGTTCGGAAGTGCTTTGCCTCACTATTTACCCAGCGCGCTATTTCATACCGGAATAATCACGGTTTTGATCATCGCGATGTTGCGCTGTCCGTCGGTGTCCAGCGGATGATCCGCGCGGACAAGGCAACATCGGGCGTGATATTCACCCTCGATACCGAAAGCGGGAATCCGGACGTAGTGTTGACCACTGCCGTCTGGGGCCTGGGCGAGGCAATCGTTCAGGGTGCTGTCGACCCGGACGAGTATATCGTTCATAAACCGACATTGGAACAGGGCTTCGAGCAGGTTATCCGGCACCGGATCGGCGCCAAGGAAAAAAAGCTGGTCTATGCGCGTGCCAATGCGAACGAGCCGATAATCTGGCGTCCGGTGCCGCGTTCCGAGCGGTTAAAGCCTTGCCTCTCTGACCCGGATATTGTTCAGCTTTCTAAACAGGCTGTTGCGATTGAAGAGCATTACAGCAATCTGCATGGCCGCTTGACTCCGATGGATATAGAATGGGCAAAAGATGGCCCGGATGGCAATCTCTATATTCTGCAGGCGCGCCCCGAAACAATCCATGCGGCATCCGATTCTACACTGCTTACCCAATATCACCTGACCGGTGATGCAGAAGTAAAGGTCATCAGCGAAGGGCAGGCCATTGGAGACAGGATCGGTTCGGGGCCGGTCCGACTGGTTGATGACAGCGATCAACTGGGACTGGTCAAAGCCGGCGACGTGATCGTGGCGGAAGCGACCACACCGGACTGGGAGCCCGCGATGAAGCGTGCTGCTGCGATTATTACCGAGCATGGTGGGCGCACATGTCATGCCGCCATTGTGGCAAGAGAGCTCGGTATCCCGGTAATCGTCGGTGTATCCGGCGCGAGAGAACTGTTGGTAAACGGGCAGGGCGTTACCGTCGACTGTTCGCAGGGAATGACGGGCCGGGTTCTTGAGGGCGAAGTGCCCTTTTCTGTCGACTCCATCGACGTGAGTGCGATGACATCACCCAATGTGGATTTGATGGTCAATATTGCCGCTCCCGATGCGGCGTTTAAAACGGCTGAGTTGCCGGTTGCCGGTGTTGGTCTTGCACGAACCGAGTTCATCATTGCCAATGAGATCGAGGCGCATCCGATGGCGTTGCTGTTTCCCGAGCGGATCAGCAATCGGCAGGTCCGACGAAAGATTGAAAAACTGACAACGGCCTATCAAAACGGTGCTGATTATTTCGTTTCGCGCCTCGCCGAGGGCGTCGCGATGATCGCCGCAGCATTTTATCCACGGCCGGTAATTGTCCGAACGTCCGATTTCAAGAGTAACGAATATGCATCATTGCTGGGCGGCAGTGCTTTTGAAGAATCAGAAAATAATCCGATGATCGGTTTTCGCGGTGCTTCACGCTATATACACCCGGCTTACAGGGCAGCTTTTGATCTTGAATGCCAAGCACTTCGGCGCGTCCGGGATGATATGGGTTTAACCAATGTCATTATCATGATACCATTCTGCCGACGAATAGAGGAAGCGCGCCGGGTCATTGAAGTGATGGCCGAGAACGAACTGGAGCGGGGAGAAAACGGCCTCCAGCTCTATGTCATGTGCGAGATACCCAGCAACGTCATTCTGATTGATGAATTTGCAAAACTGTTTGACGGTTTCTCTATTGGGTCAAACGATCTTACCCAGCTGGTACTGGGCATTGATCGAGATTCCGAGATTCTTGCTGCCGATTTTGACGAGGAAGATCCCGCGGTTACAGCGATGATCGAGCAGACAATTGCCGGCGCACATCGCAGCGGGTTGAAATGCGGAATTTGCGGTCAGGCACCCTCAGACAGGCCCGGGTTTGCCGACTGGCTGGTGGAGAAGGATATCGATAGCATTAGCTTGAGTCCAGATAGTGTTCTGGGCGTTTTACGGCGGCTTGGTCAGGGCCAGGCGGCTTTAAGGAACCAAAGATAAATGGAGGTGTTTAGCGAATGGGCGATACTGGTCTGATGGAGCGAATGCTTGGCTTTTCGGCTTTTGAAAATGACTACGAAAGTCATTCTTCCCGATCATACCATCAAGGAAGGAATGACATTTTGATCGTGTCAATGCACCGTCCGGAATCGAGTGTCGTGGGTTTTCTGTTCGGAGCGGTTTGAGCGCAGCCGACCATCATATCAGAAGACTCGATGTAAATATTTTGGCGAGGGGGACCGCATCTTTTTCAGAAGGATTTGTAAGATGAATACCAAACCACCAGTGGCTGAACCGACGCTTACTCAAGCTCGATCAAAGTTCCGCAATTTGCGCGTGGAATTTCCTCGTTCTTCTCATGATGAAATTAGCGATCAAACGAGGATAAAACGCGCCGTTGCCTGCATTGACAGTTCTATGAAGGGGCAAGTCCTGTTGCGTCATACGAAGGCCGTTGCAGAGGGCCTCGACCTTCCCCTTAATATCATTCATGTGATGGAAAGCGCCAGTACGGATCACGGACCGAGTGATCCGATCCAGTGGCAGATCAAATATCAGGAAGCAAAAGATCATCTTCTCCGGCTCGCGAATGAAGAGGATCAGGATTCCACAATTCATGACCATTTCATTCTGAACGGTATCGCCGGAGATGAGATTTCCCGCTGGGCGAATGATCATGAGGGTAGCCTGATGGCTATGACAAGCCGTTGCGGCTTGCCTTCGGGGACTATGTTGCATGGTTATATCGGTGATACAGCACAAAAGCTTTTGGAGGCCAGCAACGCGTCCTTGCTGCTTGTCCCGCCGGATATGCCAGCACCGGAATCTGTGCGCTACAAACGGCTAATGGTGCCGCTGGATGGTTCCCAACGGGCGGAAAGTGTTCTGCCTGTTGCGATGCGGATAGCGCGAAAACATAATGCAGAACTGGTGCTTGCCCATGTTGTTTCCGAACCGGAAATTGTCGAAACGGGGCCGCATGACAAGGAGGCCCACGACCTGATGGCGCATATGCTGCGTTATAACGAACAAAATGCGCATGCCTATCTTGACCGCCTGCAGTCGCGTCTCAACAATGGAACTGTGACGATCAGAACGATCGTAGAAAATGACGGGGACCCCCGTGAACGTCTGATCAGACTTGCGACCGCTCAGGATGTTGATCTGATCTTGATCTCGGCGCACGGGCGCACTGGCATGCCCAATGCATGTTGTGGGAACATCGCCAGGCATCTGGTGACAAACACCCATATTCCCTTGTTGATGGTTCGGCAGCAAGCCGGACACAAATTGGATCATCCTGAAATATCGACGGATGCTTTTGGCCGCAGAATATTCTCGGATTGGGCGCATTAAACAGTGACCGGCATGTTTGAGAAAGATCAAGCTTTTGAAAATTCTGGTCAGGACGCTAACAACATAGACAAGAATGGTCCCGACCGGATTGGTTCCGGCGGCGCGGAGGCGGAAAGCTCTAGTCCGCTGGAATGGCTGGCGGCGCATGTGCATGAGCCGCATCAGTTGGTGTCGGCTGCGCCACGCCCAGTTCCTCTTTGGAAGTCCATAGAGAAAGCAGTGGACTGGCTCAATGATGCGCGCGAGGCCTGTGCCATAGCCCCTGCGGAAGCCAGCAAGGCCGCCGAATGGCTTCTGGATAATGATTATCAGGTTTTCCGGGCGATCCGTCAGATAAAAGAGGATTTGCCGTCCCGATATTACGAACAGCTCCCGACGCTTGACGATGACGGCGAACCTGGCTTTCCGCGCGTCTATGGGCTGGCCCATTTATTACTGCGCGCCACGCATCTTCAGGTGACATTGCCTGCGGCTGTGCAATTTATCTGTGCCTACCAGGGCACCCATCCATTGACCATCGGTGAACTTTGGGCTTTCCCGTCCATGTTACGGATAGCCTGCCTGGAGATATTGGTCGGCTCGCTGACCAGCGTTCTGAAAGATCAACTTGAAAAGCCCTTCGAACCAACGGAGGCGGTCGCTGCGCTTTCTTCCCTGGATGACACAGAGCGCGTCGCGAGATCTATCGCCAATCTATCTCTCATCGCCTCGATTTCGTGGGAAGATTTTTTTGATAAGACCAGTCTGGTCGAAGAAATATTGGTCCGCGATCCATCAGAATATTATGCCCGGATGGATTTTGAAACCCGCAACCGGTATCGAAGCATCGTTGAAAAGCTGGCGATATATTGTGAAGATGATGAGCCTGCCATTGCCACCAAAGCGCTGGAACATGCTAAATCCGCGGTTGTCGGGGAGGCTGGACATCATGTAGGTTACTGGCTGATTGGCGCAGGGCGTAGAGAATTTGAGGAAAGTCTCGGAGTAAAGCTTCCGCTTTCATTGCGGCTGAAGCGCGCTGCCATTGATCATGCCGGGCTTTTATATGCATCCAGCCTGTTACTGGTCTGGCTCGGGGCGTTCATCATTCCGACTGTCTATCTATATTTTATTGAAGCGTCGCCGCTTGAATTTGCGGGCTCCCTGCTGGTTATGCTGCTTCCAGCGTCCGTTCTTTCTACGTCATTGGTGCAGCGGTTGGCTACCTTGATTGTCTCGCCCGAGCCGCTGCCTAAACTGGATTTCACGGACGGCCTGCCGGCGAACAGTTCCACTATTGTGGTAATTCCTGCACTGATTGCGAAATTGTCAGAGGTGTCGAATCTTGTTGAACAGGTAGAAGGACACTGGCTCTCCAACCATGACGATAATCTACAGGTAGCGTTACTAGCCGATCTTGGCGACGCGGCGGAGGAACATCTCGAAACCGATGACGCCATCATCCAGAAACTGATCAGCGAATTTAGTCGCCTCAATGCAAATAATGGCAGCGAAAAGCACCGTCCGTTTCATCTTCTCATGCGCCGCAGAGAATATAATGAGCACGAAGGTTGCTGGATGGCGTGGGAAAGAAAGCGTGGAAAGCTGGAACAATTCAATCGCTTGTTGCTCAACGGGGATGACAGCGGATTTTCGGTTTACGAAGGCAAGCGCGCGCAATTGGACGACGTCCGTTTTGTCGTTACCGTCGACGTTGATACAATATTGCCGCCCGGCTCGGTTGCGAAGCTTGCCGCTACGCTGGCCCATCCCGAAAATTCCGCTCGTTTTCATCCGCAGACAGGTCAACTCGTCTCGGGTTATTCGATCCTGCAACCACGCGTCGAAATGGCCCCGCAAAGTGTCAGCAGAACCCTGTTTGCTCGCTTTTTTGCCGGTGACACTGCGATAGACATCTACAGCCATGCCGTTTCGAATGTGTACCAGGACTTGTTCGGATCCGGGATTTTTGTCGGCAAAGGCATATATGATGTTGCGGCCTTTCACCGCAGTGTTGCGGGGCGTATTCCGGAAAATACCATCTTGAGCCACGATCTACTCGAAGGCGCTATGGGGCGGGCGGGACTAGCTTCCGATATCGTATTATATGAAGGCTTTCCCGGTACTTACCTGGAATATGCAAAGCGCTGGCACCGCTGGGTACGCGGAGACTGGCAATTGTTGCCCTGGCTGGGCCGTTTCGTGGCAGCAAGCAATGGTGAGAAGATACGCAACA
Organism: Parasphingorhabdus sp.; assembly: GCF_048267785.1. Lineage (GTDB taxonomy): Bacteria > Pseudomonadota > Alphaproteobacteria > Sphingomonadales > Sphingomonadaceae > Parasphingorhabdus. The sequence continues at coordinate 86,787 of NZ_JBLWWU010000012.1, read as the reverse complement.
GGCTTTCGGGACTCGATCGATGGAAGATCATTGACAATTTGCGACGCAGTCTGATTGCGCCATCCCTGCTATTGATGGTCGCAGTTGGCTGGCTGCTTCTCCCGGGAAATCCCTGGTTCTGGACCTTCCTGGCTGTATTTGCCCATGGCGGCCAGATATTCACTGACCTGATTACTGGACTTTCACAAGGGCGCAGACGCGGTGCGGTTCGCGGCCTGTTTGCCCAACTGGCGGATCAAAGCGGGCGCTGGTTTCTTGCCATCGCCTATCTGCCGTTCGAGAGTTTTGTTGCCGTTCATGCCATCTTGGTGGCGCTATGGCGGCAGTATGTTTCGCACCGCCATATGCTGCAGTGGACGTCAGCGGCGCATGAATCCGCCCGTCAGGCGCTGCGAAATTCGCCTCCGGCAATTTGGCTCCAGATGGCGTCCGCTCCGGCAACAGCGGCAATTCTGGGCGTAGCTATTTTCATTTTGAATCCGGTCTCGCTACCGGCAGCGGCTCCGGCTCTGTTGCTCTGGTTTCTTGCGCCCGAGATCACGGTCTTATTAAATCGCCCGCGACACAAACCGGTTCGGCCTCTTGACCATGACGACAGGATATTTTTGCGTGATATCGCGAGGCGAACATGGTTGTTTTTTGAAACATTTGCCGGGCCGAAGGATAATTGGCTGCCGCCGGACAATTATCAGGGGGAACCCTATCCCGAAATCGCGCATCGAACCTCGCCGACCAATATCGGGATGCTACTGCTTTCCAGTGCCAGTGCTTGGGACCTCGGATATCTCGGAGCAAAAGAGCTGATTGCGCGGACAGGCAATTGCTATGATACGCTTGATCGGCTGGAAACGCTTCGCGGCCATTTTCTCAACTGGTACGATACCGTCAGTCTGCACCCGCTCGAACCGCGCTATGTTTCGGTTGTCGACAGTGGCAACCTGGCAGGATGCATGATCGCGATGACTTCACTGCTGGAAGAAATGGAGGATAGTCCAGCGATTGAGCCGCAAAGATGGGACGGCCTGGATGATATTCTCCGGCTGCTTCTTTCAGCCATAGATGCCTTTGAAAATAATCCTGAAGAGTTAAAGGCGCGGGTCAGACAATTGCGCGACCAAATTTTGGGATTGGCCAGCGAGCCACGTCGCTGGCATTCGCAACTTGACGAGATATGTCGGCAAGACATCCCTGCCATTGAAAAGCTGATTGCAACGGCAATGGCAACACCGGACGCGGTATCAACCAGCACTTTGCGCGAAGTAGATACCTGGCTCGACCGGTTACGGCATCATGTGGAGATGATGTCCAATGATATCGAAAAATTGGCGCCCTGGCTGACGTTGGGTGATCCACCAACCGGTTTGGAAGCGGATTTCGAACAAATTGTCGAGATATTGGGCGATGGATTGTCTGCCGAAAACCAGAAGCAAGCGTACATGATCATCAGACAGCGAGAGCCGGGCGGAACGGCTGAGGAAAACTGGTTGCGGGTGCTCGAAGAATCTCTCGATAATGGGCAGAAGCAATATGACACTTTGGTTCTGAACCTGCGGAAGCTGTCAAAGCGGACTGCGGCATTTGTCGATAATATGGATTTTCGACCCTTTTACGATCGGGACCGGCGTCTTTTCCATATCGGCTATAATGCAAGTGCCGACAGGCTGGACCGAAACTATTATGACTTGCTTGCCAGCGAAGCGCGGCTTGCCAGCTATTTTGCCATCGCCCAACAACAAGTCCCGGTTGAACACTGGTTCCATCTCGGGCGTCCGGTGATGCGGAACAAGAAAGGATTGTCGCTGATCTCCTGGAACGGGTCAATGTTCGAATATCTGATGCCCCGCCTTTTGATGCGCAGTGGCCCGGAGACGCTGCTATACGAAAGTGAGAAAGTCGCGATCCTGACCCAGCAGGCTTATGCTGCAAAAACGGGAACGCCCTGGGGTGTTTCGGAGTCCGCTTATGCCGCGCGTGATCCTGAACATCGCTACCAATATCAGGCATTCGGAGTGCCGGGCCTTGGTCTCCGTCGCGGTCTGGCCAAGGACAAGGTAATTGCACCTTATGCTTCTGCCCTCGCGCTCCAGATATTCCCGGCGGCCTCCACCAGCAATATCCGCGATATGGTAGATCGCGGGTTTTCAGGTCAATATGGTTTGTTTGAAGCGGTAGACTTTACCGATGACCGTCTTGCGACAGGTCATACAGTGAATCCCGTCCACGCCTATATGGCGCACCATCAGGGTATGATATTGTGCGCAATCGACAACAGCCTGTGTAATGATATCCATCCCCGGAGATTTGAGAAAGATCTGCGGATGCATGCCGTTTCATTGCTTCTCCATGAGCGCGTTCCCCAGGAAGTGCCTTCCGAAGTTGAACGGATGGAAAGCGTCGATCTGGCAAGTCCGGCAATTGGTTCGGGACGGGCTCCGCAAACATGGATTCCGCCGCTGGAAACCAGTTCTCCGCAAACGCATTTGTTGGGGAATGGCTCCTTGTCAAGCTGGATTTCGACCAGCGGGGGTGGGGGATTGCGCTGGCGCCATAATGCACTGACGCGGTTCCTGCCGGATGCTACTCTTGATCGCCAAGGTTTGTGGATTTATCTGCACGATGACGAGACGGGAGACATCTGGTCAGCGACGCGTCAGCCCACCGACAAGAAGCCCGATCGATATGAGGTCAAGTTTCATTCTCATATCGCCGAATTCCATCGTCGAGATCATGATATAAGCGTGGGCATGGAGGTTGGCGTAGCGGATGGAGATGATATTGAAATCCGCAAATTATGCATAACCAATTTGGCTGATCGTCCCCGCTCCTTGAGAATGACCAGCTATGGCGAGCCGGTCCTTGCTCCGTTCCTGGATGACGAAAGGCATCCTGCTTTCAGCAAATTATTTGTCGCCAGCGAATTCATCCCCGAAATTGGTGGGCTTCTGTTTACACGACGACCGCGCCGTCCGCAGGATATACCGCCGGTGCTCCTGCATTTTGCTGTTTGCGATGATCGGCCATCAATATTGGCAGGTTTTGAGACCGATCGTCGCAAATTTATCGGGCGGAACCAGACACTCAGTCAACCCAAGGGCTGTTATTCCGATCTGCCCGGAAGCACCGGCTGGACCCTAGATCCGGTTATGGCGCTGCAATTGCAATGCGAATTGTCTGCCCATGAAAGTCGGGAGGTCGCTTTTGTCACCGTCGCAGCGGCTTCTCGTGAAGCGGCGGTTGAAATAGCAGAGCGATATGCCACCTTGCCATCGCTTGAGTGGGCGATCAATGATGCCGCTTCTGCCACAGTCCATGAGGAACATCGGCTCGGGATCGCGCCTGATGATATCTCCGAAATCCAGGCATTGGGAGCGTTGCTTGTTTATCCGCACGGCAATATGCGCGGTGATCTGATCAAGTTGCGCGAAAATCGGCTTGGCCAGCCAAGTCTGTGGAGTTTGGCAATTTCGGGCGACTATCCCATATTGCTGTACAAGGTGGGCCATGCGCCCGACCCGCTAATGCCCGATCTTATTCGTGCGCACCAATTCTGGCGGCGTCAGGGGCTGGAAGTCGATCTGGTTATCATGCAGTCGGTAGCATCGGGCTATATTGAACCGGTTCGTGATGATTTGATGGAATGGTTGCAGGAGATTGGTGCGCAGTGGTTGCTCGGCAGGAACGGTGGCATCCATCTGCTTTTTCTCGATCAGATCGGACCGGATCAGGCGCGGCTGCTTGAAGCGGTCGCACGGGTTGTTATTGACGACAGTCACGGGCCATTGAAAGAGCAGCTGGCGAGAGCATTCCAGATGCCGCTCCTGTTACCGCATTTCGAGGGCATTAACCCTGCGCATAAGGATGACGATATCCCCGAACTCGTCCCTCCTGACGATCTGCTGTTCGATAACGGTTTTGGCGGCTTTACGGCTGATGGCCGCGAATATCTTATCCATCTTGAATCCGGCGATACCACGCCGGCACCCTGGGTAAATATTCTCGCCAATGATGTTTTTGGAACATTGGTCACCGAGGCGGGGGGCGGGTTTAGCTGGGCAGTCAATAGCGGAGAAAACCGCCTGACACCGTGGACCAATGATCCGGTGACCGATGATCCGGTTGAAATATTATATCTTCGCGATGAGGAAACTGCCGAAATCTGGAACCCGACGCCCGGGCCCAATGGGCGGGAAGCGGCATGTCAGATCCGTCACGGTGCAGGATATAGCGAATGGCACAAAAAATCGCACGGACTGGACCAGAAAATGCGGGTGTTTGTAGCTGCTGATGATCCGGTCAAGATCATCCGGTTGCGCCTTGCCAATCTTACGGACCGGCATCGTCGGATCACCGCGACTTACTACGTTGACTGGTTGCTTGGTGCCTTGCGCAGTGTTTCGGGTGAAAGCGTGGATAGTTGCTACGATCCGGAAAATCAGGCGATCATCGCGCGCAATAGCTGGAATCCCGATTTTGCCGAGCGAACCGCATTCCTGACCGCCGACCATCCAGCGCATGGCCTGTCGATAGACCGGAAGGAATTTCTGGGCCGTGAAGGGACATATGAGAAGCCCGAAGGCTTGCGTCGCTGGGGTATGGAAGGGACAACACGGGCGGGCATGGATCCATGCGGTGCCTATCAGGTGCATCTCGACCTTGCAGCGGGTGCAAGTGAGGAAGTAACGTTCATTCTAGGGCAGGGTGAGAATAAGGCAGAAACCGATGGACTGATTGCGCGTTGGAAAGAACCGGGCAAGCCCGGTGCCGCTTTCGACGCGCTCACAAAATATTGGGATGATTTGCTCGGTGCCATCGAGGTAAAAACACCGGATGCTGCTTTTGATATCATGGTCAATCGCTGGCTTCTCTATCAATTGATGAGTTCCCGGCTGCTGGCCCGTGCCGGATTTTACCAGGCCAGTGGTGCGATCGGTTATCGTGACCAGCTGCAGGATGTGATGGCATTTTTGCATAATGACCCTGCTCGCGCGCGTGCGCACATATTGGACTGTGCCGCACATCAGTTCGAACAGGGCGACGTACTTCACTGGTGGCATCCGCCATCTGACAAAGGGGTAAGGACGCGGTTCTCTGATGATTTGCTGTGGCTGCCTTATGTCGTCTGCGAATATGTCGCGGCTACGGGCGACGAGACTATTCTCGACGAGGAAGTCTCCTATTTGCAGGCGCCGCCACTGGCCGATGATGAGGATGATCGCTATGCTGCCTTTGAAAAGACAAGTACGCGTTACAGTCTGCACGCTCATTGCCATCAGGCGCTGGAGAAAGGTTTTACCCATGGGCGGCACGGATTACCGTTAATGGGGGCCGGCGACTGGAACGACGGTATGGACCGCGTCGGGCATGAGGGGCGCGGAGAAAGTGTCTGGCTCGCATGGTTCGTGATCGTGACTGCAAAGGCTTTTGCTGGCCTGAACCGCCGGATCGGACAAAACCGGATTGCCGATAACTGGTCGGGAAGGGCTGATGACCTCCTGGAATCGGCAGAAAAAGCGGGATGGGATGGCGGCTGGTATCGGCGTGCCTATGATGATGACGGACAGCCGTGGGGATCATCCGACAATATGGAATGCCGAATAGATTCCATTTCCCAGTCATGGGCATTGTTTGCGGGTGCCGACGATGAGCGTGTAAAAACAGGACTGGCTGCTGCGTGGCGTGAACTCGTCGATCACGACAACCGGATTGCCCGGCTACTGACGCCGCCTTTTGACAAAACGCCGCGTGACCCGGGCTATATCAAAGCCTATCCGCCAGGGATTCGGGAAAATGGCGGTCAATATTCTCACGCCGCCGCCTGGCTCGGCATCGCCCTTGCACGAGCGGGTGAAACTGACAAGGCACTGGACAGCTTCAACATGTTGAGCCCGGTCCGGCGTTCTGCAAATCGCGAACAAGCGGAAAAATATCTGGTCGAACCCTATGCCAGTGCAGCGGATATTTCGGGTGGAGAGACGCATGGCGGTCGTGGCGGATGGACTTGGTACACCGGAGCAGCGGCATGGACATGGCGACTGGCGGTGGAAGAGATACTCGGTTTGAAACAGGAGAATGGCAAATTGCATGTCAATCCCGCGTTGCCGACCGGATGGCCGGGATATTCGGCAAAGATACGCAGTGCAGAAGGCTCAATCGCACTGGACGTCAAAGGGAAAAAGGATGAAGCCGAACGGTCTGAAATCCGTGTTGATGGAAAGCCATATAAGGGGATGACCTTCGATTTTCCGACAGATGGTTCCGAGCGCAAAGTTGAAATCATGCTGTGATGAACAAAATTCTTTCCATCTCGCTTAATCCGGCAGTTGATATTTCCAGCACCGCCGAGGCCGTTAAACCAACAGTCAAGATACGTACCCGAAATCAGGTTCACGACCCCGGCGGTTGTGGTGTCAACGTGGCTCGCGTGATTGCAACGCTCGGCGGTCGGCCAAAGCTTTTATATATGGCGGGAGGTGCAACAGGGGCATTGTTGCGACAAATTCTCGACGTCCCGTCCATTGAACAGCATTGCGTCACCGCATCCGCTCCAACCAGAATATCCTATACAGTCCGGGATCTGGAACGGGAGCTGGAATATCGGTTCATTCCGGAAGGTCCCGCAATCAATCAGCGTGAATTCCAGCAAGTGCTGGATATAGTCGAGCAACTGGATTTTGAATATGTCGTCGCGACCGGTAGCTTGCCGAAAAATGCGCCGCAGGATGCCTACGCGCAGATTGCGAATATTGCTGCCCGCAAAGGTGCCCGAGTGATATTGGACAGTTCCGGCAGTGCACTCAGCGAAACCTTGGAACAAGCAAATATCTTTCTGGTCAAGCCCAGTCTCGAAGAGATGGAGCAACTGACTGGCAAGTCACTTGACCCGGAACAGGCCGGGGATGAGGCGTTGAAGATCATAAGACGTGGCAAGGTGGAAAATATTGCCGTTTCGATGGGCGGGCAGGGCGCTCTGCTTGCTACGGCTTCGGGAGTTTGCTTTGCGTCAGCGCCGACGGTAACTCTCGGTTCTGCTGTTGGCGCCGGGGACAGCTTTGTTGCGGCCATGACCTTTGCGCTGGCAAATGATGTTGTGATCGAAGAAGCCTTTCACCTCGGCATCGCGGCTGGATCCGCTGCGGTCATGACAACCGGCACCCAATTATGCCGACGCGAAGATGTTATTCGCTTGTATAAGCAGGAAAGCGCTTGCCGCGATCACCAAGAAGTGGAACGTCTGCTGTCGGCTCTCGACGCCGATCCATCCTCCCCGCAATAACAAGACAGACGGAACGCTTTTCAAAAGGGAGTGCCCGATGGATAAACAGAAAATAAGGTCCGGCAACGGCGATCAAGCGGAGGTGATTGCCTTTTTGATGCGCCCGGAAAGCTATGGCCAGTCATCTGCAATATCCCGCATCGATACTCATATTTCGCATGTTTTCATGGCCGGCAATCAGGTTTTTAAACTGAAGCGGGCGGTGCAATATGACTATCTAGATTTTTCGACGGTGGAGAAGCGTCGGCGCGCTTGTGAAAGAGAGTTGCAGCTTAACCGTCGTACCGCACCGGAAATCTATCGAGAGATAGGCAGTGTAAATCGCCGGCCGGACGGGACGCTCGGGTTTGGACCGGGAAGGCCCGTTGACTGGCTTGTGGTCATGCAGCGCTTTGACGCGGACGGATTGCTGGAAGAGGTTGCCCGGCGAGGAGAGCTGACCACGCCGTTGGTCCGGCAGCTTGCCGACACAATCGCAGATTTTCATAACTCACTTGACCCGGTTGTCCGGAAAGAGGGCCACTCCAGCCTGGCGCATATCATCCACGAGAATTTTCTTTGCATGAAAGAATTTGTCGGCAGCCTATTCGCTGAAAAGGATATTGCCGACCTCCGTGACCAAAGCATGGCGGAACTGGAGAAACAAAAACCGCTGCTGGATGAGCGCGCGCGGCAGGGCCATATCCGCCGCTGCCATGGTGATATGCATCTTGCCAATATCTGCATGTGGAAAGGGGTACCGACGCTGTTTGATTGTCTGGAGTTTAACGAGGAACTGGCAACCACGGACGTTCTTTACGATCTGGCGTTTCTCCTGATGGATTTGTGGCATCGCGGTTTTCATGCGCAGGCCAATGCGTTGTATAACCGTTATATGGATATGAGTGAAGAAGACGGCGGACTGGCCGCACTGCCGCTCTTCTTATCAATACGCGCGGCCATTCGCGCGCATGTCGTTGCTACGCAAGCCAGCCTCGAACCCGATGAAAAACGGCGTCGTGAGAAGGAAAGAAAAGCGAAACAATATCTGCTCGCGGCGCGGGCTTTTCTGCAAGAATCGCCACCGCGGCTAATCGCGATTGGCGGGCTGAGCGGAACGGGGAAATCCACCCTGGCGACCATGGTTGCGGCGCAAATTGGATCACCGCCGGGCGCAAGGCTGTTGCGCACCGACATTGTGCGGAAACGGATGTTCGGCGTGTCGCCGGAAACAAGGCTGGAGAGCGGATCCTATACCGCGGAGAACAGCGAGCGCGTATACGCTCTGCTTGTCGCTAAGATTGAGGCCACGCTCAAATCCGGTTGGTCGGCTATTGTAGATGGCGTTTTTGCCAAGACCCGCGAACGACAGGAGATTGAAAAACTTACAGCAGATATGGGAGTGTCGTTTGCTGGCATGTGGCTCAACGCGCCTGTTGATCAGCTGAAGGAGCGGGTTGATGCGCGCAGGCACGACGCTTCGGATGCGGATAGCAGCGTTGTTGAGCGACAGGCAGACTATAGGATCGGGGACTTGGGCGGCTGGATCGAAATTGACAGTCACAAAAGCCCGGACGCGGTCGCCGCATCAGCATTATCTCATCTGGCGGACCAGGGAATAATGGATCCGGAATAGATAAAGTGCATGATGAGTTGTCGTTGGGGCGGAAAAGCAGATCAGGGAGAAGCCAGTTTATAGAGTGCGGCAAGGCTTGTCAGCGACAGGACAATGCCCACAAGAATGAACATTATTCTCGGCTTGAGATTCTTGGCGATGATCGCACCGAAAGGCGCAGCGATTATCCCGCCTATCAGCAGTCCCAATGTGGGCCCCAACATATCGCCGAGGCCAAGATGGGCAATGAATGTAGCCGAAATGACGACCGTCAGAAAAAATTCTACACTGTTCACCGTGCCGACCACTTTTCGGGGCTCCCCGCCCTGAACCATCAGGCTGGACGTAACCACCGGTCCCCAACCGCCGCCGCCGATCGCATCGAGAAATCCACCGATGCTGCCGATCAAGCGTGCATGCTTTGGTTTGCGAACGTCAGGCGAAGTGAATATCCCGCGGATCAGCAGCCAGATGCCGACAAACAGCAGATATATCAGGACGACCGGGGCAATTATCTCTCCATGAATATAACTTAGCAAAAAGGCGCCAAGAATGCCGGCCAAAATACCCGGAATCAGCAGGCTGAAAAATAGCCGAAAATCGACATTGCCTTCATAATAATGGCTCAGGCCCGAGGCTGCGGTCGTGAAAATTTTGACAATATGGACCTGAGAAGAAGCTCTGGCTGGCGGCACTCCCATAAAGCCGACCAATATGGAGTTTACAATAACCCCAAACGCCATTCCAAGCGCACCATCCATTGCCTGCGCAAGAAACCCTATCAGGATAAAGGGCAATAGAAGCGCAACGTCATTGTTGACGAATTCCAGCATTACTCACTCTATCCCGATCAGTGTGAAGGGACATGACACTAGTCGAAACAGATTTTGTCCGCCCTAGGCAATATTACCTAAGCTCAGAACCGGACACTCGAGCCTGCAGAATAGGGATCGCCGCCAATGCCCCTTGAAAATTCGGTCACCCGGGATGACGGTTACATCCGGCTTTCAAGGATATTTCAATGTCCGATTTCTTGATGCAAATATTCTGTTGCCACCTGAAAAGCTTCAGGAATTTTACTGAACGCAAACGGACCCTCAAGAATTGCGCCTTCGGTCATGCGCTGTTTGATATGAAAGGAATCGCTGGTTACCAGCAACATCGGAATTTCGTGTTTCTGGCTTATCCTGCGGGCTGCTTCGATGGAATCTCCTGCCTCGATATTATCACCCACAAGTACGAGATCCGGCTTGCGCATATCGGCAATCGCGACGGCATCCTCTTCTGTAAAAACATGATCAAAGGAGTCAAAACCAAGATTTTTGAGATGCTCCGACAATTCTTCGCCGATCAAGATATTCTGTTCGATTATCAATGCATGACTCATCAGGAAATCCTTCGTCGTTCAATTTTCAAATGCGACTCAACCTTAAATCCCTGTGCGATAAATATCTCTAGGTAGAGTTCCTGAACGTTTGAAATTGACATGTGCCTGGCGTTTCGCAACGCTGGGAAAATCAGGAAAGATCGCTATGTGCAGTGACGCGATTTTTCCGCAATCTGTCTATGGGGCGCCGATCCCGGTCGCAGGGCAAACATCATTTTTCGTGGCTACAATGACGGGAACGCGAACGCACCATGACCAGCGATGATGGTGGCTCGGTGATCGGCTAAACTGTCAAACCCGACCGGGGTTCTGTGCGCTCGGGGCACGCCAAGCGAGACGCATCTGTTTCTCTATCTCGACCAGCGCAAAAAAGACTATGCCGATTGCGACGATAAGGATGCCATCGAACAACGGTAGAGCTTGGGTGCCGAAAATGGTCTGAAGGGGCGATAGATAAGTGACGGCAAACTGCGCGGCGGTAACGATGAAGATGCAGGCCCATACAATCGGAGTGCCTTTCGCTGCGTCCCAGGTGAGTGAAGTGCCGTGGATGTTCCGGATGAAAAACAGGTGGAATATTTCCAGCACCACGATCGTGTTCATGGCCATGGTCTGCGCCATATCCTGTGGGTATCCCTTGTCGATCGCATAAGTGTAGATACCGAAAACGGCGACGGAAAAAAGCAGGGAGACTAGCAAGATATGCCATATCAATTGCCCGCTCAGCAGCGCTTCTCCCCTTGATCTGGGCGGACGACGCATCGTGCCTGCTTCCGAAGGTTCGAAGGCCAGGGCAAGACCTAGGGTGATCGCAGAAACCAGGTTTACCCAGAGGATCTGAATGGCGGTAATCGGTAATGCCATGCCGAGGAATAGCGCGATAATGATCGGTAATGTCTCGCCACCATTGGTGGGCAGCGACCAACTGATCACTTTCTTGATATTGTCATAGACCGTGCGTCCTTCACGCACCGCAGCAGCAATTGAGGCGAAATTGTCATCGGCCAGCACCAGTTCGGCGGCTTCCTTTGCCGCATCGCTTCCCTTGAGCCCCATGGCGATTCCTGCGTCAGCACGCTTCAAAGCAGGCGCGTCGTTCACCCCGTCACCGGTCATTGCCACGGTGAGGCCGCACGATTGCAGTGCAGTGACCAAGCGAAGCTTGTGGGCTGGCGATGTTCGCGCAAATATATCGGTCTCAACCGCTGCCTGGACGAGTTCTCCGTCGTCCATGACATCGAGGTCGGTGCCTGTCAGCACGCGTTCATGGTTCCTGAGCCCGATCATTTTGGCAATAGCGCGCGCAGTCGCTGCATGATCACCGGTAATCATCTTCACACGTATGCTGGCTGCATGGCATTCGGCCACTGCATCAATCGCCTCGGCACGGGGGGGATCAATCAATCCGATCAAACCGATAAGCGTGAGCTGTCCCGCCACATCATCATTGCTCAAGACTATGTGATCTGGTTCCATTCGGCGAGAGGCCACGGCGATCACCCTCTGCCCCCTGGCTGCGAGTTCGTCCACCATCGCATGCCAGTAGTCGGTGTCGAGGGCCATCCGCGCGCCATCAGCAGCATACTGGTCAGCGCATAGTGCCAACACCGTTTCAGGCGCACCCTTGACGTAGATACATATATGCCCTCCATCATCGTGATGCATTGTGGCCATGTACCGATGGGCAGCGTCAAACGGGATCGTGTCGATCCGGAGCCAGTCGCGGAATGGCTCGGCAACGGCGCCTGTGATTTTGCCGGCGAGAGCCACCAGAGCGCCCTCCATCGGGTCTCCCTCTACATACCATCCATTCTCTGTCTCGCGAATCGTTGCATCGTTGCAAAGCGCTGAGGCGCGCGCGAAATCCAACAGCAGCGGATGTTCGTCAGTATCGGCGTCAGATTCTCCCCATCGCACAGCCCCTTTCGGGGCGTAGCCGTCGCCATCTACGGAATATACATGTCCAGCGGAGACCAGTGAAGCCGCCATCATCTCGTTCCGGGTGAGCGTCCCGGTCTTGTCGGAACAGATCACGGAGACAGAACCCAGCGTCTCGATAGCGGGCAGACGGCGGACAATCGCGTTCCGCCGTGTCATCGCCTGTACACCCACAGCGAGCGTGATCGTTAGCACCGCAGGCAAGCCCTCCGGGATTGCGGCGACCGAAAGGCCAACAACGATAATAAAAAGCTCGGGAAATTCGTGATGGTCGACGAAATAGCCATAGACTAGCAGCATGCCCGCCACGACGAGAATGAATGCGGTCAACCAGCGGGCGAAGCGGTCCATTTGCGTTACGAGCGGTGTCGTCAGCCGATCTACCCGGCTGATCATGCCGCTAATTTTGCCGATCTCGGTATCCGCCCCCGTAGCCGTGACCACGCCTCGCCCCGCTCCCGCAGCGATCAATGTGCCCGAGAAGAGCATGGAGCTTCTATCGCCGAGGGATGCGTCTCCGGGAACCGACGTAATGTTCTTGTCAACCGGAACGGATTCGCCTGTCAGTATCGCTTCCTCGGCTTTCAATCCGCTTGCCTGAATCAGCCGAAGGTCGGCGGGCACGCGATCGCCAGCATCAAATAGCACGATATCGCCCGGTACAAGGTCTGTTGCATCGATGCTGATCCGCTGTCCGTCACGCCGCACCGCCGAGCGTGGTGCCAGCATGCCACTAATGGCTTCCATCGCCTGCTCGGCACGGCCTTCCTGAATATAGCCGATCACAGAGTTTACGATTACGACCGCTAGAATTACACCGGTATCGATCCAATGCTCCATCGCTGCTGTAGCGACTGCAGATGCGATCAAGACATATATCAATACATTATGGAAATGTGACAGGAACCGCATGATCGGACTGCGCCGTGGCGGCTCAGGCAACCTGTTAGGTCCATATTGGGCGAGACGACGGGCTGCCTCGGCAGTGCTAAGGCCGTCCGGTTGCACTTCGAGCGTGTTTAGTGTTTCCTCCGGCGACATGCTGTAAAACTCTCGCCGTGCAACACCGTCCTCCATTGTTCCGTTCCTTCGATCATCGCCGGCCGGACCTGCTTCTTTTGGAAAGGAAAAGTCTGCGCCGGTGGGCAAAATTTGTCGAACAGCGTCCAGTGAACTGCACTCGCTCCGAACTTTGCAAAAAATGTTACTTCAACGAAATAGGTAGACTCACGGATGTCTGAATAATCTTCCATGCTCCATTGGCGACAGTGGTCATCTAGTGGGAACTACGTAGGGACGGCTATTCCCTGAACGGCTAAACTGGATGGAAATCATCAATTAGGGGAGGGGGCCGGAATGGGCCGGCAAACCACATTTGAACCGCAGCCCAACATATCAGCACGATTATGAATATAACTGCCAGATTCCCGTTCGACGCTCCTTTCCTTCCATCGGATTCTGACGGAAAACCGTTGGAAATTGAACAAATTAATATTCCACTATTGGTAAAAATGGAGTTCTGAAATGACAATGACACACAAGCCCGTGATGGTCGCCACCGATTTGTCCGCCCGCTGTGATCGCCCGATAGAACGGGCCACGAAACTCGCACAGGAGTGGGGCGTAACGCTGATCGTGCTCCATGTCCTGGATCCTTCGCTGCCAGAAAATCCGGACAGAACTCCATTGGATATAGAAACGCAAATACTGGATGAACTGCCGCCCACCAAAGGCAAGGTGGAGGTTCTCGTGCGCGAAGGCGTTGTAGCAGACACCATAAATGAAGTTGCCAATGAAAAAGGCTGTGGCGTCATTCTTACTGGTGTTGCGCATTATGACACCCTGGGCGATATATTCCTTGGTCATCCTGTCGACAAACTCATCCGGCATGCAAAAGTGCCGGTGCTTGTCGTCAAGCGCAAGCCACTAAAATCTTATAATAACATAGTTATTGCCACAGATTTTTCTGATTGCTCGATGGAGGCGCTCAACGTTGCTGGAAGCTTGTTCCCGGAAGCGGCTCTTCATCTCGTGCACGCTTACCATATTCCCTATGAGACATGGTTGAAATCCGATCAGGTCAAGATTGAGGTTAAGGTAGAAGAACATGCTCTTATGGATCAATTTCTGGCGAAGCATCTTTTTGATGACAAGATTCTCAAACGCCTCGATATTTCGATTGACGAGGGTAATCTGGGAACGGTGTTGTTAAATAAAATCAAGGAGACGAAATCTGATCTGGTAGTTTTGGGAACCCATGGGCGCAGCGGCTTTGCCCGCGCGACTATCGGCAGCAACGCCAAGACGATATTGGGATGGGTCGAGCAGGATGTATTGATGGTGCGCGGCAAGAAATAATCTGTCGGTTCATTTCCACAAAATCTTCCGATCCGCGCTTCCCAATCCCAAAATCATTGGCCAGGTCCGCCATAGACCTGTGCGGATAGTCTAATATAGGGGGATTGTGGCCGCGACCTTGAGCCCGTGACAAAGGCTGCTATCAGCGGTCATGCTAATTCTTCATTCGCTTTGGTGGTGATAGGTCTTGCCTATCGTCACCCGACATCCCTATCTGCAACCAACAGAATCATCATCGTCAGGAATAGAATATGGCTGAAACGCACCGCACCAAAATGCTCATACTGGGTTCGGGGCCTGCCGGATTATCGGCTGCTATCTATGGCGCCCGGGCGGGGCTCAAGCCAATCGTGGTGCAGGGGTTGCAACCGGGTGGCCAGTTGACGATTACCACCGACGTCGAAAATTATCCCGGATTTCGTGATGTTATCCAGGGGCCGTGGCTGATGGAGGAAATGGAGGCGCAGGCCGAAAAGGTTGGCACCCGCACTTTATTCGATACGATTGTCGATGTTGATTTCTCGCAGCGTCCGTTCCGTTTGATCGGTGACAGCGGCGACATTTATGAAGGTGATACGGTGGTGATCGCGACCGGTGCGCAGGCCAAATGGCTGGGACTTCCGGGCGAAGAAGAATTGTCAGGGAAGGGTGTTTCTGCATGCGCGACCTGCGACGGATTCTTTTATCGCGGCAAGAAAGTTGCGGTGATTGGCGGTGGTAATACTGCCGTCGAAGAAGCGCTCTACATGACCAACCACAGCGATGATGTCACACTGATCCATCGCCGCGACAGTTTGAGGGCGGAGAAGATTCTGCAGGACCGGCTGTTCGCCAATCCGAAGATTTCGGTATTGTGGAACACGAATGTCGAACGCTTTGTCGGCGGCGGTGACCCCGTTGGTCTGGTGGGATTGGATCTTGTCGATACCGAGACCGGAGACAAAAGTCATTTGCCCGTCGACGGAGCCTTCGTTGCCATCGGTCATGCGCCGGCAACAGAGATTTTCAAGGGGCATCTCGATCTGATTGATGGCGGTTATATTCAGGTTGAACCGGGCACACCGAAAACCAAGATTCCGGGCCTGTTCGCCTGTGGGGACGTCATGGACCATGTCTATCGTCAGGCAGTGACCGCTGCCGGTACGGGCTGTATGGCAGCACTCGATGCGGAACGTTTTCTGGCGGAACAGGAATTTGAACTGATCGCAGCCGAATAGTCAGGCTTGACGTAGTGCACCCAATATTTTGTCGGTGAGCCAGTCTCTGGCGGCTTGATCGGCAAAGCTGTGTGATGCGCTATCAAGCGTCTCGAGTTTGATGCCGGGGTTTCGGCGCAGAGTCGCAAAGTCCGCGCTGTTCCACGCAGCGAGAAATGCGCGTGCGGTGGTATCGCGCTTTGCCAGCAATATTCGGCTATCGCCTTCAAGATGGGCAAGGGCATCGCGCAATCGCAGGGAAAGTGCGCTATTCTCCTCTGTTTTGGAGGCCTGTTTCAGCCCCTTCAGAAGCTTTCTGAAATCAATTTTCCCCGAGAGCAGATCAACAATCGTGCGCGGATTTTTGATCCGGTCCCAATAGCGCGACCGGATTGCCGCGGAAGACGGCAGGGAATCTCCCCTATCCGACTCATCACTTGTTTCGATCACCCACGGATTGGCCAATATATGGCGATCAATCCCGGCATCTGGTCCGAACAGGGCCAGAGCGGTCGCCGCATCGCAATTGCCGAAGGCGACGATCCTGTTTACCTGGGGTTGTTGCGCTCGGAGAAATTGGGCCGCTGCCGCGATCTCTTCCGCGCTATCCAGGAATCCCCGGTTGTCACCGCCGCTCTCGCCGATCCCTCTCCGGTCGTAGCGCAGGACTGGAAAGCCCTGTTCCGCAACGCGCATGGCCAGTTGTGCCATGCCGCCATGGGCACCCGACCGAATTTCATTGCCACCACTGACGATCAACAATGCCGTCGGTTCGGTGCCGCTATCGAGAGTGGCCGCAAGCATTTCGCTTTCGCAAGCGATCCGGTGAAAACTCCGCGTCATTGTTCTAACCAACTCGCGATATCCCGGGCGATGGCAGAAGACATCGCCGGATCGTCATCAGGTTCGGCACGGAGCCACAGAGCCGAGCCGGGAATTTGCCCGTCGCCGGGTTTATTGTCTGATTCCAGCCGCACGACCCGCTGATTTATGAAATCCGGTATTTCGGCTGCGTTCAGTTCCGTAAAGAGCCTAGAACCGAGGATGTTTCCGGCCAGCTCAATCGGTCCCGATCCGGCTAGGGCGGTCAGTTCGGCAAGACTCGTAGCCTGCCCTGATTCCTTGTCGGCTGCAACTCGGGTCCGCAGCATCGTTCGCAAGATTGTCGCGCCCTTTATCGGGCTAAAAATCCAGTGATCCGCCTGTCGCAGATTGGTGACGGTTACGGCAGAACCCCGGAACGAGGCGATATGGGAAATATCATGTTGTTGCGCACAAGTCTCGACAGCCTTTTGCCAGTCGGTCAGCGTTACAAGTTCCAAGGGAACAAGGCTTTCATTCGTTCCCGGCAGGTCGGGCATAATGCTGCCGACTTCCAGCGTCTCTAGTGCTCGCATGACATCCACCAGCATCTTGCGCATGCGGTTCATCTCGTCGAACAGTGGAGGGATGAGCATTACGCGGCGAGAAGATTGGGCCGCGAGGGACAAACAAAGCTCTTTGCGATCCGCAAATTCGTAGGATACGAATGCGGGAGCGGAAGTCACTCCGTGACTTTCATCTCGGCAAATGCGACCAAATTGCCAAATGTTTCAAACAGTTCACCATCAACTTCATCATCTTCGATCATGATATCGAGACGATCTTCCAGCTCCGTGAGCAATCCCGCCACAGCCATGCTGTCCAACTCGGGAAGAGCGCCGAAAAGCTCGGTTTCTGCTGTAAATTCTGCGACTTGCTCTTCGCTCAGTCCCAAAATGTCCCGCATCACCGCACGAACGGCGGCTTCCGGCGTTAACTCAACCTCATTCTGCATTCAACAACCCCCGAATCCGGATAACGGCGTTTCCCTAGAGCGAAGCGCGCTTTCCGGCAAGGCCCGAGGCGTAATGGCGCAAGATAGGAAACCAGGACAGCGGATTGTTTGGCCAGTAGAATTCCAGCCGATAACGATCCCGGACCTCTTCCATCCATTCGCGCTTATACCCATCATTGCCGGTGCCAAAGTCAATCAGCGCAACATGGTCGACATCGATGACATGCTGGAACATTGCCACGGACAGCAATGTTCCGGGAGAGGTTTTTGTTGCGTCCTCGATATGGGCCAGCTTGTGGATCAACGCTTCGCCATTCTCGACGGTCCAGAATTGCGCGGCCACCGGTTCGCCGTCGATATAGGCAAGGCCAAGACGCATGCATCCTGCCGCTGCTTCATGTTGCGCCAGTTTTTTCAGAAAATCGGGATTACCCTCTTCGGGCTTCCAGCTGCGCTGGTAAACCGATTCATAGTCATTCCAGTCTTCTTCGGAAAATTGTGTCTCAATTCTCACGGACACCAGATTCTTCTTTGCTTTCCGGCGAACGGTGTTGCGCAGCTGGCCCGGGCGATCCGCCCAATATTGGTCGAAAGTGCGGCCTTTGACGTTGAGTATATGATTGTCATCCGCCTTGGACCGAAACCCAATCCATCCGGCCTGCCTGAACGCGCGCTCTGTCAGGCTTGCGGCCGAATCCTCGTCAGGAACCGGTGTAATTTCAATGTGATGAGAAAAAGATTTCAGCTCTTTTGCGATATTGGCAAGCAATGCCAGCTTGGTCACTTCATCATAATCACCTAGGAAAATTGGACGGAAGGTAAAATTATACCAATTGGCCAGAGCAGCGTGGCGCCCGAGACCGGTTTTCATCAGGAACATCCAGGCTTCGGCATTTCCTTCGCGACTATGGACAATCAGTGGCGACTTGTCCGGCAGACAGAGTTCGTGCAGCGCCTTTAGCCATTCGAGCCGGTCGAACAGGGACTTCTGGACCGATCTACCGAGATTTTCTCCCGCTATGGCTTGCACAGACTGAAAATTGCTATGATATTCACTGGTCATGGTTAAGGTCGTATCTGTCACAAATCTGCTCTTTTTCCCATAGGTCAACACAATTGAATTTAGATCCCGAAACCGCCGCATTTCCACTCGACCATCTGGCCATAGGCAAGAACCCGGATGCGAACGCTCTCGCGATGCGTTCGGGGACGTTTAGCTATAAGATGTTAAATCATCGTGTCGGTGTGCTGGCGGCATGGCTGCTGGACCAGGGGCTTGTGAAAGGCGACCGGGTTGCAACCTGGCTGTCCAAGAGTGAACTGGCGTGCATTATGCCGCTGGCGTCGGCGCGGGCAGGCCTGGTCTACGTGCCCGTCAATCCGGTCCTGAAACAGGCTCAGGTCGCGCATATTGTGGCTGATAGTGGTGCGAGATTGTTGATCAGCAATGCGGGTCGCCTGAAAACCCTGGAAAGGAGCAATATCGCCAAGGATTGTGTCTTGCACGAGGACAAGGCTGTTTTTGGCGCTCTGGAAACAATTGCGACGTCGATGGAACCGAGCGCGCTTACAACCGACACCGATGCTCTCGCTGCGATCCTCTATACCAGTGGTTCCACGGGGCGCCCCAAGGGGGTCATGCTCAGCCATGCCAATCTGACTTTGGGCGCGCTCAGTGTTGCTGAATATCTGAAGCTTTCTGATGATGATCGTACAATTTGTGTATTGCCGCTGAGCTTTGACTATGGCCAAAATCAGCTATTTTCTACTTGGGCGGCAGGAGGATGTGCGGTGCCGCTCGATTATCTGACGCCGCGTGACGTCATGAAGGCATGCGCGCGCGAGAAAATTACCACGCTGGCAGCCGTGCCTCCGCTTTGGGTGCAACTAGTCGAGTCGGAATGGCCCGATGACGCCGTGACTTCAATGCGGCGGCTGACCAATAGTGGCGGCGCTTTGACCCCGAGTCTGGTCAAGCAATTGCGGGGGATATTTGGGTCCGATACGGATATTTATGCGATGTATGGTCTGACCGAGGCCTTTCGATCGACCTATTTGGACCCGGCACTGATTGACGATAATCCGACCAGCATGGGGACAGCGATTCCCTTTGCCGAAATCCTCGTCGTGGACGAATCAGGAGCCGTAGCCGGACCGAACCAGACCGGCGAACTGGTGCATTGCGGGCCTTTGGTGGCACAGGGTTACTGGAATGATGCCGAGCGGACCGCAGAAAGATTCAAAAGCGCACCGGAAGCGGCAAATTATCGCGGTACAGCGGTTTTTTCAGGAGACTCGGTCAAACGGGGGGAAGACGGACTGCTCTATTTTGTCAGCCGCGACGATGCGATGATAAAAAGCTCTGGCAATCGAATCAGCCCGACCGAGATAGAAGAGATTGCCGTCGAATCGGGTCTCATTGCGGAGGCGGTTGCTTTGGGCGTTCCCGATGAACGGCTAGGTCAGGCGATCCGGTTATTCGTCAGGCCGACCGATCGGGAATCAGACGCCGCTGTCATTAGCGGACAGCTGGAAAATTATTTAAAGCATAATTTACCGAATTTTATGCACCCCAGAGATATTGTCCCGCTTTCAGAGTTTCCGAAAAATCCCAATGGAAAACTGGACCGCAACGCGTTGGTGAGCATGGATATCGAATGATCAAGACCAAGCCCACAGGGCCAATACCTCCCGGCTATGAAGCAATAGATGGTGAACTCGCCATCGGTGGCCAGAAAGCCACTCAGCTTGTTTCCGAAAACGGCTCTCCGCTTTTTGTCTATTCCAGTGGTAAGCTCGACGTGCGGATGATGCAATTGCGGACGGCAATGCCCGACGCCCTCGATCTCCATTACGCCATGAAAGCCAATCCGTTTCAGCCGCTGCTGCGACATATGGTGGATCTTGCCGATGGGATTGATATCGCTTCCGGCGGCGAACTGCGGATGGCGCTGGCAGCGGGCGCTGCTCCGGAACATATCAGCTTTGCCGGACCCGGCAAACGGGATGAGGAACTCGAGCAGGCAATCGAGACAGGCGTCACCATCAATATCGAATCGCCCAGTGAATGCGAAAGAGCGCTGAAAATCGGCGCGGTGCTAGACAAAAAGCCGCGGCTTGCGATTCGGGTAAATCCAGATTTCGATCTCAAGGGGTCGGGTATGAAAATGGGTGGTGGTGCCAAGCCATTCGGCATGGATATTGAACTGGTCGCACCCACGGTGAAACGGATATTGTCCTCTGGAGCTGACTGGCGCGGTTTTCATATTTTTGCCGGATCACAGGCGCTCAGCGCGGATGCGATTATCGAAACACAGGCACAGACACTGGAACTCGCCGGACGTCTGTCGACGATTATTGGCAAGGCTCCAAGTCACGTCAATCTTGGCGGCGGCTTCGGTATTCCCTATTTTCCGGGTGATGAACAGTTGGATATTGTCGAAGTCGGCAAGGCTTTGGCGGAGCAGTTCGGACATCTGCCGGATATTCTCTCTTCGACGCAATTTGCGATTGAACTCGGCCGCTATCTTGTCGGCGAAGCCGGTGTTTATCTGACCAGGATTATCGATCGCAAGGAAAGTCAGGGGCAGACCTTTCTGGTCACTGACGGTGGTTTGCACCACCAACTTGCGGCCAGCGGCAATTTCGGTACGGTCGTGAGACGTAACTATCCCGCCGCTATCGCCAACCGGTTTGAAGAAGAGCCCAGCGAAACGGTATCCATCGTTGGTTGCCTTTGCACTCCGCTTGACCGTCTGAGCGACAATGCCGCAATGCCAGAGGCCAGAGTCGGCGACATCGTCGCGATCTTCTGCGCCGGTGCCTACGGAGCGACTGCAAGTCCCGCAAATTTCTTGGGCCAAGGGCCTGCCAGAGAACTGTTGGTCGACTAGTTTCGATATCGTGGCTGCCGCCGAAATGCCAGATTTGTTAATCTGAAATTCAGCTATTCCTAACGCTATATTCACTATTTTCCAGCATAGCCATTTCGTGACCTTACGTGATTTGCCCGTTTTCCGCCGGAATTCGGTCGTCACAAGAGGATTTTTACGAGGTGAATAAAATGCGTTCTGCTATGAAAAACAAGCACTTGGCAAAATCGATGATTGGCGCCGGGATGGTTTCACTTGCTGTCGCCGGTTGTTCTGGCAGCTCCGGTGGTCCCCAGCTACCCCCGGCATCCTTTGTTTCCATGCAGGAAGGTCCTGGTGAAGAATATGTGATCGGTCCGCTCGACGAACTGACAATATTCGTTTGGCGCAATCCGGAATTGGGCGCAAAGGTTCAGGTCCGCCCGGATGGACGGATTACAACGCCGCTGATTACCGATATGCCCGCTGTAGGCAAGACACCTGCCATGCTGGCACAAGATCTCAAATTGCAGCTGTCGCAATATATCAACGAGCCGCTGGTGTCGGTTATCGTCAACAATTTTTCAGGCACATTCTCACAGCAAATCCGTGTTGTCGGAGCTACCGAGAAACCCGCGTCGATTCCATATCGCGCCAATATGACGTTGCTCGACGCGATGATCGCGGTTGGGGGGCTCTCCGAATTTGCATCGGGCAATCGTGCCCGGCTGATCCGGTTTGATCGCGGAACCGGCAAGCAGAAAGAATATGCATTGCGCATCGACGACTTGCTCAAAAAAGGTGCAACCCGAGCCAACGTAATGCTTCGCCCCGGTGATGTGATCATCATTCCGGAAAGTATGTTTTGATCCGTTTCCAGCCCCATTTGACAGGAATTGAACAACAGTCATGAACGGTCTTTATGATGAATTTCTAATCGCGGTACATAGCGTCTGGAACAGACGCTGGCTGGCCTTGGCTGTCGCGTGGGGGCTGTGCCTGGTAGGCTGGCTTGTCGTGGCCCTGATACCTAATAGCTATGAATCCAGAGCGCGGATTTCAGTGGAGATGCAGTCGATATTGTCCGACAAGGTCGGTGTGGATGCGCGTGAGCGCAAAAAGAATATGGAACGCGTTCAGGAAACGCTGGCTTCGACCATCAACCTTGAAAAGGTTGTGCGCGGGACCGCACTGAACAGGACTGTCTCGAGCGATCGCGAACTCGCAGGCAAGGTCGAAATGCTGCGCAAGAGCATCCAGATAAAATCGGAAAAGGATAACCTGTTCGAAATTATTGCAACCTCCTCGGCCAGCAATCTCTCCGACGCCGAAAACGCCGTTCTGGCTCGCGATATTGTTCAGAAAATGATCGATATCTTTGTCGAGGAAAATCTGTCCGGGGATCGCGATGAAACCAGCCAGACGATCAAGTTTCTCGATGCCCAATTGGCTCAGAGAGAGAAAGAGCTCCAGGAAGCCGAACAGAAGCGCGTCCAGTTCGAGACAGAAAATCTGGGCTTGCTGCCCGGAGTCGGCTCTATCAGTCAACGCATGGAAGCCGCTCGCGCTGAACTGGTTCAGATCGATTCCCAGCTTAGTCAGGCCTCGGCCTCGCTTGCCGCTTTAAACGGTCAGCTTTCCGGCACACCTTCGTCAATCGCTACGCCGGGAGTTGGCGGTGGTGGGGCCCGTGCTCAATTGGCGCAGGCGCAATCCACATTGGCTTCCGCACGCGCACGCGGCTGGACCGACAGCCATCCCGACGTTGTTGCAATGAAAAATGAAATTGCAGCGCTTCGCAAACAGGCGGCCAAGGAGCCTTCCGGCGGGGGTGGTTATCGAACACCAAATCCTGCCTATAGCTCGTTGCAAAGCATGCGTGCAGAACGGCAGGCAACAGTAGCTGCACTGCAGGCGCGGAAAAATGCACTGCAGGCAGATATGACGCAACTTGCATCCAAACAAACACTGGAGCCGGGCGTTGCTGCGGAAATGTCGCGGATCAATCGTGACCATGAAGTTCTGAAGGATCAGTATAATAAATTGCTCGCGGACCGGGAGCAGATCAAACTGCGCGGCCAGGTAGAGTCCGAAACGGACTCGGTAAAATTTCGCGTCATCGATCCACCTTCCAGCCCGCGGTCGCCGGCGGCTCCCAATCGTCCGCTGCTGCTGGCGCTGGTATTGTTCGTCGGCATTGGCGGCGGCATCGGTGCGGCTTTCGCAATGGGGCATTTGCAAACCAGCTATCCGACCGCTGCCAAATTGGAAAAATCCAGTGGGCTGCCGGTTATCGGGTCCGTTTCACAGGTGGCGACCAACGCACAGCGTGCGGTAAGCGGCAAAAAATTGCGCCTGTTTTATGGCACTAGCGGTGCGCTGTTTGGCGTTTTTGGAATGTTGATGATCGTGGAATTTATCCAGCGCGGCATGGTGGCCTGAAGGGATTACGATGAACAAATATAGTCCTCCCAAAAAACCAGGTTCGCTGCTCGAACGGGCAGGGGAAATCTATGATTATATTCCTGCCGTTCGGACGGTTGAACATCGTTCCGATGCGACAGAAGCTTTGGCTCTCGAGGCTAGCCGTCAGAACGTCTCAACCGTTCCGCGGAGGCCGATGGCAACCTATGATGGTCCGCGAGTCATCGTTGATCGTGAAAAGTTGACGGAGGCGGGCTTTATCGTTCCCGATGGACCGGTCACGGCGATCTCAGAAGAATTCCGGATCATAAAGCGTCAATTGCTACTGGCCGCGAAAGGCAGTCAGAAATGCGAGCCGGTTCCCCATGGCGAAAGGATTTTGATCTGCTCCGCCCATCCTAACGAAGGCAAGACCTTCTGCGCCCTGAACCTCGCGCTTTCGATAGCGGCGGAAAAGGATAACGAGGTCCTGCTGGTAGATGCTGATTTCGCCAAGCCAAGCATTTTGTCGAGCCTTGGACTGGAAGGTAACAAAGGTTTGATGGATGCACTGGCCGATCCGCACTTGCCGGTCGAAAACTGTATCATCCACACGGATATCCCCGGCCTTGCAATCCTGCCTGCGGGCGACCAGACCAATGCCGATACAGAATATCTGGCGTCATCACGCACCGAGCAGGTGCTAAACCGCCTGACTCAGAACAATCCCAATCGCATTGTTATCTTTGATTCACCACCGGCCTTGTCGGCATCGCCGGCATCCGTTCTTGCGACCCATGTCGGCCAGGTATTGATGGTGGTGAAAGCAGATGAAACGACCGAAACCGCTCTGCGTGACGCGCTGAGTCTGTTGGGCGGCTGCGAGCATATCCAACTCCTCCTCAACGGCACCAAATTCTCGCCAACGGGAAGGCGCTTTGGATCTTATTATGGATATGGAGAGTAGAGCCATGACCAGACGAACAACGAACAGCATTTTGAAATATGGCGTCGCGATTCTGCCCTTGCTCGGGCTTGCCGTGTCCGGTGCACAGGCGCGCGAACGCAAGGCGGACGTGGCACCCTATATCGAGATCCAGCAAATATTGGTTGCTGATTTGAAAGATGGAAGCGACGTCCTGACCTATACGTCGGTTGCAGCCGGTGTCGATGGCGCCATTCAAACGCGCAATGCCGAGGCCCAGATCAATGTGCGCTATGAACGCCGTTTCTCCTATCAGGATAATGTTGGCGATGATGACATCGTCAGCGGACTGGCCCGGGGCGGCGTGCAGATTGTTCCCAATTTGCTGTCGCTGGAAGCTGGTGGCCTTGCCACCAGAAGTCGGGTTGATTTGCGCGGCGAAGCGCCATCCAATACGGTCGGCAATATCGACAATGTGACGCAAGTCTATTCGGTCTACGCCGGTCCCAATTTGTCGACGCGGGTCGGCACGCTGGATGTGAATGCCAATTATCGGCTGGGCTATACCAAAGTCGAGAATGAAGACACCGGCATCCTGCCTCCCGGTCAGCTTCCGATCGATGTGTTTGATGATAGCATAAGCCATTCGGCCAGTGCGAGTGTCGGCCAGCAGCCGGGCGACCTGCCTTTTGGTTGGTCCGTTGGTGGCGCATGGCAACGCGAAGATGCGAGTCAGCTGGATCAACGCTATGAAGATAAATATGTTCGCGCTGACGTAACCGTACCGGTGTCGCCAACGCTCGCAGTGGTTGGCGGTATTGGTTATGAAGATATCGAAATTTCGGAGCGTGATGCTGTCCGGGATATCAACGGTGATCCGGTCGTCGACGATGACGGTCGCCTGATAACCGATGAAACATCCCCGCGCTTGCTGTCCTACGATCAGGACGGCATTATCTGGGATGCCGGTGTCTTGTGGCGGCCAAGTCGTCGTACCTCGCTGGAGGCACGGGTCGGTCAACGTTACGGCAGCGAAACCTATTTCGGCAGCTTTGGGTATCAGCCCAATCAGAATACGGCGCTGAATATATCCGTCTATGATACGGTTTCGGGTTTCGGCACTTTGCTCAATGACAATCTCGCCAGTCTGAGCACGAGTTTTTCCAGCTCTCGCAATCCGCTTAGCGGTGAACTCAATGGGTGCGCTTTCGGGCAAGGCGGCGGTCTTTGTTTCAACGATGTGCTCCAGTCGGCGGCATCATCCGCTTTCCGCGCACGCGGCGTAAACGGGCAATATACTTATAATCACCGCGGTTGGGAGGCCGGGCTCGGTGTCGGATATGTCCGGCGCCGCTTCTTCGCTTCTCAATTGGGAGCGGTTGCTGCGGTCGATGGGCTGGTGGATGAAAATTATTATGCCAACTTGTCTATTGGCCGGGAACTGGATCGCTATTCCCGCTTCGACACGAATATTTATGCCAATCTGCTCGATAGCGGTTTCGCTGGCGCTCCCAATGTCTTGGGACTCGGTGCAAATGCCGCCTATTATCGCCAGATTTTGCCAGGTTTGCAGGGCACCGCAGCGGTTGGCGTCGACAGTTATGAACAGGAAGGTTTCGATAGCGAGATTACCGCATCCGCTCTTCTGGGCCTCAGATATGATTTTTAAAAGCATCAACACATTTGTTGATCGGAGACACGCGCATGTATGAAACATTTTATGGATTAAATGGTCGGCCCTTTCAGTTGACTCCGGATCCGCGTTTTTATTTCGAGAGTCTTACTCATCGTAAGGCTTTGTCTTATCTCGGCTATGGTCTCGCACAGGGTGAAGGTTTCATCGTCATTACCGGCGACGTCGGCGCGGGCAAAACCACGTTGGTCAGCCATCTGATGGCAACGATCGACAAGGCACGTCTGACCGCCGCCAATATCGTCACGACCAAGCTGGATAGTCAGGATATCGTTCGCGTGGCGGCCAATCATTTCGATATTGACACCGACCATATGGACAAGGCGCAGCTGCTCAGCGCGTTTGAAGAATTTCTGCACGCCGACGCAAGGGCCGGTCGTCGTTGTTTGCTGATTGTAGATGAATCACAGAATCTGCCGGTGGATGCGCTCGAAGAATTGCGAATGTTGTCCAACTTCCAGCTTGGCGGACAGGCGCTGTTGCAGATATTCCTGCTCGGCCAGCCGGAATTCCGCGACATGCTGGAGAATTCCAACCAGTTGGAACAATTGCGCCAGCGGGTGATTGCGCATCACCATCTGGAGCCGATGAATGCGGAGGAAATCGAGCCCTATATCACCCATCGCCTGTCCAAAAGCGGCTGGTCGGGGCGGCCCAAAATTACCTCGAACGTATTCCGGCTATTGTTTGCCGAGACAGACGGCGTACCCCGCAAAATCAATACGTTGATGAGTCGGATTTTGTTGATGGGTGCAGTCGAACATGCCGAGTTGATCGATCATGTGATGGTTGAACGGGTACTGGCCGACCTGAATGGCGAAGAGGTGGAGATTGCCGAGCCCTCAGAATCGTTCGATGAAAACAAGAGTCCGTTGTGGGAAAAGCCAAAAAAGGCTGCCGCCGCCGGACAGGACCATATTCCTGATATGCCGGGCGAAATGGCTGAACTGGATCAGGAACGTCCACATCAGACCCTGTCCCGACCCGATCATGTGCCGGCTTCTGCGTCAGAAGATGGAATCGGTATTCCGACTGATCCGTCAGCCAAGGAAGAACCACTTTCCGCGCCAGCGACGACGTCAGTTCCCGAAGCAGTGAAGGCTGTAGAACATGAGCGCAGCACGCCGGCAATCGATGACGAGACCGTCCAGATAGTCGATATGTTTGCAAAACGGCTGTCGCTGGTGGAAAAACGCATGGATGGTCAGGAAGAAAATCTGCACCGCGTCTTGACGATGCTCGTGGAATGGGTCGAAAACGATGTCCGGAGCAAGGAAAGCTATGTCAATGCAGGACGCGCGGCCTGAATCTTTCGCCACGGCGGGAAAAGCGGATGCTTTGCTCAACGCCATGTCTGTCGATATCGAGGACTGGTTTCAGGTGGGAGCCTTCGAGACGGTCATTGACCGTGCCGACTGGGATACGCTCGAGCAACGGGTAGAACGTAACACCGAAGCGGTGCTTGCGCTATTCGACGAGGCGGGAATCAAGGCCACATTTTTCATATTGGGTTGGGTGGCGGAACGCTATCCGGCCTTGATGGAGCAGATTGCCGCGGCCGGGCACGAGATTGCCAATCACGGCTACGATCATGCGCGCGTGTTCACGCTGACCCCTGATCAATTTCGCAACGATCTGGATCGCAGCCGGAAAATTCTGGAAGATACGTCGGGCCAGAAGGTTGTCGGATATCGGGCGCCAAGCTTTTCGATCGATCAGCGGACACCCTGGGCGCATGAAATATTGGCCGAGCAGGGCTATGCCTATTCGTCCAGTGTCGCACCGATCAACCATGACCATTATGGCTGGGCCGGATCGCCACGCTTCGCTTGGAAACCTGTGGGACAATCAGATTTTATCGAATTGCCGGTGACAACCGTGAAGCTTGGCAACCGGATATTGGCTGCTGGCGGCGGCGGCTTTTTCCGGCTTTTGCCATACACCCTATATGATCGGGCTATCCGAAAAATGCACAGCGATGACGGGCGCGGGGCGATATTCTATTTTCATCCGTGGGAGATTGATCCGGATCAGCCACGGGTCAGCAACGCGCCGATAAAATCAAAGATCCGCCATTACACAAATTTGAAAAGCATGAGGGGCAAGCTGTTGCAGGCTGGACAGGATTTCAATTGGGGCAGGGTTGACGAACTGGCGGTACTGGAAGCGGGGCTGATGCAATGAACATGGCATTCAAGCCCAAATCTTTGACGGTTCGTGTTCTGGATCGTCCCGACACGAATGAACTGGCCCGTATCGAGGCTTTCGTTTCCGCTTCTCCCGAAGGAACAGCCTTCCATCGTCCTGCATGGGTTCTGTCGGTCGGCAAGGCTTGCGGCCATGAATGGCGCTATCTTCTCGCAGAAGATGATAGCGGAGCGTTGCAGGGCATATTACCGCTCAATCTGATCCATTCGGCCTTGTTTGGTCGAGCACTGGTATCTTCCGGCTTTGCAGTCGGTGGCGGAATTTTGGCCAATAATGATCAGGCGATCCAGTTATTGGCTGATGAGGTCTGGAACTTTGCCGAACGGCACAGTTTTCCCACCGTCGAATTGCGCGGTGGTCCGGTGCCGGACGACCAATGGTTGAACAAGCAGGGTGTCTATGCCGGCTTTGTCAAGCCACTGGCGGAAGACGAGGAGAGCCAGCTGCTGGCGATCCCGCGAAAGCAGCGAGCGGAAATCCGCAAGGGCATAAAGAATGATCTGACCGTGCGCATAGGGACCGGGCAACGGGATCGGACAGACCATTATGCCGTCTATGCCGAAAGCGTCCGCAATCTTGGAACACCGGTTTTCCCCCAAGCTCTGTTTGACGGAGTTCTCGACGGATTTGGTGAGGATGCTGACATATTGACAGTGCTGCACGACAACAAACCGGTAGCCAGTGTTTTGAGTCTTTATCACCAGCAGACCGTCATGCCTTATTGGGGTGGCGGGACATGGGATGCGCGCCGCTTCAGGGCCAATGACATCATGTATTATGGCTTGATGAATCATGCCCGCGAACGCGGATGTGACAAGTTTGATTTTGGCCGGTCCAAATATGGCACTGGCGCTTTTTCGTTCAAGAAAAACTGGGGTTTTGAACCGGAACCGCTGTCCTATGCGATACGCACTGCCGATGGTGAAGAGGCTCGCGATGTCAATCCGCTGAGCCCCAAATATAAGGCGAAGATCGCGCTGTGGCAGCGTCTTCCCTTGCCGGTTGCCAATCTTGTCGGACCGATGATTGCCAAGGGCCTCGGCTGATGGGCGACATCCTGTTTCTGGCGCATCGCGTCCCTTGGCCGCCAAACCGTGGCGACAAGATTCGCTCGCATCATTTTTTGCAAAAGCTGATGGATTGCGCGCCGGTACATGTCGCCTGTTTCGCAGATGACGAGAATGAAAAGCAGACCGGCTGGGCTCGCAAGGCGGAACTCGCATCGTGCAAAATCGTCGTGCGCAACAAACCCAAATGGCGGGCAGGGATCGAAGCCTTGGCTTACGGAAAACCGGTGTCGCTGGCATCTTTCGAGAGCGGTGAAATCGATACTTATGTCGCGGATGTGATTGCCACCCGCCCGGTCGATTGTATCTTCATATTCTCCGGACAAATGGCGCAGTTTATACCGGCGGATTATCGCGGCCGTGTGGTGATGGATTTTGCCGATGTCGATAGCGCGAAATTTGAAAGCTATGCGGACGAAGGGTCGGGACCGATGGCCTGGATCAACCGCCGGGAAGGGCATATGCTGCGGGCCTTCGAGAAGACGGTCGCCGAGCGTGCCGACCATAGCCTGTTTGTCAGCCAAGCCGAGGCGCTTTTGTTCCGTCAGCGTTCGGGGTTATCGGACGAGCAGGTGAAGGCCGTCGGCAACGGGATCGATCTGGAATTTTATGGTTCGCGGGATGTTGAATCAGAAGTTGCTAAACATGGCGGTCCGTTAATCCTGTTCACCGGCCAGATGGATTATCAACCGAATGTTCAGGCGGTGCAGAGTTTCAACACCGAGGTCATGCCCGACATTCTCGCACATTTCCCCGATGCACGGTTTGCGATTGTCGGGCGGGCACCTTCGGACAAGGTGACGCAACTCGACGGAAAGAACGGCACGATCGTGACGGGCGCGGTGGACGATATTCGTAGCTGGATCATGGCTGCCGATGTTGTTGTGGCGCCGCTGCGGATTGCCAGAGGGATTCAGAACAAGGTGCTCGAGGCGATGGCGATGGCCAAGCCGGTGGTCGCATCGACATGCGCTGCCGAGGGCATCGAAGCGAACGACGGCGAGCATTTCCTGATTGCCCAATCTGTCGCGGAAGAAGCGCGGCTGGTGTGCGAATTGTTGGGCGACCCCGAACGGGCCAGAGAGCTCGGCGAGCAAGCCGGAATATTGATCCATTCGCATTATTCATGGGAAACTCAGCTCGCTGATTTGCCCGGTTTGTGCGGTTTCCAGAATCCGGCGATTGCGGAGGCGGTAGCATGACGAGCGCCACTGCTGACCAGATGGAAGCTACGCCGAAACCTTCGACATCCGCTTCTGCATGGACAAAGCATCTGAAATTGCTGGCGATTGCCACATTGGCGATTCTTGCGATTTTCTGGCGAGACGGCGTGGATATGGTGCGGATATGGTGGACGATCTCTACCTATAACCACTGCTTGTTGATCGTGCCGATCCTCTATTATCTGGTACAACAGCGGCAGCAGGAACTGGCGAAAATTACGCCGGAAATCTGGTTGCCGGGACTTTTGTTGACGGGGATTGCCTCGCTGGGCTGGTTGCTTGGAGAAGCCGCCGGCGTCGCCTTCGCGCGGCAACTCGGTCTGTTGATGATGCTGCAGGGCGCGGTTGTGACGCTGCTTGGTCCGACGGTTGCGCGGGGGTTGGTCTTCCCGCTGTGCTTCAGCTTTTTCCTGGTACCGTTCGGAGAGGAATTTGTACCATTTCTGCAAATGGTGACCGCCAAATTGTCGATGGTCTTTCTGGGCTGGGCGAATATCCCGGCCTTCATCGACGGTGTCTTCATTTCGACGCCCACCGGCTATTTTGAAGTGGCCGAAGCCTGCTCCGGAATCAAGTTTCTGATCGCGATGCTCGCTTATGGCGCGCTGGTCAGCAATGTCTGCTTTCTGAGCTGGAAGCGCCGGATCTTGTTCATGACCGCTGCGGTAATCGTCCCGGTGATCGCCAACGGCATCCGTGCTTTCGGTACGATGTATATTGCGCACCATACGACGCTCGATTTCGCTGCCGGCTTCGATCATATTTTTTACGGCTGGTTCTTTTTTGCCTTTGTTCTGATCCTGGTGATGGCCATTGGCTGGCCGTTTTTTGATCGCAGGATCGACGATCCGATGATCGATGGCGATGCGTTGAGCAAAAGCCGGCCTCCACGGGCATCCGGGCAAAACCCGGTGAAGGCAATCGGCGCAATGGCCGCTCTGGTTCTCATCCCTGTGCTTTGGACGTCGGTACTCGCGGCGGAGGAATCGCCGGTCCCCGATAAAATTGCTCTGCCCGAAGTCACCGGTTGGGAGATCGTTGACTATCAACCGCTTTACCCATGGCGACCGCGCTTTGACGGATCCAGCCATCAGCTGCTCGGTCGCTACCGCAACCGTTCGACCGGCATGGAAGTGGATCTGTCGATCGCGGTCTACGACCGTCAGGAAGAAGGGCGAGAGATTGTCGGCTATGGGCAGGGCGCTCTGGTCCCGAATACGCGCTGGTCGTGGAATCGTGATCTCGATGCGCCAGCGGGTGCTACTGCTGTCGAATTGATCGCGCCCGGACCCGTGGTGCGCGATGTGGTTTCCTTTTACCGGATCGGCGGCAAGTTGACGGGTAGCGCTTCGGCGGTGAAGCTGGAAACGCTGAAGAGCAATATTCTCGGCGGCTCCCGACAGGCGGTGGCGATACTCGTTTCGTCGGAAACAAACCGCGAAGCGTCACCGCGCATCCCGATCGATGCTTTTCTTGCTGATCTGGGGCCGGTCGATAAAGTGGCTGACGAGATGGCGGGGCTGCGCTAGGGCGCACAATATGTGCGGAATTGCAGGAATTTTTCATCTAGAAACGGCCAAGCCGGTCGATCCTGATCGTCTGCGCAAGATGACCGACAGTCTCGGCCATCGCGGCCCGGATGGTTCGGGCATCTGGACAGCGCCTGGTGTCGGGCTTGGCCATCGCCGGCTTTCGATCATCGATCTGGAAGGCGGCGCGCAGCCAATGCTGACGCCCGACGAGGCGCAGGTGCTGAGTTTCAACGGCGAGATCTATAATTTCCGTGAAGTGCGCGCCGAACTTGAACGGCTTGGCCATCAGTTCCAGACCAGCAGCGACAGCGAAGTCATTCTTTTTGCCTGGCGGCAATGGGGCGTAGAATGTCTCAAACGGCTGAACGGCATGTTCGCCTTCGCAATCTATGACCAGCGCACCCGGCAATTGTTTCTCGCTCGCGACCGGTTGGGTGTGAAACCGCTTTTTTACGCGCGGGTGTCAGACGGCAGCATATTATTCGGGTCGGAACTGAAAGCCTTGCTCGCCAATCCGCTGCTGCGCCGGGAACCAGATATCACGGCGGTCGATGACTATCTCGCCTTTGGCTATGTACCGGATCAGACGTCGCTGCTGAAGGGCGTAAAGAAGCTCGCGGCCGGTCACTATCTGTTGCTCGAGCAGGGCAAGCCAGAACCTGCATCGGTCCAATATTGGGATATGGATTTCAGCCAGCGGAGCAAGGGGTCGGCCAAGGTTCTGGAAGAAGAACTGGTCGAGCTGCTGAAACAGGCGGTGGGCTCGCGGATGATCTCTGACGTGCCGCTCGGCGCTTTTCTCTCTGGCGGGGTCGACAGCAGCGCTGTGGTTGCCCTGATGGCCGAGAATAGCCGGCAGGCCGTCAAGACCTGCTCGATCGGCTTTGACCAGCAGTCGCTCGACGAGACCGCTTATGCCCGGCAGATTGCGGAACGGTTCCAGACCGACCATCGTGAACATATTGTCGCCGCTGACGATTTCGGTCTGATCGATACGCTGGCCGATCATTTTGACGAACCCTTTGCCGATGCCTCCGCCTTGCCGACTTACCGGGTGGCCGAACTGGCCCGCAAGACCGTGACCGTAGCACTGTCGGGAGACGGTGCGGACGAGGCGATGGCGGGCTATCGCCGTCATGTCTTCCACCACGGTGAAGAGCGGGTGAGGGGGCTGTTGCCGCAATCTTTGCGCGGACCTGCATTCGGCTGGCTGGGTTCCGTCTACCCCAAGGCCGACTGGGCCCCGCGTCCGTTTCGGGCCAAATCCACTTTGCTGTCACTCGCGAGGACCGGGCCTGAAGGCTATGCCGAAGCGGTCGGCGTGACAACGCCCCGGGGCCGCCGGGCAATCTATTCCGAAGCGATGCGGCGCGATCTGGGCGATTATCACGCCGAACAGCGGATGATCGACCTGATGGAAAATGCGCCGGCGCAAAATGGTCTCGACCAGGCGCAATATGCCGATATGAAAATGTGGCTGCCCGGCGATATATTGACCAAGGTCGACCGGACCAGCATGGCAGTGGGACTGGAAGCGCGCGAGCCTTTGCTTGATTACAAGCTGATGGAATTCGCCGCGAAACTGCCGACCAATTTGCGGGTGCACAGGGGGCAGGGCAAATATCTCCTGAAAAAGTCGATGGAGCAATATCTGCCGAATGATATTCTCTACCGGCCGAAAATGGGTTTTGTCACGCCGATCGCGCAATGGTTCCGCGGACCGCTGGCCGATCAGGCGAGGGATATCACAAGCGGCGGAGCCCTGGCGCGCACCGGCTGGTTTGACAGTAAATCTCTGCGCAAGGTGGCGGACGATCATATCGCCGGACGGTCCGATAACAGTCGCTTATTGTGGCAACTGCTTATGCTCGACAAGAGCCTGCAGCGCCTATTCGGCCTCTGACTCAGCCGGGTAGAGAGCCTCGACAAAATAGAGACCATCCGGCGGGGCGTTGAAGCCGAGCGCGTTGCGATCCTTTGCTACGAGCGCGTTTTTCAAGTCCGCTTTGCTCCATGTACCGGTGCCGACCAGTTTGAGGCAGCCGACAATCGAGCGAACCTGATGATGGAGGAAGGAACGGGCAGAGACCTCGACTTCGATCTCATCGCCAAAGCGGCTGACCGAAATGCTGTCGAGCGTCTTGACCGGGCTTTGCGCCTGACAATGGGCCGAACGGAAAGTGGTGAAATCATGCTGTCCGATCAAGACCTGCGCCGCATTATGCATAGCTTCGGCGTCGAGAACCGGGGCGACCTGCCAACTCAGCCCGCGATCAAAGGTTAACGGCGCGCGCCTATTGGTGATCTTGTAGAGGTAGCGCCGGCCCTCGCAGGCGAAGCGCGCGTGCCATTCCTCGTCGACAATATCGCAGGCGAGCACCGCAACCGGATGGGGCCGTAGTCCGGCATTGATGCCTTCGCGCAAGCGGAAAGGCGTCAGTTTGGTATCAAGATCGAAATGGGCGCGCATCGCCAGCGCGTGGACGCCGGCATCGGTTCTGCCCGCCGCAAAAACACGAACGTCCTGGCCGGTGATCTTGTGGACAGCCTGTTCCACCGCTTGCTGAACACTGGGTCCGTGATCCTGATGCTGCCAGCCCATGAACGGACGGCCATCATATTCCAGGGTGAGGGCAAAGCGGGTCATTGCAATATCGTCCCTGCCGGGATTTTTGTACCGTTGAGGAAGGATTTAAGATCCATGGCTGGCTTGCCGGCTTTTTGAATGACTTCTGGTTGGATGGAGCCGGTTCCACAGCCGATCAGAAGTTGATCGTCCAATATTGTGCCAGCCGGTCCTGCCGTTTCGCAGACCTGTGCTTCGAGAATACGATACCGGTTGCCCTGATATTCGAAGAACGCACCCGGTTGAGGATTATAGGCGCGTATCTGGCGTTCGACCTGTTCGGCAGGCTGGCTGAAATCAAGCCGCGCGTCCTGTTTCTCGATCTTCTTCGCATAAGTGGCAAGCGCGTCATCTTGCATTTCCGGCGGATGTTCCGTTGGTGATGCGAGATATTGCACCATGAGCGCGGCACCGGTCCGAGCCAGTTCGTCAGTCAGTTCGCCAGCGGTTTTGCCGTCGATCGCTGTTGCTGCCTTGAGCAGCATCGGTCCGGTGTCGAGCCCCGCCTCCATCTGCATGATGGTGATGCCGGTCTCTGCATCTCCCGCTAGAATGGCGCGTTGCACCGGTGCCGCGCCGCGCCAGCGGGGGAGCAGCGAGCCATGAATATTGAGGCATCCCGTCTTCGGTGCGTCGAGAATCGCCTGTGGCAGGATCAGGCCGTAAGCGGCGACGATCGCTACATCGAGATCGAGTGCGGCAAAGGCGGCCTGTTCCGCTTCGTCTTTGAACGAGACCGGAGTCCTTACCGGCAGCCCCATATTCTCCGCCAGTTTCTGGACAGGCGAGGGGCTAAGCTGCTTCCCGCGACCAGCACGGCGCGGTGGCTGCGAGTAGACCGCAACAATTTCATGTCCGGCATCGTGCAGGGCTTGCAGCGCAGGAACGGCAAAATCCGGGGTTCCCATAAAGGCTAGACGCATAAAATCTCGCTTGTGTGTGGCCAAACTATAGCTAAGTTCTTGGCAGGTGACGGAATATGTCCCTAAAGGTCAAATCATGGCATCGCAAGAGATCGAAAATCTGGTTCAGGCCCTCGCCAAGCTTCCCGGGCTCGGTCCGCGTTCGGCGCGGCGGGCGGTGCTATATTTGCTGAAACGTCCGGAAACAGCAATGAAGCCGATATTGGCAGCGATGGCACAAGTGGATGAGCGGCTCGTGACCTGTGGCATCTGCGGCAATGTCGATACCCAGGATCCCTGCCAGATTTGTGGCGATCCCCGACGCGATGAAAAATCGCTTTGTGTGGTAGAGGAAGTATCCGATCTTTGGGCCCTCGACAAATCCCGCCTTTTTCCCGGCAAATTCCATGTGCTGGGCGGGCGCTTGTCGGCGCTGGACGGAGTTCGCCCTGAAGACATTGCGATCGACAAGCTGATCAAGCGGATCGAGCAGGGCGGGATTGATGAAGTCGTGCTGGCGATGAATGCCACATTGGAGGGCCAGACGACCGCACATTATATTGCCGAACGGTTGGAAAATTATCCGCTGCGGCTTAGCCAGCTATCTCACGGGATCCCCGTCGGCGGTGAGCTGGACTATCTGGATGAGGGCACTTTGGCGCAGGCGCTCCGCTCTCGACGCCCGATAAATAGCGATTGACTCATTCTATATGCCGTTGGGCGGCCCCCCGGGCATTCGAAGCCCCGGCTAATTTCAACCGCATGGGGTGCGGTAGTTCAGAATATCAAAACGGCAAAGATATCCATCGCTTAGCGCGGGGTGGCTGCGGCTGTCACCGGCAAAACAGACGCCGGTCCCATAAATTTGCTGCAGCATTCCGGCAATTTACAAAAGCCGGCCTTAT
This sequence comes from Parasphingorhabdus sp., assembly GCF_048267785.1. Lineage (GTDB taxonomy): Bacteria > Pseudomonadota > Alphaproteobacteria > Sphingomonadales > Sphingomonadaceae > Parasphingorhabdus. The sequence goes on along the minus strand of NZ_JBLWWU010000012.1, from coordinate 49,890 downwards.
TTACAAGGATGACAATAAAGACACAGTCGGCGGAAAACCGGTATCTAGTCACTCGATTTGGCTTCCAAATGCCGATTGTCAAGCTATCATAATGGAGCATAATAAAAGAAGTTTTTAGGAGAGAATGCCATGAAATTAGCTTTGAATCTGTCTGCGTGCGCTTTTGCCCTTGCCGCAATCGCTACCGCCCCCGTTTATGCTCAGACGCAATCAGACGCGACAGACCAGGCTGATCAGAACGACGGCGGGACCGTTGACGATAACGTTATCGTCGTGACCGCACAGGGCCGGGCGCAGGTTTTGTCTGATGTGCCTATCGCCGTTTCAGCGATCAATGCGGAACAATTGCAGAAGAGTGGCGCAAGTGACATCCGCGAGTTGAACCAGCTTGCACCTTCACTACTCGTATCGTCGACCGGAAATGAAGCCAATGGTTCCGCCCGTATCCGCGGTATCGGTACCGTTGGCGATAACCCGGGGCTGGAAAGTTCCGTCGCGGTATTTATCGACGGTGTTTATCGTTCTCGGAGCGGAAATGCGCTGAGCGAACTTGGGCCGATTGACCGGGTCGAGATTCTTCGTGGTCCGCAAGGAACATTGGGCGGACGTAACTCTTCTGCCGGTATGATCAGCATTACGACGGCTGGCCCGGAATTTAATTTTGGAGGACATGCCTCTGTTTCTTACGGCAATTATGACCAGTTTCGGCTCGAAGGGGGCGTTACCGGTCCGCTGAGCGATACGATTGCTGCGCGTATTGATGGTGTCTATCTGAAGCGTGACGGTTTTTATAACGATGTGGTAAACGGTACCGATATTAACAATAAAGATCGCTATCTGGTTCGCGGCCAATTGCTGTTCGAACCAAATGACGGCCTGAGCATCCGCGTTGTGGGTGACTATTCCAAGAAAGACGAGTCTTGCTGTGCCGCGACCTTTGTGCAGCCGGAATTTGCTCAGCAGGCGCGGGTGAGCCCGGGGCTTGATTCCTTCGCGCTTCCGCAACCCGGTGCACCTGCCCTTACCGATGCGGCCAATCCAATCATTCCGGTGCTGCTGGCATTAGGGCAAAACAGCAATGCCCTTACCCAGAGCACGTTTAACCGCGACATTTATGTGACGCCCGGTCGTTCGTACGCTGGTGAGACTGAGGATTTTGGTGCTTCGGTTGAGATCAACGCAGAGCTGGGTAATCTGAATCTGACGTCGATTACCGGATATCGCGAATATTCAAACTTTCAGGCTTCTGACACCGACTATACGCAAGTCGACATTCTCTATCGCGCACCGAATGAAAATGCCGGTTCGCGGGAATTCAAGACCTTCACACAGGAACTGCGGCTGCAAGGTTCTGCCTTTGATGACAAGCTGGACTGGTTGATCGGCGGTTTCTACGCAAATGAGAAACTCGAAACGCGGGATAACCTTCGTTTCGGTTCGCAATATGGTGCATTCGCACCCTGCCGCGTGGTCAACGCCATAAATCCGGCTCTGGCTGATCCGAGCAGTTCGGGTTGTCTGAGCGCTGGCGGCAGAGCGGTACTACAAGCGGCAAATGGTGGTGCTGGCGCCTTTGGTGCGGCGACGCCTTTGATTTTTGCCGGTCTGGATAATCTGGCCCAGATCAACGACAAGGGTACGATACTCGACGTATATAATCAGAAGAGTGAAAATTTTGCGTTTTTCACCCACAATATTTTCCACATAACCGACAATCTCGATTTCACGGTAGGGCTTCGCTACACCAATGAAACCAAGGATTTCAATGCTGCCTTTTCCAACGACAATACAATGTGCCCCATCCAGCGCGGCCTTTTCACGCCGCTGCTCAGCTCCGGGGTCGCTCCTTTGGCTGCGGGCATTATCGGACTGTCGTGCCAGGGCAATTCAACCGCCGAACTGGACGGGGTCACTCTGGCCGACAGCCGGAGCGAGAGCGAATTTACCGGTACCGCTATCCTGTCCTACAAGCCAACCGACGATCTGATGCTTTATGGTAGTTACTCGCGCGGTTACAAGGCTGGCGGTTTCAACCTTGACCGGTCTGCTCTGACGAGTTCGACGCTGGGCAATCCGGCATTGACCGGTGATACCGCCAATCTGCAATTCGACCAGGAGACGGTCGACGCATTTGAAATTGGCGCGAAATACTCGACCCGGGAATTCTCGCTGAGTGTTGCTGCGTTCCGTCAGCAGTTTGACAATTTCCAGCTCAATACGTTCAACGGCTCCGTTTTTCTCGTTCAGAATATCAACGCCTGCAGCGATGATCTCGGCGGTGCGGATATCGATGGTGATGCGACAACCGGTGCTTGTAGTGCGGACAATGTCAAATATGGCGTTGTTGCACAGGGTGTCGAACTGGAAGCATCAATTAACCCGATCAGACATGTCAACGTCTCGATGGGCCTGACATATACAGATACCAGCTATGAAAATAACTTGGTTGGTCGGGATACCGGTACTCCGCTTGATCCGGCGTTGCGTCTGCTTCCGGGCGACAACCTGTCGAACGCTCCCGAGCTCACGGCGACGGCATCGCTGTCGTACACGCCACCAATCGGGAATAGCGGGCTGACCGGTCTGTTCTATGTCAACGCGCGTACGACCAGTGACTATAACACCGGTTCGGACTTGCTCTATGGCAAGGAACAGGACGGCTATACGCTGGTGAATGCGCGTATCGGTATCCGCGGTCCTGATGACAAATGGGCGATCGAAGGTTGGGCACAGAATCTGTTCAACATCAATTATTCGCAGGTTGCGTTCAATACGCCGTTTGTTGCATCCCAGCAGACTTATTCGGCTTTCCTTGCGGAACCACGGACCTATGGCCTCACGGTGCGCACCCGCTTTTAGGGCGGCTCGTCGACTTTAACTAAAAAAGCGTGCGGTTCTATTTTGAACCGCACGCTTTTTCTTTGCCTCCACCGCTGCTTGACGAATCCCGCCTGAATCCCTAAATTTGGGCTATGGCTATTTTACCAATCATCGAAGTTCCCGATCCCCGACTGAAAACTGTTTCAGAACCGGTGACCGAATTTGACGAAGCGCTCAAGACGCTCGTCAAGGACATGTTCGAGACCATGTATGATGCGCCCGGCATTGGGTTGGCCGCTATTCAGGTCGGCATACCCAAGCGCGTGCTGGTGATCGATCTGCAGGAACCGGCACCGCACGATCACGAGCATGGCGAGACTTGCGATCACGACCATGGCGTGATCAACGATCCGCGGGTGTTCATCAATCCCGAGATTCTGAATCCCTCAGAGGAACTGAACGTCTATCAGGAAGGCTGCCTTTCGGTGCCCGACCAATATGCCGACGTCGAGCGACCTGCCGTGATTACCGCTCGCTGGCAGGATGAAGATGGCAAGCAATATGAAGAGCAGATCGAAGGCCTGCTCGCCACCTGTCTGCAACATGAGATGGACCATCTCGAAGGCATATTGTTTATCGATCATCTGTCACGGCTGAAGCGCCAAATGGTGCTAAAGAAGCTTGCGAAGCAGCGGAAAGAGCATGGAATCGCGGCTTAGTTTCTTCGCCACTTCCACTCCCCATTTCCCTAAAACGCCGTAATTTCTTCATCCTGAACTTGGTTCAGGATGCAATGTCCGATCAAGACTACTGGCGTCGTCGCGCTATGGATCCTGAACCGTTGGGGAACGGAAGGCGCGCAAGTTCACATGGCACCTATTGCCTATTGCAGAAAACGCTCCTAGGTTCTCTTTTCGTTCTTGTTTGAAAGTGAACCGATTTGGATCCGATTTTTGTCATAATCACCATCGTCATCGCCCTCTTGGGCGGCTTGATGCTGGGCTGGTATATCGGCGGAAAACCCGCCAAGGATGCAGCGCAAGCGACCAGAGAGGCGGTTCAGACAGCCAAAGAGGCTGCTCAGGCGACGGATGCTTTGCGCATAACGCTCGATGGCGTTCGCGACGAGCGGGATGCAGCGAGAACCGAACTGGCCGCTTTGCAGGCTGACGCCCGCAATCACGAAAAGCAAGTGCAGCAGCTGATCGAAGCGAAAGAGACCTTATCGGCGCAATTTTCCGAAATCGGCGCGAAAATGCTGGAAACCGCCCAGCGACAGTTTCTTGAGCGGGCCGACCAGCGCTTTGACCAGGCGAATGAAAAGGGCGGAGAGAAGATCGCCAAGTTGCTGCAGCCGGTTCATGACCGTCTGGCAACCTACGAGGCCTCAATCACCAAGATCGAGAAGGAACGGACCGAATCCTATGCCGGAATTACCGCGACAATCGAACAGGTTAGGCTGGGGCAGGACAGGGTGCAGCAGGAAGCCGCGCGCCTCGTCAATAGTCTCCGTAACGCTCCAAAATCGCGTGGTCGATGGGGAGAGCAACAGCTTAAGAATGTCCTCGAAACCTGCGGGCTATCCGAACATACCGATTTTGTCACAGAGCATAGCATCGACACCGATGAAGGTCGGCTGCGTCCCGATGCGGTGATCAATGTGCCGGGCGGGCGCAAGCTGGTGATTGATGCCAAGGTGTCGCTCAATGATTATCAGGACGCATTTGAGGCAGAAGACGAAGATGCCCGCACCTTTGCGATGGCGCGGCACTGCAACAGCATGAAGGCGCATATCGATGGCCTCTCGAAGAAAGCCTATTGGGACCAGTTTGAGGATGCACCGGATTATGTTATTATGTTCGTACCGGGAGAGCATTTTCTCGCCGCTGCGCTTGAGCATGAGCCGACCCTGTGGGATCATGCTTTTGAAAAGAAGGTGCTGCTGGCGACGCCGACCAATTTGGTGGCGATCGCGCGCACCGTCGCCGGTGTCTGGCGGCAGGAAAAAATGGCCGCCGAAGCCAAGCAAATCGGGCAATTGGGCAAAGAAATGTATGACCGGCTTGCGGTCGCCGGCGAACATCTCAAACGCATGGGATCAGGTCTCGGCAGCGCGGTCGGCAATTATAATAAATTCGTCGGCAGCTTTGAGCGCAATGTCATGGCAACGGGGCGCAAATTCGCCGAATTGCAGATCGAGACCGGCAAGAAAGATCTCGAACCCGTGCCCGAGATCGAAGCGCTGCCGCGCTACAGCGATGCGGTGGTCGAAAAGCTGATCGAAGATGACCGTGAGATCGGCGAAAAAGCGGCGGAATAGACCTTAGGGCGGTCCATCCGCTGCTTCGGTAATGGTGCCTCCACAACCGTTCAATGTGCCATTCTCGCTGGCCTCTATCTTCACCGTGTCGGCATAGCTGCGATCGCTCATGCCATCGCTGCATGTTTCGCCGCTGGTGATATAGATATTGATATTGTGACTGTCGGAAAAGCCTTTGACTTCCCATCCGCTGTCGGTTTTCTTCATGCGCTGGACCGGAAGCGTGAAGTCATTGCCGCTCTGGGTGGTCAAGGCGATATTATCGTCCTTGATGTCGACCCGCCAGCCCGGTTCGGTGCCGATGGCACTATAGTCACCCAGTTTTTCCTCGACTACCGGTTCTGCTGCAGGCTCGTCACAGGCCGAAAGCGTCAATACGGCGAGCGATGAAAGCAATATTATATTTTTCATATTTTTTCCCCTCCGCCTTGAAATGTAACATAGCTGTGAGGGGAAGGCTATTTATCTCTTTCGGCCCTGATTTAGCACCTCATAGGCCATGACCGATGCGGCAACGGCGGCGTTCAGGCTGTCGGCCTTGCCCATCATCGGCATTTTGACGAGCGTGTCGCAAGCCGCTTCATATTCTTCCGGCAGCCCCTGCGCTTCGTTGCCGATCAGCAGGAAGGTCGGTTGCTTGTAATGTACCGACTGATAATCATTTTCGGTGTTGAGGCTGGTTCCGACCAGTTCGCCCGGACCGCTGCGCAGCCAGGACAGAAATTCCGGCCAGCGCGCCTGCGCGATCTGCTGGGTGAAAATCGCCCCCATGCTGGCGCGCACCGCTTCGACCGAGAAGGGATCGACACAGTCGTCGATCAGGATCAGTCCGCCGGCACCAACCGCATCACCGGTCCGCAAGATGGTACCGAGATTGCCAGGATCACGCAACGCTTGCGCCACCAGCCAGATATTGGAAGCGGCTCGATCCAGGTCTTCCAGCGCAACAGGATGATCGGGGTAAATACCGATGATCGACTGGGGATTGGACTTTCCGGACAGTTTGGCGATGATGGCTTCGCTGGTTTCGATGACGTCGCCACCGGCAGCCACAGTTGCCTCTTCTATTTTCCGGGCGAGAGGATGTAGTTCGGTGCCCTCGACAACCACCAGTATTTTCGGGGTTCTGCCGCTGTCCAGCGCCTCCGTCAATATCCGGAGGCCCTCTGCAAGAAACAGCCCTTCACGTTTGCGGTGTTTCTTCTCGCGCAAGCTCTTCAGCCGCTTGATCGTCGGATTGGAAAAACCGGTAATCTGGTGGCGCATGGGGTCAGTCTTCGCCGAAGCCATCGACGACCAAGCCCGCCAGTTTTTCGAGCGCACTCTCTGCCTGGGTGCCCGAAACGATAATCTCGATATTGTCCCCTTTGGCCGCACCGAGCATCATCAACCCCATGATCGACGTCCCGGTCACTTCGGTGCCGTCTTTCGCCACCTTAACCGTCAGATCGTCGGGCAATTTGCTGACATAGGTCACGAATTTGGCGCTCGCCCTGGCATGCAAACCACGCCCATTGGTGACCTGGACAACTTTGCGAAACTCGCTCACGCATCATTTCCCAAAATTTCCGAAGCGACACTGATATATTTTTGTCCTGCTTCCTTGGCCGCCGCGATGGCATCAGAAATTTTCATTGATTTGCGTGCACCATCAAGACGGATGAGCATCGGCAGATTGACGCCGGCAATGACTTCGACCTTGCCTTTTTCCATCAGGGAAATGGCGAGATTGGATGGCGTTCCACCAAACAGGTCGGTCAAAATTATGACGCCCTCGCCGGAATCTACTTTCGCGATGCAATCCGCTATTTCCTTGCGGCGTTCTTCCATATCATCCCGGGCACCGATGCCAACCGCCGCGATCGCCCTTTGTGCGCCGACCACATGTTCCATCGCGATGACAAATTCCGTTGCCAACTGCCCGTGTGTGACGAGCACCAATCCAATCATGGTGATTAAATTCCTTTGTTCCCGTTCAAACTCTGCATGGATTCCAGCGCTTCTGTTGGCCGTGATGCCAAATTGCGATGCCGGACACTGGGGGAAAATCCGGCTGTGTGCAAGTCTTTGCTCAGACGTTCGGCAACATGTACCGATCGGTGACGCCCGCCAGTGCAACCAATCCCGATGTTAACATAGGCCTTGCCAGCATCCTGATATCGCGGAAGCAGGAATTTGAGCATGTCGAGGATCTTCTCGATCGCTTCAGCATAGGCAGAATCCTTGCTGATATATTCAGCCACTTCCGGATCGAGGCCGGTCATCTGCTTGAGTTGCGGGTCCCAGAACGGATTGGCCAGGAAACGGACGTCAAATAACAGATCGATATTGTTTGGCAGGCCCTTCGAAAAACCGAAGCTGGTTATCGTAATCGTTGTTGATGCATTCTTGTCGAGCGAAAATCGTTGCCGGATTTGCCGCTGCAGGTCATTGGCCGTCAGATCACTGGTATCGATCACGTGATCAGCCCATCGACGAAATGGTGCAAGCAATGTTCGTTCAAGCGCGATGCCGTCTTTGGCCGGTCGATCCAGAGCCAGTGGGTGGCGCCGCCGGGTTTCTCCATAGCGCCGTTCCAACTCTCCACCATTACAGTCCAGAAACAGCGTCGAAATAAGATAGCCAGGTTCTTGTTGCAGGCGATTGATACTGTCGATCAGCTTGTCGGGTTCAAATCCTCTCGTCCGGCTGTCGAAGCCGAGTGCCAGCGGTGGATCACTGTCCCCCCGCGAACTGGATGGCGGTGTTTGCAGCAGGCCTTCGACCAGACGAATGGGGAAATTATCGATCGTTTCCCAACCGATATCTTCCATTGTTTTCAACGCAGTGGATTTTCCGGCGCCCGAAACACCGGTGATCAACAGGACCCGTTTGAGGCAATCGCCGGTCATATCTTGCCTGCTTCTTGTACTATCCGTTGCAAGGCCAGTTCCGCCTTGATTGATGCGCTATTTTCCATGGCGTTCAGTGTACAGAATGGAATAGTTATTCCCAGCAAAATCATGGTCTGTTTGTCCATCGGAAAACGGTCTGGATTATCGTCCAGTTTGACGATGAGTTTCAACGCAATATCGGACACATGGTCTTGGTCGAATATTCCGAGCGAGCGAACCTCCAGTTTGCCGGCGAGCCGGGATGGCGGGCTCAGGAATAATCTGTCGCCAGTCCGACGGATGTCCACATAATCGTCACTGATCAACGCCGCTCCCCGGTCAATCAGTCGCAATGCCAGATCGGACTTGCCTGACCCGGATTTTCCGCAAAGCATCAATCCCGCACCGGCGATGGAGACCGCTGTTGCGTGCATTTTCAACGGATCGCCGATGCCCGTCGCGTTGGTCATCCCGGAGCCTTCGGAAGGCGAATCTCGAAACAGGCCCCTGATTCGCCACTAGCCCTATCCAGGATATGAATTTTGCCCTGATGGCCTTCGATTATCGTTTTCGCGATCGCCAGTCCCAATCCGCTATGCTTTCCAAAAGCTTCACCATCGGGTCGGTCGGAATGAAAGCGCTGAAAAACTTCTTCTCTCTGATCCGGCGGCACGCCTGGCCCCTGGTCCGCGACGTGGATCACAATTTCATCACCGTCCGGTGTTGCCAAAATCTCTACGAGACCACCTTCGGGTGAGAAGGAAACCGCGTTGTCGAGGAGATTGCTGAACACACGTTCAAGGCGGTCGCCGTCGCCCATCACTTTCGCAACATCTTTGCCGGGGCGTGCAAAAGCAATATGAACCCCGAGATTTGAGGTTCTTTGTTCCCGGGCAGCCAGCAACTGCTCTAGCATCTGGCCGATGTCAATTGGTTCAAATTTGGCTCTGGCGAGCTCTGCATCGACCCGCGAAGCATCGGAAATATCGCTGATCAGCCGGTCAATGCGGCGAACATCATCGTGTGTCACATCGAGAAGCTGTTTTCGCAGGTCCGGGTCATCTACCCGTTCCAGCCCTTCCAGTGCCGATCGAAGCGAGGCGAGGGGGTTCTTGATTTCATGACTGACGTCAGCGGCAAATGCTTCGGTGGCATCGATGCGATGACGCAAGGCTGCACTCATGTCGGAAAGCGCGCGGCTCAATTGCCCAATTTCATCGCGACGGCCCGGCATGCGGGGAATCGTGATTTCGTCTGATCGCCCCATGCGAACCCGAACCGCCGCCCGGGCCAGTTTTCGGATAGGTCTGACGATGGTGCGGGCAAGAAAGAGCGACAGGAGTATAGAGACCGTCGCGACGACCAGTATCACCAGCAGAACGCTCGATCGTTCCGCTCTCACTATCCGCGTAATATCTCGCGCGTTGGCGGTCAGCAGAATCGAGCCGGTTCCGTCGGAAAGGGGTATTCCGGCTGCAATGACCGGCGTACGGTCCGGTGCAAAGCTGACTGTGCTGACCGCCTGCATCGTGTTTTGGGCTGCCACAAGCTCCGGCCATGCGCTTGTGACATCGTTGGCCGGTTCGCTGAAATCGGGAATCTGCGCGCTGAAAACCAGACTTTCGATGGTTCTGTCCAACAAGCGAGCCACATCCTTGCGGAATGGTTCGGTGTCTGGGTCGATAAATTGGTAAGTCGGCTTGGCTAGCGAAAAACTGTCCAGGGTTTTGGTGCCGTCAGGAGCATAGAGGCGCAGGCGTGCGTTCAAATGGCTGGAAAACTGGCGGACAAGTGCCTCCCGGTGCTGAGCCTCTCCCGAGGACAATGCATCTGCAATGATTGTGAGCTGCAATCTCGCCTGATCCAGACGCTCCTCGGTCAGCCGGTCGCGATAATTGTTGAGATAGAACAGACTGCCGGCCAGCAGTGCAATCGCCAGAACATTGACGACCAATATGCGGGTTGTAAGGGAAAGTCGCGCCGACCAACGGAGTGACAGGCCACTTTCACTATCGGTCCCACGATTAGTCCGTGTAGCGATATCCGGCTCCATATAGCGTGTCTATTGCGTCAAATTCACTATCAACTTCGCGGAATTTTCTCCGCAATCGCTTGATATGGCTGTCGATGGTGCGATCGTCGACATAGACGTCATCCTGATAAGCTGCATCCATCAACTGGTTGCGGCTTTTCACGACTCCTGGCCGATGCGCCAATGTTTCGAGAATCATGAATTCAGTTACGGTCAGGGTCACATTGCTACCCTTCCATTTTACCAGATGGCGCGCCGGATCCATTTCCAGATCACCTCGGACAAGGGGTTCAGCGGATTCGTCATCCTCGCCGTCATCCAGTGATTTGATGAACTCGGTGCGTCGTAGAATCGATTTGACCCTGGCAATCAGCAACCGTTGTGAAAACGGCTTTTTGATATAGTCATCCGCCCCCATCGCCAGACCCAGCGCTTCATCGAGTTCTTCGTCCTTCGATGTCAGGAAAATAACCGGCAAATTTGATTTTTCACGAACTCTTCTCAGCAGTTCCAGGCCATCCATTTTCGGCATTTTTATGTCGAATACAGCAAGGTCAGGGGGATTCTCCAGAATCGCGTGGAGCGCGGCTTCACTATCTGAGTAAACACGCGTGACAAAACCTTCTGCCTGCATCGCGATCGACACGGAAGTCAGGATATTGCGGTCGTCGTCAACAAGGGCAATATTGGCTGCCATAATTTGCGTTCCTTTGCCGCGCGGGCTTGGTTTAAGACCTAGTGGATGGGATAATATGTTTCAAGACAAGTCGTCCGCAACCGTTCAGCCGCCTGGACTTCTGTGATCTGGTCAGCGCATTCATATTTTTGCGAACACCTGCAGCAAGAAATTTGACCAACTCGACTTGGTCCAGTAAGCGCCAGTTCAAATTCAACTGATCGTTGCGACCTCATCCTGTTTCAAGCCATAGAGGATTATTACCAATGCCTAAAGTTTCGACTGTTTCATTAAATGATCAAGGTTTCGCAAGTGCGGCTAAGCAGCACTGGAATCTTGGCGCACCCGCACTGGTTGAAGCCGCCGTTTCTCGCGGTGAAGGACATTTGGCCAAAGACGGACCTCTGGTTGTGGAAACCGGTAAACACACCGGTCGTTCCGCCAATGACAAGTTCATGGTCCGTGATGCCGAAACCGAAAATAGTGTCTGGTGGGGCAAAACCAATGTTGCGATGACCCCGGAGCATTTTGCTGCGCTGAAGGAAGATTTCATCGCTGCTCTCGCCGAGAAAGATACGTTGTTCGTTCAGGATTTATTCGGCGGTTCGCAACCGGAGCACCGGGTCAATGTCCGTGTTATCAACGAACTGGCCTGGCACAATCTGTTCATCCGGACGATGCTCGTAAGGCCTGATGCCGATGAGCTTGCGTCCTTTGTACCGGAATATACAATCATCGATCTGCCCAGCTTCAAAGCTGATCCCGAACGCCATGGCACGCGCAGTGAAACCGTAATTGCGGTGAACCTGACGGAGAAGCTGATATTGATCGGCGGAACGGCTTATGCAGGTGAAATGAAGAAATCCGTGTTCGGCTTGCTCAATTATCTGCTGCCGCTCGATTCGGTGATGCCGATGCATTGCTCGGCCAATATCGGTCCCGAGGGTGATACAGCGATTTTCTTCGGCCTGTCGGGAACCGGCAAGACGACCTTGTCGGCAGACGCAAGCCGCGTTTTGATTGGCGATGATGAGCATGGCTGGTCCGATACCGCGGTGTTCAATTTCGAAGGTGGCTGTTACGCCAAGATGATCCGTCTTTCCGAAGAAGCCGAACCGGAAATTTACGCAACGACGCGCCGTTTTGGCACCGTCCTTGAAAATGTCGTGATGGATCCGGATAGCCGCGAGTTGGACCTCGACGATAGCAGTAAGGCGGAAAATACCCGCGGAGCCTATCCGATCGATTTCATCCCCAACGCATCCGAAAAGAATATGGGGCCGGTGCCCAAAAACGTCATCATGCTGACCGCTGACGCGTTCGGTGTTTTGCCTCCCATCTCCCGGCTGACACCGGAACAGGCCATGTATCATTTCCTCTCCGGCTATACCGCCAAGGTAGCCGGCACGGAAATCGGTGTGACCGAGCCGGAAGCAACCTTCTCTACCTGTTTTGGCGCGCCATTCATGCCGCGGCATCCGTCGGTTTACGGCAATCTCCTCAAAGAGCGGATCGCCAAGGGCGGCGTGCGGTGCTGGCTGGTGAACACGGGCTGGACTGGCGGGAAATATGGCGAAGGCAACCGGATGCCGATCAAGGCAACCCGGGCGTTGCTGAACGCAGCGCTGGACGGCAGTCTGAACGACGGTGAGTTCCGGATTGATGACAATTTCGGCTTCGAAGTGCCGGTGTCGGTTCCAGGTGTTGACAGCGCGATCCTCAATCCCCGTTCGACCTGGTCCGATCCAAGTGCTTATGATGAAACGGCGCAAAAGCTGGTCAAATTGTTCGTCGACAATTTTGAGCAATTTGCTGACCATGTAGACCAGAATGTCCGGCAAGCGGCCCCGACGGCCGCTTAGTCTATCGGATTATGTCGGTACCTGATGGGACTTGTCCGAGCGGTTTTCGATTGTGATGTCGACACGTGCATGATCATCACTGGGTGAAAATATCAATATTTCGCCCGCGATCATGCCTCGCGCCTGCGAAGGGACCTCTATTTTGCCGTGGCTGGCAATATCATCGATGATGCGGACCATCCGTTTTGCTACACCGGACACGCTATAATCTGGAGGTGCGGACAGCCGGATTTCCTGTCCGGAAAAATAGTCCAGTCCCCGGGTTTCAAAATAGCCATTGCCGACTTCCGAAAAAGCAATCTGGAACAAGATCGGCAATGGCCCGCCCGCCAGATATTCGCTCACCGTTTCCACAAAATAGGAAAAACCGGAGAGTGTGGATGATGGCACCCATGCTGCCGAGGTTGCATTGAGGTTTATTCCGATCCATTTGCCAAGCATGAGCATCCGTCGATTAATTTCCGGCAGATGCATGGCGTTGCTCAGAATATCTCCGGGGGCGATTCCGATAGCCGAATCGTTCGGGGATGGCAGATCCGCAAATAATCGTTCGAACCTTTCCGGCGCGCATCGTTGGCGGGTTTCCGACGCGGTAGAGCGAGAGAGCAGGAACGGCATGCCATCTACAATGATTTCGAGCATTTCCAGTTGATCAAATTTGGCGCTATTGATCGATATTTGCTCACCTGCTGCTTTTGATTGAAGCAAATCCTGCCAGTCACCCCCGTCCGCTATGGGAGCGATGATTAGCAGGAGAGGTTCTGGATTCACGTAACGGTTTCCATTATTCGGTCATCTTGCCCGTATGTTCTTAATATGTTCTAGTGAATGATGAACAAAAAGACAATCCCGTTTGAGGACGGACGGAATCGTAATCAGATCGAGAATGGAAAGTTCGGGCTGTCGGTGCCCATTGTCATCCAAACAATAGATTGCCTGTCTGACGAAGCAGCCTTAAAACCTCGTCATGTCTGATTTGATATTATCGGTATTGATGCTGGCCGGAACCGCGCTTTTTGCCGGAGGTGTGTTTGTCCTGCGCAAGGGCGTCAACAAACGTCAAGGCTGGCTGATGCTCGTCGCTGCCATCGTCATGTTCGCTAATGTGGCCATCATGATGGTGCCGACGCCGGAACGCAATCTGCCGGTGTCGACGCACGCCGTCGACTAGGCATTGCCTTATTTGATCGGCGAGTCGGGTGCGAGCCGCATATCGAGATAATTGTCGACTGAACCCATCAGCAAATCCATTTCATTTTCGTAAAAATGGTTGGCGCGCGGAATTTCGTCGTGATGGATCGTGATATGTTTTTGCGTTCGCAGCTTATCGACCAGTTTCTGGACCGCACTGGGTGTGACCACTTCGTCGTTTACACCCTGAATGATGATACCCGAAGACGGGCAAGGGGCCAGAAAGTTGAAATCATACATATTCGCAGGTGGGGACACGGAAATGAAACCGCGAATTTCGGGACGTCGCATCAGCAATTGCATCCCGATCCACGCGCCAAAGCTGTAGCCGGCAATCCAGGTCGTCTGTGCTTCGGGGTGGAAACTTTGCACCCAGTCGAGAGCCGACGCGGCATCCGACAATTCGCCAATGCCGTTGTCAAAGGTGCCCTGCGACCGGCCAACGCCGCGGAAATTGAACCGCAGAGTCGCGAAACCGCGTTTGACGAATGTCTTGTACATCGCCTGGGTGATCCGATCATTCATGGTGCCACCAGCTTGCGGGTGGGGATGCAAGATCATTGCAACCGGTGCACGGTCACGTGGTCCAGGGCTAAAGCGGCCTTCGAGGCGGCCTTCGGGTCCGGTAAAAATTACGTCAGGCATGAATTTTCGATTCTTTGGTCTAGATTGTCGTTTCCGTTGCGCAAGAAGTCAGAATAGCTTTTGCGCTGGATGCAGCGTCTATATAGGGAGAGTGAACAAATCCGCAACTCAATCCCGCAAGCCAGAGAGTTTTTGCCAATATCGTGACCGAATCCAAACGCATATATCTTGATTATGCCGCTACAGCGCCGATGCTGGATGTAGCTAAAAAGGCTTGCGCGGAAGGTTTCGAACATTGGGCAAATCCATCTTCACCGCATGGCGACGGTCGCGCCGCCCAATCGATGCTGGAAAACGCCCGGCGCAGATTCAAGGCGGCACTGGATTGGGATGGCGATGTCATTTTTACCAGCGGGGCGAGCGAGGCGATCCAGCTTGCGCTGACGAAGTCCAAGCCAGCCAGCCAGTTTATTTCGCCGGTAGAGCATGACGTGGTGCTGAGGTTCGGGCAAAATGCAAAGTCGATACCGGTCGATATGAACGGTATGGTTGTACCGATGAACCTCAATCATCTGCTGAAAGGGGTTGAGACTCCGGCACTCGTGGCGATACAATCGGTCAACAATGAAACGGGCGTGATTCAGGACCTGAATGCGCTGGCGAAAGTCGTGCACGACCGGGGCAGCTATCTGCTCGCCGATTGTTCCCAATCGATCAGTAAAATGCCGCTGCCGGACGCCGATCTGATCGTCGTTGCGGGGCATAAATTCGGCGGACCTCCCGGGGTTGGCGCGCTTCTGGTCAAGGACCTCAGGCTGCTGCAGGCTGTCGGTGGGCAAGAGCAGGGCTATCGGTCAGGGACCCAGAATCTGCCCTATATCATGGGTATGACCGCCGCGTTGGAAGCTCCTGCAAACTGGGCCGGGCGCGCGATGGAATTGCGACAGCATCTGGATGATGCGATCCGGAAAGAAGGTGGCGCGGTGATCGCGGAAAAAGCCCCGCGGATCGCCACGATTGCCAGTTACCACATGCCCGGTGTTGCCGCGAATACGCAGTTGATCAAGTTTGATATGGCCGGATTTTCTGTTTCCGCCGGAAGCGCCTGTTCCTCGGGAACGCTCAAGACGAGTCATGTGCTCGACGCGATGGGCATAGATCCGCAAATTGCAAAAGAGGTGATCCGTGTCAGTATCGGGCGGGATACGAGTCGGACGCATATCTATGCCTTCATCGACAAATGGAAGTCGATATTCGCGGAATCCAGACGAAGCTGAGCTGGATCAATGAGCATCATCTATCTGGACAATCAGGCAACCACGCCGCTCGCTCCCGAGGCCCTTGATGCAATGTTGCCATGGCTGAAAGAGAATTTCGGCAATCCGCACAGTTCCCATGTAATGGGGCGTCAGGCTGCTGCTGCGGTGGAAGTGGCGCGTGAGCAGGTTGCCGCCATGCTGCCCGGTGGAGGACGGGTGATTTTTACCGGCAGCGCGACCGAAGCGATCAATATGGCTCTCGGTGCGGTAAAATCGATGTTCGGGCAGGGACGGGAGAAGATTGCCGTTGTTGATACCGAACATGCAGCAGTGCGCGACACCGCATTGTGGTATGGTCGCCAAGGTTACGAAACGACACTGCTGCCTGTGGATCCGCAAGGGCTGGTTAAAATGGAAGATATGGAAGCATATCTCAGCCCGAAAACCGCGCTTGTTGGAGCGATGTTGGTCAATAACGAGATTGGTGTCATTCAGCCGGTCGGAAAAATTGCGGAACGGGCGCATCGCTCTGGCGCGCTGATGCTTTGTGATGCGGTGCAGGGGTTTGGACGGATAGACGTACCCGAACAGCCGGATATGATCGCTCTTTCGGGACATAAGATTTACGGCCCGAAAGGCATTGGCGCGCTCTGGGTTCGGGACGACATTGACGTGCCACCACTAATTCATGGTGGCGGACAGGAGCAGGGCATTCGATCGGGTACGCTGTCTCCTGCATTGTGCATCGGACTCGGAGCAGCTGCAAAAATTTGTGAAGAACGCCGGGTGGCGGATATGGCCCATATCATCACTCTCGCCGAAACAGCCCATCGTCTGTTTGGCGACTGGACGGTGAACGGATCGCTCGATCAGCGCTATCCTGGCAATCTCAATATCCGCCGCGACGGACTGGATGTCGGTCGCCTGATGTCGGATGTGCGTGGTGTGGCTTTTTCTGCCGGATCAGCCTGTGCCAGCGGCTCGGGACGCCCGAGCCATGTGTTGGCGGCACTCGGCCTGACACCGGTTCAGATCAAATCCTCTATTCGTCTGGGTTTTGGGCGCTACAACAGTGTAGAAGAGGTCGAACAGGCAGCGCACCTGATCAATGAAGCGGCGGAGAAACAGCTATCGTGAAAAAAATCATGGTCCATTTTGTCGGGTCGGATGGTAAAATCGTTTCGGCCGAAGCATCCGAAGGCGATAATCTGCTCACCGTTGCGCAAATTCATGATCAGCCGCTTGAAGGAACTTGTGAAGGGCAAATGGCCTGCTCGACCTGCCATGTGATTGTCAAGGCTACAGATTTTGACAAATTGCCTGCCGCGACCGAGATGGAAGAGGATATGCTGGATCTCGCCGCGGGTGCGCGTCGAACCAGCCGTCTCGCCTGCCAGATTATTCTGACGCCGGACCTCGATGGCCTGACCGTTCATATCCCTCAGGAAAGTCGTAATATGCAGGTTCTCTAGGGATCAGCCGGTGGTTATCTAACGGCTTGCATTTTTACTGGACTGCCACCATATGCGCAGCGGGAGTCGGGTGGACGCAGTCGTCGCCAACCCGGTCAGGTCCGGAAGGAAGCAGCCGTAACGATTTTTCTGCGGGTCGCCCGGCTCCTACTTTAATGCGCCCCGATGAACTGATGGTCGCCGAAAACTTTAAACCCATCAAAAATCAGCGGTTCGGTGAATTTTTTCCCTATTTTCGGTCAGACTTGAAAATGAGGCTTAATAGCCTTCGACAAGCCGATGGCTCTCGCCTAAACTCATCCTGCATGTCCGATTCACAAGATATATTTGCTGCTGGCGGCGTCGAGGCCCCGGACCAATTGGCGCCCGGTGCGGCGCAGCCCTATCGCGTATTGGCGCGCAAATACCGTCCATCGAAATTTTCCGAACTGATCGGGCAGGACGCGATGGTCCAGACGCTCGGCAATGCGATCAAGCGGGATCGCCTTGCCCACGCATTCCTGATGACCGGCGTCCGGGGTGTGGGCAAGACATCAACCGCCAGGCTGATTGCCAAGGCCCTAAACTGCATTGGCGAAGACGGGCAGGGCGGACCGACGATCGATCCTTGCGGGCAGTGCGAACCGTGCCGCAGCATTGCCGAGGGCAGCTTTATCGATGTGATCGAAATGGATGCCGCCAGCCATACCGGCGTCGATGACGTCCGCGAAATTATCGAAGCGGTGCGCTATTCATCGGTTTCGGCGCGCTATAAAATCTACATCATCGACGAAGTACACATGTTGTCGAAAAATGCCTTCAATGCGTTGCTCAAGACGCTTGAAGAGCCACCAGCGCATGTGAAGTTTATTTTCGCGACCACCGAAGTCCACAAGGTACCGATCACCGTTCTGTCTCGCTGTCAGCGTTTTGACCTGAAACGGATCAGCGCCGATCAACTCTCGGCACATTTCGGGATGATTGTTGGCAAGGAAGGGGTGACCGCTGAGCAGGAAGCGCTCGATTTGATCGCTCAGGCCGCAGAGGGGTCCGTTCGCGACGGTCTTTCAATTCTCGACCAGGCGATTGCCCATGCCGATATGGATGGCGACGGCGAGGTCAAGGCAGCGCAGATCAGGGATATGCTTGGCCTGTCTGATCGCGGTGCAGTCCGCCGGCTTTTTGCAAAATTGCTGGAAGGCGATTCTGCGGAGCTTCTGGACGCTATTGCCGAACAATATAGAATCGGTGTGGAGCCGTTGTCGCTTATCAACGGGCTGCTTTCATTGTCGCATCAGGTCACTTTGTTCAAGGTCGGTCGTGCCAGCGATCCGACTCTGTCAAACAGCGCCAAACAACAGTTTTCCGATTGGGCAGAGCAGCTTTCCTATCCGGTTTTGCATCGGCTTTGGCAACTCTTGCTCAAAGGCTATCAGGAAGTCCAACAAGCGCACCTGCCGCGGGAAGCCTGTGAAATGGCGCTACTCCGGGTGCTCTGTGCCGCCGATATGCCGGATCCGGGGAAGCTCGCGAAAATGCTGGAGCAGGGGGCGACGGCGACTGCCAGCGCACCGCAAGCCCCACAGGCAGTACCGCCTCCGCCGATGGCCGCGCCTGTCGCGCAGATAAACCCTGCTCCAACTGCTGTTTCAGCACCGGTTTCCTCTCAAGAACCCCGAGCCAGTGCGCTTCCCGACCAGTTTTCCGACGTCGTCAAAGCGGTTGGTCGGGTTTCCGCTGTCCTGGAGAGCATATTGATTGCCGACATGCGTCTGATATCGCTTGATCCACCTAATGTCGTTTATCAGCCGGTCCGTGCGATTGCCGATGCCGATATCCGAAAGATCACCGATGCGCTGCGTCAGGAAACGGGACAGGACTGGAAGTTCACCGAAGGGCAGGGCGAGGCGCAGCCGAGCCTTGTCGAACAGGAAGAGCAGATCAGAAACGCGGAGCGTCAGGCGATATTGGACGCCCCGATGGTGAAGGCTGCGTTTGAAGCCTTTCCCGATGCCATTTTGCTGGAGGATGAAGATCCTCGCCCACAAGAATCAAGGAGCGCATAGCGATGAAATCGATGGAAGAAATGATGAAAGCCGCGCAGGAAGCGGCGCAACAGGTCCAGACCCAGATGGAAGAGGCGCAAAAGAAGCTCGATAGCCTTGAAGTTGAAGGGCAGGCCGGGGGCGGGCTGGTAAAGGTCAAGGCAACCGCCAAAGGCAGAGTCCTTTCGGTGGCAATAGATGACAGTCTGATGAAGGTCGAAGAAAAGCAGATGCTTGAGGACCTCGTCGCTGCCGCATTCAACGATGCCCGTAATCGCGCTGATACGGTAAGCAGCGAGGAAATGGGAAAAATGACCAGCGGTATGCAGTTACCCCCAGGTTTTAAACTGCCGTTTTAGGCCGGTGATCCATTCCAGCGCATTCCGCTTGAAGTGTCTCCAGCAGGCACCATATAGTGAACAGAAGCGCTGTTGCAGCGCAACATGTTGGAGTAAAAATGTCCGAGTCTGAAGTAAATCCTACGCCTGAATCCAAGGCCCTGCCGCTGTTGCCACTACGCGACATTGTGGTGTTTCCGAATATGATCGTGCCGCTGTTTGTCGGTCGTGACAAATCGGTCGTCGCACTGGAAAAAGCGATGGATGCGGACAAGGAAATCTTCCTTGTCGCGCAGCTTGATCCGGCAGAGGATGATCCTGTGCGCGATCAACTCTATGATCTTGGTGTCGTGGCAACGGTGCTGCAACTGTTGAAACTGCCCGACGGCACCGTCCGCGTTCTGGTTGAAGGTAAACAGCGCGCAAGGCATCTGTCTCTCGATGAAAAGTCCGACGGCTATGTATTGGCCGAAGTGGAATTGCTCGAAGAGCAGGTCGCCGAAGGTGCGCAAGCATCTGCTCTGATGCGCTCGGTGGTCGACCAGTTTGAAAATTATTCCAAGCTCAACAAGAAAATGCCCGCTGAAACGGTGGTCCAACTGGGTGAGATCGACGATGCTGCCCGCCTTGCCGATGCGGTGGCTGCCAATATCAATGTGAAGGTTTCTGACAAGCAGAGCCTGTTGATGGAGAGCGATCCCGTCAAACGGCTCGAAATGGTTTTTGCCTTCATGGAAGGCGAACTGGGCGTGTTGCAGGTCGAGAAGAAAATCCGCGGTCGGGTGAAGCGCCAGATGGAAAAGACCCAGCGCGAATATTATCTCAACGAGCAGATGAAGGCGATCCAGAAGGAACTGGGTGACGGCGAAGATGGCGAAGGCGATGAACTCGCCGAGCTTGGCAAGAAAATCAAGGAAATGAAGCTTTCCAAGGAAGCAAAAGCCAAGGCAGGCGCTGAGCTGAAAAAGCTTAAGGGCATGCAGCCGATGTCCGCAGAGGCAACGGTCACGCGGAACTATCTCGACGTGCTGCTCGGCTTGCCATGGGGCAAGAAATCGCGTCTCAAGAAAGATCTGAAACAGGCTGAAAAGGTGCTGGATGATGACCATTTCGCGCTCGAAAAGGTCAAGGAACGCATTCTGGAATATCTTGCGGTGCAGACCCGCACGAACAAGCTGAAAGGTCCGATCCTTTGCCTCGTGGGTCCTCCGGGCGTCGGAAAGACGTCGCTTGGACGCTCGATTGCGCGGGCGACCGGTCGTGAATTTGTTCGTCAGTCCCTCGGCGGCGTGCGTGACGAAGCGGAAATCCGCGGTCATCGCCGGACCTATATTGGGTCCTTGCCGGGCAAGATTGTCTCCAATCTGAAGAAGGCCGGCACGTCCAATCCCTTGTTCCTGCTTGATGAGATCGACAAATTGGGACAGGATTTCCGCGGCGACCCGGCATCGGCGCTGCTCGAAGTGCTTGACCCGGAACAGAATGACAAATTCCAGGATCATTATCTTGAGGTCGACATTGATCTGTCGGACGTGATGTTCGTGACAACCGCGAACTCGCTCAATCTGCCACAGCCCTTGCTCGACCGGATGGAGATCATCCGTCTGGAAGGCTATACCGAAGATGAAAAGGTCGAGATTGCCAAACGCCATCTGCTCGAAAAGCAGATCGAGGCGCATGGTCTGAAAAAGGGCGAGTTCGTCCTGCGCGAAGATGCCCTCCGCGATCTGATCCGCTATTATACCCGCGAAGCCGGTGTCCGGACATTGGAGCGTGAAATTGCCAAGCTGGCGCGCAAGGCGCTTCGCCGCATATTGGAAGGGGAATATGAAAGCGTGGAGATCACGCCGGACAATCTTGCTGAATATGCCGGCGTCAGAAAATATCGCCATGGTGTGGGTGAGGAAGAAAATCAGGTTGGCGCCGTTACCGGCCTTGCCTGGACCGAAGTCGGCGGTGAACTGCTGACGATTGAATCCGTCACCGTGTCCGGAAAGGGGCAGATCAAGACCACCGGTACGCTGGGCGACGTGATGAATGAATCGATCCAGACCGCTCTCTCCTTCGTGAAGGCGCGTGCACCATCCTACGGAATCAAGCCGAGTTTCTTCAGCCGCAAGGATATCCACATCCATCTACCCGAAGGTGCGGTGCCGAAAGACGGTCCGTCTGCGGGAGTCGGGATCGTCACGGCGATCGTTTCCACGTTGACGGGAATTCCCGTGCGCCGTGATGTTGCGATGACCGGCGAGGTGACCCTGCGCGGTCGGATATTGCCGATTGGTGGCCTGAAGGAAAAACTGCTGGCGGCATTGCGGGGTGGCATCACCACCGTGCTGATCCCGGCCGACAATGAAAAGGATCTGGTCGAGATACCGGACAATATCACGTCGCAGCTGAAGATCATTCCCCTGAAACATGTCGACGAAGTGCTCGCCGAAGCGCTTGCCGAGAAGGTGGAGCCGATTGAATGGAGTGATGCCGATGAACTGGCCAGTCACGCCACGGCACCGGTAACCGACGATGCAGGGTCCTCAGCGCGGCATTAAGCGATTCTGATGACCGAGTCGCTGTTGGGAAATAGCGGCCAAATTCAGCGGGAAACTCTTCAGAATGACCGGCGCTTTGCAACCGAACCGGTCATTTGGCTTGTTTTGTCGCAAAAAATGGGGGTCTGGCGCAGAAAACAGCGGTTTTACTTTGACTCACCCGGATAATTTCGCATTACTGCGGCCAGACAAAGCTGCGATTCAATAGAATTGCCACCAGAGAAGGGGGGATACCCATAATGAATAAACAGGATCTTATCAGTAACGTTGCGGACCAGAGCGGCCTCAGCAAGAGCGATGCCGGCAAAGCGGTAGATGCCGTGTTTGATTCCATCACCAGTGCATTGTCCAGCGGCGGCGAAGTCCGTCTTGTTGGCTTCGGTACATTCTCAACTTCAAAGCGTAAAGCTTCTACCGGTCGTAATCCACGTACCGGTGAACCAATGCAGATCCCTGCATCGACACAAGCAAAATTCAAAGCCGGCAAGGGCTTGAAAGACGCCGTAAACTAAAAATAAAGCCGGGGGGCAGAGTTTCGCCCCTCATTTTTTCGCGCTTTGTTCTGGAAAAATCAGGCGGGACCTCGAAAAGAGGCCCGCCTTTTTCTATGGGTGCGTGCCGCGCGCTCGGCTTGTAATCCATTCTTTGCTGCGTATATCCAGGATATCGCAAATTCAAAGAATGGGGAGCTGTCAATGGCAGGCGGTTGGGCGCGTGATGGCGCAGTTCAGGATCAGATTGACGATACGATCGCCGACGCGGTGCAACGCGCGAGAGCCGATATGCCGTCGGGGGAAGCCGCGCAATATTGCGCAGAATGCGGTGAAGAAATTCCGGAAGCCCGCCGCCGCGCTTTGCCGGGGATCCGGACCTGTGTGCTATGCCAGTCGGCTCGCGATGCGGACCGGGCCAATGTCGGGATTAACCGGCGGGGAAGCAAAGACAGTCAGCTCCGCTAGAGGCGGTTACGAGCGCTGATCTGGACATGTCAGGTACGACTTGGCATCCGGGACTTATCCGGAAACCATCCGGTGGAGGGTTTCTTTTACGGAAAAATGGTAGACGCTGAGGGGTTCGAACCCACGACCCGCTGATTAAGAGTCAGCTGCTCTACCAACTGAGCTAAGCGTCCACTAGAAGGCGTATATAGGGTCGGATTCTACGAACGCAACATATTGGTGTGAAAAATCATCCAAACGCGCCCCGTTCGCGACCGGGATGGCGGTCGATCGACATCAATATGCCGACGCAGATCATGATCGTCATCATCGATGAACCGCCATGACTGAGAAAAGGCAGGGGAATGCCGACGACCGGCGCCAGGCCCATCACCATCATCAGATTGATCGCAACATAGAAGAAAATCGTCACTGTCAGTCCAGCCGCCGTCAGCTGGGAGAAGCGGGTCTTCGCTTTCATAGCGACGCCCAGCCCCCAGCGAAACAGCAGGAAGAAGCAGAACAGGATCACTATACCCCCGAACAGGCCCCATTCCTCGGCCATGGTCGCAAAGACGAAATCGGTGTGGCCTTCGGGCAGATAATCAAGATGGCTTTGGGTGCCGTTCAAAAATCCTTTGCCGAACAGGCCACCGGATCCGATCGCGATCTTCGACTGGCTGATATGATATCCTGATCCCAGCGGATCATTTTCCGGATTGAGAAAAGTGGTGACCCGGCGTTGCTGATATTCTTCCAGTCCGAAAAAATAGGCAATTGGTGCCAGGATAGCGATTGCAGCGGCACCACCGATGAATAGCCGCAGCGGTAGTCCGGCCAGAAACGCGACCGTCAGCGCACCGGCAAACACGGTTATTGTAGTGCCGAGATCGGGCTGGAGCAGTATCAGTGCACAGGGGAGCGCCAGCAGGGCAAATAACGGCCAGATGGCACCCCAGGTCCGTATCTGGCTGGGGGGAAGCAGATCATAGAATCGGGCGACCGCCAATATGATTGCGACCTTCATTATTTCCGATGGCTGCAGCCTGATGAAACCGAGGTTGAGCCATCTCTGGCTGCCGCCGCCAACCGCTCCGATCAGCTCCACGCCGAGCAACATGATGACGATGACAATATAAGCCGGGAAGGCCATTGTCTTCCAGAAGGATTCGTTGAAGCGCGACATCACCACCGCCATCGCCAGGAAGATCACGAACCGGCCCATGTGAAGGCCCGCCCAGGGCGTCAGGCTGCCTCCTGCGGCCGAATAAAGGACGATGAAGCCGAAGCTGGCCATGACGAACAGAAGCAGGATGGTTTTCCAAGGTAGCTGCGCAATCGGCGCTGGAATGAAATCACTCAATTTCTATTCTCCGGCGCCGGCTTCGGGCTTGGTCGGGTCCGATTTTTCGGCCATAGCCTTCTCAAGATTCTTCTTGGCACGATAGGCTGCCATCTTCGCATCCATTCGTTCCTGGATCGTGCCGCCCCAGGATTTCTCGAGACCGGTGAGAACATCCATCGCTTTATCGCGATCATATAGGTAGGTGAGGACATCGCGTGCCACAGGATAGGCGGCACCGGATCCACCGCCATGTTCGATCACGACTGCCGCAGCATAGCGCGGATTGTCATAGGGGGCAAAGCAGATAAACAGACCGTGATCGCGATATTTCCAGGCCACATCACTGCCACCGCGACCAAAATCAAGATTGACGACCTGCGCCGTACCGGTCTTTCCGGCCATCTTCACATTTTCGATCGGTAATCGCGCCCGTCCGGCTGTGCCCGGTCCATTGACCACATCGCTCATCGCTTTCTGGACATAAAGAAGATGCTCCGGATCGATGTTCAATGTGTCTGTCGGTACCTTTTTCTTGTTCAGGATCAGACGCGGCATGATATTCTTGCCGGTCGCAATCCGCGCCGCCATGACCGCAAGCTGGGTCGGATTGACCAGCATGAAGCCCTGACCAATGGTTGTATTGACGGTATCATAGGCCTGCCATTCCCGGTCATATTTCTTGCGCAGCCATGCGGGATCGGGAACCGTTCCGTAAAACTGGCTGAGCACAGGGAGTGGATATTTCTGGCCCAGTCCCAAGCGATTGGCCATGAGGGCTATCGGATTGATACCGATTTTCTGGGCGAAATGATAAAAATAGACGTCGCAGCTCTGGTAGATGCCCTTGGCCATATCGACTCGCCCGTGGCCACCACGCTTCCAGCAGCGGAAACGCCGGTTGCCGACTTGCAAACCACCGTTGCAATTGACGCTTTCATCGGGGCTTAAACCGGCTTCAAGGAAGGAGAGCGCGACCATCGGCTTTACGGTCGATCCTGGCGGGAAAAGGCTTTTGAGCGATTTGTCGAGCAGCGGGACATGATCATCTTCCCGCAGCATGCCATATTCGGTAACGCCGATACCGTCGGAGAAGCTGTTCGGATCAAAGGACGGCATCGAGGTCATCGTCAATATGTCGCCGCTAAGGCAATCCAGAACAACCACCGATCCCGATTGTTCACCCAGTCGGCGGGCCGCATATTCCTGCAGATCGATATCCAGTGTCAGTTGCAAAGCTTTGCCCGGAATATCGGGACGGGTGCTCAATTCCCTGACAATCTTGCCGCGCGCGGTTACTTCGACGCGCTTTGCGCCAGGCTTGCCCTGCAGGCGGTCCTCGAAGATTTTTTCCAGACCGTCCTTCCCGATCTTGTAGCCAGGCGTGATCAATATCGGGTCCGGATTTTCCTTATAATCTTCCGCCGATGCCGTTCCGACATAGCCGACAAGATGACCGATGGCTGGTCCGCTCGGATAGTTGCGCGAGAAGCCCTGACGCGGTGAAACGCCCGGAAGGTCAGGCAACCGCACGCTGACGGCCGCATATTGTTCCCAGTCCAGTCCCGTCGCGACCTGCACCGGTTGGAAACTGCTTGCTTGTTCCAGTTCGCGGTTGATCCGCTCTAGTTCTTCCGGGTCAAGGGCAAGCAATTCGGCCAAGGTCGCCACGGTCTTTTTCTTGTCCCGCAACCGGTCGGGAATGATATCGACGCGAAAATCGGTCTTATTGTTGGCAATCGGCTTCCCGCTGCGGTCGACCAGCCAGCCACGCCGGGGAGGGACAAGCGTGAGGTTGACCCTGTTGCTTTCGGACAGCAGCTTGTACCGTTCATTCTCGGCAACCGATATATAGGCCATCCGGCCCGCCAGCAGAACGCCGATACCGATCTGTAACCCACCGATGACCGTTGCCCTCCGCGAGAAGGTAAGCGTCTGCATTGCGCTGCTGATGGTCTTGGGCGTTTTCATGATGCTACCCGCCAACGGTCAAGGGCACCAATCAGTCGGACAATAAAAGGATAGAGCAGTATCGACAGCAGAATCTGCGGTACCAGCAAGTCCAGTCGCAGCATGTGCGATTGCAAATCAACGATCAACATACCGCCCAATAACACAAAAACAGTGGCGATGGAGGCGATAAGCCAATCCTGCCAATAGTCCCGGTTGACCGCCTTCCGATCAATGGCCTCGAGCAGGATGAAAACGACCGACCAGAGAAAGGCAGCGCTGCCAAAAGGCTGCCCGCTGAATATATCATCGATCAAACCCAGCGGGAATCCTGCCCAGACCGTCCAGTATCCCGGACGGATCAGGCGCCATGCGAGCAGAATAAGCAATCCCATTGGCGGTAAAATCGGGTAATCGGTGATGATCGGAAGCGCGGTAACCATCGAACCGAGAATAACGGTAATCGGCGGTACCAGCCTGATTCGCAGCTGGGAAGGTTGCCTGCCGATATTGGAATGGCGGGACGGGGGCACTATTCGCCGGTTTCCTCTTCTGCATCAACGGACGAATCTTTGCCGATCTGTCGCATCGTTTCGGCCTGGAAAATGGGTTGAACAATGGCGTGGCTCACCTTCGCAGGATTGGCCAGAACCCGGCCAATGGCGCCGGTCTCGGTTTTGCGAATGACGACCGCGACGGGAATGCCCGGACTGTAGAGTCCACCGCTGCCTGACGTAATCAACAGATCGCCGCCCTTGAACGGATTGCTACCGATATTGATCGGCTGAATATCGACCGTACCGTCGCCGCGTCCTGTGGCAAAGGCGGGAAGGCTGTCGCTGGCCCGCTGGACCGGCGTGACATTTTTTCCGTCCGATACCAGCAGCACGCGTGCGGTGGTCGGTCCAGTTTCCAATATTCGCCCAACCAGTCCTTCCGGCGAGCGTACGGGCTGACCGGGCTCCAGTCCGCTGTTACTGCCGACACCCAATGTCGCAATACGGCGCGAACTGGAAGCGGTCGAGCTGATCAGACGTGCCATGGCAATGGAATCGGGCACGTCCTCGTCTAGCTTCAGCAGCCGTTTGAGCCGTTCATTTTCCTGCTTCAGGGCTCGGGCTTCCAGGATTTCCATACGATTCTGTTCCAGTTCCCGTCGCATGGCGGCATTTTTCGATGCTGCGTTAAAATAGGCAGAAATTTCGCCCTCGGCGTTGCCCGTGGCACCACCGATATCGGAAAGCGTTTTGCTGACCGGTGCGATAGTTTCTGCGCCAATTGTGCGGAGAGCTGAAAAACCGCGAGGATCGATGAACGAGATGAGCAAGAGGAGCAGACCCAAGATCGCTCCCAAAATGCCCAGTAAATAGCTAGCGAAAATGCTATATTGCGCCCGCTTGGAAAATCCTGGACGCCGATTGATTGGCGGCGCCATATTGGTTTATCCTTTCATTTCCAATCGTTGGTTCATCTTCGTTTCGATCTCAGGCTGTGGTCAGGACGCCCCGGAACATCGGGTCTTCCATCGCCCGTCCGGTGCCGATAGCGACGCAGGCGAGTGGATCCTCGGCGACCGTTACCGGCAAGCCTGTTTCGTCGCTCAGCGCAGCGTCGAGGCCGCTAATCAGGGCGCCACCGCCGGTCAGGACAATACCCTGATCGACAATATCGGCGGCCAGTTCCGGTGCCGTATTTTCCAGCGCGATGCGAACACCTTCGATAATCGTACCGATAGGTTCGCTAAGCGCTTCTGCAATCTGGCCCTGGTTGATCGAAATTTCTTTCGGCACGCCGTTCACCAGATCGCGGCCCTTGATATGGATAGTATGACCGACACCATCAGCCGGAGCCTGTGCCACGCCAAAATCTTTCTTGATCCGCTCGGCGGTTGTTTCGCCGATCAGCAGATTATGATGACGGCGAACATAAGAGACAATCGCCTCGTCCATCTTGTCGCCGCCGGTGCGGACGGATGTGGTGTAAGCCAGACCGCGCAGCGAGAGCACGGCAACTTCGGTCGTGCCGCCGCCTACGTCCACCACCATCGATCCGATGGGTTCGGTGACGGGCATGTCGGCACCAATGGCTGCTGCCATAGGTTCTTCGATCAGGAAAACCTGTCGCGCGCCGGCGTTGGAAGCGGCATCGCGAATGGCGCGGCGCTCGACCGAGGTCGAGCCGCTGGGCACACAGATCACGATTTCGGGATAGCTGAACAGCTTGCTCTTGCCATTCACTTTCTGGATGAAATGCTTGATCATCTGTTCAGCAACATCAATATCCGCGATCACACCATCGCGTAACGGGCGAATGGCTTCAATGCTGTCGGGCGTTTTGCCCATCATCATCTTCGCGTCATTACCGACCGCTTTGACTTTCTTCACACCGTTGACGGTTTCGATCGCTACAACCGACGGTTCATTAAGAACGATACCCTGGCCGCGTGCATAGACCACCGTATTCGCGGTGCCGAGGTCGATCGCCAAATCTTGCGAACGGAATTTGAACAGATTTTCAAACATATTTTTGTCCGTAATTTCTTATCTTCGCAGGCCAGGCTGCACCAAATGGTCAACGCACTGGTTAAGCTGGACGGGTCATGAAATTAACCATGATATTCGTCCAGAAAATCAGGGGTCGCTTGGTAAGGTCGCTTGGGCTAGGAACGCGATTATGTCAATAAGAAGACTTCCAAATAGCCTGATAAATCGGATCGCTGCCGGTGAGGTTGTCGAGCGTCCGGCCAGCGCGCTGAAGGAGTTGGTCGAAAATGCGATCGATGCCGGGGCAAGCCAGATCAATATTCGTCTTGAACAGGGTGGACTGGATCTGGTCGAGGTTTCTGACAATGGTTGTGGCATGAGCCGCGATGATATTTCTCTCGCTCTCGAACGCCATGCCACATCGAAATTACCGGATGAAGCGATTGAACTGGTGACCACCATGGGATTTCGTGGTGAGGCGCTGCCGTCGATTGCCAGCGTGGCACGGATGACGATAGAAAGCCGTATGGCCGGCGAAGATGGCTGGTCCCGCGTCATCGATCATGGCGAACTGGTTCGCGAAGGGCCGACTGCGATTCCGCCCGGAACAAAAGTCCGGGTTGAACAGCTGTTCGGGAAAGTGCCGGCGCGACGCAAATTTCTCCGCACGGCCCGAAGCGAATATGCCGCCTGTACCGATATCGTCCGGCGACTGGCCATGGCGCGGCCCGATATCGGTTTTACGCTGGAGCATCAGGGGCGCAAGGCGATTGCGGTCCAGGCTGGGGAAACCGGCCCCGAACGGGTGGCCGCGCTGACCAGCCGCGATCTGCGCGCCAACAGCGTCGGCGTTGATCTGCAACGCGAGGAGATTCACCTGACCGGTGTCGCCGGACTGCCAACCTATAATCGCGGCGTCGCCGATCACCAGTTCCTGTTCGTCAACGGCCGCCCGGTCAAGGACCGGTTGCTGGTCGGAGCAGTGCGCGGCGCTTACGCGGAAATGCTCGCCCGGGACCGTCATCCGGTTGTGGCCCTGTTCATCGAAATGCCGCCGGAACTGGTCGATGTGAACGTCCATCCGGCAAAGACCGAAGTGCGCTTTCGCGAGCCGGCGATGATTCGCGGCATGATCGTCAGCGGCTTGCGAAAGGCGCTTGACGAGGGCGGATTTCGCGCGGTCCAGAGACCGGCGGAATCAGCGTTGTCAAACTGGCAGAGGGAGCCGGCGGCTCCTGATCCGCAGTCGAGCATTTTCACTGATCGGGGCAGGGTCAACGTAGCGCAACAGCCTTATCCTGCCGCGCAGATGCACGAAGGAGTGAGCCGTTTTTCGGGCTTTGATTCGCGCGAAGAAATTGCGCCGCTCATGGGCAAGGCGGAGGAGGCTTCCGCGCCGGTGCCTGACGCCGCACGTCATCCCTTGGGTATCGCGCGCGGACAGGTGGCAAAAACCTATATTGTCGCAGAAGCCGACGATGGTCTGGTGATTGTCGACCAGCATGCGGCGCACGAGCGGCTTGTGCTGGAGCGGATGCGCAAGGCGGTCGAAGGCGGCACCGTCGCTTCGCAAGCGCTGCTGATGGCGGAAGTCGTCGAACTGGATGAAAATGCCTGCGACAGGCTGGAAGCGCGCGCGGCGGAATTGTCGGAATTCGGGCTGGAAATGGAACGCTTCGGTCCGACCGCCATGCTGGTGCGCGCGACGCCCGCAATGCTCGGCTCGGGCGATGTGACGTCTCTGGTCACGGATCTGGCCGACGAACTGGGCGCTTTTGATCAGGCGTTAAGCCTGAAGGAACGGATCGACCATGTCGCTTCTACCATGGCATGCCATGGCTCGGTAAGGGCAGGGCGCGTGCTCAATGTTGCGGAAATGAACGCATTGCTCCGCGAAATGGAAGTGACGCCGCATAGCGGCCAGTGCAACCACGGCCGCCCGACATGGGTCAAGCTCGCGCTGGAAGATGTCGAGAAGCTGTTCGGAAGGAAGTGACGGAGTAGCGCCGGAACGCTAGTCCCCGCGCACGGCAATCAGTCCGGTGCTTTCCATCGTCATGACCGGCTCATCATCCTGATTGAAAACGGTCAGGCGGCCGATTGTAATGCCCATTTCCGGTCGGCTCTCCGAACGGCGTTTGCTGATTATCTCGCTTTCGCAGCGCAGTATATCGCCGGGGAAGACCGGCTTGATCCAGCGCAGATTATCAATGCCGGGCGAG
Source organism: Parasphingorhabdus sp. (assembly GCF_048267785.1). Classification (GTDB taxonomy): domain Bacteria; phylum Pseudomonadota; class Alphaproteobacteria; order Sphingomonadales; family Sphingomonadaceae; genus Parasphingorhabdus. Next base: position 18,954 of record NZ_JBLWWU010000012.1, on the reverse strand, counting down.
CCCAGTCCTGCCTGCTCATGTTTTTTAAAATTGTCCACGATCATCCGCATCGCCATCGAGCCGGTGTGCCAGCCGCTGGCGGACAATTTGCCGAAATGGGTCTTCGCTGCCGCTTCGTCGTCCAGGTGAAACGGTTGCGGGTCATATTTGGTGGCAAATTCTATGACTTCTTCGCGGGTGACCGGATATTCGCCAAAGGACTGTACGACGCCGATCTCGATATCTTCGTAATAGAGCATGGCGGAGATTTACCTTTAGGGAAGCAGTGACGATTCAAACGGCGCGAGATCGCCATCGGAGGGCTGCGGCGCAATGCCGGCCAGTCTGGCGACCAGAGAGTAAATGTCGACATTGTCGAACAGCGGCAGCTGACCGTCGGCTTCAATAGCCGGACCATTTGCCAGGAAAAAGGCCATCATGTCGGCATCCCGATGATCATAGCCGTGGCCGCCGCCGATCCCCGTCATCCATTCCGGGACGTCCTGCAATCCGACCCAGCCACTTTCGACCAGACAGAAGATCGAAGGCACCCGTGGATTTTTGCCATAGGCAAAATGCGCCGGAATATTCTCGCGGTCCCAGCATTCCATATGTTGGTGCGGGCGGATAAAGGCCGCGCGTACCGCGTCGCGATTGTCTTCGAGTGGTTCGATTCCGACGTAATTGCCGCCTTCGACCAGATGATATTGGTCGCGCGGCATGATCTGGTCGAGATGGATGATCCGCTCAGGCGAGGTCTCGGTCATGCCGTGATCCGATACGATGACGAAATTAGCAGGCTGCCCCATGCTGCCTAGTTGCTGCTTCAGCCGGCCGATTTCGCTGTCGACGTCCGCGATCGCGGCGTGCAGTTTTTCGCCCGGTGCGGGTCCGAAATAATGACCTGCGGTATCGACGGTATCGAAATAGAGCGTGATCAGCCGGGGCCGGATAGCGGTGGGTCGCCGCATCCAGTCGACCACAGCATTGATCCGGCGGTCATTGGACAGTTTCTGGTTGAACGGCCACCAATCGGCGGGACGCAAGCCGTTGAAATCGACTTCCGATCCGGGCCAGAACATGGTCGCAGAGCGGATGCCCTGTTTTTCAGCCGTGATCCAGATCGGTTCGGCCTGATTCCACCAGAAGGGATCCTGCGTCGCCATTTTGAAGACTTCGCCGGGTCGCGCGGGGTCTTCCATCGTGTTGCCGACAATGCCGTGATGATCAGGTGTTTTGCCGGTGACCAGAGTCCAGTGATTGGGGAAGGTCTTGCTCGGGAAGGACGGGCGCATCGGACCATAGATACCGGTTGCCGCCAGAGCGGACAGATTGGGCGTGACCCCGCGGTCGAGATAGTCGGGCCGGAACCCGTCGATCGAGATCAATATCGTGACCGGATCGCGTATCTCGGCTTTTTCGGATTCGATATCGTCCTGCACGGGTGTGACCGCGGCATACACAGGCACACCAGCCAGCAGAAAACTGGCCAATATCAGCGAAAAAATCGATCGAATCATGCGCTTTGCTCCCATAGGCTCACGTCCTGGCGGGCTAGTATGACAATTCAGACATTGAATTTGAAATTGAAAATATCTCCGTCTTTCGCGACATATTCCTTGCCCTCCTGACGAAGCTTGCCGGCTTCGCGCGCCGCGCTTTCGCCGCCGAGTTCGACATAGTCATCAAAGGCAATGGTTTCGGCGCGAATGAAGCCGCGCTCGAAGTCGCTGTGGATCTCGCCAGCGGCCTCGGGTGCTTTCGCTCCCTTGTGGACGGTCCATGCGCGCGCTTCCTTGGGACCGACGGTGAAGAAGGTCTGCAGGTCGAGCAGCTGATAGCCAGCACGAATGACCCGGGCGAGGCCGGATTCGTCCAGTCCCAGTTCAGCCAGATATTCGTCGCGTTCTTCGGGCTCCATGCCAACCAGTTCGGATTCGATGGCGGCAGAAACGATCACGGCTTCCGCGCCTTCGGCCTTGGCCTTTTCGTAGACAGCCGCGCTCAGCGCATTGCCATTCCGGGCATCTTCCTCGGCGACATTGCAGACATAAAGCACCGGCTTCGCGGTCAACAGTTGCGATTGATCAAAAATCCGCTGTTCCTCGTCGCCGTCCGGCTCGGTCAGCCGCGCTGGCTTGCCTTCGCGCAACAGTTCGAGTGCCTGCCCCAGCACCCTGGCGGCAATCTTCGCTTCCTTGTCGCCGCTGGTTGCTTTCTTCTGGAAGGCGGGAACCCGCTTTTCGAGGCTTTCCAGATCGGAGAGCAGCAGTTCGGTCTCGACCACTTCCGCATCCGAAATTGGATCGATCTTGTTCGAGACATGCTGAATATCATCATCCTCGAAACAGCGGAGAACGTGAACAATCGCGTCGACTTCCCGGATATTGCCGAGAAACTGGTTGCCCAGCCCTTCGCCCTGTGACGCGCCCTTGACCAGGCCGGCGATGTCGACAAAAGCGAGCTGTGTTTCGATGATCTTGGCGCTGCTGGCGATTTTGGCAATCTGCTGCAGCCGCGGATCGGGCACCGCGACCTGGCCGACATTCGGCTCGATCGTGCAAAACGGATAGTTCGCCGCCTGCGCTGCCTGTGTCTCGGTCAGTGCATTGAAAAGCGTTGATTTTCCGACGTTGGGAAGACCAACGATACCGCATTTGAAACCCATTTATTCACTCCGTCATGCTGAACCTGATTCAGCAACCAGTGCCAAATCGTCCGAAACTTGCGCATATACGCTCTGGACCCTGAATCAAGTTCAGGGTGATGATATATTCAAAATGCCCGCTATTCCTGCATCCGCATCGCGACTTCGCTCATGAACCGCGGGTCGTCGCCCTTGGCCAGCCAGTCCGCTTCCGATGCAATCACGCCGAGCATGTCCGCCAGATCTTCAATTTCCGACTTGGCATAATTGCCCAGCACATGGCCGGTGACCCTTGACTTGGTGCCGGGATGGCCGATGCCGATACGCACCCGGCGGAAGTCCGGTCCGATATGGGCGATCATCGATCTGATGCCATTGTGACCAGCCGCACCGCCACCGCGTTTGACCTTGATCTTGAACGGTTCGAGATCAAGCTCGTCGTAGAAAACGGTGACATCCTCAGGCTGCAATTTGTAGAAATCCATCGCCGCGCGCACGCTTTGCCCGCTTTCATTCATGAAGGTCGCCGGCTTGAGCAGGACCAGTTTCTCGCCGCCGAGCCGCGCTTCCATCGTCCAGCCCTTGAACTTCTGTTTGGGGGCGGGAAAACCATGCACTTCTTCAAGCGCGTCGATCACCATGAAGCCGACATTGTGCCGGTGCATCGCATATTGCGCGCCCGGATTGCCAAGACCGACCCATAGTTGCATTTATTTACGCGCTCTCCGCTCGTTCCGAGCTGTTCCAAAGGCAAAAAACCGCCCATGCCCTGTTTGATCGGCATGGACGGTTTCCCGTTACATTGTTTTGTAACCGAAGGTCTAGTCTTCGGAACCGCCTTCTTCGCCCTCAGCTTCTTCGCCTTCAGCTTCTTCGGTGCTTTCTTCGCCCTCATCGGCTTCGTCGTCAGAGGATTTCAGAGCGGACGGAGCGGTTACGCCAGCAATGGTGAAGTCACGATCTGTGATCGCGCTTTCCGCGCCGTCGGGCAGGGTGACATGGGAAATATGGATCGAATCGCCAATTTCCAGACCGGTCACGTCGATTTCGATCTGGTCAGGAATCTGGTCTGCATCGCACATCAAGTCGAGCTCGTGACGGACAACATTCATGACGCCGCCGCGTTTCAGGCCAGGCGAAGCTTCTTCGTTGATGAAGACAACAGGAATGTTGACCTGTACCTTCGCGCCCTTCGCAAGGCGGAAGAAGTCAACATGGAGCGGACGGTCGGTGACCGGATCAAAAGCAACATCTTTTGGCAGAGTCCGGGTTTTCTTCCCGTCGACTTCTACCTGAACCAGCGAGTTCATGAAATGGCCGGTGCCGAGAAGTTTGTTCAAAGCACGTTCTTCGACGTGGATTGCAATGGCTTCTTTCTTGTCGCCATAAATAACGGCGGGGACACGGCCTTCGCGACGCAATGCACGGGAGGCTCCCTTGCCAGCCCGTTCGCGTGGCTCGGCTGAAATAGTCAGCTGATCACTCATAATGTTGCTCCAAAATTAGGTTTTGTTAAAATTTCCGCCACGCCTCCAGGGTGCTCATGGTCGGAAAGAGGGCGCTATAAGGTCGGAATCTCGCAAAAGCAAGGGATTTGCGTGGCTGGCGACGCTCTAGCGAAAAAAGCCGATCTGGGAGCTTGTCGCGAGCAATGTGCCGCTTTGTGACCAGATTTCGACCCGACCATCGGTCGCGCTGTTGCGGACCGTTGCGCCAGTGACCTGCAGCAACATGAAATCATTTCCGGCTGCCGCGAGATCATCATCGCTCGCATATATATAGGTGGCCATCGAAACGGTCGAACCGGGGCGGAATTGTTCGGTAACAAAAAATGTCCGGGGCATCGGCGTGTCGAGTATCGAAAAGAGACTGACGCGGTCCACGGGACGGCCGTCCGTTTCCTTGATCCACACCATCGCATCAGGGGATTCATTGACCGCGAAAGGGATGCCTTTTGCGATTCGTTGATCATAATGGACAGCCCATGCAGGCGCCATTGGGTTGACCGATGGCACCAAGATGGATTCTTCCGGTGATTTTGCGGTTGGAATTACGATCTGATAGTCGATGTCTGTCGGACGGCGGGTGCTTGTCACGATATCGGCGGCGTTTGTCAATGCACCATTTTGCGACAATTCCACGCGCCAGAACTGGGTCGAGGAGCCAGCGCGCAATAATTTGACCGACAGCTGCACCTCGCCCGATCCGACGCCGGTCATATATATTATCTGCTGGGAAACCAGCGGACCACGACGTTCGGGATGATCTTCTACGGCGCGTGCAGCAATCGCTGCAACCCATCCACCAAAAGCCATGCCGGTTGGATTGCGATATATGTCGCTTGCCTCGATCGTAAACTGTCCGTCACCCTGCGCGATGAGCGCAGTTTCGCGATCAAATATAAATGTCATGTGGTGCCCCGTTTATTGTATTTTTTCGATTTTATATCCGCGTTTTACAAGGGTTTCCTGAACCGCATCCGGCCCGACGAGATGAGCCGCACCGACCGCTACCAGCGATATTCCCGGTTTTTGCAGACGCTTGTCCAGCTGTTCCGCCCAATTGAGATTGCGCGCCACCAGCAGATATTCGCGAGTCTTGGGGTCGGACAATATTCCCCCGTCGGAAAGCGTCACGATATCATCGATGTTGCCCGTCATCCAGGCGTTGAACAATTCTTCAAACGCCTGCTGGGCATCACTTGAATCTTCAACCACGGTGGTCAGCATCTGGCGCTGTTGCGCCTCGGGAAGCTTGTCGAAATAGCCGAGTTGCAATTCTATGGTTTCCAGGGACTCGATCGGCTTGCCGGTTTTTTCAAATTGGGCGGTGAGTTTCTTCTCGACTCCGCCGCTGGAATTCAGCCCCAGGCTCTTGGTCTGCGCCGAAGCCAGAGAAAGTGCGGCGGCCCACGTTTCCATGCGATTGAGCGCGCGTTCGGGAATATTGGCAGAGTCGATAATTCGGTCGAGATCCTCCTTCAGCGACGGCTTGATTCGCGTGTCCAGTTTCTCCTGACCGGGGGAAATCGCCAGTCGGGAAAATATCTTCGCTGCATTCCGGGTATCGTCCAGTCCCAGCACTTCGATGACCAGAGTGTCAGACTCCGCAATCGCAGCTTCCAGGACCGGTGTGCGCCATTGCACATCGTCGGGAAGGATGTGGATGGTGCCGAACATGTAGGCGACGCCCTTTTGTTCAGGCTTTGTGCCACTGACTTTCCACAATGCGGGCGTGCCGGTCTTGACTGTGTTGAGCGTAACAGGATCAGGCGTAGCGTTGCACGCGGTGAGCATCAACGATGCGATCAGCGTCAGGATGAATCTAATGATAAGCATATTGTCTATGTGGTGTGCTTGTCGGCAAAAGAAAAGCCGGAGACGAAATAATCAATATTCGATCCGTTCTGCAACAAACCCTTTTTTGGCGAGCAATGCTTGCAGGCTGCTGTCTCCGGCGAGATGTCCGGCGCCGACCGCCAGAAATACGGTTCCTGGCTGTTCCATCCGCTGATCGACCCATTCTGCCCAGCTGGCGTTGCGATTGACGAGCAGCGTTTCGTAGAGAATCTTGTCCTCGAGCCCGGCGTTCATCAATTCGCCGAGCGCGTCGATATTGGCGTTGGCCCATTCCGCGACCATCTGTTCCATGCCATCGGCGGCCTCGTCAACCGTATCGACGGTGAAGTTGAGAAAACGAATTTGCACCTCTTCCGGCAGATTGTCGAAAAAGCCCAACTGCTGCTCCGGTGTTTCGAGTCCGGTGATTTTGATCGCCCGGGCCTTGGCATGCGCCAGCAGTTCATCTTCGACACCTTGGTCTGCATCATATCCGTTACGCATCAGGGGGATTAGCGACAGATTGACGCTTGCGAACCAGGGGTCGAGCGGATCGAATGCAGCGACCGGGAGCCCGAGGCTGGTCAGTGTGGCTTCATAATCGGCGCGGTCTTCTGGCGCGAGTTTGTCGCGGAGCGATATGCCGGTCTTGTCGATTGCCAGTTCACTAACGATTTTTGCCATGGCCGCAGGATCCGGCTTGATCATTTCGACAACCAGTTCGTCGGACGCGTCGAAACTTTCCTTCACCGCCTCATCGAACCATGTCAGTCCAGGCTGCAGGATATGGATGGTTCCAAATAGATAGATGGTCGTATCTTCATCCTTGATCACCCACAGCGCGGGATCGGGATCATCGGGCATCACCGCCGGTGTGGCGACCGTTTCGGCAACATTGGCAACGGCGTCGCCGCCGGCACGGGTGGGTTCGCTGTTCGGCGTCTGGCAAGCGGTAAAGGACAGGCAGAGGGGAAGGAGAAAAGCGTAATTAAGCCAGCGACGCGTCATGGATATTTGCTCCGACAATAGGTGGAAACCGGCTTCATTGAACAATTGGCCGCAAATGCCCAGCAAAATTTGAGCGGCGGTCCGCATGCGCTGGCTAACGGCGGAGCAATCTGTTAACCGAATGATTAAATCAAGGAGGTTCCGATGAGCACGATCCACGCCCGTACCTGTCATATCTGCGAAGCCAATTGCGGCCTATTGGTCGAAGTTGAGGGGCGCAAGATAGTCTCGATCAGGGGCAATCCGGATCATGTGCTGAGCCGGGGGCATATCTGTCCGAAGGCGACGGCGATCGCCGATTTGCAGGATGATCCCGACCGCCTGCACCAGCCGGTGAAAAAAGTCGACGGCGAGTGGCAGGAAATCGGCTGGGATCAGGCTTTTTCCGAAATTGCTGCCAAGCTGACGGCGCTCAAGGGGCAGGGCGCCAAGCCCGCCATGTATATGGGCAATCCCGCCGCCCATGACTATGGTATCGCGACCCAGATCAGCACCCTGCGCAAGGCGATCGGGCTGAAGAATATCTACTCCGCCTCGACGCTCGACCAGATCCCGCATCATGTCGTGCAATATCATATGTATGGCCATGTCAGCCTCGCCGCGGTGCCGGATATCGACCGCAGCCAGTATCTGCTGATCATCGGCGGCAATCCGGCGGCGTCCAATGGCAGCATCTGGACCGTGCCGGACTTCAAAAAGCGCGTGAAGGAAATGCAGGCCCGCGACGGCAAGCTGGTCGTCGTTGACCCGCGCCGGACCGAGACCGCCAAGCTGACGGACGCGCATCATTTCGTGAAGCCGGGGACCGACACCGCGCTCCTGATCGGGATATTGAAAAGCATTTTTGATGTCGGGCTGGTCGATATTTCCAGGATGGATGATATTCTCGATCACAGTTGGAGCGCCATCGAGCCGGCCATTGCGGGCTTCGACATGGACCAGCTTGCGGCCCATTGCGGCATTTCTGTGGAGGACATGCAGGATATGGCCGCTCAACTTGCCGCGGACCAGCCCGCTGCCATCTATGGCCGAATGGGTGTCTCGGTCTGTGAATTTGGCACGCTCAACCAGTGGCTGATCCAGGTGATCAATATCGCCTCCGGCAATCTCGACCGGGTCGGCGGAACGATGGTGCCGGAACCGGCGCTCGACACGATCAATCTGGTGGGCAGGGGATCGGTGCGGACCGCCGAGACCGTGCGCGGCACCATGGCGTCGGTGATGAGCGAACTACCGATGGTGACCTTTGCCGATGAAATGCTCCGCGATGATGACGAGCGCATTCGCTCTTTGTTCGTGGTGACCGGCAATCCGGTGCTGTCGGCTCCCGACGGCGCCAAACTGGACCGGGCGCTGGAGAGACTCGACCTGATGGTCTCGTTCGACATGTATGTCACCGCGACCAGCCGCCATGCCGACTATATACTGCCGCCCTGCGGACCGCTGGAGAAGGATCACTATCCGTTCTTCTTCGGGCCGCTGGCGATCCGCAACTATGCCAGCTACTCGCCGGCGATTATCGAGCTGCAGGATGGCGAGAAGACCGACTGGGAGATTATCGCGGAACTGACGCGGGAAATCCTGGCGCAGGACGGTCAGGATGTCCCCAATATCCGCGAACCGCGCGATGTGCTCGACGGCATGTTACAAAGCTCCCCCGCCGGACTGACGCTGGCGGAAGTGGAGGCAGCGCCCAATGGCATTGATCTCGGACCGCTGCGGCCGTGCATGGCGGAAAGGCTCCGCACCGGGGACAAGATGATCCTTTGCGCCCATCCCGATTTTCTCGCCGAACTGCAGCGCTTCGCGGTTTCTCTCGATAATGAGCAACCGGACAGTCTGCGCCTGATCGGCCGCCGTCACGTGCGCCAGAACAACAGCTGGCTGCACAATAGCAAGCGCCTGTTCAAGGGGCCGGATCGTTGCACCTTGATGATCCATCCCGATGATGCAGCAGCGCGCGGCCTCTCCGATGGTGCCATGGCGACAGTGACCAGCCGGGTGAACAGCGTCGATATTTCGGTCGAAGTGAGCGATGACGTCATGCCCGGAGTGGTATCGATCCCCCATGGCTTCGGTCACGGACGCAAGGGCGTCGGGCTGTCGGTGGCGGGCGAAAAGCCGGGGGTTTCCATCAACGATCTGACCGATACGGAGAGTTTTGATCCTCTTTCGGGCAATGCGGTGCTGAATGCGGTGTCGGTTACGGTAGAGGCAGCAGAAGAATTGGTGGCGGCGGAATGACCCCGTCATCCTGAACTTGTTTCAGGCCTCCGGGCCGGGCAAAAACATGTAACGGGGTGCTGAAACAAGTTCGGCATGACGAATAAGGTTGCAGTGCGGCCATTCCTCCCTTGACCCTGCTGCCCGCCTTCGCCAAAGCAGCGCGTAAATATTGCATTCGCGAAGAAAGCTCTGAAATTGTCCGATACGAAGCCTCTCAGCTTCCAGCAGATTATCCTGAAGCTCCACAATTACTGGAGTGACAAAGGCTGCGTGATATTGCAGCCCTATGACATGGAAATGGGTGCCGGAACCTTCCATCCCGCGACCACCCTGCGGGCTTTGGGGCCTGATCCGTGGAACGCCGCCTTTGTTCAGGCCTGCCGTCGCCCGACCGATGGCCGCTATGGCGACAACCCGAACCGGCTCCAGCATTATTATCAATATCAGGTGGTGCTCAAACCATCGCCGCCGGACATCCAGCAGCTCTATCTCGACAGTCTGGTCGCGATCGGTATCGATCCGATGCTGCACGATATCCGCTTCGTCGAGGATGACTGGGAAAGCCCGACGCTCGGCGCCTGGGGACTCGGCTGGGAAGTCTGGTGCGACGGTATGGAAGTCACCCAGTTCACCTATTTCCAGCAAATGGGCGGCTTTGACTGCAAGCCGGTCGCCGGCGAGCTGACCTATGGTCTTGAACGGCTGGCCATGTATATCCAAAATGTCGACAGCGTCTATGACCTGGATTTCAACGGTAATGGAGTGAGTTACGGCGATATCTTCCTGGATAATGAGAAGCAGATGTCGGAATGGAATTTCGAAATCGCCAATACCGAGACCCTGTTCGACCTGTTCAACAAGGCGGTCGGCGAATGCGAGAACTGCCTCGAGGCAAAGCTCCCGATTCCGGCTTATGAGCAGGCGATCAAGGCGAGTCACGTATTCAACCTGCTGCAGGCGCGTGGCGTCATCAGCGTCCAGGAACGCGCCAGCTACATGGGCCGGGTCCGTGATCTCGCGAAGGGCAGCTGCGAAGCGCATATGGAAAAAAACGGGTGGGCGGCGTGATGATCCATCAATATCGTCATCCTGAACCTGTTGCAGGACCTCGTGCGGCACGCGCGCCATCTCTAGGGATCCTGAAACAAGTTCAGGATGACGAGTTTCGGGGAGGAAGTAGATGACCGACTTTCTCCTGGAACTCCTGTCAGAAGAAATTCCTGCCCGCATGCAGGCGAAAGCCCGCACCGATCTGCAGCGGCTGTTCACCGAACAGATGACCGAAGCCGGCCTGAACGCTGGTGGCGTCACTGTCTATTCGACGCCACGGCGTCTCGCGCTGATCGCAACGGACCTGCCTGCGCAAACCCAAGCGGTCAGCGAGGAAGCCAAGGGCCCGCCTGAAAGCGCGCCCGATCAGGCGGTTGACGGTTTCTGCCGCAAAAATGACGTCACCCGGGACCAGTTGGAAGTGCGTGACGTCAAGGGCCGCCCGACCTTTTTTGCGGTAATCAACAAGCCGGGCCGCGACACCAAAGATGTGCTGGCGGAAGCGATTCCCGCGATGATCAAGGCCTTTCCGTGGCCCAAATCGATGCGCTGGGGCGAAGCCAGCCTGTCGACCGAGAGCCTGCGCTGGGTGCGCCCGCTAAGCGGCATTGTGGCGATATTCGGCGACGACCTTGTGCCATGCGAAATTGATGGCATGACGTCAGGCTATGATACTGTCGGACATAGATTCCATCATGCAAAAGCTCCGTTCGTCTCGAGCGAAGTCGAGAGACCGGCGGCAGAGAACGATCCCAACATGTCTCGACTACGCTCGACACGAACGGAGCCCGGGCGCATCACCATCGGAAACGCCGGTGATTATGTTGACAAATTGCGCGCCTGCCATGTGGTCGTCGATCATGAAGAGCGCCAGGATATCATCCGCGATGGGGCCGCCAAGGCGGCATCGGACGCCGGACTGGATCTGGTCGAAGACGAAGGCCTGGTAATCGAGAACGCCGGCCTGACCGAATGGCCGGTGCCATTGCTCGGCCGTTTTGATCCCGCGTTCCTCGATGTCCCCGAAGAGGTAATCCAGCTAACCGCCCGGGTGAACCAGAAATATTTCATTTGCCGCGACAAAAAGGGCGCCTTGGCCCCGAATTTTGTCTGCACGGCCAATATCGACGCCAGCGATGGCGGCAAGGCAATTGTCGCGGGGAATGAAAAAGTCCTCGCTGCACGGCTCTCCGACGCCAAATTCTTCTGGGAACTTGACCAGAAGATCAGGTTGGAGGATCATGCAAAGAAATTGAGCAACATTGTGTTCCACGAGAAACTGGGGACGGTTGCCGACAAGGTAGAGCGTGTGGCCAAGCTGGCTGAGTGGTTGGCGTCTTTAGAAGGGACCGGGTTACTCCATGCCAACCCGGAACAGACCAAGCAGGCCGCACGTCTCTGCAAAGCCGATCTCGTCACCGAAATGGTCGGCGAGTTCCCCGAGCTGCAAGGCTTGATGGGTGGCTATTATGCAGAGAAAGAAGGGCTTCCGGTAGAAGTCTCACACGCAATCAGAGATCATTACAAGCCGGTCGGGCAGGGCGACGATGTGCCCACCGATCCGGTGACTGTGTATGTGAGCTTGGCGGATAAGCTGGATAGCATAGCCGGTTTTTTCATGAAAGATCTGAAGCCATCCGGGTCGAAAGACCCTTTTGCTCTTCGCAGAGCAGCTTTGGGTGTTCTCTCTTTGGTTACTCAAAATGGCTTACGAGGAAAGCTGCCGGAATGGTTGGCGGAGGCTAGGCATTTGTACCATGAGCAAGAGATCGAGGACGAGCGCACGGAGCCGCCACCTGTTGAGACAACCCGAGGAGAATTAAAGCAACAATGGTCACGTGTTTTCATGCACGATATTCGAGATTTTATAACTGACCGTCTCAAAGTCCAGCAACGCGAAGCAGGCGTTCGTCATGACCTGATCGATGCAGTGTTCGCGCTGGGCGGTGAAGACGATCTGGTGCGCCTGCTCGCCCGGGTGAAGGCCTTGCAGGCATTTGTGGAAACTACGGATGGCGTGAACCTGCTCGCCGGGTACAAGCGGGCTTCGAATATTTTGAAGAAGGAAGGCGCTGGTGCCGTTCGTGTCGAGCGTAGTCGAGACACGGATGATAGTGCGCAGGGTCTCTCGACTTCGCTCGAGACGAACGGAGAGGGGGATGCAAAACCCCTTTCCTACACGCCGGAAAAAGCGGAAAAGGCGCTGATCGACGCGCTCGACGCGGCACAGCCGGACGTGACCGCTGCGATCGCGGCGGAAGAGTTTGAAAAGGCAATGACCGCGCTGGCGGCCTTGCGCGGACCGATTGACCAGTTTTTTGAGGATGTGACCGTGAACGATGAAGACCAGAGCAAGCGTGAAGCCCGGCTTTCCCTGCTTGGCCGCTTCCGTGACGCGGTGCATCAGGTGGCCGATTTCTCGAAGATTGAAGGCTAGCGGATAATCAATTCATAACAGTGTAAAGTGTGTAAAGTTTGCCCGCGGATTTTGCGGCAGCCCGAATTGATCGATAGGCCCGTCTCCTCTAGGGGAGGGCCGGGTGGAGCCAGTCCCCACCCGTAAATGTGGAAGCCGGCACGGCGCCGGCTGCCGCACAAACCACAGCTTCTCCTCCTTTGAACAGGAGGGGGTTTGATAGTGATAAGGCAGTAGAATGACCCAATATGTATATCGTTTCGGTGGCGGAATGGACGCAGACGGCGCGCCCGGTGACTCCACAGAGGCCCGCAACCTGCTAGGTGGCAAAGGTGCCAATCTCGCGGAAATGGCGAATATTGGATTGCCGGTCCCTCCGGGTTTTACGATCTCCACCGAAATGTGCACCAAATATTATGCCGATGGTGGTGTTTATCCCGACAGCCTGACCGCCGAGGTCGCGCAGGGTGTCGCCCATATCGAATCCGTTACCGGCAAGAAATTCGGCGATGCCGTCGATCCGCTGCTGGTTTCCGTGCGTTCCGGCGCCCGCGCCTCGATGCCGGGGATGATGGACACGGTGCTCAATCTTGGCCTCAACGACGCGACGGTCGAAGGTCTGGCGAAAGCCTCCGGTGATGAACGGTTCGCCTGGGACAGCTATCGCCGGTTCATCCAGATGTACTCTGACGTGGTGCTCGAACTGGATCATGGTGCTTTTGAAGAAGCGCTAGAAATTCTTAAAGAAGACAACGGCTTTTTCACCGATACCGAGATGGAGTCTAAACATTGGAAAGCGCTGGTTGGCGAGTATAAGTCGCTGGTCGAGGAACAATGGGGCAAGCCGTTTCCGCAAGACGTCAATGATCAGCTGTGGGGCGCGGTAAGCGCCGTATTTGGTAGCTGGCAGGCCGACCGCGCCAAGGTTTACCGCCGGCTCAACAATATTCCCTCGGAATGGGGCACGGCCGTCAATGTCCAGGCGATGGTTTTTGGCAATATGGGCGAAACCAGCGCCACCGGCGTTGCCTTCACCCGCAACCCTGCGACCGGTGAAAGCGCCTATTATGGCGAATGGCTGATCAACGCGCAGGGCGAGGATGTCGTCGCCGGTATCCGGACGCCGCAATATCTCAGCAAAGTGGCGCGCGAACTGGCCAATGCCAAGCCTTTGTCGATGGAAGAGGCCATGCCGGAGACCTACAAGGAGTTGACCGACGTGTTCGATCTGCTCGAACGGCATTATCGCGATATGCAGGATATTGAATTTACCGTAGAGCGCGGCAAACTCTGGATGCTGCAGACCCGCTCGGGCAAGCGGACCGCCAAGGCGGCGCTGAAAATCGCGGTCGACATGGCCCATGACGGCCTGATTTCCGAGGAAGAGGCGGTGTCGCGGGTCGATCCGATGGCGCTTGACCAGCTGCTCCACCCGACTCTCGATCCCGAAGCCGAGCGCGACGTGCTGACGACCGGTCTGCCGGCATCGCCCGGTGCCGCCAGCGGTTTCATCGTCTTTGACAGCGACACCGCCGAACGCCGCACCGAAATGGGTGATGACGTCATCCTCGTCCGGGTCGAAACCTCGCCAGAGGATATTCACGGCATGCATGCCGCCAAGGGCATCTTGACGGCGCGTGGCGGCATGACGTCACACGCCGCTGTCGTCGCCAGAGGCATGGGAAGACCCTGTGTTTCCGGGGCGGGCACGATTTCGATCAACAATGAAACGAAGGTAATGAAGGTCGGCGATCGTGATCTCAAGGAAGGCGATATGCTGACCATCGATGGCAGCAATGGCCAGGTGATGGCCGGGCGTGTGGCCACGATCCAGCCCGAACTGGTTGGCGATTTCGGCGTCCTGATGACCTGGGCCGACAAGGTCCGCCGGTTGGGCGTGCGCACAAATGCGGAAACCCCGCTCGATTGTCAGGTTGCGCGTGATTTCGGTGCCGAGGGCATCGGCCTGTGCCGGACCGAGCATATGTTTTTTGACGCCAACCGGATTACCGCGGTTCGCCAGATGATATTGGCGTCCGACGAAGCCGGCAGGCGCGAGGCTCTGGCGAAGCTTCTGCCCGAACAGCGCGATGACTTTCGGCAGATATTTGAAGTCATGGTCGGGCTGCCGGTAACCATTCGTTTGCTCGATCCGCCGCTTCACGAATTTTTGCCGCATCAGCAGTCGGAATTTGAGGAAGTCGCAAAAGCCGCCAATGTCGGGGTGGAAGTGCTGAAACAACGGGCCAATGAACTGCACGAATTCAATCCGATGCTCGGCCATCGCGGCTGCCGTCTTGGCGTCACCTATCCCGAAATCTACGAAATGCAGGCACGGGCGATTTTTGAAGCGGCCTGTGAAGTCGCTGAAGCCAGCGGCGAGGCCCCTATCCCCGAAGTCATGATCCCGCTTGTCGCCACCGCGCGGGAGCTCGAATTGATGAAGGATGTGGTCAACCGGATGGCGAAGGAAGTGTTCGCCGAGAAAGGTCGGGAGATTGAATATCTCGTCGGCACGATGATCGAACTGCCACGTGCTGCGCTGATGGCCGGCGCGATTGCCGAACATGGCGAGTTTTTCAGCTTTGGCACCAATGATCTCACCCAGACCACTTTGGGCGTCTCTCGTGACGATGCCGGTCGTTTCCTGACCCAATATGTAGACAAGGGTATTTTTCCGCGCGATCCGTTTGTCAGCCTCGATGTCGAAGGAGTCGGTCAGCTTATCGAGATCGCGGCACAGCGGGGCAGGGCGACTCGGCCCGGCATCAAGCTGGGGATTTGCGGCGAACATGGCGGTGATCCGTCTTCGATTGCCTTCTGCGAGAAAACCGGTCTCGACTATGTCAGCGCGTCGCCATATCGGGTGCCAATCGCGCGTCTGGCAGCGGCACAGGCGGCACTATCGGAAAAATAGCATTTATGGCTTGCCAGCAGGGGATTCACCCCCTATCTGCACCGTCTGGTTAGCGCCCATAGCTCAGCTGGATAGAGTACTTGACTACGAATCAAGGGGTCGGGAGTTCGAATCTTCCTGGGCGCACCACCTTCCTTTTTCGCCATATGATGGCCCAAGGTGCACTTGCGCGCGACACGTTGCTGGCGTAGTTCGTCGGCATTGCATCTGATGAACCGAAGGACCTGTTTTGGCTGACCATTCCCTTTCTATTGAAGACGCGCTTGCAGAGCGCGAAGACCGGAAAATCCCTGTACCCGAAGAGGTGCAGGATGCGGTGCGGACCCTTTTGCGCTGGGCTGGTGATGATCCGGAGCGGGAAGGGCTGATCGACACGCCCAAGCGTGTGGCACGGGCGTGGAAGGAATATTGCGAAGGCTATACCGAAAATCCGGCCATGCACCTCGCGCGTACCTTTGAGGAAGTCGGTGGCTATGACGAGCTGGTGCTGCTCAAAGACATTCCGTTCCATTCCCATTGCGAACATCATATGGCGCCGATTATCGGCAAGGCGAGCATCGCCTATATGCCGACCGACAGGGTCGTTGGCATATCCAAGCTCGCCCGGGTTCTCCATGGCTTTGCGCGCCGGTTGCAGGTGCAGGAACGCCTGACCGCCGAAGTTGCGGAATGCATATGGGAATATCTCAAACCGCAGGGCGTTGCGGTTGTGATCGAGGCCAGCCACAGTTGCATGACCGCGCGTGGCGTACGGACGCCCGGTGTCAAGATGACGACCAGCCGTCTGCTCGGATGTTTTCTGGATGATGCCCGCAGCCGCGAGGAAGTCATGAGCCTGATGGGCTATTGAGCGAAAGCGCTGGTCAGCGCATCCATCGCCGCATCAGATTATATTGCACCGCCTGCAGGCGGGTATAATTTTCGTGCGCCATATTGAGGCCTTCCAGCGCGGCGACTTCGTTCAGTTCGTAAAGCAGATTGCGCTGTGTCACGTCGGGCAGCTTGCTCTGGATGAAGGTGATGGCCACCATGCGCTCGCCCTGGGTAACCGGCTCGACTTCGTGCAATGTGGATGACGGATAGACAATGGCGGATCCCGGTATCCCCTTGAACCGCATACCGGCTTCGCCCTGTGTAACGTGCAGGGCTCCGCCCTTGCAGTCATTCACGTCGCTTAAAAAAATCGTGCAGCTGATGTCCGACCGGATTGGTCCGTCGGGCAGGGGAATAATCGCACTATCTGCATGCAATCCATAATTCATGCCCGGTTTGTATCGCGTGATCAGCGGCGGCGCGACTTTCTCGGGAAATGCAAAATCGACAAATTCGCGATTGGCCATCAACGCATCTAGCAAAATTTTCGACGACTTCTTGTAGCCTTCGACATCATGCAGTTGCAGATTATTCTTCACCTTGCTGTACGGATTGCTGATTTTGCCATCGACGAATTGGGCGCTGTCGGCAATTTTTTTGAGTTCGTTGACCTGTGACTGATCCAGTACGCTAAGTTGCTTGAACATTATCGTCTCGTTTCCGCTGTTGCTATCGCGGCGGCGATTATTGGAAAGCGCCGCGCCAATTGATCCACCCATAGCAGTGTCTGTTTTATATCGTCAGCATGAATTTGCGCCGCTTCTGCCAACAGTTGCTCCCGGAGCGATGGACTATAATCAAATTCGGGGGCCTTGGAATAGCTGGACATGATCGGGCCTGAAATCAGGCTTTGAGCATGGTCTGGCGATAAATTCTGGCCAAAATGATCCGCTGCAACCTGTAATTGAGAGGTGGGTTCTCGCAAGAAATCATCAAAATCCATCCATTTAATGGCAGCATCCGTGCATTGGGACTTGGCATCGCAAAGCGTTGCCATCTCGCACAGCCAGCCCAGTGCGGCGGTTTGGGCGAGTGATAGATCCTCTTTTTTACCCAGTGCCTGGCCGCAATGCCGGGCCAAGCGGCGAAGCCTGAGATCCGCCAGAGCCGATGCTTCCTGCTTTGATGCATCGCCCGCCAATATGGTTTGAAGGTAACGATCAAGGGAGGCGAACAGAAAAAGCGCAGTACCATTTTCGGCCAACAAGGGGTGGGCAAGCGGGCTTACAAAACTGCTCGCCTTGATCATCGTCCGCTGCCCGGCATGAAATACGCGGGACAACCATTTCTCGACCTGTACGAGTCGTTCGGCTTGCTCATCGGATGCCCAGCCGACTTCGGCGGGTTGGTTCACATGAACGTCGGCCAGCTGTCGCAATATCGCCGGTTCACGCAGGGCGAATATATTATCCAGTTCTCCCAGCAGCCGGGAAATCAGGGTCGAACCCACGTGGCCGATATGGAAAATATACTGGGGTTTGGGGGAATCTGGCAAAGAGATGGAGTCAATATCTGCCCAAGCCACAATTTGCCGGGGAAGATCGGGAGTAAATATGCGCTGATCGAGGAAGCTGGCCTGGTGAAAGAGCGTCTCGCTCATTGTCGATAGCAGGACCTGATCCTTTGCCAGATCGGCGAGATGCGGAAAAAGAGACGCATCTTTTGCAAAGAGGGACTGCCAGTCGTTGTTCAATCCAGCCTCCAAAGAAAAAGCCCGGGTCTGGTGAATCGTCTTGCGACGTTCCGGACCCGGGCTTTCAATATCATAATCAGAATAGGACTATTCCTTGGTTTCGCTATCGTCCTGTTCTGTTGTTTCAGAAACTTCTGCATCAGCTTCATCAGCTGTGCCGTCGGTATCTTCGCCTTCGTCTTCGCTTTCGGGTGAAAGTGCTGCGGCAGCAAGTTCGGCTTGTTCTTCTTCGAACATCTGCGCGATGACGTCGACGCCGTCTTTCTGCATGTCAGCTTCGTCGTCGGAACGGGCCACATTGGCCTGAATCGTTACATTGACTTCAGGATGAAGGCGAATGCGGACGTCGAATACACCGAGTGTCTTGATCGGCTTTTCGAGGATGACCATGCTCTTTTCAACATGGGCCCCGTCAGCGCTCAGGGCTTCAACGATATCGCGTACAGAAACTGAACCATAAAGCTGGCCGCTGGCAGACGAGGCACGGATCAGGACGATCTGCTTGCCTTCGATGCTGCCCGAAGCCGCTTCGGCTTCCTTGCGTTTCGCTTCATTGTCCGCTTCGATCTGCTGGCGATTGGCTTCGAAGACCTTCTTGTTCGCCTCATTGGCGCGAAGGGCCTTCTTGTTGGGCAACAGGAAATTGCGAGCATAGCCGTTTTTGACGGTGACGATATCGCCAATGCTTCCCAGTTTCTCTACGCGTTCAAGCAAAATAATATCCATTGTTTCGCTCCTATTTCACGAGATAAGGCAGGAGGCCGAGATGGCGGGCGCGTTTGATGGCTCTGGAGAGCTCGCGTTGCT